>JAPZRU010000031.1 GCA_027531255.1 Steroidobacteraceae bacterium | reverse complement strand
CCGGCTTCGCCGGCAGACCGCGGTTGTGGGTAAGATCGAGATCGACGAGGCGAGAGACGGAAAGCAGAGCATCATCAACCCGCCCGGCAGGATCCACTCAACTCGAGAGGAAATCTGTCCAAACAAGCGGAGCCACCGCTGCCGTCTCAAAGTGAGGAGTGTTTGACTCCCACTTAAGCGTTCACGCGGCCGAAGTTTTCTTGTGAGGCTGTGGCATTTATCGATGGGAGCAATGCTGTGCAAAGCTTGAGAGCACGCGATTTTTCTCTTCTAGTACTGTTGCTATTGAGTGCTGGCGTGGCGTTTGCGGGGCCGGCAGTCACGAGCGCGGGAGGCTCGGCGGAAAACGGCAGCGTACTGGTAATTCGCGGAAGCGCTTTCGGTGCCAAGGAGCGGCCGGGTCCGCTGGTGTTCGACTCGGTCGAGAACGTCGCGGCGTATTCTGCCCGGCTGTCAGGTAGTCCGGTTCCGGTCGGTGATCAGTATAGCTTCATGAGGACGACCGCCGAACCTGTCCTCTTGATGGACTCGCCACGTCACCGAGCGGGTCTTCGAGGCAGGACATATTCATCACCTGGTGGAAATCGTTGGCTCGGCAATCCTGTTGGTTCGGGTGGCTTCGAAGCTCCAGTGAGTCGCCGCGAACTCTACGTCAGTTGGTGGATGCGTTTCGACGAGACTCCCTTCGAAATGGTCAACAACGCTTCCCACAAGTTCATCCGCTTGCGTGCCGGCGGCGAGTCTGACCTGCGGGTGTCTTGGACCCAGAAGCACCTTACGGTAAGCAATGGCAACGCTGGTGGGGAAAGTGCTCTCGTCAGGTGGATCAACCGAGATGTGTGGTCCGGCGCGCCAAGCGCTTGGTATCGCCACGAGCTTTGGATCAGCGCTTCCGAAGGCCTTGTGCAGACGTGGGTGAACGGAGTGTTGTTGGCCGAACTTCGTAGCGATGACCCCAGGTACTTGCGCCGAGATCATCCTGAAGGCATAGAGGTAGCGCTGATCGGATGGAATCCCAGTGGTGGCACGAAAACCATGCTTGCCTACGAGATGGACGATATCGTGATTGACGATACCCGGGCGAAAGTCATGTTGAGCGATTCTCCGGCGTGGAGTCGTGCTGGAGTTGTCGAGTATCAGCCGGCGTTTCACTGGTCTGATACGGAGATTCGCGTCAAGGTAAATCGAGGTGAACTATATCCGCCGGCCGACCGCCAACTCTATCTCTACGTGATGGATCGAGACGGTCGAGTTAACGAGGCCGGCTTTCCGCTCTGCGAATTGATTCAGTGTGGGCCGCGTCCACGGCCTCCAGGCGCGGTGAAGGCAGACTAACTGTCGGATGCGCTACGCGGGTGGCTCGCGCGTATTGTAGAGACAGTGCGGAGCAGCTCCGAGAACCTTGCTTCCCACAATCGATCCATGTTTTCGCGAAGCAATTCAACTTCGCCTTCGAGCTTAAGCTTTATAGCTATTGCATGCTGAATTGCGGCAGCAATAGCCGTGGCACAAGCCGGAGTATGGACGCACCCAATCGGAAGAAAACTCTTTAGTGCTTCGGTGTCTGACGTAATCATCGGCTTTCCAACTGATACCGCCTCGTACGTTCCACAGAGAAGCGTATCCTCGTTGGTCGTAAGCACCATGACTGCGTCGCTTGCGCGAAGCAAGCTTGAGTAGCTGGGCTCATCCAGAAAGCCTGTGAGAGAGACACGTTCGCCTGCCCTCGCTAACGCTTCATCGCTTAGCCGAGCCACCTTCGGTCGGCCAGTGATGTAAACGCAGTAGTCCGGAGGCAATAGGGCCGCGGCTGCTAACACTTCCTCAACAGGCTCGTCCCAGCTAAACGTACAAACAAAGGCGATCACAAACCTATTTGGCAGTGCGAATTCAGAGGGCTGAGCGAGCTGCGGGATACGGTCGTGCAAGATCTGTGGGCGTCCACCCTCGATGGCGACGATATCGGCGAGTTTCTGATTCGTAACAATCGTCAAGTCGGCTGCGCGGTTGACGAAGCGACTTAGTCTGTGGAACAGACGCCACTTAGCGCTCCGGCTGGTCTTGGTCGACAGCTTGAAGTTGGAGTGTCTGTCCATCACAAGCCCAAAGCCGAGCGGTTGCTTTATCGCGCAAAGCACCGCCGCCAGTACGATCGACGGGTTCTGACAGAAGACCAGGGTTGGGCGCCTTCGGATCAGCGTCAGAACGGTCCATACGGTCAGGACCGCGTACCGGATCAACCTCGGCCCTGCGTAATCACGATGCAAAAAATCTACGTTGAGCGCCTTGCAAAGTTCTGCGCTTCTACGATGCCACTCCCACGAGATCCACACCGTCTTTTCCGACGTTCTGTCGATTGCCATGGCTCAATGTGTCTCGGACTTTTTCACTAGCCGAATCTTTCCAGACCGCTCTCTGGGAATGGCGGCGACATATTCAAACTCAACTTCGGTGTCTGGATGGAATCGCTCGCGAACGTTCTTCCGTACGAACGCGAGAAGGAGGTCGTTTTCGTTGGTTGTGGGGACGACCTTTATGTGGAGCCTCTCGGGGGCTAACTGAACTACTTGGAACCCGCGAACATCCATGCCGTTCTTTTTCGCCTCAGCAAACAAGCCAGTAAAGAAGGATCCGTGAAATCGCGTTCCGGCTGGATTGCTAATCACGTCGTAGGCTCGTCCTGTGACCTCTCTCAGCACAGGTAATTCTCGCCCGCAGACGCAAGCCACAGAGCTCAGCACTCCAAGATCGCCGGTTCTGTAGCGAATGAGCGGCATCGCCCGATTGGTTAGGTCGGTGACAGTAATCTCCCCGAGAACGTCCGTCGCCGGCCGTCCGTCATTGTCCAGTACTTCAACGATCAAGTTCTCCGCGGCTATGTGGAGACTGCCTCGCTCGCACTCGTGTGCGATGGTGCCAAGCTCTCCGCAGCCGTACTCGTCGTAGACACGCGTCCGAAAGGCGCTCTCGATCAACGCTCGGTCAGAATGGTCTAACTTCTCGGCAGTGGTAATGACGCATTTCACCTTAGGAAGCTGCTGCCCTGAGCGAAGCGAGAACTCACCTATCTCCCGCAACAGCGATACAAACCCGTACGCGTAGTCTGCTCCAGACTCCTTCAGGCGCGTGATGTATGCCATCAGCCGAGGTTCAGAAAAGTTGAAGGCGGGAAACCGCGTCCTTGAGCAGACCAGATCTGTAAGCGCAGCGATAGCACGGCCACTGGTCGTGGGGGGCAAGCTCCAGAACCTCGCCTGATGATCACCAATGGTGACGCCCGCCCATTCGTACCCTCGCCACGCGCTGGCGAGTTCCTCCGCCACACTCTTGGGATTCTTCACTACGGTCGTTGGCTCTCCGGTGGAGCCTCCCGTTGTCTTCGCGATTCGCAGGCCGCGATAGCTAAGCGCCGTCAGTTCCGCGCGATATTGACGCAGATCCGCTTTAGTGAGCGTTGGCAACGCACTCAAACTGTCGAGGCCGGCACCATCGGATGGCACTAAGCCGGAGAATCTAGACCGATACAGTGGCACACAGGATAGAGCCCAAGCAGAAATCTCCTTGAGGCGCGCGTCCTGAAGTGCAAGTAGGTCTTCGCCAGCGAAGAACTGTGTTTTCCGTCTGGAATGGATCAGGCGCGGCACAGCCTGGCCTCTAACGAGACAGGCAGGATAGTAGAGCAAGTTCCGCCTTAGCCAACGGCGCACGTATTCACCGGATTAGGTTGAAGAAGTTGACGCGCGAACGACATGTCGTAGCGGGGTGTGCCGTGACCCATTGAAGAGTGACAACCTGCCTATGGCACCAGAGAGTGCTAAGGCCGAGCCCATCTTCAGTCTTGCCTTCCATGCTTTAGTCGACGGCAGTTGGCATTTCCTTCTTGTTGCCACTGGCGATACCCCGAGCCCCCAACCCCCAGCGCGACCACCCAACAGAGTGGCGGGCCTACTGGATGGAGATCTGTGGCGCCTAGGGCACGACGTGGAGGCCTGAGGAGTCACCGAGGTCACGCCGTTGGCATCCGCGTGCACAGCCGAGTTCTTGCGGTGGCAAGTCGCCGTTAGTGCGTTGGGCCCTTCGTTACGCCGTTGGACGACCCCGGCGTCGCGTGCGATCTCACGAAAGATGTGTCTCCCACCGAAGTGCCTACATGGAACGCTGCTGATCGTCGCGCGCAGTAACGGGACACATGCGTCCATGATCTTCGCCCACGTGGCCTGATCTCGCGCCGCGAGCGTCCTAGCCATGTTCAGTCCGTCACCTGCGGCGCTCGAATGATAACCCGCTGCGGTCTCCTGAGTACTGGGCGGCGTGCCACACGCGCCATGTATGTCAAGTAGACGTGTTCGTCGTCAAGACGTGGCTCTGGCAACGGACAGTGCTCACGTTCGTCGTCGCGCCGCCACTAGGAAGTCGAGCAGATCTGCCAACTGCTCGGCGTTGGCTCGAAAGCTGAAGCGGGCGCGGGCCGTCGCGGCGTAGTCCATGGCGAGCGCCTGGGTGCCGTTCGCAAGCTCCGCCTGAAGGGCATCCGCGAGGGCATCCGCACTGCCCGCGCGAACGATGCGCGCAGGCGATCCTCGAGTGATCTCGAGAAGCGCTTCGCAGTCGGTTGCGATCAGCGGGACTCCTGAGCAGAGGACCTCGGCGGCCAGAAGCCCGAACGCCTCCCACCGGGAGGGCATCGCGACGACGTCCATCGCGGCGATGCTTGGGCCCGGATCAGCCTGCAGGCCCCGGAAGACGAAGTGGTCGCGCAGGCCCTTCGAGGTTAGGTACTCGGTGTCCTCGCGAACGAATCCACCGTCCCCATGCGTTACCACCACGAACCGAGGCGCGCCGCGTTCGATTAGCACTGCTGCCGCATCGATCAGGACGCGGAAGCCCTTCTGCCCCATGAAGCGGCCGAAGAAGCCCACCAGCTTAGTGTCGCTAGGAATCCCGTGTTCCGCCCGTATGTCCACGGGCGCTCGATCGGTGAACTGGGAGACATCAATTCCGTTGTTGATGACATGGATGTTCCGCTGTCCGCCGGCGAACGGCAGCAGGCGCAGCGACACGGCTGCTGACGGGCTGACTGCGTGCACGGCGTCCGCGAGCCGCACCGCGATCCCTAACGTGCTGGTACGGGTCCAGCCCTCGCGACGTACTATTCCCTCCGTTACGACGTCGTGTGTCGTGCAGAGATGGGGTAGCTGCCGGGACAGGCACACTGGGGTGGCAGCGACGGTCGATCCGAATCCGTGGCTGTGGACCACGTGGATGTCGAAACGACTGACCGCGCGCCATGCAGCTCGCGTGAGGTCGAGTATCGACGCGCCTCGCGCGGCAACGTGTTCAACTCCGTACCGTTCGAGACCCTGGCAGAGCAACCGCGTTTCCTCCGAATCCCGCGCGACCAGGATCGGGCGGAATCGGTGCCCAATTTCGCGGAACAGGTACTGGAGATGAGTGCGGATACCACCGGTCGGCCAATGGACGACCAACCCCACGGTATGTCGCGCTTTGCTGCGGAGGCGGCTTTCGGCCCATGCAAGGTTGCCAAGGTCTCGGTGCATGCTGGTCGGCGGGTCGGCGCGCGGATCAATGCGGGGAGGTGATTCGTTCACGTCGCATCAGCACCCGGAATGCGCGAGTTGGATGAGAGACCGCGCTGCGAAACAGGTGGAACAACGCCTCCGCGAACGCGCGTTCCTCAAGAAGCACCTGCGCGAGGCGAAAATGAAGCACGGCACGGCGGTGACGGACGATTTCGCGGGGATAGGTGTGACGTCGGGCCGCCGCTTCTAGGATCTTGAAGCCGTTTCGCCAGCGTCGCATGGCCCCGGTACGGCTGATGCTCGCCGCATGGCGACGGTAGCAGTACAGAAACCGAGGGACATACTCGAACCGCGTGACCTCGGCGAGCCGGATCGCCATGTCGTGGTCCTGGGCCGCGCGGAGGGTCTCGTCGAAGAGTCCTGCCTTCCGTAGCGCTGTGCCTCGTATCAGCGCGTTCGACGGCAGTTGCAGGTAGCAGTTCAGCAGCAGCGCGCCGCAGGCGTTCGTCTCGATATGGTCGGCCGGGAACAGGTCGTAGAGCTGTCGCCCCTCTGAGTCAACTGCCCAGCCGTTCGAGTAGACGACGCCAATCCCGGGCTCGGCCTCCAGCACCTGCACCTGAGTCTCCAGCTTGCCAGGCAGCCAGTAATCGTCGCTGTCGATGATCGCAATGTAGCGGCTGTCGCACACGCGCAGCCCGACGTTTATTGCGGCCGACTGTCCGTGGTTGCCGCGGTCAGGATGCTGCAATAGGAAGAGGCGATCCGGATACTCCGGCATCAGCGACTCGACCACCTTCATGCTCCGGTCGGTGCTGCCGTCGTCGACGACAACGACCTTGACGTCGGTGTAGCTTTGGTCGAGCACGGATCGAACGGTCTGCGCGACGTACCGTTCCCGGTTGAAGCAGGGGATGACGACGGACACGGACGTGGACGGCAGGGACATGCGGTTCTCGAGACTCAATGGTTGGGAGGCGCACCGCTGCCGCCAGCCACGCCGGACAGCAGCGACCGGGCCAGGGCGCGCCAAGTCAGTGACGAGTAGGGTAGCAGGGCGAGCGAGCGCAACGCCGTGCTTGCGGCGAGCAGCGAGCGCCCACGCGAGGCGTAGTAGCGGCTGCGGCGCACCTGCAGCATGGCGCGCGCCCACCGGGCGGTCGCCGGCGACAGCCGGTCCGCCGCCCGAGCGAGCACGCGGTCGACGATGAGTTCGTTGGCCGCGAAGCGGGCTTCCTTGTCGGAAGACAACTGCGCCGGCATCACCCTGCAGTATGACCAGGTGCCGGGCGAGTAGTGGAAGCGATGCCGCAGGCTCAGTCGCAGCCACAGGTCATAGTCGTCAGCTCGCCGCAGCGCTTCGTCGAAGCCGCCGACTGCCTCGAGTGCCGTGCGACGCACCATGGCCGACGACATCGGCACGAAGTTGTCCTTCAGTAGCGGCACCAGCACATCGCCGGCGTGGCGCTTCATGCGACGTGTCTCAAGGGGGCGCGCCTGCGCGTCCACCTCATCTTCCTCGCCGTAGAAGACGTCGAACCCCGGATTGTCGTCGGCGACCGCCACCTGCTCCGCCAGCTTGCCAGCCGGCCAGAAGTCATCGGAGTCTAGAAAACAAACGAATCGCGCGGAAGTCGCCGCGATCCCCGCGTTGCGCGCTGCCGCCTGCCCGCGCCGGGGCTTCTGGAGATAGCGTATGCGCGGGTCGCGCAGAAACGCGCGGACTACCTGCGCAGTCGCGTCAGTGGAGCCGTCGTCCACGAGTGCGAGCTCCCAGTCCTCGAAAGTCTGCTGCTGGACGCTTGCAATCGCGTGGCCGACGAACGCTGCGCGATTCCAGGTGGGGAGAACGATGCTGACGCGCGGCATGGGAATCAGTCCAACTTGGCGTCCGGTCGCCAGGCGACATCACCGCCACGCCAGCGGTCGTAGGCGCGAAGCGCCAACCGCATCGAGCGCGCCCGGACGATCTGCAGCGACACCAGGCGCCGGGTCGGGCTCGCGAACTGGTGCTTGAAGTCGCCTTGCTTACCGCCACCGACGAGCAGTTCGAACGATTCGACGCCATCGGCAGCGGCCCGCTCGATGGCGTAGCCCAGATGCAGGAGGCCTAGGGCGACGCCGGGCGCGGCCTTCTCGTCGAATCCGCCCTGCAGATTGTACTCGGCGGTGCCGGCGCGCAGGTTGAAGAGGGCCGAAACGTCGCGGCCGTTCAGGCTCAGGATCGACATCTGCAACGCGTCCGCGCGTGGCAGTTCGCGAATGACCTCCGCGAAGAAGCGCCGGCGAGTCGTGCTGAAGAAGGGTCGGCCCCACCTCAGTGCGTGCAGACGGTCCAGCCGGTCGGCGTAGTCGGGAAACTGGTCGGCATGCGCGAGGCTGAGTGCGATGTTGCCGACTCGCGCCAGCTTCGCGCGCTGGTGGAACAGCCGGCGTCGGGCCGACTGACCCATGCCGCCCATCGCCGCCTGCAGGCCGCTGCCCGTGTGCACGGCGTAGCCCACGAAGCGGGCCACCACGCGCACCTGGCAGTGCCGCCGCAGGCCTGGATGCTCGGCCACCCGTCGCGCCGTCGGTGATGCCTCGTCAAGGTCGGACAGGATGCATTCGTCCCATGCCGGGTCTCGCAGCAGTTCGTCGAGGAGTCGATCGAGCTGATCGGTCTCGTTCTCGGGGTGGGCGAGCAGCTTCAGGTACTCGGTGCGCATCGTCGGCGCACCGCGCCACACGTTGCCGACCAGTTGCAGGCGCCGGCTCAGGAATGGCCCGTACATCTGCAGGTCGCGGAACAGCGGTGCGGCACCCGTCACGCGGCCGCTCCGGTCGCGCAGCACGACGATCCGGGGACGGCGCGATCCGGTGCAGAAGGTGCGCAGCCAAGCGATCTGCCACGCGGAACTGAGGAACAGGGGATCCGCCCCGGTGGCCGAGGCGAGGCTGTCCCACTCGCGGCGACGGGCTTCGAGTTCGGCGAGCGACCACGTCTCGGCCGACGGAGCGAGCGAACTGCGCGCGACCTCGAGCATGTCGCCGTCGGAGTCGCCGCCCATCAGGAACCAGTCGGTAGCTCGCGTGGAGTGTCCGTCGGGAAGCCGGATGTTGAATCGCAGCGGCCGGGTGCCCAGCGCCTGGAAGCCGAAGGCGCGGAGGCACTCCTGCAGTTCGCCGTCGGAAGTCGTGCAGCTGAGCAGGCGGGAGTGGCGCCCGAACTGGACGAACGCCCGCACGAGCGCGAGCTTCGCCTCGCGGTCGGTGCGTTCGCCGAGAAAATCGGCGAGGACGGCCCTGTCTGCGGTGCACCACGCGAAGCCGACGGCTGCCAGGCACGTGTCGCGGCGCACGTAGATCGCCCTGTAGCGACCCAGCGGGTGCTCCGAGTATCGCCACCGGAGGTAGCGGGCGTCTCGCACCACGGCATTCGGATAGCCGTGTCGCACGCGATTCCACAACGCATCGAGTTCGGCCCAGGGCGCCGAGTCGGCGGGCCCCTCGTCGACCGTTCCGCCCCGATGCCGCCACCGGGACCGCGCACCGACGAGCCGGGCGGCGTGCTGCAGCAGCCGCTTCGCCCCCTGCCGCGGGCCGCTCCACGTGTTGAGCAGGGTCAGCGTCTGCGCCGGCACGTACTGCTGCCACCCGAGGCGTCCGTGCACGGCGTCGCCGGCGGCACTGATGCCGAACGCCATCAGCAACGGGTGACGATCCTGCAGCGCCTGCTTGAGGCGACGGCCGATCCCGAGCCGGCGTCGTTCGGGGTCCACCACGAAATCGCAGCTCCAGGCCGCCTCGCGCTCTGCACCGTCAAGGCGGACGAGCACCGGCAGCACGCCGTTGAAGCCGACGACCTGGCCTCCCGCTTCGGCCACGAGCGGCTGGGCCGACGGTTGGCGCAGACTGGCGAACTGCCAGTGCCACAGGCTCGGCTTGTAGGGCTGGCCGAGCAGCGCGCCCACCGCCGCCGCGTCGTCGGGCGTGGCAGGCCGCAGGTAGACGGCCTCAGCCGGCAGCGACGCGAGCGCGGACATGGTCGGCGGTTCGGGCGGGTGCCCGGGCCTGGCGTTCCCGCCAGGCCTCGAACATGACGATCGCCCAGAGCTGGAACGAATGATCGGCATGGCCGGCGCGGTGCTCGCGCCACGCCCGGGCCACGGCGGGCACGCGGAAGTATCCGCCGTCGCGCAGGCGTGACTCGGACAGCATGTCGTCGGCCCACGAGCGCAGCGGCCCGCGCAGCCAGGCGGCCAGCGGCACGGCGAAGCCGCGCTTCGGGCGATCGATCAGGGCACGCGGCACGTGCCGCTCCAGCAGTTGCCGGGTGATCCACTTGCCGCGGCCGTCCTGCCAATGGACGGCGGACGGCAGTCGCCACACGTACTCCACCAGTTCGTGGTCGAGCAGGGGCACGCGGGTCTCGAGGCTCACCGACATCGCGGCACGGTCCACCTTCACCAGGATGTCGTCCGGCAGGTAGAGCTCGAAGTCGGCGAGCATCAGCGTCTGCAGCGGGTCGAGGGTCGTACCTCGCGGGCCTCCCGAGTTGACGGCCGTGCTCGGCTCGGTGCCGTTCACCACGGCTGCCCCGGGCTCCTGCCAGTGCGAGACCGCGTGCAGGTAGAGATCGGCGAGGCTGCGCGCACCCAGGTGGCGGTGGCGGCGCTCGCCGGCGGCCCGCACGCGCGCGGCCGGATGCCCGAGCCCCAGGCGGCTCGCCACCGACCCCGCGGCGGCGATCGAGCCCCAGGCCGCCCGACCGATCGTGCGCACGGGCGCGGGCAGGGCGGACATCCGCTGCCAGTCCCGCAGCACCCGCAGATAGCGCCCGTAGCCGGCGAATACCTCGTCGCCGCCGTCGCCGGACAGGGCGACGGTGACATGGCGCCGGGTTTCGCGGCACACGAGCAGCGTTGGCAGCTGCGAACTGTCGGCGAAGGGTTCGTCGAACACGTCGGCGAGACGCGGCACGAGGTCGAGCGCGTCGGCGGCACTCAGCTGGATCTCGGTGTGGTCGGTGCCGAGGTGCTCGGCGACGGCGCGGGCGTGCGGCGACTCGTCGTACTCCGGTTCGGCGAAGCCGACCGTGAAGGTGCGCACGGGCCGCGTGCTGGCCTGCTGCAGCTTCGCGACGACCAGCGCCGAATCCACGCCGCCCGACAGGAACGCGCCGACCGGCACGTCGGCCGCGAGCTGGCGTCGCACGGCGCGATCGAGTAGACGCGAGACCTCGTCGAGGAGTTCGGGAACGGGGCGGTCGTCCTGCCGCGCGTGCGACCGGCCGAACACCTCGCGCGCGCTCCAGTACGGAGTCTCGACCGTGGTCACGCGGCCGTCCACGAGCCGGGCTTCGAGCACGTGTCCGGGGCGCAGCTTGCGCACGCCGCCAAGCATCGTGAGCGGTGCGGGAACGGCGAGGTGCCGCAGGTAGGCGATCAGGGCATCCCGGTCGATGTCGCCGTAGCGGCCGGGGCAAGCGGTGATGACGCGAAGCTCCGAACCGAAGACGAGTCGCTTGGGCCCGGGCGCGTAGTACAGCGGCTTCTCGCCGAAGCGGTCTCGCGCCAGATGCAGGGTGCGCAGTTCGCGGTCCCACGCGCCGAGCGCGAACATGCCGACGGCACGGTCGAGCGTGGGACGCCAGCCCCACGTTTCGATGGCCGCCGCCAGTACCTCCGTGTCGCTGGTGCCGCGGAAACGGATGCCGGCCCGCCGCAGTTCGTCGCGCAGGTCGTCGTGGTTGTAGATCTCGCCGTTGAAGGTCAGCACGAACCGGCCTGACGGCGAGGCCATCGGCTGGTGTCCCGTCGGCGAGAGGTCGACGATGGCGAGGCGTCGATGGCCGAGGGCGATGCCGGCGTCGCGGTCGAGCCACGCACCGGAGTCGTCCGGGCCGCGGTGGGCGATGCTGTCGGTCATCGCGCGCAGCACGTCGTCGGCGTGCTCCGGCAGGGTTCCGAGGATTCCGGCGATGCCGCACACGGCTCAGCGCCTCGAGGCCGTCAGCGAAGCGATGCGCGCCAGCGCGCGCCAGGGCTGCACGCTGAGGGGCTGGTGTCTCCAGGCCCGCGCCAGGTCCTCGAAAGCCGCTCCGAAATGCCGGCGGGCCGCGCGGTACCGCGCGCGTCGTACGTAGAACCGCCCCCAGGTCTCGGCGACCGTCCGAGCATCGCTGAACTCCGGATGTTCCCGGAAGAACTTCTCGATGATCCGGCGGTTCGACTCGAACCGACCTTCCTTGTCGGACGAGATCTGGTCTTCCATGACCCTGTAGAGCGCCCACGTTTCGGGCACGTAGAGGAAGCGCCCGTGGGCGGATGCCCTCAACCAGAGGTCGTAGTCGTCGGCGCGGCGAATGGATTCGTCGAGGCCGCCGATGCGGTCGAGCAGCGGGCGACGCGTGATCGCAGTGTTGAACGTGACGAAATTGTGCAGCAGCAGAGGCCGCGTGATCGCGCCCGAGTGGCGATTCATGCGGCCGCCGGGCAGCGCCGCGTCGTTCTCGTCGATCAGCTGAGTATCGCCGTAGACGACATCCACGTCCGGATGCCGCTCGAGCAACTCCACCTGCATCGCGAGCTTGCCGGGAGTCCACTTGTTGTCGGAATCGAGGAAGCAGACGAACTCGGCGCTCGAGCAACGGAGCCCGACGTTGCGGGCCGTCGCCTGGCCGCTGTTCGGCTGCCGGTGGAGTCGGATGCGCGGGTCCGACAGAAAGGACTCGACGACGGCAGCCGTCCGGTCGCGCGAGCCGTCGTCCACGACGATCAGTTCCCAGTCGGCGAAGGTCTGGGCGCGCACGCTCTCGATGGCGGCACCCACGAAGCGTTCCCGGTTGTACGCGGGAACGATCACGGAGACGCGTGCGCCGGCTCGGGCTGTGCTGCTGGTCATGTACGGCGGGTCGCGGGGCGCAAAGGCGGGTATCCGCCGCGTCGCAAGAATGCCACAGTCGGGTGCCAGGTCGGCGGACGCGCGTAGGCCGTCTGTGATGCCGATCACGCTCCGGCGCCGCGAGCCCCGCTGCGCGCCGCTAGGCGGCGGCTCCGGCCACGACGTGTCCGGCCGAGGCGAGTCGCCTGACGATCTCCCCTGCGCCTGCCGGGTCGAGTTCCCCGGGCAGGGACGGGTGCTCGAACGGGCGGGGACTGCTGACGATCAGTTGACCGCGGTCCGAATGATCGCCGGTCCGTAGCGGTTTCCAGCCCGAGCGGACGGTGCCGACCGCCGGCGACCACACCTCGCTGAAGTCCGCCTCCCGGTTCCAGATCACCAGCAGGTCCGGGAGCGCGGAGGCGTGCGGGCCGCTCGTGCAGTCGCGAACCCGCACGATCTCAGCGACCGCCGGACGGTCGTGGGCCGTGTCCCGCACGGCCAACAGCGCGGCCTCGAGTTCTGCGATCGTCCGCTCGAACGGCTCGCCGGGCGCGACGAGTCCGTTCGGTTCGCGGCCTCGCAGGTTGATGCGGATGGCGCCCGCATTGTGATTGTGCGGCACCGAGAAGAACGGCCGGCCGGCCAGCACTCGAGCCTCCGCTCGTTGCGCCAGGCGCCAGTCGAGCGAGCGCAGGGCGCCACGCAGCACGCTGGGCGCGATCGAGCGATAGATCTGTCTGAGCGGGAGTCGAGGCCGTCGGGACTGCGCGGGAGCACCCTCGGTCGGTCCGGTTTGCCCGGTCGCCAGCCGGCGAACCACCTCCCGAAACACGTCGTTGCCGGAACTGTTCGGCTCCATCCCGGGACCGGTCACCCCGATGATCGTCGCGTCGGGGCCCGCGGCTTCGGCGAGTCGGCCTACGGCCGCATCGATGTGGCGGTAGACGGCAAGGACCGGGTCGCCCTCGGTCGCGAGCGTCGCTGCATCGTGCGCTCGGTGTCCGACGTCATGCACGTGCCACGCGAGATGCCCGATGTCGTGCGCTTCCTGGATGCCGACCGCGAAGAAATCCCAGCTTTCGCTGCGGAGGCGCTCTTCGCACCATTCGGTCTTCCAGCCGATGCGGGTGCCGGCGAGGCGCGCGAGTTCCGCGAACCCGGCGCGCCGCTGCCTGAAGAAGACGTCCGCCGACCCGTCGAACGGATCTGGACCGAAGCGCGCCGTCAGGTCCTCGGCCAGCTTCGCGGGCCGGGTGCACAGCGGGCCGTCGCCGTCGTGGGGCAGCCAGTTGTGTACTTCCAGACCGCGCCCGAGCCCTGCCATCGGGGTGCGGATCATGTCCACGCACGCCACGCGCTGGCCGGCCTGCTCGAGGTGCTTCCAGAAGGGCGTGCCGCCGAACTCGCTCTGCATGGCGAAGCGGCGTACGCGATACGTGCCGGGGACGAGTTGGGAGATGTAGTAGCGACCGTGGTGACCGGGGCCGGAGCAGGTTGCGAGCGATGGCCAGAAGACGCCGTTGCCGAAACCCCGGAAGTTGCGAACCGCGCACGCTGCACCGGCCTCGCGAAGCCGCGCCAGCACGGGCAGACGGCCTTCGCTCATCCAGCGCTCCATCGCCCGGGGCTCGACGGAGTCGAGTGCCAGAAACAGCGTCTTGGTTCCCATGCTCCCCCGTGCCACTCCGGTTGGCTTCCCTGTTCCGGCGTGCAAGCCTGCGCTGCGCAGAGTGTACGCCGCTGCGAACGGCGGCGGAAATCAAGCATCTCGTGCCCGACTTATGTGAAGCCCTTCACGATTCCCCGCGCTTCGCGGCAAGCTGCCGGCGCCCGGCGCGCAAGCGCGCGCTACCATGAAGCGCCGTCCCAGCGGAGATCTGCATGTCGTTGAGCGCGCCGACCCGTCGAGCCTCGCCTCGTACCCTGGTGCTGTTCGGGGCGCACGAGACGTCCGACTCCACTCTCTCGGCTTTCCGGCATCTGTGCTCGACCGCGGGCCCGAACGTGGAAGTCCGGATGCAGCTCGACGTCGCCCACGGCGCGCCGATCCCCGAGGCCATCCGCGGCCTCGTCGACACCTTCGACAGTCGCGACTTCGCGCAATGGGGACTGCCCACCTTCGGTCCGAAGATGCTGCCCGGTCATTGCCACTATCCGGTGCTGCGGGCGTTCGCGCGTCGGCCCGACGTGGAGCACCTCTGGTTCGTGGAGTACGACGTTTGCTTCACGGGGCGGTGGCGGCGCCTGTTCGATCATTACCTCGCGGACGATGCCGACCTGCTGGCCTGCGACCTTCGCGATTTCGACGACGAGCCCACCTGGCACTGGTGGCCCTCGTTCCAGTTGCCGGCGCCCGATGCACACGCGGCACGGATGGCCGCCTTTCTGATATGCGCGCGATACTCGGCGCGCGCGGCGGCGACGCTGCTGCAGTGTCACCGCGAGGGTTGGACGGGGCACTTCGAGGGCATCGTCCCGACGGCACTCCGGCAACGGGGCCTGCGGATCCGGGATCTGAACGGCGCCGCGTGGAACTGCGAGCCCCGGCCGGATCCCGGCTTCTACGGCCGGGACACGGTGCGTTACCGCCCGGCGAAGCGCCGGGCGGGCTGGCGGTGGCGGCACCTGTACCACCCGGTCAAGCCCAACTCGATGCTGGGCAACCGGACGTTGATGGAACGCCTTCGCTCTCGCGCGCTGAGAGTGCTGAGCGGCGGGAAGTGACCTGCGCGAGCGGCGATCACGCTCCCGGGTCGGCAGCGCTCCGGGGAATGCCGTGCCGCCAGAGGAATTCCACCGCGCCGGCGATCTCTCGTGCCGACTTCCGGAGTGGGCGGTAGCGCATCGACCGGAGCCAGTGTCGGATGAACTGCTTCCGGACCGAAGGAACGCATATGCCCCACAGATAGTACGCACCGCGCCCACGATCGTATTCGCGGATCAGCCGCGCCCCTTCCTCGGCAGTTTTTCGCCGGTGGTGATGGGCGACGTGCGGTCGCGGGTCGTAAAGACCAGTCAGCCCGCGCGAGGAGAGTCTGGCGGTCAATTCGATGTCCTCCGCCGAGAATCGAGTCCCGGCGCCGAGGCGCACGTCGTATCCACCATGGACCAGTAGCGCGTCTCGGCGGATCGCCAAGTTCGCGCTCTGGATGAGACCTGCGCGAACCACCGAGTACGGAGGGATCAGCTTCCGCTCCATCGAGGTCTGTATCGTAATCGGCAGGTCGGTGGGGTCGTGAAGAGTGATCCTTCCGCCGAGGAAGGCGAGGTCCGGGAACTCGTCGAAACAGCGCGCGACGTTGTCGACGAAATCCGGGCTCGGGTAGCAGTCGTCGTCGGTGAACGCGATGATCGAGCCCCGAGCCTCGGTCCACCCGGTGTTTCGGCCCCACGAAGCCCCCAGCCGCGGTTCGCTGAGTCCACGGCATTCGCCGTGAAACCCTTTGGTGAAACTCGTGATGACGGTAGGTGTCTCATCGGTCGAACCGTTGTCGACGATGATGTACTCCCACGGCACCGTGGAGCGGATGCCGCGAATTGCGTCGAAGTGGGCCGGCAGCGCCCTCGCGCGATTCCGTGAACTCACCACGAGCGAGACGACTGGGCGTTCCACGCGACCCCCCTGGTTTGGTGCGCGCCAGCGACGGGCGCCCAGGCACCCTGAGGGGCCGCGGATCCGCGCTTTGCGACATAGCGCGGATTCCGTGGGTCCGCACCGTGGCAAGATTAGCACTCAGGGTGTCGGCGGCTCCAAGGTGGCTGCGCAAAGGGTGACGTGGAATGGCATCAGAACAGTCGGAACGGCGCAGCCCGGTCGGCGCCGCGGCCCCGCATCGCGGCATCGACGTGATCATCGCCGCGTACAACGCCGAGACCACACTGCTCGAGACCCTGGACAGCGTGCTCGCCCAGGACGTGCCGGGACTTCGCGTCTTCGTGGTCGACGACGGCTCGACCGACGGCACGGCGGCGACCGTCGCCAGTGTTCGTGAGCAGTGGAGCAACGTTCACTACCTTCGCCGCGAGAACAGCGGAACCTGCTCGGTCCCCCGCAACGACGGGATGACCGTGGCGGACGCCCCTCTGGTGTGCTTCTTCGACGCGGACGATCTCATGCCGCCGGGGCGTCTGGCGCATCAGGTCGCGGTGATCGGGCGGCGTCCCGGGGTCGTAGCCGTGGTGGGGGACTACCGGAACTTCCGGGACGGCGTCGACTTCGCGGCGACCCACTTCGAGTCGTGCCCGGAACTCCTTCAGGAGTGGGCTCAGCGCGGCGATACGGAGGTCCTCGAACTCGACGAAGCGACGTTCAAGCGCGTCATCGTGCCGAACAACTTCTCGATCACCGGTACGGTGCTCTACCGGCGCGCCGTCGTCGATGAGGTGGGCCGCTTCGATGCGACCCTGCCCTCCGCCGAAGACTTCGACCTGCTGTGGCGCGTGGCCGCGCGCGGAACGGTGGCGGTTACGCGCTTCGAGAGCATGCGTCGGCGGCTGCATGGCGGCAACATGACCCGGAAGAGCAGTCGCATGTTCAGGAACCGGGCGCGGAGTCGCCTGAAGATCGCCGCCGGCGAGCGAGATCCGGCGGTGCGCCGGGCGCTTTACCGGCATGCGGCCCAGTGTCTCGCGGCCGCCGCGCTCGCGGACATCCAGGCGGGCGAGGGCGTGGGTTTCCAGCCTATGCTCGCCGCGGTGCGGCTCGGGGTGCGCCACGGCTGCGTGCCCTGGCGCGGCCTGGCGCTGTGGCCGCGACGCCTCGCCGGGCGGGCGCTGCGCACGATGCGGGGCGAGGGTGCGCGCCTCGGCGCGCCCGTCACGCGCGCATGAAGCATCCCGGCCGCGTCCCGTCCGCGGCGCCGGCGCGAGGCCTGCCACGATGAGCGGCAGTGCACTGGTGGCGCCGGCGCGCAAGGTTCTCGCGCTGCTCACCGCCCGCGAGCGCCTGCACCTCGTCGTCATGTTCGGGGTGCTGCTGGTGGTCGCGATCCTCCAGACCGTGGGAATCGCCTCGATCATGCCGTTCGTGGCCGTCGTGACGAACCCCGAGGTGGTCGAGTCCAACGCGTTCGCGAAGCGGATCAGTGGATATCTCGGGCTGACCTCGGCGAACGAGCTGCTGGTCGCGCTGGGCTTCGCCGTGCTGGCGCTGATGGTGATCGGCAACGCGGCCCGCATCGTCGCGCTGTGGATGACCCTTCGCTACGAGAACTCGCTCAGCTACCGCATGGCGCACCGCCTGCTGACCAGCTACGTGCACCGTTCGTACACGTTCTTCCTGAACCGGAACGCCTCGGAGCTCGGCAAGAACGTGCTGTCGGAGGTCCGCACCGTCGTCTCGGGCGTGATCCATCCCTGCCTCAACATCGCTGCCAATACGCTCGTCGCGATCGCGGTCATCGTGCTGCTGATCGTGGTGAACCCCGGGGTCGCGGTGGTCATCACGCTGGCGCTCGGCGCCATGTACGGGCTCGTCTACTTCACCAGCCGGCGGCTGCTGCAGAGGATCGGCGCGGAGCAGGTGCGCGCCAACGCCCAGAAGTACAAGGCCGCGAACGAGGTGATGTCCGGCATCAAGGACATCAAGATCCTCGGCAACGAACGGCATTTCCTCGACCGCTTCAAGCGCCACGCGGCGCGGCACGCCCGGAACAACGTGTGGGCGGGCGTGATCTCGGCCGCGCCACGCTACCTGCTCGAGTCGATCGCCTTCGGCGGCATGATCGCGATCCTGATCGGCTTCATGGCGCGGGGCGTGCCGACGGACGAGGTGATGCCGCTGATCGCGTTGTACGCCTTCGCCGGCTATCGCCTGCTGCCGGCCTTCCAGGTGGTCTACTCGTCGTTCAGTCAGTTGCGGTTCAACACCGCCGCCCTCGACCATCTGCACGCGGACCTCGTGTCCGGTGGCGCGGCGGAGACCGATGGGGCGGCGTCGCCTGCCGGTGCGCCGATCGTGCTTGCGCGCTCGCTGCGGCTCGAGGGCGCCACGCTGGTTTATCCGGGGGCGAAGCGCGCTTCGCTCGACGGCTTCGACGTGGAGATCGCCGCGAACACCACCGTCGCGTTCGTAGGGCCCACCGGCAGCGGCAAGACCACCGCGGTCGACACGATCCTCGGGCTGCTGCCGCTGACTGGCGGGCGCCTGCTCGTGGACGGCGAGCCGATCGACCGCGGCAACGTGCGGCGGTGGCAGTCGTCGCTCGGCTACGTGCCGCAGCAGATCTACCTGGTGGACGACACGCTGGCGCGCAACATCGCACTCGGCGTCGCCGACTCGCAGATCGACATGGACGCGGTGCGGCGCGCGGCGGCGGCGGCCAACCTCCACGAGTTCATCGAGAACGACCTGCCCGAGCGCTACTCGACCGTGGTTGGCGATCGTGGCGTGCGGCTGAGCGGCGGGCAGCGGCAGCGGGTCGGCATCGCGCGCGCCTTGTACCGCAATCCGTCGACGTTGATCTTCGACGAGGCCACCAGCGCACTGGACGGCGTCACCGAGGAGGCGATCATGTCGGCCATCCGGTCGCTGGCGGGGCGCAAGACGATCATCCTGATCGCGCACCGCCTGTCGACGGTCCAGCACGCGGACAGGATTTTCGTCGTGGAGGGAGGGTCGGTGGTCGCGGCCGGCACCCACCAGGAACTGGTGCAGTCCTGCGGCTGGTTCCGCATGGCGTCGGGCGAAGGGTGAGCATCCCCGGCCCGATGCACGTCGCGGGGCAGCTGGCAACCGCGCGCGGCGAAAACGCGAACTGCTTCACACGGCGCCGGGCATCGTTTGCCGCTCGGTGCGTGCGTTCGCACACTGCTCGACTTCCCGGTCGGCACCGAGAGCACCGCGCGTGATCCGAAACGCGTTCACCGTCGACGTCGAAGACTACTTCCAGGTGGCGGCGCTGGCCCCCGCGGTGTCCCGCGACACCTGGGTCACCCGGGAGTACCGCTGCGAACGGAACACCGATCGCATCCTCGAGCTGCTGGCGCGCTGCGGAGTATCCGGTACGTTCTTCGTACTGGGTTGGATCGCTGAGCGCTCTCCGGGTCTCGTGCGCCGGATTGCCGACGCCGGTCACGAGATCGCGAGCCACGGCATGCTGCACCGCGAGGTGTTCGATCAGTCGCCGACGGAGTTTCGCGAAGAGACGTTTCGCGCCAAAGCGCTTCTCGAGGACCTGACCGGTCGACGGGTGAGGGGATACCGCGCGGCGAGTTTCTCGATCACCGCGCGCTCGTTGTGGGCGCTCGACGTGCTGCTGGACGCGGGTTTCGACTACGACTCGTCGATCTTCCCGATTCGGCACGACCGCTATGGCATGCCGGGCGCCGAC
Source organism: Steroidobacteraceae bacterium (assembly GCA_027531255.1). Lineage (GTDB taxonomy): Bacteria > Pseudomonadota > Gammaproteobacteria > Steroidobacterales > Steroidobacteraceae > JAPZRU01. The sequence continues at coordinate 36,979 of JAPZRU010000031.1, read as the reverse complement.
CGCGAGCCCGGCGTCGTGGCCGCGCCCTCGGGCAGGCCGATCGTCGAGTTCCCGATGTCCACCGCGCGCCTGCTCGGGCGCAACCTGCCGGTGTCGGGCGGCGGCTATTTCCGCATCCTGCCTTACTGGCTCGTGAAGCGCGGCCTCCTGCAACGTGCCGGCGACGGGCGCCCTTTCGTCTTCTACCTGCATCCCTGGGAAGTCGATCCAGGCCAGCCGCGGGTCGAGGTGAACTGGTTCTCGCGGTTCCGGCACTACACCAACCTGGATGCCTGCGAAGCCAAGCTCGATACGCTGCTGTCGGAGTTCCGGTTCGCGCCGATGGAGTGCGTGCTGGCAGACTTGGGCCTCGTCTCGGCGCCTGCGCCGGCGCCGGCTGCGCGCCGTTCGGCCGCATGAGGAGCGCGCCGGCTACACCGCGCGCGAGCGAAGGGCGCCTGCGCTCTGCGGACGAGTCGGGTGCATCCCACGTAGGCGTCGGGCTATCGGACAGGAACGTCGGCCGTCACCGCCAGAGGTAGTTGGAAGTGTCCACGGATTCCATGGAAGGTCGTCGCCCCGATCCGACCGGAGCGGGCTCGATCGCAATGCCGAGGGTGCCGAGCGTCTGGCTTGCGCTCGGTATCGTGGTGGGCGTCTGCGCGTTGTTCGTCGAGGAACTGACGGCGCTGGGTCGCCGCTGGTTCGACAACTACGGCGAGACGCACGGGGTGCTGATCGGTCCGCTGGTGCTGTTCCTGATCTGGCACCGTCGCGACCTGCTGGAGGTCGGCCGCGGGCCCCTGTGGCTGGCGGGTCCGGTGCTGGTTGTGTCGATCGCTCTGTTGATGTTCGCGCGCGCCTCCAGCGTGGACCTCGTGGTCTACGGTGCGATTCCCCTGATCGCCTGGGCGGCCGTGTGGGTGGTACTGGGCTGGCGGTGCGCGAAGGTTCTCGCGCTGCCGATCGGCTTCTTCGTGTTCGCGCTCCCGGCCTGGGGTTATCTCGCACCGTTGCTCCAGTGGGTGACCGTCCAGGCCGTCAGCGTGATGCTGGCGGTGATCGGCCTCGAGGCCTTCATACAAGGGCCGTTCGTGACGGTTCCCGCCGGGAATTTCGAGGTGGCCGGCGGGTGCAGCGGCGTGAACTACATGGTGACCGCGCTCGCCGTGGCGACTTTCCTGGTGCTGCTGGAGCGCCTGCCGGTGCGTCCGGCTCTCCTGCTGCTCGGGGTCGCCGCGCTCATCGCGGGGGTCGCGAACTGGTTGCGCGTCGCGATCATCATCTATGCCGGCAACGCCACCGACATGCAGTCGTCGCTGGTGGCGGATCACTACACCTTCGGCTGGTGGCTGTTCGCGGCGGGCATGGTGCCCTTCATCTGGGTCGCACGCGTCGTCACCGGTCGGGTTCCGGAAGCGCCGATAGCGCGGTCCGTTCGTCACCTGGCGCCGCTCGGGGCGCGTCTCGGGGTCGGGGCCGCGCTGGTCGCGCTGGTGCCCGCATGGTCGTACGCGGTGGCGGCCAGGGATGCGGGTCGGGTCCCGACCTTTGCGATGCCCGAGGTGAGCGGCTGGGCCGGGCCGGAGTGGGGTCGCGACGTCTGGCGTCCAGAATTGCGCGGGCCCACGGCCGAGCGGATCGCCAGCTACCGCCGGGGCGGCGACACCATCGACGCCTTTGCCGCCTTCTACGGGCGACAGTCCCGGGCTAGCAAGCTCGTGGGCTATGGGGCGCACCTCGGTGGCGACCCCGAGCAATGGCGGGTGCGCTCGACCCGGCGCGCCGCGCCGCTGCCGGACGCCGAGCCGGTGATCGAGATCGTCGTGAGCGACGGCTATTCGGGCTCGCGGCTGGTATGGGCGTGGTACGAAGTGCGCGGCAAGCGGGTGCTGTCTCCTGCCGAAGTGAAGCTCCACGAAGGACTGGCGGCGTTCGGTGCACGACCGCGCTCCGGGCTCGTGGCGATCTCCATCGAGTGCCAGGAAGACTGTTCGCGTGCCGGCGAACTGCTCGCCGAAGCGTACGCGGCGGGATTGCGGGAGCTTTCTGCCGGCACGGCTCTGGTGGAGAATCGCGCGGTCGCGCCCTGATCCGGCGTCGACCCTCTGGCTGTAAGGTGGCTCCATGAAGATGTCGCTCGCGATCCTGTGGCTCGTCGTCGGTCTGGCGTTCTCGTCGCCGACGTGGACAGCCGGCGCCGAGGGCGCGCCGTCCGGCGCGCCGGCAGCAACTGCGGCCGCGGGTTCGGCGGCTGCCCCTGCAGCCGGCGTCGGCGTCCCCGCCGACTACGTGATCGGGCCCGGCGACGGTATCCAGGTGTTCGTCTGGCTGAACCCGGAGCTTTCGGCCTCGGTGCCCGTGCGTCCGGACGGCAAGATCTCGACCCCGCTCGTCGAGGACATGGTGGCGGCGGGCAAGACCCCGTCGCAGCTCGCCAGGGACATCGAGGTAAAGCTGGCCGAGTTCATTCGCCAGCCGACCGTGAACGTCATCGTGACGCAGGCGGTCAGCACGTTCCGGCAGGTGAACGTGGTCGGGCAGGTCCGGACACCCCAGAGCATTCCGTATCGCGACGGGCTGAAGGTTCTCGACGCGATCCTCGCGGTCGGCGGCACCACCGACTTCGCATCGCCGAATCGCGCGAAGATCATGCGGACCGAGAAGGACGGGCGGCAGACCGAGATCCGCGTTCGCCTGGGCGACCTCCTGACGCGCGGCGACCTGCGTCAGAACGTCGAGCTGCGCCCCGGCGACGTGCTCGTGGTACCCCAGTCGATCTTCTGATCGGCTCGACTCGTGGTCGCCCGCCGTCCTCCGGTTCGCACTGGAGACACTCGAAACGCGCCCTTCCGCGGGTGGCTGGTCCGGGTCAGCGCGTTGATCCTGCTGGGGCTCGCGAGCGCGATGGCGCTGGCAGCGCGTCCCGCCAGTTCCACCGTCAACGCGCGGGAAGCGCCGTTCCGCGTCGATACCGTCGCACAGCTACGGGAGCCGTGGGCCATGGCCTTCTTGCCCGACGGCCGCCTGCTCGTGACGGAGCGGCCCGGTCGCCTGCGGCTGGTCTCGCCGAACGGCCGCGTCGAGGACGTCGACGGCGTTCCTGATGTGGCCTATGGCGGCCAGGGTGGTCTCGGCGACGTCGTCCTCCATCCCGATTTCGCCGGCAACCGGTGGGTCTATCTGAGCTACGCGGAGGAGGGCCCCAACGACACGCGGGGTGCTGTCGTCGTGCGAGCGCGGCTCGAGTTGCGGCGGCGCGGCGGGACCCTCGCGGACGTCCGGGTGATCTGGCGCCAGCAGCCGAAGGTGCCGGGTCGTGGCCACTATGGGCATCGCCTCGCGTTCGGCCCCGACGGCAAGCTGTGGATCACCAGCGGCGAGCGCAAGGCCCTCCAGCCCGCCCAGGATCTGCGAACCAATCTCGGCAAGGTCGTTCGGCTCGAAGACGACGGCAGCGTGCCGCGCGACAACCCTTTCTTCTCGCGGGGTGGAGTGGCGGGCCAGGTCTGGTCACTTGGCCATCGCAATCCGCTGGGGCTGGCGTTCGACGGTCGCGGGCAGCCGTGGATCCACGAGATGGGCCCGAAGGGGGGCGACGAATTCAACCGGCTCGTGCGCGGCGGCAACTACGGTTTCCCGATGGTGTCGGAAGGCGATCACTACGACGGTCGTGCGATCCCGGCCCATTCGACTCGTCCGGAGTTCGTCGCGCCTGCGCTGGCGTGGACCCCGGCGATTTCGCCGTCAGGACTCGTCTTCTACTCCGGCGAAGAGTTCCCCGACTGGCGCGGTGATGCACTCATCGGCGCACTATCGGGCAACGCGCTGGTGCGCGTGCGCATCGGGCCGCAGGGCGCGCGCGAGGTCGCACGCTATCCGATGGGTCGCCGGATCCGGGAAGTCGAGCAGGGGCCGTCCGGCGACGTTTGGTTGCTCGAAGACGTCACGGGGCGGCTGCTGCGGCTGCGGCGTTGACCGTGCATCGTGCGTTCGCCGAACCGAGTTCGAGACGAGCGAAGCGCGACCGAATACGGCACGCACGGCCAAGCCGCCGACCGACTTGACAGAATCCTTGCGCGCGCGCGACGCGTGCAGGCTCCTGATCTGCAACGCGTGTCCATGCTGGCGCGCCCTCTGCATATTCCCATGCGCGGCCGATAGCTATCCGGCCGAGCTCCGCAGGACGCAGAGCAGACCTTCAGGGAAAAGGAGTTCCAACCCATGACTCGCAGCGTCCCCTTTGCCGCCGTCGTCGCCGGTGTCCTGGCCGTCGGCACCGCGCAGGCGGCCTTCATCAACGGCGATGTGCAGCCACCCGCGCGGTCGACGCCGTCGGCGCCCGCGGGCAACGACTTCACGACGCAGCTCGCCGGCGGCGGGCTCGGCAGCCTCTTCGTCTCGTCCTCGCTCGCACTCGACCAGGCGGGGACCGTGAACGCGCAGTACGTCGGCAAGTAAGCGGTGTTCCAGAACCAGTTCCGGTGGGGCGACGACATGCTCTTCCAGACCAGCACGAACCGCACGGACGCGTGGTCCACGACCGGCCCGACGGCGACGCGTACGGCCTGGGCGGGCGTCCTGAACTTCTCGTTCTGCTCGGTCTCGCCGGCGCGCTGCCTGAGGAACGCGCATAACGATGCCGCGACCGGCGATGCGCTGATGAACATCGGCCTGTTCATCACGCAGGACCGCCACACCGCGTGGCTGCTGTGGGACGACGGTGGGCAGACGGCCGACGACAACGACTTCGACGACATGAATCGTCCGGCTGACCTACACGCGGTCGGCGCAGGTGCCGGAGCCGGCGACGCTCGGCCTGGGCCTGGTCGGCGCGGGGCTCGTCGCGCGGCGTCGAGCACGCTGATCGCCTAGCTGGCCGCTCTACCCGAGTTTCGTTCAGCAACTTGGGCTTGGGCGGCGCCGCGAGACTCGTTCCGAGGTCGAGGCAGTGACCTCCCCACGGAGAAGCGCGATGGCCGCGACGCTCGCGGAGTCGGCCCGGCCGCTGCCGGCGGCCGTCGGGCTCGGGTCGGGACCCGCGGAGCTCGCGATCGTCGTGCCCCCGTTCAACGAGTCCGCGAACGTGGGCGAACTGGTGGCCCGGCTGGCGCGCGTCCTGGACGGACACGCGCGGGCGGTGGTGTTCGTCGACGACGACTCGCCGGACGGCACCTCGTCTCCGTTGGCGCAGGCGGTGGCGACGGTCGCGACGATGGTGTTCAACTTCGCCGTCAACAACGGGTTGACCTACCGCGACCGGCGCTTGCGGGGCGCGCGCTGGTGGCTGGGGCTCGCGTCCTTCATGGCGGTGTGCAGCGTCGGTGCCGTCGCGAACGTGGGCAGCGCGTCGTACCTGTTCGAGCACGTGACCGGCTGGGCAGTGGCCGGCGTCGCTGGCATCCTCATCGGCGCCGTCTGGAACTACGCGGTCACCGGGGCCTACACGTGGGGAGGGCGCCGCTCGAGGGCGTCCTGAGGCAGCGTGCTCGGGCCGGATGCGGGACGGATTTCACATAAACGCGAAGGAACCGGACGTTTGCCGGCCAGCAACCCTAAACTCGGCCGCGTCGATCCCGAGACCCAGGCCCCGATGGCTACGACCGCCGCGGAACTGGAACTGCCCGACCGCACGCTGGTCCGGGTGTTCCGCCATTTCTTTCGCACGCCGCTGCTGCTGCTCGCGGCGGTGGAGGCGATCGCGCTGCTGGTCGTGCCGATCGTCGCGCGGGCGCTGCTCGGGCTGCCGCCGCGGGCGGAACCGTGGGGGCCGGCGGTGTCGTACGCGGTGCTGAACCTGGTCGCGCTGCTGTCGATGGGACTCTACAGCCGGCGCCAGCGGGCGCGGCTGATCGGCATCCTGCTGCGCGTGGTGGCCGCGGTCGCGATCGGCGGCGTCGCGGTGGTGCTGCTGTCCTACCTGTACCCGAAGTTCGCGGTGGAGCGCCCGGTGTTCCTCGTCACCGTGCCGTTCGCGTGCGCGCTGTTGGCGGGCATCCGCTACGCGTTCGAGTCGACGGTGGACGAGGAGATCTTCAAGCGGCGCGTGCTGGTCTACGGCGCCGGCAAGCGCGCGCTGTCGGTCACGCAGCTGCGGCGCCGCAACGACGTGCGCGGGTTCCGCGTCCTTGGCTACGTGCGTAGCGAGGGCGACCGGACGCTCGTGCCCACCGACCGCCTGGTCGCACCGTCCGGCACGCTGCTGCAGTACTGCCGCAGTCACGACGTGGACGAGATCGTCGTGGCGATGGACGACCGCCGGCGCGCGTTCCCCGTGCACGAACTGCTGGAGTGCCGGCTCGCGGGCATCCAGGTCACCGACCTCGTGGACTTCCTCGAGCAGGAAACCGGCAAGGTGCGGCTCGACGTGCTGAACCCGAGCTGGATGATCTTCGCGCCCGGCTTCTCGCGCAGCCCGCTGCGCCAGCTGACCGAGCGGCTGATGGACGTGGGCGCGAGCGTGACGCTGCTGCTGCTGACGTGGCCGCTGATGCTGCTGGCCGTGCTCGCGATCAAGCTGGAAGAAGGCTGGTCGGCGCCCATCCTGTACCGGCAGACGCGCGTCGGCTACGAGGGGCGGCACTTCGAGGTGCTGAAGTTCCGCAGCATGCGCGTGAACGCCGAGAACGGCACCGCCGTCTGGGCGCTGAAGAAGGACCCGCGCGTGACGCGCGTCGGCGCGTTCATGCGCAAGACGCGGATCGACGAACTGCCGCAGCTCCTGAACGTGCTGCGCGGCGACATGAGCTTCGTCGGCCCGCGGCCCGAACGGCCGGAGTTCGTCAGCGCGCTCGAGCAGTCGATCCCGTACTACCGCGAGCGGCACACCGTGAAGCCGGGCCTGACCGGCTGGGCGCAGCTCTGCTACCCGTACGGCGCCTCGGAGCAGGACGCGGCCGAGAAGCTGCAGTACGACCTGTATTACGTGAAGAACCACAGCCTGCTGTTCGACCTGATGATCCTCGTGCAGACCGCCGAGGTCGTGCTCTGGGGCAAGGGCGCGCGGTAGGCCCGGGGGGCGCTTGGAGACTCTGACCGTCGCGGGTCACTGGCTGGCCGCGGCCTGCTTCGCTGTGCTGGCTCTGCTGCTGGCCACGCGCTGGCGCGACCGCATGCGCGGCTCGCTGCTGCTGGTCGCCGTGGCGCTCACCGTGGCCTGGGGCGCGGTCGTCGCCTCGAGCCCGGGCGATCCCGGCTATCCGGTGCTGGCGGCCGACGTGGTGAAGGCGCTGGCGTGGATCCTCTTTCTCACGCAGGCGCTCGGCGGTATCTCGACCAGCCGCGTGTCGGCGCTGCTGCGCTTCGGGCCGTGGGTGGTCGGCGCCGTCGCGCTCGCCCTGGGCGCGTGGGCTCTGCGCGCGCCGTGGTGGGAGCCGCCGTTCGGCGTGTTCACGTTCGACCGCACGTACGTGCTGGCCGGCCTCGCGCTGTCGATCTTCGGCCTCGTGCTGGTCGAGCAGGTACTGCGCAACACCCGCGAGAGCCAGGCGTGGTCCGTGAAGTTCGTGTGGCTCGGCGTGGGCGTGCTGTTCGGCTACGACCTCGTGCTGTTCTCGACCTCCTACGTGCTGAACGAGGTCGAGCGCACGCTGGAGGGCGCGCGCGGGCTGGCGGTGACGCTGGCGGTGCCTCTGCTCGCGATCGGCGTCACGCGCGTGAAGGACTTCCGGCCCCAGGTGCTGATGTCGCAGCAGCTCGCGTTCTACACGACGAGCGTGGTGCTGGCCGGGCTGTTCCTGCTGGCAGTGTCGATCGCGGGCTACTACGTGCGCGCGCTGGGCGGCTCGTGGGGCGGCGCGCTGCAGGTGCTGCTGGTGTTCGCGGCGGCGATCGGCGTCGCCGTCGTCGTGTTCTCGGGCACGGCGCGGGCGTCGCTGCGGGTGTGGCTCGCGAAGCACTGGTTTCCCTACAGATATGACTACCGCAACGAGTGGCTGGACCTGACCTCGCGGCTCGCGCAGAGCGCGGACGGCTCGTCGCTGCACCAGCGAATCGTCGAGGCCTTCCGCCGGCTGGGACGCGCCACGGTGGGCGCGCTGCTGGTGTCGAGGGACGACGGCCTGCAGCCGGTGGCGGGCACGCTGATGGGCCCGGCGGACGCGCCGACCGAGCCGCTGTCCGACGCGTTCGTCGAGTACCTCGTCGAGCACGAGTGGATCGTCGATCTCGACCGCGCGCGGGCCGGCGACGGCCGCGATGCGGAGCTGCCGCTGCCCGGGTGGCTGCGGGCCATGGCGGGCGCGTGGCTCGCGATCCCGCTGCTCCACGAGCGGCGGCTGGTCGGGCTCGTGGTGCTCGGTCGCCCGCTCGCGGCCGAGCGGCTGTCGTGGGAAGACCTCGACCTGCTGCGCACGGCCGGGCGGCAGGCCGCGAGCTACCTCGCGCTCGAGCAGGCGGCGGACGCGCTGGCGCGCGAGCGGCAGTTCGCGGCGCTCAACCGGTTCACGGCCTTCCTGATGCACGACCTGTCGAACATCCTCGCGCAGCAGCGGCTGATCGTGGAGAACGCGGCGCGCCACAGGCACAACCCGGCCTTCGTCGACGACGCGATCGAGACGATCGACAACACCGTGAAGCGCATGTCGCGGCTGCTCGAGCAGCTGAAGACCGGCCAGGCCGCGCAGCCGGCGCGCCGCGTGGAACTCGCCGCCGCGTGCCGTCACGCGGTGGCGCGCACGGCGGACCGGGATCCGAAGCCCACGCTCGAGGTGCGCGACGAGTCGGCGGCCGCGCTCGTGGCCGGTGATCGCCTCGAGCACGTGCTCGACCACGTGATCCGCAACGCCCAGGACGCGACGCCGCCGGAGGGACGCGTGCAGGTGACGGTGCGCACCGACGGCGAGTCTGCCGTGATCGAAGTCACGGATTCGGGCAAAGGCATGGACCCGGAGTTCGTCCGCGACCGGCTGTTCCGGCCCTTCGACACGACCAAGGGGGCCAAGGGCATGGGCATCGGCGCGTTCCAGGCGCGCGAGTTCGCCCGCGGCGCCGGCGGCGACGTGCGGGTGTCGAGCACGCCCGGTTCGGGTACCACCTTTGTGATAGTTTTGCCGCGTGTCAGGTAGGCGGGCTCATGGCTGAACCGTCCGCGCGCAAGCGCACGCTGCTGGTGGTCGAAGACGACCTTGGCCTGCAGCGCCAGATCAAGTGGTGTTTCGACGGCTACGAGGTGGTCACCGCGGACAACCGCGAGGCCGCGCTGGCCGCCGTGCGGCGTCACGAGCCGCAGGTCGTGCTGCAGGACCTCGGTCTGCCCCCGGACCCGGCCGGCGTCGCGGAGGGGCTCGCCTCGCTCCAGCAGATCCTCGGCCTCGCGCCGTTCACCAAGGTCGTCGTGATGACCGGCAACGGCGACCGCGACAACGCGGTCAAGGCGATCGCGAACGGGGCGTGGGACTTCTACCAGAAGCCGGTCGATTCCGAGGTGCTGCGGCTGATCGTCGAGCGCGCGTTCCACGTCGCGGAGCTGGAGGCCGAGACGCGCCAGAAGCGCGAGGCCGGTGGCGTGCAGCCGATCGAGGGCATCATCGCGGTCAGCCACGAGATGACGCAGCTGTGCCGCAAGATCGAGAAGGTCGCGCCGGCGGACGTCTCGGTGCTCGTACTCGGCGAGAGCGGCACCGGCAAGGAACTGCTCGCACGTGCGCTGCACCTGCTGTCGCCGCGGCGCGCGAAGCGCTTCGTGGCGATCAACTGCGCCGCGATCCCCGAGAACCTGCTCGAGAGCGAACTGTTCGGCTACGAGAAGGGCGCGTTCACCGGCGCGGTGAAGACCACGCCCGGCAAGGTCGAGACGGCCGAGGGCGGCACCCTGTTCCTCGACGAGATCGGCGACATGGCGCCGGCTCTGCAGGCCAAGCTGCTGCGCTTCCTCCAGGAACGCGTGATCGAGCGCGTCGGCGGCCGCCAGGAGATCCCGGTGGACGTGCGCGTGGTCTGCGCGACCAACCAGGATCTCCAGGTGCTCATCGAGCAGGGCCGGTTCCGCGCGGACCTGTACTACCGCATCGGCGAGGTGACGCTCAAGGTGCCCGCGCTGCGCGAGCGCCGCGCGTGCATCCCGGTGATCGCGCAGCACCTGCTGCGGCGCTTCGCAGAGCAGAACCGGCGGCCGCGCCTGACCTTCGGGCTCGACGCGCTGCAGGTGCTCGAGAACCACGAGTGGCCCGGCAACGTACGCGAGCTCGAGAACCGCGTGAAGACCGCGGTGATCATGAGCGACGGGCCGTTCATCTCCGCCGAGGACCTCGGGCTCGGCGCGTCCGGCGAGCCCGGTCGCTGGCTGAACCTGCGCGAGGTGCGCTCGCGCGCGGAGCAGGTGGCGCTGCGGCAGGCGCTCGCGCTGGCCGAGGGCAACATCAGCCGGGCGGCCGACCTGCTCGGGGTCACGCGCCCGACGCTGTACGACCTGATGGAGAAGTTCGGCGTGGATTCCCCGCTTGCCGGCGGCGAACGGGTCCGCGCGGGCGCCGACAAGAACGCGTGACGGAAGGAGCCAGGATGTCCGTGAGTATCGGGGCGGCCCGGCCGCTGATCGTGCTGTGCGCGCTCGCGCTCGGCGGCTGCGAGTTCTTCATGAGCCCGGAGGCGCGCATCGAGCGCGCGCAGGCGGCGATCGAGAGCGGCGACATGGGCGCCGCGGTGGTCGACCTGAAGAACGTGCTGCAGGACGACCAGTCGAACATGAAGGCGCGCCTGCTGCTGGCGCGCGCGCAGCTGGCGCAGGGCGACGTGGGCGCGGCGCGCGCCGACTTCGAGAAGGTGCAGGCGGGCGAGGTGCCGCCGGAGCTCTACGAACCCTTGCGCTGGCAGATCGCACTGGCGCAGCGCGACTACGATGCGGTGCTGACGGGGCTCGCGAAGGACGTGCCGGGCCTCGCGCCCGTCGCGCGCCTGACGCTGCTCGCCCGCGCGCAGCTGGCGCAGCAGCAGGTGGCGCTCGCGCGCGCGTCGCTCGACGCGGCGGTCGCCGCGGACCCGGAGCGCGACGAAGCCCGCGCGCTGCTCGGGCTCGCGATCGCGGCGGGCGGCGACGCGGCGGCGGGCCTGCGCAGCCTCGAGGCCGCCGCGAAGGAGCTGCCGCAGAGTGCCGCGATCCCGCGCGCGATCGGCGATCTCCACCTGCAGGCGGGCAACCTGCCTGCGGCCGAGACGGCCTACCGCACCGCGTTCGAGCGCGCCAACCCGAAGGGCGAGCTCGCCGCGTATCTCGGCGCCGCGGCCGGCTTCGGCGACGCGCTGCTGGGGCAGAACAAGCTGGACGACGCGGCGAAGCTGGTGGAGTCGCTCGGCAAGACTGCGCCGGGCGCCGGCGTCACGATCCTGCTGCGGGGCCGCGTGGCCGCCGCGCAGCGCGACTTCCCGAAGGCGCTCGAGGACCTGCAGCGGCTCGTCAACGCCGATCCCGAGAATCCGCAGTTCCGCACGCTCGTGGCGGCCGTGAACCTCGAGCAGGGCAGCCTCGAGCAGGCGACGATGAACCTGCAGCGCGCCATCGCGAGCAACCCCGACTATTCGCCTGCCCGCCGGCTGCTGGCCCAGGTGCAGATGGCGCAGGGGCGCCCGGCCGACGCGGCGCAGACGCTGCGCGAGGCCGGCGGCGAGCGGCCGACGCCCGACCTCGTGCTGATGCAGGCTCGCGCGGCGCTCGCGGCCGGCAATGCCGCCGAGGCCACGCGCCTGCTGGAGCGGCTGGAGTCGGAGGGAGTGTCTACGGAGTCGGTGCGCCTCGACCTCGCGGCCGCGTTCTTGCAGGCCGGTCGCCCGGAGCGCGCCCTCAAGCTGCTCGGCGAGGCGCCGGGCGACGCGGGCGTCCAGCGCGAGCGGTTGAGGCTCGTCGCGCTGGCAGCGAAGGACCGGCCGGCGGCCATCCGCGGGCTGCGCGAATACGGCGAGAAGAACGCGGGCCAGGTCGAGTCGGTGATCTTCGCCGGCCAGACGCTCGCGGCGCTCGGCGAAACGGCGCCGGCTCTCGAACTGCTGCAGAAGCTCGCGGCCGCCAACCCGAAGAGCGCGGAGCCGCTGCTCAGCCTGGCGCGCGTGCAGGCACGTGCCGGCCAGCTCGAGGCGGCCGAGAATTCCCTGAAGCGCGCGCAGCAGCTGGCGCCGTCGTCGGCCACGCAGGTCGGCCTCGCACAGCTCGCATCCGCGCGTGGCAACGAGGCCGAAGCGGTGCGCTGGCTCGAACAGGCTCGCGCTGCGGACCCGAAGGCCACGGAGCCGCGGGCCCTGCTGGCGCGGTACTACGTGAGCCAGCGGCAGTTCGACGCGGCCCAGAAGGTGGCCGACGAGCTGGTGCAGCTGACGGCCCAGCGCCCCGAGGCGCGGATCCTGTCGGCCGGGATCGCACTCGAGCGCAAGGATGCGGAGCGCGCGCTCGCCGACGTGAACGAGGCGGTGCGGCTCGCGCCGGACTCGGCGCCGGCCTGGCTCGCGAAGGGCGAGGTGCACGAGCGTTCGCAGCAGCTCGAGGACGCACGTGCCGCGTACCGCCGTGCGCTGACGCTCGCGCCGCGTTCGCCGCTGCCGCCGGCTGCGCTCGCGCGGCTCGAGCTGGGCGCCAAGAACCCGGACGCCGCGCTCGATGCGGCGCGCCGTGCGCAGCAGAATCCCGAGACCCGCGCCGCCGGCTTCCGGATCGAGGCGGAAGTACTGGCGCAGCTGCAGCGGTTCCCGGAGGCGGCGCGTGCGCTCGAGCAGATGCAGCAGGCGCAGCCGACCGCCGAAGGCGCGGTCGCGCTCTACCAGGCGCGCGTGCGCGCGAACGCCGGGGCGCCCGAGCGCACGCTGGCCGACTGGATCCAGTCGAACCCGCGGGACCTCGCGGTGCGCGCCGCGTACGCGGAGCACTTCCAGCGCGCCGGCAATCGCGCCCGCGCGATCCAGGAGTACGAGGCCGCGCTCAAGATCGAGCGGAACGCGGCCGTGCTGCTGAACAACCTCGCGTGGCTCTACAACGAGGTCGGCGACAAGCGCGCGGTGGCGACCGCGCGCCGCGCGCACGAACTCGCCCCGCGCAATCCGGCGATCACGGACACGCTGGGCTGGGCGCTCGTGAATGCGGGCCAGCTCGACGAAGGCATCCGATTCTTGCGAGAAGCCGCGGCCGCCGCGCCTGGCTCCGTGGACATTCAGTATCATCTGGCGCAGGCGTTGAGCCGCAAGGGCGACAAGGCCGCGGCCCAGGAGGTCGTGAGTCGCGCCCTCCAGGCGCAGGTGACGCCGGAGTGGCGCACGCGCTTCGAGGAGCTCGGGCGCACGCTGCGCTGAGACGACAGCGCGGCCGCGCGACGGCCGACGAAGGAACACCGCCCCGGCCCGTGGCGCAGGATGCGCGGCGGGCCGGTGGCCTGCGGAGGGTTCAGGAGGGGCCCGACGCCAGGGACGACCCGCCGCGGCAGGCGGACCAGGGAAGGTGGCATGCCGACTCGTTCTCGACGATCGCCCGATCGATGGGGTTCCTGCGCCGGCGTTGCGGCACGTGCGCGCGCCGTGCAGGGTCCGTGGGCGAGCCTGCTGCTCTTCCTGGGCGGCGCGATGGCCGTTCTCGGACTGCCCGCCTGCGCGACTGCGGGGCCGTCCGCGGCGCCTGGCGGCACGCCGGCGCCCACGGCGCCCACGGCGCCAGCCAGCGGCGCCGACGTCCCCGCCGACTACGTGATCGGGCCCGGCGATGCCGTCCAGGTCTTCGTCTGGCTGAACCCCGAGCTCTCGACGAACGTGGCGGTGCGCCCGGACGGCAAGATCTCGACGCCGCTGGTCGAGGACATGGTGGCGGCGGGCAAGACCCCGTCGCAGCTGGCGCGTCACATCGAGGGCGTGCTCGGCGAGTACATCCGCCAGCCGAAGGTGAACGTGATCGTCACGCAGGCGGTGAGCACGTTCCGGCAGGTGAAGGTGGTGGGCCAGGTGCGCCAGCCACAGAGCATCCCGTACCGCGACGGGCTGCGGGTGCTGGACGCGATCCTCGCCGTCGGTGGCGTCGGCGAGTTCGCCGCGCCGAACCGCGCCCGCATCATCCGCGGCGAGGGCGCGAGCGCGAAGGAAATCCGCGTGCGCCTAGGCGATCTCGTCTCGCGCGGCGACCTGCGGCACAACCTGCCGCTGCAGCCCGGCGACGTGCTCGTCGTGCCGGAGTCGTTCTTCTAGGCGCCGCCCGCAGCTGCAGAAGGTCGCGTCGCAGACCGATCTCGACCCCGGCGTGGCAAGTCGCTCGCGGTCGTGCAGGCGCTGCTCAAGAGCTTCGTCGAGGACACCCTGGACGGCAGCCGCGCGGGCGCGGCGTCGGCGAACCGGTTCCTCGAGGAGCAGGTCGCCGAGTACGAGAAGCGGCTCGCTCAGTCGGAAGCCGCGCTCGCGGAGTTCAAGTAGAGGAACGTGGGGCTGATGCCGCGCGAGTCCGGCGAAGTCAGCGACGGCGCCTCCTGGCGACACGATCGCGCGGTTCGCGGCCGTGGCCGAGTCGATCAGCTTGGCGAGGTGCTCGACTCCCAGGCGATGCCGCTGACGACACGCCGCTGGACGTGGTCCTCGTTCATGCGATCGGCCGGCTCCGCCGCACCAGGCGGCGGGGAGGAGGCCGGAGTCTACGGCGCTGCCGTCCGGCTCAGCCCCGACGCGGTACGCGGGAGGGGAAAGCACACCGGGAAACGCAGTGGTCATTGCGGGCGGATTGACGGAGAATCCGCGCGTTTCCCGCCACAGGCGTGTCCCATGCAAGTCCCGCTGCTCGATCTGAAGCTCCAGTACCAGTCGTTCAAGGCCGAGCTCCTGCCGCTGCTCGAGAGCATCTGCGAGTCGCAGGCGTTCATCCTCGGGCCGCAGGTCACGGCGCTGGAGGCGGCGGTCGCGAAGTACTCGGACTGCGAGTTCGGCATCGGCGTGTCGTCCGGCACCGACGCGCTGCTGCTCGCGTTGATGGGGCTCGACGTCGGGCCGGGTGACGAGGTGATCACCTCGCCGTACACGTTCTTCGCGACCGGCGGCACGATCGCGCGGGCGGGTGCGCGGCCGGTCTACCTCGACATCGAGCCGTCCACCTACAACCTGAGCCCGGTGGCCGTGCAGCGCTTCGTCGAGGAGAGCTGCGAAGTGCGCGACGGCGTGCTCGTGAATCGCGCGACGGGCGGGCGCATCCGCGCGCTGATGCCGGTGCACCTCTACGGCCAGTGCGCCGACATGAAGCCGCTGCTCGAGATCGCGAAGCGTCACGGGCTCGCCGTGATCGAGGACGCCGCGCAGGCGATCGGCTCGGAGTACGCCGGCGCGCGGGCCGGCAGCTTCGGCGCCGTGGGCTGCTTCTCGTTCTTTCCGAGCAAGAACCTGGGGGCTTTCGGCGACGCCGGGCTCTGCACGGCGCGCGATCCGGAACTCGCCGAGAAGCTGCGCGTGCTGCGCGTGCACGGCGGCAAGCCGAAGTACTACCACTCGATGATCGGCGGCAACTTCCGGATAGACGAGCTGCAGGCGGCGGTGCTGAACGTCAAGCTGAAGCATCTCGACGGCTGGACCGAGGGGCGCCAGCGCAACGCGGCGATCTACCGCGAGCTGTTCGAGCGGGCGGGGCTCGCGTCCACGGTGACACTGCCCTACGAGATGCCGAACAGCCGCCACATCTACAACCAGTTCGTGATCCGCGCGCCCGAGCGGGATCGCCTCAAGACGCACCTGGCCGAGGCGGGCGTGGGCACCGAGATCTACTACCCGGTGCCGCTGCACCTGCAGCAGTGCTTCGCCTACCTCGGGATGAAGTCCGGAGACTGCCCGGAGTCCGAGCGAGCGGCGCGCGAGACGCTGGCGCTGCCGGTGTACGGCGAGCTGACGCGCGGCCAGCTCGAGCACGTGGTGGACTCGATCGCGCGGTTCTACCGCGCGGGCTGAGCGAACAAGGGGGCGGACCCCTTGTGTGGCCGGGTGGGAAAAGGGGACTGACCCCTCTTTACCGGGTCTTGAACTCGTCCGGCGAGAGGGCGTGCCGCGACAGGAGCTTGTAGAAGTCCGTGCGGTTGCGCTTCGCGAGGCGCGCGGCCTGGCTGACGTTGCCGCCGGTGATCTGCAGGATCTGCACGAGGTAGGCGCGCGTGAACTCGTCGCGCGCCTCGTCGAACGAGGGCAGTCGGCTCGCGGCCACGCCGACCGCCTGCTGCGCGATCTCGGCGCTGATCACCGGCGTCTGTGCGATCGCGTAGTTCTGGCGCACCACCTGCTGCAGCTGCCGGATGTTGCCCGGCCAGTCGGCCGTGGCGAGCAGTTCCACCGCCTCGGGCGCGTAGATCTTGCGGGTGCCGGTCTCGGCGGCCATCTGCTCGAGGAAGCGAGCGACCAGCAGGGGGATGTCCTCGCGCCGGCGCGCGAGCGAAGGTACGTCGATGTGCACGACGTTCAGCCGGTAGTAGAGGTCCTCGCGGAACTTGCCGTGCAGCATCAGTTGCGTGAGGTCGTGGCGGGTGGTCGCCATGACGCGCGCGTTCATCGGCTGTGACTGTGCGCTGCCCGCCGGATGCACGCGACCTTCCTGCAGCGTGCGAACGAGCTTTGCCTGCAGCGCGAGCGGCAGCGCCGCGACCTCGTCGAGCACCACGGTGCCGCCCTCGGCCGCTTCGAGCAGGCCGCGTCGGGACGGCGCGCTGCCGGCGAGCGCGCCGTTCTCGTACCCGAACAGGTCGGATTCGAGCTGCGTCTCGGCGAGCTCCGCGCAGCTGACGACGACGAACGAGCCGCTGCGCCGCGAGCTCGCGCGGTGGATCGCGCGGGCCAGCAGCTTCTTGCCGACGCCGCCCTCGCCGGTGATCAGCACGCGCGCATCGGTGCCGGCGACCATGTGCGCCTGCGCGAGCTTCTCTTCCATGATCGGGCTGCGCGTGACGACATCCGCACGCCATTCCTCGTCGACGGCGGGGAAGCCGGAGATCTTCAGTGCCTTCTGGACCTGTTCGAGGAGCTCCTGCTTCTCGACGGGCTTCGTCAGGAAGCCGAAGGCGCCGCTCTGCGTCGCGCGCACCGCGTCCGGGATGGTGCCGTGCGCGGTCAGGATGATGACCTTGAGTCCGGGCCAGCGGGCCTGGAGCTCCTTCAGGAGCCCGATGCCGTCCATCTGGTCCATGCGGAGGTCGGTGATCACGAGATCGGGGCGAAAGCGCCCCGCGGCCGCGAGCGCGTCGGCCGCGCTCTGGACGGCCTCGACCTCGTAGCTCTCCGCCCGCAGGCGGATCGTGAGGAGCCGCAGGAGTCCCGGGTCGTCGTCGACCACGAGGATCTTGGCCTTGCGCTTGGCGGATTCGCGTTTCACGGCTGCCTGCATCACGGTCTGCCCTGGGTCCCGGTGGCCGTGCCGCCGCGCTCGGTGATGCTGCGCTCGAGCTGGCTCACGGCCTCCAGCTTCTTCCGCGCATCGTCGAGAGCACGCCGGAGGCGCTGGTTCTCCTCGATCTCCGCCCGCAGGCGACGCTCGGTCGCCGTGGTGCGCTCCCGTTCCCGGGTCGCGGCCTCCTGCTGCAGGCGGTGGTTTTCGGCGGCGAGCACCAGGCGGTCTTCCGCGGCCCGGAGGAACGCGCCCGCCAGCGCCCGCTCGGCCGGCAGCAGCAATTCTGGACGAGCCAGCAGTTCCGACAACTGTCTCCGGGCCGCGACAGCATCCGCCGCCCCGTGACCTGGCAGTCCGAGCAGCAACGCGTAGCGCAGACGGTTCATCGTCGTCGGCGAGTTCTCGGCCGCGAGCCGGGCGGTCTGGACGATCTCGGCCTGCCGGGCCGGCGTGGCGGCGATCAGCTGCTCCAGCAGCTCGAGATACTGCCGCGACGCCTCGGCGTCGGCGGGCAGCCTCGGCGCTACCGGTGCGGCTCGCTCGCGCGAGCCGCCGAGGCCCCCGGTGGTGCCGCAGCCGGCCAGCAGGCCACCCAGCGCCAGCGCCAGGCCGGTGGCGGTGAGGACGGCCGTGTGAAGCCTGCGCATCGGCCGGACTCAGGCCGCCGCGTCGGCAGGATCGGCGGGCCGGACGGCCGCCGGCCGCGCGGGCAGGCGAATCCGGAAATGCGCGCCGGGGTGCACGCCGTCGACGAGCTCGATGCGCCCGCCGTGCGCCTGCACGAACTCCATCACCACCGAGAGGCCGATGCCGGTGCCCTTCACGTGTCCTCCATGCTGTGCCTTGCCGGTGTAGAACGCCTCGAAGATCTGCGCGCGTTCGTCCTTCGGGATGCCCGGGCCGGTGTCGGCCACGTCGATGACCAGTTGCTCGCGGTAGGTGAGCGCGTGGATGAAGATCGTGCCGCCCCGAGGCGTGAACTTCACCGCGTTCGACAGCAGGTTGTCGAGTATCAGCCGCAGCTTGCCGCGGTCCGCCGTGACCTCGACCTGCTGGATCTTGAGGTCCACGCGGATCTGCTGCGCGACGATCGCGAGCTGCTGCGCGTCGACCACGGCCTGCACAAGCGGCTTCAGCGCGAACTGGCTCAGCTCGAGGCCGACGCTCTTCGACTGCCACGCGCTGAACGACAGCAGGTTCTCGATCAGCCGCTGCAGCTTGATGCCGTTCTCGCGCAGGATGCCGGTGACCTCGCGCTGGTTCGCGTCGAGCGGGCCGACGGCGCCTTCCATCAGGAGTTCGGTACCCTCGCGGATGTTGGCGAGCGGCGTCTTCAACTCGTGTGAGATGTGCCGCAGGAACCGGTTCTTTTCCTGCGCGAGGTCGAGGAGCCGCACGCGCAGCCACTCGAGCTGGCGACCGAGACGCTCGAGGTCCGTCGGGCCCTGCACCACGACGGGGCGCGAGAAGGTGCCGCGGCCGAGTTCGCTGATCGCCTGGTCGATCTGGCGGATCGGGCGGGCGAGCAGCGAGACGAACACCAGCACGATCAGCGCGGTGCCCGGCACGAGCGCGGCGGCCTGCCAGAACAGCCGGCGCTGCGTGCTGGCCGCGATGACCTGCAGTTCGCGGAGTTCGGCGTCGATCCCGGCGCTCGTGCGTGCGCCGAGCTGGCCGACCGTCTCGTTGACGCCGGTGAACTCGTCGATCGCGCCGACGAGCTGCGGCGAGCCCGGCGGTGCCGCGTCGAGCGTGCGGCCGAGCAGCTCGGCGTCCGCGCGCGCCACGGCGATCAGTTCGGACGACCGCGGATCGGGCGCGACGGTCTCGAGCGCGCTCAAGCTGCCCTGGAACGCGCGCAGGTGCTGGCCGTACACCTGTCGCAGCTTGACGTCGCCGAGCACGTTGTAGAGGCGGGCGGTGCGCTCGAGCGCGACGACCTGCTGGAACAGCTCCTGCGCGTGGCGCGTGGCCTGCACGCCCTGCACGACGAGGGTTTCGCTCTGCTGCGCAAGCCGGCGCATCTGGACGGTGGCGTTCACGACGGCGACGAGCAGCGGGATCGTGACCAGCGCGAAGCCGATCAGCAGGAGTCCGCTCAGCGATCTGGGGCGGCCCGTGAACATTGCGCCATCATAACGCAGAGCTTCGCAGCGCCGCGGGAAAGCACCCGCCGCACCGTGGCCTGACGCATCATGCGCGACCGTGGCCGCAGGCGGGGGCCGGCGGTGCGGGCAGGGAGGCGAGGTTGCTACGAGACGAACGTCGACCGGCGCCGTCGGCCGTCGCTTGGGCTTCGTTCGCGGCCCTCGGGGTCGGCTACCTGCCGCTCTGGGGGAGCCTGGCCGGGCTGCTGGGCGCCCTGGTCTATGCGACGGTGGTGGTCTGCGCTTACCTCGTGTACCCGACGGCGCTGATGTTCACCATCGGCATCGTCGGCGTGCTGTCGCTCGTGAGGCTCGCGCGCGAACGGCACGGGCTCGTGCGCTACGCGCTGGCGCCGACCCGCGAGCCGCTGGAACTGCTGTCGGCCGTGGCGTTCGTCGCGCTCGTGCTCGTGCCGCCGGGCTCGACGGTGCTGCCGGTGATCACGGCGCCCCGCCGCGGGTCGGTGAGCCAGACGGCGCACGCGGCCTCGTTCGCGACCGTGCGACGTCGCGCGGCTCGCGGAACGGTCGCGGTGAGCCGCCCGTGAACCTGCGCGCGTTCGGCCGCTTCGAGCGGTTCCTGCGGTTCGCCCTCGTCGGCGGCACCGCCACGGTGATCCAGTACGCGGTGCTGATCGCGCTCGTCGAGCTTGCGGAGCTGCCGGCGGTGCGCGCCTCCACGGTCGGCTACGTCACGGCCGCGGTGTTCGGGTATTTCGCGAACTACCGGTGGACGTTCTCGTCGGATCGCGCACACGCGGGTACGGCCGTGCGCTTCGCAGCGATGACCGGATTCGGGCTGACGCTGAACGCCGGCATCATGTGGGTGTTGCACCACGCGCTCGGCCTGCACTATGTGCTCGCCCAGGTGGTCGCGACCGGGACGGGGCTGTTCGTGAATTTCGCGGTCGCGAGTCGCTGGGTCTACGCACGAGCCTCCTGAGGGGTGCGATGCTGGCCGGGCTGCTCGAGTCCGAGGCCGACGTCTACGTCACGATCGACGCGGACCTGCGGGACGACGAGTTCTGGGGCTCCCCTCGGCGACCGTGAGTTACCACCGCCGCGCCCGCGAGGCGGGTGCGACGCAGTGCGGGCCGTTCAGGCTGTTCGGGCTGGCGTGGGAGGCGATCACGTTGCTGTCGGTGATGCCGCTGCGGCTGGTGTCCGCGGTGGGTGCGCTGGCGGCGATCGCGACGCCGCCATCCGCGCAGGTGGTGCCCATCAACGAACGGCGACGGTCCGACCGACGCCAGGGCGACCGGCGACGGGGCGCGCAGGTGGCGTGAGACGAGGGGCCCGATCCCTCCTCTGCTACAGCTTGCGTTCCCAGGCGAGCGCGTGGGTCACGATCGCGTCGAGGTCGTCGTACTTCGGCTGCCAGCCGAGCACCTGGCGCACGCGGTCGACCTTCGCGATGAGCACCGGCGGGTCGCCGGCGCGGCGCGGCTCCTCGCGGATCACCAAGGGCTTGCCGGCGGCGCGTTCGACCGCCTTCAGCACTTCGCGGACGCTGTAGCCGTGCCCGTAGCCGCAGTTCATCGTCGCGGACTTGCCGCCGGCGCGCAGGTAGTCGAGCGCCTTCAGGTGCGCGCTCGCCAGATCCTCGACGTGGATGTAGTCGCGCACGCCGGTGCCGTCCGGCGTGTCGTAGTCGGTGCCGAAGATCGACACGTGCGGGCGCTTGCCGACCACGTGCTCGACCGCGACCTTGGTCAGCAGGGTGGCCTGCGGCGTGGACTGGCCGATGCGGCCCTGCGGATCGGAGCCCGCGACGTTGAAGTAGCGCAGCACGACGTGACGCAGCCTGGTCGAAGCCGAGACGTCGCGCAGCATCGTCTCGCTCATGAGCTTCGAGGTGCCGTAGGGATTGATCGGCACCGTCGGCGAGTCTTCCGCTGCGACGCCGCCTGCCGGCATGCCGTACACGGCGGCGGTCGAGGAGAACACGAAATGCTCCACGCCCGCCTCGACGCAGCACTCGAGCAGGCTGCGGGTGCTGCAGGTGTTGTTCGCGTAGTACTTCAGGGGCTCGGCGACGGACTCCGGCACGATCGTGAAGGCCGCGAAGTGCATCACGGTGTCGATCTCGTGACGCCGCAGGACGTCGAGCACGAGCGCGCGATCGCCCGTGTCGCCGATCACCAGTTCGCCGTGCGTGACGGCCTGGCGAAACCCGCGCGACAGGTTGTCGAGCGTGACCACGCGTTCGCCGGCTTCGCCGAGCTGGCGCACGACGTGGCTGCCGATGTAGCCGGCGCCGCCGGTGACGAGAATGCCCTTGCGCTGCATGTCGAGTCCCGAGAATGCCCCTGCGGGGAGGCGCGTAGGATAGCAGTGGCTCCTGCATCGCCTTGCGAAACGGCCCGCAGAATCGCGCCTCGCGGGCATAATCGTCCGATGCGCGCGCGACCTGCACCGTATGCGGAACTGACGCCCGACGTGGTGCTCGAGGCGGTCGAGCGCACGGGTCTCGGAACGGACGGGCGCGTGCTCGCGCTCAACAGCTACGAGAACCGCGTCTACCAGGTGGGGCTCGAGGACGCCGCGCCCGTGGTCGTGAAGTTCTACCGGCCCGGGCGCTGGAGCGACGCGGCGATCCTCGAGGAACACGCGTTTGCGCGCGAACTCGCCGAGGCCGAGATCCCGCTCGTCGCGCCGCTCGAGTACGCGGGCCGCACCCTGCACGCGTACGCGGGCTTCCGCTACGCGGTGTTCCCCCGCCGCGGTGGTCGCTGGCCCGACCTCGAGGCGAAGGACGACCGCCTGTGGATGGGCCGCTATCTCGGGCGGCTGCACCGCGTCGGTGCGGCGCGCAGGTTCGAGCACCGACCGACGCTGGCGGTGGAGTGGCTCGCGCTGGAACCGGCTCGCTTCATCCTGGGCGGCGACTGGCTGCCGTCGTACCTCGTCGACCGCTATCGCGACACCGTGGACGCGCTGGTGGAGGTGATCGAGGCGCGCTTCGAGGTGGCGGCGCCGCTCCGCACGTTCCGGATCCACGGCGACTGCCACCGCGGCAACGTGCTGTGGACCGACGGTGGCCCGCACTTCGTGGACCTGGACGACTGCATGACCGGCCCCGCGATCCAGGACCTGTGGATGCTGCTGGCGGGCAGCCCCGCGGAGATGAGCGCCCAGCTGCGCGACCTGCTCGAGGGTTACGAGCAGTTCGCCGTCTTCGATCGCACGGAGCTCGTGCTCGTCGAGCCGCTGCGCGCGCTGCGGATGATCCACTATGCCGCGTGGCTGGCGCGCCGCTGGACCGACCCGGCCTTCCCGCAGGCGTTCACCTGGTTCGGGACGCCGCGCTACTGGGAAGAGCACGTCCGCCAGCTCGGCGAACAGCTGGAGACGCTGGACGCGGCAGGGATCGATCCGTGATTCAGTGAGGCGCGGACGCGGATTGCGGTACGATAACAATCCGCGCAATCCGTATGAACATATCGGAGCCGCTGTGCGTGTTCCCGTGAGGGTGGGGCGATGGATGCTGCGGCAGCGCGCGCTCCTGGTAACCCCCGATCTGGTTCCTGCAATGGAGATGTCAAGCAGGATCCCTCGGCAGATACACCAGACATATCATGCGGCGCAGTTGCCGGCTGCCCTTGCCCAGAACGCCGAAAGGATTCGCGCGCTGAACCCGACTTGGGCGTACAACCTTTATGATGATGAAGCGATCGTAACGTTCATCCGTAAAGAGTACAGCTCACGAGTTCTCAGGCTGTTCCTCCGAATAGATCCGCGGTACGGCGCAGCGCGTGCCGACCTGTTTCGATACCTCCTCGTCTACAAGGTTGGCGGAGTCTATCTGGACATCAAGAGCGGGCTAGAGCGTCCTCTGGACGACGTGATCCGTGAAGATGACAAGTATCTCCTTTCCCATTGGCCGCAAGACCCGTCGGAGCCACAGTCCGGATGGGGTCGCTTCAAGGGTTTCCCGGATCTCGCTCACATGCCGCGGGGCGAGTTCCAGCAGTGGCACGTCGCTGCCGCTGCGGGGCACCCATTCCTCAGGGCCGTGATCATTCGTGTTCTGAAGAGCATCGCTAGTTATCATGCGCCCAAGGTTGGCACCGGCTGGGTTGGCGTGCTTCGTACCACGGGACCCGTTGCATACACGCTTGCGATCGCACCTCTGCTGCCTACGTACCCTCATCGTTTCGTCGAGGCGCGACGTGATTTAGGGTTCCTTTACACAACTACCGGGTCGGATCGCGGGCACCGTGCGCACTTCAGGTCGCACTACTCGTCGCTAGCGGTGCCCGTCATGACGCCGACTTGGCTCGATGTGTTCGCATCTCGGGTTGCGCGCACACTGAAGAAAGGCTCCTGATGTGATTTTTCGTCGCCGCCTTGGCGCTACCCACCGTAGTGCCGCGCTGCTGACTTGCGTGCGTGGCCGGTCAGTTCGAGTGTGGTTGCCGTTGTTCATTTTCATCGGCACTCTGGCTGCCTGTGGCAGTGATCCACCGCCCGCAGCCACGCCCGCGGCCGGTCCCAAGCCCGCGGCGCCGGCGGCCGCCGAGGACGAGCCCGACCCCGAGGTCGTCGCCGTCCAGCAGCAGATGCCGCGGGCCGTCACCGTCGGCGCGGCCACCGCGCCCGTCGAACTGCGGTTCGCTCTCGCCACGGCGCCCCGGCCCGGCGAGCCCTTCACGCTCGAACTCGCCGTGCTGCCGCAGTCCGCCCTGCTGTCGTTGCGCGCCGTGATCACCGGCAGCCACGGGCTCGAGGTGGTCTCGCCGGCCGAGGGGTTGGCCTTCGAGCGGCTGCAGGCCGGCTCCGTCCACCGCTTCACGATCACGGCCGTGTCGGCTCGGCCGGGCACCCGGGTGGTCAACGTCGCGATGAGGCTGGAACTGCCCACGGGCCCGGCCAATCGCACGTTCGGCGTGCCGGTCGTCGTCGGCAGCCCGTCCGGTGCCTGAAGCGCTGACGACGCCGCCCCGTTAGACCCCCTATACTGCGCGCCCTCCGGCGGCCGTCCAGGCGGCGCGCCGCGTTGTCCATTTCCCCTCCCCGAGTGCCCCCTTCGTGATCTCCAACCTCCGCAACGTCGCGATCATCGCGCACGTCGACCACGGCAAGACCACGCTGGTCGACCAGCTGCTCCGGCAGTCCAACACGCTCGACGCGCGCAAGATCGTGCCCGAGCGCGTGATGGACTCGGGCGATCTCGAGAAGGAGCGGGGCATCACGATCCTCGCCAAGAACACCGCGATCCGCTGGGGCGAGTACCGCATCAACATCGTCGACACGCCGGGCCACGCCGACTTCGGCGGCGAGGTCGAGCGCGTGCTGTCGATGGTGGACTGCGTGCTGCTGCTGGTGGACGCCGTGGACGGCCCGATGCCGCAGACGCGCTTCGTCACGCAGAAGGCCTTCCAGCACGGCCTGCGCCCGATCGTCGTGATCAACAAGATCGATCGCGAGGAGGCCCGGCCGGGCTGGGTGCTGGATCAGACCTTCGACCTGTTCGACCGCCTCGGCGCCACGCACGAGCAGCTGGACTTCCCGGTCGTCTACAGCTCGGCGCTGCGCGGCTTCGCGTCCAACGACCCCGAGCACCGCGGCGGCGACATGAAGGCGCTGTTCGAGGCGATCGTGAAGTACTGCCCGCCGCCCAACGTGAACCCGGACGGGCCGTTGCAGCTGCAGGTTTCGCAGCTCGACTATTCGAGCTACGTCGGCACGATTGCGATCGGCCGCATCGCGCGCGGCACGATGCGCCGCGGCCAGAACGTGACGATCGTCGACCGCGACGGCGGCCAGCGCAGCGCCAAGATCGGCCAGCTGCTCGGCTTCCTCGGCCTCGAGCGCGTCGAGGTCGAGGAGGCGAGTGCCGGCGACATCGTCGCGTTCGCCGGCGTCGAGGCACCGAAGATCTCGGACACCGTCTGCGATCCCGAGAACGTGGAGCCGCTGCCGGCGCTCGTCGTCGACGAGCCGACGATCAGCATGACCTTCGAGACGAACACCTCGCCGTTCTTCGGCCGGGAGGGCAAGTTCGTCACCAGCCGCCAGCTGCGCGAGCGGCTGCAGCGCGAGCTGCTGCACAACGTCGCGCTGCGCGTCGAGGACACGGAGGACCCGGACAAGTTCCGCGTGTTCGGCCGGGGCGAACTGCACCTCGGCATCCTGATCGAGAACATGCGCCGCGAGGGCTACGAGCTCGCGGTGTCGCGCCCGCAGGTGGTCGTCAAGGTCGTGAACGGCGAGCGGCAGGAACCGTGGGAGCAGGTCACGGTCGACATCGAGGAGCGCAGCCAGGGCGGCGTGATGCAGGCGCTCGGCGAGCGCGGTGCGCAGCTGACGAACATGGCGAACGACGGCCGCGGCCGCGTGCGCCTCGAGTACCTGATGCCGTCGCGCGGGCTCATCGGTTTCCAGACCGAGTTCCGCACGCTGACCTCGGGCACCGGGCTGATCTACCACGTGTTCGACCACTACGGCCCGGTCGTCGACAAGGCGCTCGCGCAGCGCCCGAACGGCGTGCTGATCGCGAACGGGGAGGGCGAGGCGCTCGCCTACTCGCTGTTCGCGCTGCAGGAGCGCGGTCGGCTGTTCATCGGCCACGGCGAGGCCGTGTACGAGGGGATGATCATCGGCATCCACACGCGGGACAACGACCTGGTCGTCAACCCGCTGAAGGGCAAGAAGCTGACGAACATCCGCGCCGCCGGCAAGGACGAGAACGTGATCCTGTCGCCGCCGATCCGCTTCACGCTCGAGCAGGCGATGGAGTTCATCGACGACGACGAGCTGGTCGAGGTGACGCCGCAGAACATCCGGCTGCGCAAGCGCCACCTGAAGGAAAACGACCGCAAGCGCGCCGAGCGGCTCGAGGACTGAGGCGCCGAGCGCGCCTGCTTCGAACCGGCTCCGTGCCGCAGGCACCTGGCGGCACTCGACGGTACCTTTGGGCTGGGCACGGCGCGCCCGGTTTCGCCCCGCAAGCGTCCGTCCCGTACACTTGCGGGCGGTGTTCCAGCCGGAGGGCAGGTCGTGCCCGAGCAATCCCGTTCGTCCACGCCGCGCTCCGCGCCGCGTGCTAGCCGCAGTCCCGCCCTGGCGCGCGCCGTCGCGCTGGCTTGTCCGGTCATCGTCGGTGCCGGCTTCGCCGCACCCGCGGCGGCACAGGGGTACCTGGGAGGCTTCGAGCTGCCGCACTCGACGTGGTCGGTGTTCGGCGGCGTGACTCACTCGACGAACGCCACGCGGCAACCGGACGGCCAGTCCGACACCATCGCCTCGGTCGGAGTATCGGGCTCGCTGTTCCGCGACGAGGGTCGCCTGACCTACCGGCTGGTCGGCAACGCCGCGTACGAGGAGTACCTCGAGAACACGTACGACGGCGACGTGCGCGCCTCGGTGAACGCCGGCGCTCGCTACGAGTTCGTGCCGGACCGGATCAGCTGGAGCGTGGACAACACGTTCGGGCAGAGCGCGACCAATACGTTCGCGCCGTCGACGCCCGAGAACCGCACCAACGTCAATTACTTCTCGACCGGCCCCGACGTCGACCTGCGACTCGGCGGGGTGGCGGGACTCGGTCTCGGCGCGCGCTACGCGCGCACCGACTATTCCGAGGGCGTCGGCGACGACCAGCGTTACTCCGGCAACGCGCGGCTCTACCGGCGCCTGTCGGCCACGAGCACCGCGGCGCTGAACGCCTCGTTCCAGCGCGTGCGGAACGAGGACGAGTTCGGCTTCGGGTTCGGGCGCGAGCGCGAGTACGACACCCGCGAGTATTTCGCGAGCCTCGACGCGCAGCGGGCGCGCTACGGGTTCTCGCTGGGTGCGGGTCTCTCCGAACTGAGCAACGAGGGTCGCGCCGGCTCCGAGAGCGAGCCGCTGGTGCGCGCCTCGGCCTATCGGCGCCTGAGTCCGGCGCTGAACCTGAACCTGTCGGCCGGACAGGAGTTCCGGAGCGGCGGCGACATCCTGCGCGATGCGATCGGCGAGACGCGCATCGTCAACGGGCAGATCGTGTTCATCGGGGCCGGCATCGACCCGCAGTCGGTCGGCGCGGTGCTCGCGGATCTCTCGGTCGTCAACCAGCCGGTCAAGTACCAGTACGCGCGCGCGAGCCTCGACTGGGCCCGGACGCGTACGACGTTCTCGATTGCCGGCGGCCAGGGCCGCGAGCGCTACCAGAACCCGGGCATCGACGTGGACCGGGACTTCACCGAGGCCGGCCTCTCGGCGTCGCGCCGACTGCGGCCGAATCTCTCTGCGCAGGCATCGGTCAACTGGAACGAGCGCGATTTCAGGCAGCGGGGCCGGGGCGACCAGACCCTGTACGCACAGCTGCGCCTCGACTGGCAGTTGACGTCGCGATTCGGGCTGAACTTCAGCTACCGCCACGAGGACCGGCAGTCCGACTTCAGCACGTTCGAATACCAGGAGAACCTGTTCTACGTCGGCGTCTCGTACGGTCCGGGTCGCGGCCCGCAGCCGGCCGGCGCGGGTGCCGCGGGGCCCTGAGGACGGGCCGCGTATTTCGGCCGATCGCACGCCGCGCCGGCTCGAAACGGGACGGCGTTCACACTGGTCCCTTGGGCTTTCCCCCTAGCATTGCGTTACGTTGTGTCCCATTCGCGGAGCGGGGTCCGGACGGCGCATGTCGAGCCAGGGGGGGAACCCGAAGGTCGTGCCGCTGACGCGGCCCGCGGCGGGCGCGAGCGCGGGGTCCAACGGCCACGCCGGCAACGCCGGGTCGGCCCCCGGCCCGGGCGTCGTGGCGCCCGCGACCCTCACGGGACGCCACGAGACCCTCACGGGGCGCCACGAAACGCTGAACCGCGCGCTCGCGCGCCAGGTGCGCGAGGCCAGCGCCGCCAACGGCGAACTCGACCTCGACCGGCTGCTGCGCCTCGTCTCGCGCCACTACGACCAGGTGGACGAGGAGCGCCGCGGCATCGTGCGCTCGATGCAGCTGATGTCGGACGAGGCGCAGGAGCTGACCCGCGAGCTGCGCGAGCAGAACACGAGCCAGCTGCAGGCGATCCTGGACCACGTCAAGGACGTGATCCTGACGGTCGACGACTCCGGCCACATCGAGACCTTCAACCCGACCGGCGAGCGCGTGTTCGGTTACGCCGAACCCGAGGTGCTCGGGCGGCCGCTGTCGCTCCTGCTGCCCGATCTCGGCACCGGCACCGCGCGGCTCCCGGAGCGTCTCGCGCAGCTCGCGCTGCGCAGCGACGACACGCACGTCGACCTGGCCGCCCACGAGACGACGGGGCGTGCGAAGAGCGGCGAGCGCTTCGCGGCCGAGCTCGCCGTCAGCCAGGCGCGCGTGCAGCGGCGCCAGGTCTACGTCGTGTGCCTGCGCGACGCGACCGAGCGCAAGCTGGCGGAGAGCGCCACGCGCGAAAGCGAGGCGCGCTACCGCCTGCTGGTGGAGAACGCGCCCGAAGCGATCGTCGTGCTCGACGTGGACCGCGGCCGGTTCGTGGACTGCAACGACCACGCGCTGCGCTTCTTCAAGATGGATCGTGCCCGGCTGCTGGCCGGCGGTCCCGAGCAGATCAGCCCTCCGCACCAGCCGGACGGCAGCGCCTCGTTCGGGGTCGTTCGCGGCTACATCGAGCGTGCGCTGCGGGGCGAGACTCCCGTCTTCGAGTGGACCCATCGCGACGCGCAGGGCAGCGAAATCCCGTGCGAGGTCCGCCTCGCCGGCCTGCCGAGCGCCGGTCGTCGGCTGGTCCGGGGCTCGATCACCGACATCACCGAGCGCAAGCGCGCCGAACTCGTCGCCGCCGGCGAGCGCCGCGTGCTCGAACGGCTCGCGTCGAACGCGAGCCTCGAGGCGGCGCTCGAGGCGATCGCCGACGTGATCGAGAAGGTGCAGCCGGGGGCGCTCTGCGCCATCCGGCTGGTCGCCGGTGACCGCCTGCAGCACGTCGTCGCGCCGCGCCTGCCGCGCGAGTACTGCGCGGCGATGGACGAGGTGCCGATCGGCCTGCGGTTCGGCTCCTGCGCGGCGGCGGTCTACCTGTCGCGGCAGGTGATCTGCGCCGACATCGCGAAGGACGCCTACTGGGAGTACCGGCGCGCCGCGGCGCTCCGCAGCAACCTGCACGCGTGCTGGTCCACGCCGATCGTGGGCGGCGACGGTCGCCTGCTCGGCACGTTCGCGGTGTACCTGGACGAGCCCGGCACGCCCGGCCGCCGCGACTGCGAGCTGATGGCGCGGATGACTCAGCTCGCCGGCATCGCGATCGAGCGCCGGCGGCGCGAGGACGCGTTGCGCGCCAGCGAAGCTCGGTTCCGCGGCCTGTTCGAGAACGTGATCGAAGGCGTCTACCAGTCCACCGTGGACGGGCGGCTTACGGCCGTGAACCCGGCGCTGGTGCGGATGCTCGGCTGCGAGAGCGCGGAAGACCTGCTGCAGCTGCCAGACACGACGAGCCTCTACGTGAACCCCGAGGTGCGCCGCGCGAACCTCGAGCGCCTTCACGAGACCGGCGAGCTGCGCGAGGCCGAGTACGAGCTGCGGCGTCGCGACGGTCGGGTGATCTGCGTGCTCGAGAACGCGCGGCTCGTGCTGGACGAGTGCGGACAGGTCGCCGGCTCCGAGGGCACGATGGCCGACGTCACCGAGCGCCGGCGCGCCCAGCACGCGGTACGCGTCGAGCAGGAGCGCGCCCAGGTCACGCTGCAGTCGATCGGCGACGCGGTGATCACGACCGACTCCGCGGGCGTGATCGACTACGCCAACCCGGTCGCCGAGCAGCTGACGGGATGGCGCCTCGACGAGGCGCGCGGCCGGCCGCTCGGCGAGGTGCTGCGCGTGATCGACGAACAGCGCCGCGAAGGCGTCGACAATCTCGCGCTGCAGTGCCTGCGCGAGGGCCGCGTGGTGGTCGGCAGCGAGCAGGCGGTGCTGGTCGACCGCCTGGGGCGCGAGCTGGCGATCCAGAACTCCGCGGCGCCGATTCGCGACGGGGAAGGACGCTACCTCGGCACCGTCGTGGTGTTCCGCGACGTCAGCCGGGAGCGCCGGCTGCGCCGCGCGCTGTCGTACCAGGCCACGCACGACGCGCTGACGGGGCTGATCAACCGCCGCGAGTTCGAGCACCGTCTGCACGCGGCGCTGGCCGAGGCGCGTTCGGGGCAGGGGCTCTCGCACGCGCTCGTCTACGTGGACCTCGACCAGTTCAAGGTCGTCAACGACACCTGCGGTCATCCCGCGGGCGACCGGCTGCTGAAGCAGGTCACGGGCATCCTGCAGACGCGCGTGCGTGCGAGCGACACGCTCGCAAGGCTCGGTGGGGACGAGTTCGGCATCCTGCTGTGCGACTGCGAGCTCGAGCAGGCGCTCACGATCGCGGAGGGGCTCCGCCAGACGATCCGCGATTTCCGCTACGCGTGGAACGGCCAGTTGCTGCAGATCGGCGCCTCGATCGGCGTCGTCGCGATCGACCGCACCACCGAGAGCGTCGCCGAGGTGATGAGCGCGGTGGACGTGGCCTGCTACGCGGCCAAGGACCAGGGCCGCAACCGGGTGCACCTCTACGAGTCCGACAACGTGCCGGTCCGTCACCGCGAGATGCAGTGGGTGTCGCGGCTGCAGGGTGCGATGGACGAAGGCCGGCTCGAGATCTGGTTCCAGCCGATCGTGCCGATCGGGGGTACGGTCGAGGCGCGTCGCCACTTCGAACTGGTGCTGCGCATGCGCGAGCCGGATGGGTCGCTCGTGCAGCCGCTCGAGTTCATCCCCGCGGCCGAGCGCTACAACGTGATGCCGGCGCTCGATCGCTGGGTGGTGCGCCAAGCGCTCACGTCGATCCTGGCGCGGCGGCCGGCCGACGAGCGCTTCTCGGTGGCGATCAACCTGTCGGCCACGACGCTCAACGACGACCGCTTCCTCGAGTACGTGATCGGGGAACTGGCGACGCTCGATCTCGAACCGGGCTCCCTGTGCTTCGAGATCACCGAGACCGCGGCGCTCTCGAGCCTGTCGAGCGTCGTGTACTTCATGCGCGAACTGCGCGATCGCGGCGTCTGCTTCGCGCTGGACGACTTCGGCGCCGGCCTGTCGTTCTTCTCGTACCTGAAGACGCTGCCGGTGGACTACCTGAAGATCGATGGCCAGTTCGTCGAGGCCGTGCCGCGCGACCCGATCGACCGCAGCATGGTGGAAGCGATCTGCCAGGTGGCGCGCGCGATGGGCCTGAAGACGATCGCCGAGCGGGTGGAATGCGCGGAGGTGCTGGACACGCTGGCCGCCCTCGGCGTGGACTACGCGCAGGGCTTCTACGTGGCGCGGCCGCAGCCGATGGCGCAGTTCCCGCCGAACGGTGCCCCGCTGGTCTAGAATGCAGGGTTTCCGGGGCCGCCGCCCCACCGGATGCTCGCGTTGTCCGCCTCCCCGAGTTCCGCGCCCGCGGAAAGCCTGCTGGGGCCGGGAGACCCGGTTCCCTACGAGATCCACGAACCGGCCGCGCCGGCGCCGGTGCTGCTGGTCTGCGACCACGCGAGCCGAGCGTTTCCGCGCAAGCTCGGGCGGCTCGGCTTGCCCGAAGAAGCGACCTGGCGCCACATCGCCTGGGACCTCGGTGCGGCGGAGCTGACCCGGGCGCTGGCGCACCGCCTGCGGGCGCCGGCAATCCTCGCGGGCTACTCGCGGCTCGTCGTGGACTGCAACCGCCGCCTCGACGACCCGACCTGCTTCGCCGCGGTCAGCGACGGCCAGCGGGTGCCGGGGAACGAGGACCTCGGCGACGTGGAGCGCCGGGCGCGCGCAGCGGCCTGCCACGAGCCCTACCACGACGCGATCGAGCGGCACCTCGGCCGGCTGCGCGGCGGCGGCATCGTGCCGGCCGTGGTCGCGGTGCACAGCTTCACGCCGGTCTACGGCGCCCAGGCGCGGCCGTGGAACGTCGGCATCCTCTGGGACAAGGATCCGCGGCTGCCGGTCCCGCTGCTCGAGCGGCTGCGGCGCGAACCGGGGCTCGTGGTGGGAGACAACGAGCCTTACTCAGGCCGGCATCCGGCCGACTACACGATCGACCGGCACGCCGAACGGCCCGGCCTGCCGCACGTGTGCCTCGAGGTCCGGCAGGATCAGCTGCTGACCCCGGCGGGCATCGCGCGGTGGGCGGAGGTGCTGGGCCGGGCGCTGGCCGACGTGCTGGCCTTGCCCGGCGTGCACGAAGTCTGGGACGCTGCACGCGCGACGGCCTGAGGCACGGTGCGGCTACCACGCGAAGGGGGCGACGCGATGTCCAGGGAACCACCGTTCACGGTCGGCATCGAGGAGGAGTACCTGCTGGTCGACGTCGCCACGCGCGACCTCGACGACGACCCGCCGCACGCGCTCTACGAGGAGTGCCACGCGCTCGGCGGCGGGCAGGTGAGCCCCGAGTTCCTGCGCTCGCAGATCGAGATCGGCACGCGCGTCAGCCGCACGGTGCCGGAGGCGGTCGCGGACCTGAAGCGGCTGCGCCGCATCATCGTCGAGGTCGCGGGACGCCACGGGCTCGCGCCGATCGCCGCGTCCACGCACCCGTTCGCGCGCGCCATCCAGCAGAAGCACACCGACAAGGACCGCTACGTCGCGCTCGCCCGCGAGATGCAGGCGGCCGCGCGGCGGATGCTGATCTGCGGCATGCACGTGCACGTCGGCATCGACGACAACGAGTGCCGCATCGACCTGATGAACCAGCTTTCGTATTTCCTGCCGCACCTGCTCGCGCTGTCGTCGTCCTCGCCGTTCTGGGAGGGCGAGCACACCGGCTTCAAGTCGTACCGGCTGACCGTGTTCAGCGGCCTGCCGCGCACCGGCATCCCGGAGCGTTTCGCGAGCTACGGCGAGTACCAGCGGCACGTGGACATGCTGGTGCGCAACGGGCTGATCCAGGACACCTCGAAGATCTGGTGGGACATGCGCCCGAGCTGGCGCTACCCGACGCTCGAGACGCGGATCATGGACTGCTGCACGAGCGTGCACGACTCGGCTGCCCTGGCCGCGTTCGTGCAGTCGCTGCTCAGGATGCTATGGCGGCTGCGCCGCAACAACCAGCAGTGGCGCGTGTACGCCGACATGCTGGTCAACGAGAACCGCTGGCGCGCGATGCGCTACGGCACCGACGATGGGTTGCTCGACCTCGCGCGCGGCGAGCTCGTGCCGTTCGGCGAGCTGCTCGAGGAACTGATCGAGCTGGTGCGCGAGGACGCGCTCGCGCTCGGCTGCCTCGACGAGGTGCAGCACGCGCGCACGATCCTGAAGCGCGGCACGAGCGCGCACCGGCAGGTGCAGGTCTACGAGCAGGCGCGCGCGGACGGCGCGAGCGAGCGCGAGGCGCTGAGTGCCGTGGTGGACTGGCTCGTGCGCGAGACCGCGAGCGGGCTCGAGCCCGCGACCGCGACGTCGCTGCGCGCGACCGGGTGAGGCGCGCCTTGCCCGAGCTCGCGCACCGCCTCTGCGTCGCGCCGATGATGGACTGGACGGACCGGCACTGCCGGTACCTCCACCGCCTGGTCTCGCCGCGCGCTCGCCTCTACACCGAGATGGTGGTCGCGCAGGCGATCCTGCGCGGGGATCGCGCGCGGCTGCTCGACTTAGACCCCGCCGAGCGCCCGGTCGCGCTGCAGCTCGGCGGCTCCGATCCCGCCGCGCT
This sequence comes from Steroidobacteraceae bacterium, assembly GCA_027531255.1. GTDB lineage: Bacteria > Pseudomonadota > Gammaproteobacteria > Steroidobacterales > Steroidobacteraceae > JAPZRU01. The sequence goes on along the minus strand of JAPZRU010000031.1, from coordinate 2,924 downwards.
GGCCGAGGCGGCGCGGCTCGGCGAGGCGTGGGGCTACGACGAGATCAACCTGAACGTCGGCTGTCCGAGCGACCGCGTGCAGAACGCCACCTTCGGCGCGTGCCTGATGGGACGGCCGGCGCTGGTGGCCGAGTGCGTCGCGGCGATGCGCGGGGCCGTGCGCGTGCCGGTGACGGTGAAGTGCCGGATCGGCATCGACGACCGCGACGACTACGCGTTCCTCGAGACCTTCGTGCGCGCGGTGGTGGAGGCGGGCTGCGGGACGCTGATCGTGCACGCTCGCAAGGCGATCCTGCAGGGCCTGTCGCCGAAGCAGAACCGCGAGATCCCGCCGCTCGTGTACCCGACCGTGTGGCGCGTGAAGCGCGACTTCCCGGCGCTGACGGTGGTGATCAACGGCGGGCTCAAGACCGTCGCGGACGCGCTCCGGCAGTGGCAGCACGTGGACGGCGTGATGCTGGGGCGCGAGGCGTACCACAACCCGGGCGTGCTGGCCGCCCTCGAAGCGGCCGGCTGGCCGGACGCGACCGCGCCGGGGTTCGACCCGGCGACGCTCGTCGACCGGCTGGAGCCCTACGTGCGCGAGCAGCTGGCGCGCGGGCAACGGCTGCACGCGATCATGCGCCACGCGCTCGGCCTGTATGCGGGCCGGCCCGGTGCGCGGGCGTGGCGGCGCGTGCTGAGCGAGTTCGGCAACCGGCCGGGCGCGGACTTCACGGTCGTGGAGCGCGCGCGCGAGGCGGCCGAGCGGGGTGGCGCCGCGCCGGCGTGGGCCCGGGTGGAGTCTGCGGCCGGAGCCTTATGACAACTCGTATATAATTGGAATGCCCGCCGGTCGGGCGGCCGGGGGCCACCCCAGGGAGCCTATGGGCAAGGACATCGAGCTCGCGATCCTGTTTGCCGACGTCGTCGGCAGCACGAAGCTCTACGAGCTCCTGGGCGACCAGAAGGCGCGCGAGATGGTCGGGATCTGCATCGATGCGATGCGGGCCGCCACGGAGGCCCACCACGGCACCGTCATCAAGACGATGGGCGACGAGGTGATGGCGACCTTCGCCGTGCCCGACGAAGCCCTGAACGCCGCCAGCCAGATGCAGCACTCCATCTCCACCCATGCGGGGCTGCAGGTGGAGGGCACCCAGGTCGCGATCCGGATCGGCTGCCACTTCGGGCCGGTGGTGCTCGACAGCCGCGACGTGTTCGGCGCCGCCGTGCACATCGCGAACCGGATGACGAGCCAGGCCAAGGCCGGCCAGATCGTCACGACGGCTACCACGGTCGACAGGCTGAGTCCCGAGTGGCGTGCGTCCGTCCGCCAGATCGACGTCGCGACGCTGAAGGGGCGCACCCACGAGGTCGCGTTGTTCGAGGTGCTGTGGCAGACCGAGGACATCACCTCGGTGCTGCCGGGGATCTCGCTCGCGAACCGTGAGCAGCAGCGGCCTAAGCGCCTGCGCCTCCGCCTCCAGGGCACGGAGATCGTGCTGGACGATCACCGCACCGCCGTGACGATCGGGCGCGCCGAGGACAACGACCTCTGCGTGAAGGGCAACCTGATCTCGCGGCTGCACGCGCGGATCGAGGCCACCAAGGCACGGTTCGTGCTGGTGGACCAGAGCACGAACGGCACGTTCGTGCACGACGCGGAAGGGCAGGAGCAGTTCGTGCGCCGCGACAGCCTGCCGATCACCGGCGAGGGTCTGATCGGACTCGGGCGCGCGCCGGAGCGCGACTCGTCGACGACGATCCGGTTCATCTGCGAGGACTGAGCCGGCGTACGCCGCCGGTGGCGGTCCGGTTCGTCCGGGTCGACCCGCGGCGACGCGACCGTCACGCGAGTCCGGGCCGCTGCGCCTCGCCCCAGACACGCGTTCCGTGCACGTCGTGCCCGGCCACCCTGTGTGCATCCCGGCGCTGCGGCAGTACGGACGGTGTCCCACGACGCTCTCTCGCATCGCATGGTCGCGTGGGTCAGCCAGCGATTCTTCCGACACGACGTGGACCTGACGCGACGCGGGTGCGCACAGGGCCTACGCCGCCAGGGCGGGCTGGGATTCGTGCCGAAGTCGCGGGTTCCCGAGCGCGAGAGTCGGGAGCAGGCCTGCCTGCGGGCCCTGGACTACGCGGGCAAGGTCGTGTTCGACGTGGGTGCCTTCGAGGGCCTCACCGCGCCGTTCTTCGCGTCGCGCGGCGCCGCGGTACACGTCGTCGAGCCGATGCCCGGCAACCTGGCGCGTCTGCGCCGCAACGTGGCCCTTAATCCACGCCTCGCGGTGACCGTGCACGACCGTGCGCTGGCTGCGCGCCCGGGCCACCTCGAGCTGGCCCGATCCCTCGATCCCCGGCAGTGCCTCGGCGGCCACCGAGATTGCCTCGGGAATGGATGCGAACCGTGTCGCGGAGCGCGTGTGCGTGACGGCGACCACGCTCGACGAGCTCTGCGCGTCGGGCGGAGTGCCGCTGCCGGACGTCATCAAGATCGACGTCGAGGGTTTCGAAGCCGCAGTGCTCGAGGGGATGCGATCGCAGCTGCGCGCCCGACAGCCGCAGCTGTGCATCGAGCTCCACGGCGAGGACGTGGAGGACAAGATCCTGAAGACGCGTTCGGTGCTGCAGCAGCTGCAGTCCGCCGGCTACGAGGACGTGCTGCACGTCGAATCCGGGCGGTCGCTGCGCTGCGGAACCGAGGTCGGCTTCGAGTTCTCCCAGGGGCATCTGCTCGTGGGCGGCGAACGCCTTGCGGCGCTGGCCTCGCGTAGCCACGAGTGCACGGTGAAGCGCGGGTGGCGTGCCAGCCAGCGGCGCACGGTCGGTGTCTCGTGCGTGCGCCGCTCGGGCACGCCCGGCATCATCGGCAGCGCCGGCTGCGGGCGATCCAGTGCCTGGATCTGGCTCTTCTCGTCGACGCACAGCACCATCGCCTT
>JAPZRU010000023.1:25000-27048 GCA_027531255.1 Steroidobacteraceae bacterium | reverse complement strand
GCCTTGTCGACCTGCTCGATGCCGGCCGACTGCTCCAGTGAAGCGGCGGCGATCTCGGCGACGATGTCCGCAACCTTCTTCACCGCGCCGACGATCTCGGTCAGCGTCGCGCCCGACTGTTCGATCAGCTTCGCGCCGTCGTCGACCTTGCCGACGCTGTCCCGGAGCAGCGCCTCGATCTCCTTCGCGGCCTCGGTCGAACGCGAGGCCAGGTTGCGCACCTCGCTCGCCACCACCGCGAAGCCGCGGCCCTGCGCGCCGGCGCGCGCCGCTTCCACCGCGGCATTGAGCGCCAGCGGGTTGGCCTGCTGCGCGTCGTCGGCGTTCTGCTTGACCGTGCTGGTCATCTCCTCCATCGAGGAGGCGGTCTCCTCGAGGCTCGAGGCCTGCTCCCCGGTGCGCGCGAGAGGTTCGTGTTGCCCTTCGAGATCTCGTCCGCCCCGACGCTCACCTCGTTGGCCGCGCGCTTGATCGTGCGCACCACGTCCGCCATGTTCTCCAGCAGCTTGCTCATGCCGTCGGCCAGCGTCTCGAAGAAGCCCTGCTTGCCGTCCTTGCGCGTCCGCCGCTGCAGGTCGCCGTCGAGCGCCGCCTGCACGACCAGCTGGATCTGCCGCTCGGTGGCCACCTCGACCGTCCGGTCGAACCACTGCACCGCGGTACCGAGCCGCGTGCCGGACGCATCCAGCACCGGGCTCGCCACCGCCGTACGGCGACTCGACGGAGCCGCCCAGCAGCCGCTCCGGATCGAAGGTGGGCAACGCCTTGCGCATCTCCGGCGCGCTCTGGCGGAACAGCGACTGCACCGCCTCGTTGACGTCGATCACCTTGCCGGGTCGTTCGTCTTCACGACGATGTGGTAGCAGAAGTCGCCGGCCTGGATCTTGCCGAACACGCGGACCGCCCGGCGCATGCCGTCGGTGATCATCCTGACGATCCAGATGCCGAGCGCCGTCGCGATGGCGAGCGGCACCACGATCATGCCGACGCCGACGTTGCGATCCATCTGCGAACCGGCGCCTGGCCCCAGAGACGGTCCACCTCGCCGCCCTTGGCGAACTCGACGTGGGCCTTCTCGAACTTGGCGAAGCCCGCCTCCACTTCGGCTGCGACCTGCGCGGCCTTGCCGGCGGATTCGGCGTCACCGAGGATCGCGGCGACCGCGAAGGCCTCGTGCCGCGCGACGGGCACCAGCGCGTCCTGCAGGCCCTCGACGTAGCGCATGCCGTCCAGCGCAAGCTGGTCGTTCGCCATCGCGGTCTGCAACCGCGAGACGTGCTGGTAGGTGAGGTAGACGATCGGCACCATGACCACGAACATCACGAGCCCGAGCTTCTGGGCGAGTTTCAGCTGAGAGAGAAGTTTCATTCTCTGCCCCGGCACCGCGATGAACCGGCGCCCTGCCAGGCACTCGACTGCCGGTCGCTGACCGCAGCACTGCTGGCGAGGTTTTTTTGGGCCTGTGCGACGAGATCGACCGCGGCGACAGGGGGTGCATGGGCACTCACCGAGACGTCAGGAAGCGCAGGGGCGGCGTGATCCGGATGCGTCGGACTTTCCAGGGGAAACCCCGCGTGAACGCAGCGCGCCCTGCGGCGACGGTCCACTCTCCAGTCGGACGAACGCAGGTAGGCGCCCCGTCGGACGATTTCGGGGGGTGCCCCGAGGCCTACACCGTTCGGCGCATTCCCGCGACGGCGCTCGACGCCTCGCCGCCGCGCGAGCTCACTTCTACGCCGACTCTCCCGTGGAGACAGGCGTCGGCGGTCCCTGGAGAGGCGCCCGCACCGCCATGCCCCACGCCGTAACGCGCGAGCAGCCCCGCGAGCGCACGCACGTGCGCCGGTGAATCGTTCAGCGCGGGCACCAGCGTGAAGCGTTCACCGCCGGCTTCCAGGAACTTGCGGCGCGATTCGACCCCGATCTCCTCCAGCGTCTCGAGGCAATCGACGGGGAACGAGGGCGTCACGATGGTCACCGCCTTGGTGCCGTTCTGCGCGCGCTCGACCAGCAGGTCGTCCGTGTAGGGCTGTAGCCAAGTGGCCGGA
>JAPZRU010000023.1:0-17500 GCA_027531255.1 Steroidobacteraceae bacterium | reverse complement strand
GCCGACCAGCAGGTTGAACTTCTGGTCGGTGCCGCCGAGCTCGACGTCGGCCTTCATCGCGACCGAGTCGTAGCCCTGCGCGAGCGGGTAGAGGAACTCGTGGATCGCGATCGGCTGGCCGCCCTTGTAGCGCTTCGCGAAGTCGTCGCGCTCCAGCATCCGCGCGACGGTGTACTGCGAGGCGAGTTCGACGAGTCCGACGGAGCCGAGCGGGATCAGCCAGCGCGAGTTGAAGTCGATCTTCGTGCGGGCGGGATCGAGGATCTTGTAGATCTGCTGCTCGTAGGTGCGCGCGTTGGCCTCGATCTCCTCGCGGGTCAGCCTGGGGCGGGTCGCGTTCTTGCCGGTCGGGTCGCCGATCAGGCCGGTGAAGTCGCCGATCAGGAACGTCACGTCGTGCCCGAGCGCCTGGAACTGGCGCATCTTGTTGATGAGCACCGTGTGGCCGAGGTGCAGGTCCGGCGCCGTGGGGTCGAAGCCGGCCTTGACGTGGAGGGGCTTGCCGCGCGCCAGCTTGGCGCGCAGGTCCGCCTCGAGCAGCACCTCCTGGGTGCCGCGCTTCAGTTCGGGAATCTGCTCCTGGGCGCTCGGCATCGACATCGGGAACCTCGGGTCGGGCGAGCGCGCAATGTAGGTGCGGCGCAGCAGCGGCGCAAATCGCGCACCGGTTCACGGTTCGGCGCGGTCGATCGCGCGGCCGCCGGGCTCGTCCGGGCCCGGCAGAGGCCGCCGGCCGGCGGCGCCCGGTCGCGGCGGGCGGCTTATGTTGCGTCGACGAAACGCGCGATTTCACGCGGAAAACCCGCGCCCACGGCACCCCACGGCCCGCCCACCACGCCTGCCGGCCGCGGCGAAACTCGGGCGGGCGCCCCTCCAGACCGGGAAATCCCGAGCCGGATCCGCGGGTTGACCGCCCCCGTACCGGTCCGTACCCTCTCGACCCTTGGCTGTTCGGGACGGGGTCGTACGGTGCGTCAGGCGCGTGTACGGATGTACATCGACGATCGGCAGGCCCCGGCCTCGGGTGCGCGCGCGCTCCTGAAGCTCGCTCGCAAGCGCTGGGTCGCGATCGGCATGTCCGCCGTGCTGTTCGGCGGCGGCGCCTGGTGGCTCGCGGACCGCGGGGACGGCAATCCCGTCGTGCAGGAGCTCCCGTCGCCCATCGGGGCGCAGGGCAGCGCGGCCGACGGCGCGGGCGCCCAGCTCGCCGCGGCGGCGCAGGCAGCGCTGAAGCCGATCGACTCCGTGGTCGAAGCGGTCATCCGCCCCGGGGACACTCTGGACGCCGTCTTCCGGCGGCTCCAGCTGTCCGTCGAGGATCTCGCGGTCGTGCGCAGCCTGCCGGGCGTGCGCCAGAGCCTCGACATCCTGCGCCCCGGCGACGTCGTCACGCTGACGCACCTGAACGGCGAGCTGACGTCGCTCAAGCGGCGCGTCAGCGAGACCGAGACGCTGAACGTGCAGCGCGACGCCGGCGGCCAGTTCGCCGTGCAGATCGTCGAGAACGAGCTGGACGTGCGCGTCGTGCCGCTGCACGGCACGATCACCTCGTCGCTGTTCCGCACGGTCAACGACGTCGGCGCGAGCGATTCGGTCGCGCTGCAGCTGGCCGAGGTATTCCGCTACGACATCGACTTCGCCCAGGAGCTGCAGCCCGGCGACAGCTTCACGCTGGTGCTCGAGAAGGTCTGGCGCGATGGCGAATTCCTGCGCGACGGCGACATCCTCGCCGCCGAGTTCGTCAACGCGGGCAGGGCCTACCGCGCCGTGCGCTATACGGCGCCGGACGGCAAGACCGAGTACTACACGCCCGAGGGCAAGAGCCTGCGCAAGGCCTTCCTGCGCGCGCCGCTGCAGTTCTCCCGCATCAGCTCCGGCTTCGGCATGCGCTGGCACCCGGTGCTGAACCGCATGCGCGCGCACAAGGGCGTGGACTATGCGGCGCCCATCGGCACCCCGATCCGCGCCGCCGGCGACGGTCGCGTCAGCTTCCGCGGCGTGAAGGGCGGCTACGGCAACACCATCGTGCTGCAGCACTCGAACGGCGTCGAAACCCTCTACGCGCACCTGCACCGGTTCCCGAAGGGCGTGGTGGTCGGCAAGCGCGTGAAGCAGGGCGACCTGATCGGCTACGTCGGCATGTCCGGGCTCGCCACCGGCCCGCACCTGCACTACGAGTACCGCGTGAACGGCGTCCACCGGAACCCGGCGTCCATCAAGACGCTGCCGGCGGAGCCGATCAGCCCGAAGCTGCGGGCGGACTTCGAGGCGAAGACGCGCCCGCTGCTCGCGCAGCTCCAGCAGGCGACGCCGCCGGCGCCGGCCCGGGTCGCGGCCGCCCGCTGACCGCCGGGGCCCTTGGGTGCCCCCTTGCCGGCCCGAGCCGGCCGCCGCCGTCCCGGTCCCGCCGCCCTCGCGACGCGTGTAACACCCCGGGCTCCCCGGCCGTGGTACGGTCCCGTGTCCTGCCGCCTTCGTATGCGCCATGGACGACGTCAACCTCAAGGCCCACGACTACTACCTCGACCGGGAGCTGTCGTTCCTCGAGTTCAACCAGCGCGTGCTGGACCTCGCGGCGGACCCCTCGATCCCGCTGCTCGAGCGCGTCAAGTTCCTGTCGATCAGCTGTTCGAACCTCGACGAGTTCTTCGAGATCAGGGTCGCCGGCCTGAAGGAGCGGCAGGAACTGGGCTCGACGCACGGCGGCCACGACGGCCGGTCGATCGCGGAGCAGCTCGAGTCGATCCACCTGCGCACCCGTGCGCTGGTCGCGGAACAGTACCGTCTGCTGAATGACGTGCTGACCCCGGCGCTCGTCGAGACCGGGATCCACCTCGTCCGCCAGCACCGCCTCGCCGACGCGCAAGTGAGCGCCGTGGAGGGCTACTTCGAGCGGGAGGTCGAGCCGGTGCTCTCGCCGCTCGGACTCGACCCGGCGCGTCCGTTCCCGCGCATCCAGAACAAGAGCCTGAACTTCATCGTGCGGCTGTCGGGCACCGACGCGTTCGGCCGCGACACCAACCTCGCCATCGTGCAGGTGCCGCGCTCGCTGCCGCGCGTCATCCGGCTGCCGCCGACCGACGGCGACGACGGGCTCCTGCACCTCGCCTACCTGTCGACCCTGATCCAGCGCTTCGTGTCGCGGCTCTTCGACGGCATGACGGTCGAGGGCTGCTGGCAGTTCCGGCTCACGCGCAACAGCGACCTGTTCGTCGACGAGGAAGAGATCGACGACCTGCGTCGCGCGGTCGAGGGCGAGCTCGCGAGTCGTCGCTACGGCGACGAGGTGCGGCTGGAGACGGCCCACGACTGCCCGGCCGACATCACGGGCTTCCTGCTGCAGCAGTTCAAGCTCGGACTCACGGACCTCTACCAGGTGCCGGGGCCCGTGAACCTGAACCGGCTGATGTCCGTGTACGACCTCGTGGACCGGCCGGACCTCAAGTTCCCGCCGTTTACGCCCGGAGTGCCCGAGCGGCTGATCGGACGCACCGACCTGTTCGCGGCGATCCGCGACAAGGACGTGCTGCTGCACCACCCGTTCCAGTCGTTCGCGCCGGTGGTCGACTTCGTGCGGCTGGCCGCCCGCGACCCGCAGGTGCTCGCGATCAAGCAGACGCTGTACCGCTCCGGCTCGGAGTCGGCGATCGTCGACGCGCTGGTCGAGGCGGCGCGCAACGGCAAGGACGTCACGGTCATCATCGAGCTGATGGCGCGCTTCGACGAGGCGGCGAACATCGCGCTCGCCAACAAGCTGCAGGAGGCCGGCGCGCACGTGATGTACGGCGTGGTGGGCTACAAGACGCACGCGAAGCTGATCATGGTGGTGCGCCGGGAGGACGGCGGACTGCGGCGCTACTGTCACCTCGGCACCGGCAACTACCACGCCCGCACGGCGCGCTACTACACGGACTACGGCCTGCTGACCGCGGACGAGAAGATCGGCCAGGACCTGCACGAGGTGTTCCTGCAGCTTACGAGCCTCACGCGCGTGCCGCGGCTGCGGAAGCTGCTGCAGTCGCCGTTCACGCTGCACGAGACACTGCTGGCGAAGATCCGTCGCGAGGCGGACCACGCGCGAGCCGGCCGACCCGCGCGGATCATCGCGCGGATGAACTCGCTGATCGAGCCGAGGGTGATCGAGGCGCTGTACCAGGCCTCGAACGCGGGCGTCGAGATCGACCTGATCGTGCGCGGCGTCTGTGCGCTGCGGCCCGGCATTGCGCGCGTGTCGGAACGCATCCGGGTGCGCTCGGTGCTCGGGCGCTTCCTCGAGCACGCGCGCGTCTACTACTTCCAGAACGACGGCGACGACGAACTGTGGTGCTCCAGCGCGGACTGGATGGACCGGAATTTCTTCCGGCGCGTGGAAGTCGCGTTTCCGATCGAAGGGCGTCGGCACCGCGAGCGCATCCTGGGCGACCTCGAGTGCTACCTGGCCGACGACGTCGGGGCGTGGATCCTGCAGGCGGACGGCCGCTACGAGCGCACGCGGCCCGCAGCCGGCGAGAAGCCGTTCTCGGCGCAGCAGGCGCTGCTGCAGCGCTACGCCGACGCCTGACGAAAGGGGTCAGTCCCCTGTTTCGGCTCCGCGAACGACGGGATTGCCCCCGTCCCTTCCCAGCATCTCGTCCACCCACTCGATCCAGTGGCGCACGGGCACCTGCGCACCGGCGTCGAGGTGGGCGATGCAGCCCACGTTCGCCGACAGGATCAGGTCCGGCGCGGGGCGCTCGAGCGCCGCGAGCTTGCGCGTGCGCAAGTCGTTCGCGAGCGCGGGCTGCAGCAGCGAGTACGTCCCGGCGGAGCCGCAGCAGAGCTGGGCGTCCGCGTACGGCAGCACCTCCGCGCCAAGACGCGCCAGCAGCGACTCCACGACCCCACGGATCCGCAGGCCGTGCTGCAGGCTGCACGGCGCGTGGAAGACGACGCGCACGGGACGGCCGCCGCGGCCGGTGGCGGATGGCGCGGCCGCGGCAGCCGTCGCTTCGCCCGCAACGGCGGCGCCCGCCGCATCTCCCGCGGCTGCCGCAGGTGCCACGCGCACCGCGAGCCGCTCGGCGTGCTCGGCCACGAACTCGGCGACGTCCCGCGTGGCGGCGACCAGGCGCGCGGCCTTCGCCGAGTACGCCGGATCGTCGCGCAGCAGGTGCGCGTAGTCGCGTACCTGCGTGCCGCAGCCGGAGGCGTTGACGATCACCGCTTCGGCGCCGGCCTCGAGCTGCGGCCACCACGCATCGACGTTGCGCCGCGCGGCCTCGAGCGCCCCCGCAGGGTCCCCGAGGTGCTGGCGGATCGCGCCGCAACAGCCTGCCGCCGGCGGCACCACCGTCTCGTAGCCGAGTGCGTCCAGCACCCGTGCGGTGGCGGCATCCACGTTCGGCAGCAGCGCCGGCTGCACGCAGCCGCCGATCAGCAGCACCCGTCGCGGCCGCGCGTGCCTCGGCCACTCGCCCGCCGGTCGGGCGGGCCGGAGCTGAGTGCGCAGCCGCGCAGGCAGCACCGGGCGCAGCTGCCGAGCGAGCCCCAGCAAGGCGGCGAAGATCCGCGGCCGCGTCAGCACCGCCCGCAGCGCTGCCCGAACTGCGCGTTCGTGCAACGGGCGTCGTACGCTCTCGTCGACGAGCCGTCGCCCGGCGTCGGCGAGCCGGCCGTACTCGACGCCGGACGGGCAGGCCGGCTCGCACGCGCGGCAGGTGAGGCAGCGGTCCAGGTGCAGCTGCGTCTTCGCGGTCGGCACCGCGCCCTCGAGTACCCGCTTGACGAGGTAGATGCGCCCGCGCGGCCCGTCGAGCTCGTCGCCGAGCAGACGGTAGGTCGGGCAGGCCGCGGTGCAGAAGCCGCAGTGCACGCATTTGCGCACGATCGCGGCTGCCTCCTCGGCCTCCGCGCGCCCGCGCCACCGATCCGCCAGCGTGGTCTGCATGCCCTCAGAACTCCGCGTACAGACGGCCGGGATTCAGGACGCCGGCCGGGTCGAACTCGGCCTTCAGCCGCCGGTGGATCGCGAGCAGCGCCGGCGCGAGCGGCGTGAACGCGCCGGACGAGCGGTCCTGCGCGCGGAACAGCGTGGCGTGACCGCCGAGGCGCGCCACGCGTTCGCGCACGCGCTCCGCCGGCGCGGCCGTGCGCACCCAGCGCTGCGCGCCGCCCCACTCGATCAGCGTCGCGTCGCCGAACTCGAGCGGCGGAGCGGTGGGCGGCACCGCGACCCGCCACAGCGCCGTCGCGCCGGCGAAGAACGGCAACTGCTGCTCGCGGAGTTGCCGCCAATAGGACGCGTCGGCCGGAGTCGAAATCGCCTCGCCACCCAGGACGCGCCGTGCCGCACCCACCGCGGCAGGCGCGCCCGACAACCGGAGTCGCAGGCAACCGTCGTGCCACGCGGTAGCCGAGATCGGCAGCGGCCGCGCGCCCCAGGCGCACGCGCGCGCCAGCGCCGTCGCCTCGTCGAACTCGAAGACGAGCGTGGTCTCGACCGGCGGTCGCGGCAGCACCTTGAGCGAGACCTCGAGGATCACGCCGAGCACGCCGAGCGAACCCGCGAGCGCGCGCGACACGTCGTAGCCCGCGACGTTCTTCATCACCGTGCCGCCGAACGACAGCGTGCGGCCGCGGCCGTCGAGCAGCTTCGCGCCGAGCACGAAGTCGCGCACGCCGCCGTAGGCGAAGCCCGCCGACGCGCGACGCGGCCCCGCGAGGCCGGCGGCCACGCAGCCGCCGACGGTGGCGCCGGCGCCGAAGTGCGGCGGCTCGAACGCCAGCATCTGGTCGCGGCTCGCGAGCAGCGCCTCGAGTTCCGCGAGCGGCGTGCCGGCGCGCACGGTGACGACCAGTTCGCTCGGCTCGTACGCGACCGCGCCCGCGAGTCCCGTCGTCGGGAACGGCTCCCCGGCAGGCGGGTTGCCGTAGAAGGCCTTGGTGCCGCCACCGCGGATCTCGAGCGGCGTGCGCGCCGCCGCCGCGGCGCGGATGCGCTCGGCGAGTTCGTCGACGACGGCGCCCGCGTCGTTCATCAGAAGCGCGGCAGGTCGGGGAACGGCGGCACGCCGCCGCTGACGCGCAGGCGCCCGAGTTCGGCGCAGCGGTGCAGCGTCGGGATCGCCTTGCCCGGGTTCAGCAGGCCCGTCGGATCGAACGCACGCTTGATCGACCGGAACGCGTCCAGCGTGTCGGCGTCGAACTGCGCGCACGCGGCGTCGAGCTTTTCGACGCCGACGCCGTGCTCGCCGGTCACGGTGCCGCCGAGCCGCACGCACTCGGCGAGGATCTCGTCGCCGAGCGCCTCGGCGCGCCGCACCGAGTCGGGGTCCGCATCGTCGAACAGGATCAGCGGATGCAGGTTGCCGTCGCCGGCGTGGAATACGTTCGGCACGCGCAGGTCGTACTTCGCCTCGAGCGCCTGGATCGACTTCAGCATCGCGCCGAGATGGCGCCGCGGAATCGTGCCGTCCATGCAGTAGTACGCGGGCGCGGCACGCCCCGCCGCCGGAAAGGCGTTCTTGCGGCCGGCCCAGAAGCGCTGTCGCTCGGCCTCGTCGCGCGAGACCTGCAGGCGCGTCGCGCCGGCCTCGCGCAGCACCGCGCTCATCCGCGCGATCTCCTCCTCGACCTCGACCGGCGTGCCGTCGGACTCGCACAGCAGCACGGCCGCCGCGTCGAGGTCGTAGCCCGCCTTCGCGTGCGGCTCCACCAGCCGGGCGGCGGCGCGATCCAGCATCTCGAGGCCGGCGGGCACCAGCCCGGCGGCGATCAGTGCGGCCACCGCGTTCCCCGCGCTCTCGACGTCGGGGAAGCTCGCCACGATGCAGCGGGCGAATTGCGGCACCGGCACGAGCCGCACCGTGACCTCGGTGACCACCAGCAGCATGCCCTCCGAACCGATCGCGAGCGCCAGCAGGTCCAGGCCCGGCGCGTCGGGGGCGTGGCCGCCGAGTTCGACGATCTCGCCGTCCATCGTCACGCCGCGCACGCGCAGCACGTTGTGCACGGTGAGCCCGTACTTCAGGCAGTGCACGCCACCGGAGTTCTCGGCGACGTTGCCGCCGATGGTGCAGGCCACCTGGCTCGACGGGTCGGGCGCGTAGAGCAGCCCGTGCGCGGCCGCGGCTTCCGAGATCGCGAGGTTGCGCACGCCGGGCTGCACGGTCGCGGTCCGCGCGAGAGGGTCGAGCGCGAGCAGGCGGTCGAGCTTCGCGGTGGACAGCAGCACGCCGTCGCCGCGTGGCAGCGCGCCGCCGGACAGGCCGGTGCCCGCGCCGCGCGGCACGACCGGCACCTGCAGGCGACGGCACAGCGCGACGATCGCCACGATCTCGCCCTCGGACTCGGGCAGCACGACCGCCATCGGCAGCTGGCGGAAGAGCGTCAGGCCGTCACACTCGTACGGCCGCGTGTCTTCGGGCTCGACGAGCACGCGCGCCGCCCCGAGCAGAGCGCGCAGCCCGTCGAGCAGTTCGCGGCGCGAGTCGTGACCGGCCGTTCGTCCGTCGTGCGCCGTCGCCATCGTCCGCACCTCCGCGCCGCGCGACCAGGTCGCCGCGGGCCCGAGGTCAGCGTGCGAGCCCGAGCCGCCGCTCCAGGAACTCCGCCTCGCGCCGGAAATAGAACGGCTCGGTCGACAGCTTACCCCAGCCGTGGCCTTCGTCGGGGATCAGTACGTACGGCGCTTCGACGCCGTTGCGCCGCAGCGTGCGCACCATCGTCTCGGTCTCGTAGATGTCGATGCGCGGGTCCTGCACGCCGTGCGAGTAGAGCACGGGCACGCGGATGCGGTCGGCCTGGCGGATCGGCGAGATGCCGCGGTAGAACTCGAGCCACTTCGGGTCGTCGATGTCGCCGTACTCGATCAGGTCCGAGGCCTTGAGCGCCGGCGAGGCGACCTGCAGCGCGGTCACCCAGGCGGCCACGCCGAACAGCGAGACGCCGGCCACGAACTCGCCCGGGTACGCCGCGAGCACCGCGTTCACCGCGTAGCCGCCGCGCACGGCCGCACGGCGCGCGTCCACGCGGCCGTCCTGGCGCAGGAACGCGAGCATGTCCACGAGGTCGCGGATGCTGTCGAGCCGCCGCTCGCGGTCGTCGAGCGTGACGTAGGTGTGGCCGAAGCCGGTCGAGCCGCGCACGTTCGGCTGGAACACCGCGATGCCGCGGTTCAGCAGGTACTGCACCGGCCCGTCGAACGAGGCCATCGACTGCGCGGTCGGCCCGCCGTGCACGTCGAACACGACGGGCGGCGGACCGTCGCCGCGCCGGGCGTCGGGGCGTGGCAGGCACAGCAGGCCCTGCAGCTGCACGCCATCGCGCGCCTTCATCCGCACGCTCTCCGGCCGCACGAGGCGCGCCGGGTCGAGCCCCGCGAGGTTAGAGCTCCACGCCGTCGTCGTGCGGCCCGAGTCGGGGTCCCAGACGACGAGGTCGCCCGGCGTCGCCCAGCCGTCCACCACGATCGCCGCGGCCGGGCTGCCGGCCGGGCACGAGACGCGGTAGGTGCCCTCGGGCAATGTCGGGGTCTGCAGCGGGCGGCCCGCGCGCAGGTCGCGGCCGTGCAGCCGGAAGAAGCCGTCCTCGTTCGTGGTCCACAGCAGCCAGCGACCATCGGGCCCGCAGAGCTGGACGTTCTGCAGGTCGAAGGACGGCGACTCCACCGTCGCGTGCCGTTGCGTCGCGAGGTCGTAGCGCACGAGCGCGGCGCGCCACCGTCCGCGGACGCGAGCCACAGCTGTCGCACGCCGGTGATCGTCGAGGCGACCGCGACGGTCCGGCCGTCCGGCGCGATCGACGCGGCCTGCGCGCCGCTCGCGAGCACGTAGCGCGCGACGTCGGCGGGATAGCGACCCGCAAGGCCGACGTCCACGGGCTCCGGGGTCGGCTCGATCGCCTCCAGCGTGCGGTCGGGCCCGGTGCCGGGCCGCGGCTCCGTGTGCCGGCGGCCGCGACGAACGCCGGCAGCGCCAGCGCCGCCGACAGCGAGAGAGCGAAGACGAGCGGAGACGTGCGCAGCGGCACGCCGGAACGACGCGGCATCGGCAACCTCGGCGGTGACGCGATCGCCGGAATGCTAGTCGATGCGGCGACGGCCCGCGACGTTCAGCCCGAGCCGGCGCCGGTGTTGGCGACGGCCCGCCGGTAGTGCGGCAGCGCGCGCCAGATCAGGTACGTGGCGAGCGCTCCCGCGACCGACGACACGATCGCGAGCGACTCGCCCACGCGGTTCGGGTCTCGGAACACGGTATCGGTGAGTAGCGCGACCAGCGTCGGTGCGATGCCGAGGCCCATCACCGAGGCCAGGAACACGTAGATCGACGAGACGATGCCGCGCATCCGGTTCGGCGCCGCGAACTGCAGCGCCGAGGCCGCCATGGCCTGCGGGAAGCTGTAGCAGAAGGTGGCCGCGGCGGCGAGCGCCAGCGCAGCGCCGGCAGTCGGCGCGAACGCGAGCGCCACGCAGAAAGGCACCAGCGCGAGCGCCGCGAAACCGGCGACGCGGACCGGCGTGTCGTCGTAACCCCGCGCACTCAGCCAGCGACCGAGGACGGGGCCGCCGAGCACGCCGAGGGAGCCCATCACGAGCACGAGCGCGCCGTACTGCACGCCGACCGAAGCGGCGTCTGCCCCGTGCGCGCGCATCAGGTACGCAGGCATCCAGGCCGGCAGCGCGTACAGGACGATGATGATCAGCGACATCCCGGCGTAGAAGCGCAGGAAGAACGCGCGACCGGCCCAGAGGAACGCGGCGACCTCGCGCATCGAGAAGCGGCGGTCCTCGACCGCGCCCGACGCGATCGCGCGGCGCGGCGGCTCGCGCACCGTGAGCAGCCACAGCGCGATGAGCACTCCAGGCAGACCGACCAGGATGAAGGTGAGGCGCCAGCCTGAGTAAGCGTCGAGCGCGGGCACCGCGGCACCGATCGCTTCCGTCGAGCCGATCACGAGACCGCCGAAGATCAGCGCGAGCCCGCCGCCGAGATACGGCCCCATCAGGAAGATGCTCATCGCGCGCGCGAGCTTCTCGCGCGTGAAGTAGTCCGAGATCAGCGACCAGGCAGCCGGAATCAGGCAGGCCTCCGCCGCGCCGACGCCCGCCCGCGCGCCGAACAGCGTCCAGTAGCCTGGCGCCAGGCCGCAGAGCACCGTGAACACGCTCCAGATCACGACGCCGAGCACGAGGATGTTGCGGCGGTGACCGGTATCGGACCAGCGGCCGAACGGCGGGCCGAACACGATGTAAGCGCCCATGAACGCGAGGCCCTGCAGCAGGCTGATCTCGACGTCGGTCAGCGCGAAGTCCTGCTTGATGGGGTCGACCAGCAGGTTCAGCACCTGCCGGTCGATGAACGCGACGCAGTAGGCGATGGTCAGCAGGGCGACCACGTACCACGCATAGGCGGAGTCGCGATCGTCGCGGGCAGGGACGTCGAGCGTGGCCGTCGCGTTCAAGCGGTGATCTCCTGGATCGCGCGGAGTGCGATCGGGGTGACGAGGGAGACGGGAGACGGGAGACGGGGGACGGGGGGCGTTCAGTCGGCGTCGGGGTCGAGCGCCTCGACCAGCAGCGCCATGCCCTGGCCGGAGCCGAGACACATCGCCGCGACCGCACGGCCGCCGCCGCGCTCGAGCAGGTGCTGCACGGCGGTGTGCGTCATCCGCACGCCGGTGACGCCCGGCGGATGCCCGATCGAGATCGCGCCGCCGTAGAGGTTGGTCCGCGCGCGCGGCACGCCGAGTTGCTTCTCGACGTGCAGGTTCACGGCCGCGAAGGCCTCGTTGATCTCCCAGTAGTCCACGTCGGCGACCGCGAGGCCGTGGCGCTTCAGCAGCTTCTCGATCGCGGGCACCGGGCCGTGGCCCATGAACTCCGGTTCGACGCCGACCGTGGCCCAGCCGACGAGGCGCGCGGCGGGCTTCGCGCCGGCCTCGCGCAGCTTCCGCCGTTCGCCGACCACGATGAACCCGGCGCCGTCGGACACCGGGGAGGCGTTCCCGGCGGTGACGAAGCCCTCCGCCGCGAACGCCGGCGCGAGCGAGGCCAACTTCTCGCGCGTGGTGCCGTGGCGGATGCTCTCGTCGGCGCTGACGATCACGGATTTCGCGCCCGACTTCACCTCGACCGGCGCAATCTGTTCGGCCAGGAAGCCGCTGGCCTGCGCGGCGCACGCGCGCTCCTGGCTCATCACGGCCCAGTCGTCCATCGCCGCGCGGTCATAGCCATACTTCTTCGCGAGGCGCTCGGCGGTCTCGCCCATGTAGAGCGCGGTGGTCGGGCACCGGTAGGCCCAGTCCAGCATGTCCTCGAGCGTCTGCGCGCCGCGCTTGTGACCCCAGCGCGCCGTGGTGACGACGTACGGCACGCGCGAGAAGATCTCCGCGCCGCCGGCCATCGCGACATCGCTGGAGCCGTCCATCACCTGGTGGCTCGCGGACACGATCGCCTGGAGTCCGGAGCCGCAGGCGCGCACGACGCCGAGCGCGCTCGTCTCGGTCGGGAAGCCGGTCGCGACGCAGACCGCGCGATGCGCGAACAGCGAGTCGCGGTCGGTGGGGATCGTGGTCGCGTAGACGAAGTGATCGAACTGGTCGAGCCGCAGGCCTGCCGCCGCGGCGGTCGCGCGCGCGGCCTGCGCCGAGAGTTCCGTCAGCGGCACGTCCCTGAGGCCGCCGCCGAACTTGCCGAGCGGCGACCGCTTGCCGAGCGCGAGCGCGATGTCGGTTCTGAACATGAGGATCTTCCGGTGGTCGGCCGCGCCGGGTTCAGGCGCGGCGGGCACGGAGCGGCAGCGCGACGAGCCCGCGCGTGGTCACGCTCCGAGTGTAGCGGAGCGCGGACTCCGGCACGGCGAGCTCGAGCGCATGGAAGCTCGCCAGCAGGTCCTGCAGCGCGACCAGCAGCTCGCGGCGCGCGAGGCCCGCGCCGATGCAGTGGTGGATGCCGGCCCCGAAAGTCAGGTGCGCGGGCACCGCCGGACGGTCGAGCCGCACGGCTTCGGGGTCCGGGAAGCGCGGGGCCTCGCGATTCGCCGCCGCGAAACGCAGGCTGACGACGCTGCGCTTCGGCAGCACCTGGCCGCCCAGCTCGACCTCGCGCGTGGTCACGCGCCACAGACCCTGCGCCGGCGCGGCCAGCCGCAGCATCTCCTCGACGTAGCGTTTCTGCACGGCTTCGGACGCCCGCAGCGCGTCCCAGGTGGCCGGCGCGGTCGCGAGACGGCGCAGCATCTCGCCGAGCGTCGCGGCGGTCGTCTCGTGGCCGGCGATCATCAGCGTGTGCAGCAGGCCGAGCTGCTCGGCCCGCGTGATCGGCAGTCCCTGCTCCGGGTCGGCGTCGGTCGCGGCGCGCGCGACCAGGTCGATCAGCGAGCCGGTCGGCCGGAGCCGCGGGTCGTCGAGCCGCGCGCCGAAGTAGGCCTGGAACTCGACGCCGGCGCGCGCGGCCTCGAGGTGGCTGTCGCGCGTGGAGTTGAGCGACAGCGTGCCGACCGCGGCGTCGGACCAGCGGTTGAAGCGCGGTCCGTCCTCGGGTGCGACGCCGAGTTCGCGCGCGATCACGCGGGTGGGGAGCGGCACCGCGTAGCCGGCCATCGCCTCGAAGTCCGCGCCGTCCGGCCACGCCGCCAGCAGGTCCCGGCTGGTCTCGCGGACGAACGGCTCGATCGCGGCGACCTTGGCGCCGGAGAAGATGCGCTCGACCAGCGCGCGGAAACGGCGGTGGTCGGGCGGATCGTTCGCCGACAGCGTGCGCGCCCACAGGCAACCGCCCTCGCGGTAGATGCGCTCGACCTCGGCTGCCGGGAAGTCCGCGTCCAGCAGCGACAGCGAGTACTTGTTCGAGAACTCGGCCGGCCGGTTCACCGCGTCCACGATCAGCGCGTAGGACTCGACGACCCAGACGCCGCTCTCGGGACAGCGCCAGATCGGCCGGCCGCTGTCGGGTCGCGCGTCGGGAGCGCCGTTGCGTTCCGCGAGCGCGCGGAACGTGGCGACGGGACAGCCCGCGGCCGGGGCCGCGCCCGGCGTCGCGATGCCCGGGCCCTCGCCCGCCCCGCCGGCCGCGGCGTTCACGACACCTGGCTCGGCTCGCGGCGGTCGGCCGCCTGGATCAGCTCGCGGAGCCGGAACTTCTGGATCTTGGTCGCGCTCATGGGCCACTCCGTCACGAAGTAGACGTAGCGCGGGATCTTGAAGCTCGCGATCCTGCCCTTGCAGTGGCGGATCACCTCGTCCGCCGTGAGCGTCGCACCGTCCTTAAGCTCGATGAAGGCGGCGGGCACTTCCATGTACTTGTCGTCCGGCGCACCGACCACCTGCGCCACCTTCACCGCCGGGTGGGCGCAGAGCCAGCTCTCTATCTCGATCGCGGCCACGTTCTCGCCGCCCACCTTCAGCATGTCCTTGATGCGGCCGAGGTAGCGGATGTGCCCGTCGGCGTCCAGCGAACAGCGGTCCCCGGTGCGCAGCCAGCCGTCGGGCAGCACGGTCGCCGCGGTCTTCTCCGGATCCTTGTAGTAGCCGCTGAAGTTCTGGTCGCTCCGGATCTGCATCTCGCCCGGCTCGCCGGGCGGCAGCACGCGGCCCGTCTCCGGGTCGACCACGCGGACCTCGACGTGCTCAAAGGGTCGCCCGGAAGTGGTGGCGAGCTGCTCGGCAGTGTCGCTCAGGTCGTTGAACGCGATCACGCCGCCGCCCTCGGTCAGGCCGTAGGCCGAGGCGTGGCAGGCGGTCGGCAGCTGCGCGGCGAAGCGCCGCAGCAGGTCCGGCGGACCGACGTTGTTCACGACGCGCACCGACTTCATCCGCGCCGCGTCGAAGCTCGGGTGCCCGAACAGCGCGGTCGTCAGCGTCGGGAACGACGGGAACAGGATCGTCGCGCGCTCGTTCTCGATCTCGGCGTTCGACGCGGCCGGGTCGAAGTGCTCCTGCGCGATGAACGTGGCGCCCACCGACCGGCAGGTCGCGAGCGGCAGCATCGTCGACATGTGGAAGAACGGCAGAGGATCCCAGAAGCGGTCCTCGGCGGTCATTTCCCAGCGTTTCGCGAGCCCGCGACCGGCGAGCTCCAGCGCGCGGTGCGAGAGCAGGCAGGCCTTCGGGTTCGCGGTGGTGCCCGAGGTGTACATGATCAGCGCGATGTCCTCGCCGTGGACCGCGTCCGCGTCGAAGGGCCCGGGCGGGCCGGCCTCGAAGTCCGCCTCGGTCGCCCACTGCGTCTCGTCCGGGGCGTGGAAGTGGAACACCTGGCGCAGCCGCGGGGCCTCCGGCAGCGAGAGCGCCGCGCCCTTGCGCCAGGTCGCGAGCCCCGGGAACACGTCGACCAGCATCTGCCGGTAGTCGAAGAACTCCTTCTGCTTCGACGAGGTGAACAGCACCGTGGCGTCGGAGTCCGGGATCACGTAGCGCAGGTCCTCGCGCTTGTAGCGCGAGTTCAGGTGCACCGGGCAGGCGCCGAGCAGCGCACAGCCGTAGAACAGCAGCAGGTATTCGAGGCAGTTCGGCATCAGGATCGCGACGTGGTCGCGCGGCCGGACGCCGGCCGCGGCGAGGCGGCCGGCCCAGGTGCGGGCCTCGTCGAGCACCTGCCGGTTCGTCAGCCGGTGACTGCCGATCACGACGGCCGTGCGATCGCCGTGCTCGGCGGCCGCACGCTCCAGCGTGTGACCGACGGTCAGGCGCGCATAGGTGCCGGGGCGTCCCGGCGGAGTCTCGGAAGCCGTCTGGGAAGTCAGCGCCATACGTCCTCGGCGGTGCGATGTTGTGGTAGCCGGACCGCGGCGACGAAACCCCGCGGGTTCACGGTGCGGTCCCGCTCGACGAGGGCGACATGCCGTCGCGCAGGCGCGTCAGGAACGGTGCGGCCGCGTCCACGAACGGCAGGTTGTCGTCGCCGGTGATCATGTGATGGGCGCCGGGCAGCCAGACGACCTCGAGCTGCGGCGCGCAGGACTTCAGGTCGTCCACGGCGTCTTCGGTGACGAGCTCGCTGGCGCCCGCCCGGACCAGCAGGAAGGGCTGGCGGACGCGGCGGGCGCACTCGCGCAGCTCGGCCTCGTGCGCCACCGCTACCGAGTTCCGCTCGCCGCTCACGACGCGCACGTCCCAGTGCCACTGCCACCGGCCGTCCCCGGTGGGGCGCAGGCCCTTCGCGATGCTCTCGGTCGTGACCGCGGAGTCCGTGAAGAAGGCCTGCACGTGCGCCGCGGCCGCCGCCGGCGAGGCGAACCCGGCGTCGGCGCCGTGGCCGAGGAAGCCGATGATCCGCTCGATCTCGGCGGCGTTCAGCTTCGGCGCGGTGTCCACCATCACCAGCCCGCGCACCCACGGCGAGCCGTGGCCGGTCGAGAGCAGCGCGACGATGCCGCCGAGCGAGGCGCCGACGACGACCGCGGGCCGGGCCCAGTTATCGAGGACGAGGTCGAGATCGGCCTGGAAGCGCGACAGGCGGTAGTCGCCGTCGGCGATCCAGTCGCTGTCCGCGTGGCCGCGCAGGTCGAAAGCGAGGCACGGAAAGCCGCGCGCCTGGAGCGCCCGGGCGGCACGTCGCCAGGAATGCCGGCTCTGGCCGCCGCCGTGCAGGAACACCACCGACAGCGGACCAGGGCCGTCGAAGGCCTCCCAGGCGAGCACGTTGCCGTCGCAGCCGCGCCAGGTCCCGGTGACCGGGTCGGCGTCGCGGGTGCGGGCTCCGGCGGACGTGCGGGTCACGGCTTCAACCCCGCGGCAGGAGGCCGAGCGTGTTGCACAGCACGCCCCCGTCGACGACGAGCGTCTGGCCGGTGACGTAGCGGGACGCAGGCGAAACCAGGAACAGCACGGCGTCGGCCACGTCCTCGGCCGTGCCGAGCCGGCGCAGCGGCACGGCGGCCGCCCGGCGCTCCCAGGCGACGCGGTCGTAGTTGGCGGCACCCATGCCGGCGTCGATGAAGCCGGGCGCGACGCAGTTGACCCGCACGGCGGTGCCCGCGAGCTCGACCGCGAACTGGCGGCTCATCGCCTCGATGCCCGCCTTGCTCGCGGTGTAGGCGCCGGTGCCGGGCGCGGGCGCGTGCGCCGCCACGGACGAGACGTTGACGACCGCCCCGCCGCCGGCTTCGCGCAGGCGGCGCACCGCCGCCTGCGTCACGAGGAAGGTGCCGACCAGGTTGACGTCGAGCAGCCCGACGAAGTCGTCGCGCGACAGGTCGGCCAGCTTCGCGAACTGCACGATGCCGGCGCTGTTGACGACCGCGGCGGGCGTGCGACCGCAGTCGAAGGCGCGCTCCACGCCGGCGGCGGAGGTGACGTCCGCGACGCACCAGTCCACGGCCGGACCCGCCGAATCGCGCAGCGCGGAGTCGGGTTCGCGCAAGTCCACCGCGCGCACGGCCCAGCCGGCGCGGGGGGCCGCGCCCCCGAGAGCTGGGCCCGCGCCCCCCGGCGCGCCCGGGTCGCCCCGAAACGACGGGGGGCGGCGCCACGCACCCCACCATCCGCACCCCAGGGGCGGGGGCCCCGCCGGGGGGCGGGCGCA
>JAPZRU010000026.1 GCA_027531255.1 Steroidobacteraceae bacterium | reverse complement strand
CTGGAGCAGTTCCGTGGTTTGGCACCGATACCGCGTATGGAATTCGCGGGCGACTATCTGATCAGCAGCACGGTCGGCCAGGCACATCACTCTGGGCTCGAGGCCGCAGAGCGGCTGTGGGCGCGCTTGAACCAGCATCTCGCCGCCTGAACGCTGGGCTGCCCGTGGCCGACGCGGTAGACTCTGGGGACTGTCCCGACGCGACCCGACCCCAGCCTCATGCCGAAGATCGTCGATCACGACCGCCGGCGCGCCGAAATCGCCCGGGTGACGATGCGCGTAATCCAGAAGATGGGTCTCGAGAAGACCACGATCCGAACGATTGCTCGCGAGGGCGGGTTTACCAGTGGAGTCCTGTCGCACTACTTCCGCGACAAGGACGACATCATCAGTTTCGCGTTTCAATGGGTCGCCGACCGCGACTTTGCCGAGATCGAGAGTGCGGCCGCCGGGCTTTCGCCGGGCCTGCCGCGACTCCGCGTTTCCCTCGACCGCATGTTGCTGGACCCGGAGGCGCCTGAAGGGGTCGCCGTCTCGCTCAGCTTCTGGAGCGCGGCGGTCGGCAATCCGCGTCTCGTCGTCGCATACCAGGAGAACTACTCGCGATGGCGGTCGTACGTGAAGCGGTACCTGCGCGAGGCGCTTCGGGAAGGGCAGGTTCCGGGTTCTGTAGTGATCGACGACGCGGTCGATCTACTCGTCAGTGCAGTGGACGGGCTGTGTGTCGCGATGATCCTGGATCCGTCGAGGTTTCCGAAGCGGCGACGACGGGCGCTGATAGAACGCCTGCTCGTCGGCGTTACCGAGAGCGCCTCGACAGCCGTTTCCCGGCCGGTCAACCTATCGGCGTAGGCCGCGTTTCTTTCGTCGACTCGCGCACGATCCGAATCAGCCGCTCCTCGGCCTGTACGAACGGCTTCGGGTGGAGTTGACTCGCTCTCGTTGCCGGCGAAGCGCCGGCCGCACCCGCCGTTCGCGAACAGACCGGGGACCTGTGGCGAGGACATCTCGTGCACGGTCGTGGCCGTGGCTCCGTCCGGTGGAGTCGAAGTGCCGCCACCCCAGAGCTGTTCTGACCTCGATCGCCGGGCTGCCAGAGCTTTGCGTTCACGCACTTAGCGAAGGCTGCATTGTTGGGGTACCGCTGCCGGGAGCCCTGTCGATACCCCGAGAAGTACCCCCACGCGGCGTGCGCTCGGGCGATACAGCGTGAGACCCGCTGTGACGGCGTGATATGCGCCCAACGCCATCATGGCCTTGGCGAATCAGTCGTCCTGCGACGCCCTGATACGCGCTGATACGAGCTGAGATGGCTCCCCGGGTTGGACTCGAACCAACGACCCAGCGATTAACAGTCGCTTGCTCTACCGACTGAGCTACCGGGGAACGGGCCTTCGGCGAAGCCGCACATTGTCCGGACGCCACGCCGCCAAGTCAAGAAACGGCGCAGCCCGTGGCGCCGCTTCTGCGCCCGCCTGCCGCAGATTCTCTCAGAGCACCGCGGCGATGCGGTCCAGCGCGGTCCGCAGCGACTCCAGCGACGCTGCGAACGACAGCCGGACGTGCCCCGGCGCACCGAAGCCGGACCCCGGCACGACCGCGACCAGCGCCTCGTCGAGCAGCTTCTCCGCGAAACCCTGGTCGTTCTCGCAGCCGAGCCGCCGCATCGCGCCCTCGACGTTCGCGAACGCGTAGAAGCTGCCGAAGCCAGGCCGGGCGGACACGCCGGGCAGTGCGTTCAGCGCCCCGACCACGTAGTCGTGGCGCTCCCTGAAAGCCGCGTTCATCCGCGCGACGCAGGCCTGATCGCCGTTCAGCGCGGCCGTCGCGGCCTTCTGGCTGATCGACGACGGGTTGCTGGTGGACTGGCCCTGGATGGTCGCCATCGCCGCGACCAGCTCCGCGGGGCCGCCGCAGTAACCGATGCGCCAGCCGGTCATCGCGTGGCTCTTCGACACGCCGTTGATCGTCACGGTGCGCTCGTACAGGTCGGGGCAGGCGGTTGCAAAGCTGCAGAACGGCTCCGGGCCCCACCAGATCGGTTCGTACATGTCGTCGGTACCGATCACGACGCGCGGATGCCGCGCCAGCACGGCGCCCAGGGCACGCAGTTCCGCCCGGGTGTAGGCCGCTCCGGTGGGGTTCGACGGGCTGTTCAGGATCAGCAGGCGCGTGCGCGGCGTGATCGCGGCCTCGAGCTGGGCCGGCGTGATCTTGTATCCCTGCTCGGGGCCCGCATACACGGTGACGGGCACGCCGTCGGCGAGCAGCACCATGTCCGGATACGACACCCAATACGGCGCCGGGATCACCACCTCGTCGCCCGGGTCCACCAGCGCCGTGACCAGGTTGTAGATCGTCTGCTTTGCGCCCGAGGACACCAGCACCTGGTTGCGCGCGTACTCGAGGCCGTTGTCGCGGCGGAACTTGGCGATGATCGCGTCCTTCAGTTCCGGGGTGCCGTCGACGTTGGTGTAGCGGGTGAAGCCGGCTCGAATCGCCGCGACCCCCGCGTCCGAAACGTGGAGGGGCGTGTCGAAGTCCGGTTCCCCGGCGCTGAGCGCGATGACGTCCTTGCCCTCGGCCCGCAGCTTCGCGGCCCGGGCCGTGAAGACGATGGTGGGGGACGGTTTGATACGCTGCACGCGGCGGGCGACTTCGATCGGCATGGCGGTTCCGGGGCGTTCGGTTCGTAGAGCGGGGCGTGGACGCAGCCGATCGAGTTTCCGGCAACGGGTGTCCCCGATCAACCGCGAACCGGGCCGCGCGTCCGCGTTAACAGTCTCAACAGCACGGGCCCGGGCCCCCAGCGAGCGTGTCAATGAGCCATCTCCGCGTCGTCGAGCCGCGCCGGTTCGAACTGCAGTCCGGGTACCAGCCGGCCGGCGACCAGCCGGCCGCGATCGCGTCGATGGTCGACAACATCGAGTCGGGGCTGCGCTTCCAGACGTTGCTCGGCGTGACGGGCTCGGGCAAGACCTTCGCGATCGCGAACGTGATCCAGCGGATCCAGCGGCCGACGATCGTGCTCGCGCCCAACAAGACGCTGGCCGCGCAGCTCTACGGCGAGTTCAAGGAGTTCTTCCCGGACAACGCCGTCGAGTACTTCGTCTCGTACTACGACTACTACCAGCCCGAGGCGTACGTGCCGTCGTCCGACACCTTCATCGAGAAGGACGCGGCCATCAACGACCACATCGAGCAGATGCGCCTCTCGGCGACGAAGGCGCTGCTGGAGCGGCGCGACGCGATCATCGTCGCGACCGTGTCGTCGATCTACGGCCTCGGCGACCCGCAGGCGTACCTGTCGATGGTGCTGCACCTGTCGCGCGGCGACCGCATGGAGCAGCGCAGGATCCTGCACCGTCTCACCGACATGCAGTACACGCGCAACGAAATGGACCTGTCGCAGGGTACCTACCGCGTGCGCGGCGACACCATCGACATCTTCCCCGCCGAGTCGGAGCGCGAGGCGGTCCGCGTGCAGCTGTTCGACGACGAGATCGACCAGATCATGTGGTTCGACCCGCTGACCGGCGAGGTCACGCGCAAGGTGCCGCGCGTGACGGTTTTCCCGTCCAGCCACTACGTGACGCCCAAGGAACGCCTCGTCAACGCGCTCGACGACATCAAGGAAGAGCTGCGCGTGCGCGTGGAGGAATTCCGTGCCCAGGGCAAGCTGCTGGAGGCGCAGCGCATCGAGCAGCGCACGCTGTTCGACCTCGAAATGATGAACGAGGTCGGCTACTGCAACGGCATCGAGAACTATTCGCGCTACCTCTCGGGCCGCGCGCCGGGCGAGCCGCCGCCGTGCCTGTTCGACTATCTCCCGAGCGACGCGCTGCTGGTGGTGGACGAGAGCCACGTGACCATTCCGCAGCTCGGCGGCATGTACAAGGGCGACCGCTCTCGCAAGGAGACGCTGGTCGAGTACGGCTTCCGGCTGCCGTCCGCGCTCGATAACCGGCCGCTGCGGTTCGAGGAGTGGGAGAAGCTGGCGCCGCAGATGATCTTCGTGTCCGCGACGCCCGGACCGTACGAGTACCGGCACTCGAACGGCACGGTGGTGGAGCAGGTGGTGCGGCCGACCGGCCTCGTCGACCCGGTGGTCGAGATCCGGCCGGTGCGTACGCAGGTGGACGACGTGCTGTCCGAGATCCGCAAGGTGGTCGAGCGCGGCGAGCGCGTGCTGATCACGACGCTGACGAAGCGGATGGCGGAAGACCTGACCGAGTACCTTCACGAGCACGGCGTGAAGGTGCGCTACCTGCACTCGGACATCGACACCGTCGAGCGCATGGAGATCATCCGCGACCTGCGCCTCGGCAGGTTCCACGTGGTGGTCGGCATCAACCTGCTGCGCGAGGGCCTCGACATCCCCGAGGTTTCGCTGGTCGCGATCCTCGACGCCGACAAGGAAGGCTTCCTGCGCTCGGAGGGCTCGCTGATCCAGACCATCGGCCGTGCGGCGCGCAACGTGAACGGCAAGGCGATCCTCTACGCCGATACGGTCACGGGTTCGATGCAGCGTGCGCTGGACGAGACCAACCGCCGCCGCACGAAGCAGCTGGAGCACAACGCGCTGCACGGCATCACGCCGAAGGGCATCGTGAAGGCTGTCCAGGACGTCATGGAGGGTGCGCGGTCCGCCGAGGAGCGGGGCGAGCGCCTGGCCGGGGCCGGTCGCCTCGGCGACCTGACGCCCGAGCAGGTGATGAAGCGGGTCAAGAAGCTCGAGCAGGAGATGTACAAGCACGCCCGCAACCTCGAGTTCGAGGCGGCGGCGAAGCTCCGCGACGAGATCGGGGAACTGCGGAAGGTGGGGCTCGGGCTGCAAGGCTCACGCCGGGCCGGCTGACTCAAGTTTTCCATAATCCAGCCGACCACGCCTCGGAGGTTCGGCCCTTCGGCCGGCCGCGGAGCCCTCGGATGGATGCGATCCGCTCTACCGGCCTGCCCCCTGGCCTCGGCGCACGCAGCCGCGAACCTGTCGAGGCGACGGGGGCGATGGCGAAGTTCCGTTCGACCCAGAAGACCGAGATCGAACTCGTCACGCAGGACGGCGACCGGGTGCGGCTGTCGCTCAAGACGCGCGAAGGCTTCGACGCCCGCGGTGGCTCGCTCGTCGGCCTGCAGGGCGCCGCCGCGTACGCGGCGGTCTCGGCGTTCTCCGAGACGCGGTTCCGCCTGGACGTCCAGGGATCGCTCGACGAAGGCGAACTGGCCGCGATCCGCGAGGTGCTCGGCCGCGTGGACGAGATTGCGTCCCGGTTCTACGGCGGCGACGCAACCGACGCCGCGGATGCCGCGGCGCTCGCGTTCGACGGTGCCGAACTCGCCGGCGTGTCGTTCCGGCTCTCGGAGCGCCAGTCCTTAGACTACCGGACGGCGCTGCTGCGGTCGGGCCCGGGCGGCTGAGCGCCGTCGCGACACGGCGATGATCCGTCGCCGGCGATGGCGCGCGGGTCGGTGATCCGCTCCGGGTGACGCCACGCGGCATCACCGCTTGTGGCCGTCACGCGTAACGGCCACGATAGCGGCGCCGCACCCCCTCGCGGCGCTCCCACACGGAACGATGCCTTACTTTCGCCACGATGGCGTCGATCTGCATTACCTCGAGCGAGGCCGCGGCCGGCCGGTGGTATTGATCCACGGGCTCGGCATGTGCGGCGGCGACTGGGCTTTCCACGTGCCGGCGCTCGAGACGCACTACCGGGTCATCCTGCCGGATCTGCGTGGCAGCGGCCGCAGTTCGCGTCCGCGCGGCCGCTACTCGATTCCGCAGTTCGCCCGGGACATGTGGGCGCTGCTCGACCACCTCGGGATCGACTCCGCGGACCTCGTCGGCTTCTCGCTCGGCGGCGCGGTGGCGCTCGAGATGTCGTTGCAGCGCCCCGAGCGCGTGCCGCGGCTGGTGACGATCAACAGCCTCGCGTCGTACCGGCCCGACCACTGGCGGAAATGGCTCGAGGCCCGCGTGCAGACGCTGCTGGTGCGGTGGGGCGGCATGCCGCGCACCGCCCGGCTGGTGGCGGCGCGCGTGTTCCCGGAGCCCTGGCAGGCCGCGCTGCGCGAGCGCGCGATCACCGTGATCGGCGCGACGCCGCCGCGCCCGTACCTCGCGACGGTCGCGGCGCTCGAGCGCTGGTCGTGCGTGCGCCGGCTCGGACGGCTGCGGACGCGCACGCTGATCGTCGCGGCGGAGCACGACTACACGCCGCTCGAGGAGAAGCGCGAACTCGCGGCGCAGCTCGGCGCCGAGTTCGTCGTGGTGAGCGGTTCGCGGCACGGCACGCCATTCGACGCGATCCGCGCCACCAACGCCTGTATCGGGGCCTTCCTGCAGGACGCACCGCTGCCCGCGCCGGAGGACTGCCGGCTGGACACCCCCGAGGACGTGCCCCGTGAGCCGCCACCCGGAAGCGTCGCGCAGGAGCATGCCGCGGCCGCGCCCCCCGGGGCGGCCGAAGTGGCGGGGGCTTCCGTGCCGGCGCGCGCGGCTTGAGACTCGCGCAGTCGGCTCGATGCGCCCCGGCCCCGGGGGCGTCCATGTCGCCGCCGTCAGCGATCGTCGAGCGCACCGCGCTCGGCCAGGAGTTCCCGTCGATGCTCCAAGTCTGCCGACGCCCGTTCCTGCTCGCCGCGTGGGCCAGTGTCGCGGTGACGCTCGCCGCCGGTGCTGCGCCGGCCACCGAGTCGAAGGCGTCGAAGGATCCCGCGCTGGTGCGCGCGGAGCGTGTTCTGGACCGCGCGATCCTGTTCGACGGCCACAACGATCTGCCGATCACGCTGCGCTCGGAGTTCGGGCCGGTGCCGGATCCCGCGCAGTACGACCTGCGGCAGCGCACCCGGTGGCAGACCGACATCCCGCGGCTCAGGGCCGGCCGAGTCGGCGCGCAGTTCTGGTCGGTGTACATCCCGGGCGAGGCGGGCCGCGACTTCGCGCGCACGCAGCTCGAGCAGATCGCGACCGCGCGCCGGATGATCGAGAAGTACCCGGACGTGTTCGAGTACGCGAGCACCGCGGACGACGTGGTGCGCATCCGTCGCGCGGGCAGGATCGCCTCGATGCTCGGCATGGAAGGCGGCTACGGGATCGAGAATTCCCTCGGGCCGCTGAAGGCCTACTACGACCTCGGCGTGCGCTACATGGCGCTCACCCACAACACGCACACCGACTGGGCGGATTCGGCGGCGCAGGTGCCCGCACGGCACGGGGGCTTGAGCGACTTCGGCCGCGAGGTCGTGCGCGAGATGAACCGGCTGGGCATGCTGATCGACCTCTCGCATGCGAGCGAGGAAACGGTCCTCGACACGCTCGACGTCTCCCAGGCGCCGGTGATCTTCTCGCACAGCGCCGTGCGCGGCATCGTCGACATCCCGCGCAACGTGCCGGACTCCGCCCTCGACCGCCTGAAGGCGAACGGCGGCGTCGTGATGGTGCTGTTCGTCGGCGGCTTCGTCTCGCCGGAAGCCGCGAAGGCCTGGGCGCCCGCGATGGCCGAGTTCCAGTTCCGCGCGCGCGAGGCGAAGACCCCGCAGGAGCGCTCGGCGCTGTTCCGCGAGGTGTTCGACAAGGCGAACATCCCGAAGCCCACGATCGCCCAGGTCGCGGACCACATCGAGTACGTCGTGCGGCGCGCCGGCATCGACCACGTCGGCATCGGCGCGGACTACGACGGCGCGAGCGGATGGCCGGACGGCCTGTCGGACGTCTCGACGTACCCCAACCTGTTCGCCGAACTGGTGCGCCGCGGCTGGAGCGACCGCGACCTCGAGAAGCTCGCCGGCGGCAACGTGCTGCGCGCGCTGCGCGAGGCCGAGCGAGTGGCGGCGCGCCTGCAGGCCGACGCGTTCAAGGGTGCGCCGCGCCAGTGATTCACCCGGCGGGTGCACGTCCGCCACACGAACGGAACCACCATGAAGACCAAGAAGGAAATCGTCGACAACTGGCTGCCGCGCTACACCGGCACGCCGCTCGCGCAGTTCGGCGAGCACATCCTGCTGACGAACTTCGGGAACTATCTCGAGAAGTTCGCGGCGCTCACCGGCGCCGAGATCGTCGGGCGCGACCGTCCCATGCCGAACGCGACCGGCGACGGCATCACGATGATCATGTTCGGCATGGGCAGCCCGAACGCCGCCACCGTGATGGACCTGCTGTCCGCGGTCGGCCCGAAGGCCGTGCTGCTGCTCGGCAAGTGCGGCGGGCTCAAGAAGAAGAACCAGTTGGGCGACCTGGTGCTGCCGATCGCGGCGATCCGCGGGGACGGCACTTCCGACGACTACCTTCTGCCCGAGGTGCCCGCGCTACCGGCCTTCAGCCTGCAGCGCGCGGTGTCGACGATGATCCGCGACCTCGGCCACGACTACTGGACCGGCACCGTGTTCACCACGAACCGCCGCGTCTGGGAGCACGACGACGAGTTCAAGGAATACCTGCGCAAGACCCGCGCGATGGCGATCGACATGGAGACCGCGACGATCTTCGCGGCCGGCTTCGCGAACTCGATCCCGTCGGGCGCGCTGCTGCTGGTCAGCGACCAGCCGATGATCCCCGAAGGCGTGAAGACGGAGGCGAGCGACCGGAAGGTCACCGACGAGTACGTCGAGCGGCACATCAGCATCGGGATCGAGGCGCTGCGGCTGATTCGCCGGCACGGGAAGAGCGTGAAGCACCTGCGGTTCGACGAGTAGGGGCCGGCGCGGAACGGGCGGAGGGGCGGCGGCAGAGCGGCCGATCGCGCGCGAGCGGTCGATCGATCCTGTCGCTACCCGGGAGCTGGCCGTCGAATGCGCGCCGGCGCGCCGTCTCCGAGCCAGCGCGTCAGGAATCGGTTACGGAGTGGTGGGCGCGACAGGGATCGAACCTGTGACCCCTTCCATGTCAAGGAAGTGCTCTACCGCTGAGCTACGCGCCCGTGTTTCGCGGGGCCGCAGAGGATACTGGACCGTCCCGGGTCGGACAAGCCGCCACGAGGGACCTGCCTTCCCCTCCGGTGTCGATCCGGGCGGTCAAGCCGCCCGCAGCAGCCCGTCGGTCCCGCCGAGCAGCACCACGACGCCCAGCACCGCAAAGATCCCTGCGGCCACCGCATGCACCACCCGTACCGGCACCCACTTCGTGATCCGGTCGCCCAGCAGCACCGCCGGCACGTTCGCGAGCATCATCCCCAGCGTCGTGCCGATCACGACCGCGGCCCACGCCCCGTACTTCGCGGCGAGCGCGACGGTCGCGATCTGGGTCTTGTCGCCCATCTCGGCCAGGAAGAACGCCACGAGCGTCGTCCCGAACACACCGAGGTTCGCCGGTGCCTTCGCGTCGTCGTCGTCGATCTCGTCCGGCTTCAGCATCCACGCCGCCATCGCGATGAACGACAGGCCGAGAACCCAGCGCAGCGCGTCGGGTCCGAGCAGGTGCACGACCCAGGTGCCGGCAGCGCCGGCGAGCGCGTGGTTCACGAGCGTAGCGACCAGGATGCCCCAGACGATCGGCCACGGCCGGCGAAACCGGGCCGCGAGCACGAACGAGAGCAGCTGCGTCTTGTCCCCGATCTCGGCGAGCGCCACGATGCCCGTGGACACGAGGAAGGCTTCGAGCATGGCGCGGGCAGGCAGGCGCGGGTTGCGCGGGTCGCCAGTGTAGCCGCGGGCGGCCGAGGTGGCGCCGGTATCATCCGAGATGGGCGCGTCGCTCGCCGGAGCGTATCCCTTCCTGCAGTCCCGAGGTTAGCGTGTCCGAGCTTCCGGTCCTCTCGCTCGTCGACGTGGTGCGCCGCTATCGCGCGGACCGTCCGCCCGTGCTCGACGGCGTGTCGTTCACGCTGCCGCGCGGCGCGTACGTCGCGATCATGGGCGAGTCGGGCGTCGGCAAATCGACGCTCCTGAACCTCGTCGCCGGCCTCGATGCTCCCGATGCCGGCCGCATCGAGCTGGACGGCCGCGACCTCGGCGCGCTCGACGACGACGCGGCCACGCTGCTGCGCCGGCGCGAGATGGGCTTCGTGTTCCAGGCCTTCCACGTGCTGCCGTACATGACGGTGGCGCAGAACGCCGCGCTGCCGCTGCAGCTGCTCGGGGTGCCGAAGGACGAGCAGCGCGCGCGCGTCGAGTCGATGCTGCAGGCGGTCGGGCTCGGCGGGTACGGCGGCCGGTATCCGCGCGAGCTGTCCGGCGGCGAGGTGCAGCGCGTGGCGATCGCCCGCGCGCTCGTGCACCGCCCGAAGCTGCTGCTGGCGGACGAGCCGACCGGCAACCTCGACCCGCGCACCGCGACGCAGATCCTCGCGCTGCTGCGCGAGCAGGTGCGCGCGAATGCGGGCAGCGCGATCCTGATCACCCACTCGCGCGCGGCCGCCGCGACCGCCGACCGCATCTTCGTGCTGGACGGGCGGCGCCTGGAGCCACTGGACGGTGCGGAGGAGAGCGGGTCCGCGGCGACTCGGTCCGCCGCGACCGTCGGGGCGCGGTAGTGGCGGCGGCGCATCCCGGGCCCGCACGCGCGGCCGCCCGTCGCGAGCCCGCATGAGCGCGACGGTCGAGTCTCGCGCCGGCCTCACGCCGGGCTCGCCGCACTGGCTGGCGATCGTCCGGGCCGTGAGCCTCGCGCAGCTGCGCGAGCAGCCGGGCCGCGTCGCCATCACCGTGCTCGTGATCGCGCTCGGCGTCGCGCTCGCGGCGGCGGTGTTCTTCGTCAACGGCGCGGCGCTCGGGCAGTTCAGCCACGCGGCCCGCGAGCTGGTCGGCGAGGCGGACGTCGTGGTGCGCGGCGGGCGCGCCGGCTTTCCCGAGGGCGAATACGCGCGTCTCGCGCAGCTGCCCGGCGTCCGCGAGGCGAGCCCGGCGCTCGACGTCGACGCCGCGCTCGCGGGCGGCGGCCGGCTGCGGATCGTCGGCATGGACGCGTTCCGCGCCGGCATGATCCAGCCGCGCCTCTACGGCGAGCTGAACGTGGACCTGCTGACGCTGTTCGCGCCGGATGCGATCGTGCTCAGCGCGCAGGCGGCGCGCGAGCTCGAGGTCGGCGAGGGCGGCGTGGTGAGCGTGCGCGTCGGCACGCAGGCGCTGCCGCTCCGGGTGGTCGCCGTGCTGTCGCGCGACGTCTTCCCGCAGCGGCTCGGCATCATGGACATCTCCACCGCGCAGTGGCTGTTCGGCCGCGTCGGCACGATCTCGCGCGTGGACCTGCGGCTCGAGCCGAACGTGGACCGCGAGCGGTTCCGGGACGGCCTGCGCGCGAGCCTGCCGCCGGGCGTCGAGGCGATCGCGCCCGAGGTCGAGCGCACGCGGGCGGAAACGGTGACGCGGTCGTACCGCGTGAACCTCAACATGCTCGCGCTGGTCGCGCTGCTGACGGGGGCGTTCCTGGTGTTCTCGACGCAGGCGCTGTCGGTGCTGCGCCGGCGCACCGCGCTCGCGCTGCTGCGGGCGCTCGGGCTGCGGCGCGGCGAACTGCAGGCGCTACTGGTGCTCGAGGGCACGCTGCTCGGCGCGCTCGGCTCGCTGCTCGGGGTGGCGCTCGGCTACCTGATCGCGAGCGCGCTCGTCACGCGGCTCGGCGGCGACCTCGGCGGCGGCTACCTCGAGAGCGGCGCGCTGACGCTGACGCCGCAGCCGCTCGCGATGCTCGCGTTCTTCCTGCTCGGTACGGGGTTCGCGCTGGCGGGTTCGTGGGTGCCGGCGCGCGAGGCGGCGCTGCGCTCGCCCGCGCGGGCCCTCAAGGCCGGCGACGTCGAGCCGGTGCTGGAGCGGCTGCGCTCGCCCTGGCCCGGGCTCGGGCTGCTGGCGCTCGGCACCGCGGTCGCGTTCGTCCCGCCGGTCGGCGGCGTGCCGGTGTTCGGCTATCTCGCGATCACGCTGCTGCTGTTCGGCGGCGTGCTGCTCGTGCCGCGCGTCAGCGCGTTCGTGCTGTCGCACCTGCCGGCGACCGGGCGCGTGCCCGTGGACGTCGGTCTCGCGCAGCTGCGCGGCAGCGCCGGCCAGTCCTCGGTCAGCCTCGCGACCGTGATCGTGAGCTTCAGCCTGATGGTCGCGATGGCGATCATGGTGTTCTCGTTCCGCGAATCGTTCATCGCGTGGCTCGACGAGGTGCTGCCGGCCGACGTGCAGCTGCGCGCGTCCACCGGGGCCGACACCGCGTTCTGGACGCCGGACGTGCAGGCGCGCCTCGCCGCGGTGCCCGGGGTCGGCCGCATCGAGTTCCACCGGGTTCAGCACGTGCTGCTCGCGCCGGACAGGCCGCCGGTGTCGGTGATCGCGCGCGACGTCGATTTCGGGAACGTCGGGGCAGGCGTGCCGCTGCTCGAGGCCGATCCGGCGCGGCACCGGCCCGACCGCGCGAACGCGTGGGTCTCGGAGGCGATCGTCGATCTCTACGGCCTGCGCATCGGCGACGAGCTGCGCCTGCCGCTCGGCGGCCGCTACGTGCCCGTGACGATCGCGGGCGTGTGGCGCGACTACGCGCGATCGTTCGGTGCGGTGGTGGTCGATCGGGACTGGTACGTGCGGCAGACGAACGACCGGCTCGCGACCGAGGCGGCCGTCTGGCTCGCGCCGGGCGCGGAGCCGGATCGCGTGATCGAGGAGCTGCGCGCGCGGCTCGAGGATGGGCGCGACGTCGAGATCATGACCAGCGGCGGCATCCGCGAGCTGAGCCTCAGGATCTTCGACCGCGCGTTCACGATCACCTACGCGCTCGAGGCGGTGGCCGTGCTGATCGGCCTCGTCGGCATCGCGTTCGCGGCGAGTTCGCAGGCACTCGCGAGGCGCGGCGAGTTCGCGATGCTGCGGCACGTCGGCCTACAGCGGCACGACGTGATCCGGATGCTCGCGGCGGAGGGCACGCTGACGGGCGCGATCGGCGTGGTCTACGGGCTCGCGCTCGGCTTCTTCCTGAGCCTCGTGCTCGTCTACGTCGTGAACCGGCAGTCGTTCAACTGGAGCCTCGACCTGTCGGTGCCGTGGCTGCAGCTCGCGGTGCTGTCGGCGGTGCTGATCCTCGCCGCGGCGATCACGGCGACCGTGGCGGGCCGCGCCGCGGTGCGGGGCGACGTGGTGCGCGCCGTACGGGAGGACTGGTGAGCTTCGCGCCGGCAGTGCTCTGCGCGCTGGCGCTACTCGGCGCGGCTGCGGCCCACGCGCAGGCCACCCACGAGCAGGCCGGCGCGGGACTCGGGCGCGGCGCGAGCGCGACGGGCACCGCACCGGCCGTGCGAGGCGGCCCGCCGGTCGCGACGGCGACGCCGGTGCCGATCCAGTCGCGCCCCTCGCCGGACGTGGTGCCGGGCCGCGTGCTGCGCTTCCCCGAGGACGAAGGCGCGCACCCCGACTTCCGTACCGAGTGGTGGTACATCACCGGCTGGCTGACGACCGAGGACGGCAAGCCGCTCGGCTTCCAGGTCACGTTCTTCCGCGTGCGCCCCGACGTCGAGGAGCGCAACCCCAGCGCGTTCACGCCCCGCCACCTGGTCATCGCGCACGCAGCCGTCTCGGATCCGGAGCGCGGGCGGCTGTACGCGACCGAGCGAATCGCGCGCGATGCGCTCGGCCTCGCCGGCGCCAGCGTCGGGCGCACGCAGGCCTGGATCCGCGACTGGCGGCTCGAGTCGCGCGGCAACGCCTACTACACCCGCATCCAGGCCGAGGACTTCGGCTACGAGCTGACGCTCGAGCGCACCCAGCCGCCGATGCTGAACGGCGAGGCGGGCTACAGCCGCAAGGGGCCGGACCCGCGTTCCGCGAGCTACTACTACAGCGTGCCGCAGCTGCGCGTGTCGGGCACCGTGCGGCGCGGCGAGCGCACGGTGCGCGTGACCGGCACCGCGTGGCTCGACCAGGAGTGGTCGACGGCCTACCTCGACGACGCTGCGCAGGGCTGGGACTGGATGGGCATCAACCTCGTCGACGGCAGTGCGCTGATGGCGTTTCGCATCCGCACCGCCGAGGGGCGCGAGCACTGGGCGGCGGCGACCCTGCGCGCGCCCGACGGGACGCAGCGCACGTTCGGGCCGGGCGAAGTGGAGTTCGTGCCGGGCCGCGCGTGGCGCTCGCCGCGCACGAACATCGTCTGGCCGGTCGAGTGGAGCGTGCAGGTCGGCGAACGGCGCTTCACGGTGCGGCCGATGATGGACGACCAGGAGAAGGATGCGCGGGTGTCCACCGGCATCGTGTACTGGGAGGGCGCGGTGACGCTGGGCGAGGGCGCCGCTAGCGCCGGGCGCGGCTATCTCGAACTCACCGGCTACGGCGAGCAGTTGCGGCTGCCGTAGGGCGCTCAGCGCACCGCCGTCACGTCGATCTCGACCTTCATGCCGGGCAGCGCCAGCGCGCTCACGCCGACGATCGACGACGCGGGCTTCGCGCCCTCGGGGAAGAACTCGCGGATCGCCCGGTAGATCGGCGCCGGATCGGTGTTCGGCAGGTCCACGATGTAGACGACGATGCGCACCACGTCCGCGGGCGTGGCGCCGGCGGCCGCGAGCGCGATCCGCACCTTCTCGAACATCAGGCGGGACTGCTCGCCGACGTCGGCCGGCACGGTGCCGTCCTTCGCAATGCCACCCTGGCCCGCGACGTGGATCCAGCGCTCCCCGCGGCCGACCACCACCTGCGAGTAACCCTGCGGCTTCGTCAGGCCGTCGGGGTTGATGCGCTCGATCTCCGTTGCCCCGGCGACGGCGGTCGCCGTGCAGGCCAGCAGCGCGAGCAGGGCGTGCGGCACCGCCCGTCGCGGCGCCATCCCGGGACCGCCGGTCCGCGGGGTCGTCGTCTCGCAGCGTCGCCGCCGCGTGCCGCGGTCCTCTGGCGTCGTTCCGGAGTCGTGCCGCATGAAGCCCCCGTCGTTCCTTCCGCCGCGAGTCGGTCGCGGTTTCGCGTAAACTAGCAGGCTTTTCCAGCCCCGGTCGTCCACGCCCATGCCCGTCATCACGCTGCCGGACGGCAGCCAGAAGAGTTTCGACCACCCGGTCACCGTCGCGGAAGTCGCGAAGTCGATCGGCACGGGCCTCGCGAAGGCCGCGCTCGCCGGCGAGGTCGACGGCAGGCTGGTCGACACCTCCTACACGATCGACCGCGACGCGAGGCTTGCGATCGTCACGGACAAGCACCCGCAGGCGCTCGAGGTCATCCGCCACTCGACGGCGCACCTGCTCGCGCAGGCCGTGCAGTCCATCTACCCGAAGGCGCAGGTGACGATCGGCCCGGTCGTCGAGGACGGCTTCTACTACGACTTCGCCTTCGAGCGCCCCTTCACGCCGGAGGACCTCGCGAAGTTCGAGCAGAAGATGCAGGAACTCGCGAAGGCCGACCTCCCGGTCACGCGGCGCGTGATGCCGCGCGACGAGGCCGTGCAACTGTTCAAGGGCATGGGCGAGCACTACAAGGCCGAGATCATCGCGAGCATCCCGGCGGGCGAGGACATCAGCCTGTACGGCCAGGGCGAGTGGTTCGATCTGTGCCGCGGCCCGCACGTGCCGAGCACCGGCAAGCTGAAGGCCTTCAAGCTCATGAAGCTCGCGGGCGCCTACTGGCGCGGCGACCAGAACAACGAGCAGCTGCAGCGCGTCTACGGCACCGCGTGGACGGACGAGAAGGCGCTGAAGGATTACCTGACGCGCCTCGAGGAAGCCGAGAAGCGCGACCACCGCCGGCTCGGCCGCGAGCTCGAGCTGTTCCACCAGCAGGAAGAGGCGGTCGGCAGCGTGTTCTGGCACCCGCAGGGCTGGACGCTGTGGCGCACGATCGAGGCCTACGTGCGCGAGCGGCTGTTCGGCGCGGGCTACGTCGAGGTGAAGAGCCCGCAGCTCCTCGACCGCACGCTGTGGGAGAAGACCGGCCACTGGGACAACTACCGGCAGAACATGTTCATCGCCGAGTCCGAGAACCGGACGCTCGCGGTGAAGCCGATGAACTGCCCCGGCCACGTGCTGATCTACAAGCAGGGCATCAAGAGCTACCGCGACCTGCCGCTGCGCATCGCCGAGTTCGGCGCGTGCCACCGCAACGAGCCGTCCGGCGCCCTGCACGGGCTGATGCGCGTGCGCGCGTTCACGCAGGACGACGCGCACATCTTCTGCACCGAGGACCAGATCAACGCGGAGACGGTCGCGTTCTGCGGCCTGCTGCGCTCGATGTACGCGGACTTCGGCTTCGCCGACGTGCGCGTGAAGTTCTCCGACCGCCCGCCGCAGCGCGCCGGCGAGGACGCGGTCTGGGACAGGGCCGAGGGGGCGCTCAAGGCCGCGGTCGAGGCGGCCGGGCTCGAGTACACGATGAACCCGGGCGAGGGCGCGTTCTACGGGCCGAAGCTCGAGTTCGTGCTGCGCGATGCGATCGGCCGCGACTGGCAGTGCGGCACGCTGCAGGTGGATTTCGTGCTGCCGGAGCGGCTCGGGGCGGAGTACGTGGCCGATGACGGCACGCGCAAGCGCCCCGTCATGCTGCACCGGGCGATCCTCGGCAGTTTCGAGCGCTTCATCGGCATTCTCATCGAGAACTACGCGGGCAGGTTCCCGACCTGGCTCGCGCCGACCCAGGCCGTCGTGATGAACATCACGGACCGGCAGGCGCCGTACGTCGAAAAAGCGGCCGAATTCCTGAAAAATCAGGGGGTTCGGGTAATCGCCGACTTGCGCAACGAGAAAGTCGGCTTTAAGATCCGCGAACACACGCTGAAGCGGGTCCCGTACCTGCTGGTGGCGGGGGACCGGGAAGCCGAGTCCCACTCGTTGGCCGTGCGCACGCGCTCGGGCAAGGATCTAGGCGCCATGCCCCTCGAAGAGGTGGCACGCCGGATCGCGTCCGATGCGGCTAGCCGCGGCCGTGGCTCATTGGAGGATTGACCTATCTCTACCACGAAGCGCGTTCGGCGCAACGAAGAGATCCTCGCGCCGCAGCTGCGCGTGATCGCCGCCGATGGCAGCCAGGCCGGAGTGATGTCGCGTTTCGACGCGCTCCAGATGGCCTCGTCGCAGGGCCTGGATCTCGTCGAGGTGTCGCCCACCGCGGAACCGCCGGTCTGCCGGGTCATGGACTTCGGCAAGTTCCTGTTCGAACAGAACAAGAAGGCGCACGCCGCGAAGCGCAAGCAGAAGCAGATCCAGGTCAAGGAAGTGAAGTTCCGTCCGGGTACGGACGAGAACGACTACCAGATCAAGCTGCGCAACATCGTCCGGTTCCTGACCGAGGGCGACAAGGCCAAGGTGACGCTCCGTTACCGCGGCCGCGAACTCGCCCACCAGGAAGTCGGTCGCCGGATGCTCGATCGGCTGGTGAAGGATCTCGCGGAACACGCGGTGATCGAGCAGAACCCGCTGATGGAAGGCAAGCAGCTGGTGATGATGTTCGGGCCGAAGAAGCGGCCGCAGCAGTAGGAATCGGCGGAAACGGGGACTGCCCATTTCCGCGGGACGGAAATGGGCAGTCCCCGTTTTCGCGACACGAGCGGCGCGAGAGACCGCTCGACACAAGTGGCCGGCGCTGCGCGCGAGCGCGGATCCGGCTCCGCCCCGAGCCCACGCGAGTGGTGCGACAGGGTCACAAAGGCGCCGGCGGCGGAAGCCGCACGGCAGGAGGATCGTTGACATGCCCAAGTTGAAGACCAACCGGGCTGCGGCGAAGCGTTTTCGCAAGACTGCGAAGGGCTTCAAGCGCGGCCAGAGCCACAAGCGCCACATCCTGACGAAGAAGCCGTCGAAGCGTAAGCGTCAGCTGCGCTCGGGGAAGATGGTCCACGAGACCGATCTGAACCGGGTGATCCAGCTGCTGCCGAACCACTGATCGACGCCACCCCAGGAGAATCGCAATGGCACGAGTCAAGCGTGGCGTGATCGCCGGTCGCCGGCACAAGAAGGTCCTCGCCAAGGCCAAGGGCTACTACAACGCGCGGCGGAAGGTGTTCCGCGTCGCGAAGCAGGCCGTCATCAAGGCCGGCCAGTACGCGTACAAGGGCCGCAAGCTCAAGAAGCGCGACTACCGCGCGCTGTGGATCCAGCGCCTGAACGCGGCCGCGCGCGAACACGGCCTGTCGTACAGCCGCCTGATCAACGGCGTGAAGGTGCTGGGCCTCGAGCTCGACCGCAAGGCGCTCGCCGACCTCGCCGTCAACGAGCCGGCCGCGTTCGCGGCGATCGTCGAGCAGGTGAAGGCGCTGCCGGCGCCGGCACCGAAGGCGAACAAGGCCGCGGCCTGAGCGCCGCGGCGGCCTGAGAGGGGTCAGTCCCCTCGTTCCGACGCGAGACGGCCGGCCCTGCCGGCCGTCTTGCCGTTGGGAGGCCGGCCACCGTTCCGTCGAACGGGGCACAGTGGAGAAAGGGGACTGACTCCTTTTTCGCGCACGGGGGCGTTCGGACCGTGGAATCCCAGACGCAAGGCCTGGCCGAGGTCGTCGAGGCCGGGCTCGCGGAGGTCGCTCAGGCGGCCGATCTCGTGGCGCTCGACCAGGTGCGCGTGCGGCTGCTCGGCAAGAGCGGCGCGATCACGCAGCAGCTGAAGTCGCTCGGCACGCTGCCGGCGGCGGAGCGGCCGGCGGCCGGCGCGCGCATCAACGAGGCCAAGGAGAGGCTCGCGCAGGCGATCGACGCGCGCCGCGCGCTGCTCGAGCGCGAGGCGGTGGAGCGCGAACTCGCGGCCGGCGCGATCGACGTGACGCTGCCGGGACGCGGCACGCCGCCGGGCGCGATGCACCCGGTCACGCGCACGCGCCTGCGCATCGAGGAGATCTTCCGGCGCGCCGGCTTCGGCGTCGCCGAGGGCCCCGAGGTCGAGGACGACTTCCACAACTTCGAGGCGCTCAACATCCCCGCGAACCACCCGGCGCGGGCGATGCACGACACCTTCTACTTCGCGGACGGCCGGCTGCTGCGCACGCACACCTCGCCGGTGCAGATCCGCGCGATGATCGGCTCGAAGCCGCCGCTGCGCGTGATCGCGCCGGGCCGCGTCTACCGCTGCGACAGCGACCAGACGCACACGCCGATGTTCCACCAGATCGAGGGGCTGGTCGTCGACCGCGACGTGAGCCTCGCGAACCTGAAGGCCGTGATCCGCGGCTTCCTCTCGGAGTTCTTCGAGCGTCCGCTCGAGATCCGGCTGCGGCCGTCGTACTTCCCGTTCGTCGAACCCGGCGCGGAAGTGGACTGCCAGTGCGCGTTCTGCGGCGGCAGCGGCTGCCGCGTCTGCAAGCAGACCGGCTGGCTCGAGATCGCGGGCTGCGGGATGGTGCACCCGAACGTGTTCCGGCACTGCGGGCTCGACCCCGAGCAGTGGACGGGCTATGCGTTCGGCATGGGCATCGAGCGCCTCGCGATGCTGCGCTACGGCGTGAACGACCTGCGGCTGTTCTTCGAGAACGACCTGCGGTTCCTGCGGCAGTTCGAGCGGGCGTGAGGCGCCGCGAACGGTTCGCGACACGAGGGCCGGAGCGAGTGCGCGACGGCCGGCAATGCATGGGGACCAGACGATGAAGGTCAGTCTCGACTGGCTGCGCGAGTGGGTCGACACCGGCTGGAACACGGCCGAGCTGTCGCACCGGCTGACGATGTCGGGCTTCGAGGTCGAGGCGCGCCACGCCGTGGCCGGCGAGTTCACCGGCGTCGTCGTCGGCGAGGTACTCGAAACCGCGCGGCATCCGGATGCCGACAAGCTCACGGTCTGCCGCGTCGCGGCGGGTGGCGCCGAGCCGCTGCAGATCGTCTGCGGCGCGAAGAACGTGCGGCCGGGCCTCAAGGCGCCGCTCGCGACGGTCGGCGCGCAGCTGCCGGGCGGCCTGGCGATCCGGAAGGCGAAGCTCCGCGGCGTCGAGTCGCAGGGCATGCTCTGTTCGTCGCGCGAGCTCGAACTGGGCGAGGGCGTCGACGGGCTGCTCGAGCTGCCCTCGACGCTGGACACGGGGCAGGATCTGCGCGCCGCGCTCGGGCTCGACGACGTCGTGCTCGAGATCAACTTCACCCCGAACCGCGGCGACGCGCTCTCGGTGCTGGGGCTCGCGCGCGAACTCGCCGTGCTGTCGGGCAGGTCGCTCCGGTGGCCTACGCTCGCGCCGGTGGCACCGACGCTCGCTGACACGTTCCCCGTGCGTCTCGACGCACCCGCTGCCGGCCCGAAGTTCGCCGGCCGCGTGCTGCGCGGCCTGGACCCGCGGGCCGAGACGCCGCTCTGGATGCGCGAGCGCCTGCGCCGCGCGGGGCTGCGCAGCCTCGGTCCGCTCGTCGACGTGACGAACTACGTGATGCTCGAGCTCGGGCAGCCGATGCACGCCTACGACCTGCGGCGCCTGCAGGGTGGCATCGAGGTGCGCTTCGCGGGCGACGGCGAGCGCCTCGTGCTGCTCGACGGCCGCGAGGTCGCGCTCGAGCCCGACGTGCTGGTGATCGCCGACGCGGCCGGCCCGGTCGGCATGGCCGGCATCATGGGTGGCGAGAAGAGCGGCATCGCGACCGACACCACGGACGTGTTCCTCGAGGTGGCGTGGTTCGCACCCGACGCGATCGCGGGACGCGCGCGCCGCCACAAGCTGCTCACCGACGCCTCGCAGCGCTTCGAGCGCGGCGTGGACCCGGCCGGGCAGGAGCGCGCGATCGAGCGCGCGACGCAGCTGCTGCTCGAGATCGCGGGTGGGCAGGCCGGCCCTGCGGTCGTCACCGCGCAGGCCGATTCGCTGCCGGCGTCGCGAACCGTCGAACTCGACGCCCGCTACCTCGAGCGCCTGCTCGGCATCGCGGTGCCCGGGGAGCGGGTCGAGTCGATCCTCCGCGATCTCGGCATGCAGGTGTCTGCGGCGGCCGGCGGCTGGCGCGTGGTCGTGCCGTCGTGGCGCTTCGACGTGGCCATTCCGGCCGACCTCGTCGAGGAAGTCGCCCGTGTCTACGGCTACGCCGAGATCCCGCCGCGCGACCTGGTTGCGCCGCAGGCGCCGGCTGCGGTGCCCGAGGGTCGGCTGCCGGTGGCGCGGCTCGCCACGCGCCTGGTAGATCGGGGCTACCACGAAGCGATCACCTACTCGTTCGTCGAGCCCGGCCTGCAGCGCCGCCTGTTCCCGGACGCCGCGGCGCTGCCGCTGGCGAACCCGATCTCCGCCGATCTCGCGGAGATGCGCGTTTCGCTGTGGCCGGGGCTCGTCCACGCTCTGCAGGGGAACGTCCGGCGCCAGCAGGAGCGCGTACGTATCTTCGAGTTCGGCTCGAAGTTCATCGTGCAACAATCTGGTCTCGAAGAAATTCCATGCGTCGCCGGTCTCGTCTGGGGTCACGCCGACCCGGAGCAGTGGGGGGTCGCCGAGCGGCCGGTGGACTTCCACGACGCCAAGGCGGACGTCGAGGCCCTGCTCGCCGCGGCCGCGCCGGCGGCCGACTGGCGTTTCGAGCGCGAGGC
This sequence comes from Steroidobacteraceae bacterium, assembly GCA_027531255.1. GTDB lineage: Bacteria > Pseudomonadota > Gammaproteobacteria > Steroidobacterales > Steroidobacteraceae > JAPZRU01. Next base: position 85,630 of record JAPZRU010000026.1, on the reverse strand, counting down.
GCCCTCGTGCCTGCACCCGGGCCGCTCGGCACGCATCTACCGCAGCGACGTCGCGTGCGGCTGGCTCGGCGAACTGCACCCCGAGGTAGCCCGGGCGCTCGATCTCGGGCCCGCGCCGTACCTGTTCGAGCTGGAACTCGGCCCGGCGGGTGTCGCGACGCTGCCGGTGGCCCGGCCGTTGTCCACCTTCCCGGCAGTCCGGCGCGATCTGGCGGTGGTCGTAAAGGAATCTGTCACTTTCAGCGAGTTGCAGCGATCTGTTACTGTCGAGGCGTCAGCGTGGCTGCGTGATCTGGTGGTCTTCGACGTCTACCGGGGCCCCGGCATAGAAACTGGGACAAAAAGCGTAGCTTTGGGCTTGATTTTGCAGGACAATTCAAAAACATTGACGGATTCCGAGGTGGACGCACTGGTCGCGGCCGTCGTCGGACGCCTGAAACACGACCTGAGCGCCCAGATCCGTGAATGACCCGCAGGTTCGACCACGCATGGCACTGACCAAGGCGGAAATGGCCGAGGCGCTGTTCGATCAGCTCGGTCTCAACAAGCGCGAGGCGCGCGAACTCGTCGACCTGTTCTTCGAGGAAGTGCGGGCGGCGCTGTCGAACGGCGAGCAGGTGAAGCTCTCGGGCTTCGGCAACTTCGACCTCCGCGACAAGAACCAGCGGCCGGGTCGCAACCCGAAGACCGGCGAGGAGATCCCGATCAGCGCGCGACGCGTCGTCACGTTCCGCCCGGGCCAGAAGCTGAAGGCGCGAGTCGAAGCCTATGCTGGAAGCAAGCAATAACGCCGAACTCCCGGCGATCCCGGGCAAACGCTATTTCACGATCGGCGAGGTCAGCGACCTCTGCGGCGTGAAGCCGCACGTGCTGCGCTACTGGGAGCAGGAGTTCCCGCAGCTGAAGCCGGTGAAGCGCCGCGGCAACCGCCGGTACTACCAGCGGCAGGACGTGATCGTGATCCGCCAGATCCGCAGCCTGCTCTACGACCAGGGCTTCACGATCGGCGGCGCGCGCCAGCGGCTCGCCGGCGACGAGGCGCGCGAGGACCTGAGCCAGAGCCAGCAGATCGTTCGGCAGGTGCGAGCCGAACTCGAGGAAGTGCTGCGGCTGCTGCGTCGCTGAGCATGTCGGCGCGTCGGCAGGGGGCGGGTTCGCGTCCCGTCGCCTGCGGCGACGCCGCGGATTTTCGATGGCCGACGCGGGACGGCTCCACTACAATCCCGCGCGTCCTTCGGGACGGTCCAGTTGGCCGCGGTGTCCACCGCGGCGCCCGGTCGGGGCGTAGCGCAGCCTGGTAGCGCACTTGCATGGGGTGCAAGGGGTCGCGAGTTCGAATCTCGCCGCCCCGACCAATTACTTCCACGGAGTCTCTGAAGGCCGTGCGATCACGCGCGTGATCGCACATGGCCAGCCGTGGCGCTGCGCGCGAGACGGGCGCATCGACGCGATGCTCGGCGACGCGATCCGCGGTGCCGGAAGCGACACCGGCCCGCACGGAGGCGGGCCGGGAACGGGGACTCGCGCCGCGACGTCGGGCGCAGGCTGAGGATGCGTCCGGCTAAGCTCCCGCGGCATCCGTACAACGTGCAGCGACCACGTGGTTGTCGCCACCGCCGCCGCGTTCGTCCAGATTCCCGTCGCGCCGCTCAGCCGAGGTAGGTTGCCAGCAGCATCAGGGCGCCGCCCGCTCCCGCGAGCCCGAGCGCCGCCAACAGCGCCTCCGAACCGAGCAACATCGCGTCCGCGACGCGCGAACGAACATCCGTATCGCCACTCACGTGCCTTCTCCTTGCCTGGCCGCAGCGGGTGGGAGCGAGCAACTCGCCCAGCCCCCAACACGGTAGATCGGCGCGCGCTCGCGGTTCTGTAGGCGAACCGGGCCTCCCGGCCCGATCGGAATCCGCGAGGCGAGAAGGGTGCTTGCCGACAGCGGTACCGCGAGCTCGCGCGGCGGCGTGGCCGTCGGGCTGGAGCCTCAGGCGCCGCGTCTGCGCTGCGGCGCGGTGCGCGTTCGGCGCGTCGCGGTGGGCGCGGTGCGTCGCGGCGTCTTCGACGGCGGGGCAGCCCGCTCGCCGGCGGGCAGGCCGCGACGTCGGGGCGGGTCCTGGAGGTTCGTGCGGACGTGCGCGAGCATCTCGTGCAGGCGGCGGCGCTCTGTCGCGCCGAGGCCGTCGAGCGCGCGTTCGATCGTCTGCTCGCCGATCTCCCGCAGGCGCCGCAGCAGCCTTCGCGACGCTGGCGTCAGGTGGAGCTGGAACGCACGACGATCGCGCGGATCCTCGCTGCGACGGACGAGGCCCGCCTTCTGCAGTCGGTCGACCAGGCGGCCCGCCGTGATGGGGCGAACCTCCAGCGTCTCGGCAAGCTGCGTCTGGCGGCAGCCTTCCATCCTGGAGAGGTGCGCGAGCGCTCGCCACTGCGCCTGCGTGAGACCTAGCCGTGCAACGCGCGCGCCGTAGTCCTTGCGGATCAGCCGGTTGACGTCGTAGACCAGGAAGCCGATCGGTTCGGATGCTGCCATCGTGCGGTCGTGAGCCTTGCTGACCATCAGCCCGCGTCATGGTATCACCGCGCGTGCGCGGCAACGGTCGCCGATCGCTGCGGCCGAGCGTCCGGCGGGTTCGGCTTCGCGAAGCCCGTCCAGTGTAGAATCTGCGACGATTCCAGGCACGACGAGGCCCCCATGTACGAATACCGTGCACCGCGCCGCGACATCCGCTTCGTGCTCCACGAAGTGCTCGAGGTCGAGAAGGTACTCGCCGCCGGCGGGCGCGAGGACGTGAACCGGGAGCTGATCGACAGCATCCTCGACGAGGGCGCGAGGTTCGCGGAGAACGTGCTCTCGCCGCTCAACTGGCAGGGTGACTGGCACGGCGGGCCCAGACTCGAGAACGGCCGCGTGAGCACGCCGCCGGGCTTCCGCGAGGCGTATCGCCAGTTCTGCACGGACGGCTGGGCGGGCATGGCGGCGGATCCGGCGATCGGCGGGCAGGGCCTGCCGGACGTCGCGTACATCGCGGTCGGCGAAATGCTGTGCGCTTCCGCGATGGCGTGGCGCATGTGCAGCGGTCTCTCCGAGGGCGCGGTGCTCGCGCTGTCGCGGCACGGCAGTGCCGAACTGCAGGCTCGCTTCCTCGGCAGGATGGTGACGGGCGAGTGGACGGGCACGATGTGCCTGACGGAGCCGCACTCGGGCACCGACCTCGGCATCATGCGCACGAAGGCGGAGCCGCAGGCCGACGGCAGCTTCCGCATCACCGGCACGAAGATCTACATCAGCTGGGGTGAGCACGACATGGCGGACAACATCGTCCACCTCGTGCTGGCGAAGCTGCCCGACGCGCCGTCGGGCACGCGCGGCATCAGCCTGTTCCTGGTGCCGAAGCTGCTGGACGGCCGGCCGAACGGCGTGAGTTGCGCGTCGCTCGAGCACAAGCTCGGCATCCACGGCTCGCCGACCTGCGTGATGAACTTCGAGGGTGCGCAGGGCTGGCTCGTCGGCCAGCCGAACGGCGGCCTCGCGTGCATGTTCACGATGATGAACCACGCGCGACTGGGCGTAGGGCTCCAGGGGCTCGGTCTCTCGGAGCGCGCACTGCAGGCCTCGATCGCGTTCGCCTACGAACGGCTGCAGGGCCGTGCGCCGCGCGGTGCGCTCGAGCGCGACAAGATGGCGGACCCGATCATCGTCCATCCCGACGTGCGCCGGATGATCCTGACTCAGAAGGCGATGACCGAGGGGCAGCGGCTGCTTTGCTTCTACGCCTACCTGCTGATCGACGTGGAGCAGCACGCCCCGGACGAGGGCACGCGCAAGCGCGCCGCGGAGCTGGTCGCGCTGCTCGTGCCGATCGTCAAGTCGTTCCTGACCGACTGGGCGGTCGAGAACACGGCGCTGGCGGTGCAGGTGCACGGCGGCGCGGGCTACGTCCGCGACACCGGCGTGGAGCAGTACTACCGCGACGCCAAGATCGCCTGCATCTACGAGGGTACAAACGGCATCCAGGCCCTCGACCTGCTCGGCCGCAAGGTGCTCGGCACCGCGGGCCAGAGCGTGAAGACGATGATCGACGAGATCGCCGCGCTGCTGAAGTCCGACCTGCCGGCGGACTTCGCGCCCTGGGCGCAGCGGCTGCAGGGCCTGCTGGCCCAGTGGGCCGAGCTGACGAAGACGGTCGCGGAGCGATCGGCCAAGGATCCCGAGGAACTCGCGGCGGCCGCCACGGACTACCTGAACTTCTGCGGCTACGTGCTGGTGGCGTGGTGCTGGCTGCGGATGGCGCGGGTCGCGAAGCGCGCGCTCGAAGCGGGCAGCGGCGAGCGGGCCTTCTACGAGGGCAAGCTGGTCGCGGCGCGCTTCTACTTCGAGCGCGTGCTGCCGCGGGCCGACGCGCACGCGGCCGGTGCGCGCGCCGGCGCCGCGGGCATCCCGATGCTGCAGCGCGAACAACTGGAGGCGTGAACGGTCGCACGCGGCGTGCCGAGTCTCCGGTCGCGCCGGCGCCGCGCAGTTGCAACGCAGGTACGCCGGCCTTATTTTTCTGACCATCAGGCCCGTTCCGCGGGCAGCGAGGAGACGGAGATGGCGGCAGCGAAGAGAGGCTTCCCGGTCCGGTTCGGCGCGTCGCTGGCGGCGGCCGCGCTCGTGTGCTGGAGCGTGGCGGCCCTCGCGGCGGATCTCACGCCGCAGGCGGACGACAAGTGCGTCGAGCAGTGCGATGCGGCTTCGGACCAGTGCATGGCGGACGCGGACGGCGACGCCGACAAGGAGAAGGCCTGCGACACGAAGTACGACGAGTGCCTGCGCAAGTGCGGCTGACGAGCCGGCGCCTGCGCGGGTCGCGCGCCCTGGCTTCCTCGAAGGCCCCGCTCGCGGGGCCTTCGCTTTTGGTGCCGTCGTGACGCTCCCGGCAGCGGGCGTCGCGCCGATCGTCGCGTTGACGACGGATTTCGGCACCCGCGATCCGTTCGTCGGCCTGATGAAGGTGCAGGTGCACGCGCGGTGCCCGGCCGCACGCGTCGTCGACCTGACCCACGAACTCCCGGCCTTCGACCCGGCGGCCGGCGCGTTCTGGCTGGAACGCGCAGCGCGCTGGTGCCCGGCCGGCACGGTGCACGTCGCGGTCGTCGATCCCGGCGTCGGTTCTGCGCGGCGGCTGCTGGCCGCCGTCGCCGGTGGCCAGGTTTTCCTCGGGCCCGACAACGGGCTGCTCGGCGCCGTGCTCGAGTCGCCGGGCCGCGCGCACGTCATCGATCTCGGCCGCCTCGAGCGCCTCGGGCTCGGCGTGCCGAGCGCCACCTTTCACGGCCGGGACGTACTCGCGCCGCTCGCCGCGGAACTCGCGGCCGGCCGGGTCGAAGTCGAGGCGCTGGGTCCGGCCATCGACGACTGGGTGCGCTCGCCGGTACCGCGGCCGACGCGCGAGCGGCGCGGGTGGCGAGGCGCCGTGGTGCTGCTCGACCGCTACGGCAACGCGTTCACGAACCTGGGCCCGAAGCAGATCGGCGCAGCCTCGAACCCCGTGATCGTCGTCAAGTCGTTGCGGCTGCCGCTGCGACGCACCTACCGGGACGTGCCGGCCGGCAGCCCGCTCGCGCTCGTCAATTCCTTCGACGCGATCGAAATCGCGGTCGCGCAAGGTGATGCCGGAGCGCAACTGGAACTGCGGCCCGGAACGCCGGTCTGGTTGGAGGCAGGTTGACGCGGCGGCGGGAGACCGGCCCGGGACGCCGGGTCGCGTCCGGATCCCGGTTCGCGTAGCCCAAGGTGCCGCCGGTTGCAACCACCCGGGGTTTCTGTATAGTGCGCAGGCTTCTGCAAGCGCAAAAAGCGTCAGATCTATTTGATCTGATTGGATTTTTCGCCGCGTTCCTGGAACCGCCCGGCAAGCCCCGGGAAGGCCCCGCGGCGAGCCGGAAGGTGCCATGAGCGAGCGGGACGACGACCACTTCGAACTCGACGACGAGTTCCTGGCCGAATCGGATGCCGAGGAGCCGGACTACGACCGGCTGCTCGACCGCGTCGACCGCAAGAAGGTGAAACCGGGCACCAAGGGCAAGGCCGCCTGGAGCAAGCTCGAGGACGTGCTCGCGGAGCGCCGCCTCAAGAAAGAGCTGCAGGATTTCGAAGACGAGGGCTGAGGGCGCGAGCCCCGGTTCCTCGTGACGCGGCGAGGGATGCGCCGCGCGCCTCACCCGCGGACCCGGTGACGCCTGGCGAGGCGACGGGCCGCAGCCGAGCAGCCCCCATGAGCAGTCCCCGCATTCCCTTCGTCGTGCTGAAGTTCGGCGGCACGTCCGTGTCGTCCGCCGCCAACTGGGCCCGTATCCGCGACGTCCTCAAGCAGCGACTCGCCGCCGGCGAGCAGCCGGTCGTCGTGCACTCCGCTCTCTCCGGCATCACGGACCGCCTCGAAGGCGTACTGGCGCGTGCGCTGGCCGGCGAGCACCAAGCCATGCTCGCGCAGATCGAGCAGCGGCACGCCGAACTCGCGCGCGATCTGGGCATCGAGCTGCCGGCGGGACTGCGTGCGCACCTGCACGACCTGCGGCAGATCGCCGCCGGCGTCGCCCTGGTCGGCGAGGTGAGCGACCGCAGCCGCGCGCGAGTGATGGCGACCGGCGAACTGATGGCGACCGAACTCGGTGCGGCGTGGCTCGCGACCCAGGGACTGTCGGTCGAATGGGTGGACGCGCGCACCGTGCTGCGCGCCGAGGACCGGCCCGGTGCCTCCGAGAAGGCGCGCATCCTCTCGGCGACCTGCGACTTCGCACCGGACGCGGCCCTGCAGGCCCGGTTCGCGAAGCCCGGCACCGTGTTCCTGTCGCAGGGCTTCATCGCCGCGGATTCCGCGGGCAACACCGTGCTGCTCGGCCGGGGCGGCTCCGACACGTCCGGCGCGTACTTCGCTGCGAAGCTCCAGGCGCTGCGCTGCGAGATCTGGACCGACGTGCCGGGCATGTTCAGCGCGAACCCGAAGGGCGTGCCGAACGCGAGACTCCTGAAGCAGCTGCACTACGACGAGGCCCAGGAGATCGCTTCCAGCGGCGCGAAGGTGCTGCACCCCCGCTGCATCCTGCCGGCCAAGCATTACGGCATCCCGCTGTACGTCTACGCGACGCAGAACCCGGAGCTCGACGGCACCGTCGTGTCGGCGACGCCGGCCGATGCCGATGCCGCGCAGGTCAAGGCGATCGCGATCAAGAAGGGCATCACGCTGATCTCGATGGACAGCCCGGGAATGTGGCACGAGGTGGGCTTCCTCGCCGACGTGTTCCAGGTCTTCAAGGCGCGCGGGCTCTCGGTGGACCTGGTGTCCACGTCCGAGACCAACGTCACCGTGTCGCTCGACCCGGCGGCGAACACCCTCGATGCGGTCGCTGTCGAGGGACTGCTGGCCGCGCTGTCGGAGCGCTGCCGCGCGCAGGCCATCGGCCCGTGCGCGGCGCTCTCGCTCGTCGGCCGCAACATCCGCGGCATCCTGCACGACCTCGGCGAGGCCTTCGCGCTGTTCGAGGAGCAGCGGGTCTACCTCGTCAGCCAGGCGGCGAACGACCTGAACTTCACGTTCGTGATCGACGAGGAGCAGGGCGATCGGCTGGTGGCGCAGCTGCACGAGCTGCTGATTCGCCCGACCGCCAACGATCGCGTGCTCGGGCCGACGTGGGAGCAGCTCTACGCGACGCGCCCCGCGGCGCCGTCCGAGCGGCCATGGTGGGAGTCGCGGCGCGAGGCGCTGCTCGCGGCGTTCGGCTCGCGGGACGCGGCCTACGTCTACGACGGCGCGACGCTCGCGGCCTGCGCGCGAGAGCTGCGCGCTCTCCGCGCGATCGACCGCGTGCACTACGCGATGAAGGCCAATCCGAACGCGGACCTGCTGCGGCGGCTCGTCGCCGAGGGGATCGGCGTGGAGTGCGTGTCGCGCGGCGAGGTGGAGCATGCGCTCGCGGCGGTACCGCGACTGCGGCCGGCCGATCTGCTGTACACGCCGAACTTCGCGCCGCGCGCCGAGTACGAGTGGGCGGTGGGCGCGGGCCTGCGCGTCACGCTCGACAACCTGCACCCGCTGCGGGAGTGGCCGCAGCTGTTCGCCGGGCGCGAGGTCTTCATCCGGATCGACACGGGTCGCGGCCTCGGCCACCACCAGCACGTCCGAACCGGCGGCCTGAACTCGAAGTTCGGCGTGCCGCTGTTCGAGCTGGACGAACTCGAGCGTCTGGTGAAGGCGGCGGGCGCCCGCGTCACGGGTCTCCACGCGCACGTCGGCAGCGGCAACTTCGCCAACGACACGTGGCTCGAGGTCGCGCGCACGCTGGCGAGCGTCGCCGTGCGGTTCCCGGAGGTGCGCGTGCTGGATCTGGGCGGCGGCTTCGGCGTGCCCGAGAAGGCCAGCCGCGCACCGCTCGACCTCGCCGCGGTCGACGCGGGACTGCAGGCGTTCAAGCGCGAACACCCGCGCTTCGAGCTGTGGCTCGAGCCCGGCCGGTACCTGGTGGCCAAGGCGGGCGTGCTGCTCGCGCGCGTCACGCAGCTGAAGGGCAAGGGCGAAGTCCGCTACGCGGGTGTCGCGACCGGCATGAACTCGCTGATCCGCCCGGCGCTGTACGGCGCCTACCACGAGATCGTGAACCTGACGCGCCTCGACGAGCCTGCCGGGCAGACCTACGAGATCGTCGGGCCGATCTGCGAGACGGGCGACGTGCTCGGGCACGACCGCCGGCTGCCGCCCACCCGCGAGGGCGACGTGCTGCTGATCGCGACGGCCGGCGCCTACGGGCACGCGATGAGCTCGCGCTACAACCTGCGCGAGCCGGCCGAGGAACTGGTGATCTGACGGAGGGGACTGACCCCTTCCCGGGAGAGGACGATGAAGGTCGGAATCGTCGGCTGGCGCGGCATGGTGGGCTCGGTGCTGATCGGGCGGATGCGCGAGGAGAACGACTTCGCGCACGTGGAGCCCGTGTTCTTCAGCACCTCGCAGGCGGGCGGCGACGCACCCGACGTCGGTCGCCCGGTGCCGAAGCTGCGCGACGCGAACGACGTCGCCGCACTCGGCGAGATGGATGCGATCGTCTCGTGCCAGGGCGGCGACTACACGAGCGCGGTGCACCCGAAGCTGCGCGCCGCCGGGTGGAGCGGCTACTGGATCGATGCGGCCTCGACGCTGCGGATGAAGGACGACGCGGTCATCATCCTCGATCCGGTGAATCGACCGGTGATCGACCGAGCGCTGGACGCGGGACTCAAGGACTACGTCGGCGGCAACTGCACCGTGTCGCTGATGCTGATGGGCCTCGGCGGCCTGTTCCGCGAGGACCTCGTCGAGTGGCTGACGTCGATGACCTACCAGGCGGCGTCCGGCGCGGGCGCCGCCAACATGCGCGAGCTCGTCGCGCAGATGGGCGCGGCGCACGGCGCGGTCGCGCGCGAACTCGCCGATCCGCGGTCGTCGATCCTCGACATCGACCGCAAGCTGTCGGAGACGCTGCGCGGCGAGTCGCTGCCGAAGGAGAACTTCGGTATCGCGCTGGCCGGCAGCCTGATCCCCTGGATCGACAAGGATCTCGGCAACGGCCAGAGCCGCGAGGAATGGAAGGGCGGTGCCGAGACCAACAAGATCCTGGGGCGCCAAGCGAACCCGATCCCCGCGGACGGCATCTGCGTGCGCATCGGCGCGATGCGCTGCCACAGCCAGGCGCTGACGCTGAAGCTGAAGCGCGACCTGCCGCTCGCCGAGATAGAACGGATCCTGGCGAGCGCGAACGACTGGGTGCGCGTGATCCCGAACGAGCGCGACGCCTCGATCCGCGAACTCTCGCCGGTCAAGGTCAGCGGCACGTTGCAGGTCCCGGTCGGGCGGCTGCGCAAGCTGCCGATGGGCGGCGACTATCTCGCCGCGTTCACGCTCGGCGACCAGTTGCTGTGGGGCGCGGCCGAGCCGCTCCGCCGCATGCTGCGGATTCTCGCGGCGCGCCGCTGAGGCGGGCGCCGCGGCGGCCTGCACGCGGCGTAGCGGAGTGCGCGCATTGCGCGGACTGCGCAGCACGGCGGAAATCGGCGAACTGAGTCGCCGACGGATCCGCTACCTTAGCGAGGCCAGGGCACGACCAAGGATGGTTGCGATGGACCTGCTGCTCGTCGAGGACGACCTCGAAGCCGCCGCTCTGCTCAAGGCCGTGCTCGAGGATCGAGGCCACACGGTCCAGCACGTCGGCTGCGGCGAGGACGGCGTCGCGCGCGCCTGTGCGAACCCCTTCGACGTGCTGATCGCCGACCGCCTGCTGCCCGGGATGGACGGCCTGACGCTGATCCGCGAGATCCGCGCCCGTGGTGTCGGCACCCCCGTCCTCGTGCTGTCGTCCCTCGGTGAAGTGGACGACCGCGTTGCCGGCCTGCAGGCGGGCGGCGACGACTACCTCGTCAAGCCCTACCACACCGACGAGCTGCTGGCGCGGGTCGAGGTGCTGGCGCGTCGCTCGGCGCAGGGCGTCACGGGCACGCATCTCACGGTCGGCGACCTCGAACTCGACCTGCTGAGGCGGGAAGTGCACCGCGCCGGGCGCCGCATCAATCTGACGCCGAGGGAGTTCCGGCTGCTCGAGTTCCTGATGCGCTACGCGGGCCAGGTGGTCACGCGCCGGATGCTGCTCGAGAACGTCTGGGGCTACACGTTCGACCCGGGCACCAACATCATCGACGTGCACGTCAGCCGCCTGCGCACGGCGCTCGACGACGATCGCAGCGCGCCGATGCTGCAGACGGTGCGGGGCCAGGGCTACGTGCTGCTCAGCCCGGAGGGCGGTCGCGTCGACGAAGGCGGGGCCGGGCGCGGGCTGTCCCTGCAGTAGCGAGGACGAGCGCGCTCGCTCGGGGGCCGGCCGCCCGGCTCGCGCGGTTGCCGCGTCGCGATCAGGTCTTGGCCGCGTGCCGCGCCTCGAGTTCGCGGACGACCTCGCGGATGCCGAGTCCACGGGTCTTCAGCAGCAGCAGCAGGTGGAAAACGAGGTCGGCCGACTCGCCCACCAGCTTCGCGTCGTCCTCGGTGACGGCGGCCAGCGCGACCTCGACGCCTTCCTCGCCCACCTTCTGCGCGATCCGGGCCGGGCCCCGCGCGTAGAGCCTGGCCGTGTAGCTTTCCTCGGGTCGATCCGCGATGCGCGCCGCGATGATCCGCTCCAGCCGGTCGAGGAACGCGAGTTCGCCCGCGATCGTCGTGCCGTGGCCCGGGAAGCAGTCGGGCGCGCCGGTGTGGCAGACCGGCCCGGCCGGGCGGCCGATCACCAGCAGCGTGTCGCGGTCGCAGTCGGCCGTCACCGACTCGACCTCGACGTGGTTGCCCGAGGTCTCGCCCTTGGTCCACAGGCGTCCCCGCGTGCGGCTGTAGAAGGTCACGCGGCCGTCGCGCAGGGTGACCTCGAGCGCCTCGCGGTTCATGAAGCCGAGCATCAGCACGACGCCGCTGCGGGCGTCCTGCACGATCGCCGGCAGCAGGCCCTGGCCCTTGTCCCAGTCGAGCGTCGCGGGGTCGATCACGGTCTCACCTCGATGCCTTGCGAGCGCAGCCAGCGCTTCAGTTCGCCGATCTCGATCGTGCCGAGGTGGAAGACGCTGGCGGCCAGCGCGCCGTCGACGTGCGCGCGCGCGAAGACGTCGCGGAAGTGCTCGGGCGCGCCCGCGCCGCCGGAGGCGATCAGCGGCACGCGGCAGACGGCGCGCACCGCCTCGAGCTGCGCCAGGTCGTAGCCCTGGCGCACGCCGTCGCTCGCCATGCAGTTCAGCACGATCTCGCCCGCGCCGCGCTCCTGCACCTCGCGCACCCAGTCGAGCGTGCTGCGCGCGGTGCTGCGGGTGCGATCCGGATCGCCGGTGTACTGGTAGACCTCGAAGCGCGTCTCGCCGTCGCGGACCACCGTCTGGCTGTCGATGCCGACGACGACGCACTGCGCGCCGAAGCGCTCGCTCAGGCGGCTGACGAGTTCGGGGTCGTTCAGCGCCGGCGAGTTCACCGAGATCTTCTCGGCGCCGGCCGCGAGCACGGCCTCGGCCTCGGCGACCGAGCGGATGCCGCCGGCCACGCAGAACGGAATGTCGAGGATGCGCGCGATGCGCGTGACCCACGAGCGGTCCACCGTGCGCCCGTCCGGGCTCGCCGTGATGTCGTAGAACACGAGTTCGTCCGCACCCGCGTCACGGTAGCGCGTCGCGAGTTCGAGGATGTCGCCCACGACGCGGTGGTCGCGGAAGCGCACGCCCTTGACGACCTGGCCGTCGCGGACGTCGAGGCAGGGGATTATGCGGCGGGCAAGAATGGCTTCAGCTCCTCGGGCGGGATGCGGCCTTCGAGCAGGGCGCGGCCGCTGACGGCGGCGGCGGCGCCCGCGTCGGCGAGCGCCCAGAGGTCGCGCGCGTCGCGCACGCCGCCGGAGGCCTGCCACTCGATCTCGGGGAAGCGGCGCACCGCCTCGACGTAGAGGTCCAGGTTCGGGCCCGACATCGCGCCGTCGCGGCCGACGTCGGTGCAGAGTACGTGCCGGAGCCCGGCCGTCGCGTAGCGCGCGACCGCGTCCCACAGCGACAGCGTGGACTGGTCCTTCCAGCCGTGCGTGGTCACGCGCGGCACGCCGGCGGAGTCGAGCCGTACGTCGAACGCCAGCACGAGGCGGTCGGGGCCGTGTGCTCGCAGCCAGCCCGCGACGACGTCGGGGTCGGTGACCGCGAGACTGCCGATCACGGCACGCGCGACGCCGCCGGCCAGCGCGCGCTCGACGGTCGCGCGGTCCCGCAATCCGCCGCCGACCTGCAGCCGGAGCCGGCCGCGAGCCGCGAGGGCTTCGACGATTTCGCGGTGCGCCTGCGCGCCGTCGCGCGCGCCGTCGAGGTCGACGACGTGCAGCGTGCGGGCGCCGAACGCGACGTAGCGCTCGTAGAGCCCTTCCGGCGTCACGTCGTAGCGGGTCTCGGCGTCGAAGTCGCCCTGGTAGAGGCGCACGCAGCGGCCTCCCTTCAGGTCGATCGCGGGGATCAGTTCCATCGGTGGCTCATGCGGGCAGCGCGAGGAAGTTGGCGAGCAGCTTCGTCCCGCTGCGCGCGGAGCGCTCCGGGTGGAACTGCGCGCCGTGGAAGTTGCCACGGCCTACGATCGCGGTGAACGGTGCACCGTACGTGCAGGTCGCGATCGTGTGTACGGATACCGGCAGCGCGTAGCTGTGCACGAAGTACGCGTAGTCGCCGGGTGCGAGGCCGTCGAGCAGCGGCGAGGCCCGCACCGGCTCGAGCTGGTTCCAGCCCATGTGCGGCACGGGCCGACCGGGCGCCTCCGCGAAGCGCTCCGCGCGACCGGGCAGGATGCCGAGGCAGGGCGTGTCGCCCTCCGCTGAGGACTCGAACAGCAGCTGCATGCCGAGGCAGATGCCGAGCACCGGCTGCGTCAGCGTGGGGATCACCCGGTCGAGGCCGTGGGCCGCGAGACGCTGCATCGCGTCGCGCGCCGCGCCGACGCCCGGCAGGATCACGTGCGTGGCCCGGCGGATTCGGTCGGCGTCGTGCGTGAGTTCCGCCTCGACGCCGAGACGCCCGAGCGCGTAGCGCACCGACGACACGTTGCCGCCGCCGTTCTCGATGACGACCACGTCGGTCACAGCACGCCCTTGCTGCTCGGGAGCGTAGTGCCCTCGACGCGGAAGCCCTGGCGCAGCGCGCGGCCCACGCCCTTGAAGCAGCTCTCGACCATGTGATGGGTGTTCTCGCCGCGCACCTTGAGATGCAACGCGCAGCCCAGCGTGTCCGACAGGCTACGGAAGAAGTGCGGCACCAGCTCGGTCGGCAGCCCGCCGACGCTGTCGCGACCGAAGCGGCCCTCGAAGACGAAGTAGGCTCGCCCCGACAGATCGATCGAGATCTCGGCTTCGGCCTCGTCCATCGGCAGCAGGAAGCCGTAGCGGCCGATGCCCTTCTTGTCGCCGAGCGCCTGCCGCAGCGCCTGCCCGAGGGCGAGCGCGCAGTCCTCGACCGTGTGGTGCTCGTCGACGTGCAGGTCACCCTTGCACTCGAGCCGCAGGGCGAACCCACCGTGGCGGCCGATCTGCTCCAGCATGTGATCGAAGAAGCCGATGCCGGTCGAGATCGCCTGCGGGCCTTCGGAGTCGAGGTCGACGGCGACCTCGATCGAGGTCTCCTTCGTCGCGCGGGTCAGCTTCGCGGTGCGGTGCCGCGCCGTGAGGCACTCGGCGATCGCCGCCCACGTGTGGTCGGGACCGCCGTCGAGCAGCACGCGCAGGCCCGCGAGCCCGAGGCTGGCCGCGAGCTCGAGGTCGGTCGCGCGGTCGCCGATCACGGCGGACCGCGCGGGATCGTAGGGCCTGCCCGCCGCGTACTCTTCGATCATCTTCGTCTTCGGCTTGCGGCAGTCGCAGCCGTCGCGCAGGAAGTGCGGGCAGACCAGCACGCCGTCGAAGCGGATGCCCTGCGACTCGAACAGGCGCAGGATGAATTCGTGGGACTCGCGGAAGGCGGACTCCGGGAAGCTCGCGGTGCCGAGCCCGTCCTGGTTGGTGACCATGACGAGCGAGTAGCCCGCGTCGCGCAGGCGTGCGAGCGCCGGCATCACGCCGGGCATCAGGCGGATCTTGTCGAGCCGGTCCACCTGCTCGTCGGTGGGTTCCTCGACGAGCGTGCCGTCGCGGTCGATGAAGAGGGTGGGGATCATGCGGCGGCCACGCTCCGGAGCAGGCGGTCGTTCTGGTCGGGCGTGCCGACCGACACGCGTACGCAGCCCGGGGTCTGCGGATTCGCGCTGAAGTCGCGCAGCAGCAGTCCGGCGCGGAGGCCGGCGGCCAGGAACGCCGGTGCGTCGGTGGTCTCGATCAGCAGGAAGTTCGCGTCGCTCGGCCAGACGCGCGCCACGATGCGCAGGTTCGCGAAGCCCTCGGCCAGCCGATCGCGCTCCGCCAGCAGCTGCCCGATGCGCTCGCGGGCCTGCGCGAGCCGCGCGGGCTCGAGCGCGGTCAGCACCGCTTCCATCGTGGGCGCAGGCAGCGCGTAGGGAGGGATCATCCGGCGGAGCAGTTCGATCACGGGTGCGTTCGCGAGCAGCGCGCCGCAGCGGGCGCCGGCAAGCGCGTAGGCCTTCGACAGCGTTCGCAGGATGCCGAGGTTCGGGAACTCCGCCAGCCGTGGCACGAAGCTCGGCTGGGCGGCGAACTCCGCGTAGGCCTCGTCCACGATCACGAACGCGCGGTCGGCGAGCTCGCGCACGACGCGTTCGATCGCGCGGGGGTCGACCGAATTGCCGGTGGGATTGTTCGGCGAGCAGAGGAACACGAGCTTCACGCGCGGGTCGTCGCACGCGCGCAGAACCGCGTCCGGGTCGAGGGCGTAACCGCGCTCGCGCAGCAGCGGCACCTCGACCACGTCCGCGCCCTGGATGCGGGCCGCGACCTTGTACATGCCGAAGGTCGGCGGGCAGGTCACGATCGCGTCGCGCGCGGCCTCGCAGAAGCCGCGCACCAGCAGGTCGATGCCCTCGTCGCTGCCGCGGCCGGCGAGCACCTGCGCGGGCCGGACGCCGTAGAGCGTGGCGAGGCGCGCCTCGACCTCGAGCGGGTGCGGCTCCGGGTAGCGGTTCAGGCCGCTGCGGGAGACGTCGCCCGGAAAGCGCCACGGGTTCTCGTTGGCGTGCAGCCGTTCGAGCGTCGGGTCCCAGGAGGCGTGCTGGTAGGGCTGCAGGCGCAGGATGTCGGGCCGCGCCAGCTTCGCGACGAGCGCTGACGCGGCGGCGGAAGGCCCGGGCGCAGCGGCGGCCTGAACGCCGAGGGATGTGGCCGCGCTCATCGGCCCTCCAGCGCGGCGAGGCGCACCGCCACCGCGTTCGCATGGGCGTCGAGTCCCTCGAGGCCGGCGAGCGTCTGCGCTACGGGCCCGAGGTCCTGCAGGCCCGCCGGCGTCAGCTCCTGCACGGTGATCCGGCGCACGAAGTCGTGCAGCGAAAGCCCGGAATAGGCGCGGGCGTAGCCGTAGGTCGGCAGCACGTGGTTGGTGCCGCTGCAGTAGTCGCCCATCGACTCCGGCGTCCATTCGCCGAGGAAGATCGAGCCGGCCGACGTGACCCTCGGCAGCCACGCGCGGGCGTCGCGGATCTCGAGGATCAGGTGCTCGGGCGCGTAGGCGTTGCTGACCGCGAACGCCTCGTCGAGCGTCGGCACGAGCAGGATGCGGCTGTGCGCGAGGGACTGCGCGGTGATGGCCTTCCGCGACAGCGACTGCTGCTGGCGATCCAGTTCGAGTGCCACGGCGTCGGCCAGTTCGCGCGAGGTCGTCACCAGCACGACCTGCGCCGACGGGTCGTGCTCGGCCTGCGCGAGGAGGTCCGCGGCGACGAATGCGGGACGCGCGGCCTCGTCGGCGATCACGAGCACTTCCGAGGGGCCGGCCGGCAGGTCCAGCGCCGCGCCGTCGGGATCGTTCGCGACAAGCTGCTTCGCCGCGGTCACCCACGCGTTGCCGGGTCCGCAGATCTTGTCCACCTTCGGTACCGACTCGGTGCCGAACGCCATCGCCGCGATCGCCTGCGCGCCGCCGATGCGGAACACCCGGGTCACGCCGCAGCGACGCGCCGCGACGAGCACCGCGGGGTCCACGCGTCCGTCCTTGCGGGGCGGGGTGCAGAGCACGCGCGTCGGGCAGCCGGCGATCGCCGCGGGCACCGCGATCATGATGGCGGCGGAGGGCAGCGGTGCGGAGCCGGCCGGCACGTACATGCCGACGGCCTGCAGCGGCACCTCGCGGCGCTCGCAGAGCACGCCGGGCGAGGTCTCGACGGCCAGCGGAGCGGCGCGCTGGGCTTCGTGGAAGCGGCGCACGTTCGCGATGGCACGGTCGATCGCGGCGATCTGCGTGGGCGAGAGCGCCGCTTCCGCCGCGTCGAAGTCGGCCGGGCCGACCGCGAGGTCGGCAAGCTCGACGCCGTCGAAGCGCGCGGTGTAGCGGCGCACCGCGGCGTCGCCCCCGGCGCGCACGTCGGCGATCACCGCCGACACCGTGCGCTCGAGCGCGGCGCGGTCTTCCTGCGCCGGCCGGCGCAGCAGCGCGCGCCGCGCGGCTGGGTCGAGCGAGGTCCAGTCGTGCATCGTGGGCATGTCGTTCCGTCGCGCGTTCAGGCCAGCATCTTCTCGACCGGAAGCACGAGCACGGCGCTCGCGCCGGCGCCCTTGAGGCTCTCCAGCGTCTCCCAGAACACGTTCTCCCGGCAGACCGCGTGCACCGCGACCTTGTCGCCGAGACCGTCGAGCGGGATGACCGTCGGCGACTCGCTGCCGGGCAGGAGCCGGCGGATTTCGGGCAGTGCCGAACGCGGCGCGTGCAGCATGATGTACTTGCTCTCCTTGACCTGCTGCACACCGTCGATGCGCACCAGCATGCGGCGCATCCAGTCCTCCTTCTCGGGAGGCAGGGGCACCGGCGTGCGGATCAGCACGGCCTGGCTCTCGAACACCTTCTCGACCTCGCGCAGGCTGTTGGCCTGCAGCGTGCCGCCGGTGGAGACGAGGTCGCAGATCAGGTCGGCGCGGCCGAGCCGGGGCGCGATCTCGACCGCGCCGGACAGCACCACGACCTCGGCACGCACGCCGCGGTCGGCCAGCCACTTCGACAGGATGTTCGGGTAGGTGGTGGCGATGCGCTTGCCCGCGAGGCTCGCGGGACCGGAGTAGGGCATCTTCTCGGGCACCGCGATGCTGAGGCGGCACCTGCCGTAGTCGAGCGTCTGCAGCTGCTCGAACAGCGGCGCGCGGCCGCGCGCGAGGAAGCCGAGGCGCTTCTCCTCGACGACGTTCAGGCCGACGATGCCGAGGTCGCAGACGTCCTCCTGCACGAGGTCCGGGATGTCGTCGTCGCGGACCAGCAGCACGTCGAGCGGCATGTTCTCGCCGTAGCAGAGCAGCTGGTCCTTGCCGCGCGTGTACTTGAGGCCGCACCGCGCGAGCAGGTCCAGCGAGTTCTCGGTCAGGCGGCCGCTCTTCTGCACCGCCACCTTGAGTCGTTCGTGCTTATCCATTCCGGGGTTCTCTCGTGCGCGCCGCGGCGAGCGCGTAGCCGCCGTTGCCGGCCAGCAGGAAGCGGGCGACGCGCCCGATCGTCGTGACGCTGACGCCGGTGAGCCGGTGGATCTCGCGGTAGGGGAGGTCCTGCTGCAGCAGTTCGACCACCGCCCAGCGATCGGACAGCGCCTGCAGTTCCGCGGGCGTGCAGAGGTCGCGGAAGAACGCCCGGCACTCGTCGGGCGTCTTCAGCGACAGGATCGCCTGGTACAGGGCGCGCTCGGCGAGCGCCTCCTGCCGCGGGCTCAGCGGCCGGTGCAGCTTCATGGCGTATCAACGTACTAATGTACTAATACGTTAATACAAGACGCGGCCCCGGCGCAAGGCCGTTCCTTGACGTGCCGGCGGGCGCCTCCGTATCCTCCCCGGGCTCATCGAGACCGGCTGAGGGACTGGCCCTTTGAAGCCGGGGCAACCTGCGCACTGCGTCCAGGTGCCAACTCCTGCGGAGGTCCGGTGCCGCGTGCCCGCGAGGCGCGCCGCGCCAGGACCGCCGGTAGATGAGCCGCCGCCGGCCAACGCCGGCAGTGCTGCGGTCACCCGCCGGGGTGCCGTCCGGCCGGCGCGAGACGGGAGCAGGGCCGCCCAGCGCCGATGCCCCCAGGATTCCCGAACCGATGCCCAGTTCCCCCGTGCCTGCCGCCGGACCCGATGCCGGTCACCCCGCGGCAGCCACCGCGCCGCCCGTCGCCCAGGAAGGGGTCGCGGCCTGGAACGGCCCCTGGCCGCTGCACCTCGGCGGCGCACTGCCGGAGCTGCGCCTCGCGTGGCGGCTCGTGGGCCCGGCGGGTGCACCCGTCGTCGCCGCGCTCGGCGGCATTTCCGCGGATCGTCGCGTCGCGGCCGAGGACGACGGCTGGTGGGGCGCGCTGGTCGGGCGCGGGGCCGCGCTCGATACGACCCGGTGGCGGGTGCTCGGGATCGACTTCCTGGGCGGCAGCGGCGGCAGCACCGGGCCGGTGCGCGGCGGCGCGGGCTTTCCGTCGATCTCTTCCGTGGACCAGGCGGGGGCGATCGCGCGGCTGGTGGCCGAGCTCGGCGTCGGTCGGCTGCACGCCATCGTCGGCGCGTCCTACGGCGGCATGGTCGCGCTTGCCGCCGGCGAACGTTTCCCCGGGCTCGCGGAGCGCCTGCTCGTGATCTCCGCCGCCGACCGCGCGCACCCGATGTCGACCGCGTGGCGCAGCGTGCAGCGCGAGATCGTCCGGTTCGGGCTCGCGCGCGGCGACGGCCCCGCGGGACTGAAGCTCGCACGCGCGCTCGCGATGGCGACCTACCGCAGCCCCGCCGAATTCGCCGCCCGCTTCGGCGGCGATCCAGTGCCGTCCGGCGGCCGCTGGCGCTTCCCCGTGGAGGACTACCTGCACGCGCGCGGCGACGCCTACGCGGCCCGCTACCTGCCGGAGTCGTTCGTCTGCCTGTCCGAGTCGATCGACCTGCACCGCGTGGACGCCGCGCGCGTGCGGCCGCCGGTCACGCTCGTCGGGGTGCGCGAGGACCAGCTGGTGCCGCACGCCGACCTCGAAGCGCTCGCGGCCCGGCTGCCGCGCGCGCGGCTGCACTCGATCTCCTCGCTGTACGGGCACGACGCGTTCCTGAAGGAAGCGGGCGTGCTCGCACCGATCTTCGCCGACTGTCTCGAAGGACCCGCCCGATGACCCGTACTCCCTCGGCGCGCACGCGCGCCGTGCGCGCCGCGCTCGACACCGACACCCAGCACGGCGCCGTGGTGCCGCCGCTGCACCTGACCTCCACGTACTCGTTCGAAGGCTACGGCAAGAAGCGCACCTACGACTACTCGCGCTCGGGCAACCCGACGCGCGACGCGCTCGGCGGCGCGCTCGCGGAACTCGAGGGCGGCGCCGGCGCGGTCGTGACGGCGTCCGGCATGGCGGCGGTCACGCTGGTCGCGCACCTGCTGAAGGCGGGCGAGCTCGCGCTCGTGCCGCGCGACTGCTACGGCGGCACGTTCCGGCTGTTCACCGCGCTCGCACGGCAGGGGCTGATCCGCGTCGAGTTCGTCGACCCCACCGACGCGGACGCGTTCCGGAACGCGCTGGCGGCGAAGCCGCGGCTCGTGTGGCTCGAGACCCCGTCGAACCCCCTGCTGCGAATCACGGACCTCAGGGGCTGCGCCGCCGCCGCGCACGCGGCCGGGGCGCTCGTGGCCGCCGACAACACGTTCCTCTCGCCGGTCTGGCAGCAGCCGCTCGCGCTCGGCGCCGACGTCGTCATCCACTCGACCACGAAGTACCTGAACGGCCACAGTGACGTCGTCGGCGGCGCCGTGATCGCGAAGGAGAAGCCGCTGCATGACGAGCTCGGGTGGTGGGCCAACTGCCTGGGCCTGACGGGCGCGCCGTTCGACAGCTTCCTGACGCTGCGCGGCCTGCGCACGCTGCACGCGCGGCTCGGCCTGCACGAAGCCAACGCGCAGGCGGTGGCGGAGGCGCTGCGCGCGCACCCGGCGGTGCGCAAGGTCTACTGGCCGGGCCTCGCGGACCACGCCGGCCACGCGCTCGCGCGCGAGCAGCAGCGCGGCTTCGGCGCGATGCTGAGCTTCGAGGTCGCGAACGGCGAGGCGGGCGTGCGCGCGTTCGTCGAGGGCCTCCAGTACTTCTCGCTCGCCGAATCGCTCGGCGGCGTCGAGAGCCTGGTCGCACACCCGGCGTCGATGACCCACGCGGCGATGGACGCGGAGGCGCGGGCGCGGGCGGGCATCTCCGACAGCCTGCTGCGCCTGTCGATCGGGATCGAGTCCGCCGAGGACCTCGTCGCGGACCTGCGCGCGGGGCTCGACCGCGCGCTGGCTGCCGGCGCCTAGTCAGAGCGCGGCGAGCACCGCCGCGCCCGCGTCGCGGGTGCTCGCCGGCGCACCCTGCGGCTTCAGGTCCGCCGTGCGCACGCCCGCCGCGATCGCGCGGCCGACCGCCGCTTCCAGCGCCCGCGCCTCGGTCTCGAGGCCGAGCGAGTGCCGCAGCAGCAGCGCGGCGCTCAGGATCGTCGCGTAGGGGTTCGCGACCCCGCGCCCCGCGATGTCGGGCGCGGAGCCGTGGATCGGCTCGTAGAGGCCCAGCGTACCCGCGCCGAGGGACGCCGACGCGCACAGGCCGAGCGAGCCCGGCAGCATCGAGGCCTCGTCGGTGAGGATGTCGCCGAACATGTTCTCGGTCACGACGACGTCGAAGTCGGCGGGCCGCCGCAGCAGGTGCATCGCCGCCGCGTCCACGTAGGTGTGTTCGAGCGCGACGCCGGCGAACTCCTCCGCGATCACGCGCGTCACGACCGTGCGCCACAGGCGCGAGGTCTCGAGCACGTTCGCCTTGTCCACCGAGGTGATCTTCGCGCGGCGCTGCCGGGCGAGGCGACCCGCGAGCCGGGCGATGCGCTCGACCTCGGCGACGGTGTAGACGCAGGTGTCGGTGGCCTGCGTGTCGGTGCGCGTCTTCGGGCCGAAGTAGATGCCGCCGGTGAGTTCGCGGACGACCATCACGTCGACGCCCGCGAGCAGTTCGGGACGCAGCGGCGACGCGTCGTAGACGGCAGGGAAGGTGACGACGGGGCGCAGGTTGGCGTACAGGCCGAGTTCCTGCCGGAGCTGCAGGATGCTCTGCTCGGGGCGGATCTTCAGCGCAGGGTCGGAGTAGCGCGGATCGCCGATCGCGCCGAACAGCACCGCGTCGGAGGACTTCGCGAGCGCGAGCGTGCCGGGCGGCAGCGGCACGCCGGTCTGGTCCATAGCGGCGGCGCCGACCGGCGCTTCCGGCAGTTCGAAGTCGTGGCCGTGGCGCCTCGCGATCGCCTCGAGGCAGCGCACGGCCTCGCGCACCACTTCGGGGCCGATGCCGTCGCCCGGCAGGACCGCGATCCGCGCCTTCATGCGACGTGGCGTGCTTCGAACGCGGCGATCTTCGCGTCCTGGCCGAGCAGGTAGCCGGTCTCGTCGATCCCGTTCAGCAGGCAGTACCGGGCGAACGCCTCGACCGGGAACGTCGCGGTGCGACCGGTCGGCAGGCGCAGCGTAGTGCTCTCGAGGTCGATCGTGATCTCGGCGCCCGGGTTCGCGACCAGCCAGCCGTGCGTCTCCTCGTCGACGATCACCGGCAGCAGGCCGTTCTTCAGCGAGTTGTTGCGGAAGATGTCGGCGATCTCGGTGCTGACGACCGCGCGGAAGCCCCAGTCGTAGAGCGCCCACGGCGCGTGTTCGCGCGAGGAGCCGCAGCCGACGTTGCGGCCCGCGACCAGGATCGCGCAGCCCTGCGACTCCGGGCGGTTCAGCACGAAGTCGGGGATCGGCGCGCCGGCGGCGTCGTAGCGCCAGTCCGCGAACAGCTGGGCGCCGAGGCCTTCCTTCGTCGTCGTCGTCAGGAAGCGGCCCGGGATGATCTGGTCCGTGTCGATGTTGGTCCGCGGCATCACGACGGTGCGCGAGCGGAGGGTCTTGATGGGGTCCATGGGGAGGCTCCTACAGGTACTCGCGGGGGTCGGCGACGCGGCCCTGCACGGCGCTCGCCGCGGCCGTGATCGGGCTCGCGAGCAGCGTCCGGGCGCCGACGCCCTGGCGGCCCTCGAAGTTGCGGTTGCTGGTGGACACGCAGTAGGCGCCCTTGCCGACCGTGTCGCCGTTCATGCCGAGGCACATCGAGCAGCCGCTCTCGCGCCAGTCGGCCCCGGCCTCGATGAACACGCGGTCGAGGCCTTCGGCCTCGGCCTCGCGCTTCACCTGCTGCGAGCCCGGTACCACCAGGAAGTGCACACCGCTCGCGACCCGGCGGCCCTTCAGTACCCGCGCCGCCGCGCGCAGGTCGCTGATCCGGCCGTTCGTGCAGCTGCCGAGGAACACGACCTGCACCGGCTGGCCCAGCATCGTCTGGCCGGGTGACAGGCCCATGTACTCGAGGGCCTTCGCGTAGACGGCGTCGCCGCTCGCCGGGATCGCCTCGTCGATCCCGACCGACATGCCCGGATTGGTTCCGTACGTGATCATCGGCCGCAGCTTCGAGGCGTCGATCGACACCTCGCGGTCGAAGCTCGCGCCCGGGTCGGTGACGAGCGTGCGCCAGCGCTCGACGGCGCGGTCCCAGTCCGCGCCCTGCGGCGCGCGCGGGCGGCCCTTCAGGTAGGCGAAGGTGGTCTCGTCCGGCGCGATCATGCCGGCGCGCGCGCCGGCCTCGATCGACATGTTGCAGACCGTCATGCGCTCCTCCATCGAGAGGGCGCGGATCGCGCTGCCGCGGTATTCGAACACCGAGCCGGTGCCGCCGGACACGCCGACGGCGTTGATGATCGCGAGGATCAGGTCCTTGGCGGTCACGCCGGGGCCGAACGCGCCCTCGACGTTCACGGCGAAGGTCTTCGGCTTGCGCTGCAGCAGGCACTGGGTCGCGAACACGTGGCCGACCTCGGTCGTGCCGATGCCGAACGCGAGCGCGCCGAAGGCGCCGTGCGTGCTCGTGTGGCTGTCGCCGCAGACGATCGTGCGGCCGGGCTGCGTGAGGCCGAGCTCCGGGCCGATGATGTGCACGATGCCGCGCTGGTCGTCGCGCAGCTTCAGCAGCTCGATGCCGAACTCGGCGCAGTTCCGCTCCAGCATCGCGATCTGCTTCGCGGCCGACTCCATCCTGATCGGCACGCCGCCGAAGATCTGCGCGCGGTCGGTCGGCGTCGCGTGGTCCATCGTCGCGAACGTGCGGTCGGGGCGGCGCACCTTCAGGCCACGGTCCTTCAGCATCGCGAACGCCTGCGGCGAGGTGACCTCGTGCGTCAGGTGCAGGTCCACGTACAGCACCGCCGGCGTGTCCGGCGTCTCCGGCACGACCTCGTGCGCGGACCAGACCTTCTCGAAGAGGGTGCGGGGCGCGTTGCTCATTCGTCTGTCTCCAGGATGTCCGTTATGGCGGCCGCGGGGCGCTGCGTCAGACCGTCGCGGGCACGGGCCCGCGCGTCTGCGTCAGGCGCTCCCCAGGCGCGCGGCCGCTCTGGCGGTGGGTCTCGATGCGGTTGATCACTTCCAGGAAGGCGCGGGCGGACGACTCGATGATGTTGGTGCTGAGGCTGGAGCCGCGGTAGGTGCGCTGGTTGTGCTCGACGTAGACGAGCGCCTCGCCCTGCGCGTCCTCGCCTTCGGAGACGCTGCGCACCTCGAAGTCGCTGAGCTTGACGGCGATGCCGGTGGCGATCTCGATCGCCTTGAAGCAGGCATCGATCGGGCCGTCGCCGGTCGCGCCCTGCTCGACGCTGCGCCCGTCCGAGTGCGTCAGGCGCACGACGGCCGAGGCGTCGGCGCCGGAGGTCGCCGAGGTCCAGAGCTTGTCGATCGCCCACGGGCCGCCCTCTGCGTCGGCCGTGCGCAACACCAGCGCCTCGACGTCGCCGTCGAACAGTTCCTTCTTCTTGTCGGCGAGCGCCTTGAACTCGGCGAACACGCGGTTCAGCTCCGCTTCGTCGAGGTCGAAGCCGAGCGCCTGGATGCGGTCGCGCAGCGCCGCGCGGCCGCTGTGCTTGCCGAGCACGAGACTGTTGCGGGACAGTCCGACGTCCTTCGGCTGCATGATCTCGTAGGTGCTCGCGTGCTTCAGCACGCCGTGCTGGTGGATGCCGCTCTCGTGGGCGAACGCGTTCTCGCCGATGACCGCCTTGTTGCGGGGAATCGGCATGCCGGTGATCGTCGAGACGAGGCGGGAGGTCGGGTAGAGCTTCGTGGTCTGGATGCCCGTGCGCAGCCCGTAGAACTGCTCGCGGGTCTTCAGCGCCATCACGATCTCCTCGAGCGAGGCGTTGCCGGCCCGCTCGCCGATGCCGTTGATGGTGCACTCGATCTGCCGCACGCCGTTGTGGGCGGCGGTCAGGCTGTTGGCCACGGCCATGCCGAGGTCGTCGTGGCAGTGCGCCGAGAACACCACCCGGTCGGCGCCGCGCACGTGCCGCCTGAGGTAGGCGAAGATCTCGCCGTACTCCTGCGGCGTCGCGTAGCCGACCGTGTCCGGCACGTTGATCGTCGTCGCGCCGGCCTCGATCACGGCCTCGACGACCTGGGCCAGGAACTCGAGTTCGGTGCGCGAGGCGTCCTCGGGCGAGAACTCCACGTCCTCGACGAGGTCGCGCGCGATGCGTACGCCCTCGACCGCGGCGCGGACGATCTCCTCCTTCGCCATGTTCAGCTTGTACTGGCGGTGGATCGAGCTCGTGGCGAGGAACACGTGGATGCGGTGCCGCGCGGCGTCGCGCACCGCGCCGTGCGCCTTCTCGATGTCTTCGCGGTTGCAGCGGGCGAGACCGCAGACGATCGGGCCCTGGATCTCTCGGGCGATCGCCTGCACCGACTCCCAGTCGCCCTTCGACGCGGCCGGGAAGCCCGCCTCGATCACGTCGACGCCGAGGTCCGCGAGTGCGCGCGCGACCCGAAGCTTCTCCGGCGGGGTCATGCTGCAGCCGGGCGACTGCTCGCCGTCGCGCAGCGTCGTGTCGAAGATCAGGACGCGGTTCGGGTCGCGGGTGGTCATCGTCGATTCCTCGGTGTCGGGCAGTCCGTGAGCGCCGGGCCGGGCGGGGCGGGGAGCCGGTGACCGGCTCCGGCCGCGCGCCGCCCGCCGGCGCGGCGTGCTAGCGCCCGGCCTCCAGCCAGGGCATGCGCGCGCGCAGCTCGCGCCCGACCTTCTCGATGGGGTGCTTCAGGTCCTTGTTCAGGAGCTGCTGGTACTTCTTCTTGCCGGTCCTGGTCTCGCGGATCCACTGCCGGGCGAACTTGCCCTGCTGGATCTCGGCGAGGATCTTCTTCATCTCCTTCTTCGTCGCCCGGTTCACCACCCGCGGGCCGCGGGTCAGGTCGCCGTACTTCGCGGTCTCGGAGATGAACTGGTGCATCTTCGCGATGCCGCCCTCGTGGAGCAGGTCGACGATCAGCTTCAGTTCGTGCAGGCACTCGTAGTAGGCGACCTCGGGCTGGTAGCCGGCCTCCACCAGCGTCTCGAAGCCCTTCACGACCAGTTCCGTCGCGCCGCCGCAGAGCACGGCCTGCTCGCCGAACAGGTCGGTCTCGGTCTCCTCGGCGAACGTGGTCTCGAGCACGCCGCCGCGCGTGCCGCCGATGCCGTGCGCGTACGCGAGCGCCTTGGCCTTGGCCTGCTTCGTCGCGTCCTGCGCGACCGCGATCAGGCAGGGCACGCCGCGGCCCTGCTGGTACTGGCGGCGGACGAGGTCGCCCGGACCCTTGGGCGCGATCAGCACCACGTCGAGGTCCTTGCGCGGCTTGATCTGCTTGAAGTGCACGTTGAAGCCGTGGGCGAACAGCAGCGCGGTGCCCGGGGCGAGGTTGGCCTTGATCTGTGCGTAGACCTCGGGCTGCGCGAGGTCCGGCGTCAGCATCGCGACCAGCGCGGCGCCCTTCACGGCGTCCGCGGGCTGCGCGACGCGCAGGCCGTCCTTCTTCGCCTTCGTCCAGCTGGCGCCGCCCCTGCGCACGCCGACCACGACGTCGTAGCCGCTGTCCTTGAGGTTCAGCGCGTGCGCGCGGCCCTGGCTGCCGTAGCCGAGCACCGCGATCGTGGCGCCCTTGAGCGCCTTCGCGCTGACGTCTTTCTGCGAGTAGATCCGCATGTTCACTCCCGTTGCATCGATCGATTCAAGAGTCGGACTCGAGCCCCAAAGAAAAACCCCGCCTCGGGCGCAGCCGGTGCGGGGTTCTTCCTGTGTTCTTCGACGGCGTGCGCGCGTCAGCCCAGGATCCCGCACCTCTGGAGGGGAAGGAGAAGGAGGTCCGCAAGGAGCACGCCCTCGCGCAGCACACGATCGCGCGGCCCGGCGAGGCGGGCGGAATCGAAGGCGCGGGTGGTGCTCGCAGACATCGTGGGACGTTCCGGACGGGACTGTTGCGTCGCAAAAGCGACCCGGATGGGATCACAGCGCGGCGCGGGTTGTCAACGCCGACGCGAGCCGCACCGGCGGCGGCATCGGCTATGCTGCGCGTCGGCGCGTGCGCGCCGGCCAAGACCAGCCCGAAGGCCCACGATGAGCGACTGGTTCCTCGAGCGCCGCGACGACGGCTGCCGCCCCGTCTGGCTCGTGTCGGAGCAGGAGGTGGACGCCTGGACCGCGCGGTGCCCCGCGGGCGAGGCCGCCGGCGCGTGGCTGCGCGCGAACGGTTTCCGTGCGGAGCGCCACCGCGTGCTGCCGGTGCCGGCCGCGGGCGGGGAGATCGCCGGTGCCGTGCTGGGTCTCGGCCGCCTCGCGAGCCTCGAGGACCTGACGCCCTGGCAGCTCGCCGGCCTCCCGGATCGGCTGCCGAACGGGCGCTACTACCTCGCCGACACTCTGTCGCCCGCGGCCGCCACGCAGGCGGCGCTCGGCTGGGCGCTCGGGCGCTACCGCTTCGACCGCTATCGTCGGCCAGCCGCGACGCCGCGCGCGGCGCTCGCCGCGCCCGCGGGTGCGGACCTCACCTACGTGCGTCGTGCCGCCGAGGCGGACGCGCTGGCGCGCGACCTGGTCAACACTCCCGCGGCCGACCTCGGTCCGGCCGAACTCGCCGCCGCGGTCGCGGCGGTCGCCAGTCGCCACGGCGCGAAGTTCCGGCAGGTGGTAGGGGAAGAACTGCTCACCGAGCGCTTCCCCGCGATCCACGCCGTGGGTCGCGCGGCGACGGCCGCGCCCCGGCTGATCGAACTGGCCTGGGGCTCGACGGGTCCGCGCGTCACGCTGGTCGGCAAGGGCGTGTGCTTCGACACGGGCGGGCTCGACATCAAGCCCGGCGCCTCGATGGCGCTGATGAAGAAGGACATGGGCGGCGCCGCGTGCGCGCTGGCGCTCGCGCAGATGGTCATGGACGCGCGGCTGCCGGTACGCCTGCGGCTGCTGGTGCCGGCCGTGGAGAACGCGATCGCCGGCAACGCCTATCGCCCCGGCGACGTGCTCGCGACGCGCAAGGGCCTCACCGTCGAGGTCGCGAACACGGATGCCGAGGGACGCCTCGTGCTGGCCGACGCCCTCGCGCTCGCGGACGAGGAGCGGCCGGACCTGCTGATCGACCTCGCGACGCTCACCGGCGCGGCGCGCGTGGCGCTCGGCCCGGAGCTGCCGGCGCTGTTCGCGAGCGACGAGGGTCTCGCGGGCGAGGTGCTGGCGCACGCGCGGCGCGCCGCCGATCCGCTGTGGCCGCTGCCGCTGTGGAGCGGCTACGACGACGACTTCGGCTCGAAGGTCGCGGACTTCGCGAACGTGGCGGGCGCGCCCTTCGCGGGCGCGATCATCGGCGGGCTGTTCCTGCGGCGCTTCGTCTCGGAGACGACGCCGTGGCTCCACGTCGATCTCTATGCGTGGAACGGCAAGGAGCGGCCCGGTCGCCCGGTCGGCGCCGAAGCCCAGTGCATCCGCGCGCTGTACGGCTTCCTGGCGACGCGTTACGGCGGCGCGGCCTGATGCCGGCACCGCGGCCGCCGTGACGCAGATCGCCCCGCGCGATCTCGCTCTGCTCGTCACGATCAACCTGATCTGGGGCTTCAACCTGATCGCGAGCAAGGTCGGCGTGGAGCACTTCCCGCCGGTGCTCTTCGTGACCCTGCGGTTCGCGCTGCTGGCGCTGATCCTCCTGCCTTTCCTCCGCTGGCACGCGGGCGGCATGCAGCGCCTGCTGGTCGCCTCGGCGCTGTCGGGCGGCCTGCAGTTCGCGCTGCTGTTCATCGGTCTCGACCTGTCGGCCGGCGTCTCGCAGGTGGCGATCGCGACGCAGCTCGGCGTGCCGTTCACCACGCTGCTCTCGGTGATGCTGCTCGGCGAGGTGATCCGGTGGCGCCGCTGGCTCGGGATCACGCTGGCGTTCGCCGGGGTGGTCGTGATCGGCTTCCAGCCCGGCCTGCTCGAGAACCGCGCCGGCCTGCTGCTGGTCGTGGCTTCGACCCTGGTCGGGTCGCTCGGTCTCGTCGCGGTGAAGTCCCTGGGCACGCAGCTGAGGCCGCTCGAGCTGCAGGCTTGGTCCGCCTGGACCGGGCTGCCGGTGCTCGTCGGCCTGACGCTGATGCTCGAGAGCGGCCAGTGGGAGGCCGTGCGCATCGCCGGCGCGCTCGAGTGGTCCGCGCTGCTGTACACGACGCTCGGGGCCAGCCTCGTCAGCCACACGGCGTTCTACTGGCTGGTCGCCCGCTACCCGGTGACCAGCATCGCGCCGCTGACCGTGCTGTCGCCGATCTTCGGCGTGGCGTTCGGCGTGCTGCTGCTGGGCGACCAACTGACGCCGCGCATACTGCTCGGCGGCCTGCTCACGCTGACCGGGGTCGTCATCATCGCGTACCGCGAGAAGCGGCTCGTCGACACCGGCAGCTGAAGGCTCGCCGCGGCGCGTGCACGCGGGTGCGCCGATTGCGGGTGGACGGTGCAGAATACGCGGGCGGCGACCGGCCGTTCTCGAAAGCAGACTCCCATGCCCCGCCAGAAGACCCCGTCGAAGACCTCCGTCAAGTCCACCGCGCAGTCCGCCGGCCGGCGCGGCGCGAAGCCCTATTCGCCGCGGCAGTACTCGAGCCTCGTGTTCGACGGCGTCAAGCAGACGCCGAGCCGCGCGATGCTGCGTGCGGTCGGGTACGTGGACGGCGACTTCGAGAAGCCGTCGATCGGGATCGCGACCACGTGGTCTAACATCACGCCGTGCAACGTGCACCTCGACGGCCTCGCGCAGGCCGCGGCGGCAGCCGCGGACGCGAGCGGCGGCAAGAGCCGTATCTTCAACACGATCACGGTGTCGGACGGCATCTCGATGGGCTCGCCCGGCATGCGTTTCTCGCTGGTGTCGCGCGAGGTGATCGCCGACTCGATCGAGACCGTCGCCGGCGCGCAGGGCTTCGACGGGCTGGTGACGATCGGCGGCTGCGACAAGAACATGCCCGGCTGCATGATCGCGATGGCGCGCCTCGACCGTCCGTCGGTGTTCGTCTACGGCGGCACGATCCGCCCGGGCGCGCAGCGCCGCGACATCGTCGCGGTCTTCGAGGCGGTCGGCAGCCACGCCAGCGGACGGATCGACGACGCGCAGCTGAAGGAGGTCGAGGCGACCGCGATCCCGGGGCCGGGGAGCTGCGGCGGCATGTACACGGCGAACACGATGGCCTCGTGCATCGAGGCGCTCGGTCTCAGCCTGCCGAACAGTTCGGCGCAGGAGGCCGTGTCGCGCACCAAGCTGGACGATTGCCGCCGCGCGGGCGAGGCCGCGGTCCGGCTGGTGAAGGAGGGCATCCGGCCCTCGGACATCCTGACGCGCAAGGCCTTCGAGAACGCGATCGCGACCGTGATCGCGCTCGGCGGCTCGACGAACGCGGTGCTGCACCTGCTCGGGATGGCCCACGCGGCGCGCGTCAAGCTGACGCTCGACGACTTCACCCGGATCGGCCGCAAGGTGCCGGTGCTGGCCGATCTCAAGCCCAGCGGGAAGTACCTGATGTCCGAGCTCATCGCGATCGGCGGCATCCGGCCGCTGATGAAGATGCTGCTCGACGAAGGCCTGCTGCACGGCGACTGCCTGACCGTCACCGGCCGCACGATGGCGGAGAACCTGGCCGACGCAGGCGCCTACCCGGCGGGGCAGGACGTGGTGCGCGGCTTCGATGCACCCCTGAAGAAGGACAGCCACCTGGTCGTCCTGTACGGCAACCTGAGCTCCGAAGGGGCGGTGGCGAAGATCACCGGCAAGGAAGGTCTCAGCTTCACCGGCACGGCGCGCGTGTTCGATTCCGAGGAGGCGAGCCTCCCGGCGATCCTCGACGGCCGGGTGAAGGCCGGCGACGTCGTCGTGATCCGCTACGAGGGGCCGAAGGGCGGGCCGGGCATGCGCGAGATGCTGAGTCCGACCGGCGCGATCATGGGACGCGGCCTCGGCGACAAGGTCGCGCTGATCACCGACGGCCGCTTTTCCGGCGGCAGCCACGGCTTCGTCGTCGGCCACGTGTCGCCGGAGGCCGCGGTCGGCGGTCCGATCGCGCTCGTGCGCAACGGTGACCGCATCACGATCGACGCCGTGAAGCGCGAGCTCACGCTGCACGTCGCGCAGGCCGAACTGAAGCGGCGCGCCCGCGACTGGCGGCCGCCGGCGCCCTACGCGACCCGCGGCGTGCTCGCGAAGTACGCACGCGAGGTCAGCAGCGCGTCGACGGGCGCCGTGACCGACGCGCGCGCGCTCGAGCCCGCGCCGCCGGCACGGAACTCCGCGCGCTCGAAAGGGTCGGTTGTCGGATCGAAGCGTGCGGCGAGGGCGCGGTGAAGCAAGGCATCTGCGGCGGCGGGCCGGCGCGTGCGCGAAGCGCATGCGGCGGCCTGCGCCTCTTATGTCCGGACAAGTCGCGGCTCGCGGGAAGCACGCATTGCCAAAGCCTTGCGGACGTCACACGGCGGCGCTATCTTCTCGCCACGCCGCAAGGCACGCGGGCGTGGGGTAACGCTCGCGCGCGGTTTCCCGAGTACTTACTTCTTCCGCTACGCGGGCCAGGGGCTACGGCGTAACGATGCCGTAACAGTGGTCTGCGTGCCGGGCGCAGTGATCGGTGGAGCGGGAGCTTCGACGTTCAACGAGGCGGCGGCGCCGGGTCAGCCGGTACCTTCGCCGGACGAATTCAAGAGCACGGGGAGATAGGGGCTCCCAGCGACATGGCAAGCGCTCAGGCAAATGCACGCAAGACGGCGGTCGCGGTCGTCGTCATCGGGATCCACGTCATCTTCGCGCTCGGGCTCGTCGCCGGCACCGCGGTGCGGTACGTGCAGGAGCAGATGCGGACGATCGACACCCGTCTCATCGAACAGGAAGACGAGCCGCCACCGAAGGAGCCGCCGCCGCCGCCGCCGGACTTCGTGCCGCCGCCGGTCGCGCCGCCCCCGGCGCTCGACATCCCGGTCGTGATGGGGCCGCCGTCGCAGAACGCGATCGTGATCCCGAAGCCGGTCGAACGGCCGGTCGAACAGCCGGTCGCCAAGCCGCAGCCACCGCCGGTCACCGCCGCGCGGTTCGCGCCCGGCGCCCGTCCCGGCGACTCGTGCCCGTACCCCAGCGCGTCGCGCCGTCTCGGCGAGGCGGGCAGCGTGGTGCTCCTGCTCTACGTGTCGGAGCAGGGCCGCGTGTCGGAGACCAAGGTCGAGAGCTCCTCGGGGTTCCCGCGGCTCGACGACGCGGCGTCTTCCTGCATGAAGCGCGTGCGGTTCGTGCCTTCCACCGTCGGCGGCCAGGCCGTCGCCAGCTGGCAGCGCATCCGCTGGACGTGGAAGCTGGAGGATTGATCGGCGCGGCCCCGCGCTCGCCGCGGGGCCGGGCCGCCTCGACCGGCTGATTTCGGTTATCTGATTTCTCTCGACTTTCTCTATCGCTTCAATTCGGACGAGTCTCTCGGACGAGTAATTCACAGGGGATTGATCATGGCTGCAGCTGCGACGACTGGTGAAAACCCGTTTGGCATCCGGGCGATGTGGGAGGCCAGCGACTGGGTTGGCAAGAGCGTGTTCGCGATCCTGATCATCATGTCGCTCTACTCGTGGTACGTGCTGATCACCAAGGCGCTGGATACGCGCGCGCTGCGCAAGTACGCGCTCGCTGCCGAGAAGGATTTCTGGGGTGCGTCGTCGCTCCAGGACGGCGTCGGCCGCCTGAAGGGTGGTGACGACAACCCGATCCGCGGCCTCGCCGTCGACGGCCTGCAGTCGCTCGAGCACCACGAGCGCAACAAGGGCCGCCTGACCGAGAACATCGACCTGCACGACTGGATTTCCAGCCACCTGCAGCGTCGCGTCGACTACATCAACAGCGACCTGCAGAAGGGCATGTCGGTGCTGGCTTCGGTCGGCTCCACCGCGCCGTTCGTCGGTCTGTTCGGCACGGTGTGGGGCATCTACCACGCGCTGATCGCGATCGGCATCTCGGGCCAGGCCTCGATCGACAAGGTCGCGGGCCCCGTCGGCGAGGCGCTGATCATGACGGCCATCGGCCTCGCGGTCGCAGTGCCGGCGGTACTCGGCTACA
The DNA here is from genome assembly GCA_027531255.1 of Steroidobacteraceae bacterium. Classification (GTDB taxonomy): domain Bacteria; phylum Pseudomonadota; class Gammaproteobacteria; order Steroidobacterales; family Steroidobacteraceae; genus JAPZRU01. The sequence continues at coordinate 52,551 of JAPZRU010000026.1, read as the reverse complement.
ACTGGCTGACCCGCCGCAACAAGTTCATCCTCGAGCACGTGAACTACTTCGCCCACGACCTGCACCAGGCGCTGCTCTCGGGCGCGCGCGTCCAGGCGGCTGCGAAGGTTGCTGCCCCGGCGGCACCGGCGGCGGCGAAGAAGTAAGCGGTCTGCGGAGCACCGCGAGGGTCGCCTCGCGGTGCTCGTTCCCCTGACGGTGGGGCCCGCCGTGCGCGACGCGTGCGGCGGCCACTCCGGCCGGCAAGCGTCTACGTGACGCTTCCGCGGGACGTCAGGCGGCGCGACGGGTACAGACGACGGCATCCAGGAGCAGACGCAGATGGCCGGTGGCGTACAGATCAACGAGGGTGACTACAACTCGGAGATCAACGTGATTCCCCTCGTGGACGTCATGTTGGTGCTCCTGATCATCTTCATCATCACGATCCCCGTGGTGACGAAGGCGGTGAAGGTCAACCTCCCGACCAACATCAACCAGCCGACCGAGACGAAGCCCGAGAACATCAATCTCTCGGTGGATTTCGCCGGCAACATCTACTGGAACGACAACTCGATGACGATGGAGCAGCTGCCGACCTTCGTTCGCGCCGAGGCGATCAAGGATCCCCAGCCCGAGGTGCACATCCGCGCCGACCGTCGCGTCCGGTACCAGTACGTCGGCGACGTGCTGATGGTGCTGCAGCGCAACGGCCTGCTGAAGGTGGGCTTCATCGCGGAGCCGCCGATGGGCGGCTGAGTCGCCTCGCCGGGCACGGCCCGGCGCGGCACGTCGAGAGTCAACGATCAAGACGACTGAGAGCGGAGCAGGTCAGCCATGGGAATGTCGGTAGGCGGCAGCGAGGACGACTACAACACCACGATCAACGTCATCCCGCTGGTGGACGTGATGCTGGTGCTGCTGATTCTCTTCATCATCACGCTGCCCGTGATGACGCACGCGGTGAAGATCGACCTGCCGCGCGCCAGCGACGCACCCCCGCCCTCCGAGGTGGTGCAGCCGATCAGCATCGAGGTGCAGTTCGACGGGTCGGTGCTGTGGAACGGCACCCCGGCGTCCCGCAGCGACCTGCGTTCGTACATCGCGGACGCGGCACTCCAGGAGCCGCAGCCCGAAGTGCACATCATGGTCAGCCGTCAGGCCCGCTACGACTCGGCGGCGGACGTGCTGTTCGCGGTGCAGCGCGGCGGCCTGACGAAGATCGGCTTCGTCACCGACGCTCGCGCAGGCATGTGATCCCTCTCGGCGGGCCGGCCTCGCGCCGGATCGCAGGGCTTCGGCGCGGACGGGTCCGAGCGGCCGGCGCGGGGCACGCGTTCCGGTCGCGGCGCCCACGTGTCTTCGCGGGCGCGGGACCCGAGAGGGGGCCGACTCAGTCGGCCCTTTGTTTTGGACGGCTTCATCCGTGCGCCGGTGACCGCGCCGGCGGCGGTGGCTAATGCGACGTCAGGATCGAGGTAGGTCGATGAGCAAATTCGTTTCCACGGCCCGTCACGGCATCGCGACCCTCGTGCTCGGTGCGCTCGCTCTGGGGCTGGTAGTCTCGGGCTCGGTCCTCGCGCCCGGCGCCGCGCACGCGGCGCAGCAGGTCTCGGCAGAGGTATTCAAGCACCTCGAGCCCGCGCAGGCCGCCCTCAAGTCGCGCAATTTCGCGCAGGCGCTGTCGAACGCGGATGCCGCGCTCGAGGCCGCGAAGACCCAGTTCGAGCGCGACGTCGCGCAGCAGATCAAGTTCCAGGCGGCGTTCAACCTGCGCCGCTGGCAGGACGTCGCGGAGTCGGGCGAGGCGCTCCTGAAGTCGCCCTCGATCACCGGCCAGCAGCGCGTCCAGTTCCAGCGCACGCTCGGTAGCGTGTACGTGCAGCTGCGGCAGTACGACAAGGCGCTCGACTACACGCGCCAGGCGATGGCGGCCTCCGGCGGCGGCACCGCGGCCGACCAGCAGACGCTGTTCGCGATCTATCAGGTGCGCGGGGACTGCCAGAACAGCCTCGCGGCGCTCGACAGGCTGCTCGGCGGCCGACCGGCCGACGAGAAGCAGCTGTCGTGGCGCCTGAACTGCATGGTCCGGTCGAAGGACCCGCGCCGCGTCGCGGTCGCGGAGGAGCTGCTGCGCCGCTTCCCGAAGAAGGACTACTTCGCCTACGTGGTGAGCCAGTACGCCGAGCAGAAGCTCGATGCGCGCGCGATGCTGAACGTCTACCGGTTCGGGTTCGAGCGTGACCTGTTCAAGGGCGAGGACGAGTTCCTCGCGCACGCGCAGGCCGCGCTGGACGCGGGCTTCTCGATCGAGGCCCAGCGCGTCCTCGAGCGCGGCATGAAGTCCGGCGCCGTCAAGAAGGGTGATGTCGGCGCACGCAGCTCGCGCCTCATCGCCAGCGCGCAGGGCTTGTCCACCGAGGAGCGGAAGAAGATTCCGCAGCTCGACAAGGAAGCGCGCGCGGGGCGCAACGGCGAGGCCGACGTGAACCTCGGCACCGCCTACTTCGGCATGGGTGAGTACCAGAAGGCCGTGGAAGCCCTGCAGCGCGGTCTTGGCGCCGACCGCGTGCAGCGCGTGCGTCGTCCGGACGACGCCAACATGGTGCTTGGCATCGCACTGACCGAGCTGAAGCGCCGGCCCGATGCGCAGAGGGCCTTCTCGGCGGCGCAGGCGGATCCGCGCATGGCCAAGGCCGCGACGCTGTGGCTCGGCGGTTGAGCGCTTTGCGCCGCTAGCCGCCCGCCGCGCGGAGCGGCGTCGCGACTGCCGCGATGCCGGGTGCGCCGGCGCGGCCCAAGGGAACGAAGCCCGGGGGCGACACGGTCGAACGCGTCGCCCCCGGTGCGTTCCGGGCGGCGGCAGTACCAGCCCGCCCCGGAGGCGAGGCTATAATCCGCGCGCCTCGCCCCACCAACTCGAGAGAGCGGCTCATGAAACAGTTGCATCCGGCTACTCCGCGCCGTCGTCGCGCGGGCGTCCCTGGCTTCGGCACGGCCATCGCGGCCGGCTTCTGGTTGGCGCTCGGGACCGTGGCCTTGTCGCTCCCCGCCGGCGAGGTGCACGCGCAGGCGCAGGCCGAGAAGCCGAAGCCCCCGAAGCTGTCAGGGCCGGTGCGCAAGAAGCTGCAGCCCGCGCAGCAGGCCTTCGACAAGGGCGACTTCGACACCGCCCTGACGCTCGCCCAGGAGGCCCTCGCGCTGGCGAAGGAGCCGGACGACACGGTGATCTCGCTGCAGATCCTCCGCGCCGCGTCGGCGCGCAAGAACGACCTGATGGGCTTCGCGAAGTACTCCGAGCAGCTGCTCGCGCTGGACGCGCTGACCGGCGACGAGCGCAAGAAGACCGAGGAGAACCTTGCTCGCATCTATTTCCAGCAGAAGGACTACGCGAAGTCGCGCCAGTGGGCGACGCGCTGGGTCGAGGGTGGTGGCGGCGCGGCGGCGCTCGAGGTGCTCGCGGCGACCTACCTGATCGAGAACGACTGCAAGAATGGAATCGGTCCCTTCGAGAAGTCCCTCGAGGGCCGCGAGCCGACCGAGCAGCAGCTGCGCACGATGAACACCTGCTACCTGCAGCTCGAGGACAAGGCCAAGCGCCGCGCCACCCTCGAAACGCTGGTGACCCGGTTCCAGAAGCGCGAGTACTTCATCGACCTCCTGAATTCCCACCAGGACGCCCAGGCCGACTCGCGTGCGGTCCTGAATCTCTACCGCCTCGGGCTAGACCGCAACTGGCTCTGGCGCGAGAGCGACCTGGTGGAGTTCGCGATCATGGCGCTCGACGCCGGCGCGCCCGCGGAAGCCGAGAAGGTGCTCGAGTTCGCGCAGAAGAGCGGGTCGCTGTCCACGAGCACGAACAACCAGCAGCTGCAGCGGCAGGCCAAGCAGCTGGCCGCCGAGGATCGCAAGACGATCGCTGCGCTCGACAAGGAAGCGCGCGGCGGCAAGAACGGCGAGGCGGACGTCAAGGTAGGGCTCGCCTACATCGGGCTCGGCGAGTACCAGAAGGCCGTCGATGCCATCCGCCGCGGCCTGCAGCCGGATCGCGTGGCGCGCGTGCGCCGCTTGGACGACGCCTGGATGACGCTCGGCATCGCGCTCTCGCGGCTCGGCAACACCGCCGAGGCCGCGAAGGCGTTCGAGCAGGCCAAGACGGACGCGCGCATGGCGCCGGCGGCGGATCTCTGGCTGAAGGTCGGGCCCACCGTCGCTGCGGCGCCGGCGCCGGCGGCTACCGCGGGCGGCTGAACACCGCGGGTAATCCGGTCGACGCCCGGAGGGGCGCGCCCGGGCACCGCCGACGATCCGGAGGGCCGCCGCGAGGCGGCCCTCTGCGTCTAGTCCGGGGCCATGGCGGGAGCGGGGGCGTCGAGCCCGCACCTGCGCGCGCCGCTCAGACCTGCGTGATGATCCTCGAGAAGACTCTGTCTTCGCGCCGGTACTCGGGCCGCGGGGTCTCGAACTGGCGTGGCGAGACCACGATCGACTGCATGACGGCGACGTGGAAGAGCTTCCAGCCCTCGGTCGCGCCGGACTCGCTGCCGCCGTCCACCTGGTATGCGCGCAACGTGTAGCGGCCGCGATTGCTGACGCCGAACGCGTGCGGCTCGACGACGCGCCGGAAGCCGTCGTAGCGGAACTCGAGCAGGCGGCGTCGCTCGATCGCCACCTCGATGTCGGACGAGAACATCGGGACCCCGTCGCACCGCAGGACGAGGCTCCTGCGCTGGCGAGCCCTATATGGGGTCGTGGTGCGCGCGAAAAAGCGTGGCCGCATTCCGCGCGGCGGCGTCCGTGCAGTTTCGCAAGCGCGGCACGCGCAGGATCGCGGCGCGTGCCGCCGCCGCTCAGCTCGCGACCGCGGCGATGACGTCCGCGTTGGACCGCGGCATGTCGCGCCCGATCGTCTCCTCGAGTTCGGCTTGCACGGCACGGAGCACACGGTCGAGGTAGGCCTGGCGGCGCGCTTCGCGGGTCGCTTCCGCGGCCGCGTCGGGCTCGTAGGCGTCGACGTCGGCGACGGAGATCACCCGCTTGCGCTCGAGCAGCCGCTCCACGGCGTCGAGGCGGTCGCGGGCTACCGAGAGCTCGCCGATCAGCGTGAGCGTGATCCACATCAGCTTGTCGATGGCGGGATCCGCGAAGTACTGCGGCTTCTTGCCTTTCGCGACGCGCGCGAGCTTGACCGTGCCCGTGGACGCGGGTGCCGCGGCCGGGGCCGTGGGACGTGCGCGGGCGGACGCGCGGCGCTTCGGCGTCGTGCGCCCGGACGCCGTCGCCGGACGGGATGCGGCCTTCGAGGTGGACTTCGGCATCACTTCTCCCCGACGAGGATCTTCCAGGTGAATTCCTCCGAGTAGTTCTTCTGCTCGGAGCTCATGCGCGGCGCGTAGGCGTCCACGAAGGTCTTGTCGGCCTCGAAGCCGCCCTTCAGCGCCTCGCCCTTCAGGTCGAGGTCGGTCATGAAACCGGCGAAGGTCTCGTTGTTGTTGTAGGTCTCCCAGTTGTACATGAACTTCTCGAGCGGCGTGTTCCCGCGCGGGATCTCGAGGTGGATCATGCGGCCGCCCGGCCGGAGCAGCCGGTGACACTCGCGCAGGATGTTCACGAGCGCGGACTTCGAGGTCTCGTGCAGCATGATGTGCGAGATCACGAGGTCGAACGAGCCGTCCGCGAAGCCGGTCTTCTCCGCGTTCTGCTGGCTGAAGTGCACGGGCACGCCGAGCGCCTCGGCGCGGGCGTGCGCGTAGCGCAGCACGGGCGCGCCCACGTCGATGCCGTGCACCTCCGCCTTCGGGAACGCGCGTTTCCACTCGAGCGTGCTGTTGCCGATGGCGCAGCCCATGTCGAGGATCTTCGCCGGCCGGAAGCCCGGGAACTTCTCCTGCACGTAGCCGGTGAGCAGCATCCCCATCGCGTTGTTCGTCGGCCCGAGCGCGCCGTTCAGGTAGATGTAGATGCCGTAGTCGTAGACGGCGCCCATCGCGACGTCGTCCGCGGTGAACTCGGTGTGGTAGCCACCCGGCTGCAGGTGGATGTCCGCGGCCGTGTGGTAGCGGGGCACCTGGAGGTTCGGGTCGAGCCTGAGCGAGCCCTTGGCCTTCTTCTGCAGCTTCCTGGCGCGGCCGATCAGGTCGGGCAGCTCACGCTCCGTGGAGTCGAGCACCGTGTCCCACATCAGCTCCTGGCTGCGACGCTGCATCGCGCTCCAGAACTGGTAGTAGGGATCGGCCTCCATCAGCTTGCGGACCTCGTGCTGGTCCTGCGGCACCCGGCCGGTCTTCGCCTTGAACGCCGGCTCTATGCGCGCCTGGTAGACGGCGTAGGTGCCGGGCATCACCCTGGACGCCAGGTGGCCGCGCAGGGACTTCACGAAGGCCTGCATCGCGGCCTCGTCGTGGGTCGGCTTCGGCAGCATCGCGTGCTTCACGAACGGGAGCATGACTTTCCTCGTCGGGTGCAGTGGGGCCGGTACCGGCGTCGCGATCCTACGCGGGGGGATTCCTTCGCGGGCAGGGCGTTCCCGGCGCTGACCGCCCCGCGGATAGCACGTCACTCATCCCGCGATCAGTTCGATCAGTTCGCCGGCGGGCCCGCGACACGTGCCGGCCAGCCGGCCGCGGTACGCCAGGCCCGGCAGCGCGGTCGGCGGTGCGAGCCATTCGACGCCCGCCGGCAACGTCGCGCTCTCGAAGCTTACGATCGCGATCGCGGGCGGCAGTTCGCCGGCGAGGCAGGGCCGCGGCGCCACCGCGGCCGGCATCGCGTCGGCCTCGATGAAGCTCTGGCCGCGCAGCGGCAGCGCCGCGATCGAGTACAGCGTGTCCTCCGGTTCGCCGAACGCTCGTGCGAGCACGGACACCTTTGCCGGGATCACCGGGGCACGAGGCACGCCGAAGCGGGTCGCATAGGCGTCCTGCAGCGACTCCATCGTCTCGCCGCCCAGGATCACGATGAACACCCGATCGACCGGGTAGTCGGCGTCGGGGGTGTCGAAGATCGGCAGCTTCGACTTGATCTGCGTCAGGTACAGGACCTCGTCGGCGGGGCCGCGTACCTGCATCGCGCGGATCTGGTCGGAGAAGGAGAGATCCGCGGGCGGGCCGATGATCGCGAACGGCGAGCCCTCCAGGCGACGGCCGAGTGCGTCGCAGTCCTGGACGATGTGCTCGGCGGCGTTCCAGCCGAGGTGCCGGAGGGGCACGTAGCCGTCCGGCCGCCGCGACTCCACGAAGCGCAGGTACGAGTTGCCGCGACCGGCCGGGGCGAGGAGCAGCAGTCGCCGCCCTTCGACTGCCGGGGCGCCCCACGCGTGTGCCTCCGCGGCCGATACCGGTCGCCGCTCGACCACGGCGTAGCCGAGCCAGCGCTCGTAGTCCGCCGCGAGTGCCACGGGATCCGGAGTCGCGATCGTCACCGTGCTGATCGGGCCGAGCATGAGGAACTCCGTGGGTACGGTCCCGTTCTTCCGTCAGAGACCGGCGAGGTACTCGCGCGCGTCCGCGAGCGAGACGACCTCGGCGTACTTGGCCTGCAGGTCGAACAGGTTCGCCTCGTGCGGGCCCGGCGCGCGATCGCCGACGGCCTCGCGGACGACGACCGGCACGAAGCCGTGCTGGCAGCAGTCCACGGCGCTGGCGCGGATGCAGCCGCTCGTGGAGACGCCCGCGATCAGCACGGTGTCGACGCCGAGCGCGGACAGCGTGGGCTGCAGGGTCGTGCCGAAGAACGCGCTCGCGTACTGCTTCGTGATCACGGTCTCGCCGTCGACGGGCTCGAGCCCTTCGGCGAACGCCGCGAGCTCCGGGTGCCGCCCGGCCTCGAAGCACGACAGCGCCGGGACTTTCCGGAAGAAGACGCCACCGTCGCGCCCGCCGCGCTGGAACGCGACGTTCGTGTGGATCACGGGGATGCCGGCCGCACGCGCCGCGCCGAGCAGGTCCACCGCGCCGCGCTGCGCGGACAGGCAGCCCTCGGCACCGAAGAGGGGCGAGCCCTCGACCACGTAGGCGTTCACGAAGTCGATCACGAGCAGCGCCGGCCGTCGGCCGAACGCGAGTCGCTGCGTGAAGCCACCGCGGCGATAGTTCTCTTCGAGGCTGTCGGTGCTCATCGCGGCTCCTGTGGCGGTACCGAGGGCCCGGGGACCGGCTCGACGGCGTCGGACCCGGTCGCAGGCCGCCTGCCGGTTCAGACGACCTTGCGCTCCTTCAGCTCCGCGTAACGCTCCGCGCCGAGGGCGAGGAGCTTCAGGTAGACATCGTCGTTGTGCTCGCCGAGTTCGGGCGACGGCGAGCGGATGCCGCCCGGCGTCTCGGACAGCTTGGGCGCCACGTTCTGCATCTTGAGCGTGCCGAACGCCGGGTGCGGGACCTCGACGATCGCATCGCGTGCCTTGAAGTGCTCGTCCTCCAGCATGTCGGGCGCGCGGTAGATCAGGCCCGAGGGCACCGCGGTCTCGGGCTCCGCGAGGATGCGCAGCACTTCCTTCGTCGTCAGCGTGGCGGTCCACCGGCCGACGCGCTCGTCGAGCTCGGCCTGGTTGGCGCCGCGCGAGGCGTGCGAGACGTACCGCGGGTCCTTCGCGAGCTCGGGCTGGCCCATCGCGATGCAGAGCCGGCCGAACACCGTGTCCTGGTTCGCGGCGATCAGCACGAGCCCGTCCTTCGTCGGGTAGACGTTCGAGGGCGCGACGTTCGGCAGGATCGCCCCGGTGCGCTCGCGGATGAACGCGCGCTTGTCGAAGTCCGTGATCAGCGACTCCATCATGTTCAGCACGGCCTCGTAGATCGCCGAATCGACGACCTGGCCGCGGCCGGTCTTCTCGCGGTAGTGCAGGGCCGAGAGCGCGCCGACGCAGGCGAAGGTGGCGGCGAGCGAGTCGCCGATGCTGATGCCCATGCGCGACGGCGGCGTGGACGGGTCGCCGACCACGTAGCGCAGGCCGCCCATCGCTTCGCCGATCGCGCCGAAGCCCGGGTCCTTCGCGCGCGGGCCGGTCTGCCCGAAGCCCGAGACGCGGATCATGATCAGCTTCGGGTTGAGGGCGGCGAGGTCGGCGTAGCCGAGGCCCCACTTCTCCATCGTGCCCGGGCGGAAGTTCTCGAGCACGAAGTCGGCCTTCGCGACCAGCTCCCTGAACAGCGCCTGCCCCTCCGCCTGGCGTAGATCCAGGGTGATCGCCTTCTTGTTGCGGGCTACGACCGGCCACCACAGCGACGGCTCGCCCGGCTTCTGCCGACCCCAGACGCGCATCGGGTCGCCCTGGCCGGGAGGCTCGATCTTGATCACCTCGGCACCCATGTCGCCGAGGAGCTGGCCGCAGAAGGGGCCGGCGAGCAGCGTGCCGAGCTCGAGCACGCGGAGGTCCGAGAGAGGGCCGTGCCTGAAGGCGGAGGGCGAGGTGGAGTCGGTCATGGGAGTCCCCGATTCTGCTGATGGCGGCGCCGGGCGCCGAGGACGCATTGGGTGCTCGGCTGTATACAAGTCGCCCCCCAGACGGTCAAGCAAACCGGGGCCTTGTGGCCGCTCGCGCGCGAAGCGTGTATACAATTGCCGCATTCCGGCGTAGCGCTCTCCGAAGGGGGATCCCGTGTCCCAGACCGCCCAGCGTCAGATCGAGATCGTCGAGGTCGGGCCGCGCGACGGCCTGCAGAACGAGCCCACGCTGCTGCCGACCGCCACGAAGGTCGCGTTCATCGAGCGCGCGGTGGCGGCGGGGCTGAAGCGCATCGAGGTGACCAGCTTCGTCAACCCGAAGAAGGTGCCGCAGATGGCCGATGCCGAGGACGTCCTCAAGGCTCTGCAGCGTCGCGAAGGCGTCTACTACGTCGGGCTGGTGCTGAACCGCAAGGGTTTCGACCGCGCGGTCGCGGCCGGCTGCAACGAGATCGGCATGGCCGTGGTCGCGAGCGACACGTTCAACCAGCGCAACCAGGGTGCGACGACCGACGAGTCGATCGCCGCCTGGCTCGACATCGCGAAGAGCGCCCACGTGGCCGGCGTGCGCCCGCAGGTGACGATCTCGGCCGCGTTCGGCTGCCCGTTCGAGGGCGAGGTGGCGGCGGAGAGGGTCGTCGAGATCGCGACGCGGGTCGCCGAGGGCCGGCCGTACGAGATCGCGCTCGCCGACACGATCGGCGTCGGCGTGCCGAGCCAGGTCACCGACCTGCTCGGGCGGGTACGCGAGGCGGTGCCGGGCATGCGCCTGCGCTGCCACTTCCACAACACGCGCAACACCGGGATCGCGAACGCCTATGCGGCGGTCGCCGCGGGCGCGACCGCGCTGGATGCCAGCATCGGCGGCATCGGCGGCTGCCCGTTCGCGCCGGCCGCGACCGGCAACATCCCGACCGAGGACCTGCTCTACATGCTCGAGCGCATGGGCGTATCGACCGGGGTGGATCTCGACGCGCTGATCGACACCGGGCGCTGGCTGCAGGACCAGCTCGGGCGGAACGTACCCGGCCTCCTGGTGAAGGCCGGCAACTTCCCGCGCCCGCGCGCCGCAGCCTGAACGCGCTCGCGGGCCGGCGTTGAACCCGTCACGCGAAATTCGGATACTCCGACGTCCCTCGGTCGCCGCGGCGCCCACGCGCGCGCCGCGTCCGCGGCCGGGGACGTCCGCCGGATTCTCCAGGCCTCGGATTCCGACTCTCCCTTCCAGATCAACGAGCCCGCAGGGCCAGCCGCAGGTGCAAGCATGAGCTATCGATTGGGCGTCGACGTGGGCGGGACCTTCACGGACCTCCTGCTCGTCAACGAGAAGAGTGGCCAGACCTGGACCGCGAAGGTGCCCAGCACCCCGGCGGACCAGTCGATCGGCGTGTTGAACGGCATCGCGCGGGTCTGCGAGCGCGCGGGCATCGACCCGACCGCGATCGACCACGTGATGCACGGCACGACCGTCGCGACGAACACCGTGCTGACGGGCACCGGCGCGCGCTGCGGCCTCGTCACCACGCAGGGCTACAGGCAGGTGCTGCAGATCGCGCGCAGCTTCGTGCCGGGCGGCCTCGGCGGCTGGGTGATCTACAACAAGTCGCTGCCGATGGCGCCGCTCGCCTGCACGATCGAGGCGAAGGAGCGCATGAGCGCGAAGGGCGACGTCGTCACGCCGCTCGACGAGGCCCACCTGCGCGAGCAGCTGCGCTCGCTCAGGAGCAAGAACATCGAGGCGCTGACGGTCTCGCTGATCAACGCCTACGCGAACGACAGGCACGAGAAGCGCATCAAGGAGATCGCGGCCGAGGAACTGCCGGGCCTGCCGGTCTCGCTGTCCTCCGAGGTCGTGCCCGAGATGCAGGAGTACGAGCGCACGGTGACCACCGTCGCGAACTCCTACGTGCGCCCGAAGGTGCAGAAGTACGTCCACAACCTGCAGACCAAGCTCGAGCAGAAGACCAAGAACGTCAAGCTGCACATCCTGCGCAGCGACGGCGGCCTCGCCTCGGCGAAGTCCTCGGCCGAGTACCCCGTCAACCTGCTGATGTCGGGCCCGGCCGGCGGCGTGACCGGCGCGCTGTGGGTCGCGGTGCAGGCGGGCTTCCCGAACCTGCTGACGGTCGACGTCGGCGGCACCTCCACCGACGTCGCGCTGATCATGAACGGCGAGCCGCGGCTGCGCCGCGAGACGACGGTGGGCGACGTCACGGTGCGCGCCTCGTCGGTCGACATCCGCACGGTCGGCGCCGGCGGCGGCTCGATCGCCCACGTGCCGGAACTGACCAAGGCGCTGCGCGTCGGTCCGCAGTCCGCGGGCGCCGACCCGGGCCCGGCGGCCTACGGCCGCGGCGGCACCGAGCCGACGGTGACGGACGCGAACGTCGTGCTCGGCTACATGCCCGAGATGCAGCGCCTCGGCGGCGACCTCGAACTCAAGCGCGACCTGTCGCAGCAGGCGGTGCAGAAGATCGCGGACTCGCTCGGCAAGAGCATCAAGGACGCCGCGCTCGGCATCTACGACATCGTCAACGAGAACATGGTCGGCGCGCTGCGGCTGGTCTCGGTCGAGCAGGGCCACGACCCGCGCGACTACGCGCTGATCGCGTTCGGCGGCGCCGGGCCCCTGCACGCCAACGCGCTGTCGCGGCTGCTGGGTTCCTGGCCGTCGATCATCCCGCCCGGCCCGGGCGTGCTCTGCGCGCTCGGCGACGCGACCACCGCGGTGCGCGACGAGTCGGCCCGCACGTTCATCCGCAAGTTCTCCGAGACCAGCGCCAAGGACGTCGCGAAGCTGCTCCGCAGCCTCGCCGACGACGCGGCGCGCGCGCTCGAGCGCGAGAAGGTGCCCCGGAGCGACATGCGCATCGGCTACCAGGTCGACGTGCGCTACCACGGCCAGGGCCTGCAGCTGACCGTGAACGTCGACGTGGACGACCTCGAGAAGCGCGGCCTCGAGGCCGTCTCGGAGCCGTTCGACGAGGAGCACAAGCGGCTGTTCACGTTCGCGCTGCCGCTCGAGCACGAGCTCGTCAACGTGCGCGCGTTCGTGCAGGGCAAGTCGATCCAGGTGCAGCGCCCGTCGATCGAGAAGGGCGGCCCGGACCCCAAGGCCGCCGCCGTCGGCAAGCAGAAGACCTACATGGACGGCAAGGACTACACGGCGATCGTGTACGACCGCGCCAAGCTCAAGGCGGGCAACAAGGTCGCCGGCCCCGCGATCGTGATGGAGATGGACTCGACCACCGTGATCCTGCCGGGCCACACCGGCCTCGTGGAAAAGTTCGGCAACATCCTGATCTACCCGGACGGCCACAAGGCGCTGAAGGGTGGTGGCGGCGCGAAGGCTGCGGCCAGGCCGGCCCGGAAGCCGGCGAAGCTCGCGAAGGCGAAGCCCGCGGCGCGCGCGAAGACCGTCGTCAAGGCGGTGGCGAAGGCGAAGGCCAAGGGCGGCGCGAAGAAGGGCCGGCGCTGAGGCGCCCCGCTCGACGCGACTCGCAACCACATTCCGGAGTAATTCACGATGCCCGCCAAGATCATCCAGACCAACAAGAAGCCGATGAAGAAGGTGAAGGTCGACACCGTCACCATCGACATCATCGAGAGCGCCCTGCGCAACGCCCGCTACGAGATGGACACCGTGCTGTTCCGCACGGCCATGTCGCCGGGCATCCGGGAACAGCACGACGAGTTCCCGATGATCGCGAACCTCGAGGGGAAGATGGTGGTCGGCCAGTTCGGCTCCTTCATCTGGGGCTTCATGCAGGGCTACGACGGCACCATCGAGGAGGGCGACATCTTCTGGACGTCGGACCCGTACTCGGTGAACGGCGCGATCAGCCACGCGAACGACTGGCTGATGCTGATGCCGATCTACAAGGACGGCCGCATCATCGCGTGGGCCGCGATGTTCGGGCACATGACCGACATCGGCGGCAAGGTGCCGGGCTCGCTGCCCACCGACGCCACGCAGATCTACGAGGAGGGCATCGTGGTGCCCCCCGTGAAGATCTTCCAGAAGGGCAAGCTCCAGGAGGACGTGCTGCGCATCGTGCTGCACAACTGCCGCCTGCCGATGTGGAACCTGTCGGACTTCAACGCGATCATCGCGGCGCTGCGCACCGCGGGGAACCGCTGCCGCGAGATCTCCGAGCGCTTCGGCGACGACGTGTTCTACAGCGCGATGGACGAGATGCTGGAGCGGAACAAGCGCGCGATGCGCGAGCTCATCAAGCGCACCGTCCCCGAGAAGAAGCAGCACTTCGAGGACTACATCTGCGACGACGGCATGGGCATGGGCCCGTACAAGATCGCCTGCACGATGTGGCGCGAGGGTGACAAGTGCATCTTCGACTTCACGGGCACGGACCCGCAGTCGATCGCGAGCATCAACTTCCTCCTCAACGAGGAGATGTTCAAGATGTTCGCGGGCGTCTACATGATCATGGTGTTCGACCCGCAGATCCTGTTCAACGACGGGTTCTACGACCTGATGGAAGTGCGGATCCCGGCGGGCACGCTGCTGAAGCCGCTGAAGCCCGCCGCGCTGTCGTGCCGCACGCACGCGCTCGGCCGCATCTTCGACGTGCTGGGCGGCCTGCTCGGCCAGGGCAACCCGGCGTTCATGTGCGCGGCCGGCTTCTCCGACTCGCCGCACTTCATGTACTCGGGCTACCGTTCGAGCGGCGAGTGGTACCAGCTGTACCAGATCGGCTTCGGCGGCATCCCGGGCAAGCCGTTCGGTGACGGGCCGGACGGCCACTCGCTCTGGCCCTCGTTCACCAACGTGCCCAACGAGTTCCTCGAGAGCTACTTCCCGCTGCGGATCGACGTCTACGAGACGATCGCGGACACCGGCGGCCCCGGCAAGAACCGCGGCGGCAACGCGCTGCGCATCGGCTACCGGTTCCTCGAGCCGGGCGAGATCTCGATCCACGACGACCGCTGGCTCACGTACCCGTGGGGCGTCAACGGCGGCCTGCCGGGCGCGCGCTCGAAGAAGATCCTCGTGCGCACGGACGGCTCGCAGGAGCTGATGCCGTCGAAGTGCGACCACGTGAAGGTGGAGGCGGGCGATCTCCTCTACTTCGACACCTGGGGCGGCGGCGGCTGCGGCGACCCGCTCGAGCGCGAACCGGAGCGCGTGCGCTTCGACGTCGAGGCCGGTCTCGTGACCTTGGAGGGCGCGAAGCGCTACGGCGTGGTTATGCAGGCGGACGGCTCGGTCGACGAGCAGGCCACCAGGGACCTGCGCGCGAAGATGGCGAAGGAGCGCGGCCCGGTGAAGCTGTTCGACCGTGGCTTCGAGTCGATCGACGAGCTGAAGGCGCGCTGCCAGGCTGAGACCGGCTTCGCGCCGCCGGTGCAGCCGAAGTTCACCAAGTGGGCGAAGGTCCAGGCGGTGGGCAAGGCGGCCTGAGGCGCTCGAGGTCCGCTCGACCGGCGCCGGGGTGGCTGTCGCCCCGGCGCCGTCGTTTCCGGCGTGCGCCGCGGCCGCTCTTGCGGTTGTCCGGACAAAGTTCGACGATGTCGCTCCGTTCGACCGGGGTGTTCCGATGACCGATCGCGATCCCAGCTACGCTGCCGCCGGCTACAGCTCCACCGACATCGGCGCGGGCACGCGGCCCGCCGTGCTCGTCGTCGACCTGCAGCTGGCCTTCACGGATCCGAAGTACCCGATCGGCAACCTGCCGATGATCCACGCGGCGACGGAGCGCACGGCGGAGCTGCTCAAGGTCGCGCGGCGCAAGAACGTGCCCGTCGCGAAGTGCTACACGGCCTACGGCAGCCTCGCGGACATGCCGCGCTGGAAGGTCAAGCCGGTGCGCGACGAGTTCTTCTACGGGCACCCGTGCACGGAGATGGACCCGCGGGTCCACGACCCGCACTACGACTTCACGTTCTGCAAGAACGCGCCGTCGATCTTCTTCCACACGCCGCTGATCACCTTTCTCGCCAAGCACCAGGTGGACACGCTGCTGGTCACCGGCTGCACCACCAGCGGCTGCGTGCGCGCCTCGATCGTGGACGGCTTCTCCTACGGCTTCCGCGTGCTGGTGCCCGAGGACTGCTGCGGCGACGCGGACCGCCGCCCGCACGAGGACAACCTGCGCGACGTCGGGCGGCGCTATGCCGACGTGACGACCGGGGCCGAGGCGATGAGGTATCTCGAAGGTCTCGCCTGACGGGGACGCAGCACCTGCCATTGCCGTCGGCTCGAAGGCTGGGCCAGCTTGCCGGCGCAGGGCCCGGCCGGCTTCCGGCCAATGCCACGCACCGGGGTTGCCGGCGCTCGGCTGCCCGGTACATCCGTTGCTCGCTCGCAACAGTAGTCCGCCATGCAGTCGAGCGAACCCGCCTTGCCAGGGACGCCCGACTGCGGGTTGACACGGAAATCTCCTGCGTTTCTTGCCCCGCGAAAAACCGTCATGCTTGTTTTTTTTCAGGCTTGAGCGTACGTTGCGCGCCGATGCCATCCGTTGTCGGGGCGCCCCGCGCCCGCCGTGCAGCGAGGCGCTCGATCCATCCCAGGGGGACCCGATGAAAGCAGCTCAGGTTTCGCGCCGCGGTCTGCGCGCGGCGATCGCGCTGGCGCTCGCCGGCACCGCCGGCGTCGGCGCTCCGGTCGCGTTCGCGGCCGACGCGCAGGTGCAGGGCGGTCTGGAGGAAGTCACCGTCACGGCCACGCGCCGCGCGGAGACCAATCTCCAGGAGACGCCGATCTCCGTGTCGGCGGTGACGTCCAACGACATCGAGCGCATGGTCGCGAAGGACATCTCCGGCATCGCGGCGTCGGTGCCTGGCTTCTCGGCCGCGCGCGTGACCGCGTTCAACGCCGCCTCGTTCGCGATGCGCGGCGTCGGCATCACCGACATCATCGTCTACCAGGACTCGCCGGTCGGCGTGCAGGTCGACGACTTCGTGATGCCGAGCGTGCAGACCCAGCTGCTCGACACCTTCGACATCGAGAGCGTCGAGGTTCTGCGCGGTCCGCAGGGCACGCTGTTCGGCAAGAACACCACCGGCGGTGCGGTGAACATCCGTACGAAGCGCCCGGACATGCAGCAGTTCGGGGCCGACGTGCGCATCGGCGCCGCGAAGTTCGGCGAGGTCAGCGGCCAGGTCGCGCTCGACGTACCGGTCGTCTCCGACGTGTTCGCGTTGCGCTTCGCGGGCTCGTACGTCAAGAGCGACGGCTACTACAAGCTCGGCGCCTGCTGGGGTCCGATCAACACGCTCGCGGGCAACATCCCCGGCATCACCGGCACCCGCGGCTGCGGCACCGGCGAGGAGTCCGGCGGCCAGGACGTGTTCAGCGGCCGCCTGAAGGCGCAGTGGAACGTCAACGACAACATCACCGCGCTGCTGCAGTACGAGGTGATGCGCGACCGCTCCGACGCGGTGCCCGCGTTCAACGACACGCCCCCGGGCGGCCCGTACCTGTGGAACGCGCTCGGCTTCACGAAGCCGAGCGGCGACCCGCTCGACAACATGGGCTCGACGCAGCGCAACGACCTGCTGCTCGCGATGGGCGAAGGTCAGATCCTGAACGTCGACGGCGCCTACCTGAACGTCGACTGGCAGCTCAGCGACCAGTACACGATCTATTCGAACACGGGCTTCCGTCACCAGGAAGAGCAGCTGCCGAACACGTACACCGGCGTCGCGCCGATCAACACCGTGACCGGCCGGCCGCTGTCGCTGTTCGACGCCTCGCGCGACACCGTGCGCGACACCTTCCAGCAGGAAGTCCGGCTGGCCTCGTCGCTCGACGGCCCGATCAACTACGTCGTCGGCGGCTTCTACCAGCGCAACGACGCGAAGTTCTGCGTGATCCAGGCGCTCGGCTTCGTGGACCTGACGATCCCGAGCGGCGCGATCTTCGGCGACCCGCAGTTCTTCAACAACAACCCGCAGCTCGGCTGCAACCGCCAGAAGTCCGACTCGATCGCGGGCTTCGTCGACGGCACGTGGGAGGTCACCGAGAAGTTCACGCTCGGCGCCGGCTTCCGCTACACCCGCGACACGAAGGAGTGGTCGGGCCGCACGCAGATCTTCGTCTCGGGCCTGTCCGGCAACCCGGCCGCGCCGACGACGATCGGCCAGCTCGGCGAGGTGATCAACGGCGCCGACTTCGCGCGCTTCCCGGGCGGCCAGATCGTCAACTCCAAGTCGCCGGGCTTCGGCAACCTGAAGACCACCTGGAACGAGCCGAGCTGGCGCGTGACGGGCTCCTACCGGTTCGCCGACGACCTGTTCTCGTACCTGACGATTTCGCGCGGCTACAAGGCTGGCGGCTACAACGACCAGACCGGCACCAGCGGCCTGCTCGTGCCCGAGCTGACGCGCCCGGTCGACCCCGAGTTCGCGACCAACTACGAGATCGGCTTCAAGACCGAGTGGGCGGACGGCCGCATCCGCTTCAACCCGACGTTCTTCTACGTGAAGTACGACGACGCGCAGCGCGCGGCGAACGTGATCGCGGCGCAGAACGGCGCGCAGTTCCAGGAGACCGTGTTCTTCAACGCGGCGAAGGTGACCACGAAGGGCGCGGAGCTCGAGTTCCAGGCCCTCGTCACCGACAACTTCCGGGTCCGCTCGGCGCTCGCGTACCTCGACGCGAAGTACGACGAGTTCCGGATCCGCCAGGCGCAGATCGGCAACCCGACGGCGCCGAACGGCAACGGCATCTTCGCGGTGGACCTGAACCTGACCGGCCTGCCGGTGCCTCGCTCGCCCGAGAAGAGCGGCAGCCTGCAGGGCATCTACACGTTCGACCTGGGGGCGACGGGCACGCTGGAGCTGACCGGTGAGCTGTACTACGAGGACGAGAACCTCTACTACATCTCGGCCGCGCCGCCGCCGGCGGGCTTCACCAACGCGAACTCGCCGTTCAACGCGAACCTCGACCAGAAGACGCTCTACAACGCGTCGCTGGCGTGGACGTCGGCGGACGGGCAGTACTTCGCGCGCCTCTACGGCCGCAACCTGTCCGACAAGCGCTACCGCATCGCGTCGCAGTCCGTGGCGACGCTGTGGACGCACACGCAGTGGGGCGAGCCGCGCAACTTCGGCATCCAGGTCGGTGCCAAGTTCGGCGGCGCCGCGGACTGACGCGCAGTCCGGCCGGGGATCGCTCCTGCGGTCCCCGGCGTTCGAACCGCGGGCGGCCGGCGTTCACGCCGTCCGCCCGTTTTCTTTGGTGACCGATTCCTTGGTGACCGATCCGGGAGTGCAGCGATGAGCGGGCAAGGCGGCAAGCTGGCGGGCAAGGTCGCGATCGTCACGGGCGCGGCGAGCGGCATCGGCGAGGCGATCGCGGCGCTCTACCTCGAGGAGGGCGCGCGGGTCGTCGTTTCGGACCTGCCGGGCGGGGGGCTCGCGGAGCGCTTCGGCAGCCGCGCGGACGCCCGCGTCGTCGAGATCGACGTGACGGCGGACGAGGCGCCGGCGCGGCTGGTGCAGGCCGCGGTGGGCGAGTTCGGCGGCCTCGACGTGCTCGTCAACAACGCCGGCATCGCGATGGGCAAGGCGTTCGAGGAGACGACCGACGCCGAGTTCGACCGGATCATGGGCGTCAACGTGCGCGCGGTGTTCCGGCTGTCGCGCGAGGCCGTGCCGGCGCTGAAGGCCCGCGGGGGCGGCAGCATCGTCAATCTCGCGTCGATCATGTCCGGCACCGGCGGCCCGATGCTCTCGGCCTACGCGACCTCCAAGCACGCCGTGCTCGGGCTGTCGCGCGGGATGGCGGTCGATCTCGGCAAGTACGGGATCCGCGTGAACGCCCTGCAGCCCGGGTCGATCTGGACGGGCATGTCGCGGCCCTTCATGAACGACCCCGCGTTCCGCGAGTACTGGGAGAAGAAGGCGCCGCTCGGGCGCATCGGCGATCCGGAGGACGTCGCGGTCGTGGCGCTCTTCCTCGCGACCGACGCGGCGCGGTTCGTGTCGGGCGCGGGAATCGCGATCGATGGCGCGGCGGGCGTCAACTTCTGAGAGGAAAGGGATCGGAACCCGTTCTCCATCACGTGGAAGACGGGGTCTGACCGCTGTTTCGCCGGCTCAGTGGCGCTCGAGGAAGGCGAACAGGTCCCGGCAGAAGCGCATCTTCTGCTCCTTGCCGGCGACGACGTGCGCGACGTCGTCGTACGTGATGCCGACCGCGCCCGGGATCGCCGCCTCGATCGGCTTCGTGTAGGCCGGGCTCGTCACGTAGTCGAGCGCGGCGTGGATGATCAGGGACGGGCACTGGATGCGGTGCAGCCGGCTCTTCGATTCGAAGCCGACGCAGGCGTCGATCAGCCGCGAGTGAGCCTCGAAGCGGCCGTTCAACTCCTTCCAACCACCCTGCGGGCCGAGCAGCTTGTCCTTGTTCTCGTTGTAGTAGCCGCGCGTGAACGACAGCACCGTGACCGCCTTCTGGAACGCGTAGAAGCCGCAGTCGCGGTGGATCCAGCGGAACATCTCGAGCTGGTCGCGCAGGAAGTCGTCCACCTCGCACCAGGCGCCCATGTTCACGATGCTGCGCGCGAGGTCGGGGCGGTTGATCGCGATCTCCTGGGTGATGCACGCCCCCATGCCCACCAGGCCGACCAGGTGAACCTTCTTCAGGCCGAGGTGATCGAGCAGGCCGATCGCGTCGTCGGCGTGCAGCCGCATCGTCGAGGGCCTCGAGAGGTCGTCGCCGGAGTCGCGGATGCCGCGGTAGTCGAAGATCACGACCTGGTAGCGGTCGGTGAGGCCGCGCGCGAGGTGCGAGTGGTTGTCGTGGCAGAACGTGCCCCAGCCGCCCATGCACAGCACCGGCTCCCCCGAGCCCAGCACCTCGTAGTACATGTCGTGGTCGTTGATGCGGGCGATGGGCATCGGGAACTCCGGGGCATTGGATCGAGACCGGCACCTTGTCCGGACAATCGGCGCCGACGCGGAATGATTCCATACAAGCGCGGTGCCGGCAACGCGACCGGCGGCGCCGTGCGGCCGACCGCGCGCTACCAAACGCCTGATTCCACGGCGGCTATGGGCGGCGGTCGTCCAGCCGCGTGACTCGCCGCCCGGCAAGCTGTATACACTTCGCAACCATGTCCGGAGGGGGTATGCGCGCGGTCGACAAGGCCTACAACGCGGTGCGCGACGGCATCCTCGCCGGTCGCTTCGCGCCGGCGAGCCGCATCACGGAGCAGGAGATCGCGCTGGCCGCGGGCGTCAGCCGCACGCCCGTCCGCGAGGCGCTGCGCCGTCTCCACGCCGAAGGCCTGGTCGACTTCACGCCGAACCAGGGCGCCGTCGTCACCGAGTGGTCGACGGAAGACGCCGACGAGATCTTCCACCTGCGGGCGATGCTCGAGTCGTACGGCGCCGAGCGCGCGGCGGTGCGTGCGACGGCTGCCCAGATCGGGGAGTTGCGCGCGCTCGCCGAGCAGCAGCACGACGAATCGCTCCACCGGCGGCCCGGCTATCTCGAACGGATCGGCGACCTGAACAACCGCTTCCATCGGCGCCTGCAGGAAGCGGCCGGCAGCGGTCGGCTGAGCCGCGCGCTCGCGGCGCTGCTCGAGGCGCCGCTCGTGATGAAGACCTTCCTGAACTACAGCGCCGACGACCTGCAGCGCAGCGCGGCCCACCACCTCGAACTCGTGCGCGCCCTGGAGGCGCGCGACGGCGAGTGGGCGGCGTCCGTGATGCGCTCGCACGTGCTCGCGGCGCGCCGCACGCTGAAGCATTCCCGGACCGGAGAAGCATCGTGATCGAGTATTCGCTGCTGCTGCTCGCCCATCTCGTGCTGTTCGCCTACTGGTTGGGCGGCGACATCGGGGTGTTCTACTCGAGCTACCGCGTCTGCGACCCGAACCTGACCCGGGAGGCGCGGCTGACCGCGCTCAAGATCATGGGCTGGGTCGACATGGTGCCGCGCTACTGCATGGTGCTGATCCTGCCGGTAGGCGTCGCCCTGGCGGCGACGATGGGGTGGTGGGCGGCCTCCGCTGCAGTCGTCGCCGGCGCGTGGGTGTTCGCGTTCGCGTGGCTCGCGATCGTGTGGTCGGTCCATCACTTCCAGGGCCGGAAGCTCGCGGAGAACCTGCGCAAGTTCGACCTCGGCCTGCGCGTCGTGCTGATCGCGACGCTGCTGACGATCGGCGTGATGGGGCTCAACGACGCGGGTCCGATCCAGCCCGGCCAGCACTGGCTCGCGCTCAAGGTCGTGATCTTCGGCCTGCTGGTGCTCTGCGGGCTGATGATCCGCATCACCGCCGCGCCGTTCGGCCCGGCATTCGCCCGCATCATGCGCGAGGGTTCGTCGCCGGAGGCCGAGGCGCAGCTGAACGGTGCGATGAACAAGGCGCGGCCGTTCGTGGTGGTGATCTGGATCGGGCTGATCGTCAACGCGTACCTCGGAGCGCTGAAGCCAGCGTTCTGAACCGCGCGCGCGGCTCGCGGCCGCGTGCGTCACGGGGGTGGGGGCGCGTCAGCATCGCGATCGCGCTCGCGGTTCAGGCGGGCACGCGCATTCCGCGTTGCACGGCGGGTCGTGCGCCGACGCGCTCGGCCCAGGCTCGCAGCGCCGGGTATGCCGCCAGGTCGCCGGGATAGCGCAGCGCCGACACCGCCGCGAGCGGATACGCGAGCACGTCGGCGATCGAGTACTCGTCGCCGGCGAGGTAAGGGACCTCCGCGAGGCGCGTCTCCAGAGCCCCGAGCATCCGGTGGCACTGTTTCTGGAAGTGTTCGAGCCCCCACGACTGTTCCGGCGGCGCGAAGCGCGAGAACACGAACTGCCCCGAGTACGCGGGTCCCGCGTCGCTTGCGACCATGCCGGCCCAGGAGTGCGCGGCCGCACGGGCGACGGGATCGCTCGGCAGCAGCCGGCCGGTCTTCTCGGCCACGTAGGTCGCGATCGCCTGCGTGCCGAACACCACGATCGGGGCCTCGCCGGAGCCGCGGTCGACGATCGCGGGCACACGGCCGACCGGGTTGAGCCTCAGGAAGTCGGGCGCGAGGTGCTCGCCCTTCACGAGGTCGTAGCTGCGCGATACGTAGGCGAGGCCGGTTTCCTCGAGGGCGATCGAGGCGCGGTAGCCGTTGGCGGTGGGCGTGGTGTGCAGTTCGATCATCGTTGGACGCTCCGGGTCGCGTGCCGCTGGGCGGCCGCCATGATCCTCCGCGGGCGGGCCGGTAACAACGGAGCGCGCCGCGAGTACGGGTCGGAGCGGGGACGACGGGCGGGCTTCGGCGCGGCGCGGCTGCGGAGAGCCGGGTACACGACGCGCAGCTCGATCCGGTACGGATCGGCAGGCGGATACTAACCTTGCTTATGATCAGCAGGATCTCTAAGCTGTGGCCATGGACGACCGCAGCCGGACCTTCGGCTACCTGATCCTCGACGTCGCGCGGTTGACGAGCGCACGCTTCGAGGCGCGCGTCCGCGAGTTCGGCCTGACGCGCGCCCAGTGGGCGTTGATGGCAGCGCTGTACCGAGCCGAGGGTTGCAACCAGGCGCAGCTGGCCGAGGTTCTCGACGTCACGCCGATCTCGCTCGGTCGGCTGGTCGACCGCATGGAGCGCGCCGGCTGGATCGAGCGCCGACCGCTGGACGGCGACCGTCGCGCCTATCGGCTGTTCCTGACCGAGCGCGCGCACGCGATCCGCGGGCGCGTGCGCGCGCTCAGTGACGCCACGGAGCGGGAGGCGCTCGAGGCGCTGACGCCGGACGAGCGGCGCCGGCTGCTCGGGTCGCTGGACCGCGTCCGCGCGACCCTGCTCGCGGCGCGAGGCTGACGCCGTGAACGCGCCGCGCGCCGAACCCGCGGTGACGGACGCCCCTGCGCGGCGCCGCATGTGGATCTGGTCCGGCCCGGTTCTGCTGGCGATCGCCGGCGCGGGCTACTGGCTGGCGGCCGGGCGCTACGTCGCCACCGACAACGCGTACCTGAAGGCGGACGTCGTTGCGGTCGGCCCGCGGATCGAGGGCCTGGTCGCGACCGTGGAAGCGCGTTCCAACGCCCGCGTGCGGCCGGGGGATCCGCTGTTCCATCTCGATCGCGCGCCGCTCGAGGTGGAGCTGGCGCGGGCGGAGGCCAACCTGGCCGGCGCGCGTGCGGACGTCGCCGCGCTGCGCGCGACGCTCGAGCGTCGGCGCGTGGAATCGGCGCTCGCGCGCACCACGCTCGCGCAGGCCGAGCGCGAGGTGCGGCGCCTGCAGCCGCTCGTCGAACGCGGTATCGCCCCCCGGTCGCTGTACGACCGCGCGGTCTACGAGGCCGAGGCGGCCGGCGAGCAGGCCACCACCGCGGCGCGCGCGATCGGCGAGGCCGAAGCGGCGCTCGGGCCTGCCGTGGCGGGTCCCGGGGATGCGCATCCCCGCGTGCGACTGGCGCTGGCCGAACTCGCCCAGGCGCGACTGAACCTCGACTACGCGCGTGTCGCCGCACCCGTCGCGGGCACGCTCGCGACCGTGACCCTGCATCCCGGCGAGCACGTCGCGCCCGGGCGCGCGGTGCTGCACCTCGTGGTCGGCGATCGCCCGTGGGTCGAGGCCAACCTCAAGGAGACGCAGCTGCGGCGTCTCGCGCCCGGGCAGCCCGCCCGGGTCGAGATCGACTCGTATCCCGGGCTCGCGTGGCAGGCGCGCGTCGCGAGCATCAGTCCGGCGACCGGCGCGGAGTTCGCGCTGCTGCCGCCCGAGAATGCCTCCGGCAACTGGGTGAAAGTCGTGCAGCGGGTGCCGTTGCGGCTCGAACTGCTCGAGGGCGGGCCCAACCTGCCGCTGCGCGCGGGCATGAGCGTCTCGGTTCGCATCGACACCGGCGAGTCGAACGTGCGCTTCCGCCGCTACGCGCGCGCGCTCGCCGCCTACGCCGGCTCGTGATGGCGGTGCCGCGCCGGGCCGTGCCGTGACCGACACGCCGACCTGGGCGATGTCCGGTGCGCGGCGGGCCGCGCTGACGGCCGCGTCCGTGCTCGCGACCACGCTGATGGCGGTGGACATCACGATCGCGAGCGTCGCGCTGTCGCAGATCCAGGGCAGCCTGGCGGTGACGCCGGACCAGGTGGCGTGGGTCCTCACCGCCTACATGATCGCGCTGGCGATCGCGACGCCGGCGGTAGGCGCCGTCTCCGACCGACTCGGGCGCCGGCGAACCTTCCTGTTCGCGGTCGCGGGCTTCACGCTGTGCTCGGTCGCCTGCGGGCTCGCGTGGTCGATCGAGTCGCTGGTCGCCTTCCGCTTCGCGAAGGGCGCCTTCGCCGCGGCGCTCGTGCCGATATCGCAGGCCGTGCTGCTGGACGCGCATCCACCGGAGCGCCACGGGCGTGCCATGGCGTACTGGAGCATCGGCGTGATGGTCGGGCCGATCGTCGGTCCTCTCGCCGGCGGCTGGCTCGTGCAGAACTTCGACTGGCGCTGGATCTTCCTGGTCAACGTGCCGTTCGGCGCGCTCGCTTACGCCGCGATCGTGGCATTCCTGCCCCGCGACGGCGCGGTGACGGCGCGCCGGTTCGACACGTTCGGCTACGTGGCGCTCGCGCTGTCGCTCGCCTGCCTGCAGTTCGTGCTGGAGCGCGGTGAGCGCGCGGACTGGTTCGAGGCCACCCACATCGTCGTGCTGTCGGGTCTGGCGCTCGCCGCGGGCTGGGTGTTCGTCGCGCACTCGAAGACGAGCCGCGAGCCGTTCTTCGATCCCGCGCTGTTCCGCGACACCCACTTCGTCGCGTGCGTCGTCGTGACGTTCGTCACGAGCGGCGTGTTCTACGCGAACCTCTCGATGTTCGCGCCGTTCCTCCAGGGCGTGCTCGGCTACCCGGCCGACGCGGCGGGCTACATGATCGCGCCGCGCGGCTTCGGGGTGCTGCTCGGCGTCGCGGCGAGCAGTGCGTTGCGCCGCTTCGCGTCCGATCGCGTGATCATCTCGGCGGGCCTGGTGGGCTCCGCGATCGGGATCGGTTCGATGACGAGCTTCAGCCTCGAGACCGACCCGTGGCTCCTCACGTGGACCGGCGTGGTGCAGGGAGTGTGCTACGGGGTGATGTTCGCGCCGCTGACGACCGCGACCTTCGCGACGCTCCCGGCGCGCCTGCGCACCGAAGCCGCGGCCCTGGTGCAGCTGGTGCGGCAGATCTCCGGCGGCATCGGCATCGCGTTCGCGTTCACGCTGCTGACGCGCGAGGGCCACGGCCGCGCCCAGGCGCTGGTCGAGACCGTCGATCCGGACGTCGGCGCGAGCGTGCTGGGGGCGAGCGACCTCGGCGTCGCGCAGTTGCAGGCCGAACTGGCGCGGCAGGCGGGGCTGCTCGCCTACCTGCACGTGGTGGGCTGGCTGGTGCTGGCGATCCTGCTGATGCTGCCGTTCGTGGCGATGATCAGGCCGCTGCGGGAGCGGAGTCCGGCGGTCGCAACGACGCCGGACTGAGCCGGCGCCCGGACGTCACGGCGCCTGGCGGACCCGGCTGCAGCCCACTGCTCGGACTCAGCGCGTCTGCCTGCCGAACTGCGGCAGGGGGGCGGGGTCGATCGGGATCGTCGTGGTCTTCTGCTCGGTGAAGAACTCGACGCTCGCGGTCGCGCCGTCCCGGCCGACGCCCGACTGCTTGTAGCCGCCGAACGGCGCCCGCAGTTCGCGCACCAGCGTCGTGTTGACCCAGATGGTGCCGGCGCGGATCTCGCGGCTCGCGCGCATCACGACGTTCAGGTCCTCCGCCCAGACGTAGGCGACCAGCCCGAACGGCGAGTCGTTCGCGATCGCGATCGCCTCGTCGAGCGAGTCGTAGACGAGGAAGGTGGCGAACGGGCCGAAGATCTCGTCCTGGCAGACGCGCGCGGCGTTGCTCTTCGCGAGCACGGCGGTCGGCTCCATGTAGTAGCCCTTCGCGAAGCCGGGTGCGCGACGGCCGCCGGTCAGCAGTTCGGCACCCTCGGACCTCGCGACCTCGACATAGGAGAGCACGCGCTCGAGGTGGTCGCGGTAGGCGAGCGGCCCGAGCTCGGTCGTGTCCTCCAGCGGATCGCCGATCCGGATGCGCTGCGCGCGCTCGACGAAACGGCCGATGAATTCGTCGGCGATCGAGCGGTGCACGAGGATGCGCGAGCCGGCGAGGCACTGCTGGCCGTTGTTCGAGTAGATGCCGCCGAGCGCGCCGTCCAGCGCGCGCTCGAGGTTCGCGGACGGGTGCACGATGTTCGCGCTCTTGCCGCCGAGTTCGAGGATGCAGGGCTTCAGGTGGCGGCCCGCGGCCGACATGATCGCGGCGCCCGTGTGCGTGCCGCCGGTGAAGCCGACCATGTCGATGCCGGGGTGGGACACGAGCGCGGTTCCGGTGACGCTTCCGCGGCCGTTGACGAGGTTGACGACACCGGGCGGCAGCCCGGCCTCGTGGAACAGTTCGACCATCCGCAGCATCGACAGCGGCGTGTACTCGGACGGCTTCAGCACGCACGTGTTGCCGAACGCGATGCAGGTCGCAACGCGCATCGAGGCGAGCGCGAGCGGCGCGTTCCACGGCGCGATCAGCGCGCCGACACCCTTCGGTTCGCGCGTGACGTAGGTCAGGAACCCCTTGAGGCCGGTGTAGGTCTCGCCCTTGAGAGTGCTGGCGACCTCGGCGAAGAACTCGAAGTTGCGGGCGGCGCGGGCGATGTGATCGCGGATCCTCGCGAGCGGCAGGCCGGTGTTCAGGCATTCCAGGTACGCCAGTTCCTGGGCATTCGCGCGCATCACGTCGCGGATGCGGTAGAGGACGTCCTTCCGGTCGTCGATCGTCATGCGCGGCCACGGGCCGCGATCGAAGGCCTCGCGGGCGGCGCGCACGGCGGCGTCGACTTCCTGCGCATCCGCCTCGCGGAGCCGGCTCACGACCGTCTCGGTGGCAGGGCAGATCACCGGGATCTCGTGCCCGCCCGGTGCCGACGTGCGCTGGCCGGCGATCAGGCTCGTCACTCGGTCGACGACCGGGAACTGCGGGCGCGGGGGCGAGCCAGTGGCTGCGTTCATCGTGACTCCGGGGAGGCTGGGAAGTTGACTGCGCGATCGTGACGTCGGGCGGTGCGCGGCCGGTAGCCGCAGCGAGCGCCTCAACCGAGGAGCGGGCCGTCCGGCGCCGCCTGCCAGCCCGGCACGTGGTGGTGCAGGCGCCACGCGAGCGCGAGATTGGAGCCGAGTCGCACGGGACGCGCCGCGGTGCCGCGACCGGGGCGAAGCAGCGGGTCCGCGCCGGGACCGTAGCCGAGCAGCGCGAGCGAGGGCATGCCCGTGCCGGACAGCAGGAGCGCATCGGCGCCGCGCACGTCGAGGCCGGCGAGCACGCGCGCGGCGTCGCGGCTCGAGAGTTCGTAGATGCCACGCGTGTCGGCGCGGCCGATCGGCACGTCCGCGGTGCCGGTCACGGCGAAGCCCGCAGCCTGCCAGTAGCGCACCCCTGCGTCGCGCAGCCAGGAGGGGTACGGCGACACGACGAACACGCTGCGGCAGCCGAGCCACGCGAGCGCTTCGCGGATCGCGGTGGCGGAGGAGTGGACCGGCGCACCGATCGCGCGCGCCGCCGTCGCCAGCCGATCCGACTCCCGGTCGGCACCGAGCAGGTACGAGGAGCCCGTGCACGCGAACGCGATCGCCGCGAGGGGCAGCGTGTCGTACTGGGCGAGCGCGTCCGGCAGGCTTTCCAGGTACTCGACCAGGCGCTCGCGCGGGTCCGTGCTGCGGCTCGTCAGCCGCGCCACGTAGAGCTCGGTATCCGCCGGCATCAGGCGCCGGAACTCGGGCTCGACGGTCGGGTTCGCCTGTGGGGTCAGCAGCCCGAAGCGGCCGCGTGCGCCGTAGTCCCGGAACGCGACGTCGCCGGTCGCGGCGCTCATGCGATCGCCTGCGAGCGCCGCAGGCCCACGATCATCGAGCTCTGCAGCAGGTACTCGCGGGCGCGCGCCGGATCCGCCACGGTGGCGAGGAGCTCGTCCAGCGCGGCGCGACGCTTCGCCGGGTTGCGCTCCTGCATCCGGGACCGGTTGCGGTGGGCCTGCGCGAGGATCTGCTCCGCCGCGACCGGGCGGCGCTGCCGAACGTAGAGGTCGAGCAGCGCGTCGTCCTCGCCGCGGCAGACGCGCGCCAGCTTCTCGGCGAGGTTGAAGGCGTCGTGCAGTCCGCCGTTCATGCCCATGCCGCCGCTCGGGCTGTTGAGGTGCGCGCTGTCGCCCGCGAGCAGCACGCGGCCGGCGCGGTAGGTGTCCACGATGCGCTGGTGGATGCGGTACGGGCGCATCTCGGTGACCACGTACGGTGCCTCGGTACGGACGATGCGCTGCAGCTTGGCCTGGATCGACGCGGGCTCGAGCGCCGCCTCGATGCTCTCGTCGGCATCGGGATAGAGACTGACGCGCCACGTGCTCGGCAGGCGCAGCAGGCTGAACGTGCCTTCGGGCGACCAGCAGTAATTCACGTTCGACAATCCTTCGAGGTGCTGCTCGAACGGGAAAGTCGTGGTCGCGAGGATCGTGGTTTCGGGATAGGTGCTGCCCTGCAGCTCGAGGCCGACCGTGCGCCTGACCGTGCTCTTCGCGCCGTCCGCGCCGACCAGCCACTCGGCGGACAGCGTCTCGAGCCCGGCCGCGGTGCGCACGTCGACCTCGACCGCCGACCGCCCCTGCCGGAGCGCCACCACCTCGGCGCCGCGACGGATCGTGCAGTCCGCGCGGGCGAGCCGCGCCTCCAGGAGTTCGCAGTACACCTGCTGTTCGCACTGCAGGCGGAAGGGGTGACGCGTCTCGCCGGCGAGCAGCGCGAGATCGAACACCGCGCGCTCGCCCGACGGGTGCATGCGGATCTGCCACGTCGGCGAGACGAGCCCGCGCTCGATCAGCGGCTGCGCGAGTCCGAGGGTATCGACGAGGTCGAGCGTCGGCGGGTGCCAGGTGGAGGCGCGGAGGTCGCGCCCGCGTTCCGGTGTAGCTTCCAGCACGAGCGTCGCGATACCCTCGCGGGCCAGCAGGGCCGCGCACGTGAGACCCACGGGCCCCGCGCCCACCACGATGATCCGGCTCTGCATTCGGCTGCTCCGGCGCGCCCTGCGCGCGCAATGTCGATTGTACAAAACAGCACCGCGGGGCGCAGCGGCCGCGGCGCTGCCAGGCACGACCCCGTAGAGCGAGGACGTCGAGCGTGAACGGCGAACGTCGATTGGTCTGGAGTACCGCAAGCGCTCGTCTCACGGGGGCGGTGCAGGACGTCGGCGACGGACGGGGGCCGGGCTGATGGCGACGACCCTGCCCGGCGCCCTCGTGCAGCCCTGGTACACCCAGAAGCGCTGGTGGGTGGCGATCCTGCTCTGCGCGGTGACGATGATCGGCTACATCGACCGCCTCGCGCTGTCGGTCGTCGCGCCCGTCGTCAAGCGTGAGTTCGGCTTCAGCAACGAAGCCTACGGGCTGATCACCTGGGGTTTCCTGCTGACCTACGCGCTCGGCCAGCTGTTCCTCGGTCCGGTGATCGATCGGCTCGGCAGCAAGCGCTCGCTGTCGCTCGGCGTGACGTGGTGGAGCATCGCCGGCGTCGCGCACGCGTTCGGGCAGGGCGTCGGCAGCTTCCTCGCCGCACGCGCGTTCCTCGGCATCACCGAGGCGGTCAATTTCCCGGCCGCCTACAAAGTGGTGGCCGAGTGGTTTCCGCGCGCCGAGCGCAGTCTCGCCAGCGGCTTCATCACGGCGGGCGTGGGCATCGGCGCGATCGTCGCGCCGCCGATGATCGCGGCGATCATCGTCGGCTTCGACCACCTGAAGGCGATCGGCTGGTCGCCGATCGACGGTTGGCACGCGGCGTTCATCATCCCCGGGCTGATGGGCTTCGTCTGGGTGTGGATCTGGAACCGCTGGTTCCATCCGGTCGAGACGGATCCCGGTCTCGAGGCGGCCGAGCGCGAACTCATCCTGGCGGATCGGCCCGCGGTCGCGCCGGCCGAGCGGCGCGGCTACGGCGCGGAACTCGCCGCGTACTTCCGCGGCATGCGCTACTGGTTCCGCTACCGCGAGACCTGGGGCCTCGCGGCCGCGCGTTTCACCGGCGACGGTGCGTTCTACTTCTTCGCGTTCTGGATCCCGCTGTATCTGGTCGAGGAGCGCGGCTTCGACCTGCTGCAGGTGGCGTGGGCCGCGGCGCTGCCGTTCGTGTTCGCCGACGTGGGTTCGTTCTTCGGCGGCTGGGCCGGCCAGCGACTGATCCGCGGCGGCATGAGCGTGGACGCGTCCCGGAAGACGATGATCTGGGCCGGCGCGCTCTGCGTACCCTTTGCGCTGCCCGCAGTGTGGGTCGACTCGCCCGTGCTCGCGGTCGTGCTGATGGGCATCGGGGTCATGGCGATCCAGGTGAAGTCGGCCTCGCTGTTCGCGGTGCCGGCCGACCTGTTCCCGCCGCACGCGGTCGCGACGGTCTGGGGGGCGAGCGGTGCGGCCGGCAGCCTCGCCGCCGCCTTCTCTCAGCCGGTGATCGGCTGGGTGATCGACACATGGTCCTACGAGCCGGTATTCGTCGCGGTGTCGCTCATGCACGTCGTGTCGGCGCTCTGCGTGACGCTGTTCGTACGCCGCATCGAGCCGGTGCGGCTGAAGGAAGGAGCGGTGCCGTGAATCGCCCTGGAATCGCAGGACGGCGCCGGTCGCCGGTGCGTGGACTCGCGGCCGCCGCCGTGACGGTCACGGTCGCCTGGGCGGGCGGCATCGCCGCGGCCGCCACCCCGGCAGCCCCGCCGCACATCGAGCCTCCGCCGAGCACCGCCAGCGCGCTGCAGATCCTCGAGTTCGCCACGGCGAGTTCGGGGGGCGACGCGTGGCTGCACGCCGAGACGAACGTGATGGAGGGCCACGCGACGCTGTGCCGCGACGCGGATCCGGCGAAGTGCGTGACCGCCGACCGCTACGTGATGTACCGCCGGTATCCGCGCGAGCTGCGCGCGGCGCACGCCGGTACCGGCCAGTTCCGGCTCGATGCCGTGGCGAAGGGACGGGTGCTGTTCCAGACCGCTTTCGACGGCACGCGCTCGTACGACCAGAACGGACCCGTGCCGCCGGAGCGCGCCGCGAGCGATGAGGCCAGCGCGTTCGGCTTCAGCGCGATCCGCTTCGCGCGCGAGCCGGGGTTCCGCGTCGAGCGGCTGACGGACGACGACGTCGAGGGGCGCCCGTGCTTCCTGGTGCGCGTCACGGACCCGAGCGGCAGCCATACGCTGTTCGCGATCGACCGCGAGGACGGCACGATCCGGATGGCCGCGTGGCCCACGCCCCGCGGCTGGCACCACCGGCTCTACTCAAACTTCTACTGGGTGCCGGATCCGGGCTTCCGGCAGCCGGGCCGCGTGCGCCTCTACTACCAGGGCCTCAAGACCGTCGACATCCGCTGGACGAGCGCCTCGATCAACCGGCCGCTGCCGGACGAACTGTTCGTGCTGCCGCAGGCGCCGCGCTGAGCGCGATCCGCGGCGCCGCGCGCGCTCACAGCCGCTCGAGCACCTCGAGCGCCGCGCGTTCGCCGCTCTCCATCGCACCTTCCATCCCGGACATCAGCTTCGCCGTGTGCTCGCCGGCGAAGTGGATGCGATCGAGCGGCGTGGCGACGTGCGGCGCCAGCCGCTGCACCTGGCCCGGCGCCCAGTGGTAGTACGCGCCGCGCTGGTAGGGGTTCTTCTGCCACGACACGACGCGATGCACGTCGAACTCGCCGTTGGTCGACGGCCGCAGCCGCTTCAACGCGGCCTTCACCCAGGTCGCGACTTCCGCCTCGGGCCGCGAGTCGAGCGCGTCCGCGTTCGGACCGGTGACCCAGACGACCAGGCCGTGCCCGCCGTTCTGCGCCGTGCCGAGCGCGAACAGCCGGCCGAGGGCGGTGTCGGTCCACATCGACGGCGGCAGGCCGTCCTCCCAGAACGGCCGCCTGGCGCTCATGTGCACCTGCGTGATGCGCGTGTAGGGCAGCGAACTGATCGCCTCGGCCTGCAGCGCCGTCGGTGCAGGGTAGAGCGCGACGTCGCGCAGCACCGAGAACGGGATCGTGACGACGGCGTAGCGGGCGCGGTGCCGAAAGCCGTCGGCCGTCCGCACTTCGACGGAGTCGCCGCGGCTGCGGATCGCGGTGACGCGCTGGCGGAGATCGACGCCGCCCTTCAGCGCCTTCGCCATCGCCTCGGGCAGCCGCGCGCTGCCGCCGGCGATCTCGTACTGCTTCGAGGGCTGCGGGCCGGCCATGACGATCGCGACGCTGCGCATCAGGCCCAGCGCCGACAGCGCCGGCAGGGTGTTGGCATTCAGGTTGTTGCCCATCAGCCGCAACGCTTCGGGGGAGGCACCCTGCGCCTTCAGGAACTCGTCGGCCGGCACGTCGAACCGGGCGAACTCCGGCTTCTGCCAGTCGTCCAGCGCCCTGAGCGGATTCGCCCGGCCCAGATATCCGGGCAGCAGCCCGGACGGCGGCGTCCTGCGGTCGGCCTCGGGCAGCCGGTTCGCCGACGACGCGGCCCACTGCGCCGGCGCCACCAGTTCGCCGTTCACGTGGATCGCGAAGCCCTGGAACCGTGCGCCGGGCGGGGTTTCCACCACGCCGACGCCGAGCCGCTGCGCCGTGTCGATCACGCGTGCGTAGAACTGGCCGACCTGCGTGCCGCCGGTCTCGGGGGCCGTGGGTACGTCGTCGAGCGTGTACATGCGCCCGCCGATGCGACCGCTGCCCTCGAGCACGCGCACGGTCGCCCCCTGCTCCTCGAGCAGCAGCGCCGCATGGAGGCCGGCGAGGCCGGCGCCGATCACGACCACGTCGGGCGGCGCGGCAGCGCGCACGGCGCGCGGCGCGGCGGCAACCGTGGCGGCGCCCGCGGCGAGACCGAGGAACTTGCGACGGGACCACTGCGCCGGGGCGCCGGTGCGGGTGCGGTTGCGTGACATTCAGCCTGCTCCTCGATCGGGTCGGGTGTCGTCTTCGCGCCGCGCACGCCCGATGTGCCAGTTGCGCCGGCGGGTGCGCAGCCACTGGCGAACGCGGCCGAAGATCCGCGGATCCTGCCGGGCCGCCTGTGCGAACCACTTGCGTGCGCCGCGCGAACTGCGCATCAGCAGCAGCAGCCCGGGGATCATCAGCAGCAGACCGGGCCAGCCGGCCGGTCCGGGCAGCAACAGGATCAGGAACCCCGTCAGGATCAGGAGCCAGGCGAGCAGGTTGGCGAGCAGGCGCACGGGCGCAGTCTACTGGACGGTCGCGCGGCGGTGCGCGCCTGAAGGGAGCGCGACCAGCGGTTAAACTGGGCGCCTGTCTTCTTCCTCCAACCGGGGTTCGACGCCATGACGATCAAGGTGGGTGAGCGGGTGCCGTCGGCGACGCTCAGGCTGATGACGAAGGACGGGCCGCAGAACGTGACCACGGACCAGCTGTTCGCCGGTCGGAAGGTGGTGCTGTTCTCGGTTCCCGGCGCATTCACCCCCACCTGCCACGCGCGGCACCTGCCCGGCTACCTAGAGCAGCACGATGCGCTGAAGGCGAGGGGCGTCGATGCGGTCGCGTGCGTGGCCGTGAACGACGTGTTCGTGATGGACGCGTGGGGCAAGGCCGCCGGCGTCGGCGACCGCATCCTGATGCTGGCGGACGGCAACGCCGACTTCACGCGCGCGCTCGGGCTCGAGCTCGACGCCAGCGGCTTCGGCATGGGGACGCGCGGCAAGCGCTTCGCGATGCTGATCGTCGACGGCGTGGTGTCCCAGCTGCACGTCGAGAGCGCCGGCGAGTTCCGCGTCAGCGCGGCCGAATACGTACTCGGCAAGCTCTGACGTGAGTGCCGTGGCGCCGCAGGCCACCGCGGCGCGGTGGCCTTCCCCAGCCCGAGGATGTGCCCCATGAGCGATCGCAACTTCCGTATCCTGTTCGCCCGCACCCCGAGCGGGCTGCCGGTCCCCGAAGACTTCGGCCGCGACGAAGTGGCGATCCCGACGCCGGCGGACGGTCAGTTCCTGTCGCGCACGATCTGGCTCTCGCTCGATCCGTACTACCGGAACGTGATGAAGAACAGCCCGATCTACGGGGACCGGCTCGCGCCCGGCGATCCGATGGTGGGGGAGACGGTCGCGCAGGTGGTCCAGTCGCGTCACGCGGGTTTCGCCGTGGGGGACTACGTGGCGGTGCGCAACGGCTGGCAGCAGTACGCGGTTTCGAACGGGGCCGGCGTGCGCAAGCTCGACGCCACGGCCGCTCCGCTGTCCACCGCGCTGGGCGTGCTCGGCATGCCGGGCCTCACGGGCTACGCCGGCCTCGTGTATCTCGGGGAGCCGAAGCCCGGCCAGACGGTCGTGGTGTCGGCCGCCACCGGTCCGGTGGGCAGCACGGTCGGGCAGGTGGCGCGTCTGATGGGCGCGCGCTCGGTCGGCATCGCCGGGTCCGCGGCGAAGTGCGACTACGCGGTGCGCGAACTCGGTTACGCGGCCTGCGTGAACTACCGCGACGGAGATCTGCGTGCGGCGCTGAAGGAGGCATGTCCCGAAGGCATCGACGTCTACTTCGACAACGTCGGCGGCGACACGCTGGCCGCGGTGTTCGGCAACCTCGCGCTCGGAGCGCGGATCGTGCTCTGCGGGATGATCGAGGCGTACTCGATGGACCGGCCGCCCGCGGGCCCATTCCTCGGGCCCGTCGTCGGTGCTCGGGCGACGATTAAGGGGCTCGTGGTCTACGACCACATGCACCGGCTCCCCGAACTGCAGAGGGTCGTCGGCGGCTGGATCCGCGACGGCCGCTTCAGGTGGCGCGAGGACGTGGCCGACGGGCTGGAGCAGGCGCCCGAGGCCTTCTGTCGGCTGATGCGCGGGCAGAACTTCGGCAAGGCGCTCGTGCGCGTCGCACCGGAGCGCGCATGAGCCCGCGCACGAACCCGGTCGCAGCAGAACGCGGAGGCAGGCCGGCATGAACGGCGCGATCACCGGTCTCTACGCGGCCCTGACGACCTTCCTGCTGATCGTGCTCGGCTGGCGAATCGCGAAGCTGCGGATGCGGCACCGCGTCGGGCTGGGCGACGGCGGCGTACCTGAACTGCAGCAGGCGATCCGCGCGCACGGCAACCTCGTCGAGTATGCGCCGCTCGCGCTGCTGCTGCTGCTGGCGGCGGAACTGGGTGGGGCGGCGCCGGCGCCCGTGCTGCACTCGCTGGGCGCGGCGTTCGTCGCGGCACGCGTGGCGCACGCGTTCGGCCTGAGCCGCAGTCCCGGGCGCTCGCCCGGCCGCTTCTTCGGCACCCTGCTGACGTGGCTCGCGATGCTGACGCTCGCGGTGCTGCTCTTGGCGCGGGCCTGGAGCGCTTAGCGCGCCGCGCGCCTCAATCGGCGTCGAGGAACGTGCGGCACGCCTGCGCCCGGGCGACCGCATCGGCCGGGCGCGGCAGCACTCGCGCGGCGTCGAGCTTGCGCGCCACCTTATCGGTCCACTGGTAGCGGGGGTCGCCGTCCGCGCGCAGCAGCAGCACGGGTACGTGCACTTCCTCGAGACGTTCCTTGACGGGATAGTCGAAGGCCGCGATCGCGGCGTCGCCATAGTGCTCGAGCTGGCGCATCGCGTCGAGCAGTTGGCCGTGCAGGTGCCACGCATCGAACTGCGGCTCGCGCGTGCGGATCGCTGCGCGCCGTCCGTCGTACCACGGCCACGACAGCTCCTGGTCGCGCAGGCGCTGCCAGAGCGCGACGAGGTGGGCGCCGTCGGCGCGCGGTGCGAGCCTCGGGCAGTACTGGCGCCACAGTTCGCGCCGTTCCGCGGCCGTCAGCAGCCAAGCTCCGTCGAGCACGACGTGCGCGACGCGGTCGGGCCACTGGCGTGCCAGCTCGATCGCGAGCGGCACCGAGGTGAATTCGGCGACGAGGTCGAACTGTGCCAGGCCCAGCGTGTCCGCGACGTCGCGAAGCACGTCCACGTAGGCGTCCACGTCCGGCGCGGCGAGCGGATCGGATTCGCCGGTGCCCGGCAGGTCCGGCACGTACACGGTCCGGTCCGTGGCCAGCGCGGTCGCGAGCGCGGCCACCGCGGAGGCGCCGCCCGGCGTCTCGTGGAGCAGCAGCGCGGGGCGGCCGGGCCCGCGACCGTAGCGACGCACGCGAACCTGCCCCGCGGCGCGCTCGACGTAGCCGTAGCGGGGCTCGTCGCTCGCGCCCGCAAGCGGGTCGGGCAGCGCGAGCGCCGCGGCCGCGTCGGTGGCGAACTCGCGAAACAGCGTGCGCAGCCGCCCGCGCCAGGCGTCCACGTCGGCCGGCAGCCGTTCGATGCGGCAACCCGCCGGCAGCGGCTGCGGCAGCGCTTCGAGGTACGGAAACAGCACGTCGTCCGCGCGCGCCATGAACACCGTCGGGGTCGCCAGCCGCGCGACGGCCGGCAGCGCCGCGTAACGCATCGCAGCCGAGTACGCGCTCGACCAGTGCGGGCCGGCCAGGAACACGTCGAGGCCGTAGCGATGCAGCGCGCGATCGTCGGGCTGGTCGAGCGGCAACCGTGCGGCGGTCTCGTGGCGGAACCACGGGAAGAAGCGATGCAGGTCGCGGACCTTGGTCCACTGCGCGACGAGGTAGCCGCCGTCGGCGGTGGGCTCGAACGGCAGCATGTAGCGCGCGACGAATGCCGGATCGGGCGGCCCGGGTGGCAGGCTGAGCCCTTCCAGGATGGCGCTCGCGACGCGATCCGGCCGCTCGACCGCGAGCTGGAGCGTGATCTTGGAGCTCGTATGGAAGCCGTAGACCGGGCAGCGGGGCAGGCCGAGTGCGTCCAGGGCTTCGCCCAGCACCCGGGCGAAATCGGCGATCTCGGGCTGCGGCTCCGACGGCAGGGGCGACGAGTTGCCGTAGCCCGGCGTATCCAGCGCGATCGTGGTGAACTCGTCCGCCAGCGACTGCATCAGGCCGACGTGCATCGCGGAACTGCGCGGCGAATCGTGCAGCAGGACGACCGGTGGCCCGGAGCCGGCGACTCGGTAGTGCAGTTGGCCGTGCGCGAGATTGACGTAGCCGCGGCGCGGCAGCGTGGACGGGTCGGTGTCGGAGCTCGAAACCACTTGAGGTACGCCGGAAAAGCGGTTCTAGAGAAGTAAGTTGCGACGTTCTTCGAGAATCTTCAGGAGCTCGTCGCGAAGCCCGCGGTCACCTGCTGCTCGTACAGTGCCCGCACGTACACGATGGGTGCCAACGGGGCCTCGACGTAGTGGATCAGCTTCCAGCCCGACTCCAGGTGCCGGAACGTGGCGGTCACGCGCACCTCGCCCCCGACCGGCTTCGGCTGGCCGACGACGTGGCAGTCCCAGTGCATACGCCACGTGCCGATCGCGAGATCGTCGCCGAGGCGTCGGGCCCGCAGGTCCCAGTGACGCGCCGCGAGGCGCGAGAGCCCGCGCCGAGTGTCGTCCCAGTACTTCTCGATCGACGGCCAGTCGTGCAGGAACCCGCCGATCTCCTCCGCGAGATAGACGGGCTCCGGGTCGTCGGTGTCCCAGTGCGCCTTCATTCCCGCGACGTCGAACGCGCCGAACCTCGCGTAGTAGTCCGCGAGCAGGGCGTCGAGCGACGCGCGGGGCTCGTCCATGCGCGTCAGGCGAGGCTCTTCTCGAGTTCCGGCAGGATCTGGAAGAGGTCGCCAACGAGGCCGTAGTCCGCGATTTCGAAGATCGGCGCCTCGGCGTCCTTGTTGATGGCGACGATCGTGCGCGCGTCCTTGATGCCGGTCAGGTGCTGGATCGCGCCCGAGATGCCGATCGCGACGTAGAGCTCCGGCGCGATGATCTTGCCGGTCTGGCCGACCTGCAGCTCGTTCGAGGCGTAGCCTGCGTCCACCGCGGCGCGCGAGGCGCCGACCGCCGCGCCCATCCGGTCGGCGAGGCTGTAGATGAGCTGGAAGTTCTCCTTGCTGCCGAGCGCGCGGCCGCCGGAGACCACCTTCGCGGCGGTCTGCAGGTCCGGCCGGTCGGAGTTCGCGGCGCTGACCGAGACGAAGCGCGTGTGGGTCGGCAGCGGCACGGACACGGCCACCGCCTCGACCGCCGCCTGGCCGCCCTGCGGCGCGGCCTCGAAGGACGCGGTACGCACGGTCGCCACCAGCTTGCGGGACTCAGGAGCCTCGACCGTCACGATGGCATTGCCGGCGTAGGTCGGGCGCTTGAACTTGTAGGGGCCGTCGACGCTCATCGCGTCGGACACCTGCGGGACGCCGAGCAGCGCGGCGACGCGCGGCATCAGGTCCTTGCCGAAGGTGGTGGAGGGGCCGAGCACGTGAGTGTAGGGGCCCGCGAGCGCGACGACCTGCGGCGCGAGCACCGCGGCCAGCGGGTGCGCGTTCGCGGGGTTCGCGACGCTCAGCACCTTCGTGACGCCCTTGAGGGCGGCGGCCTGCGGCGCGACCGCCGCGAGATCCGCGCCGAAGAGCGCGACGTGGACCTCGGCGCCGCTGATCTGGGCGGCGCACGTGACGCAGCGCGCGGTGCTGGGATTGAGCTTCGAGCCGTCGTGCTCGCCGACGATCAGTACGGTGGCCATCAGAGGAGACCCTTCTTCTTCAGCGCGTCGACCAGTCCGGCGACGTCCTTGACCATGACGCCCTTGGAGCGGGGCTTCGGCGGCTCGACGAGTACGGACTTGAGCGTCTCGCCGGCGGACACGCCGGTGCTGGCCAGCTCCACGACGTCGAGGGGCTTCTTCTTCGCCTTCATGATGTCCGGCAGCTTCACGTAGCGCGGCTCGTTGAGGCGGAGGTCGGTGGTGACCACGGCGGGGAGGTCCACCTCGATCGTCTCGAGGCCGGCGTCGACTTCGCGCGTGACGAGCGCGGCCGCGCCCGCGAGTTCGACCTTCGAGGCGAACGTGGCCTGCGGGCGGTCCCACAGCGCGGCGAGCATCTGGCCGGTCTGCGCGGCGTCGTCGTCGATCGCCTGCTTGCCGAGGATCACGAGCTGCGGCTGTTCCTTCTGCACCAGCGTGAGGAACACCTGCGCCGCGGCCAGCGGCTCGACGACGTCGGTGGTCTTCACGAGGATCGCGCGGTCCGCGCCCATCGCGAGCGCGGTGCGCAGCTGCTGCTGCGCGTCGTCCGGGCCGATCGACACCGCCACGACCTCGTCCGCTTCGCCGCGCTCCTTGATGCGCAGGGCCTCCTCGAGCGCGATCTCGTCGAACGGGTTGACGCTCATCTTGACGCCGTCGAGGACGACGCCCGTGCCGTCGGGTTTCACGCGGATGCGGACGTTGTAGTCCACCACCCGCTTCACGCAAACCATGATCCTGCGCATTCGGCTGTGCTCCGTCGGCCCGGCCCGGCGCGGGCGGGGCGCAACGTGCGTCGCACCGCCGGGCGGGGCCCGTGACCTTTCGCTTTTTTGCGACGCGGCAAGCTATGCAAAAGGGGGGCCGGTGTCAAACCGCGGCAGGCTGCGCGAAGGGCTCGCGCGGGCCCTGGCGGCGGTCGAGTCCTGGAGTCCCAATGCCCCTGGATTCAGTCGGTTGCGCGGATCCAGGGCGCGCTTCAGATCGCCCACGAGGCGCACCGTCGGTGCGCCCCGGTCGCGCGCGGCGTGCGAACGGGCGGCGGGCGGCGTCCAGTGCAGGAATCCGCGATGTCCAACAGGCGGACATCGCCGGGGCGCGGCTTGGGCGCGTCCTCGACGCGCTGGGATGATCGCCGCGTCCCCAGGAGACACCATGACGAATGCGACGAACGCGCCGGTCATCGTCGCCGGTGCCGGACCGGCGGGCTGCACGGCCGCGCTCTGGCTCGCGCGGCGCGGCATTCCCGTCGTGCTGCTCGAGGGCGAAGCTCGGCTGCCCGTCGACCTCCGGGCCAGCACTTTCCACCCGCCGACGCTCGACATGCTCGACTCACTCGGCGTCACCGAGAAACTGATCCCGCAGGGGCTCGTCGCGCGTCACTACCAGTACCGCGACCGTCGCACCGGCGAGGCCGCCATCTTCGACCTCGCGGCGCTCGGCGATCTCACGCGTCATCCGTACCGGCTCCAGTGCGAGCAGTTCAAGATGACGCAGGCCATCGTGGAGATGCTGAAGCAGGAGCCGAACGTCGAGGTGCGTTTCGACCACCGCGTCGAACAGGTGACGCAGGACGAGGACGGCGTCACCGTGCACGCCGAGACGCCGACCGAGGGCTTCAAGTCGTTCCGCGGCAGTTTCTGTGTCGGCACCGACGGCGCGAACAGCCGCGTGCGCAAGACGCTGGCGGTCGACTTCGAGGGCTTCACGTACCCCGAGCGCTTCCTGGTCGTCAGCACGCCCTTCGACTTCGCGACCGCCATCCCGCGGCTTTCCTACGTGAACTACGTTTCCGACCCAGAGGAATGGTGCGTGCTGCTGCGCACGCCGACGCTGTGGCGCGTGCTGGTGCCCACCGATCCCGCCGCACGCGACGCAGACCTGCTGTCCGACGCGTTCATCCAGGAGCGCCTGCATCACCTGGTGGACAAGCCGGGCGACTACGAGATCGGCCACCGCACGCTCTACCGGGTGCACCAGCGGGTCGCCGCGAAGTGGCGCGTGGGTCGCGTGCTGCTCGCCGGCGATGCCGCGCACATCAACAACCCGCTCGGCGGCATGGGCATGAACGGCGGCCTCCACGACGTGTTCAACCTCGTGCCGAAGCTCCACGACGTGCTGACCGGCGCGGCCGACGAGTCGCTGCTCGACCTGTACGAGCGCCAGCGGCGGACGATCTGCGTGCGCTTCGTGCAGGAGCACACGATCCGCAACAAGAAGCTGATGGAGGAGAAGGACCCGGACCTGCAGCGCAAGCGGCAGGCGGAGTTCATGGCGACGGCGGCGGATCCGGCGCGCGCGCGGGAGTTCCTCGTGCGCACCTCGATGCTCCAGAGCCTGCGCGACGCCGACGCGATCCACTAGCGGCGACGCCGTCGCCGCCGCCGCCCAGGCGTCCAGGCGTCGAGGATCGCGTCGTGGTCGTCCTTCGAGCTGCAGGCGCCGTGCGAGAACAGCACCATCGGCAGGCGGGTGCCGGTCTCGGGGCACGTCACCCGCAGGGGCACCCGGCGGTCGGTCGGGTCCTGCAGTTCGAGTTCGGCGCGGGCCACGGCGACCACGTCGCGCGGTGCGTAGAGGGCCGAACCGGCGGCGCAGCCGGCGACGGTGGCGAACAGCAGGACCAGGACGGCACGGCGGCCGCGGACGGTCGTCATGGGTACTCCGGTGCGGATGGCCGCGGGGCGCGGCCGGGGCGAGACGCCGGTCGAGCTCAGCAGGCGGCGCAACGCCCGCAGGACGGGACGACGAGCGTCCTCCGCTTGCGGGCCGGCGGAGGCGGGTGAACACTGCGCGACGCCGCCACGACCCGGAGAACCCCATGGCCACGAGCCCCGCCGCGCCGCGTCTCCATCCCGCCGTCGCCGACCTGATCGCCGCGCTCGGCGCGGACTCGGTGCTGCTGGACGACGCGGACCGGCAGTTCTATGCGCAGGACGTCTACGGTGCCGGGCCGCCGCCGCTTGCGGTGGCGCGCCCCGCGTCGGTCGAGGCGCTCGCGCAGGCGGTCCGGATCGCCACCGCCGCCGGGCTCGCGGTGCTGCCGCGCGGCGGCGGGATGTCGTACACCGACGGCTACCTGCCCGTGCGCTCCGAGTCGATCACGCTGGATCTCGCGGCGCTGAACCGCGTCGTCGCGATCGACGCGGAGGACCGCTACGTGACCGTGGAGTGCGGCGCGACCTGGAAGGAACTGCACGATGCGCTCGCGCCGCACGGACTGCGCACGCCGTACTGGGGGCCGCTGTCGGGCCTGCGGTCCACGATCGGCGGCGCGCTGTCGCAGGGCAGCATCTTCCTCGGCTCCGGTCGCTACGGTCCGGTCGCCGAGAGCCTGCTCGGCCTCGACGTCGTGCTGCCGGACGGCAGCGTGCTCGCGACCGGCGCGCACGCGAACGGCCGCGGCGAGCCGTTCTTCCGCCAGTTCGGCCCCGACCTGACCGGACTCTTCGCCGGCGACTGCGGTGCGCTCGGCGTGAAGGCGCGCGCCACGCTGAAGCTCGTGCCGGTGCCCGCCGCCACGGAGCACCTGTCGTTCGGCTTCGACGACGCCGACACGCTGTTCGCGGTGATGGCCGACCTCGCGCGCGCGGACCTCGCCTCGGAGTGCTTCGCGTTCGACCCCGGCCTGCAGAAACAGCGCATGAAGCGGACGAGCCTCGCGGCGGACGCCAAGGCGCTCGGCAACGTGATGAAGGCCGCGGGCAGCGGCCTGTCGGCGCTCAAGGCCGGCGCCAAGATCGTGATGGCGGGCCGCAGCTTCCTCGACGACGTGCAGTTCTCGATGCACGCGAGCTTCGACGGTCGCGACGCGGACGACGCGGCCGCGCGGGCCGCGCTGGCGCGCCGGATCGTCGGCGCGCGCGGTCGCGAGGTCGAGAACACGATTCCGAAGGTGATGCGCGCGAACCCGTTCGGCGAGGTCACCAGCATGCTGGGTCCCAACGGCGAGCGGTGGGTGCCCGTGCACGGCACCGTGCCGCTGTCGAAGGCGCCGGCGCTGTACGCGGCCTGCGAAGCCGTGTTCGAGGCGCACCGCGCGGACTGCGAGCGGCTGCAGATCGATCACGGCTACCTGTCCTGTACCGTGGGCGACCGCGGCATCCTCGTCGAGCCGGTGTTCTACTGGCCGGACGAGCGCCAGGCCTTCCACGAGCGCGTGCTCGACGCGGGCTACCTGGCGAAGCTTCCTGCGTACCCGGCCAACCCGACGGCGCGCGCGAAGGTCGCCGAGATTCGCGCGGAGATAGCCCGCGTGCTGATGGAGTCGGGCGCGGTGAGCTTCCAGATCGGCAAGTTCTATCGCTACCAGGAAGGGCTGGCGCCGTCGGCGCGCGCGTGGCTCGCGCGGGTGAAGCAGGCGGTCGATCCGCGGGGGCTCATGAATCCCGGGAGCCTCGGGCTCGGGCGCTGAACGCGCGAGGGGCGCGGCGCACCGCAGCGTTCCGCGCGCGAGCCGGCGCTCCGCCGCGCGGGGGTGCTTGCGGCCCTTCGCGGCTTGGTGCTACGTTCGGCGCCGGTCAGGGAAACGGCTCCGCGCACAATCACAACGTCCAAGCGGAGTGCGAGGGGAGCGTCCCGCAGCGCCAGTGCGCGCGGGGCGCATGGAAGAGCGGCTCGCACGGCGACGTGCCTGCCGCTTCTTTTTTTCCGGCGGCCGGGTCAGCGCCGCTTCCACGCCAGTCCGCCGACCCACGTGCCCGCGGCGGGCGAGAAGGCCTCGATCGCGATCTCGTCCCACACGCCGGCCGCGTAGTACGGATCGGCCTCGATGAAGGCACGCGCCGCGGCGGCGTCCGGCACGTCCACGACCAGCAGGCTGCCGACGGTGGCGCCGCTCGACGGGTCGCGCAGCGGGCCCGCGACCAGGATCCGGTCGATCACGCGCTCGACGTGCGCGAGATGGGCGTCGAGATGCTGGCGACGGGGCGCGTCGCTGCCCGGCGCGTCGCGTCCGAGGATCGAGAAGGGCATGGTTCGTCTCCGCGTTGACACCGATTTCCGGCGGCCTCTATTCTGCCCGCGCGCTCGCCCAAGGACCCGACCGATGCCGACCCTGATCGTGCTGTTCAACCTCAAGCCCGGTGCGTCGGTCGAGCAGTACGAGGCCTGGGCCAAGTCCACGGACCTGCCGATCGTCCGCGGCCTGCCGTCGATCGCCTCGTTCGACGTGTTCCGGGCGCAGGGCCTGCTGAGCGGCGCGCCGTCGCCGTACGCGTACGTCGAGGTCATCGAGGTGCGGGACATGGACCGCTTCCGGCAGGACGTCGCCGTCGAGACCATGCGCCAGGTCGCCGCCCAGTTCCGCGAGTTCGCGGACTCGCCGCAGTTCATCCTGACCGAGCGCATCTGAGCCGGCACCCGGCCGCCGCGTGCTGCAGTACGCGCTCCGCCGGCTGTTCGGGGCGGTCCCGACACTCTTCCTGATCGTCACGCTGGCGTTCGTGCTGGTGCGGCTCGCGCCGGGCGGACCGTTCGACGAGGAGCAGGCGCTCGCGCCGGAGGTGAAGGCGAACCTCGAGCGCGCCTACGGGCTCGACCGGCCGCTTCACGAGCAGTACGCCAACTACCTGGGGGCGCTGCTGAGGGGCGACCTCGGGCCGTCGATGCGGCTCCGCGACTTCACGGTCAACGAGCTGATCGCGACCGGCCTGCCCGTCAGTCTCGCGCTGGGCGGCATGGCGATCCTGCTCGCGGTCGGGCTCGGCGTGCCGCTGGGCGCGCTCGCGGCGCTGCGACAGAACTCCGCGGTGGACCACGCGGTGATGGGCGTCGCGGTGCTCGGCATCGCGGTGCCGGTCTACGTGGTCGCGCCGCTGCTCGCGCTCGTGTTCGGCATCCATCTAGGCTGGCTGCCGGTCGGCGGCTGGTCCGGCGACGCGCGGGAGCTGCTGCTGCCGACGATCGCCCTCGCGCTGCCGACGCTCGCGTACG
Organism: Steroidobacteraceae bacterium; assembly: GCA_027531255.1. Taxonomy (GTDB): domain Bacteria; phylum Pseudomonadota; class Gammaproteobacteria; order Steroidobacterales; family Steroidobacteraceae; genus JAPZRU01. The sequence continues at coordinate 7,688 of JAPZRU010000026.1, read as the reverse complement.
TCGCGCGGCTGATGCGCGGCAGCGTGCTCGAGGTGCTGCGGCTACCGCACGTGCGCACCGCGCGCGCGAAGGGGCTGTCCCCCGCGGCGGTGCTCTGGCGCCACGCGCTGCCGCCGGCGTTCCTGCCGGTGCTCAGCTATCTCGGGCCCGCGACCGCCGCGGTGCTGACCGGCTCGCTCGTCGTCGAGACGATCTTCGGGCTGCCGGGGATGGGACGCTACCTCGTGCAGGGCGCGCTCAACCGCGACTACACGCTGGTGCTCGGCAAGGTGATCGTCTACGCGACGCTGATCCTGTCGCTGAACCTCGCGGTGGACCTGCTCTACGGCGTGCTCGATCCGCGCGTGCGGCAGCGGGGACGGTCGTGAGCGCGGTCGCGGCGGAGGCGGTGCCGGCGGGCCGGAGCCTGTGGGCGGACGCGCGCCGGCGGCTGGCGCGCAACCGTGCGGCGATCGCGAGTCTCTGGGTGCTGGGCGCGCTCGCCGTACTCGCGCTCGTCGGCCCGTCGCTGAGCCCCTGGTCGTACGACGCGCTCGACTGGGACCACGTCGGCGTGGGCCCGACGTTCGCCAACTCGCACTGGCTCGGCACCGACCCGCTCGGCCGCGACCTGTACGTGCGCGCGCTGCACGGCGTGCGCGTCTCGCTCGCGATCGGCCTGCTGGCCACCCTCGTCAGCCTCGCGATCGGCGTGACGTGGGGTGCGGCCGCCGGGTACGCGGGCGGGCGCGTCGACGCGGTGATGATGCGCACGGTCGACGTGCTGTACTCGCTGCCGTACATCTTCTTCGTGATCCTGCTGACCGTGGTCTTCGACCGTCACCCGGCGACCGTGTTCGTGGCGATCGGCGCGGTCGGCTGGCTGACGATGGCGCGCGTGGTCCGCGGCCAGGCGCAGAGCCTGCGCCACCGGGAGTTCGTCGAGGCCGCGGTGGCGGCCGGCGTGCCGCCCGCGCGGATCGTGTGGCGACACGTCGTGCCGAACCTCGCCGGCCCGGTGATCGTCTACGCGACGCTGATGGTGCCGCAGATGATCCTGGTCGAGAGCTTCCTGTCGTTCCTCGGCCTCGGCATCCAGGAGCCGCTCGCGAGTCTCGGCAACCTGATGGCCGAGGGCGCCGCCGAGATGGAGAACGCGCCGTGGCTGCTGCTCGTGCCCGGCACCTGCCTCGTCGCGATCGTACTCGCGCTGAATTTCCTCGGTGACGGCCTGCGCGACGCGCTGGATCCCCGTGAGGGCTGACCAGCCGCTGCTGCGCGTCGCAGGCCTCTCGGTCCGGTTCGACACGCCGGACGGCGAGGTGCGCGCGGTGGACTGCGTCGATCTCGTCGTGGACCGCGGCGAATGCGTCGGCCTGGTCGGCGAGTCGGGGTCCGGCAAGAGTCAGCTGGCGCTGGCACTGACCGGGCTGCTGGCCGCGAACGGCCGGGCCACCGGCAGCGTGCGGCTCGAGGGCCGCGAGCTGCTGGGATTGCCGGAGCGCGAACTCCGCGCCGTCCGCGGCCGGCGGATCGCCACCGTGTTCCAGGACCCGATGACGGCGCTCGCGCCCCACCTGACGATCGGCACGCAGCTCGTGGAGACCATCCGCGCGCACGCGACGGTGGATCGCGCGACGGCGCGCACGCAGGCCCGCGACTGGCTCGAGCGCGTGCGCGTGCCCGACGCGGCGACGCGCCTGCGCCAGTACCCGCACGAGCTGTCGGGCGGACTGCGCCAGCGCGCGATGATCGCGATCGCGCTGGCGGCGGGCCCCGACCTGCTGGTGGCCGACGAGCCGACCACCGCGCTCGACGTGACCATCCAGGCGCAAGTGCTCCGGCTGATCGCGGACCTCGTGCAGGCGCGCGGCCTGACGTTGATGCTGATCAGCCACGATCTCGGTGTGATCGGCGCGCTTTGCCGACGCATTGTGGTCATGTACGCCGGCACCGTGGTGGAGGACGCAGTCGCGACGACGCTGTTCGACCGGCCGTGCCATCCCTATACCCGCGGGCTGCTTGCCGCCGTTCCGGACCTCGCGCGGCCGGATCACCGCGCGCAGCCCATTCCCGGCCACATCCCGAACCTGCTGGCCCCGCCATCGGGCTGCCGTTTCCATCCGCGCTGTCCCCTTGCGGTTGATCGCTGCGCGCAGGAGAAGCCGGCCCTGCGTGAGGTAGAGGGCCGGCGCGTCGCCTGCCACCGCGCCGAGGAGGCGCTCGCATGACGGTGCCGCTGCTCGAGATCGAGGGGCTGGCGAAGCGCTATCCCCTGAAGGGCGGCCGTGTCGTGCGGGCAGTGGACGGCGTGGACCTCACGCTGCGGGCGGGGGAATCGCTCGGCCTCGTCGGCGAGTCAGGCTGTGGCAAGTCCACCGTCGCACGCCTCGCGCTCCGGCTGGTGCCGGCGAGTGCTGGCGCGATCCGCTTCGAGGGCGAGGACATCGCCCCGCTGTCGGACGCGGCGCTGCGCCCGCTACGGCGGCATATGCAACTGATCTTCCAGAACCCGCATGCTGCGCTCAATCCGCGGCGCACCGTCTTCGCCTCGGTCGCGGAGCCGCTGGTGGTGCAGGGCGCCGCGCATGGCGACGGCCGGCTTGCGCGCGTTACCACCCTGCTGCGCCAGGTCGGCCTGCCGGAGAGTTTCCTCTGGCGCTACCCGCACGAACTGTCGGGCGGGCAGAAGCAGCGCGTCTGCATCGCCCGCGCGCTCGCGCTTGAGCCGAAGCTGCTGGTGCTCGACGAGCCAACAAGTGCGCTTGATGTCTCGGTGCAGGCGCAGATCCTGGAATTCCTTCAGGACCTCCGCAGCCGCTTCGGACTCACCTACCTGTTCATCAGCCACAACCTTGCCGTGGTACGCCAGGTCTGCGACCGCGTGGCAGTGATGTATCTTGGGCGCATCGTCGAGGAAGCGCCTGTGGGGGCGATCTTCACCGCGCCCAGGCATCCCTATACCCGTGCGCTCATCGCCTCCGTGCTGCCGCCGCGGCCCTCGGGCATTCCCGAGGCGCCGCTTGGCGGCGATGTGCCGAACGCGGCCGAGATCCCGCCCGGCTGCCGCTTCGCACCGCGCTGCCCGCTCCGGATGGAGCGCTGCACCCGGGAAGACCCGGCGCTGACTGGCGCGACCCATCGCGTTGCCTGCTGGGCAGCCACGCCAGAGGAACCTGACCATGCCCGCAACTGAGCCAGCCGTGCTCGACGTCTTGGTCATCGGGCAGGCCCCCCGCCCAGATGTGGAGGCCGAGATCCGCGCGGCTGTGCCCGGCCTGGCCATCCGCATGCAAGGCGCACTCGATGGCATCCCGCGTCAGGGCCTTGATGCGCTCGCGCCGAAGAACGGCGCCGACACACTCTTTACCGTGCTGCCTTCCGGCGAGGCTGTCACGGTCTCCAAGGCGGCGGTGACGGCGCGGCTGCGGGAGAAGCTCGGCGCATTGCGCGGCCCCGTGCTCCTGGCCTGCACCGGGCACTTCGAGGGCCTGCCGGAGCGGCCGGGCCTCGTGCAGCCGTCGGCGGTGCTGAACGCACTGGCCGGCGCGTTGCTGCCGCGCGGCCGCCTCGGCCTGTTCCTGCCGCTTGCGGAACAGGAGGCAGCACTTGGCGGCGCGCGCATACGTGAAGGCCTCACGGTGACCACGGTCGCGCTCCGCCCGCATAGCGACGATGCCGTACGCCTCGCCGCCGCGAATCGCATGGCGGCGGCACGGCCCGATCTCGTGCTGCTCGACTGCATGAGCTACGCGCGGCGCGACAAGGCGGTGCTTTCCGCCGTACTCGCCTGCCCGATCCTGCTTTCCATCTCGGTCGCGGCCCGTACCGCGGCCTCGCTGCTGGCGGAACAGTGATGCGCGAACTGGACCTGGACGAGATCGAGGCCCTGGCGGTCGGCGCCTGGGTCCTCGGCACGGGGGGAGGGGGCTCGCCCTATCTCGGACTGCTCAATATGCGGCGCCTCTACGCCGAGGGCCACCGCGTCAGCCTGATGCCGCCGGAGGACCTGGCCGATGACGACCTCGTCGCCGTGGTCTCGAACATGGGCGCGCCGCTGGTGGGCCAGGAAAGGCTGACCGACAGCCACAACATCGCGCGCGCCGTGACGCTGATGGAGGAGTATCTCGGCCGGCCCTTTCGCGCGATCATGTCGGTGGAGATCGGCGGCAACAACGGCATCCAGCCGCTGATGGCGGCGGCCCATCTCGGCAAGCCGGTGGTGGATGCGGATGCGATGGGCCGTGCCTACCCCGAGGCGCAGATGACCAGCTTCGCGGTGGCCGACCTGAAGCCCTGGCCCCTCTCGCTGGTGGATCCCCGCGGCGTCGAGGGCATCGTCGCCAAGGTGCCGAGCTGGAAGTGGATGGAGCGACTCTCGCGCAAGATGTGCGTCGAGGTCGGTTCGATCGCGGCCACCTGCAAGGCGCCACGGACAGGGGCGGAGGTGAAGGCCTGGGGCATCCCGCATACCACCACCCAGGCGATCGCGCTCGGCCAGGCGATCCGCCTCGCGCAGCGGGAGCACCGAGATCCGATCCAGGCGATCCTGGACGCGGAAGACGGGCTGCTGATCTTCCGCGGCAAGGTCGCCGATATCTCGCGCCGCACGACGGAGGGGTTCCTGCGCGGCACCGCGAAGCTCGACGGGCTCGATCGCTGGCGCGGCAGCGGCTTGGAACTGGCGTTCCAGAACGAGTGGGCCGTGGGCTGGCTTGACGGCGTTGCGCGCGTGATGACGCCCGACCTGATCTGCGTGCTGGACAGCGTGACGGGCGAGGCGATCGGCACGGAGACGCTGCGTTACGGCCAGCGCGTGACTGTTGTCGCGCTGCGCGCGCCGAAGGTCTTTCTCTCGCCGCGCGGGCTGGAGTTCGTCGGCCCGCGGGCCTTCGGCTACGATCTCGACTTCGTGAGTGTCTTCGACGAGCCCGCGCCGGGGGGGCAGATGCCATGAGGCGCCGGATCGGTATCGATGTGGGCGGCACCAACACGGATGCGGTGCTGCTCGAAGGCGACCGCGTGCTGCAGGCGGTCAAGACGCCGACGACCGCCGATGTGCTGACCGGCGTGAAACTTGCGCTGCAGGGCGTGGCGCCGGCGATCGGGTCGGCTGGCGTACAGGGGGTGATGATCGGCACCACGCATTTTGTGAATGCCGTGGTGCAACGGCGCGACCTGGCGCCGGTCGGAGCGCTGCGCATCGGGCTGCCAGCAGCCGCCACGCTGCCGCCCTTCTGCGACTGGCCCGATGACCTGGCCGCCATCGTGCGCGGCCAGGTGCACATGGTGGAGGGCGGGCACGATTATGACGGGCGCCCGATCATGCCGCTCGACGAGCGAGCGATCGCGGCCGCCGCGCGGGAGATGCGGGCCGCGGGCATCAGCTGCGTCAGCGTGTCGGCCATTTTCTCGCCGCTCGATCCCGCGATGGAGCTGCGCGCGGCGGAGATCGTGCGGCAGGAGGTGCCGGGCGCCGCGATCACCCTGTCGCATGAGCTTGGCCGGATCGGCCTGCTGGAGCGGGAGAATGTGACGCTGTTGAACGCCGCGCTTGCGCCGCTGGCGGCGCATACGGTGCGCGCATTTGAACTCGCGCTGGCGGAGACCGGCATCGCCGCGCCGCTTTACATCACGCAGAATGACGGAACGGTGATCCGTGCGGAACTGGCAGCGCGCTTCCCGGTGCTGTCCTTCGCTTCGGGGCCTACCAATTCGATGCGCGGCGCGGCGTTCCTCACGGGCGTGATGGATGCTCTCGTGGTGGATGTCGGTGGTACGACGAGCGACCTCGGCGCGCTGAAGGCGGGCTTCCCGCGGGAGGCGAATGCGGTGGTGCGGGTCGGCGGCGTGCGCACCCTGTTCCGGATGCCGGACCTGCTCTCGATCGGCCTCGGCGGCGGTTCCCATGTCGTGGCGCAGGCGGATGGGCGCGTCGCGATTGGTCCGCGCAGCGTCGGCTTTCGGCTGCCCCAACTCGCGCGCGTCTTCGGCGGGCCGCAGCTCACCACCAGCGATGCCGCGGTGCGGCTCGGCATGCTGGGTCTCGGCGATCCGGCCCGCGTGGCCGACCTCGATCCGGACTTCGCGCGCGCCGTGCTCGTGGAGGCGGCGCGGATGCTCGAGGATGCGACCGACCGCATGAAGACGGAAGCCGCCGCGGTGCCGCTGCTGGCCGTCGGTGGCGGTGCCTTCCTTGTGCCGGAGGCGCTGCCCGGTATCTCCGAGGTGCTGCGCCCAGCACATGCCGCCGTTGCCAATGCGGTCGGCGCGGCCATCGCACAGGTGAGTGGCGAGACCGACCAGGTGTTTCAGGGCCTCACGCGGGCGGAGGCGCTGCGGGAAGCCGAGCGGATCGCCCGCGCGCGGGCTGCGGAGGCCGGGGCAGAGCCGAACAGCCTGCTCCTGGTGGATGTCGAGGACCTCCCCATCGCCTATCTGCCCGGAGGGGCGCTGCGGGTGCGTGCTCGCGTGGTGGGCGAGATTGCATCGGACTGAACTGGGCCGAAGCGATTCGCCGTTCGCCCGGCCGTGCGCTGTTCCAGCATTGCCGCAGCTTGCTCTAAGGTCGGGGCGATGAGCCGCCCCTCCTGCCTTGCCGTCGCCCTCGCGCGCACCGGCGCGCCGCGCATCGCCTCCTTCATCGTCACCGTCTGGGGCGACGCGGTCGCGCCCCGTGGCGGCTCGCTCTGGCTCGGCTCGCTGCAGGCGATCCTCGATCGCTTCGGCTGCACGCCGGGCCAGGTCCGGACCGCCATGTCGCGCCTGACGGACGAAGGGTGGCTGGCGCGCAACCGCGTCGGGCGCCACTCCTTCTATCGCCTCGGCCCGCGTGGGGAGGCCGCCTTCGGCGCCGCCGCCGCGCGCATCTATGCCGGCACGCCGCCCATCTGGGACGGACGCTTTCGCGTCGCCCTGCTGGCCGAGCCCGCCGCGCGGGAGGCGCTGGCCGCGCACGGCTTCGCCAGCCTGCCCGGCGGCACGATGCTCGGCCTATCGGGCGATTCCGCGCTGCTGCCGCAGGGCGTCCCGCTGCTGGTCGGCGCGCCGCGCACGACAGAGGAGGCGCGGCTGCTGGCGCTGCGCGCCTGGCCGCTCGCGCCGCTGGCGGAAGGGTATGGCCGCTTCCTGGACGCCTTCGCCCCCCTGGCCGACGCCGCGATCCCGCCGGCGGAGGCGCTGCTGCTGCGCCTGCTGCTGGTGCATGAATGGCGCCGCCTGGTGCTGCGCGACCCGCTGCTGCCCGCCGCGCTGCTGCCGGAGGCCTGGCCCGGCGCGGCCGCGCGCGCGCTGGCCGCCGCGCTCTATCGCCGCCTGACGCCGGACGCCGAGGCGTGGCTCGATGCCGAGGGGCGCCACGAGGGGGGCGCGCTGCCCCCCGCACCCCCCGGCTCGCGCTTCTCTGACTGACGCGTTACGGATTTTTCTTGCGCCGATCGTGAAATGTGACATATCCTCCCCCCACCCAGCGCGGGAGGATGTGCTCCGCCATGTACACCCAGGCCCTCAACCAGAAGGACACGGCCCCCCAGGCGGCCGAGGATCCCGAACGCCTCGCCCGCTTCGAGGCGCGCGTCGCCGCCGAGGACAAGGTCGAGCCCAATGACTGGATGCCGGACGCCTATCGCCGCACCCTGACGCGGCAGATCAGCCAGCACGCCCATTCCGAGATCGTCGGCATGCTGCCCGAGGGCAACTGGATCACCCGC
>JAPZRU010000040.1 GCA_027531255.1 Steroidobacteraceae bacterium | reverse complement strand
CCGGCCGCCGCCGCGCCGGGCCCCGCCGTCGATCGCGCGCCGGCGCCCGCACCCGCCGCGGCCCCGCGCCGCGCCGGTCCCGGCAAGGCCGCGATCGCCAGCGCGCATCCGCTCGCGACGCAGGCGGGCCTCGACGTGCTCGCGCAGGGCGGCAACGCGTTCGACGCCGCGATCGCGATCAGTGGCGTGCTCGCGGTCGTCGAGCCGGGCAGCACCGGCATCGGCGGCGGCGGCTTCTACCTGCTGCACTTCGCCGATACCGGGCGGCAGGTGATGGTGGACGGGCGCGAGAAGGCGCCGTCCGCGGCGACGCGCGACATGTACCTCGGCCCGGACGGCAAGGTGCGCGAGCGCGCCTCGCGCGACGGTCCGCTGGCCGCCGGCATTCCCGGCGAGCCCGCCGCGTGGGCCTGGCTCGCGGAGCGGTACGGGCGGCTGCCGCTGTCCACCTCGCTCCAGCCTGCGATCCGCGTCGCGCGCGAGGGCTTCCCGCTGTATGCGCGCCTGCAGAACGCGATCCGCTTCAAGCAGAAGGACCTCGCGCGCCAGCCGGAGGTCGCGCGCGTGTTCCTGCGCAACGGCGAGGTGCCCGAGGTCGGCACCCTCATCCGCCAACCGGCGCTCGCGCGCACGCTCGAGACGATCGCGCGCGGCCAGTTCTACGAGGGTCGCTTCGCGCAGAAGCTCGTGGACGGCGTGCAGCGCGACGGCGGCGTCTGGACGCTCGAGGACCTCGCGAACTACCGCGTCGTCGAGCGCGCGCCCGTCACGTTCCGCTACCGCGACGCGACGATCACCTCGGCGGCGCCGCCGTCCTCGGGCGGCATCGTGCTCGCGAACGCGCTGAACATCCTGTCTGGCTACGACCTCGCGAAGGCCGACGCGGTCACGCGCCAGCACCTCGTCGTCGAGGCGCTGCGGCACGCGTTCCGCGACCGCGCCGAATACCTCGGCGATCCGGACTTCGTGCAGATCCCGACCGAGAAGCTGACGAGCCCGCTGTACGCCGCCGGCCAGCGGACCTCGATCCGGCTCGACCGTGCGACGCCGTCCGCTCATCTGCGACCGGTCTACGTCGAGGGCGCGGACGGCCCGTCCACCTCGCACTTCTCGGTGATCGATCGCGACGGCAACCGCGTCGGCGCGACCACCTCGGTGAACCTGTTCTTCGGCGCCGCGTACCAGGTGCCGGGCACCGGCTTCTTCCTGAACAACACCATGGACGACTTCTCGGTGCGGGCCGGCACGCCGAACGCGTTCGAGCTGGTCGGCGCCGAGGCCAACGCCGTCGCGGCGAACAAGCGGCCGCTGTCGTCGATGACGCCGACCTTCGTCGAGACGGACCGCGGGCTGATGATCATCGGCTCGCCGGGCGGCAGCACGATCATCAGCAACGTGCTGCTCGGCGTCCTGAACTGGCTCGACGGCAGGACCGCGCAGGAAATCGTCGGCGCGCCGCGCATCCACCACCAGTACCTGCCGGACTCGCTGATGGTCGAGCCGAAGGCGCTGACGCCGGAGGCGAAGGCCGCACTCGAGGCGCGCGGCCACAGGATCCGGGTCGGCAGCCGCGAGTGGGGCAACGCGCAGGTCGTGACCTGGGACTACGCGACCAACACCGTGTCGGCCGCCTCGGACCCGCGCGGCGTCGGCGCGGGGCTGGTGTATTGACCGGGACGATCGTCACCGCGGTCGGGCTCTGCCTCGCGGCGCTCGGCATCCTCGGCGCGACGCTCGCCACCGGCCAGCTGATCGCGTGGGGACTGTTCCGCGGCGTGCCGGTGGTCGCCGACGTGTGGACGCATTCGGGCCTCACCGGCGACCTGTTCGTGTACTTCTTCGAGTGGCTGCCGCTCTGGCTGGTACTCGGCGCGGCCTTCCACGCGTTCGTGGGCCTGCTCGGCATCTCGCTGTGGCGCCGCCGGCCGTGGGCGCGCACCGGTGCGATCGCATTCGCCTGGGCGTGGGGCGTGGTCGCGCTGCTCGGCTGGGCCGTGGTGTGGTTCGCGCTCGACGACCTGCAGGGCGGCTACCCGGAACGCGCCGCGTTCGCGCAGGCGGTGAAGGGCCTCGCCGCGCAGGTGGCGCTGATCAACGTCGGGTTGTCCGCCGGCCTGATCCTGCTGATGATCCAGCCGGCGGTTCGGGCCCAGTTCGAGAAGAGGGGTCGGTCCCCTTTTTCCAACTGACGGTCGCGGCGACGCGCGCGTCCAACCGGCGGAGAACGGGGGCCGACCCCTCTTTCAGAGCAGGCGCTCGATCACGTCCGGATCCACCGGCTTCGTGAGGTGATGGTCGAAGCCGGCCGCGAGCGCGCGGTGCCGGTCCTCGTGCTGGCCCCAGCCGGTCAGGGCGACGAGCACGACGCCGCGGCCCCATGGCTCGGCGCGCAGCGCGCGGGCCACTTCGTGGCCGTCCATTCCGGGCATCGCGATGTCGAGCAGCGCGACCTCGGGCCGGAATGCGTTCGCGATCGCCAGCGCCTCGCGACCGTCGTGCGCGACGCGGACTTCGTGTCCGCCGAGTTCCAGCAGCATCGCGAGCGAGTCGGCGGCGTCGTGATTGTCGTCGGCGACCAGGACGCGGCGCCCGCCGCCGAGGGGCCGCGGATCCGTCGAGCGCGTCGGCGCGACGGTTGCCGGATCGTTCACCATGCTCATCGTTCCCTCGCTGCCACGGCGCGCATGCAGGGCGCGCCCGCGCATCCCATCCCCGGCCGAAGGCTACGCGAGGCCTCGTGCATCGGCAGCAGCGCGCAGGCGGCGGCGAGTGCGTCGTTTTCGGCTCAGGCCTGGCAGGTGGCACACCAGTAGGTGGAACGCTGGCCCTGCACGCGATGGCGGATCGGCTTGCCGCACTCGCGACAAGGTTCGCCGGCGCGCTCGTAGACGTAGAGCCGCTGCCGGAAGTAGCCGGGCAGGCCGTCCGCGTTCACGTAGTCGCGCAGCGTCGTGCCGCCGACCTCGATCGCCTCGGCGAGCACGGTCTTCACGGCGGCGGCGATGCGCTCGCACTCGGCGGCGGTCAGTCGGCCCGCGGCGCGCCCCGGCCGCACGCGGGCGCGGAACAGCGCCTCGGAGGCGTAGATGTTCCCGACGCCGACCACGACGTGCGAGTCCATCAGGAACTGCTTGACCGCGACTCGCCGGTCGCGCGACCGCGCGCGCAGGTGGGCGCCGTCGAAGGCGGACGACAGCGGCTCGGGCCCGAGCTTCGCGAGGAGTGGATGAGCGTCGGGATCGGCGCCGGCCGGTACGAAGTGCAGGCTGCCGAAGCGACGCGGGTCGTTGAAGCGTATGCAGGGGCCGGAGTCGAGCACGAGGTCCACGTGGTCGTGGGTCAGCGGCGGCGTGCCGGCGGGCAGCACGCGCAGGCTGCCGGACATCCCGAGATGCGCGATCAGTACCCCGCCGTCCGTGTGCACGAGCAGGTACTTCGCCCGCCGCGCGACGGCGAGGACGCGCCGGCCCTCGAGCGAGCGTTCGAAGTCGGGCGCGAGCGCCCAGCGCAGGCGCCGCTCCCGGACGCAGACGGCCGCGATCGTCGAGCCCTCGAGGACGGGGGCGATGCCGCGGCGGGTGGTCTCGACCTCGGGCAATTCCGGCATCGGGTGCTTATCTCTCCAAACGCGTCATCGAGCCTTGATCAAGAGCGAATGATAAATAGATTGGTCAGTCTACCGCGACGTATCATGGTCGTTCACCCGTCGGATCCGTTCCCGCGATCTGTATAGTGAGGTTCCTGAACGGATTTTCCGGTACCGCTCCGGCGGTGCCTCGACCCGCGACCGTGGAGTGCGCCCCGTGAACCTCGACTTCCTGTACGGCCTCCTGCAGCTGAGCTTCTGGGGCTACGTGCTCGCCGGCTTCCTGCTGGTGCAGGTCACCATGATGGCGGTCACCCTCTATCTCCACCGCGACGCGGCGCACCGCGCGGTCGACCTGCACCCCGCGCTTCGCCACTTCTTCCGCTTCTGGATCTGGTTCACGAGCGGGATGGTCACCCGCGAGTGGGTGGCGGTGCACCGCAAGCACCACGCCTTCAGCGACGTCGCCGGCGACCCGCACAGCCCGGTGCTGTACGGCCTGAAGCGGATCGTGCTGGAGGGCGCCGAGGTCTACCGCGACAGCGCGAGGGATCCGGCCGTGTGCGAGAAGTACGGCCGCGGCACGCCCGACGACTGGCTGGAGCGCAACGTCTACGCGAAGCACCGGAACCTCGGCATCACGTCGATGATCGTCACGTGGCTGCTGCTGTTCGGCGTGCCGGGCATCATCCTGATCGCCGTGCAGCTGATCGCGATGCCGCTGATGGCGGCGGGCGTGATCAACGGCCTCGGCCACGCGACCGGCTACCGCAACTACGAGTGCGACAACGCGGCGCGGAACCTCGTGCCGTGGGGCCTGCTGGTCGGCGGCGAGGAGCTGCACAACAACCACCACGCGTTCCCGTCGTCGGCGCGCTTCTCGATGCGCAGGTGGGAGTTCGACATCGGCTGGATGTGGCTCAAGGTGTTCTCGGCGCTCGGACTCGCGCAGGTGCGGCGCGTCGCGCCGCGGCCGGTGACCGACGCGCCGCGCGACAAGGTCGATCTCGAGACGGTGACGACGATCATCACCGCGCGCATGCAGGTGCTTCGCGACTACGCCGCCACCGTGACGATCCCGACGCTGAAGGCCGAGGCCGCGCGGAGCGCGGGCGCCGTGTCGCGGCGCGTGAAGAAGCTGCTCGTGCGGCACCCGAGCCTGCTCGACGACGCGGCGCGCGAGCGGCTGCAGCAGGTGCTGGCCGAGAGCGCGGCACTGCGCACCGTGCACGAGTTCCGCGAGCGTCTCGCGGTGCTGTGGAGCGGGAAGATCGGCAACAACGAGCGCCTGACCGAGCACCTGCGCGAGTGGATCTGCGAGGCCGAGGCCAGCGGCGTCGAGCGCCTGCAGGTCTTCGCGCGGCAGCTGCGGAGCTACCGGCTGGAGCCGATGCCCGCCTGAAGACGGGGACATCGCCGTTTCCCGCGGCCCCGTCGTCGGCGCGTCAACGGCGGTGCAGCGAGCGCGTTGTGCGGCGGCATGAACCGCTCGGTGCCCGTGCCCGGAGTTTGCGGGGCCGTCCTGCCGCAGCCCCTCCTGATCACTCGCAGCGCCGGCCGTGCCGTCGCGGCCGCGGCGCTGCTGCTGCTCGCGGGCTGCGGCGGCGGCGGCGGGACCGCGGTGTCGCCCGCGCCGTCGCCGTCCGTGCCGCCGTCGGCGCCGCCGTCCGGCCCGCTCCCGGCGCCGCCGACCCCCGCGGCGTGGGTGCCGGTGCAGACCACGTTCGAGCGCGCCTACGCGGCCACGCGCTACGGCGGCGCCGCGCTCGCCGTCTACGCGCCCGATGGGCGCCTCCTGTACTCCCGCGTGCGCGGCGACTTCGCGCTGGACCGCCGTGTCGCGGTCGCTTCCGCGTCGAAGCTGGTCAGCGGCGTCGCGCTGCTGCGACTCGTGGACCAGGGCCTGCTGTCGCTCGATTCGACCACGGGCGCCGTGCTCGGCTGGACCGGCCCGCAGGCCGTCACCGGCTTCACGCCGACCGTGGCCGTCGGTCTCGAGTACGGCCTCACCGCCTGGCTCGAATGCGCGACGCCGGCCGCGGGCTGCGACGTGCTGTCGTCGGCCGGCGCATTCGGCTTCATGCCCTGGATCGATCGCGCGGGCGGGTACTACGCGATCATCGGGATGGAAGAGGTGGGCGATCCCACCGAGTTCTCGACCCGCCTGGCCGTGGAACTGCGGCCCCTGATCCGGACGGCGATCCGCGGCTGACGCGGTGGCGGCCCGTCCCCGGGCTACGGTCTGGCGCGCGCCGAGCTCGCCGCCGGCTCGAACTCCGGCCGAAAACGACGAAGCCCGCGCGAGGCGGGCTTCGTCCGATCCGCGAGCGGGGCCGCTCACGCGGCCCGGGCACTCACTTGATCTTCGCTTCCTTGTAGGCGACGTGCTTGCGCGCCTTCGGGTCGAACTTCGTCACTTCCATCTTCTCGGGATGGAGGCGCTTGTTCTTGGTGGTGGTGTAGAAGTGGCCGGTGCCGGCCGTCGAGACGAGCTTGATCTTCTCGCGCATGGTCGTGGTTCCTTAAGCGGCGGCCCGGACGCTCAGACGTGCTCGCCCTTGGCGCGCAGGTCGGCGAGGACGGCCTCGACGCCGTTCTTCTCGATCGTGCGCAGGCCGCGGGTGGACACGCGCAGGGTGACCCAGCGCTTCTCGGTCTCGACCCAGAACCGCTGCTCGTGCAGGTTCGGGAGGAAGCGCCGGCGGCGCTTGTTGTTGGCGTGGGAGACGGTGTTGCCCACGGCCGGCTTCTTGCCGGTGACCTGACAGACTCGGGACATGGCGGCGGTCCTGTAGGGACGGAGGAGGCCGTCGGGCTGCCCCGGCGCACGGGCGCGCAGGGAGACCGGCAGGCCGGTGTTTCAAAGAGCCGCATATTAGACACGGGCGGCAGGCGCAAAGCAACCCGGGCGGCAGCGCGGGACCGCCGATGGGGCCGGCCGGTGGGATCGGCCGGTGGGATCGGCCGGTGGCCAGGGTCCACGAGGGCGGTCACCCCCGGAGCAGCAGCAGTTCCGATCTCCCAAGGAGCCGGGTGAACCCCGAGTCGAAGGTCACGAGCCGGGTGCCCAGCGTCCGGACGCTGGCCGCGATCCAGGCGTCCGGCACGTCGTTCGCCGCCAGTCCATGCTCGAGGATCAGGCGTTTCAGTTCCGGCCAGTCACGGCCGCCCTCGGGGATCTCGGTGCCGGGCGAGGCCAGCAGCGCGTCCACGAAGTCCACCGCCGCGTCCGGCGGCGCCGGATCCGGGAACACCCGCGGATGGGTCACCAGCCGCAGGAAGCTTGCGATCACGGTCGGCAGCAGGAGCAGCGGTTCGCCCCGCGCAGCTGCGCCGACCTGCCCGAGCAGCCACTGCCGTGCGATGCGATGGTGCGGGTGATCCGACCGGAACGCGGCGAGCAGGACGTTGACGTCAGGGACCATCGGCGGCGTCGTTGAGGGAGCGGTTCGAGCGAGGGTCGATCCCCGGTGCGAGACCGCTGCGCCCCGCGAAGACCGGCAGTTCCGGCGGTGGACGGGGACCCCCGGGGCGTCGCTGCAGGCGCAGGCGCAGCCCTTCCTCGATCAGGGCCGTCAGCGTGGTGCCGTCGCGGGCCGCGCGCGCCTTGGCCCGGGTGACGAGTTCGTCATCGATGTCCAGGGTCGTCTTCACCGTGCCGACCATGGTAATGCAGAAATCTGTATTCAGCACAGCCCGCGCTCGGCCAGGCTGACGCACAGGCCGTCGCCGACGATCAGGTGGTCCACCACCCGCACGTCCACCAGCGCGAGCGCATCCCGCAGCCGGGTCGTGATCGCCTCGTCCGACTGGCTGGGTTCCGCCACGCCGGACGGGTGGTTGTGCACGAGGATGACCGCCGCCGCCCGCCGCGCCAGTGCCCGCTTGACGACCTCCCGCGGGTGGACGCTCGCGCCGTCGATCGTGCCGCGGAATAGTTCCTCGAAGCCGAGGAGGCGGTGGCGGTTGTCGAGGTACAGGCAGCAGAACACCTCGTGGTCCCGGTCCCGCAGCTGGGCGAGCAGGTAGTCCCGCGCCACGCGCGGGCTGGTGAGCGCCGGGCCGGTGGTCAGCGTCTCGAGGTGGTGCCGGCGTACCAGTTCGAGCGCCGCCTGCAGGGCGGCGTAGCGCGCCGGCCCGATGCCGCGGTGGCCGCACAGGCGCCCCTGGTCCGCGGACAGCAGGCCGCGTAGCGAGCGGAACTCCGCCAGCAGCGCGCGGGCGAGGTCGAGCGCGTTCTGGCCGGCCGGACCGCTGCGCAGCCAGATGGCGAGCAGTTCCGCCTCGGTGAGTGCGCCGGGCCCGAGTCGCAGCAGCTTCTCGCGGGGGCGTTCTTCTTCGGGCCAGGTGTCGATGCGCATGGCGGTACTGTCGCACCCGGTCACCCGCCGGCCACGCACCCAATGTGTCGCGTCCGCCGAGAATCGCGCGTGCGCGGCCGATAACCGGAAGTTCTGCAGGACTGCGAGCCGTTCGGTTTGATGCGCCCCGTGCGGCGCGCCGATAATCGCGGGATGACCGACACCCCGCAGCCCCCGCGCCGGATCCTGCTCGGCGTCACCGGCGGCATCGCCGCGTACAAGGCCGCCGACCTCGTGCGCCGCCTGCGCGAGCGCGGCGCCGAGGTGCAGGTCGTCATGACCGCAGGCGCGCAGCGGTTCGTCACGCCGCTGACGTTCCAGGCGCTGTCGGGCCGCGCGGTGCGCACGGAGCTCTGGGACGAGCGCGCCGAGGCGGCGATGGGCCACATCGAGCTCGCCCGGTGGGCCGAACTCGTGCTGGTCGCGCCGGCCAGCGCGGACTTCCTCGCGCGGGCCGCCGCCGGTCGTGCGGACGACCTGCTCGCGACGCTGTGCCTCGCGACGAGCGCACCGCTCGTGGTCGCGCCCGCGATGAACAGGCAGATGTGGGCGCACGCCGCCACGCAGGCGAACGTTGCGATCCTGGTCGCGCGTGGCGTGCGCGTGCTCGGGCCCGGCAGCGGTGAGCAGGCCTGCGGCGAGGTCGGCGACGGGCGGATGCTCGAACCGCTCGAGATCGCGGAGGCGGTGCTCGCGGGCGGGGGCGCGGCCGGTGCGCTGCCCCTGGGCGACATGGTGTCCGGGGTCGCGTCCCCACCCGGCGCGGCGCGACCCGCGGACGCCGCGTCGGGCACGGCCGGCGTCCCGGCCTCGTCCACCGGCCCGCTCGCCGGCCTGCACGTCGTGATCACCGCGGGCCCGACGCGCGAGGCGCTCGACCCCGTGCGCTTCATCAGCAACCGCAGCTCCGGAAAGATGGGCTACGCCGTGGCCGCCGCCGCGCGCGAGGCCGGCGCGCGCGTCACGCTCGTCAGCGGCCCCGTGAGCCTGCCGACGCCGGCGGGCGTCGTGCGCGTCGACGTCGAGAGCGCACAGCAGATGTACGACGCCGTGCACGCGGCGCTCGGGCCGACCGGCGCGGGCGCCGACGTCTACATCGGCGCGGCGGCCGTCGCCGACTACACCCCGACCCGCTGCGCCGGCCAGAAGATCAAGAAGACCAGCGACACGCTCGAGCTGCACCTGACCAAGGCCCGCGACATCCTGGCTTCCGTCGCGCAGCTGCCGCAGCGGCCGTTCACCGTCGGCTTCGCGGCCGAGACCAACGACGTCGAGAAGCACGCGCGCGACAAGCTCGTGCGCAAGCGGCTCGACCTGATCGCCGCGAACGAGGTCGGCGAGAACAAGGCCTTCGACCGCGAGGACAACGCCCTGCTGGTGCTCTGGCCCGACGGACGCCGCGAGCTCGCGCTGCAGTCGAAGTGCGACCTCGCGCGCGAGTTCGTCGCGCTGGTCGCGGAGCGGCGTGGCGCCTCGGCGCGGTCTGGCGGCGCCACGGACGGTGGCTCCGCGGCCGGGGGCGGCGGCCGCACGACCGGCGCTTCCCGGCCGTTCGCCGCGGGAGCGCGCTGAGATGCGGGCGCTGAAGGTCCGCGTGCTCGACCCGCGGCTCGGTCGTGATTTCCCGCTGCCCGCCTACGCGACCGACGGCTCCGCGGGCCTGGACCTGCGCGCCTGCGTGGCGGCGCCGCTGGTGCTGGCACCGGGGCGCGCCGAACTGATTCCCACCGGTATCGCGATCCATCTCGACGACCCGGGGCTCGCCGCCGTGATCCTCCCGCGCTCGGGCCTCGGGCACAAACACGGGATCGTGCTCGGCAACCTGGTCGGCCTGATCGACTCCGACTACCAGGGACAGCTGATGGTCTCCACCTGGAACCGCGGCGGCGAGCCGTTCACCGTGCAGCCGGGCGAGCGCATCGCGCAGCTGGTGGTCGTGCCGGTGGTGCAGGTGCGGCTCGAGGTGGTCGAGAGCTTCGAGGCTTCCACGCGCGGGGCCGGCGGTTTCGGGAGCTCGGGCCGGGCCTGACGGGACGCGACGACGGTGCCGTCGGCCGTCGCGGCCTCAGCGCGGCTGCGCGCCGCGCGCGTACTCGGTTTCGATCTTCTTCAGTTCGCGGAAGCGGGCGATGTCCCGCGCGAACTGCGCCTTCAGGCGTTCGGTCTCTTCCTTCTTCAGCTGCAGGTTTCGCTCCTGCACGCCGATCTCGCCGACCGCGCGCACGAGGTCCGCGGCCAGGTGCTCCGGGATCGCGGGCGCGTTCGCGTCCTTCGCGTACGGCCTGAAGCGCCGCGCCTGCGTTTCGAGGTTCTTGAGCTGCGAGCTGACCTGCTCGAGGTACTGGGTGGTCACGCGCGCCTGCGCGTCCAGGATCTCGACGCGACGATCGCGCAGTGCCTCGATCTCCTCGACGGTGAGATACGTGGCGAGCAGGTTCTGGTCGCGCTGGCGCGCGAGCACGACGTCCTGGCGCGCGCGATCCTCCTCCGCACGGCGGCGCGCCTCGGTCTCGAGCTGCTCCGGCGTGCGGCGACCGGGAATCGAGCCCACCGGCACGCCCTGGGAGTTCAGGACGGTCTTGTCCTGTCCGGCGTACCGCGGCGGCACCGCGTCGCCGTAGTGGGTCACGCCCTTCTCGTCGACCCACTTGTAGACGCGCGAGTCGGGCTTGGACTGCGACGCGGCCGCGGCGAGCGGCATGCCGCCGGCGAGGGCGCAGGCCACGGCGAGACGGAGCAGCAGTCGGGCGCCGGTCATCGGGCGTCGAGTCCGGATCGAGGCGGCGAAGACCATATTCTGCCCGTTCGGGTCGCGGTCAACGAGAGGCGCGTCACGGGACGGCGCGGCGCCCTCGAACGGCGTCACGGATCCCGGGCCGCGGCGGGTTCGGCGTCGGTCCGGCGGTGCCCGCCGCAGGCTCCGTACCGCTCCCGGTAGGCCCTGAGCGCGGGCAGGGCGTCCTGCGGAACGCCGGCCTCGCCGGCCTCGGCACCCGCGATCAGGTCGGCGAGCGCCAGGATCGCGACCACCGGGATGCCGAACTGCTCGCGGACTTCCTGGACGGCCGAACGCGCCGAGTCGCGGCCCTGCTCCTGGCGGTCGAGCGCCAGCAGCACGCCGGCCGGCGTGGCGCCCGCCGCGCGGATGATCTCCACCGACTCGCGTATCGCGGTGCCTGCCGTGATCACGTCGTCGACGATCAGCACGCGGCCCGCGAGCTTCCGGCCGACGATCGTGCCGCCCTCGCCGTGGTCCTTCGCCTCCTTGCGGTTGAAGGCCCACGGCACGTCGCGGCCGTGGTGCTCGGCCAGCGCGGCCGCGGTGGCGGTCACGAGGGGAATGCCCTTGTATGCGGGCCCGAACAGCACGTCGTACTGCAGGCCGGAGGCGGTCAGCGCGGCGGCGTAGGCGCGGCCGAGACCGGCGATCGCGGTGCCGGTGTCGAACAGGCCGGCGTTGAAGAAGTATGGGCTCTCGCGACCGGACTTCAGCGTGAAGCGGCCGAATCGCAGCACGCCGAGGCGCAGGGCCAGCTGCAGGAACTCGCGTTGATGGGCTTGCATGGAGACGCGACGCTATCATCGCCGCATGCGCATAGTCACGCTGAACTGCAACGGCATCCGCTCCGCCGCGAAGAAGGGCCTCTACGACTGGTGGCCCGCCCAGAACGCGGACGTCCTGTGCCTGCAGGAAACACGCTGCTGCGACGCCGATCTCGCGCCCGAGACCTTCCGGCCGCGGGGCTGGCACCACGAGTGGCTGCACGCGACCACGAAGAAGGGCTACAGCGGCGTCGCGGTGTACTCGCGCCGGCCGCCCGACAAGGTGATCCGCGGCTTCGGCTCGTCGGAGTTCGACCCCGAGGGTCGCTATCTCGAACTGCAGTTCGGCAAGCTGTCGGTGATCTCCCTGTACCTGCCCTCGGGCTCGTCCAGCCCCGAACGCCAGCTCGCCAAGTTCCGCTTCCTCGCGGAGTTCATGCCGCACCTCGAGCGGCTCCGCCGCAGCAAGCGCCATTACGTGCTGTGCGGCGACTGGAACATCGCGCACCGGGAGATCGACCTGAAGAACTGGAAGTCGAACCAGAAGAACTCGGGCTTCCTGCCCGAGGAGCGCGCCTGGCTCGACGACCTGTTCGGGCGCGTGCGCTACGTCGACGCCTTCCGGGCGGTGAACCAGCAGTCCGAGCAGTACACGTGGTGGTCGAACCGGGGCCAGGCGTGGGCGAAGAACGTCGGGTGGCGCATCGACTACCAGGTGACCTCGCCGGACTTCGGCGCCTACGTGCAGGGCGCGAGCATCTGGAAGGATTCGCGCTTCTCCGACCACGCGCCGCTCGCGATCGACTACGCGTGGGACTTCGCGTGAGCGGCTGGCGCGCGCACGTGCCGGCGGCGGTGCGGCCGTACACGGAACGCGCGCCGCTCGCGGCCTTCTTCCTCGGCATCTCCTCGGGCGCGCCGTTCGCGCTGATCGCGGCGACCCTGACCACGCGGCTCGCGCAGGACGGCATCGACAAGCGTGCGATCACCGCGTTCGCGCTGGCGTTCCTGGTCTACAACCTGAAGTGGCTGTGGGCCTGGGTGATCGACGGCGTGCGGCTGCCGCTGCTCCATCGTCTCGGCCAGCGCGTGTCCTGGCTGCTGTTCGCGGGCGCGTGCGCGATGGCGGCGATCGTGAACCTCGCGCTCGTCGACCCCAAGACCAGCCTCGCGGCCACCGCCTACGCCGCGATCCTGGTCGCGTTCGCGGGCGCGACCTACGACATCGTGATCGACGCATACCGGATCGAATCGCTCGAGCCACGCCAGCTCGGCGTGGGCTCCGGCATGTCGCAGTACGGGTGGCGCATCGGCTCGGTCGCGGCCGGCGCGTTCGCGCTCGTGGTTGCCGCGCGCGCGGGCTGGGAGGCGGCGTACATCGCCTGCGCGCTGTTCGCGATCCCGGCGATGGTGGTGGGCCTCGTGCTCGGCGAGCCGGCCCGGCACCGCGAGCCCACCCGTCGCGAGGGGCTCGCGGCCGTGTGGCAGTCCGTCGCGGCGCCGCTCGCCGAGTTCTTCCGGCGCCACGGCGCGTGGCTCGTGCTGCTGTTCGTACTGCTGCACAAGATCGGCGACACGCTCGCGAACCTCACGTTCCGCCTGCTGTTCAACGAGCAGGGCTACACCAACGACGAGATCGCGCTGTACGACGTGGGCTTCGGCTTCTGGGCCTACCTGGTCGGCATCTTCCTCGGCGGAATCCTGTACTCGAAGCTCGGCCTCAAGCGCTCGGTGCTGCTGAGCCTCTGGCTGATGGCGGTGTCGAACCTGAGCTTCGCGGGCCTCGCCGCGATCGGGCACAACAACTGGGCGATGGCCGCGGCGATCGGCTTCGAGAACCTCGCGAGCGGCATCGGCGGCGTCACGGTGGTGGCCTACTTCTCCGCGCTCTGCGACCTGCGCTACACGGCGAGCCAGTACGCGCTGATCTCGGCGGCGGCGAGCATCGTCGGGCGCGTGCTGACCGGCACGTCGGCCGGCTGGCTGATCCAGACGTTCGGCTACGTGAACTTCTACCTGCTGACCACCGTGGTCGCGCTGCCGGGCATCCTGCTGTTCTGGCTGATGATCCGCCGCGGCTTCGTCGACGCGTCGATCGGCAGCGTGGCGACGACGCCGACGGCGGCGGCGGCTTCACCCGCCGCGCCGCGCCGCTGAGCGCCTCGCTCCGTCCCGGCGCCGCTGGCAGAATCGGGCGCATGCGCCACTGGCCCGTCTTCGTCCCGCCGCTGACCCTGCTCGTGCTCGCCGCGGGGTTGCTGCTGACGATCGGCGCGCCGCTGCTCGTGCTCTGCGTGCTCGCGCTGCTCGGTGCCGTGGTCGCCGCGGTCCACCACGCCGAGGTCATCGCGCACCGCGTCGGCGAGCCCTACGGCACGCTGGTGCTCGCGCTCGCGATCACCGTGATCGAGGTGGCGCTGGTTCTGTCGGTCATGCTGGCGGGCGGCGCGAACGCCGCGGCGGTGGCGCGCGACACCATCTACGCGGCCGTCATGATCATCTGCAACGCGGTGGTCGGCATCTGCCTGCTGCTCGGCGGGCTGCGGCACGTCGAGCAGTCGTTCCGCATCGAGGGCACGGGCACCGGGCTCGCGGCCCTGGTGGCCCTCTCGACCCTGGTGCTGGTGATCCCGGCACTGACGATCAGCGCGCCCGGCGGCGCCTACACCGACTCGCAGCTGGTGTTCGTCGCGCTCTCGTCGATCACGCTGTGGGTGGCATTCGTCTTCATCCAGACGGTACGACACCGCGACTACTTCCTGCCGGCGGTGTCGGCCGACGACGAGACCGTGCACGCGGCGCCGCCGGGCGTCGGCCAGGCGTGGGCGAGCTTCGCGCTGCTGCTGGCGGCGCTGGTGTCCGTGGTCGGGCTCGCGAAGGTGATGTCGCCCGGCATCGAGGCCGCGGTGGTCGCGGCCGACGCGCCGAAGGCGGTGGTCGGCATCCTGATCGCGATCATCGTGCTGATGCCCGAGACCTGGGCGGCGATCCGCGCGGCGCGTGCCAATCGCCTGCAGACCAGCATGAACCTCGCGATCGGCTCGGCGCTCGCGAGCATCGGCCTGACCATCCCGGTCGTGGTCGGCGCTGCGGTGGCGCTCGACCTGCCGCTCGAGCTCGGCCTCGCGCCCAAGGACATCGCGATGCTGGCGCTGACCTTCGTGGTCGGCGCGATCACGCTCGGCTCCGGCCGCACGAACGTGATGCAGGGCGCGGTGCACCTGTCGATCTTCGCGGCCTTCCTGTTCCTGACGCTGGTGCCGTGAGCACGGGCAGCGGCACCGGCGGGGAGGGCGCGACGCTCGACGTCGAACGCGTGATCTGCGCACTGGCCGATCTCGCGGACCCGGGCTCGCGGGCGTTCACGATCGGCCGCGGCGACTGGCCGCTGCGCGGCCTCGTGGTGCGTCGCGGGCACGAGGTGCACGCCTACCTGAACCGCTGCCCGCACGCCGGGCACCCGCTGAACCTCAGGCCGCACGAGTTCCTGACGCCGGACCGCACGCTCGTGGTCTGCAACTCGCACGGCGCCGTGTTCGAGATCGCGACCGGCTACTGCGTCGCCGGGCCGTGCGCCGGTGCGAGCCTGCAGCGCATCCCGGTGGAGGTGCACCACGGCTACGTGCTGGTGGCGCCCGACGCGCCCCTCGAGGCGCTGGCCGATTGAACGACGGACGGCGCCGAGGCCCGGGGTCACAACTCCGGGTTGTGAGGCCGCCGGCGAAGTTGTGCCGGGCGGCACGCCCGCGCTGCTAGGCTCCCGCCCCATGGAGCTGCGACACCTCCGCTACTTCCTCGCCGTGGTCCGGCACGGCAGCTTCTCGGCGGCTGCCGAGCAGCTCGGCCGTACCCAGCAGGCCGTCAGCAAGGCGATCCAGCAGCTGGAGGAACGCCTCGGCGTGCAGCTGCTCGACCGCGACGCACGGGCGCCGCGGCCGACGGCGTTCGGCGAGCTGCTGCTCGAACGCGCGCGCGAGATCGACGCAGCGCTCGGCCGCTTCGAGGCGGACATCGGCGCGCTGAAGCGCGAGCACGGCGGCCCCGTGCGCTGGGGAACGAGCCCCGGCTGCGCCGGCCGGCTGGTCGCGCCCGCGGTGCTCGAGGTGCTCCGCACGCGCCCCGGCATCCGCTGCGTCGTGCGGGGCGGCATCGATCGCGAGCTGCTGCCCGCGCTGAATCGGGGCGACCTCGACCTCGTCGTCGCGCTGCAGAGCACCGAGTCGCTCGACCCGCAGGTCACCGCCGAAGTGCTCGGCCACGAGGTCTACGCGGTGGTCGCGGGGCGCTCGCATCCTCTCGCCGCGCAGCCGAGCGTGGAGCCCGCGGAGCTCGCGACGCAGCGCTGGCTGTACGGCCTCGACGTCGGCGGCATCGAGACGGCGGTGGCTGCCACCTTCGACGCGCACGGCCTGCCCGCACCGGTGCCGGCGGTCGAGTCCACGTCGGTCGAGTTCGGCCGCGCGGCGCTCGCGAGCGGCGAGTTCGTCGGCGTGCTGCCGCTCGCGCTCGTCGAGCCGGACTTCGCGGCCGGGCGACTGCGACGGCTACGCGTGCCCGGCTTCGAGTGGAAGCGCGCCGTGGTGCTGTTCCGTCGCCGTGCGATCCACCTGAGTTCGTCCACGCTGGTCTGCCTCGACGCGCTGCACCGCATCGCGTCGCGGGCGTTGCCGGCTGGCGACTTCGTCGATCATGCCGGCACGGACGCCACGGATTCCGAGGCCTCCGCATGAACGGCACCGCCTATGCGCTGATGAACTGGGCCCACGTACTCGTGATGGGTTACTGGATCGGCAGCGATCTCGTGATCAACCAGCTCGCGCACTACACCGCGCGCAGCCGGGGCATGCCGGGCGCCGAGCGGGCCAGGCTCTGGCGCTTCCTGATGGACGTCGACCAGCATCCCCGCAACGCGCTGATCCTGTCGCTGCCGATCGGCCTGACGCTGGCGGCGTGGCTCGGCCTGTCGCCGGTGACGGGACCGTGGCTGTGGCTCGCGTGGGCGCTGTCGGCGCTCTGGTTCTGGCAGATGTGGCTCGTGCACCTGAAGGGCGCGACGCCGTCGGGCGCGCGGCTGCGCGCGTGGGACTGGCGGATCCGCTACCTCGTGATCGTCGCCTGCGTGATCGCGGGCGTCGGCTCCATGGTCGCGGGCTTCCCGTTCGCGACGGGATGGCTCGGGCTCAAGGTGCTGCTCTTCGGCGGGGTGATCGCGTGCGGACTCGGCATCCGTCACTACATCGTGAAGTACCTCGCGATCTGGCCGCGCGCGGTGGACGGCACCGCGACGGACGACGACGAGCTCGCGCTCCGGCGGACGATGCGCGAGGCGACCTGGGTGCTCGTGCTGCTGCACGTGCTGGTGCTGGCGATCGGGCTCCTGGGCGTGCTCAAGCCGTTCTGAGGGACGGGCGCGCGACTGACGGGGAGGATCGACGATGACGCTCGACGAACTCGCGCGGACGAACCCCGTGCTGGCCGGCGCCGCCGGCGTCTGGGACGGAACCTATCGCCACTTCGACGCCGACTGTCGGCTCGTGGACGAGCACGCGGTGCGGCTCATCTGCCGCGTCGCCGATCCCGCGCTGGCACCGTACCTCGCGGTGCAGACGAACCTGTACACCTGGGCGGACGGCCGGCACGAGGCGCGCACCTTCGAGGGCGTGCTGCGCGACGGTCGCATGTGGTTCGACAACCGGCTGATCCGCGGCTGGAGCGGCGACCTCGAGTGGGACCAGACGCGGCGCACGCATCTCGTGAACTGGGTGCGCACCGACGACGCCGACCTGCAGTTCTACGAGATGATCAACCTGAGTCCCTGCGGCCGCTACAAGAACCGCGTCTGGCAGTGGTATCGCGACGGCCGTCTCGACCGGCGTACGCTCGTCGACGAAGTGCTGGTCGATCGCGACTGGCGCCCGTACGATCGACCCGAATATACCGCGCACCTGCGCGCCGCACGGGACTCCTGACCGATGGCACGACCGCACCGCACGCTCCGGGGCCGCATCCACTACACCAGCCGCGCGCCGGGCCGCGAGGGCGTCGAGCGCGGTCGCGAGTTCTGGTCGCTGACCGTCCACGGCGACGGCCGGCGCACGCTGAACTCGCACTGCGAGATCGACGACCCGCCGCCCGTGGTCCGCGACGTCGTGCTCGCGTTCGACGAGCGCGGCGCGCCCGCGGACTGCGCGGTGCGGATCTCGGTCGGCGACCGCTTCGTCGGCTCGAGCTGGTTCCGGTTCGACGGCACGCAACTCGAGTGCGAGGCGCACACGGTGCTCGAGGGGCGCGTGTCGCAGCGCCTGCGCTCGCAGGCGCCCCTCGCGATGTTCGGCACGCACCCGATCCAGGCGGACGCGCTGCTGATGGCGGTCGCGGACCGCGGCATCGTCGGGCGGTGGCAGACGTTCCCGGAGCTGTACCTCTGCTCGCTGGACCACCGCGGCGCCACCGGCCCGCTGCTGATGCGGCACCCGACGGGGCTGCGGCTCGCGCTCGTCGGCGAGGAGCGGCTCACGGTCGGTGCCGGCACGTTCGACGCGTGGCACTTCCGGATCGGCGATGCCGCCTCGACGGAGCCGCTGGAGCAGGGCTCGCGGAACGAGCCCGGCAAGCACCCGCCGTACGACCTCTGGTGCACCACGGACGGCGACTACGTGATGCTGAAGGCGCAGGTCACGGGCTACATGCAGACCCACTACGAACTGGTCGAGCTCCACCGCACCTAGCGGGCGGTCGTCTCGTCCCGCGCCCGGAGTTCAGTCGCGGCGCTCGAACTCGAGATCGTGCGCCAGGTGGCCGAGCCGCGTGCCGCGCCGCTCGAACTTCGTGACGGGCCGCTCGGGCGGTCGCGGCACGTAGCGGCCGTCCGGTGCGCGGTTGCGCCAGCACGGGCTCGCGTTCAGCACCTCGAGCATCCACTCGGCGTACGGTTGCCAGTCCGTCGCGAGCCGCAGGACGCCGCCGGGCCGCGTGCGTCGCGCGAGCAGTGCCACGAACGCGGGCTGTACGATCCGGCGCTTGTGGTGCCGCTTCTTCGGCCACGGGTCCGCGAAATAGACCAGCACCTCGTCGAACGCGGCGTCCGGGATCGCGTGCGTCAGCACCTCGACCGCGTCGTGGCGCATCACGCGCACGTTCGACAGGCCCTCGCGTTCGATTCCGAGCAGGCAGTGACCGACGCCCGGCGGGTGTACCTCGATGCCGAGGAAGTCGCGTTCTGGGCGCAGCTTCGCGAGCTGCACGAGCGTGTCGCCGTCGCCGAAGCCGATTTCCAGCACGCGCGGCGCGGTGCGGCCGAACGCGCGCGGCAGGTCGAGCGTGTGACCGGGGCCCTCGTACTCGAGACCCCACCGCGGCCAGAGTTCCGCGAGCGCGCGTTCCTGTGCGCCGGTGATGCGTCCGCCGCGCTTCACGAACGAACGCACGCCGCGGCGGATCGCGCCGCTCGACGCGGCGCCGTGCGGCGCGGCAGGCGCGGCAGGCGCGGCAGGCGTGGTCGCAGGGCGCGCGGGCGCGGCCCGATCGGCGTCGGCGGACGGGGCGGCTCCGGGCGTTCCGGGGGGTGGGTCGGGCAGTGGCATCGGCAGGCTGGGAGCGCACGGCGGCGTGAGTCCGCGGGCGCGCAGGATCGCAGCACGGCGCACAACGGACAAGGCGCCGCTCGCTTATGATCCGGCGCGATCGGCTCGCGCCGAAACGGGAGTCCTGCCATGCCGCACCCCGACCTGCCTGCTCGCCCGCCTGCGATCCCGTTCGTAGTCACCGTTCGCGGTGCACGTCGTTCGCGCCGCGTCGCGAGCGCCCTCGCGGGTCTCGCGGCGCTGTGGCTCGCCGCTCCGATCGCGGTCTGCGCGGCCACGGGGCCGGTCACGCGGCTCGAGGTGCGCATCGTCACCGGCACCGATCCCGCGGCGCCCGGTGGAGTGGTGGAGCTGCGTCTGCGCGAGACGGGGCGTCCGGACCGGCGTCTCACGCTGACGCGAGGCGACGCGTGGCCCGCGGGTTCCACGCGCGTGATCCCGCTGCCGCTCGCCGAGCCGGTCGATCCGGACGCCGTCACGCGCTTCGGTCTGGCGTTCCTGGGTACGGGCGGGCCTGCCGACGCCTGGGACGTGGCCAGTGCGGAGGTCTACGCCGTGAACGGCCGCGAGCGCACGCGGCTGCTCGACGTAAGCCTGCAGGGCCTCGTGCGCCACGGCGGCGAGATCGCGACGCCGGACCGTGCGGCCTCGACGCTGACCTGCAGGCGTGACGCGGACTGCGACGACGGTCGTGCCTGCAACGGACGCGAGCGCTGCACGCCTGGCGCGCGCGGCGGCGACGCGCGCGGCTGCCAGGCCGGCGCGCCGCTGATGTGCCCGACGAACCAGGTGTGCGTCGAAGGGCAGGGATGCCGGGGCGTGGACGGGGGCGTCGGCGCCGGGCCGGCGACCGGCCTCGACGCGGACGACGCGGTGCCGCCGTCGCCGGCCGTAGCGCCCGCGGCACCCGCACCGACCTCGCGTCCGCTGCGCGGCGTGACGGCGCTGCAGAGCTGCAGCGGCACGGACGTGCTGCTGACGGAAGCCGACGGCACGCAGCGTCGTGCCGCGTGTTCCGCGGGCACGGCCTGCGTGCCGCAGCCGAACGGCAGCGGCGTGTGTGCGCCCGTGGTGCGCTGAAGCAACGCGTCTCGCCGGGGCATCCCCACGTTCCGACTCCAGGCGGCAAGGCCGCGGCGC
Source organism: Steroidobacteraceae bacterium (assembly GCA_027531255.1). GTDB lineage: Bacteria > Pseudomonadota > Gammaproteobacteria > Steroidobacterales > Steroidobacteraceae > JAPZRU01. The sequence goes on along the minus strand of JAPZRU010000040.1, from coordinate 16,447 downwards.
GCCGGGATCGCGCGCTGCGAAGATTCACCCGCGGCCGTCATCGGCGGGAGCGCCGTGCTCTTGAGCATCGATCGCGCCGCTCCACCTCGACGAGGCGCTGACCTGCATCAACGGGCAGCGCGGCACGATCGGCGCACAGCTGTCGCGCATCGAAACGGCGATCTCGAGCCTGCAGATGGGCGTCGAGTCTGCCTCCGCGTCGGACGGCCACCTATACCGGGTCCTGTACGGGCGTGGCGGAATTTCCGGCGCCCGCGCGATCGACTCGCGCGGCACTCTCATTGCACATGCAGGAGTGCAGCCATGGACATCGGAATGTTCGTTCGAACGACCGCAGTGGCGGCGCTGTGCGCGGTCGCTGGCGGGTGCGCGACCGCGGACGATGCGACGATGCGAACGGGCGACGGGGCCGGCGATGCCGAGGCGCGCGAATCGCGCGCAGCGGAACTGGCCTCGGGTACCCCGCTGGAGACCTCGGGCGCGGCACGCACGGCCGCGACCGGTTCACCGACCGGCTCGGTCCCGGTCGCGACGAGCGACGCGGCGAGTGCCGCTGCCGCACGCTCGGCGGGCACCAGCACGCGCACGAGCAGTGCCGATGCCGCGGCGGGCAGGGCCCGCGGCCAGGCGTGCCTCGAGTGCCACGAACCGAAGGAAGAGTTCGCGAACCAGAGCGCCACGCAGCTCGCCACGTCGATCCGTGCGATCGTCGCGGACAAGGTCAAGCACAAGCGCGCGCTTAAGCTGCAGGATGCGGAGATCGACGCGGTCGCCGCCTTCCTCGTCTCGCAGGCGAAGTGACCGCGTGCGTCGATTCGGGCACGGCCTGCTCCGCCGCCCCGCGTAAGGGCGGTCGAGGGAGCGGGGCCGGCTTGGGTTTGCGCCCGATCGCTCAGGCCGTGACGCAGCGGTTCCGGCCGCCGTGCTTCGCCGCGTACAGCGCCTGGTCGGCGCGTTCGACGACGGACTCCGCGGTATCGCCGTCGCGGAACTCGGTGATCCCGCACGACGCCGTGATCGTCAGCGGCGTGCCGCGGAAATGGAAACCGAGCGCCGCGATGCGATCGCGCAGCTCGTTCCCGACGCGTTCCGCTTCTGCCAGCGCGGTGCCGACGAGCAGCAACCCGAACTCCTCGCCACCCACGCGGCCGAGGAAGTCGCTCTCGCGCTTGCGGGTAGCCAGGCACTGCGCGATCTTGCGCAGTGCCGCGTCGCCGGCGCGGTGTCCGTAGGTGTCGTTGACCGACTTGAAGTGGTCCACGTCCCAGCTCAGCAGGCTGACCGGCGCGCGGAACCGGCGCCAGCGCGCGAGCTCGGCGTCGAGCCGCTCGTCGAACGAGGCCCGATTCGGGATGCGCGTCACCGCGTCGGTCCGCGAGCGCCGCTTCTCCGCCTCGAGGCGGCGATGCAGTTCGCGCGTCTCGGTCTCGAGTTCGCCGATGCGCAGGCGCATTCGGTCCGCGCGAGCCGACGCGGCCGCGTAGCGTTCCACTTCGCGTGCGTGGAACTCGCGCACCTGGCGCGCGACGGACTCGAGCCGGTGGGCGACGCTCGCCCGGAGCGCCTCGATGTCGTCGGTGGCCGCGAAGTCGTCGGCCAGGCCGGTGACGTCCGACAGGACGCGGGTGTTCAGGGTATCCGCGGCCTCGCGGCTCGCGAGGCGGTCCGCGCTCGCGCTCGCGATGTAGTCCGCCATCTCGCCGAGCCGCTCCGTGACCTGCGCGAGCATCGCGGCCGCGGCCGCGCGCTCGCGGGCGAGCGCCTCGCCGCGCATCGCGACGAGCCCCGCCACGCGCGCCAGCACTTTCGCGAGTTCGGCGTCGTCGCCGGCGGCGACGACCGCCGCCTGCAGTTCCGCGACCGCCGTGCCGCCCGGCTCCGCGGTGTCGAGGTGGCGAAGCAGCGCGCGCACGGCCGCGCACGTGGCATTCCACCGGGGTGCGGCGGGGGCGGGTGCCGGCTCCTGCAGTACGGGCACCGCCTCCGCCGGCGGGGCGATCGGCACCAGTGCCCGCGTCTGCGTGGAAGCGACCGACTGGTCCAGCGCGCGGATCGCGTCGGTGAGCGAATCGAGCAGCGCCTTCAGCTCCGGTTCGCCGGCGTCCTTCTTGACGGCGGCGGCCAGCTTGTCGAGCTGCGCGTCGAGACGCTCGTCCTGTCCGCTGGCCGTGGCGCACAGCCGGGCGACGAGCTTGCGCAGCAGCGATTCCACGGCACGCCAGCGGCGCTCCTCCGTCTCCATCTCGCGAAGGGAGTCGAGGTAGCGCTTCTTCCAGTCGACGGCTTCCATCGGGGTCCGGGCGAGAGGGTACGCGAGGAAGAATTATAGGCGGGCGGGGGAGGGGCGTGAGGCGGGCCGTGCCGGGCGGGGCAGGGGCGGCGATGCCGGCCGGCTCGACGGCGAAACGGGCCGGCCCCTTCGTTGCAGGGCGGCTCCGGGGCCGACTAGAATCGACGCACGGCGCGGGCGTAGTTCAATGGTAGAACTGTAGCTTCCCAAGCTACTAACGTGGGTTCGATTCCCATCGCCCGCTCCACTTTCCTTTTCCGCTTGGGCTGCTCTTTGCGGCGCCAACGAACCGGCGAACCTCGGCAGCGCCGGCCTCCCGCCTCCGCGAGCAGCGGCCGCACCTTCTCGGTGGCACCGGCGTAGCCGTAGCCCTGTGCCAGCATGATCAGGGCCACCGGCGCCTAGAAGTCCCGCGTGCGGATCTCGAGGTCCGTCGCCACGCGTGACGCCGGGTCCTGCGGCGCTTCCACCACCCGGAACTGCGCCGTGAACTGGCGCGGCTCGACCACGAAGCGGGCGTAGCCGCGCCGGTCGCCGTTCACGTAGCGTACGTGCGGATTGTGGCTCCGTGCCTCCGTCACCCGGTGCGCCCACGGGCAGGGGGTTGCGATCGACGTACCGGCGAACTCGTGGGCGAGCGTGCGCGTGGTCGCGTCTAACGGATCCTCGTGCACCGTCATCGCGGCGGCGCAGTGCCAGTCGCCGGAGATGAAGACCGGTTCGGCGACGCCGCGCCCGAGCACGTCGAGCAGTCGGCGGCGCGCGGGGCCGTAGCCGTCCCACGAGTCCATGTTCAATTCCGGCGCGGCGGGCGGCGCGTTGTAGCGCAGCGGCGAAAACCACACCTGGCTCGCGATCACGTTGTACGCCGCGTCGGAACGCGTGAGCGACTCGGCGAGCCACGCCTCCTGCGCCGGACCGAGCAGCGACCGCGCGGGATCCTCCATCGCGGCGCAGGCCGGCGCGCCGGGGAAGCCGTCGCCGCACACCTGGTCCGAGCGGAACTGGCGCGTGTCGAGCAGGTGCAGCAGCGCGGGTCCGAAGCGCCAGCGGCCGTACATCTGCAGGCTGCTGTCGGTGCCGAGCGCCAGCGGCGGGTGCTCGAGCGGGAAGTGCTCGTAGTAGGCCTGCAGGGCGGCGAGGCGGCGGACGCGGAACTCGAGCGGCGTCTGCTTCTCCGGGTCCTGCGGGACGTCCGCCGCCCAGTTGTTGTCGATCTCGTGGTCGTCCATCGCGACCACCCACGGCGCCGCGGCATGGGCCGCCTGCAGGTGCGGGTCGGTCCGGTACAGCGCATAGCGGTTGCGATAATCCCAGAGCGTCACCGTCTCCGGGCCCACGTGCTGGCGCACGACGGAGAAGTCGACGGTGCGGCCGAACATCTCGCGGGTGCGCGCACCCAGCGGACTGGGAGCGCCCTCGTAGATGTAGTCGCCGACGTGCACCACGCAGTCCGGCGTCCACGACGCCATGTCGCGGAAGGCCGCGTAGTGATTGGTCTCGTAGTGCTGGCAGCTCGCGATCGCGAGCTTGATGGCACGGTCGTCGCGACTGGTGGTGCGCGTGCGCGCGAGGGGTGTCTCGAAGCCGCCGACGGCGAAGCGATAGAAGTACTCGCGGCCGGGCTCGAGACCCTCGAGCTTCAGGTGTACCGAGTGGCCCCAGCGGGCGAGCGCCAGCGCCTCGCCCTCGCGGACGGGGCGGCGCGCCTCGGCGTCGGCCCATACCTGGTAGCGCACGGGCACGTCGCCCGGCGGCATGCCCCCGCCGTTCAGCGGCTCGGGCGCGAGCCGGGTCCAGAGCACTACCGACGTGTCGCGCGGACTCCCCGATGCCACGCCAAGAGTGAACGGATTCGAGGCGAGCGCCGCGCGCACGGCGGCCGGTGGCAGCACGCCGAGTGCGGCTGCGGTGGCGATGAACTGGCGGCGGGTGAGCACGGGTTCCTCCCGGGGAGATCTTTTCGCACCCTAGTCACGGACTGTTACGGTTCGGCTGAAACGGGATGACGGTTTGCGTGTGGAGGACGGCGGTCGCCCACGCCACGTGCCGAACGCCGCGCGACGGCGATCAGCGGGCCCGGCCGCAGCGGATGCTCGAGCGTCCGGGCTCGCACGTCGAACGCCGCCTCGACGTTTCCCGGGTCCAGCACCCGCGTGCTCTCGCCGACCGCCGCCAGCCGTCCGCACACCAGCAGGGCGACGCGATCGGCGTATTCGGCCGCCAGGTTCAGGTCGTGGACGATGGCGACCACGCCGACGCCCCGCGTGCGCGTGAACTCCCGGACGATGCCGAGCACTTCGTGCTGGTGGGCGAGATCGAGTGCGGCGGTCGGCTCGTCGAGCAGCAGGTAGCGGGCGTGGTCGCACTCCGCGTCCCAGAGTTGCGCGAGCGCGCAGGCGAGGTGCGCACGCGCCCGTTCACCGCCGGAGAGCGTCGGCACTTCCCGGTCGGCGAGGTGCGCCGCGTCCGTGGCTCGCAGTGCTTCGCGCGCGATCGCCAGGGCGGCCCGGGCGTCGTCGCCGCTCGCGTGGCGCCCGAGCGCCGCGAGCTCGAGGGCGGTGTAGCCGAACGCCAGGGAAGGGTTCTGGGGCAGCACGGCGCGGCGGCGGGCCAGCTCGCGCGGCCGCCAGGACTCGATCGGCCGCGCGTCGAGCAGCACGCGGCCCGTCGTGCGGACGACCGGCGATCCGCGTTCGCCCGCCAGTCGGCCCAGCAGCGTGGACTTGCCCGCGCCGTTCGCGCCGAGGATCGCGAGCACTTCGCCGGGCGAGAGCGACAGCGAGACGTGCTCGAGCAAGGCCGTCGGCCCGGCGTGTACGGACAGCTCCTGCGCCGCGAGCGTCATGCCGCCTCCGCGAGCAGGCGCCGGCGCATCCGCAGCAGCAACGCGAGGAACAGCGGTGCTCCGAACACCGCGGTCAGTACCCCGAGCGGCAGGTCGGCAGGCGTAGCGGCGGTGCGCGCGACGGTATCGGCGATCACGACCAGCAGCGCGCCGCCGAGCGCCGCGCCCGGGATCACCACGCGCTGGTCAGGACCGCAGGCCAGGCGCACCAGATGCGGCGCGACCAGCCCGACGAAGCCGATCACGCCGGTCACCGCGACCACCGCGCCGGCGGCGAGGGCGGTCACGACGATCGCGCCGAGCTTGATCCGCGCCACGTGCACGCCGAGGTGCTCCGCGCGGGCCTCGCCGAGCGCGAGGGCGTTCAGCGGCTGCGCGAGCAGGACTGCCGCACCCGCTGCGAGCAGCACGAACGGCACGACGGTCGCGACGACCGGCCACGTGCCGCCGGCGAGCGAGCCGAGATTCCAGAACGTCAGGTCGCGCAGCTGCTGGTCGTCCGCCACGTAGGTCAGGAACCCGATGCCGGCGAACGCGAATGCGTTCACCGCGATGCCGGCCAGCAGCATCGTCGGCAGCGAGATCGCGCCACCGCCGTGTCCCACCCGGTAGACGAGCGCGGTGGCGCCGAGCGCACCGGCGAACGCCGCCGTGGGCAGCGCGAACGAACCGAGCTGGGCCGTCGCACCCGCGCCCAGCACGATCACGACGGAGGCCGCGAGTGCCGCGCCGGCGGAGACGCCTACCAGCGCCGGATCGGCCAGCGGATTGCGGAACAGGCCCTGCATCAGCGCCCCTGCGAGCCCGAGTCCTGCGCCCGTCAACACCGCGAGCAGCACGCGCGGCAGGCGTATCGACTCGAGCACGGCGGCCTGCTGCGAATCCACCTCGACGTCGAGGCCCGCGGAGTGCAGCAGGATGCGTACGACGTCGTCCGGTGCGATCGGTACCGCCCCGATGCCGATGGCCACCAGCATCGCCCCGGCGAGTGCCGCCGCCAGCGTCGCGAGCGCCAGCCGCCGCGGCGCCCGGCGCGCGCCGACGCCTACGGTCCCGCGAGGCGCGCTCGAGGCCGGCCGGACCGCCGCGTTCATGCGGCGAACGCCGCGGCCAGTTCGGCGACGGCGCCGGGCAGGCGCGGGCCGAAGCCCAGCAGGAACGAAGCTTCCGGCGCCACGACGCGCCTCGCGCGGCCGGCCGGCGTCAGCGCGAGCCCGGGCCGCTGCAGCAATCGGTCGACGCCGCCGCTCGCCTCGACGCCCTGGCGGGTCGCCACGATGAAGTCGGGCGCCGCGGCGACCGCACCTTCCGCGGTCAACGGTCGGTAGCCCGCGAACCCTTCCGCCGCGTTGCGCGCGCCTGCGAGTTCCAGCATCGCGTGCGCCGCCGTGCCCGTGCCCGATATCTGCACGTTCGCGCCGGTGTGCGCGAGCACGAACAGCGCCCGGGGGCGTGTGCCGGTGCGCGGTACGGCGGCCGTCGCGGCGGCCCATTCGCCGTCGAGCCGCGCCGCGAGTACCACCGTGGCCGCGTCTCGGTCGAGCGCCCGGCCGATCGTCGCGACGTTGCGCCGTACCGCGGCGTACGAGTACTCCTCGTCGCCGCGCACCAGCGGAGTCCCGGCGGACTCCACCTGCCGCAGCGCCACCGGCGGGCCGGCCTGGGCGGCGGCGATCAGCAGCGTCGGCCGCAACGACAGCAGCCCCTCGGCCGACAGCGAGCGCAGGTAGCCGACCTTCGGCAGGCGCGTGGCGGCCTCGGGATACGCCGAGGTCGTGTCCACGCCCACGAGCTGCTCGCCGGCACCGAGCGCGTAGACGATCTCCGTGAGCGACCCGCCCACGCTGATCACCCGCGGCGTCGCCGTCCGCGCGAGCGCGCCGGACGCGAGACTCGTGCCCGCGAGCATGCAGAGCCCACTCACGCCCGCGAGAGTCGCGCGTCGCGTGATCCGCGCCGTCACGGCAACACCTCGCCCAGCAGCGCGCGCCAGTCGTCACGCTCGGGCACGCCTGGCTTGCGCTCGCCGAAGAACATCGCGACGGTCTCGCCCTCGGCGTCGAAGAGCTCGAGCGAATTCACATCGCCGTCGTCGGTAGGTTTGCGCACGTGCCAGGCCTGGGCGACGCGATCCTCGCGCAGGTGCAGGTTGAAGCCGGGGTCGAGCACGTTGAGCCACGGGCCCATCGGCTCGACCCGGTGCACGGGGCCCGTGTGGATCTGGATGATCCCGGGATTGCCGACGAAGCACATGATCGAGACGCCCGTCCGCGCCGCGGACTCGAGCAGGCGTCGCGGCGTCTCGGCCGGCACACGGCGGGCATGGCCGTCCGGCGCGAGGCGCAGCGCCTGCGTGCGCGCCAGGCCGTGCCTTCGCAGCAGCGGGAAGAACTCGTGCGTGTCGCGCAGCGCGAGCCAGCCCTCGCGGAAGGCGGCCACGTCGATCTCGGCATCCGGCTTCGGCGCCGGGCCGGGCGACGGCGGCGCGAAGCGGCCGCCGGCGTTCTGGTCCGGATGCGCGCTGCCGCGCACGAGCGTCTCCCACGCCGCCAGGTCCGTGGCCTCGCGTGCGAACACCTTGTGCAAGGCGCGACCGCTCGCGTCGTAGAACTGCAGGCTGCGCTGCGTGCCCTTCGGGCCGTCCTCCGCGACCGCATAGCCGTGCGCCCACCTGCCGTAGAAGATCCGCAGGTCGATCTCCCGGCCGACCGCGAGGCCTACCAGGCCGTCGTGCGACATCTCGGCGTAGCGCCCGCTCTTCTCGTGTACGGCGGAGTCGTTGCGCGTCAGCGCCATCACGGTGCCGACGGTCGGCACGCCCTCCAGCACCGTCGGCCACGGTCCGGCCAGCCGGACCGCGCGGAACTCGCGGTCGCTGCCGACGGCCGCGGCGACGGCCGCGCCCTCCGACACGCCGAGCGCGTGGGCGGCCTCGCGGTGGCGGAGGCGACGCTCGCGGCGGACTGCGAGGAAGCGGTCGAGCAGCGGGCCGGACTGCAGGGTCGGGTCGAAGATCTCCGATTCACGGGTGGCCATGGCGTCTCCTCAGAACGTGTAGCGCAGGCGCGCCGCGTAGCTGCGGCCGGGCTGCGTGAAGGCGTCGAGTACGGGCGAGCCGACCGGCTGACCGACGACGTCGCTCCATTCCCAGTACTTGCGGTCGAACAGGTTCTGCACGCTTGCGCCGAGTTCGAGCGACTCCGTCGCGCGCCAGCGCACCGCGAGATCGACGACCGTGAACGTCGGTGGCGCGAACTGGATCTGGCCGGGCCCGAGGGCGCTCGAGTCGACGTCGTCACGCGCGTGCTCGCGCACGTGTCGCGCGTAGAGGCTCGTGCGGACGGCCTGCGACGGCGTCCAGTCGATGCCCGCGGTCACCGTCGGCGGCTGCACGCTGTTGAGCGCCCGGCCGGTCCCGCTTTGCCGGCCCTCGGCCTGCGCGTACGCGAACTCGAAACGCCATGCGGCCGTCGCGCGCCAAGCTGCGCGCGCCTCGAGCCCGTCGATGTCGACGCCGGCCAGGTTCACGTGCTGGAAGCGCTGCGGGTCGCTGGTCGCGCCCGTGCCGCCGATCAGCACCTGCTCGATGAAGTCGCGGTAGCGGCCGTCGAAGCGCGCGACCGACCAGGCGAGTCGCTCGCTCTCGCCGCGCAGGCCGAGCTCCAGCGTCGCGCTGCGTTCCGGACGAAGGTCCGGGTTGCCCACGGAGAGGTAGGCGCGGCCCGGCGTGAACAGGTTCGTGAAGCCGTTGTTGACCTGCGCCGGCGTCGGTGCCCGAAAGCCTTCCGAGTAATTGGCGTAGACGGACACGTTCTCCGTCGCTCGCCAGCGCACCGCCAGCTTCGGCGAGGCGCGGTCGCCGGAGAGCGCGACGGGCGTGCCGGGGAAGCGCGCGTCGTCGCGGGGGTCGAGTTCGAAGCGATCCCAGCGCACGGCGGGCGTGACGTACACGCCCGTGTCGCCGAGCGCGAGCTCGTTCTGGACGAATACGCCGAGCAGGTCGTAGTCGGTGTCCGCGAACGCCTTGGTGGGGAAGCTCTCGCCCGGCGGCGGCACGGTGCCGTCGCGCAGGCTCGACACGAACGCGCGCGCGGCGTCCGCACCGTAGACGAGCCGGTGCCGAACCGCACCGGTGGCGAACTCCCGGTCGAACTGCAGGTTCAGGCCGTGAACGCGTTCGCCATATCGATTGTCGCGCGTGCGGTCCGGGGCGCCGTTGCGATCCTCCGCGGAGAATTGCAGCGTTTCGGCTTCCTGCCAGTACGCCGCCACGCTGGCACGGTCGGCCCACGCACGGCCGAGCGCGTCGAATTCGGCGTCGAGCGCCGCGCGGGTCCGCTCGGTCTCGTCGCGCGCGTCGAGGCGCAGGACGCCGATCGGCGCGGTCGGCACCGGCGCGCGGGCCGAGAGCACGTCGCTCTCGACGCGGTCGCGGACGTGCTCGACGGTGGCGCGCAGGTGCACGTCCGCGGTCGGTCGAATCACCCACTTCGCCAGTGCCGCGGTGCTGCGGAAGTCCTGCGGATTCGGCGCCGTGCGCGTGGAGTTCGGCGCTTCGTTCGAGCCGAAGCTGTCGAGCGCTTCGGCCGTCCGGCGCGTCACGACGGCCATCAGTTCGTGCGCGGGTCCGCCGTCGTCGCCGAGCCGCACGGCGGTGCGGGCGCTGTAGGCGACGCCGTCGTCCTCGCCCGAGTAGATCGCGGCGGCACTGGCGTGTACTCCCGACTCGCCGAGGAGGTCGGCCGGGTCGAGCGTGTAGAGGCTCACCGCGCCGGCGATGCCGTCGGAGCCGTACAGCGACGAGGCGGGACCGCGGAGGATCTCCACCGAACGCAGCCCCATCACGTCGAGATAGGCGCCGCGGCCGAAGCTCGCCGGGCCGAACGAGAACGCGGCGGGAACGCGGATGCCGTCCACCTGGATCAGCACGCGGTTGCCGTCGAGTCCACGGATGTTGAAGCCCGCGTTGCCCTCGCGACCGGTGCTGCCCACGGCGGCGCCGAAGCGTGCGGGCGCGCGCCGGACGACCACGCCGGGCTCGTGGCGCACCAGGTCGCGAATGTCGGTGACGAACCGGTGCTCGAGCTCGGCGGCGTCGAGGGCCGTCACCGTGGACGTGAGTTCGAGCGGCGTCCGCGCGATGCGGTCCGCCGACACGATCACGGGACTCAGCTGGCCGACGTCACCGATGCCGGACGCCGGCGCAGGATCGCCGAGGGCCGTGCTCGGCGCGCCGAGCGCGACGGCGACGGCGCAGACGAGGGCGGAAGCCGGGGGGCGGGGCGACGGGCGCACGCCCGCCGCGGATGAGCGGAATCCGTACATGGTTGGCAACTCCAGTCACAGGTACACCTCTGGCTGGCTGCCGTCGCCCGCGAGGGCGAGGTGGCTGGCGGAGGTTGCCGGCGGCCGCACGAGCGGCCGCGCCTACTACTTGGTGAGGATCAGCTTGTTCTGGCGCGTGATGCGCAGGCGGTAGATCTCCCCTGAATGGTTGATGCAGAGCTCGCGTGCGCCGCCGAGCAGCGCAGCGCTGTCGATTGCACGGAAGCGGAGTGGGCCGAGCGACTCGTCGGCGCGCAGGGGCGCCGGGGCGTCGGGCGGCTGAGCGGTCGTCGCGTCGCGCGGGTGGCGAACCATGGTTCCGTGTCCTCCGGGTCGGATCGCACTGACCTGGCTGGCATGCGGCCCGGCGACGGACGGGCTGGCTGGGTCAATCCTGTGTGAACGATAATCATTCGCATGCGCGTTCGCAAGGGGTCCAGACCGGGGCCGTGACTCGCGCATGCCCCTTGGATCGGCCGATCCGCCGTTCACGGCCCGAACGCGATCCGCACGGTCGCGATGTGCGCGAGCACCTCGTCGATCTATCGAACTTCCAGCGGCAGCCGGCGTTCCGGCCCCGTCTCGTGCGGCTGGCGCTCCCGTCGACGCGCGGTGCGCAGCAAGAACAGCCAGACGCCGGCGATCACGAGCCCGCAGGTCGCGAGCGACACCACGCTCGCGAGCCAGCGGCCGAATTCGCCGAACGCCTGGCCGGTGTGCAGGGGGAACTGCCAGCCGCGGAACAGCTCCGCCGGCGTCGCGCCGAGCTGCGACCAGTTCACGACCACCGCGCCGGTGCCGGCGTCCACCATCACGCGGCGGGTGCCGCGGACGTGCACGTCGTCGGCCTCGATCAGGCGCACCTGGTAGTAGCCTCGATCCTCGTGCAGGGTGAGTCCGAACGGCCGCGCGCCGGGGACCGCGGCGGAGGCGCTGGCGACGGCGCCTGCCCAGCCGACGTCGCTGCCGGCAGCGAACGCCGCGCTCGGCGGCAGGTCGCGCCGCGGATCCGCCAGCTCCAGCCCCGCCGCGCGCATCGGCCCTTCGACGAGCTGCGGCAGCGTGAGATAGAAGCCCGAGAACGCAACGACCGTGAGGAGTACCAGCGTGGCGACGCCCGTCGCGCGGTGCCAGTCGTAGGCCTGCGCGATCGGCTTGCCCTTGCGGCGCACCGAGAGCGCGCGCGCAAGCAGTCCGGGTCGCGGAACCGCCAGCACCAGCCCGAGCAGCCCGCTGATGGTCCACGCCGCCGCCGCGAGGCCCATCGTCCACAGGCCCACCTGACCCGGCGCCCAGCGTGTAGTGGAGGCGATACAGCAGCGGCATCAGGTGCAGGCGGTCGATGCGCCAGCCGTACTCGTCGCGGCCGCCGCGCACCCGGCCGTCGTAGGGGTCGATGAAGACGGCGGACCACGTGTCGCCGCCGGGAGTGCGCAGCGATTCCTGGAGGTCCACGACGACCACGTCGTCGGCGGCCTGCGGCAGCCGCACGTAGCCGGGCGCCGCGCCGGGCCCGAGCGTCGGGATCACGCCGAGCAGGCGGTAGAGCGGCAGGCGCTCGCCGCGCGGCGTCACGACGAAGTGCGACGGCGCGAGCCAGCGGTCGAGTTCGTGGTGGAACGAGATCAGTGCGCCCGTCAGCCCCGCGACGAGCAGCGGGATCGCGAGCACGATCCCGCTCCAGCGGTGGACGACGCGGACGACTTCGCGCGACATGCGGCCGGCGGTGCGCGACCGCTCAGAAGCGGGCGCGGTAGCTCAGCACCAGGCGACGACCCTCCGCGAGCGTCGGCGTGAAGCCGCCGGCCGCGAGCGTCACGTTCTGGTACCGCTCGTCGAAGAGGTTGGAGATGCCGAGGCCGAGCGTGCCGCGGCCCAGTTCGTAGCTCGCGTTGAGGTCGGTCGTGAACACCGAGTCCGTCTCGACCAGCCCGAGTTCCTGCTCGGCAGGAGAGAAGAAGTTGGTCTCGAAGATGTAGGTCGCCTGCACGCGCAGCGCGAACCGGTCGATCGGCCGCCAGTCCGAGTACAGCGTCACGCGCGTCGGCGAGACGGTGTCGGCACCGAAGGGGATGTAGTCGCCCACGCTCTCGTCGAAGATCTCGCCTTCCTGCCAGGTGAACACGCCGCCGAGTCCGAGCGTCTCGGCGGCGGGCCACGCGAACGTGCCCTCGACGCCCCACACCTTCTGGGGCACGCGCAGCGGGATCAGCGGGCAGAAGGACTGGCCGGCGCAGCTCGGGTCCGGCTGCACGAGCGAGGCGGCGTCGGACTTCGAGTAGAACGCTGCGCCGGGCACCGCGACCGCGCCCAGCGTGCCGCGCGCGCCGATCTCGTACTGGTCGGACACCGCCGGCTCGGGGCTGATCAGTCCCGGATCGCGCGCGCGGCGCGCGGCGCGCCCGAGCTGCGTGAGCTCCGCGCACTGGTTGAAGCCCGCGTAGAGCTGGAAGTCGTCGAGCAGGTCGAACACCACGCCCGCGTTGTAGAGCGCGAGGTACGCGTCGTCGAAGTCGCCCGGCGTGCCGGTGCCCGGGAGGCCCAGGTCCGCGTAGTCCGTGCCGATCTCGCCGGTGTAGAACTCCCAGCGCACGCCGCCGGTGAAGCGGAACCGGCCGAGGCTCCAGTCCGCCTGCGCGACCACGCCGACGGTGTCGAGGATCACTTCCGGCGCGATGAAGCCGGTGACGACCGAGGAATCGTCGTTGTCTAGCAGCAGTCGGATCAGCCGCGCGCGCTGCAGGTCCACGCCGTACTTGGTGTCGAAGCTCTTCCCGGCGCCCCACGAACGATCGAGCGTCAGGCGCAGGCCGGTGGTCGAGTTCGTGCGGTCGTCCGCGAAGAAGTCGGGATCGCCGCCGTTGAAGTCCTGGGAGTTGGCGCGCTGGCGGAACTCCTGCTCCTGGTGGAACAGGGCTGCGGACGCGCGGTGCGCGAGGAAGCGGTCCGCCTCGATCGACAGTGCGAGCGTGTTCTGGCGGTCCACGCTCTGCTCGAGGAACGGGTGGCTGGCCACCGCGATCACGCGCGGGAACGGCGCGCCGGCGCGGAACTGCGCGGATCCGCAGCTTAGGCGACGGCCCAGGGCAGAGGTTTTCGAATGCAGCGCCCGCTGGCCTGGAGATCGGTAGGATCTTCCCGGTGTCGGTCACCTGTAGGTAGGGTTCCATGCATTCCGCCCTCGACAAGGGAGACTTGCGGATCCTCGCGGCGCTGCAGATCGAAGGGCGGCCGACGAACCAGGAACTCGCCGAGCGCGTCGGGATGTCGACGTCGCCCTGCTGGCGGCGCGTGCGCAGGCTGGAGGAGAGCGGCGTGATCAAGGGCAACCAGGCCGTGATCGATCGCCGGCGATGCCGACTTCCTGCTCCAGGTGGTCCCGGCCGATCTCGACGCCTACGCCGAGTTCGCGCTGAACGTAGTGCGGCGGCTGCCGCGCATCAGGGAGATGCAGACCACCTTCGTTCTGAAGTAGATCAAGCCGTACGGCGCACTGCCCGTGCGCGGCCCCGGGGTCTGAGCGCTCCGGCGCGCGACGGGTGAACCGTGCACGACTGCCGCGAACCGATGCCGCCACCGACGCGACGCCTCGCGCTCGCGTCGCGCGTGCTGCCGGAGTTCGCGCCCGAGGTCATCGTCGAGGCCGCGGCTCGGGCGGGTTGGGACGCCGTGGGCGTCTGGGTCGACCTGCGCGAGTGGACTGCTGCGACGACGCGTCGAGTGCGCGCGTGCCTCGCCGCCAGCGGCCTCGCGCCCGTGGACGTCGAGGTCGTCCGGCTGAAGCCGGGTCCTCTCGACCCACGGCACCTGCAGCTGCTCGAGATCGGCGCGGAACTCGGGGCGCCGAACGTGCTCGTCGTCAGCTCCGATCCCGACGCGGGCGCGACCACCGCCAAGTATGCGGCGCTCTGCGAGCGGGGCCGAGTCCTCGGACTCCGCGTGGCGCTGGAGTTCGGGCTGTTCACCGAGGTCAGGACGCTCGACGCCGCGCTCGCGATCGTGCTGGCCACCCGCGATCCGGCCGCCGCGCTGCTGGTCGATTCGCTCCACCTCGTACGCTCGGGCGGGACGCCCGCCGACGCGGCCCGCGTGCCGCGCCAGCTCTACGCCTACGCGCAGCTGTGCGATGCGCCGGCACGTGGGCCCGGCGCCGACGATCCCGCCGGGATACTCGCGGAAGCGCTCGACGGTCGGCTGCAGTGCGGCGAGGGCGGGCTGCCGCTCGCGGAGTTGCTGCAGGCGCTGCCGCGCGACCTGCCGCTCAGCATCGAGATGCGCTCCAGGGCGCTGCGCGACGCCTGGCCGGAGCCTGTCGAACGGGCGCGGGTCACGCTCGAGGCGACGCGGCGCTACCTGGCGCGCACCGCCTAGCAGGCAGCGCCGCGCCGGCATCGTCCGTGCACCGAGCCGGTCACCGCGAAATCGTTCGCGGACAGCCAAGGAGTGCATCCATGACCACCGTGACCGGCCACACCAACGCGATCCGCGCCGGCAAGGCGATCGGCACCAAGGTTTACGACCGCTCGGGCGACAAGCTCGGCGAGGTCGTCGACATCGTGCTCGAGAAGACCTCGAACAACATCCTGTTCGCCGTGATCAGTTTCGGGGGCGTGCTCGGCTTGGGCGAGAAGTACCACCCGGTGCCGTGGAGCGTGCTGGACTACGACAAGGAGCGCGGCGGCTACGTGGTGCCCTTCACCCGGGAGCAGCTGAAGGCGGCGCCGGCGGATTCGCTGGAGGCGCTGACGAAGGACGACGGGCGCGCGTTCCGCGACCGCGCGTTCTCGCACTACGGCGCGCGGCCCTACTGGCACTGAGACGCGCGGGCGGCGGGCCGCCTGCGGGCCCGCCCCGGCGTGCGCGTCGGAGCGGAGCCCGCCCTGGCCCTGCGTTCGGGGAACTCCTCAGGTCAGTATTCGGGCCCTCACCCTCTGCAGAATGCGGGGTGTTCGAACGATTCCTCGGTGAGCAGCGCCGCATGGAGCGCGGCGCCCGAACGAGCCACCGAGGAGCGGGTGTGCACGGCGCTGCGCAGCGCCACGGACGCGCGGTACAAGCACACCGTCGTGCTCTGCGACCCGGGCGATCCGCGGGCCGTCGTCAGCGGGCTGCGCGCCGGCGCCGACGACTGTATCAGCCGCTCGGCGCACCGGCTGCGTAGGCGTTCTCCCGACTCCCGGACCGGCATGAAGCCTCGCAGACTGCGCGTCCCGCAGTCGGCGAGGCACGCGCGTTGAAGAAGATCTACCTGGCCGGGCCGGACGTCTTCGCGCCGGACGCCCGCGAGATCGGCCGGCTCAAGGTCGCGATCTGCGCGCGCCACGGGCTGCACGGCATCTACCCGCTCGACGTCGTCGACGTGGATCCCGGCCTGCCGCCCGGCGTGCAGGCGCTCGTGATCTACGACGCGCTGGAGCGCGCGATGCACGACTGCGATGCCGGCATCGTCGACATGACGCCGTTCCGCGGGCCCAGCACGGACGTCGGTACGGCCTTCGAGATGGGATTCCTGCGCGCGCTCGGGCGGCCGCTGTTCGCCTACGGTGGCGATGCGCGATCGTTCGCGGAGCGTACGGTCGAGTGGTTCCGCGGTGCCGTGACGCAGCGTGCCGACGGCACGCGGGAGGGCGGCGACGGCCTCGCGATCGAGGACTTCGGCCTCACCGACAACCTGATGCTGGACGGCGCCGTGCGCCGCTCTTCGGCGCACTTCGCCCACGCGCCGCTCGCGCCCGGCGAAGGGCGGGCGGCCTACGCCAACTTCGAGAGCTGCGTACGAGCCGCCGCCACGTGGTTCGCGGCCGGCCGCTGAGTCGGCCGCCGCGGCCGCTTCCTCGACGAGTGCCGCGTTCTGCTGCGTCGCCTCGTCGATGCTCATCACGGCCTTGTCGACCTGCTCGATGCCGGCCGACTGCTCCAGTGAAGCGGCGGCGATCTCGGCGACGATGTCCGCAACCTTCTTCACCGCGCCGACGATCTCGGTC
>JAPZRU010000022.1 GCA_027531255.1 Steroidobacteraceae bacterium | reverse complement strand
TCGACGATGTCCTCGGCGGTCGCGGTGGCGCCCGCGCGGAGCACGACGTAGGCCTTGGCCAGCTCCCCCTTCGCCGCGTCCGGCACGCGGCCGACCGCGACCATCGCCACCGCCGGATGCGCCGCGATCACGCGCTCGAGTTCGGCCGGGTAGACGTTGTAGCCCCCGGTCAGGATCATGTCCTTCTTGCGATCGACGATGCTGACGTAGCCGTCCGCGTCCTTCTGGGCGAGGTCCCCGGTGTGCAGCCAGCCGTCGGCGTCGATGGTCTCCGCGGTCGCCCGCGGGTTGCCGAAGTACCCCGCCATGACCAGTGGCCCGCGGACGCACAGCTCGCCGACCTCGCCGCAGGCCAGTTCGCGCCGGCCGTCGTCGGTCGCCACGACCCGGGTCTCCATGTGCGGCAGTGCGACGCCGATCGACCCGAGCCGGGGCGGCGCCAGGGACGCGTGCGTCGTGCCGAGGCCGCCGAGCTCGGTCATGCCCCACAGCTCGATCAGCGGACAGCCGAGGCGGCGCTCCACCTCCTGCATGCTGGCCAGCGGCATCGTCTGTCCGCCGACGGTGCAGCGGGTCAGGCTGGAGAGGTCGTGGCGCGACAGGTCGGGATAGGCGAGCAGGTAGTGGTACATCGTCGGCACGCCTTCGAGCATCGTCGCCCGGTGCCGTTCGACGTCCGCGAGGATCGCCGCTTCCCTGAACTGGGCGTGCACCACCAGCGTCGCGCCGGTCAGCACGCCGGCGTTCAGGATCGCGGCGCCGTACACGTGCGGCAGCGGCAGGGCGGTGACCACCGTGTCGGCGCTCGACCGCGCGTGCATCTGCGCTGTCAGCGCCGCGTTGAGCAGCAGACCCCGGTGGCTGAGCATCGCGCCCTTGGGGTGGCCGGTGGTGCCGGACGTGTAGAGGATCGCGGCCAGGTCGGCCGGTGAGACGTCGGCCGGCGGCAGCGCCGCTTCCGGCGTCGACGCGACCGCGGCGGCGGTCGTGACTGCCCGCAGCTCGCCCCGGCCGGCCAGTGCCGCCACCGAGTCGACCTTGGCGGCGCCGGCGATCAGCACCTTCGCTCCGCAGTCGGCCGCGGCGAACGCGACCTCCTGCGGCGCCAGCAGGAAGTTCAGCGGGTTGACCACGAGCCCGGCGCGCAGCACGCCGTAGTACGCGACCACCCAGTCGATGTCGTTCGGCGCCCACAGCGTCACGCGATCGCCGCGCTGCAGGCCCTGCCGCGCCAGCCAGGCCGCGGCGCGGGCGACCCGCGCGTCGAGTTCGGCGAAGGTGCAGGCATCACCGCCCGCCGTCGCCACGGCGCGGCGCGCCGGGTGGCGGCCCGCGGCGTATTCGGTCAGGGACGCGAGCGTCGTCGGCCGCATGCACTCACCCTCCCGCGCCCCGGCGCTCCCAGCCCGCCAGGTCGCCTGCCAGTGACCGGTCGCGGTGCGGCGACGTGGCGCCGCACCGGCTGCCGGCGCCCGCGCCGAAAGCGCCTGAAGTATAGACCGCGTCGGCGGACGCCGGCACCAGGCCGCGACGAGAACCTCGCCGCGGCGCGAGTCGCCCCGAAGCCGTTTCCGCGCGTGCCCTGAACTAGAGACGGATTCGAGTTACTGCGGGGCGTCCGCTGCCGCCGCAAACGGCCGGCGCGGACCCGCCGCCGGCCCGATCTTGATGCAGCGTCAAGTTCCGAATATCGTTCCCTGGGTAAGGCGCAACCGGGTGCAAGCCTATGTCGACCAGCCTCCCGCCACCGTCGTTCTCCAGCGACGATCTCGCTCCCGCGCTGCCGGCCGGCGCCTACGTCGACGAGTCCGCCTTCCGGCGCGAAGTCGAGCGCATCTTCCACCGGGAGTGGTTCTGCGTCGGTCGCGCTGAGCAGATCGCGGAGACCGGCGACTTCCTGCACGTCGAGGTGGCGGGGGAGCGCGTGCTCGTCGTGCGGGACACCGATGGGTCTGTGAACGCGCTGTTCAACGTCTGCGCCCACCGCGGCGCCGAGCTCGCGACCTGCGCGCCCCGTCCCGAGGCGGGCGGCAGCCGCAGCGGGCGCTTCGTCGGCGGCAGCATCCGCTGCCAGTACCACTCGTGGACCTACGAGCTCGACGGGCGGTTGCGCGGCGCGCCCTTCATGGAGTTCACCGAGCGCAATCCCCGCACGCGGTACTCGCTGGGCCGCCTGCCCGTCGCGCAGTGGGGCGGGTTCCTGTGGGTGAACGTCGCGGGCGCGGCGGGCGAGCCGGCGCGGACGCTCGAGGAGCAGGTGGGGGCGGTGGCGCGGAAGGTGGTCCGCTACCCGCTCGAGGATCTGCGCATCGGGCACCGGATCGTCTACGACGTCGCGGCCAACTGGAAGGTGCTCGCGGAGAACTACAACGAGTGCTACCACTGCGGCCCGGTGCACCCGGAGCTGTGCCAGCTCGTGCCGGCGTTCAAGCGCGCCGGCGGCGCCGGGCTCGACTGGGCCAACGGCATCCCGCACCGGCCAGGCGCCTGGACCTTCACGGCCACCGGCACGTCGCGGCGCGCGCCGTTCCCCGGCCTCGACGAGTTCGAACGCGATCACCACAAGGGCGAGATCGTCTATCCGAACCTGTGGATCAGTCTCGCGGCGGAGCACGTCGCGGCGTTCATGCTGCTGCCGCGCGGGCCGGCCGAAACGCAGGTGGTCTGCGACTTCCTGTTCCATCGGGATGCGGTCGCGGACGCCGCTTTCGACCCGAGCGACGTCGTCGAGTTCTGGGACGTGATCAACCGCCAGGACTGGCGGGTTTGCGAGTCCGTGCAGCGCGGCATGACCTCGCGGGGATTCCGCGGCGGCTCCTATGCGCCGATGGAGGACGCGAGCGCGGACATCCGCCGCTACCTGACCGAGCGCCTCAGCGACTGAGGCCCTCGCGCGGCGGGCACTCGCGGAAGATGCGCGTGGTGCAGGTCGCGCACCGCGCGGGGTCGAGCGTCGGCAAGATCGCCGCTATCGCGGTGCCCTTGCTCTCGTGCAGGGCGTCGTCGCCGATCGCGGCCGTCACCCCCAGCCGGGTCAGGCTCTCGACCTCGCTCGGCAGGCGCGTCGTGATGTGCAGCCGGCCGCCGCGCGCCCGGCGCCGCGCCGCCTCGTCCTCCAGCACCGCCGCGGCGGTCACGTCGAGATCGCCGATCCCGCGCATCACCATCAGCATGTGCGCCTGCTCCGGGCGGCTCGTCTCCAGTTGCTGCAACTTCTCCCTGAGATGCCCGGCGGCGCCGAAATAAAGCGGCCCGTTGATGCGTACCATCACCAGCTGCGGGCACTCGTCCAGGCCGTTGGCCACGGCGTTGCGGAACATCCTGCCGTGGCTGGCCGGGTCGGGCGCGCCGACCCCGACGTAGGGCTTCGTGGTCCAGCGGATGAAGAGCATCAGCGACAGCAGCACGCCGATGTAGATCGCGAACTCGAGTCCGACCAGCAGCGTCGCGACCAGGGTGATCACCGCGATCGCCATGTCGGAGGGACTGCTGCCGAGCAGCCGCCGGTACTCGTCGAGGCGCAGCAGGCCGAACGCGCTCAGGACGATGACGCCCGCGATCGCCGCGACCGGCACGTGCGCGAACGCCGGGGCGAGCGCATACAGCGCGACGACGAGGAAGAAGCTGCCGAAGACGGCGGCCATCGGCGTGCGCGCGCCCGCGTCGACGTTCACCGCCGTGCGCGTGAAGGAGCCGGAAACCGGGTAGGAGCCGAAGAAGCTCCCGACGGTGTTCGACAGCCCCTGACCGACGAACTCCCGGTTCGGATCGACGTTCTGGCCGGTCTTCGCGGCGATGGCGCGCGAGATCGAGACGGCCTCCAGCAGTCCGACGAGCGCGACGGCGAGCGCCGCCTGGGCGAGCGTGCGGATCGCGTCGATGGACAACCCCGGGATCTCGAGGTCCGGCAGCACGGTCCGCAGCGAACCGAGCGTGTCGACCGGCTGCCCGAGGCGCCCGGCGACGACGCCCGCGAGCGTGCCGGCCGCCAGCGCGATCAGGTAGTGGGGCAGCCGCGGGCGCCACAGACGGACGCCGGCCGCCACCACCAGGGTCGTCGACGTCACCGCGATGGCCGCCGCGTCGGCGCTCGGGATCGCGGCCGCCAGGCCCGCGAGGAAGGCGCCGAAGTCCTGCGGGCGGGGCAGCGCGACGTCCAGCGCGAACTGCAGCTGCCCGAGGACGATCAGCACCGCCGCGCCCGTGGTGAACCCGACCAGCACCGAGGTCGACGCCAGGTAGGCGAGCTGTCCCATCCGCGCGAACCCGAGCGTCAGCTGGAAGATGCCCACCAGCAGCGCGAGCACGATGGCGGCGGAGATGAAGTCCGGCGATCCCGGCTCGAAGGTGCCGGACAGGCTGCTGAACACGAGTGCCGAGATGGCGGCCGTCGGTCCGGACACCATCTGCCACGAGGATCCGAACAGCGCAGCGACGATCGGCGGCACGAGCGCCGCGAAGAAGCCGTACTCGGGAGGCAGGCCGGCGATGGCCGCGAACGCCACGCCCTGCGGCACCATGACCGTGGTCGTGGTCAGCGCGGCGACGGCGTCCCGCCGCAGGTTGTCGCGGGTCAGCAGCGGTCGCCAGTCGGGGCGGATCACGTCACTCCGCAGGGTTGCCGAGTTCCCACGCGACGTGCTTGCTGTGCAGGAACTCCTCCAGCCCCTGCACGCCGTGAAGTCGGCCGATGCCGCTCTCCTTGTAGCCCCCGGTCTCGATCTCGGCGGCGAGGCGCCCGTGCATGTTGAGCCACACGGTGCCCGCCCTGATCTTCTGCGCGACCCGCTGGCCCCGCCGCAGGTCGGCGGTCCAGACGCTCGCGGCGAGCCCGAAGCGGCTGTCGTTGGCGCGCTGGACGGCCTCGGCCTCGGTCGAGAAACACTGCAGCGTGAGCACCGGGCCGAAGATCTCCTGCTGCAGGATCGGGTCGCCGGGGTCGTCCACCTGCAGCAGGCCGGGCGTCAGGAACGCGCCGTTGACGAGCGGCCCGCCCGGGCGGCCGGGCTCGCGCAGGACCCTCGCACCCCGGTCGACGGCGTCGGCGGCCAGCCGCGCCACGCGGTCGCGGCTGCGCAGGTCGATGAGCGGACCGAGCTGTGTGGCCGGGTCGAGCCCCCGCCCGACGACCAGCGCCTCGAGGGCGAGGGCCAGCCGCCGGGTGAAGGCGCCGAGGATCCGCTCGTGCACGATCAGCCGCGACGCTGCCACGCACTGCTGGCCGGCCATGACCATCCCGGCCTTGACCAGTGCCGCGGCGGTGCGGTCGAGGTCCGCGTCCTCGAATACGATGCACGGGGCGCTGCCGCCCAGCTCGAGGTTGAGCCGCTTCAGGGTCCCGGCCGCGTCCGCCATGATGAGCTTGCCGACGTGGGTGCTGCCGGTGTAGCTGAGGACGTCGACCTCGGTCGACGCGACGAGGTGCTTCGCCCCCGCCGCGCCGCGCTCGGCGAACGCGTTGACGCAGCCCTGCGGCAGCGACGCCGCGGCGGCGAACGCCTCGCAGGCCAGCGCGCTGGTGCCGGCGGTCTGCGCCGCGTGCTTGATCGCGGCGGTGCAGCCCGCCGCGAGCGCCGGGCCCAGCGACCGCACCAGCAGGATCAGCGGCGCGTTCCAGGGCACGATGATGCCCGCGACCCCCATGGGCTCGCGGGCGATCATGGACACGTGGCCCGGCTCGGTCTCCATGACCCGCCCGAAGCTGGCCCGGGCGAGGCCCGCGTAGAAGCGCAGTTCCGACGAGGAGATGGCGACCTCGTGCAGGCACTCGCCGAGCGGCTTGCCGTTCTCGCGGCAGAGGCTCTCGGCCAGCGGCTGGCGCCTCGCGTCGAGGGCGTCGGCCATTTCGAGCAGCGCGCGCGCGCGTCGCCGCGGGTCGTGGGCCCACCCGGAGGTCTCGAACACCCGCCGCGCCGCCGCGACCGAGGCCTCCGCCTCGGCGAGGGAGCCGTCCGCAAAGCGCCAAACCTCGCTACCGTCCGCGGGGTCGAGCGTGACCGACTCGCTGCCGTCGGACGACGCGGTCCACTGACCGTCGATCCAGTGCCGGGCAAGACCGCTCATCGTCGAGGACTCCGCGTGCGGGACGTTGGGCGCCGATGGAAGCACGAACCCGCGCAGCCGCGGCGGCGAGCGAGGGCCGATGGACCGATTCCCGAAGAAAGACCCCCGAATTGCGCCGAGTGGCGCGGCATAGTCCCACGGATGCGGTGGCTGGATCGGGAGAGCAGGGCATGAAGGTTCTCGAAGGGCGCGTGGCGCTGGTCACCGGCGGTGCCAAGGGCATCGGCGTGGCCTACTGCGAGGCGCTGAGCGCCGCCGGCGCCACCGTGGTCGTGGCCGACATCGCCGACCCCGCGCCCTGCGTGGCCCGCCTGCAGGCCGCCGATCCCGGGGCGAGGGCCGTCGGGCTGCGCTTCGACGTCAGCGTCGAGGCCGAGGTGGCCGGCGCGGTGGCGGCCGCGTGCGAGTTCGCCGGCGGCATCGACATCCTGGTCAACAACGCGGCACTTTTCGCCACGCTGCCGCCCGCCGACGTCACGGACATCGACGTCGAACTCTGGGACCGTGTCATGGCGGTCAACGTCCGCGGCAGTTTCCTGATGGTCAAGCACGTCGTGCCCGTGATGACCCGCCGCGGTGGCGGCAAGATCATCAACGTCACCTCGGGCGTGGCCTACAAGGGGCTGCCCGGCATGGTCCACTACACGGCGAGCAAGGGCGCGCTGATGGCGATGACGCGCGCCCTGTCGCGCGAGCTCGGCGATGCCGGCATCTGCGTGAATTCGCTGGCGCCCGGCGCGGTGATGAGCGACACGATCATGCAGAACACGGCCCACATCCAGCGCTACCACCAGAACGCCACCCAGCAGCGGGCGCTCAAGCGGGCCATGTTGCCGGAGGACCTGCTCGGCGCGCTGGTGTTCCTCGCTTCGCCGGGCAGCGACTTCGTCACGGGCCAGACGATCGCCGTCGACGGCGGCTCCGTGAACACCTGATGGCCGGCGCGGCTCCCGCGGCCGACGACGGCGTCTCGGCGCTCATCGACGAAGCGCCGATCGGGCGGCTGCACCTGCGCATACTGACCGTGTGCGCGGCCATCATGCTGCTCGACGGCTTCGATCTCGGCCTGCTCGGCTTCGTCGTCCCCGCGATCTCGGCCGAGTGGGGCCTGCCGCCTGCCAGTTTCGGCTTCGCGCTGTCCGCGTCGCTGATCGGCGTCGCGTTCGGCTCCGCGATCGCCGGCTGGATCGGCGACCGATTCGGTCGCCGGACTGCGCTGCTGTGGATGTTCGTCGTCGGCGCCGTCGGCAGCCTCCTCACGGCGCTGTGCACCGACCTGACCACCCTCGCCATCTGCCGCTTCATCACCGGCTTCGGCATGGGCGGCACGATCCCCAACGTGATCGCGCTGGTCAACGAGTTCTCGCCCCGGCGGCGGCGCTCCTTCCTGGTCGTGGTCGTCTACTCCATGGCGGGCCTCGGGTCGGTTCTCGCGAGCGTCCTCGCGGGACCGCTGATCAGCACGCTCGGCTGGGAGTCGATGTTCGTCGTCGGCGGCGTCCTGCCGCTGGTCATCGGCGCGATCGCGTACTTCGCGCTGCCCGAGTCGGTCAGGTTCATGGTCGCCAGCGGCCGCGAGCCGGCGCGCGCGGCGGCCCTGCTGCAACGGCTCAGCGGCCGGACGGCGGAGGACCCGCTGCTGCGGCAGGCGCTGACGGCCCAGCAGGCCGGAGCGGCGCGTCCCGCGGCGGCCTCGTCGCGGCTGTTGTTCGCCGGATCGCTGCGGTGGGTGACGCCGATGCTCTGGGTCGTCTTCATCGGCACGCAGGCGCTGGTGTTCTTCATCGGCAGCTGGCTGCCCACCATCCTGCGGGAGGCCCGCTTCTCGCTCGACGTCGCCATCCAGGCCACCGGCCTGTACCACCTCGGCAGCGTCGTCGGCGGGCTGGCGATCTCGTGGCTGGCCTCGCGCGCCCCGCTGTCGCGCCTGCTCGCGCTGCTCTACCTGCTGGCGACGGTCAGCCTGCTGCTGCTGGGCTCCGGCGTGCGCACCGTCTCGGTGGCCTACGTTCTGGCGTTCTGGGTCGGGTTCACCGTCGTGGGCGCCTCGTTCTGCCTCGGGGCGTTCGCCTCGACGTGCTATCCCGACGCGCTGCGCGCGCGGGGAGTCGGCTGGGGGCTCGGCGTCGGCCGCATCGGCTCGATCGCGAGCCCGCTGCTCGGCGGGGCGGCGCTGGCGGCGGGCTACGGTATCGACCTCATCATCAGCACGCTCGCGCTGCCCGCGGCGGTGTGCTGCGTCGTGATGGTCGCGATCTCGAGGGTGTACCGGTCGAGGCCGGGCTAGGACGGCTCGGTGGCGTCCCCGGGCCGTTCCGGCGGACGACCGGCCGGGCCAGAATGCGGTAGCGTCGCGCACGTGGAACGCCCGAACATCCTGCTGATCATCACCGACCAGCACCGCGCCGATCACCTCGGCTGCTACGGCAACCCGGTCGTGCGGACGCCGCACATCGACTCACTCGCGGCGCAAGGTCGGCGCTTCGAGCGATGCTACGTCACCAATCCGATCTGCATGCCGAACCGGGCGGCCATGCTCACCGGCCGCATGCCGTCCGTGAACGGCGTCCGCCACAACGGCGTGCCGCTGGCGCTCGGATCGCTGACCTTCGTCGAGGTGATGCGCCATGCGGGCTACCGGACCGCACTGGTCGGCAAGGCCCACCTGCAGACGCAGTCGCGGCGCGAGGTGCCCGATCCGCTGCTGTTCCCGGCGATGCGCCCGGCGGGTCTCGCGCGCGACGCGTGGTCGACCGCCGTGCCGGACTTCACCGACGATCCGCGCTACCTCGCCGAGCGCGAGGAATCGTGGACGGCCGACCCGTCGCGCGCCGTCGCTCTCCCGTACTACGGGTTCGAACACGTCGAGTTCGCCTGCGGCCACGCCGACCAGGTCAGTGGCCACTATCGCGCCTGGGCGCGGGAGCGCATGCCCGGCATCGACGGGCTGATTGGTCCCGCCAGCGCCCTGCCGGCCGCGGTGCAGGCGCCGCAGGCCTGGCGCACGGCCGTGCCCGAGGAACTTTATCCCACCGCGTTCGTGGAACAGCGCACGGTGGCGGCGCTGGAGAGGTTCGCCGCCGACGAGGCACGCGCGCCCTTCATGCTGCAGTGCTCGTTCCCCGATCCGCATCACCCGTTCACGCCGCCCGGTCGCTACTGGGACCTGTACGACCCGGCCGACGTCGCGCTGCCGCCGTCGTTCGGCCGGGTCGACCCGGGCGAGCCCGCGCTGCTGCGCCGGCTGCGTGCGCTCCACGCGCAGCCGGGGTTCGGCCCCGGCCGGTTCTGCTCGCAGCTCGTCGACGAGGCCGCGCTGAGGCAGGCGATCGCGCTGACCTACGGGTCGATCGCGATGATCGACGACGCGGTCGGCCGCATCCTGGCCGCGCTGCGGCGGCTCGACCTCGACCGGAACACCGTCGTGATCTTCACCTCCGACCACGGCGACCTGATGGGCGATCACTCGATGATCTTCAAGCAGGGCTTCCACTACGAAGGGCTGATACGCGTCCCGCTGATCTGGCGGGACTCGGCTGCGCGCGCGCCCGCGGTCGTCGAGCGGGTCGCGAGCACGCTCGACCTGGCGCGCACGGTCCTCGGCCGCGTTGGGCTTCCGGTGCCGGTGGGCGTGCAGGGGACGGACCTGCTCGCCGCGGCCGCGGTTCGCGACGGGGTGGTCGTCGAGGAAGACGAGCTGCCGATCCACATGGGCGAGCTCGGGCCGGTCCGGCTGACGACCTTCGTCGATCGTCGCTGGCGCCTGACGGTGTGGCACGGGGATCCGCAGGGCGAGTTGTACGACCGCGAGGCGGATCCGCACGAGCTGCGCAATCTG
Source organism: Steroidobacteraceae bacterium (assembly GCA_027531255.1). GTDB lineage: Bacteria > Pseudomonadota > Gammaproteobacteria > Steroidobacterales > Steroidobacteraceae > JAPZRU01. The sequence goes on along the minus strand of JAPZRU010000022.1, from coordinate 103,908 downwards.
TGGACCGACTCGGCGACGTCCGGCGTCAAGGCCGAGTTGCTCGAGCGCCTGCTGCGTGCCCGCCTCGAGCTGGTCGACGTGCTGCCGCTGGCGCGGCGCTCGGCCTGACCGGAGGGTCGACGGCCGGCCCGCCCGGCTGGCGGCGCGGCGCCGACGGCGGGCCGCCGGCGTCGAGCTGCGAGGGGACCGAAGCCGGGGTCCTGGACTCGGCCCGGGATGCAAGCCCGCCCGGCGCGATGGACGATTCTCGACCAAAGACTTTCGAGATCGGGTCACGCGCGGGCGCAACGGCAGCGCCGCAATCGACGGGCGCCGGGCACCGCGATAGCCTGCCTCGGAGGTCGCGAGGGCGCTCGGCGCGGACCTCGAGGGTGTCGGACGGTCGATGCCCCGGGGCACGCGACCGTGCAGTGCCGATGGCGTGCCGTCGTCGTCGCACTCCCCGGTGAGAAACGGAGGGATCGTCGCCATGCGCTCGGGTGAAGCCGCTCTCAGCCAACTTTTCGTCACGCGCAACTGGTACGTGGCTGCCACGTCCTCGGAGCTGCGCAGCGAGCCGCTCGGACGGATGATCTGCGGCCGCCGCATGGCGCTCTTCCGTGACGCCGGGGGCCGTCCGCACGCCGTGTCCGCCACGTGCCCCCACCGCGGCGCCGATCTCGCGCGGGGCCGGGTCGTCGGGTCGAGCCTCGAGTGCCCCTTCCACGGGCTCTGCTTCGACGGCGCGGGCGCTTGCACGCGCATCCCGTCGCAGGATCCGGGCGCGCCGATCCCGCGCGCGCTGCGAGTGCCGTCGTTCGCCGTGGCGGAGAGCCACGGCCTCGTGTGGATCTGGCCGGAGCCGGACGACCAGCCGCCCCATGCCCCGGAGGTGCCCGAGTTCCTCGGGCTGCCGGCGCCGTGGCGGCTGAGCATGCTGCCGGGCGGCCGCCTGTGCTCGGGCAGTTACCTCAACTCGCTCGAGAACGCGCTCGACGACGCGCACCTCGCGTTCGTGCACAAGCGCACCGTGCCCGGGGCGAGCGAGCGCGTGGCCCCGTTCAGGATCGAGATCGCGCCGGACCGCCGCGGCTACTGGGGCATCGCGGACATGGCCGACATCATCGCCCAGGATCCCGCGGTCGCCGACGTGTCCGCAGGCGGTGGCCTGCTCGAAGACCTGCTCGGCCGCTTCGCGATGGAGCAGCTGACGCCGGTGCAGAAGTCGTACCGGTACCACCTGTCTGGCAACGTGTGCATCACGACCACGGATGCCAGCGGGCCGCGCGACCACACGTTCGCCTTCTTCACGCCGTCGGACGCCGAGCAGACCCTGCTGTTCGGCGGCGTGCTGCGCAACCACTCGCTCAACCCGGTCGCGGACTGGCTGTTTGCGCGTTACATGCCCGCGCTGACCAGCGAGGACGCGAAGATTCTCGGCGAACTCGTCCCGGAAGCGCGCGGCCCCGGCGGGCTGGCGCGTCCGTTCGTGATCCGTGCCGACCGGCAGAGCTTTCCGTTCCGGCGCATCTACGGCGACGCGCTCGCCGCGGAAGGGAAGCCGGTGCCGTGGGCTCTCGACGGCGCCGGCGCGGCTGCCTAGGCCGTCAGCGCCCGCCGGCCCCGATGACCTCGAGCGAGAAACCGTCACGGTGACGGAGGTAGGTGCCGAGACGGCCCGCGTTGGGTCCCGCGGCGATCGGGTACGGCCCGCGGACCGGAGCGAAGCCGTGTCGAGCGGCGCGCTCGACGGCGGCCGGCAGGTCGTTCACCTCGAGCAGCCAGTGCATGTAGCCGGGGTCGCAGGGCCGCAGCGGCGAGAGGATCGGCTTGGGCTCCAGGTACTCGAGCAGTTCGAAGGTCAGTTCGCCCCTCGCGACGTAGGCGATCTCCCGGACCACGGCGCCCTCGACGCCGGTGATGCCCGCGACGGCGTGCGGGTCGAACGGCTGCAGGCGCGCCTTCACCGCGAAACCGAGCATGCCGGTGAAGAAGGCCAGCATCTCGTCCAGGTTGCTGACCGTCAGGCCGACGTGTCCGAGGCGGTCTTCCGGCATGGCGCAACGCTCGTGCTCACCGCGTGGCGCTTCAGGATATCAGCGCGCCCGCCGCGCGCGTCGGCGCGCCGCGAACGGCGCCGGCCGGCGTGGCGGAAATCCGAAAAGTTCTGTCGGCTTGCGCGCCGCCGGCCCGTGGGCCCGCCCTAGGCTGCCGCCGCGGCGCGCAGGAGGTGACTCGATGTCTTCCATACCTTCGATTCCGTCCGTCGATGCGGGCCTCGGGCCCGCGACGCGCAGTCTGGCCGAACGCGCGCGCCGGGTCATGCCCGGCCGGCAGAGCAACCTGCGCGCGGCCGACGAGCCGCCGGTCTTCGTCGTGCGCGGCGAGGGGCAGCGCATGTGGGACGTCGACGGTCGCGAGCTGATCGACCTGGCGCTCGGCATGGGCCCGAACATCTGGGGCCACGGCAACCGCGAGTACCTCGCCGCCGTGCATGCGCAGCTCGACCAGATCTTCAACGTCGCGGCGGGCATGCTGCAGACGCCACACGAGGTGGTGCTGGCCGAGAGGATCGTCCAGCACGTGCCCTGCGCCGAGCAGGTGCGGTTCGTCACCAGCGGTTCCGAGGCGGTGCAGCTCGTGATCCGGCTCGCGCGCGCCTTCACCGGCCGTCCGCTGTTCGTCCGGTTCGACGGCAACTACCACGGCTGGATCGACAACGTGCTCGGCGGCCGCAGCAACCCCGACTCGCGCGTCGCCCCGCATGCCATCGAGAGTCCCGACGACCCGATGCACACGGAAGGGCGCTCCCCGGTCGCGTTCGAGGAGTCGTTCAAGATCCCGTGGAACGACGTCGACCGGCTCGAGGCACTGCTCGCCGAGCGCGGCCGGGAAATCGCGCTGGTGATCATGGAGGCCGCGATGACCAACGGCGGCTGCTGCCTGCCGCGGCCGGGATACCTCGAGCGCGTCCGCGAGCTCTGCACCCGGCACGGGGTGCTGCTGTGCATCGACGAGGTGATCACGGGCTTCCGCATGGGGCTCGGCGGCGCACAACGGCACTACGGCGTCACGCCCGACCTGTCGACCTTCGGCAAGGCGCTCGCGGGTGGCATGGCGCTCGCGGCGGTCGCGGGTCGGCGGGACGTCCTCGACCTGCTGCGCGCCAACCGGGTCGTCAACGCCGGCACGTTCAACGCATCCCCGGTCAGCATGGCGGCGGGCGTCGCCACGCTGACCATGCTCGAGCGGGACGACGGAGCGGCCTTCCGCCGCATCGACGCGATGCAGGCCGCGCTGATGGAGGGTATCCGAGACCGCGCGCGGCGGCGCGGACACGCCGTGCTGGTGCAGGGCGTGCGCGGCGTGTTCTGCGTGCATTTCACGGCGCTCGCGGTGGCGCACTCGCCGCGGGAGCTCGCCCAGCACGCCGACCTGCCCAAGGCCCGGCGGTTCAGGCAGCTGCTGATCCGCGAGGGGCTCTATCCCGGCCGCGGCGACCGCTACTTCGTCTCCACCGTGCTGAGCGCGGCCGAAGTCGAGGAGGCACTCCGCCGGATCGATGCCGCACTGGCTGCGCTCTGAGGCCGCCGCACGGGCTCCGCGCATTCCGCGCGCCGGTCCTCGCACGGGCGCGGCATCGCGTCGGCGGCGCCCGGCGTGAGCTTCAGCCGCCCTGCTGCGGCACCACTTCGGCGAGCAGCTGCCGGAGCTTGACCTGCTGCCCGGGTTCGACGTGCAGCTCTCTCAGGGCGCCGCCGAGCGGCGCCGCGTGGGTGTGCTCGATCTTCATGGCTTCGATGGTGAGTACGGGTTGCCCCGCTTCGACGCGGTCGCCCGCGCGCGCGTAGACCGCGACCACCCGCCCGGCCATCAGGGCACGGATGCGCCCGTCGCTGGCGGCCTCGCCGCGCGTCGCCGGACTGTGGCTGCGATCGCGCACGCGGTGCGTGTGGCCGTCCAGCGCGAAGAGCAGCTCGCCGTCGGCGAGTGCGTGCCGCACCTCGAATTCGCGTCCGTCGACCCGCAAGCGCACGCGCGACGCCGACCGGTGGCGCACCGCCACGGTCCACGATCGTCCGTCGACGAGCACCTCGACGGTCCCCGGACCCACGGCCCGCAGCTCGGCGGCGGTGTCCGCGCCGTCCAGCCGCATCAGGCAGTGCGCCGGATGGCGGGGCAGCAGGCCGGTGGTGGACGCCGCGTCGTCCGGGCGCTGCGCGCCGGCCAGCTGCAGCAGCACCGGCGCGATAACTCGAGCGCGCTCCTGACGCCCGGCGTCCGGCGCGGTGAGCGATTCGAGCGAGGCGTCGACGAACGCCGTGGTGGCCGCGCCGGCCACGAACACCGGGTGACGGATGCAGGCCGCGAGGAACTCGCGGTTGGTCGCCGGGCCGAGCGCCACCAGGTCGTCGAGCGCGCAGGCGAGGCGCCGCCGCGCCTCCTCGCGATCGCGACCCCGGGCGATCAGCTTGGCGATCATCGAGTCGTAGTCCGGTGGCACCAGGATGCCGCTCGCCAGCGCGTGCTCCACCCGGATCGTCGCGGGGGGCTCCCAGACATGCAGCCTCCCGCCCTGCGGCAGGAACGCCGCCCGGGGATCCTCGCTGCAGAGGCGGACCTGGATCGCGTGGCCCTCGAAGGCCACGTCCTCCTGCCCGAGCGGCAGCGGCTCGCCGGCGGCGATGCGCAGCTGCAGTTCGACCAGGTCGAGGCCGGTGATCTCCTCCGTGACCGTGTGCTCGACCTGCAGCCGCGTGTTCATCTCCATGAAGTAGAAGCGCCCCGGGCCGTCCAGCAGGAACTCGACGGTGCCGGCGCCCTCGTAGTCGATCGCCGTCGCGGCGCGCACCGCGGCGCGTCCCATCGCCTCGCGCAGCGCGGGAGCGACGGCCGGCGACGGCGCCTCCTCGACGAGCTTCTGGTAGCGCCGCTGCACCGAGCAGTCGCGCTCGCCCAGGTGGATGACGCGGCCGTACCGGTCGCCGAACACCTGCACTTCGACGTGGCGCGGCGCCTCGACGATCCTCTCGAGTATCACCCGCGCATCGCCGAAGGCGGTCGTGGCCTCCGAGCGGGCGCCGCGCAGCGCGTGGGCGAACTGCTCCGGCGACTGCACGCGGCGGATGCCGCGCCCGCCGCCGCCCGCGGTCGCCTTGATCATCAGCGGGAAGCCGGTCGCTGCCGCGGCCTGCTCCAGCGTGGCGTCGTCCTGCGCCTCGCCGTCGTACCCCGGAATGCAGGGTACCCCGGCCTCGCGGACGACCGCCTTGGCGCGTGCCTTGTCGCCCATCGCCGCGATCGCCTCGGGCGAGGGGCCGATGAACACGAGGCCCGCGTCGCGGCAAGCCGCGGCGAAGGCCGCGTTCTCGGCGAGGAAACCGTAGCCGGGATGCACGGCGTCCGCGCCGCAGAGCCGCGCCGCGGCGATCAGGCGCGGGATGTTGAGGTACGACTCCGCCGGCGGCGTGGCGCCGATGTGGACGGCCTCGTCGCACCCCGAGACGTGCAGTCCGTCGGCGTCGGCGTCGGAGTAGACCGCCACCGTCCGGTAGCCGAGCGCGCGCGCCGAGCGCGCCACGCGCAGCGCGATCTCGGAGCGGTTGGCGATCAGTATCTTGCGGAACGGCGTGAGCTTCATGGCAGCGTGCGCTCCGTCCGGGCCGCGCCGCGGTGGCCTGCGGCGCGCGCGGCGGCATCCCGGCACACGGCCAGCGTCAGCGCGAGCACGCCGCGCGTGTCGCGCGGATCGATCACGCCGTCGTCGAGCAGGTGCGCGCTGGTGCTGAAGACGTCCATCTGGCGCTCGAAGTTCTCGACGATGCGGCGCTCCAGCTGGGCGACCTGCTCTTCATCGACCGGTCGGCCCCGGCCCGCCTGCGCGCGCAGCACGTTGCCCATGGTGCGCGCCGCCTGCTCGGCGCCCATCACGGCGGTGCGGGCGCTCGGCCACGAGAAGCAGAAGCGCGGGTGGAAGCCGCGGCCGCACATGCCGTAGTTGCCCGCGCCGTAGCTGGCGCCGCAATGGATCGTGATCTGCGGCACGCTGGCGCCGGTCACGGCGCGGATCATCGAGGAGCCGTGCCGGATGATGCCCGCTTCCTCCTGCGCGCGCCCGACCAGGAAGCCCGTGGTGTTCTGCAGGTACAGGATCGGGACCTGCGACTGGCAGCAGGCCTGGATGAATCGCGCGGCCTTGGCGGCGCCGTCGGCGTCGATCGGTCCGTTGTTGGTGATGATGCCGAGCGGGTGGCCGTCGAGGCGGGCATTGGCGCAGACCGTGGCGGAGCCGAAACGCTCCGCGAACTCCATGAACGCGGAGTCGTCGACGAGGCGCAGCATCACCTCCCGCATGTCGACCGGCTGGCGGGGATCCGCGGGCATCACGCCGAGCAGTTCGTCCGCATCGTGGCGCGGCGGCAGGGCGGGGGCGCGGGCGGGCTCCGCGCCGCCCCGGGCCAGCGTGCCGAGCAGCTCGCGGGCGATGCGGATCGCGTCGCGGTCGTCCTCCGCCAGGTAGTGGCCGAGGCCGGAAACCGTCGTGTGCATCTCCGCGCCGCCGAGCTCCTCTTCAGTGGCCACCTCGCCGGTGGCGGCGAGCAGCAGCGGCGGACCCGCGAGGAAGGCGCGCGAGCGGCCGCGCACCATCACGATGTAGTCGGACAGCCCCGTCTGGTAGGCGCCGCCGGCGGTGGAGGAGCCGTGCACGACCGTGACCACGGGCAGGCCGGACGCCGACAGCCGCGCGAGGTTGCGGAACAGGTTGCCGCCCGCCACGAAGTCCTCGACGCGGTAGGCCAGGAGGTTGGCTCCCGCGCTCTCGACCAGCTGCACGTAGGGGAGTCGGTTCTCCAGCGCGATCTCCTGCGCCCGCAGCTGCTTGTCGAGGCCGCGCGGCTGCAGTGCGCCCGCATCGATGCCGCTGTCGCTCACGGCGACTACGCAGCGGCTGCCCGCCACGCTGCCGATGCCGGTGACGACGCCGCCGCCGGGTACGCTCCGGTCCGGATCGGCGTCGTCGAGGCGGTAGCCCGCGAGCGTGCTGAACTCGAGGAAGGGCGCGCCCGGATCGAGCAGCAGCGACAGGCGCTGGCGCGGGAGCAGCTGGCCGCGGCGCGCGAACCGCGGGCCCGCGGCGGCCGACGCGTCCCGGGTGCGCTGCTCGAGGACGCGCACGCGCGCGATCTCCCCGAGCATGCGCTGCCGCGCGGCGAGGAAGGCCGCCGATCCGGCTGAGAGCCTCGACTCGTACCGACTCATGTTGACTCTCCCGTGACCGGCTCCCGCAGGCACATTCCGAGGATCGTATCCACCAGCTGGTCGAAGGACGTCGGGCCGCGCGGATCGAACCAGGTGTTGCTCCAGCTGACCATCCCCGCGAGCAGACGGCGCAGCACGAAAGGATCGACGCGCACCAGCGAGCGGGCCGCGGCTTCGCGCAGCACCGCGAGCCACAGCTCCTCGTAGGCCCTGCGCAGCGCGAGCACCTCGGCCTGCCGCTCCTTCGAGAGCGACTCCCAGCAGCGCACCAGCACCAGCATGGCCTCGCGCGTGTCGCCGACGATCGACTCGAGCTCGCAGGCGATGAGCGCCCGCAGCCTGGCGCGCGTGTCTGGCGCGGCGGCGAGCGTCGCCTCCATCCGCGCTGTGTTGTAGCGGATGACCTCGATCATCACTGCCTTCAGGATGTCTTCCTTGCTGGCGAAGTGATGGAACAGGCTCCCCGACTGGATGCCCGCCGCGGCGGCGATCTCGCGCACGGTGGTGCGCTCGAAGCCTCGCTGCCGGAACAGGCGTGCCGCGGCCGAGAGCAGCTTGCCCCGCGGCGAGTCGTCCATGCCCTTCACGGTCAGGCGGCGGCGTCGATTAACCATTTGAATCAGTAGCTTGTGACGTTTGCTATACCAAGCGCTTGCTTGGTAGTCTAGGTGCTCACGGCGTCCGGGACCAGTCCCCAGGCCGGCTCCGACACTCCTTCCAGGACCCCCTACGGTGGACACCCGCAAGATCCGCGTCGGCTGCGCGGCCGCCTTCTGGGGCGACACGAACGCGGCCGCCGCGCAGCTCGTCCGCAGCGGCGAGATCGACTACCTCGTCTTCGACTACCTGGCCGAGATCACCATGTCGATCCTCGCGGCCGCCCGCGCCAGGGATGCCGCCAGCGGGTATGCCGTCGATTTCGTCGACGACGTCATGGCGCCGCTGGCGCGGGAGATCGCCGCGCGCGGCATCCGCGTCGTCGCCAACGCCGGCGGCGTCAATCCGGAGGCCTGTCGGGCGGCGCTGCAGCGCGCCTTCGACGCGGCGGGCGTGGCGTTGCGGATCGCGCTCGTCACGGGCGACGACCTGCAGCCGCAGCGCGCGGCCGTCGCGCCGTCGGCGACCGCGCTGGACGGCGGGCCGCCACTGCCGGAGCGAACGCTGAGCATGAACGCCTACCTCGGTGCGGCGCCCATCGCGGCGGCGCTGGCGCGCGGCGCGGACGTGGTGGTGACCGGCCGGGTCGCCGACAGCGCGCTGGTGCTCGGTCCACTGATCCACGCCTTCGGCTGGTCGCTCGCCGATCACGACCGCCTCGCGCAGGGCTCGCTCGCCGGCCACGTGATCGAGTGCGGCGCGCAGTGCACGGGCGGCAACTTCACCGACTGGGAGTCCGTACCGGGCTACGAGAACATGGGCTTCCCGATCGTCGAGTGCGACGCCGACGGCACTTTCGTCGTCACCAAGCCCCCCGGCACCGGCGGGCTGGTCACGCCGTTCACCGTCGGCGAGCAGATCCTGTACGAGATCGGCGATCCGCGCGCCTACCTGCTGCCCGATGTCGTCTGCGACTTCACGCAGGTGCGGCTCGAGGCGATCGGCGCGGACCGCGTTCGCGTGAGCGGCGCACGCGGCCTGCCGCCGACCTCCACCTACAAGTGCAGCGCGACCTGGCTCGACGGCCATCGGATCACGGCCACCTTCCTGATCGGCGGCATCGACGCCGCGCGCAAGGGCGCGCGCGTGGCGCAGGCCATCCTCGCCCGAGTCCGCCGGCTGCTGGGCGAGCAGGGCATCCCGGACCTGCGCGAGACGCACGTCGAGGTGCTCGGCGCCGAGGCCACCTACGGCGCTAACGCGCGTGCCCTCGCTACCCGCGAGGTGGTGGTGAAGATCGCCTGCGTGCACGACGACAAGCGCGCGCTGCGCGTGTTCGCGCGGGAGATCGCCCAGGCCGCCACCGGCATGGCGCCGGGCCTGACGGGCATCATCGGCGGACGGCCCAAGGAGAGCCCGCGCGTGCGGCTGCACTCGTGCCTCGTGCCGAAGGCGCTGGTCACGCCGTGGGTGGACATCGACGGCGACGTCCGCCCGGTCGAGGTCGCCGCGGCGGGTGGCTTCGATCCCGCGCTGCTGGAGGCCCAGCCGCCCGGCGAGAGCGCCACGGGCGACACCCCGGTGCCGCTGGTGAAGCTCGCGGTGGCGCGTTCGGGCGACAAGGGCGATCACGCCAACGTCGGGGTGATCGCGCGTGACCGTCGCTACCTGCCGTGGCTGCGGGGCGCGCTCACGGAGCGCGCGGTGGCGTCGTACCTGGCCCACGTGCTCGATCCGGTGCAGGGCCGCGTGACGCGCTGGGAACTGCCGGGCCTCGGCGGCTTCAACTTCCTGCTGGAGCACGCGCTGGGCGGCGGCGGCATCGCGAGCCTGCGCATCGACCCCCAGGGCAAGGCGTACGCGCAGCAGCTGCTCGACTTCCCGGTGCCGGTCCCGGCCGCGCTCGCCCGGTCCCTGGCCTGATGCATTGCCGGTCCGCGGGCGTGTCGCCGCGGTCCGTTCCGGCGACGGCGGCGCCGGTCGGAGTTGGGGCAGAATGCCGGCCCCCGGCACCCACGTGAACGAGGCAAGCAACGTTGTCGCTGCGCATGCGCGTCGCCCTGCTGTCCGCGGTGTTCCTGTCCGGTGCGGCAGGGCTGATCTATCAGCTGGTCTGGATGCGCAGCCTGTCCCTCGTGGTGGGCAGCGCGCACGCGGCGGTGGCTGCGGTGCTGGCCGCGTACATGGGGGGGCTCGCGATCGGCGGGCTGCTCGGTGCCAGGTACGCGCCTCGCCTCGCGCGCCCGCTGCGCGCCTTCGCGGGCCTCGAGGGCGCTGTCGCACTGTCGGCGCTGGCGTTCGCCGGCGTGATGCAGTTCGTGACGTGGGCGGTCGCGCACTGGCTGAACACCGGTCAGGGCCTGCCGGCAGACGCGGGCTGGGTGCAGCATGCGCTGTACGGGGGGCTGGCGCTGCTGGCCATCGCCGTCCCGACGATCTGCATGGGTGCGACCCTGCCGGTGCTCGTGCATGCGGCGGCCCTGCACGAACCGCTACCGGTGGACCGGCTCCCCGAACTGTACGGGACGAACACGCTCGGCGCGGCCGCCGGCGCGGCGGCGGGCGGATTCCTGCTCCTGCCGACGTTCGGCATCGCCGCGTCGACCGGCGTCGCGGCGGCGCTCAACGTCGCCGCGATGGCGCTCGTGACGATCCGCTTCCCCGGCGACGCCAGCCGGCCTGCGGCCGCCGCCGCGAGCCGCGCCGGACCCGCGCGGACGGCGCTGCCCGCCGGTTTCCGGCCCTTGCTGGTGGCGGCGTTCGCGGTGTCGGCCGCGTCCTTTGCGCTGGAGGTGTTCTGGTCGCGGCTGCTGTCGCACCTGCTGGGCGGCACCATCCAGGGCTTCGCGCTGATGCTGTGCGTCACACTGCTCGGCATCGGGGCGGGCGGGTTGCTGGCCCGGCACGCGGCGCGGGTCCGGGTACACGTGCGAGTCTACCTCGCTGCGGCCCTCGTCATCGCGGCGCTCGCCACGGTCGCCGCGTACCTCTTCGTGTCGCTGTCGGCCCGCGGCCAGCTCCTCGCGACCTCCAAGTCCGTCATCATCCTGCTGGCGATGCTGCCCGCCGCGATCGCGGTCGGCTGCAGCTTCCCGCTGTTCGTGCGCTGCGTCGCCGGGCAGGCCGGCGAGATCCCGCGGATCGTGGGCTTCGCCTTCGCGGCGAGCACCTGCGGTGCCATCGTGGGCTCGCTCGCGACCGCGAACCTGCTGCTGCCCGTGCTGCACTTCGAGGGCGTGGTCGCCGCCGCCGCCGGAACGCTCGTCGCCGCGGGCGTGGCCATCGCCTGGCCGGTCGCCGCGCCGGCGGGGCGGACGGCCGGCGCGATCGCCGCGGCCCTCGCGATCCTGTTCTGCGCGGTGGCCCTGCCCCGGCCGAGCCGCGTCCTGGAGTACAGCGCCGTCGATCGTGCGGAGCCGAGCGAGGAGCGGTTCTTCGCGGTTGGGCGCAGCGCCACGGTCCAGGTCCAGGAGCGGCCGTTCGGCCTGCTGCTGCGCGGCGACGGCCTGCCCGAGGCGCTGATCTCGCGTCGTGGCGCGGTGCCCGGCCTCGACGACCAGGGCTGGCTCGGCACGCTGGGGGCGATGGCGCGCCCGGATGCCCGGTCGATGCTGATGGTGGGGCTGGGGGGCGGGGTCGCCCTCGAGGGCATTCCGCCCTCGATCGCCAGGATCGACGTCGTGGAGATCGAGCCCGAGGTTGTCGCGGCCAACGCGTTCGTCGCGGCCGAACGTCGCCACGATCCGCTGCGCGACGCGCGCGTGCGGATCACCGTGAACGACGCCCGGAACGCGCTGCAGAGGACGTCCGCGTCCTACGACGTGATCGTCTCGCAGCCTTCCCACCCGTGGACGACCGCCTCGGCCAACCTCTACAGCAGGGAGTTCGTCGGGCTGGTCCGCAGCCGCCTGACGCCCGACGGCGTGTTCGTGCAGTGGATGAACGCGGGTTTCGTGGACGGCGGTTTGCTGCGCAGCCTCGTGGCCACGCTGGCGGCCGAGTTCCCTCACGTGCAGGTCTACGAGCCGATCCCGATGTCCCTGGTCTTCCTGGCATCGGCGGCCCCGATCGACCCGAAGGCCTGGTTCGCGTCGGAGGCGTCCCGCGCTCCGGGGGCCGTGGCGGCGCTCCGCCGCTCCGGCATCACGCTCCCCGAGGACCTCGACTGGTCGCTGCTGCTCGCCGATCCGGAGGTCCGGGCGCTGGCCGCGGGCGCGGAGCCGGTGACGGACGACCTGAACGTGCTCGCGATGCGAACCAGGCCGGGGGCCGGGATGGGGGAGACGGAGTTCGCGGCGGTCGTCGGCCCGCTCGACCGGGCCAGCCGCATCACGGCGACCGGTCCCGCGGCGGACTACGTCCTGTACCGGCTGACGCTGGCGCGCCGCGACCGGCTCGACCGGGCGGGTGCGCTGCGGGGCGCGGCGTCCGAGGAGGCGCTCGCGTTCGAACGGGCCGTGCGCCGGATCGCTCAGCCCGTGACCCGCGCATCGACCGCGACCATGCCGGCTGCCGAATCCGCCGCTCTCGGCCCGGCGGCGGCGGTGCTGCGGGGCTGGGACGCCGCCCGGAACGGCGACACGACGACGCTGCGCGAGCTGGACTTCGGGCTCGCCGGAACCTCGCGCAAGGCGCCCTGGTTCGCCGCCGCTGCGCGGCTGCGGGCCGAGTGGCGGCTCGCGGAGGCGGCCCGCGCCGAGCGCGGCTCGGCCGAGCGGCGGCGGCTCGCCGCCGAGGCGCTCGGCATCATCGACGACGCCGTGGTGTCGAGCGCGACCACCGACCTGCTGTTCCAGCGCGCCGCCGCCGCCGAGCTGGCGGAGGACGTCGACGTGCTGCTGGAGAGCGCCGCCGCACTGACCGAAATGGTCGAGCACGGGCTGCACGCCCACCGCGACCGGCACGGTACGCCTCCGCCCGACGCCGAACTGCAGCTGCGGCGCCTCGGCGCCGTGCGCGCGCTGGTCGCCGCGGCGGCGCCGGACCCCCGGTCACGACAGGTGCTGGGGTTGATGGACGGCGCGATCGGCCAGCTGGGGGCCTCCGCTTCCGCCGGCCCGGACTGACGACCCGCCCCGGCGCGGCTCGCCGCCCCGGCCGGGTGCCGACGTGCAGCCCGTGTCGTTGGTTTTCCGCCACGCGCGGCCCGCGCTCCTCCCGGTCGCTGCCGCACGCCGGCGAGGCGGCGTGCGGCGAGGGCCGTGGGCCGCGCTCCGGAGACTTTGCCGGGGGGATTCTGGCGCATCGCGATGGGGGGCGCGCGGCGCGGGCGGCGCCGACGCCGCGCGCGGACCCGGCTGCCTCGCCGGGCGCGGGGCTCGGGCCCCCGGGACCCCGCCCGTCGGGCCGGTGTGGCGCACGCGCCGCGCTTTTTCGCCATTCGGGATCCTTCTTGTCGAAATCAGACCAATTTCCGGCGCACGCGTGCCGGTATTCCGAAGCTGCGGTAAAAACCGTCGTCGGCCGGACCCGAGATCTTCCGCTCGGGAACCACGTACGGCGTATTGCGAGGGGGCACTGGATGACGAGAGTCACGGGTTGGGCTTCATGGCGCCTGACGGCGAGATGCGCTCCGCTGGTCGCGGCCGCTCTGCTGACGGGCCTTCCGCTTGCGGTGGTGGCACAGGCCGACCAAGAGGACGCGACCGGGATCCAGGAGATCGTCGTCACCGCGCAGAAGCGCGCCGAGCGCCTGCAGGACGTGCCGGTCTCGGTCCAGGCCGTGACGGGCGAGTCCCTGCAGAACATGGGCGTCCAGAACTTCGAGAGCTTCGAGGTTCCGGGCGTGCGCGTGTCGCGCGGCGGCATGGCCGACACCATCACCGTGCGCGGCATCGGGTCCGGGCAGAACCTCGGCTTCGAGCAGTCGGCGCCGATGTACGTCGACGGCATCTACTATGGCCGTGCGCGCACCCAGCGGCTCGCGTTCCTCGACATCGACCGGATCGAGGTGCTGAAGGGGCCGCAGCCGACCTACTTCGGCAAGAACGCGACCGCGGGCGCCCTCAACATCGCTACGCGCAGGCCGGGCCGCGAGTTCAGCAGCGAGGTCGAGGCCTCGTTCGAGCCCGAGACCGACGAGCGCATGTTCGGCGGCGCCGTCTCCACCCCGCTCGGCGACAAGTGGGCAGTGCGCCTCGCCGGCCGCTACCGCGATTCGAAGGGATATCTCACGAACACCGTGACCGGCCGCCGCGAGCCGGCGGTCGAGGACCGCCTCGGCCGCGTGTGGCTGACCGGCAATCCGAGCGACTCGCTGACCGTTTCCGCCAACGTGTACTACGGCACGAACCTGGACGAGGGACGCAACAACCAGTCCACGATCTGCGAGCCCAACTACCGCCGCGACATCTCGAACGCCCAGCAGGAACCCTGCGCGTTCGACCGCAAGAAGGCGAGCTTCTCCAGCATCCCCGACTCGGCCCGGGCGCGGGACCCGGAACTGTTCCGCGACAACGGCGGCGGGCCGTTCCTCAACGACCTCGAGACGTACGGCGGTGCCCTGCAGCTCGACTGGACCCTCGGCGGCGGCCTGACGCTGACCTCCCTGACCGGCTACTACCGCTACGACAACTATCAGTTCATCGACACCGACCAGGGCGTCGCGAACGTGGGCTCCGCGACCTTCATCGAGGAGTACGACCAGCTCAGCCAGGAGTTCAGGCTGCTGTCTCCGGACGACGCGAAGCTGAAGTGGTTCGTCGGCGTGTACGCCGACGAGAACAACAACTGGGTCAAGAGTTCATCGAATTTCGTCGGCGCGAACCTGCTGCCATTCACGCCGCCGCCGGTGCCGCCGCAGACCAACCGCACGCCCGCGTTCGTCGCCAACAACACCGGCAGCACGTACTTCGAGAGCGACGAGAGCGCGACCTCCTGGGCGGTGTTCGGCGAGATCACCTACCCGTTCAGCGACCGGGTCGCGGTGCGTCTCGGCTCCCGCTACGAGGAGGTGAAGAAGGACATCGCGTTCACCGGCTGCCTCACGCCCGTCCCGTACGCGGCCTGCGCCTTCACGAACCAGGTCCCGCCCGGCAGCCCGAACAGCCGAACGGACCGTGAGTACCAGCCGACGCTGGTGTTCGAGTTCCGTCCCCTCGACGACCTGCTGCTGTACGCCAGCGCCAAGCGCGGCTTCAAGAGCGGCGGCTTCTCGGGCACCGACGCCGACGCGTTCGATCCGGAGAAGGTGACGGCCTACGAGGTCGGCGTGAAGTCGAAGTTCTTCGACAACCGCGTGCTCCTCAACGTGACCGCGTTTGACAGCAAGTACGACGACCTGCAGGTGTCGTCCTTCGACCCGGTGACCAACCTGTTCGCGACGACGAACGCGGCGTCCGCGAAGAGCCGGGGCGTCGAGCTCGAGTCGCAGTTCGCCGCCACCGACCGGCTGCGCCTCGCGCTCAACGCGAGCTACCTGGATGCCACCTACTCGGACTTCCGGGACGCTCCGTGCTGGGGCGGCCAGCTGGTGCTCGGCACCGGCTGCGGCCCCTCGTCGCGCAACCCGGCGGTGAACGTGCAGAACCTCAGCGGGGTGGTCACGCCGTACGCGCCCGAGTGGTCGGGCACGTTCAGCGCCGACTACCGTCTCGAGTTCGGCGGCGGCTACGTGTTCGGCCTCGGCGGCGACATCTACGCGACCACCCGGTTCGCGACGCTGACCGACATCAACCCGCGCTCCTTCCAGGGCGGCTTCGCGAAGCTGAACCTGCGCGCGTCCGTCGCCCGCGACGACGGCCGCTGGGAGGTCGCGCTGGTCGGCCGCAACGTCACCGACAAGCTGACGGCCGCCTTCCGGAATACGATCCCCGGCGGGTTCTTTTCGATCGGGTCCTTCACCGAGCCGCCGGCGACCTACACGCTGCAGGTGCGCGCGCGGTTCGACTGACCACGCGCGTGCCGCCCCGGCGACCCGGTCCGGGGCGCCGGGGCGGGTCCTCTCCGCAGGACGCTGCCGCCGGCGGCAGCCCGCGGCTCCAGGGCCGCTGCGGGCGGCGGTTGCGGGTGCAGGGGTACTTGAGAGTGGACGACGGGGTCTAGCCGTGCTCATCGCTCGCGTTCCCGGCGTGCTCGGGGTGCTCGCCTCGGTAGCGCTGCTGTGCGGGTCGGCAGCCGAGGCCCGCCCCTCGCTGGCCTCGGCACCGTCGATCCAGCCCAACCCGAACGAGCGTGCGCCGCTGGTCGCACTGCTGAACGTCGAGGCCGGTGCGCCCGCGCGGGCCATCGTCGAGATCGAGAGTCCCGTGCGCCGCTGGCAGGTGGAGTTCCCGTCGGCGCCCGCGGGCAAGCGCGCGCTGCCCATCCTCGGGCTGCGCGCCGATACGGCGCATCGGGTCCGGGTGCGGCTCGCCGACGATGCGGGCGTCGCCGGCGAGTGGAGCCGCTGGCTCGACTACCGGACACCGCCGCTGCCCGCAGGCGCGTTCGAGTTCCCTCCGCTCCAGGTGACGCGGGCGGACGTCTCCCGCATGGAGCCGGGCTACACGCTGCTCAGCATACGGCGGGCGCCGATCGGCCGGTCGTCGTGGCGAACCCGCGAGCAGCAGCGCTTCGCCCGCGCCTGGGGTCTGATCGTCGTCCTCGATCCGGAAGGCCATGTGGTCTGGTACTACGTCGGCGATTCGCGCTTCGCCGGCGTCAAGCAGCTGTCCAACGGCAACCTGCTGGTGCACCGCGCCGACTCCACGACCACGGAGCTGGACATGCTGGGCACCCTCGTGCGCCAGTGGTACCCCGAGAAGCGCCCGCCGCTGACCGGATCGCTGTTCGCCGGCACCATGCTTCCCGATGCCATCCCGATCCGGGGGCTCGAAGCGCTCCATCACCAGCCGTTCGAGATGCCGAACGGCAACTTCCTGTCGTTCGGCGCGTACGGGCGCCGGATTCCCAACTACTACACCAGCGAGACCGACCCGGCGGCGCCGCGGGCTGAGCAACTCGTGGTCGGCGACCGCGTCATCGAGTTCGACCGCACCGGTCGGATCGTCTGGCAGTGGGACACCTTCGATCATCTCGATCCGTTCCGCATCGGCTACGAGCTGACGGCGTCCTACTGGCAGACGCGGGGCTTCCCCGGGGGTCTCGACTGGACTCACGGCAACGGCGTCGCCTACGACCCGCGCACCGGCGTGGTGCTCGCCTCGTTCCGGCACCAGGATGCGACGATCGCGATCGACCGCCGGTCCGGCCGCATCCGCTGGATCCTCGGCGAACCCACGGACTGGGGGCCAGTGGCCGACAAGGTGCTGAGGCCGGTCGGGCCGCTCCGCTGGCCGTACCACGCCCACAACCCGCGGTTCACGCACGCCGGCACGGTGATCATGTTCGACAACGGCACGTGGGGCGCGCGGCCGTTCCGCAAGCCGATCGAGCCGGTGGAGCACTTCAGCCGATCCGTCGAGTTCGAGATCGATGAGCGGGCGATGACCGTGCGGCAGGTCTGGACATCCGCCGACCGTCTTTCGGAAGACACCTGCAGCGCCATCGCGATGAGCGACGCGTGGCGCCTGCCCAAGACCGACAACATCCTCGAGATCGCCGCGATCTGCTCGCGCAACAGGCCGGGGATGACCTGGAACGACCAGGACTGGACGCGTCCGAATCCCCAGGACCAGGCGCCCAACGCCTCGCGCGTCCGCGAGTACACGCGAACCTCTCCGTCGGAGATCCTGTTCGAGGTGCTGGTGCGCGATCCCCGCGACCTGATCGCCTGGGAACTGTACGGAGGCCAGCGGATCCCGGCGCTCTACCCGGCCACGTGGGGTCGGAGCACGGCCGTGGCGGGCTCGGTAGGGAGCAGCGGCGGGACGGCGCCGGCGGGTCCGGGCCGCTGACGCCGGGGCCTCGGGCCGCGAGGCGGGCGCAGCGTCCCTGCCTCGAGGGAAGGACCGCTACCGGGAACTGACGCGCACAGGCGCGGTCGCGGGCGTCACTCCGGCGCGAGCACGCAGACCACGCCGTCCACGAGCACGT
This sequence comes from Steroidobacteraceae bacterium, assembly GCA_027531255.1. Taxonomy (GTDB): domain Bacteria; phylum Pseudomonadota; class Gammaproteobacteria; order Steroidobacterales; family Steroidobacteraceae; genus JAPZRU01. The sequence goes on along the minus strand of JAPZRU010000022.1, from coordinate 86,097 downwards.
CCTCGCCCTCGCCGACGCGGATCTCGGCGACCGTGCCGGCGACCGGCGACTCGACGACCTGCGTTACCTTCTCGGTCTCGAATTCGTACAGAGGCTCGCCGGCGGCCACCTTTTCGCCGACCTGCCGATGCCACTTGACGACGGTCGCCTCCTCCATGGTCATGCCGATCCTGGGGAGCTTGAGTTCAACCGTCATCTATCGTCCTCCGCTGGCGGGCATCAGAGTGTCTGCGGGTTCTCGACGGCGTGCCTGAAGGCCTGAAGCCACCGCGCGGCGACGTCGCCGTCGATCGTGCGATGGTCGAAGGACAGCACGCACTCCACGACCTCGACCTCGACCGGCCGACCGTCGCGCAGTTCGAGCCGCGTGTCGATCCCGCCGACGCCGAGGATCGCCGACTGCGGCGGGTTGATCACCGGCGTCACGGCGCGCACTCCGAGGTTGCCCAGGTTGGACAGCGTGAAGGTGCCGCCCTCGAGGTCGGCCGGCGCGAGGCGTCCGGCGCGGGCCCGCGACACGAGGTCGCGCAGTTCCGCCGACAGGCATTCGAGAGACTTGGCGGCGGCATCGCGGACCACCGGCACGACGAGACCCTGCGCCGTGGCCACCGCGACGGACACGTCCGCGCGCTCGAACTGCACGGTTTCCCGCTCGCCGAAGCCGACGTTCACGCGCGGCTCGGCCCGCAGCGCGAGCGCGCACGCCCGCACGAGGCAGTCGGTGACGGTGGGTCCCTTGCCGCCGCCGGCCCGCGCACGGCGCTCCGCCTGCAATGCGTCGACGGCGCAGCGGATCGACAGGTAGGCGTGCGGCACCGTGCGCTTCGCCTCGCCCATGCGGCGCGCGATCGTGCGCCGGGTGCGGTTGTTGGAGCGCAGCGAGTACGGGATGCCCAGCCTGTCCGCGTAGGCGCGAGCCTCCGGCGGCCCGCCGGTGGCCGGGGGCGCGGGCTGTGGCGGAGTCCCGGCCGGAGCCTGAGCTCCGGTGCTGTTCGCGTCGTCCGTCACGGGGTCGCGAGCGGCGCCCGGCCGAGCGTCTCCAGGACCGCGGCGACGATGCGCTCCGGGTTCGGGATCAGCGGTTTCTCGGCCGGCGGAGCGTAGGGGAGGGCGACGTTCGGGACGGTGACGCGCTTCATGGGAGCGCGCAGCGACGCGAAGCCGCGGTCGCCAACGACAGCGGCCACGTGGCTCGCGAAGCTGCAGCGGTCGCGCGATTCGTCGACCACGACCAGTCGGCCGGTGCGGGCCACCGACGCGAGGATGGCGTCCTCGTCGAGCGGCACCAGCGTGCGCGGGTCGATCAGGTCCACCGCAACGCCGTAGGTGCGCTCGAGCACGTCGGCCGCCTGCAGGGCCGGCTTCATCATGCTGCCGACCGCCACGACGGTCGCGTCGCCGCCGCCGCGAACGATGGCGGCGCGGCCGAATGGCACCAGGTGATCGCCGTCCGGAACCTCGCCGAACTCGCCGCCGCGGCCGCCGGGCTCGAAGAACACGGTGGGGTTGTCGCCGCGGATGGCGGTCTTGAGCAGGCCCTTCGTGTCCGCGGCGTTGGTCGGCGCGACGACGTTGATGCCCCCGAGGTTGACGAGCATCGGGAACGGCGTGTCGGCGTGCTGCGCCCCGAGCGCGCGACCGCCGCCGTACAGCACCATGAACGTGATCGGCAGCCGGACCTGACCACCCGTCATGAAGCGCAGCTTGGCCGCCTGGTTCGCGATGCCGTCGAAGCCGGTGTAGAGGAAGTTGGCCATGAACATGTGCACGACCACGCGCTGGCCGGCGGCGGCGGCCCCCACGGCCATCCCGGTCAGGATGCCCTCGGAGATCGGCGTGTCGCGAACGCGCCGCGGGCCGAAGCGCTCGCGCAGGCCCTTGGTGTCGCCGAACATGCTGATCTCGACGTCCTCGCCGAACAGGATGACGCGTTCGTCCCGCTCCATCTCCTCGACGAGCGCGTCGTTCAGCGCATGCATCAGTCGCCGTCGTGCCATCTTCCTCAGGGCTCCTGATCGTGGAACATGAGACCGTACACGACCGACGGATCCGGCCACGGGTTGGTCTCTGCGAACGCCGAGGCTTCCGCGGCGAGTCGGCGGGCCTCGGCATCGATCGTGTCCAGTTCGTCGTCGCGGACGCCGGCGGCCGACAGGCGGTCGCGGACGCGCGGCAGCGGGTCGCGCGTCCGCCAGTCTTCAACCTCCTCGACCGTCCGGTACGGGCGGCTGAGGAAGCCGGATTCGGACTCGGTGTGCGCGCGCGTGCGGTAGGTGCGGAGCTCGAGCAGCGTGGGTCCCTGCCCGGCGCGAGCGCGGGCGACGGCGGGGCCTGCGGCCTGCCAGACTTCGATCAGGTCGTTGCCGTCGACCGCGACGCCGGGGACGCCGTAACCGGCCGCGCGCGAAGCGATCGACCCGGCGGTCACCGTCGCGGTCGGCATGAATTCCGCGAAACCATTGTTCTCGCAGACCAGCACCAGCGGCAGGCGCCACAGCGCGGCGATGTTCAGCGCCTCGCCGAGCCACCCTTGCGCGGCCGCGCCGTCGCCGAAGAAGCACACCGCGACGCGACCGCGATCCTGCATCTGGGCCGCGAGCGCTGCGCCGGTGGCGATGCCGATCCCTCCGCCCACGACCGCGTTCGCGCCGATGATGCCCTTCGAGAAGTCCGCGACGTGCGGGGACCCGCCCATGCCGCGGCAGATGCCGTCCCGCCGCCCGAACACCTCGGCGAACAGGCCGCGGACGTCTCCGTCGCGGGCCAGGTAGTGACCGTGGCCGCGATGCGTGCTCGCCACCCAGTCGCCGTCCTCGAGTCGCGCACAGACCCCGACCGCGCAGGCCTCCTGGCCGACGTACAGGTGGACGCTCTGCGGCAGCTTGCCGGCGGTGAAGTCGTCGCCGAGGCGCTCTTCGACGCGACGGATCAGCACCATGCGGCCGTACATCGCCAGCAGCTCATCGCGCGTCGGTTGTTCGAGGGTGGGGTCCAGACTGGGATTGGCGTTCACGGCGTAGGTGTCCATTGGCCGGCAGCCGCGGGCGTGCCCGCTGTCGAGGTCGGGAATCTACCCGGGTGGCGAGCGTTTTCGTTCGGAATCACGACCGCACCTTGCGGCAATCGGCCGGACCGGGCGGGCCGGCTCGCCGCGGCGCGCTGCGAGGCGCCCTCGACGCCCGACCCCTGCCCGCGGAACGGCGGCTTGCCCGACCGTCCGTACCCGGTTCCGCGCGTCGTGTCTCAGGCGATCACCGACAGGCCTCCGTCGACCGGCAGCGCCACGCCGGTGAGGTAGGAGGCCTCGTCGGAGCACAGCCACACGGCGGCGCGCGCCACCTCGACGGCCTGCGCGCCGCGCCGCAGCGGCGCGCGCGCGATCCGCCGCGACGAAGGCGAGTCGGGCGCCGCGTCCGCGGCGCCCGTCATGGACGTGAGGACCACGCCGGGGCAGACGGCGTTCACGCGGATGTCCCGGTCGCCGTAGTAGCTGGCGGCCGCGAGCGTCAGGCCGACGACGCCGTGCTTGCTGGCGCCGTAGGACGGGTTGAGCGTGGCGGCCCGCAGGCCGACGATCGAGGCGTTGTTGACGATCGAGCCGCCGCCCCGGTCGAGCATCGCCGCGATCTCGTGCTTCATCGACAGCCAGACGCTCTTCAGGTTCGTGTCGAGGACCCTGTCCCAGGCGGGCTCGTCGAGCTCGTGGAGCGGCGTGCCGATCGGCCCGAGTATCCCCGCGTTGTTGAACGCGAAGTCGAGCCGGCCGAATTCCGCGAGTGTCTGCGACACCATCGCGCGCACGTCGGCTTCGATGCTCACGTCGGCTCGGATCGCGAGCGCCCGTCCGCCGGCGGCGCGCAGTTCGGCGGCGATCCGCTCTGCGGCCTCGAGCGCGATGTCGACGACGGCGACGGCCGCGCCGCGACGGGCGAACTCGAGCACCGCCGCGTGGCCGATGCCGCTGCCGCCGCCCGTCACCAGTGCGACTCGATCGTGCATGATCCTACGTTAGCCGGCGCCATCCGCCGACGCGAGGGCGTAGCCGCCCGCTGCCCGGCGACCGGGCCGATGGCGAAACTCTTCCACCCGATTTCGCAAGTCGATGCGACGCGGCGCGCGGTCGTCGCCGACGCCGCGCCTACGAGCGAGGCCGCGCGCCGCGCGGGTCCCAGGCCGGCTGACCCAGGATCTGCGCCGGCCGCGGCTCGCCGACCACGTCTACGCTGAGCGCGGGTGCATCCTTCGCCACGTCGCGGTCGACGTACGCGAGCGCGAGGCTCCGGCCGACGCAGTGGCCGTACGCGCCCGACGTGGTGTGGCCCACGAGCCGTCCGGCCTGCTTGACGGGCTCGAAGCCGGAGGCGTCGGCGTCCACCGCGTCGATCGCCAGCGTCACCAGCACGCGCTGCGACGGCGAGTCGCGCTCGCGCAGCGCGGCGTCGCGGCCGGCGAAGACCGGCTTGTCGAAGGCCACGTGGCGGTCGAGCCCGCACATCCCGGGGGTGACGGACTGCGTGAACTCGGTCGACCAGATGCCGTAGCTCTTCTCGAGCCGCAGCGAGTCGAGCGCGCGGTTGCCGATGTGGCGCAGGCCGCGCTCCCGGCCGCTGCCGACGAGCGCGCGCAGGAGGGCGCGCTGCTCCGCGGCCGGCACGTAGATCTCGTAGCCGAGTTCGCCGGTGATCGACAGGCGCGCCAGCACCGCGCGCGACAGTCCGACGTCCAGTTCGGCGCAGGACATGAACGGGAACGCGGCGTTCGACAGGTCCCGGTCGACCAGCGGCTGCACGATGTCGCGGGCCAGCGGCCCGGAGAGGGCGAAGCCCGTCCAGGCATCCGAGAGGTTGCGCAGCGTCACCCCGCTCGCGGGCATCGATGCGTGGAACCACCGGCCGTGCCATTCCTGCAGGTAGTACGAGCCGATCAGCCAGAACCGGTCCTCGGCAAGCCGGCTGACCGTCAGGTCGCCCATCAGCTTGCCCCGCTCGCCCAGCATGGGCGCGAGACGGACGCGGCCCACCGCCGGCAGGCGACAGGCGAGCAGGCGGTCGAGCCATGCCTCGGCGCCCGGACCGCTCACCTCGTAGCGCGCGTACACCGAGGCGTCGAACATCCCCGCGGCCTCGCGCGTGGCGCGCACCTCGGCCTCGACGAAGCCGTGGGCGTTGGAACGGCGGACCGTGAGGTCCTCGACGAAATCGCTGCGCCCGGGCGCGAAGAACTGGGGCGTCTCCATCCCCCAGTTGCAGCCGAAGCGCGCGCCGTCCGCGGCCAGCAGGTCGTGCACCGGCGAGGTCTTGAGCGGCCGGCCGGCCGGCAGTTCCTCGTTGGGATAGGAGATGACGAACCGCCGCGCGTAGAACTGCCGGGTGGTGTCGCGCAGGTAGCGCTCCTGCGAGGCGAACGCGCCATAGCGCGCCACGTCCATGCCGAAGACGTCGTGCCCGGGATCGCCGTCGATCATCCATTGCGCGAGCGTGAGGCCGATGGCGCCACCCTGCGAGAAGCCGCCCATGCAGCCGCAGGCGACCCAGTAGTTGCGCCTGCCGGGTACGGGACCCACCAGCGGGTTGCCGTCCGGAGTGAAGGTGAACGCGCCGTTGACCCAGCGCTTGATGCCGACCCCGGCGAGCGCCGGGAAGCGCGCGAAGCCGATCTCCAGTTCCGGGAGGATCCGGTCGACCTCCGGCGGCAGCAGGTCCATCCCGTAGTCCCAGGGCGCGCCTTCGGGGCGCCAGTGTCTCGGGTCGCGCTCGTAGACCCCGAGCAGCGCGCCCTTGCCGAGCGGCTGCAGGTAGGTGAAGCCTTCGAGGTCGGTGACGCACGCGAACTCGCGGTCGGCCGCGGCCAGCATCGGCAGATCGTCCGTGACGAGGTAGTGGTGCGCCATCGGCGTGACGGGCAGGTCGACGCCGACCATCCGGCCCACGGGACGGGCCCAGAGCCCCGCGGCATTCACCACGTGCTCGGCGACGATGCGGCCCTTCTCGGTCTCGAGCTCCCAGTGGCCGTCCGGCCGCTGCCGAAGGTCCAGCACGCGGTTGCGCAGCACGACGTCCGCACCCCGGCGCCTCGCAGCGATCGCGAAGGCGTGCGTGGCGCCGTGGGCGTCGACATAGCCTTCGTGGGCGTCGTAGAGGCCGCCCTTGAGACCGTCCGTGTCGACGAGCGGGCACAGCTCGCGGATCTCGCCGGGCGAGACCAGCGTCGTCTCCATGTCCATGGTCTCGTACATCGCGCGCTCGGCCTTGAGCATCTGCCAGCGCTCCTCGGAGACCGCGAGGCTGACCCCGCCGGTCACGTGGAGGCCGACGCTCTGGCCGCTCTCGCGCTCGATCTCGGCGTAGAGGCCGATCGTGTAGCCCTGCAGCGCGGCGATGTTCGGGTCGTCGTTGACGGCGTGGAAGCCGGCGGCCGCGTGCCACGTGGACCCCGCGGTCAGCTCCGCGCGTTCGACGATGGCGACGTCGTTCCAGCCGTGCCGCGCCAGGTGGTACAGCACGCTCGTGCCGACGATGCCGCCGCCGATCACGACGACCCGGTAGTGTGACTTCATCATCCGGTCCTCACGATGTGATCGCGACGTGCTCCGCCAGCCAGCGCCAGAGCGCCGGTGCCCACGGGCGCTCGACGTGGAGTCGCCAGCCGTCGCTGCGCAGCATCACGGCCACGGTCAGCCCCGCGAACAGCACGCGCGCCGACTCCTGCGGGCGCGCGGCCGCGGTGCCGAGGGCCTGCTCGCCGGCGAGGGCCATCAGGTCCGCTGCGCCCGGGCCCGCGAGATCGATGCAGACGATGCCGTCGGTGAGTTCGGTCTGCGCGAGTCCAGGGGCGGTGAATCCGCGCTGCAGCCGTGCCGCAGCCGCCGCCGAGCAGGCCAGCAGCACGCTGTCGGGCGAGAGGCGCAGCGCGTACGGCAGGTCGTCGCAGGCCTCGCGCGGGCCGATCGTGCGCGACACGCCGAGGCTGGCGAGCAGCGACGGCACGGCGGTGCCGCTGAGCCGCCACAGCGCCGGCGGCGTCACGGCCGCGATGCTGAGCCCGCGTCCCTCGAGCCGCGCGTGCCGCCAGTCCGGCGCCGGCGACCAGAATGCGGTGCGGTCAAACATTCAGGCGCGCTCCGGACGGGTCGAGGAAGCAGGGGGCGACGAGCGTCCCGCGGTGCATCGCGCCGAAGTGCTCGAACTCCAGCTCCTCGCCGTGCCGCGACGCGCCGTCCTCGATCATCGCGAGCGCGACCGGGCGCCCGAGCGCGGCGCTCGGATGGCTGCTGGTGACCCAGCCGACGCTGCGCCGCCGCCCGCCGGCCCGCGACAGGGCGTGCGCGCCGACCGGCAGCGGCGCGGCGGACGCCGCGGCGACGCCGACCAGCTGGCGTCGCCCGCTGCGGCAGGCCGCCGGCGTGAACAGCGAACGGTCGCCGAGATAGGCGTCGGTGCGCGTCTCGCGCGCCCGGCCCATGCCGATGTCGTGCGGCATCGTCTCGCCGTCGGTCTCGACCCCGACCAGGATGAAGCCCTTCTCGCAGCGCAGCGCCCCCAGCGCCTCCACGCCGAGCGGCTCCGCTCCCGCGGCCCGCGCGCGCCGCCAGAGCTCGGCGGCGAGGCCAGCCGGTACCGACACCTCGTAGCTGCGCTCGCCCGTGAAGCTCACGCGCGCGATCCGTGCCCGGCGTCCCGCGAAGACGCCGTCGTGGGCGCTCATGTGCGGGAACGCCGCGTCGTCGAGGTCGACCCCGAGCGCCAGCGCCTCCAGCACGCGCCTCGACTGCGGACCCGAGATCGCCATCGTCGCCCACTGCGGCGTCGCATCGTGGACGAACACCCGCGACAGGTCGAAGCGATCCTCGCGCCACTCCTCGAGGTGCGCGGTCATCGCCCGGACGTGGCTGCTGGAGCACGAGACCACGAAGTGCTCCGCCGCCACGCGCAGCACCACGCCGTCGTCGAAGATCGCGCCGCTCTCGGCGAGGGCGAGCGCGTAGCGCAGGCGCCCGGGCGCGAGGTTCGAGAGCCGCGTGTAGAACACGAAATCGAGCAGCGCCGCCGCGTCGGGGCCCTGCACCTCGATCTTGCCCAGCGACGAGGCATCGAGGATCACGCACCGCTCGCGTGCAGCCCGGCACTCGCGCAGGAGGGCGTCGTGCGACGTCCCGTAGGCGGCGGGACGCAGCGTGTCGCCGTACTCCCGCAGTTCGGCGCCTTCGGCACGATGCACCTCCTCGGCCGGCAGGCGCCGCAGCGGCGCCTGCAGTTCCCCGCGCTGCGTGCCCGCGACGGCCGCCAGCGACACCGGCAGGAACGGCGGACGGAACGTGGTCACGCCGGCCTGCGCGAGCGTCCGGCCGGTTCGCTCGGCCAGCAGGGCCAGCCCGTTGACGTTAGAGGTTCGGCCCTGGTCGCTCGCCATCCCGAGGGTGGTGTAGCGCTTCAGGTGCTCGACCGCGCGGAAGTTCTCGCGGACCGCCAGCGCGACGTCCTTGGCCGTGACGTCGTTCTGCAGGTCGACCCACGCCCGCCGCTCGCCGAAGGCCATGCGCGTGTCCGGCGGGCCGCCCCAGTCGAAGGGGCGGTCGTCGCAGTCCGGGATCTCGACGCGGCCGCCGCCGGTACCCGCGTGGGCGCCCGCGGCGAGCGCCTCGGCCAGCGAGCGGGCGCCGCCGGCGGCGCCCGCGACGCGCAGGCCGGCGACCGGCTCGCCGGGCAGCAGCGTGCCGCGTTCCTCGTCCCAGCGCGGACGCCCGCGGGCCTGGCAGTAGAGGTGGATCAGCGGCGTCCAGCCGCCGGAGACCGCGAGCAGGTCGGCCGACAGCGTCGCCCCGGACGCCAGCCGCGCGCCTTCCACGCGCCCCCTGCCGAGAGCGCGCTCGACGCGCGCCCCCGCGACGACCTCGATGCCGGCCGCGCGGGCCGCGTCCTGCGCCGGGCTGCCGGTGCGGGAATCGACGATCGTGCAGCGTGCGCCGGCCGCGGCGAAGGCCTGCGCGGCGACGTAGGTGGTGTCGTTGCCGGTGGCGAACACGATGCGCTCGCCCGCGACCACGGCGTAGCGGCGCAGGTACTCCAGCGCCGCGTCGGCCAGCATGACGCCGGGTCGGTCGTTGTCGCCGAAGAGCAGCGGCCGCTCGATGGCGCCGGTGGTCAGCACGATCTCGCGGGCGCGCACCTGCCAGATCCGTCCGCCGTCCGGTCCGCGCTCGTGCAGCACCACCGCGTTGTGGTCGTAGAGGCCGACGGCGGCCGTGCCGGCGAGCACCCGCGCGCCCGCGGCCTCGAGGCCGGCGGCGACGCGCCCCGCCCAGCGTGAACCGGGCTCGCCTTCCACGGTTGCGTCACGCCACAGCAGCGCGCCGCCGACGCGCGTGCGCTGCTCCACCAGCAGCACGCTGCGTCCGGCGGCGACGGCGCCGCGGGCGGCCGCGAGGCCCGCGGCGCCCGCACCGACGACGCAGAGGTCGACCGCCAGGTGGCGGTGCGGCGCCGCCTGCGCCCGGCTGCGCGCATCGACCCGGCCGAGGCCCGCGAGGCGGCGGATCATGCCCTCGTAGACGTGCCAGTGCGGCCACATGAAGGTCTTGTAGTAGAACGCCGCGGGGATGAACCGTGCGCCGCGGTCCAGCACGGCCAGCAGGTCGCGTCCCGCGGTGCCGAGCGCGTGCACCGAGGACAGCTGCAGGCCCTCGGCGAGCGGTTCCAGCGTCGCGCGGGCGTTGGGGTCGTGGCGCGCGCCGAGCCGCAGGTCGAGGATCGCGTTCGGCTCCTCGTGGTCGACGCCGAGCAGGCCGCGCGGCCGGTGATACTTGAAGCTGCGCGCCAGCACCTGCACGCCGCTCGCCAGCAGCGCGGAGGCGACGGTATCTCCCGCGTAGCCGGACAGCGCGCGGCCGTCGAAGCTGAAGTTCAGCGGGCGGCTGCGGTCGATCTCGCCGCCCGCCGGCAGCCGGCGCGAGGTGCTCATGGATTGAGCGGCTCCGAGCCGCCGATCTCGTGGGACACGGTGTCGCGCGCCAGCACGATCCACCTGCCGCAGCCGGCCCGGTGCACCCAGAGCTCGCGTGCGACGCCGCGCGCGTTGGCGCGCATCAGCAGGTACCGTGCCCATTCCTCGTCGCTGCAGTCACGCGCGGGGCGCGGCTTGTCCGCGTCGCCCGCGTAGTGGAACTCCGCGTCGGGGCGCGGACCGCAGAAGGGGCAGTGGAAGATCTGCATGTCCCGGGCCTCAGTGCGCCACGCCGGCGTGCCCCTCGTCGACCAGTTCGCCGCGCGCGAAGCGACCGTAGTCGAAGGGCTCCGACAGCGGGTGGTGCCGCCCGGTCGCCAGCAGGTGGGCGAACAGGGTGCCGCCGGCCGGGATGGCCTTGAATCCGCCGGTACCCCATCCGCAGTTCAGGTACAGGCCCGCGACGGGCGACGGGCCGATGATCGGCGAGTTGTCCGGCGAGGTGTCCACCGTGCCGCCCCACTGGCGCAGCAGCTTCAGGGTGGCGAAGGCAGGGAACAGCTCGACCAGCGGGCTCACCACGGACTGCGAGATCCGGAAGCTGCCGCGCTGCGCGTAGGACGGTGCGCGGTCGAGGTTGCCGCCCATCACCAGTTCGCCCTTGTCCGACTGGCTGACGTAGGAGCCGGTCGACGTCGACAGCACCACCGTGTTCAGGCACGGCTTGACGGGCTCGCTCACCATGGCCTGGAGCGTGTAGCTCTGCAGCGGCAGATCGAAGCCGGCGCGTCGCGCCAGCACAGAGGAGTTGCCCGCGACGGCCAGCCCGAGGCGTTCGGCGCGGACGGTGCCGCGGCTGGTCTCGACGGCGACGACGCGGCCGCCTGCGATCGCGAACCCGCGGACCTCGCAGTCCTGCACGATGTGCACCCCGAGCGCCGCCGCCGCCCGCGCGTAGCCCCAGGCGACGGCGTCGTGCCGCGCGGTCCCGGCGCGGCGCTGCAGCAGCGCGCCGTAGACCGGCCAGCGCGAGCGCGGCGAGGGATCGAGCAGCGGCTCCCGGCGCAGCACCTCGTCGCGCCCGATGACCTCGATGTCGACGCCGTTGATCCGCATCGCGTTGGCTGCCCGCGCCATGGACTCCAGCTCCGGCTGGTTGTGCGCGATCTCCATCATTCCGCGCTGCGAGAACATGATGTTGTAGTTCAGTTCGAGCGCGAGCGTCTCGTACAGCGAAACCGACAGGTCGTAGAGCGCGGCGCTCTGCGGGTGGAAGTAGTTCGAACGGATGATGGTCGTGTTCCGCCCCGTGTTGCCGCCGCCGATCCAGCCCTTCTCGAGTACGGCCACGCGCGTGATGCCGTGCGTGCGGGCGAGGTAGTAGGCGGTCGCTAGCCCGTGGCCGCCGCCCCCGACGACCACGACGTCGTAGGCGGGATCGGGGTCCCGGTCTTCCCACGCCGGCGTCCAGCCCTGCTGGCCCGCGAGGCCCTCCCGCAGCAGCCGCCAGGCGGAGTAACGCGACAGCAGTCCCGGCACGCGCGCCTCCCGGCCCTTCAGCCCGCGGCCTGCGGTGCGCGGCGAGCGCTCAGCAGCACGAGCGCTAACGCCCCGGCCGCGGCCGCCACCGAGATCCAGCCGATGCTGGTGTACGCCCCGGTCGCGCCGAGGATGCCGGCGGCGAGCGCCGGCGCGATCGCGGAGCCGACGTTGTTGAACCCGCGGCCCGCGCCGGCCACCCGGCCGGAGGGGTCGACCATCGCTGCCAGGCCGAGCAGGTAGGGCGTGCCGAACAGCAGCGCGGCGCTGGACACCGTGACGCCGACGGTCAGCAGCAGCGGCGTGGTCGCATGGGTGCTGAGCCAGCCGCCGATGGCGAGGAGCACGCAGCCCACGGTCAGCGGCGGCACGCGGCCCCAGCGCGTCCCCAGGCGTTCCGCGGCGACTGGCCCGGCGAGCGCGCAGATCACGCCGATGGCGAACGCCTTGCCGAAGGCTTCGGGGGACATGCCGATGCCGGTCGCGATGCGCTCCACGTAGACCCAGTAGGAGTTGGCCGATACCGAGTACAGGGTGATCGCCGCGCAGATCTGCAGCGCGCGCACCGAGTAGGGACCGCGGACGCGCGCCGCGGCGGGCGTTTGGACCTCCACCCGGTCGGGCAGCGCCAGCGCGGCCGGGATCGCCAGCATCGGCACGCAGGCCGCGCCGAGGAAGAGCAGGCGGGCGTCCTGCCCGGCCACCAGTCCGGGCAGCAGCAGGAAGATCGCCAGCGTCATCAGCACGACGGCGATGAAGACGCGCGCGAACGCGCGGTCCGGGTCCGCCTTCCGTGCGATCGCGGCCGCCGCGACCGCAGCCGCCATGCCCTCGCCCAGCCCGGCGAGCACGCGTCCGCAGACGAGCGACCATACGACCGGCTGCGAGGCGCTGAGCAGGTTGCCCGCGACGATCAGGAGCAGCGCCAGCAGAGCGCCGCGGCGCGGGCTGAGCGCGCCGAGCCGCGGCGCGAGGGCGATGGCGGCCACGGCGAACGCGCCGAGCTGCACGGCCAGCACGCCGCCGGCCGCGGCCTCGCCGATCGCGTAGGTGGCCGCCATCGGGCCCAGCAGCAGCGGCATGAGGTAGCCGCCGGCCTCGGCGCAGAGGAGCGTCCCGCCGGCCGGCCACAGAGCGCTCGAAACGGCGGTGGGAACGAGGTGCTTCACCCGGGCTCCATCTGCGACCGGCGCGCGGCTCGCGCCGGGTCCTTCGCGCCGCGCGGCGGACTTTGCCGTGCGCCGGTCGAAGGAGGGGATGCGGCCGAGTCGCGCGACACTGCCAGCAGACTTGAGGACTCGTCAAGTATGGTCCGCGCGTCGCGACTGGCCGTGCGGGCGGTCGCGTTCGTACGGCGAGCGGTGGTCGCGACGCCGCTCGCCGCTATAATCCGGTCCCCGGCCCGGATCCCTTCAGAGCACCCATGTCCCCCGCGAGGCAACCGAGGCGGACGGCGTCTCCGCGCTCCGTCGACGTCGACCAGTTGGCGCTCGCCAGCCTGCGGCGGCGCCCCAGCCAGAGGCGCGGCGTCCAGCGGGTCAGAGACGTGCTCGACGCCTTCGAGCGCCTGCTCGTCCACAAGCGCTGCGACGAGATCACCATGGACGACCTGTCGCGGACCGCGCGCATCCAGATCGGCAGCCTCTATCACTTCTTCCCGGACATCACCTCGGTGATCCTGACCGTGCTCGAGCGCGCGCTGGCCGACGAGGGCGCTGCGTTCGAGAGCCGTCCGGAGGACGCCCGGCTCGACTTCGACGGCTACCTGGAAGCGCTGGAGCACCGCATGACGCTCGTGTGGCGGCGCCACGGACCGCTGATCGGGGTGCTGTTCGCCTACCAGCGGCATCCGCTCATCTGGAAGATCACCCGCGAGCAGCGGGAGCGGACAGCACGGCTCGTCGGCGCCCGGCTGCGGGCCCTGGCACCCGGCATCGGCGCGGCGCGCGCGCTGGAACTGGGGCGGACGGTCAGCGTGGTGATGGCGGTGCTGATCGACAACCTCGAGTTCCTGCCCGACCGTGAGCGCCGGCGGCTGCGCCGCGAGACGCGCCTGCTGCTCGGCCGCTACGTCGCGGCCGAGGGGGTGCCGGTCGCGGCGCGGAGCAGGGTGAAGGCCGCCGTGCGGTTCGACCGTGCCGGTCGCGCGGGACGGTCCTGAAGAACTCGTCGCACGAGTCGCACGAGTCGCACGAGTCGCGCGGGGTGCGTGGGCGGGCATCGCGCGACGCTCGCGATGAGTTGCGCGGGATCGAGCGCCGCGCGAGCGCCGGGCGTCCCGATGCGGCGCGGCGCCCGCGGCGTGAACGCCGGCGCGGCGACGCGCCGCGTCGGCAGCGCCTCCTGCCGGGCCGCGTCCGCCCCGCCGCGACGGGAGTCCTCCGGTAGTCGGCCTCGGCAGGGCGCGCCCGTCCGAATCCCTACGATTCCGGTCCGGTTAGCCGGTTACAGTGCGACGCGGGGTCGTTACCCTCGTCCGGAAGCGGTGCGGGCCATCGCGACGCGGGCGGCCAGCGAAGGGGGTGACGTGTTCGGCAAGTCAGCTTCCGGATTCTCCGCGTCGTGCGCAGCGGCCCTCTGGTCGGCCGCGCTGGCCGCGCTGGCCGTGCTCGTGGTCGCGAGCGCTCCCGCCCGCGCGGGTGCGGCCGCCAAGCCGCCGCTCGTGCTCGAGACGCGGCGCCTACCGATGCAGGACGGCACGCGGGTGTCGGTCTGCCTGGCGAAGCCGCCCGCGGCGCGTCGCGGCCAGCGCTTCCCGGTGCTGCTGACGGTCGACGGGTACGGCGGGCCGTGCGGCAGCTTCGGCCGCGGCTGGTACGAGGATTTCGTGCGTGCCGGCTACGTAGTGGCGTACCTGCACGTGCGGGGCACGGGCGAGAGCGACGGCACCCTCCCCGCGACGGAGTACTCGGACCACGAGATCGACGACGCCGTCGAGACGATCGACTGGTTGTCGCGGCAGCCCTGGTCGACGGGCCGCATCGGCATGTTCGGGACGTCGTGGAGCGGCTTCACCTCGATGCTGGTCGCGGCGCGGCGCCCGCCGGCGCTGCGCGCGATCGTGGCCTACATGGCCACCGAGAACATCTACCACGAGGACGTGCGCTTCCCGGACGGCATCTTCCACCTCGACGACTACTCGGTCGCGGCCGACGTGATGCTGGTGGCGACCCCGCCGGACCGCGACCCGTTCGACGAACGGCTGCTCCGCCAGCGGTTCGACCAGCAGCCCTGGAGCCTCACGTTCCTGCGCCAGCAGCGGGACGGCGAGTTCTGGCGGCGCAGCCAGCGCCGCGATCTCGACCCCACGGCCGGCGAGGTCCCGACCCTCAAGGTTGGCGCGTGGCACGACCCGTACCGCAGCGCCGTGGTGCGCGCGCTCGAGCACTCCAGCGGCCCCGTGCACGCCGTGATCGGCCCGTGGAACCACAGCGCCAACTTCCCCGGGCCCACGGCCGACATCGGGCGGTTGTCGCTCGACTGGTGGGATCATTTCCTGAAGGGCAAGCGCAACGACGTGCTGGAGCGTCCCCAGGTCTACGCCTTCATGCGCCGGCCGCATCGCCCGATCGTCACGCGTGCGCTGATCCCGGGCGAGTGGCGGGCGTTCGACCGGTGGCGCGACGCCCCCGTCGAGATGCGTCGGTGGTCGCTCAACGTCGACCGCTCGGTCGGTCCGGCCGCCGGCGCTGCGGGGCAGCACCGCCTGCGGATGGTGCCGAGCACCGGCGTGTCCCTCGGCATCGGCTGGATCGACGTCCCGCCCGACCAGCGTCTGGGCGATTCGACCGCGCTGCTGTACGAGAGCGCGCCGTTCGCGGGCGAAGTGCAGATCCTCGGCGAGCCCGTCGCGCGGCTGAGCACGGCCATCGACGTGAACCGCGCCAACTGGTTCGTGAAGCTGTCGGACGTGGCGCCGGACGGCACGACCACCCTCATCACGGGCGGCGCCCTGAACGGCGCGCACCGCGAGTCCTCCGTCGCGCCCACGCCGCTCGAGCCGGGCCGGCGCTACGAACTGACGCTCCCGCTGCAGTTCACGTCGTGGATCTTCCAGCCCGGGCACCGACTGCGGGTCTCGGTCGCGAACGCGCTGTTCCCGGCGTACTGGCCGTCGGCCGAGCCGCTCGAGATGACCCTGGAGGTGGGCGAGGGCGGGTCCACGCTGACGCTGCCCGTCGTGCCCCCGCAGTCCGCCGAGGCGGCGGAGCGCGCGGCCGCGGCGGTCGGCAGCCGCAACGTCACGGTCGCCGAGGCCGAGACAGCGGGCACCGGCGCCTCCGAGTACACGTGGAACGGCCCGGTCCGGAGCCAGTGGGCGAAGGACGACATCGCCGGCACGACGACCTTCACGCGCGGGTTCCAGTGGGTCAGCCCCGACGGCGAGGACATCACCGTGGAGTTCACGGTGGACGACGACGACCCGGCCCGCGCCAGTTTCGTCGGCCGCGCGTTCCTGCGCAGCGAGTGGCAGGGCCAGCCGGTCGAGTGGCGCGGAACCACCGAGGTCCGCAGCGACCCGGCGGCCTTCGAGTACCGCCACGTGCGCCAGTTGCTGCGCGACGGCAAGGTCGTGCGCGAGCGCGAGTGGAAGGAACGCGTGCCCCGCGACCACCAGTGACCGTCGCACGCTCGCGCGCCGCGCGTGCCGCCATCCCTGCCGAGGAGTACCCCATGTCCATTCGACACCATCGACGGCAGCGCCGCGTGTGCCGGGCGGCGGCGCTCGGCGTGGCCGCCGTGCTGCTGGCCGGCGCGGCGCAGGCCGCCGCGACGTCCGCGCCGACGATCCCCACGCGCGCCGTGGAGCCGGCCGCCTGCCCGATCGAGCTCCCGCCGTCGATCGCCGGTCGCGCGCGCTGCGGACGCCTGACGGTCAAGGAGGACCGCAGCCGCGCCGGGGGCCGCACCGTGACGACCAGCTTCGTCGTGATCGGCGCGGCGCGGCCGAACGGGGGCCGTCCGCCGCTGCTGTTCGTGATGGGCGGCAACGGTTCGGGGCTCAAGCTGCTGCGGCGTCAGGGCGCCCTGGCCGAGAGCCTGTCGCAGGAGGACGACGTCATCTTCGTCGACCACCGCGGCTCGACGCCGTGGGGACGGCCCGACATGTCGTGCCCGCAGTTCGACGAGGGCCTCGACGCCGCGCAGCCGAACGTCGACCCCGCGCAGGTCGAGGCGTGCCGCAGGCACCTCGACGAGCGTCTCGACGTCAACCTGTACGGCCCCCAGGAGGCGGCGCAGGATCTCCGGGACCTGCGGCTCGCGATGGGCATTTCCCGGTGGAACGTCTACGGCGTCTCGTACGGGACGACCGTCGCGCAGCGGCTGCTCGGGCTCGACGCCGCGGCGATCGCCGGCATCGTCCTCGACGGGATGTGGGGCGTGGAGTCGAACAGCGCCGCCGAGGCGTTCCTGATCGACCCGCTGCTGGACCTCGTGGACGAGTGCGCCGCCGCGCCGCAGTGCCGCGGCGCGTTCCCCGACTTCGAGCGGAACCTCGGCCGGGTGGCCGCGGAACTCGAGCGACGGCCGCGGCGGATCGGCGACGCCCGGGTGTCGAACGTCGAGTACCTGGAGCTGATCCGCATTGCGATGGGCGACCCCGGGCGCCGCGGGCTGATCCCGCTGGCCGTCGAGCGCAGTGCGCGCGGCGACCACCGCGTGTGGGCGCGCCTGCGACTGCCGGACGAAGCGCCGGGCGCCGCTGGCCGGGATCCCGCGTTCACGTGGCCGAGTTCGGTCTGCCGCGAAGAGCACGCGGGGCGCGACGATCCGGGGCGCCAGCTGGCGGCACGGCGGGCGGTGCCAGCCGCGATCCGCACCGGCGTCCGGATGGGCCCGCAGGAGCGCTGGGACTGGGAAAACTTCTGCGCGCGCATGGGATTCGCGGTGAGCCCGCCGGCGACGCTCGTGGCCCCGCGGTCCGACGTACCGGCGCTGATGCTGGTCGGCGAGCTCGACCTGGTCACGCCCAAGACCTTGAGCGACCACGTCACGCGTTCCCTCAGCGATGCGCGCACGGTCGTGTTCCCGAGCACCGGGCACTTCGTGCTGATCCAGCAACCCGACTGTGCCGGCGACCTGATGCGCAGGTTCTTCGCGAACCCCGCGGCGCCGCTCGACACGCGCTGCGTCGATGCCCTGCCGCGCACCGCCTGGGCGCTGTCGCCGCCCGCCGGGGGCTCCTGATGGACCGGTCGCTGCGGGGGCGAACGATCTTCATCACTGGCGCCTCGCGGGGCATCGGCCTCGCGATCGCGCGCCGCGCGGCCCGCGACGGCGCGAACGTCGCGATCGCCGCGAAAACCGCGACGCCCCATCACACCCTGCCCGGCACGATCTACACGGCCGCGGCGGAGGTCGAGGCGCTCGGCGGACGCGCGCTGCCGCTGGTCTGCGACGTGCGGCAGGAGGAGCAGGTCGAGGCTGCGATCGCCCGCACCGTCGAGGAGTTCGGCGGCCTGGACGTCCTGGTCAACAATGCCAGCGCCGTGCGCCTCACCGGCGTGGCCTCGACGCCGCTCGCGCGCTTCGACCTGATGCACTCGGTCAACGTCCGCGGCAGCCTCGCGACGCTGCAGCGGGCCCTGCCGCACCTGCTGCGCTCCGAGCACGCGCACGTGCTGTCGATCTCGCCGCCGCTGTCGTCGATCGAGGAGCGCTGGTTCGCGCCGCACGCGCCGTACAGCATCACCAAGTACGGCATGAGCCTGCTGGTGCTCGGCGCGGCGGCTGAACTGCGCGGCCGGGTCGCGGTCAACGCGCTGTGGCCCCGCACCGTCATCGACACGGCGGCCATGCGGGAGATCGGCCGCGGGCTCGAGATCGGCGCGCTGCGCTCCCCGGAAATCATTGCCGACGCCGCGTGGTGGATCCTGACCAGCGATCCGTGTGCGTTCAGCGGCCGCTTCTTCGTCGACGACGAGGTGCTGCGGGCGCACGGGTGCGACGACCTCTCCCGCTACGCGCCGCCGGGCGTCGCCGACCTCGACCTCACCCCGGACCTGTTCGTCCCGAGCCTGCGCGAGCTGGCGGGCGGCAGGGACTCGCCGCCCGGTTAGCGGCCGCGCCACCCCGCGGTGCCCGGGCGCGCCGAGGGGGCGTCCGGTGGCTTCAGCCGGCCAGCGACGCCTCGCCGACCTCCGGCTCCGGGGGCAGCCTGACCTCCTTGGGCCGGATCCCGAAGTGCGCCTTGAACGCGGACGCGAAGGTGCCCTGGTGCTGGTACCCGACGGCCTCGGCGACCCGGCTGATGCGCATGCGCTTGTCGCGCAGCAGGTGCAGCGCGTGCTGCATCCGGCACTCGTGGCCGTACTCGAAGAGCGTGTGTCCGAACAACGCCTTGAAGCCGCTCTTCAGCTTGGTCTCGTTGATGGCGAGCTCGCGCGCGAGCGACGCGATCGTCGGCGGCGGGCTGAACCGCGAGGAGAGTATCTCGCGCGCGCGGTGGAAGCGCCCGATGTCGGATTCCGAGAACTGCTGCACCGCCGCCTCCTCCAGCCGGCCGAAGGCGGCGACGCAGAGCGTAAGCAGTTCGAGGATCTTGGCCTCGGCGTAGGGCAGGCGCAGCAGTCCAGACACGGGGTTGTTGAGCAGCACCGACGTGCATTCGATGATCTCGGCGGTCACCGTCAGCCGGCAGTAGCTGAAGTCGGGTGCGCAAGCCGTCAGGAACTGCTGCGCCTGCGTCGGCAGCTTGTCCCGCTCGGAGACGAGGTTGCCGAGCAGGAACTGCGGCGTGCAGTACAGCGTGACCGAGCGGGCCAGCGGCGAGGGCGGGAAGTAGAGTCGCAGGGACGCGCCGAGCGGCTGGAAGCGCGCGCCAAGGTGGGGGCATTGGAAGTGCATCGGGTCGCTGCCGCCGATGCCAGCCACGAACTTGCCCGCCAGCTGGATCCGGAAGGAGATCAGGTTCTCGCCGGGAGCGCGCTCGAGCCGCGGCCCGGTATCGCGCAGGTCCTCGATCACCGCGCGGATCTCGTCGCGGATCGAGAACAGCTCGTAGCGGCCCGCGGCGTGCGGGATGTTTTGGTCGACGAGGAAGCGGGTCACGCCGCGCTCGACGTTGGTCTCGACGCGCGAGGTGTGGGGCGAGGCGTGCGCGTGCTCGAACGCCTGCGACAGGCGGGCGTTGCGGCCCGCCAGCAGGGTGCGGATGAAGCCGTTGGCGTGGTCGTCGGTCGGGACTGCGGACCTCGGCGGCGTCGGGCGCTTCATGGGCGAAAGGATGCAGGGGCGGTGAGGGCATTTCAATCGTGCCCCCCGAAAGCGGTCGCGGCCCGCTCGACCCGCATTTAAATAATCGGGCGATTGATTTGCGAAACCGGACGGCGGGCCGCGGCGTACTGCATGGCCGCGCGGCATTTGGGTGATGATGGCGCGCCGGTTCGGGGAGTCGGCGCGCTCACGAGGGTCGAGGTCTCAAACCGCACCGGGCCGCGACCACGGTTCGGGGTGCCGCTGCGGTTCGTGCCGCGGCGCATCGACGAGTGCCTTCGCGGGACGCGCGTGCCGCCGTGCTCGATGCCGCCGGTGGCGAGCAGGCCGGTTCCGGCACCGCGACGAAGATGCCGTGACTCGGGCGCCGGCACGGCGTGTTGCGCGGAAGGCCTGCGGTGGGCGTTGACTGGGCGGAAGAACCGGGGTGCAACAAGATGAAGGTGCTCATCGTCGGCGCGGGTCTAGGTGGACTCACGGCGGCCGCCTGCCTGATGAAGCGCGGCCACGAGGTTGTGGTCCTCGAGCAATCCCCGGAACTCGGTGAGGTGGGCGCCGGCATCCAGCTGAGCGCCAATGCGGTCAAGGTGGTCGACTCGCTCGGCCTGCGCGACGAACTCGACAGGGCCGGAGTCAGGCCGCTTGCCTACGAGTTCCGCCGCTTCGACACCGGCGAGATGCTGCACCGGGTGCCGCTCAACGAGGACGACACCCATGAGCGCCTCCACGGCACTCCGTACTACCACGTGCACCGCAGGGACCTGCACCGGATTCTCGCGGACGCGGTGCAGGGACTCGATCCGGGCTGTATCCGGCTCTCGGCCCGCACGGTCGGCTTCGCGGAGACGGCCAGCGGGGTGAGCGTCGTCCTGGAGGACGGCCGCGAGTTCGCGGGCGACGTGCTCGTCGGGGCCGACGGCATCAAGTCGGTCATCCGCCGCAGCATCGTCGGCTCCGACCGGCCCGTGTACACGGGCCAGGCGGCGTGGCGCGTCGTCGTTCCAGCCGAGCGGCTGCCCGCGGAGGTCATGCGGCCCGTCGTGACCGTGTGGTGCGGCCCGCGCAACCACGCCGTGGTTTACCTGCTGCGCGCGGGCACTCTGCTGAACTTCGTGGGGTGCCACGAGCGCGAGTGGGAAGAGGAGTCTTGGACCGCCCGCCGCCCCTGGGGCGAGTTGCAGCAGGACTACGCCGGCTGGCATCCGGAGGTGCAGGCGATCATCGCCGCGACGGAGCGCGACCAGTGCTTCCGCTGGGCACTCAACAGCCGCGAGCTGCGGGAGCGCTGGAGCACCGCCCGCGCGACGCTGCTGGGCGACGCGATCCACCCGACCCTTCCCTACATGGCGCAGGGCGCGGTGATGGCGATCGAGGACGCCGCGGTGCTCGCCCGCTGCCTCGACGGCGGCGAGGCCATCGCCGATGCGCTGCGTCGCTACGAGCGTAACCGGGCGCCCCGCACGACCCGCATCGTGCGCGAGTCCGCCGAGCACGGGGAACTCTTCCACATCACCGATGCCGCCGAGATGCGTGCAGCCTTCATCCGCAAGGACATCGCGCGCTCGCGGCGCGAGTGGCTGTACTGCTACGAGCCGTTGACGGTCGAGCTGCCGTGAGCCGGCCACCCGTTCGAGGACCCGGAGCGCGAAACCATGCCTCAGCCTGCGACTGAACCGAGCGCCGATCGTCGCGAGTTCTACGACCGCCTCGGCCGGCACCACCTCTCGCCACTCTGGCTGTCGCTCGCCACGCTGGTTCCGAGGCAGCCCGCCAGCGGCTGCCGGCCCGCGATCTGGCGTTACCCGGAGCTGCGTTCGCTGCTGCTGGAGGCCGGCGGGCTGGTCTCGGTCGAGGAGGCGGAACGGCGTGTCCTGGTGCTCGAAAACCCGGCCTTCGGTGGGCAGTCGCGCATCACGACGTCGCTGTACGCGGGCCTGCAACTGGTGTTGCCGGGCGAGCGCGCGCGCGGCCACCGGCACACGCAGAGCGCGCTGCGCTTCGTGCTCGAGGGCACCGGCGCCTACACCGCGGTGGACGGGGAACGCGCCACGATGCACCCGGGAGACTTCATCATCACTCCGTCCTGGCAGTGGCACGACCACGGCAACGACACGGACGACCCGGTGGTCTGGCTCGACGGCCTCGACATCCCGCTGGTGCAGGCCCTCGACGCCGGCTTCGCCGAGCCGATGCACGCGGTCGAGCAGGCGGTCACGCGCCCCGCCGGCGACAGCCTGGCGCGGTTCGGCGCGAACCTGCTGCCCGTCGACCACCGGCCGCGGGGGCTGGCGTCGCCGGTGTTCAGCTATCCTTACGACCGGACCCGCGAGGCGCTCGAGACGCTCGGCAGGAACGGCGAGCCCGACCCGTGCCACGGCCACAAGATGCGCTTCGTCAATCCGGTGACCGGCGGGTTCGCGATGCCGACCATCGGCACGTTCATGCAGCTGTTGCCGCGCGGCTTCGAAACGAAGCCATACCGCAGCACCGACGCAACGGTGTTCACGCCGGTGGAGGGCGAGGGCCGCACGCACGTCGGTGCCGCCGTGCTCGAGTGGCGGGCGCGCGACGTTTTCGTCGTGCCCAGTTGGGCGACGGTGCGGCACCAGGCGGCGAGCGATGCCGTGCTGTTCTCGTTCTCGGACCGGCCCGTGCAGCAGGCCACCGGCCTGTTCCGCGAAGAGAGGCTCCCATGAAGTTCGTCATCGACCCGCCGCCGCAGGCGTCGGTCGCGATCCGCGACAGCGACGCACGCTTCCCGGCGCGGCGCGTCTACTGCGTCGGGCGCAACTACGAGGCGCACGCGCGGGAGATGGGCAAGGACCCGTCTCGCGAGCCGCCGTTCATGTTCCAGAAGCCCGCCGACAGCGTGGTGGCGGACGGGTCGGTCATCGCCTATCCGCCGCAGACGGCCAACTTTCACCACGAGATCGAGCTGGTCGTCGCCATCGGTCGCGGCGGCGCCGACATCGGCGTCGAGTCGGCGAACGCGCACGTGCTGGGCTACGCGGTCGGCATCGACCTGACCCGGCGCGACCTGCAGCTGGCGGCTCGCGATGCCGGGCGGCCCTGGGAGTGGGGCAAGGCCTTCGACCGCTCGGCGCCGTGCTCCGCGATCTCGCTCGCGGACCGGATCGGGCACCCCGCCCGCGGCCGCATCTGGCTGTCCGTCAACGGCGCGGTGCGGCAGGATGCCGACATCTCGCAGCTGATCTGGTCGGTGCCCGAGATCATCGCGTTCGTCTCGCGCTCGATGGTGCTCGAGCCGGGCGACCTGATCTTCACGGGCACGCCCGCGGGAGTCGGTCCGCTGGTGCCGGGCGACGTCGTCGAGGGTGGGGTGGACGGCGTCGGCACCGTCGGCATCCGCATCGGCCCGCCCGACCGATGAGACTCCACGGCTACTGGCGCAGCTCAGCCGCCTATCGCGTCCGCATCGCCCTGCGCCTGAAGGGCCTGGAAGCGGAGGGTGTCCACCACGCCCTGCCCCGCGGCGAGCATCGCGCCGCGGAGTACCTCGCGCTCAATCCGCAGGGCCTGGTGCCGGCGCTCGAGACCGAGGCCGGCGTGCTGGTCCAGTCGAGCGCGATCATCGAGTACCTCGAGGAGCGCTGGCCGCGGCCCCCGCTGCTGCCGGCCGACCCGGGCGCGCGCGCGGTGGTCCGCGGCATGGCGGGCATCGTCTGCGCGGACATCCACCCGATCAACAACCTGCGGGTCCTGAACCGGCTGCGGAGCGAGTACCGGGCCGACGAGGCCGCCATCGCGCGCTGGGTGAACCACTGGATCCGCGAAGGCTTCACCGCGCTCGAGGCCCAGGTGCGCCGGTACACGACCTCCGGCCGGCACTGCTTCGGCGACGGCGTCACCGTCGCCGACGTCTGCCTCGTCCCCCAGCTGTACAACGCCCGGCGCTTCGGCTGCGACCTCGGGGATTTCCCCACGCTGCTCGCCATCGATGCCCATTGCCGCAGCCTCGACGCCTTTCGGCTCGCCGAGCCGGAGGCGCAGCCCGACGCGGCCGGGTAGCGGGCGCCGGTGGGGCAGGTCCCGACAGCGGAGGCGTCGATGGAACGTCACGGGCACTGGATCGGCGGCGTGCTGGTGCCGCCGTCGGCCGGCGAGTATTTCGCGGTGCTGGACCCCGAGAGCGACCGGCCGTTCGCGCTGGCGGCGCGCGGGACGCCCGCCGACGTCGACGCCGCAGTCCAGGCCGCGCAGGCCGCCTTCCCGGCCTTCAGCCGGGCTCCGGTCAATGTCCGCGAGGCGGTGCTGAGCCGCGCCGCGGCGCTTCTGGAGCGCGACGCCGAGGAGTTCGCGTCGCTGATGGTGACCGAGATCGGCTCGCCGATCGGCAAGGCTCGCCACGAGGTGCAGCGGGCCGCGGACGTGTTCCGCGCGGCCGCGGGCGCGACCCGCTACCTGAGCGGGAAGACGCTGCCGAGCGATACGCCGGGGAAGCTCAACCTGACGTTCCGGGTGCCGCTCGGCGTGATCGCCAGCATCACGCCGTTCAACGTTCCGCTGGCGAAGGGCGTCAGGCTGAGCGCGATCCCCCTCGCGTTCGGCAACACGGTCGCGATGCTGCCCTCCGAAGAGGCGCCGCTGATGGCGCTGCGCCTGGCGCAGCTGTACCGCGAGGCCGGCCTGCCGGCCGGCTGCTTCAACGTGGTGACCGGCTTCGGCCACGAGATAGGGGACTCGCTCACCGGCCACCCGCTGGTGCGCAGCATCTCGTTCACGGGCTCGACCCGCGTCGGCGCCCACATCCGCGAGATCGCGGCGCGGACGGGCAAGAAGCTCACGCTCGAACTCGGCGGCAAGAGCCCGCTGGTCGTGCTCGACGACGCCAACCTCGCGCGGGCGGTCCAGGCCGCGATCCAGGGCTCGTTCGGCAACCAGGGTCAGGTCTGCATGGCCTCGAGCCGGATCTACGTCCAGCGCGGGATCGCCGCGGAGTTCCTGTCGAGGTTCGGCGACGCCGCCAGGCGACTGGGACTCGGCGACCTGCGGGATCCGGCCACCGTGATCGGCCCGATCATCAACGCCCGCCAGCGTGCCCGGATCAGGGCCCACGTCGACGACGCCGTCGCCAAGGGCGCCACCGTCGAGTGCGGCGGCCGCTGGATCGGACACCGCTGCGAGCCCACCGTGCTCACTGGCGTCACCCGCGACATGCTCTGCCACTCCGAGGAGACGTTCGGGCCGGTGACCGCGGTCTACGCCGTGGATGGCCTCGACGAGGCGCTGCGCGCGGCCAACGACACCCGCTATGGGCTGGCCGCCGCCATCTTCACGTCGGATCTCGGCCACGCGCTGCGCTACGCGAGAGATGTCGATGCCGGGATGGTCCACGTGAACGGCGCGACGGCGCAGGCGGAACCGCACGTGCCCTTTGGCGGCGTCGGCGACAGCGGCACGGGGCGGGAAGGCCCCGAGTACGACATGGAAGCCATGACCGAATGGAAGTGGGTCAGCATCCAGCTCTAGCTCCGGCATCGCGGGTCCCGGCAGCGCCTGCGCCGGGCCGCGATGCCGAACCCAGGAGGGATCTCCGTCGATGACCGGAACAAGCTTCGTGCTGCGCCTGTCCTGCCCCGACCGCGTCGGGGTGGTGGCCGCGGTCACCTCGTACCTCGCGGGCCGGGGCGCCAACATCCTCGAGGCGCACCACTTCCTCGATCCCGTCGCCGGCCGTTCGATGCTCAGGCTGGTCTTCGCGCCCGGACGGCCCGGGTTCGACCGCGCCGCCTTCGAGGCCGAGTTCGGCGAGTCGATGCGACCTTTCGGCATGGAGTGGACGCTGCGCGACCTGGCGAGCCGGGTGCGCGTGGTCGTCGCCGTCTCGCGGCAGAGCCACTGCCTGATGAGCCTGCTGCACCGCTGGAGCGCGGGTACCCTGCCGATCGACGTCGCCGCCGTGGTGTCCAACCACGAGGACCAGCGTCGACTGGCGGAGTGGCACGGTCTGCCGTTCCACCACCTGCCCATCGAGGGCGGGCGGAAGGAGGCGCAGGAGCAGCAGATGCTGGCACTGTTCCGCGACTACGGCGGCGAGTTGCTGGTGCTCGCCCGCTACATGCAGATCCTCACGCCGGCCGCCTGCCGCGAACTCGAGGAACGGGCGATCAACATCCACCACTCGTTCCTGCCGGGCTTCAAGGGCGCGCGGCCCTACCACCAGGCCTACCAGCGCGGCGTGAAGCTGATCGGCGCGACCGCGCACTACGTCACCGACGATCTCGACGAGGGTCCCATCATCGAGCAGGCGGTGGAGCGCGTGGACCATTCGTTCACGCCCGAGCAGCTCACGACGATCGGCAACGAGATCGAGAGCGTGGTGCTGAACCGCGCGGTGCAGTGGCACGCGGAGAGCCGCGTGTTCAGGTTCGGCAACAGGACCGTCGTGCTGCGCTAGCGACGAACCCTGGGTCGCCCTCGCGGCCGCGGCTCTTCGAGACCCGGATGCGCCGCTCGTCGAGTTGCGCACCGCCGCGCGGCGCGTCCCCCGCGAGGTCGACGCCGGGCGGGGAACCGCAGACGTCCGCCCGCCTGCGCGCGCATCTCATGCGCCGTCGGCGGGCGTGAACACCGAACTGTCGCCGAAGCGGGCCACGACTGCGCCCTGGCGCCGGCGACTGACGGGCACCTGGACGCCGTTGTCGAGCAGGCAGACGTAACCGCGCTCGCGCTGCCGCACCGCGCCGACGTGCCGCGTCGCCACCCACCATGCCCGGTGGGGCGAGAAGCCCGTAGACTCGCCCAGCACCGCCTCCGCCTCGCGCAGTGAGCCGAGGATCAGGGCGGAGCCGCGGGGCGTCCAAACCCGCAGGTACTGGAGTTCGGAACGCAGCGCGATCACGTCGGTACCGAGTTCCGGCGGGAGCCGCGAAAGGCAGCCGCCGAGTCGCGGGCGGTCGACCGTAACATCGAGTTCGGTGGCCCTGCGGTCCGGCGTCGAGGTCGACGCCGTGGCCGGTATCGCCGATCCCGAAGCGGTGACTCGCCGTGCCGCGAGTGCGGCGGCGGGCTCATCGTCGACGTCTGCCGTCGCCGGTCGGTTCCACCAGGCTGGCAGCCCGAGCAGGAGCGCCACGCCGATCACGGGGCCGACCACGTCGGTCCATTCCTCGAGGACGGCGAGGAGCCAAGTGGTGGCACTGATCGGGGAGGGGTCGTCCGTCTCGAACCCGAGGCCGTCGAGAACCTGCTCGAGCGTGAAGTACGCCGGCGAAACGACCACGGAGGTCGCGAATCCGGCGACCAGCAGCAGCAGCGGATCGGGCCAGGCCGCGAGGGCCGGACGCGCGGCGAGAGCGAGAATCGCCGCGCGCAGCACCAGCAGGCCAAGCAGGATCTGGAGCGACCACGCCATCGCGCGCACGCCGGCAGGGGCCGCGGGGCCGAATTCCGCACCGAGCGACACGAACAGCAGGACGAGCAGAGCGCCGGCGACGGCGAGGCGCTCGGTCTTTACGAAGCGGAACCGCTCCCCGTGCTGTCGCCGTTCGTTCATGCGCTCGACCGTCCGTGCAATATCCGGATACCAAGTCTACAAACGCCCGCACCGTCTCGCTGCAATGTCGCGGTCCTGCCGACAACCGAGGTCGATGCCATGCCACGCTTCACGCCCGCCATACTCCTCGCCGCCGGTCTGTGCATCAATCCTCCGGGGGCCGCCTCGGCGGCGGTGCCGGAAGGCGCACTGCCAACCGCCGAACTGCCGGACCTTGCCGCCGACGGCGAGTGGGCGCTCGCCGTCGGTGCCGAGGCGGAGTACAGCGTCGACTACGACGGCTCCGACGACTACGAGACCGAACTGCAACCCGGGCTGATTGCGCACCTGCGCCGCGGCGACCTCCGCTATTATCTGGAGGGGAATTCACTGGGCGTGCGGTGGACGCCGTCGCCCGACTGGCTGCTCGGCCTCGGCCTGCAGTACGAGTTCGGCCGGTCGGAGGACGACAACCCGGCGCTCCGCGGGCTCGGCGACACCGACGACGAACCCGCCCTGACCCTCGACGTTCGCCGCGGCTTCGGCGCCGGGTGGCCGTGGTGGTTGGCGGCGCGCGTGCTCGCCGGCGACTCCGATCTCGGTGCGCTCGCCGTGGTGGGGCTGGGCCGCGAGATCCCCGTACCGTCGCCTCGCTGGACCGCCGACGTGGTGCTGTACGCGACGTTCGCCACGAGCGAGTTCCAGCGCAAGGACTTCGGCGTCACCCGCGCGCAGTCGGTGACGTCCGGCTATGCAGCGTTCGAGCCGTCGGGAGGTTATCGCGCGCTCGGCCTGCAGAGCTACCTCCAATATGTCGCGAGCAAGCGGTTGCTGGTGCGCGCCGAGGCGGGCTATGAGGGATATTCCTCGTCGGTGCGCGACAGCCCGATCGTCCGCGCGGGCAGCGACGGCGAGTTCGAGGTCAGCCTGACGCTGCTCTACCGCGTCTGGTGATGCGCTGGAGCCGCGGGCGCGACCCGCGCCCGCGGCCCGTCGCACCCGACGCGCGCGGCGCCGCGAAGCCCTGCGGGAGCGCGCCGCTTGACGCTGGAACCGCGATGACACCAAGCTGACCGCGGTCGAAGTAAGCGCGATGCCGTCGAGCGTGGCCCTGAAACATGTTCCCTAGCGGGCTTCGTCCACTTCGGCACGAAGCGCACGCGACTCTCCACCGCACGGCACCGGCCAATCGACGCGTTCGGCGAGACGGAGTCAGGCCTGGCGCGGGCGGCGAGGGTCCGCGCGTGCCGCGTCCGGTGCCGGCCGCGTGACGCTGGCCCGACCGCTCGCGCTGGTGGCGCTGCTGCAGGCCGCGAACTTCTGCTCGGGCCTCGGCAACGCCATGGTGACCATCGCGATCCCATGGCTGGTGATGGAGCGGCTCGGCTCCGCCACGCTCGCCGGCGTCGTGCTCGCCTTGGCATCGTTGCCGCCGCTGCTGATCGCGCCGGTCAGCGGCTGGATGGTCGATCACGTCGGGCGGCGCTTCGTGAGCGTGGGCGCGGACATCCTCTCGGCGCTGTCTGTGCTCGCGATTCCGCTGGTCGCGCTGCTGCACGGACTGACGCCGACCACCGTGATGCTGCTGGCGGTGATCGGCGCGCTGTTCGACCCGGCCGGCTACACGGCGCGCAAGGCGCTGCTCACCGACACCGCGCGCGCCACCGGAATGGGGCAGGAGCGGCTGAACGGCATCCACGAGGGGGTTTTCGGCGTCGCCTGGATCGCAGGGCCGGCACTCGGGGCGTGGCTGATTGCCGGCTTCGGGTCGGTGAGCCCCTTCTGGGGCGCGGCCGCGCTGTTCCTCGTCTCGGCGGGCTGCATTGCGCTCCTGCGCGTGGGCGACCTCGGCATCGAGGCGCGTGCGAGGGGCGCGGCCGACGCGGTCGGCGGCTGGCCGAGCGTGCTGCGTGGTTTCGTGGTGCTGTGGCAGGACCGGTTGCTGCGCACGATGACCGTCGCGCTGGTCGTCATCGCGACCATCTACCTGCCCACCGAGTCGATCGTGCTGACCGCGTACTTTGAGGAACTCGGCGAGCCCGCAGGCCTCGGCACGGTGGTTTCGGCGATGGCGGCCGGCGCGACGCTCGGGGCATTCGGCTACGGTTGGCTCAGCGCGCGGCTGTCGCAGCCGACGCTCCTGCGGCTGACGCTGGCGGGGACCGCGTTCAGCATCCTGCCGATGGCGCTGCTGCCGCCGCTGCCGTGGCTCACCGCCGCCGCGTTCTTCCTCGGCTTCTGCTGGGGACCCCTCAACCCGCTGGTGACCACGCTGATCCAGAAGCGCGTGCCGCCCGACCAGCACGGACGCGTGTACAGCGCGCAGATGTCGCTCTTCTACGCGGCGCCGCCGCTCGGCATGGTCCTCGCCGGCGCGGCGGTCGAACGTTGGGGCGTGGCCGACACCTACCTCGCACTCGGCGCCGCCCTCACCGTGACCGCGCTCGCGGTTTGCCTCTCGCGGCCACTGCGGACCCGCTTCTAGCCGCGTGCCCACCGTGCCGCGCGGCCGCCTTCGGCAAACAGGCCGTTCTTTGAGGCTTTCGGGTGTCGGCGCTGCGCACGCGCGGGACGCGGCGGCATATTCGGGCGGGAGAGGCGGCTGGGCGGGGAGGCGGGATGCTCGGTAGATGGTCGCCAGCGGTCACCTGATCCACGTCGGCGTCGGCTGCGAGGGAGCGCCGCCGCGGACCGAGCCGCGGTGGACGCGGTCGCAGGCGGCGGTCCGCCGCGGCCCCGGGACCGAACCGCCACTTCGTCGGCGATGGACGCAAGGCCCGCGACGCCGTGCGTGCCGGGCAGGCCGGCGATTCGCGCGAATCCCCGGGCGGGCGGGCGTGTCGGACCGCGTGCCGCTCGCGGGCGGCGCGTGTCGTCCCGCCGATTGCGTCGTCGCTGCGCGCCACCGAATAGCGCGCGACGGGCGCCGGAACTCGCGCCAGCACTTCAACGCCGGCGTGGCGGCGCCTCGATGGCGACCGTCGAGCGTCTCGTGATTCCGGACTACACAGCGGAGAAGCGCACATGACGAGCATTCCGAGCGAGGGCCCCCTCGACCGTCGTGCGGCGAGCGCGACGCGACCCCGGCCCGGTGGCGTGCCCGGGCTTCGGGCGCAGACCGTGCTGGCGGCGGCGATCGGCGGCATCCTCGCGTCGGCCGCAGCGGGCCAGGAGCGGTCCGCTTCGCCGGCGCTGGAGGAAGTGGTCGTGACCGCGACGCGGCGCGCGGAATCGGTGCTGGAGATCCCGCTGAACATCTCGGTGGCGACCGGCGAGACCCTCGAGCGCCTCGCGGTGCGCGATCTCACCGGAATCGCCACGGCCGTGCCGGGCCTGGTGGCGACGGACCAGGGCGTGCGCAACAACGGCACCAACAACTCGTTCATCATTCGCGGGGTCAACGCCACCAGCATCGGTCTCGGTTCGTTCCAGAACCTGATCGCCCCGGCCGTGTCGACCTACGTCGACGAGACGCCGTTGTTCGCGAACCTGCGGCTCACCGACATCGACCGCGTCGAGGTGCTGCGGGGACCGCAGGGCACGCTGTACGGCGCCGGTTCCGTCGGCGGAACCATCCGGCTCATCCAGGCGGCGCCCAGCACCGAGGCCACCGAGTTCCGCGTGACGGCCGAGGGCGGCACCGTCGAGGAATCCGACGATTACGACTACCGCGCCGACTTCGTCGCCAACGTGCCGATCAGCGAGCGCTTCGCGGTCCGGGTGTCGGGCGGCTACGAGCAGTTGGCGGGATTCATCGACGCGACCCGCGCGGTGGCCGTGGACGGCAACGGCGTCCCGCTGCTCGCGAACCCGGCGGATCCCGTCGGGAGCACGTTCGTCACCCGGAGCCTCGAGGACGTCGATTCCTCGTCGACGTGGTTCGTGCGGGCCTCCGCGCGCTACGACTTCAACGACCGCGCGAAGCTGGTGCTGGCCTACCAGCACCAGGACGAGAAGGCGGAAGCCTTCTCCGCGCGGCAGCTGGGCACCCGCGGCTACACCATCGGCAAGAGAATCGTCGACGAACCCTCGGATCGAAAGGTCGACTTCGTGTCGGCCACGGCGACGGTAGACCTGGGCTTCGCCACCCTCACCTCCGCGACCGGGTACTTCGAGCAGGGGGAAGCGTCGGTCACCGACGCCAGCACCTTCCCGATCGCCTTTGCCCAGTACTACGGCTACTACCCGCGCATCGCGCTGCTCTCGACGCAAGACTTCGACGTCGAGTCGCTCACCCAGGAGTTCCGACTGGTGTCGTCGGGCGACGGTGCGTGGCAGTGGACGGCCGGTGCGTTCATCCAGGATCTGCGGTCGCGCGTCTTCCAGGTGCAGCAGCTGAAGGGCATCGCCGACTGGTCGGAGCTCCCGGGCACCGGTTTCGGTCCGTTCCCGAGGTTCGGCGACGTGCAGGAGTACTTCGGCTTCCTGCGTCCGAGCCAGATCCAGCCCAGGGACATGACCTACCTGACGGAGCGCGACGTCAAGTTCGAGGACAAGTCGCTGTTCGGAGAAGTGACGTACAACATCACCGAGGCGTGGACGGTCACCGGCGGCGTGCGCGTGTTCTGGCAGGACACCTCGCAGGATCTGCTGGCCGAGCTGCCGTATTTCGGTCCCATCGTGGCGGCGGACGGCAACATCTTCGGGCGGAATCGCGACTTCAGCGAGGCGAAGTTCGACGACCAGATCTTCAAGTTCAACACCGCCTACCGCCTCTCCGACCAGGCCCTGCTGTACGCCACCGTTTCGGAGGGGTTCCGCGCCGGCGGTGCCAACTCCTACCCGGTCGGCACCTGCGCGTTCTGCGATCCTCCGGACTTCCTCACGTACCTGCCTGACACGGCGACGAACTACGAGGTCGGGATCAAGGGCCGTGTTGGAGGTTCGCTCCAGTACTCCGTGGGCGTGTTCCGGATCGACTGGAAGGACATCCAGCTCGAGGCCTCGTCCGCATCGGCCAACGCGATCATCGTCAACGGCAGCAAGGCCCAGTCCGAGGGTCTCGAACTCGAGGCCACCTGGGTCCCGCTGGATGACCTGCGGTTCACGGCCGGCTACAGCTACGTCGACGCGAAGCTGGCGGCGGACGTGTTCCTGCCGGTCGGTGGCCAGTTGGGGCCCGGTGGAGGCTCCAAGGGCGACCCGCTGCCAGGCGTGTCGGAACACCAGTTCGCCGGAGCGATCGACTACCGCTGGCCGCTGGGCGATTCGCGCGCGCTGGTGCTGCACCTGAACGGGGCGTACCGGAGCGAGTTCGCAAATCGCCTGGCTGCCGACGCCGCCAACTACCGGACCTTCGACGGGTTCTGGCTCTTCAACGCCTCGATCGGGCTCGAACTGAGCGACAACCTTCAGGTCATGCTGTACGGTCGCAATCTCTCCAACGAGGAGGGTGTTACCGCGTACGCCCGGCCCACGTTCTCGGGCAATGCGGGTTCGCCGCCGCCGGAGTATTCCTTCGAGTTCCTGCAGCGTCCACGCGCGCTGGGCCTGCGGGTGGTCTGGAGCTACTGATCGCGAGTACGACGGACATTCGGCAGCACGCGGTCGAGCAACTCTCCCGGCGCCGGACGTCGCGCCCGAGGCACGCTCGTGCCCGGGGCTGGCGCCTGGCGGCGACGGCGTCGAAGCGGCCGTAGGACATGCGCGCGGATCCAAACGCAGAAGCAGCCCGTGCGCATCGTTCGGTGCTGGAGCACCTGCGGCGCGGCGAGGTGCGCCGCGCGGCGGAGACGTGCGCGTCGCTCACGGAGCGCTGGCCGGAGTTCCTGCCCGGGTGGACCCTCGCTGCCGGCATCGCGCTGCGAGGCGGCGACGCGCCCAGCGCGCTCGCGCACGTGACCCGCGCACTCCGGCTCGAGCCCGGGCGGGCCGACCTGCTGTTCCTGCGCGCGCAGGCCCTGCAACTCGGCGGCGATTCGGAGCAGGCGCGCGCGGTGCTCGACGGCCTGGCCCGGACGGCGGCCGACGACGCCCGGCTCCAGCACGCGATCGGCTCGCTCTACAGCGCGATGGGCTTCCATCAGCAGGCGCTCGAGGCCGCCTCGCGAGCCGTCGAACTGGATCCCGCCCGGGCGCAGTACCAGTTCAACCGCGCCGCGCTGCTGCGCTTCGTCGGCCGGCTGGAGGAGGCGGAGGCGACCTACGACCGCGCGCTCGCGATCGAGCCGGACGACCACGAAGCGTGGCTGAACCGCGCCGAACTCCGCCGCCAGACTCCGGAGCGCAACCACATCGCGGCGCTCGAGGCGCGGGTCACGCGCAGGTTCGCGCATCCGCGCGACGAAGTCTTCATCCGCTATGCGCTCGCCAAGGAACTCGAGGACGTCGGCCGGTACCGCGAGTCGTTCGTGCACCTCCTCGCGGGCGCCACGCTGCGCCGCCGGCACATCGACTACGACCTGCAGCGCGACCTTCGAACCGTGGACCTGGTCGTCGGCGCATTCCCGGCGTCGCGCCTCGGCGCGCTGCCGCGGGCCGCAGCCGCCGGGCCCATCTTCGTGCTCGGACTGCCGCGTTCGGGCACGACGCTCGTCGAAAGGATCCTCGGCAGCCACCCCGCCGTGCACGGTGCGGGCGAACTGCTCACGTTCCCGGAAGCCCTCGTCGCGGCGGTGGAGCGGGCCGCCGGGCGCAGCGGAGTCCCGCGGGAGGACATGGTGCGTACCGCCGCCAGCATCGACCTGCGCGCGGTGGGCGAGGACTACCTGGCGCGCTCGCGTCGCCACGCCGGCTCGCGCCCCCGCTTCGTCGACAAGCTGCCGCACAACTATCTGTACTGCGGCCTGATCCACGAGGCCCTGCCCGGTGCCCGCATCGTGCACGTGCTCCGGCATCCCATGGCGTCGTGCCACGCGATGTTCAAGGCGCTGTTCCGGCAGGGCTACCCGTTCTCCTACGACCTCGACGAGCTGGCGCAGTTCTATGCAGGCTACCGTCGATTGATGGACCACTGGCGGCGGGCGATGCCCGGCGTGATCCACGACGTCCGTTACGAGGAACTGGTGCGGTCGCCGCGCGAGGTGACTTGCTCGCTGCTGGAGTTCTGCGGCCTCGACTGGCACGAGGGCTGCCTCGAGTTCCACACCAACCCGGCGCCCAGCACGACGGCGAGCGCGGCGCAGGTGCGACGACCGCTGTATGCCAGCTCGGTCGAGCTCTGGAAGAACTACCGCACCGAACTCGCACCGCTGGAGGCCCGGCTGCGCGCCTGCGGCATCGACCTCGACGAGGCGTGACGCATGGGGCGCGTCGTGACCGGGCGCTTGAGCCGCTCCGCGCCCTCGTCGACAATCCGTGTCACCGGCCGGCGGCCGGCGACGGCTGGTACGCGTCCGACCGAACCGCGACTCACGACCCGCAAACCGCGTCCCGGCGCGCTGCCGTGCCGCGGCACGGCGGCGCGCACAGGGGCCGCGGGAGATCGGTCGACGCGTGCGTTCGCGTGTTCCCGGGAGAGTCCACCACCGTGAAGGAAGCCGTCCTGCCGAAACCGCTCCGCCGCCCGGAAGCGCCGCAGTACCCCGCCTACGACACGGCTCAGGTGGCCGCGGTCCTCGCGCGCTGGGCGGACACGTCGGGCAACCTGCTACCGATACTCCACGACATCCAGCGCGCTCTTGGGCACGTGCCGCCCGGCGCGGTCGGGCAGATCGCCAGGGCGCTGAATCGCTCGCGCGCCGAGGTGCACGGCGTGATCACGTTCTATCACGACTTCCGGCAGGCGCCGGCGGGCCGGCACGTACTCAAGCTCTGCCAGGCCGAGAGCTGCCAGGCGATGGGCAGCCGCCAGCTCACCGCCGAGGTCGAGGCGCTGCTCGGCTGCCGGCTCGGCGAGACCACTGCCGACGGGGCGGTGACGCTCGAGCCCGTTTACTGCCTCGGCAACTGCGCCTGCTCGCCGGCCGCGATGCTCGATGGCCGCGTGCTCGGCCGCGTCACGCGCGCGAAGCTCGAGCGGCTGCTCGACGCCGTGGGACGCGGGTGATGGTCAAGGTCTGCGTGCCGAGGGATTCCAGCGCGCTGAGCCTCGGCGCCGACGAGGTGGCCGCCGCCATCGCCGTCGAGGCCGTGCGCCGCGGCGCGGCGGTGCGCGTGGTGCGCACCAGCAGCCGCGGCCTGTTCTGGCTGGAGCCGCTGGTCGAGGTCGAGACGCCGGCCGGCCGCATCGGCTTCGGGCCGGTGGACGCGGCCGACGTGCCCGGGCTGTTCGCGGCCGGTTTCCTCGGGGGCGGCGAGCACGCCCTCGGCGTCGGGCCGGTCGCCGAGATCCCTTTCCTCAAGCGGCAGGAACGACTGACCTTCGCCCGCGCAGGGGTCACCGAGCCGACCTCGCTCGTCGACTACGAGGCCCACGGCGGCCTCCGCGGCCTGCGACGCGCGCTGTCGATGGCGCCGGCCGCGGTGGTGGAAGAGGTGGTGGCCTCCGGCCTGCGCGGCCGCGGCGGCGCAGCCTTTCCGACCGGCATCAAGTGGCGCACCGTCGCTGCGGCCGAGGCGCCGCGCAAGTACGTGGCGGTCAACGCCGACGAGGGCGACTCGGGCACCTACAGCGACCGCATGGTCATGGAGGGCGACCCGTTCGTACTGCTCGAGGGCATGGCGATTGCCGGCTACGCCACCGGCGCCAGCCACGGCTACGTCTACGTGCGCTCGGAGTACCCGCACGCGATCGCGGCGCTGGAGGAAGCGCTCGCGGTGCTGCGGGCAGCCGGCTGGTACGGCGCCGACATCCAGGGCTCGGGCTTCGGCTTCGACGCCGAGGTGCGCGTCGGGGCCGGTGCGTACATCTGCGGCGAAGAGACGGCCATGCTCGAGTCGATCGAGGGCAGGCGCGGCATGGTCCGCTTCAAGCCGCCGCTGCCCGCGATCAAGGGCCTGTTCGGCATGCCCACGGTGGTCAACAACGTGGTCTCGCTGGCCTCGGTGCCGGTGATCCTCGACCGGGGGGCGCGTTTCTACGCCGATTTCGGTCTCGGCAGCTCGCGCGGCACGCTGCCGATCCAGCTCGCGGGGAACGTGCGCAGGGCAGGGCTGGTCGAGAAGGCCTTCGGCGTGACGTTGCGCGAACTGGTCGAGGAGTACGGCGGCGGCACGCGCTCCGGACGCCCACTGCGCGCGCTGCAGGTCGGCGGCCCGCTCGGGGCCTACTTCGACTCGAGCCTGCTCGACCTGCCACTCGACTACGAGGCGCTCGCGCGGCACCGGGGCATGGTCGGCCACGGCGGCATCGTGGTGTTCGACGATACCGTCGACATGGCGGCACAGGCCCGCTACGCGATGGAGTTCTGCGCGGTCGAGTCCTGCGGCAAGTGCACCCCGTGCCGCATCGGCAGCACGCGTGCCCAGGAGTTGATCGACCGCATCCTGCGGGGCGAGGATGCGCCGGCGAATCACGCGCAGCTCCTGAAGCTGTGCGACGTGATGGAAAGCGCCTCGCTGTGCGCGCTCGGCGGCATGGCTCCGTGGCCGGTGTTGTCGGCGCTGCGGTACTTCCCGGGCGACTTCGGCCTGCCGCCCGCCACGGAGGCTGCTCGTGTGGTCTGAACTGCGCGCCCTGCGGGACGAGATCGACTACGGCACGCCGCCGCGCGACGGCGCGCCGGTGACGCTGACCATCGACGGCGTCGCCGTTACCGTCCCGGCCGGCAGCAGCGTGATGCTGGCGGCCGCCGAAGCCCGCCGCGCTGTGCCGAAGCTGTGTGCGACCGACATGCTCGAGGCCTTCGGCAGCTGCCGCGTGTGCCTCGTCGAGATCGAGGGTCGCCGCGGCTACCCGGCCTCCTGCACGACGCCGGTCGAGCCGGGCATGGCCGTGCGCACCCGGTCCGACCGGCTGCAGGCGCTGCGCGCCGGCGTGATGGAGCTGTATCTGAGCGACTTCCCGGCCGCGGACATCCCCGGCGGCTGGAGCGAGCTGCACGAGGTGATCCAGGCCACCGGCGTCGCCCAGCACCCCTATGGCCGCGGCGAGAACCACCTCGACGCGCCGGTGGACGAGTCCAACCCCTACTTCCTGTTCGATCCCGCGAAGTGCATCGTCTGCAGCCGCTGCGTGCGCGCCTGCGAGGAGGTGCAGGGAACCTTCGCGCTGACGATCGAGGGCCGCGGCTTCGCGTCGAAGGTGGCCGCGAGCCAGGGGCAGCCGTTCCTGGACAGCGAGTGCGTCAGCTGCGGGGCGTGCGTGCAGGCCTGCCCCACGCAGTCGCTGGTCGAGAAGAGCCTGTTCGTCGGAGGGTACCGCCGTGCCGATTCCCCGTAAGCCCGAGCGCAGCGTCGTCACGACCTGCGCTTACTGCGGCGTGGGCTGCGGCTTCAGGGCCGAGACCATCGGCGGGCGCGTCGTCCGCATGGTCCCCTGGAAGGAGGGCAAGGCGAACCACGGCCACGGCTGCGTGAAGGGTCGCTTCGCTTTCGACTATTACGACCACCCCGACCGGGTCAAGGTGCCGATGATCCGCGGCAGCATCGAGGAGCCGTGGCGCGAGGTCGGCTGGGACGAGGCGATCGCGCACGCGGCGACCGAGCTCAAGCGGATCCAGGGCACCTACGGGCGCGGCTCGGTCGGGGCGGTGTCGTCCTCGCGCTGCACGAACGAGGAGATCTTCCTCATGCAGAAGTTCGCGCGCGTCGGACTGCGCAACAACAACATCGACAACTGCTCGCGCATCTGCCACTCGCCGACGCAGTTCGGCCTGCAGGCCACGCTGGGGGCCGGCGCCGCGAGCCAGCACTTCGACTCGATCCTGCAGGCCGACGTGATCCTCGTCGTCGGCGCCAACCCCACCGAGGGACACCCGGTTTTCGGCTCCATGCTCAAGCGCCGCGTGCGCGAAGGCGCGAAGCTGCTCGTGATCGACCCGCGGCGCACCGAGACGGTTGAGTCCGCGCACTGCCTCGCCGACGTGCACCTGGCGCTGCGCCCCGGCACCAACGTGCTGGTGCTCGACAGCCTCGCGCACGTGATCGTGACGGAGCGCCTCCACGACGAGTCGTTCATCCGCGAACGCTGCCACTGGAACGAGTTCGAGCAGTGGGCGGCGCTGGTCGGCCACGCGCGCTACAGCCCCGACGTCGTCGGGCCCGAGGCTGGGCTCGACCCGGAGCACATTCGCCGCGCCGCGCGCCTCTACGCCGCCGGGCCGCGCAGCACGATCTACTACGGCCTCGGCGTCACCGAGCACAGCCAGGGTTCCACCGGCGTGATGTGCCTCGGCAACCTCGCGCTGGCGTGCGGCCACCTCGGGCGGGAGGGCGTCGGCGTGAACCCGCTGCGCGGCCAGGGCAACGTGCAGGGCGGCAGCTGCCTCGGCAGCTGGCCTCACATGCTCACCGGCTACCGATTCGTCACCGACGATGCGGTCCGCGGGAGCTTCGAGCGCGACTGGGGAATCGAGCTCGATCCGGAGCCGGGACTGCGCCTGCCGAACATGTTCGACGCCGCGCTCGCCGGCACCTTCAAGGCGATGTACATCCAGGGCGAAGACCCGGTTCAGAGCGACCCCAACCAGAACCACGTGGTCGCGGCGATGCGCAGCATGGAGTGCGTCATCCTGCAGGACCTGTTCCTCACCGAGACCGCGAAGTTCGCGCACGTGTTCCTGCCGGGCTCCAGCGCGCTGGAGAAGAACGGCACCTTCACCAACGCCGAGCGGCGCGTGAGCATGGTCCGCAAGGTCTGCGAGCCGCTGGCCGGCCTAGAGGACTGGCAGATCACCGTCCGCCTGATGAATGCGATGGGCTACCCGGTGCACTACGACCACCCGTCGCAGATCCTCGACGAGATCGCGCGGCTGTCGCCTGCCTACGAGGGCATGAGCTTCGAACTGATCGAGCGCAACGGTTCCGTGCAGTGGCCCTGCAACCGCAAGGACGCGCCGGACGGCACCGAGGTGCTGCATACCAGGAGCTTTCCGCGCGGCCGGGCGAACTTCATGCTCACCGCCTACGTGCCGACGCAGGAGCGCACCAGCGACCGCTATCCGCTGCTGCTGACCACCGGCCGCATCCTGTCCCAGTACAACGTCGGCACGCAGACCCGCCGCACCGGAAACCTCGCGTGGTATGCCGAGGACGTGCTGGACATCCACGAGGCGGACGCCCGCCAGCGCGGCATCGTCGACGGGGACTGGGTGTCCATCGCCAGCCGCTACGGCAGCACGCGTCTGCGTGCGCGCATCAGCGAGCGCGTGAGCCAGGGCACCGTCTACACGACCTTCCACTTCGCGCAGTCCAAGGCCAACGCGATCACCAGCGACCTGTCGGACTGGGCCACGAACTGCCCCGAATACAAGGTCACGGCGGTCGAGGTGGTCAGGATGCAGGCCAGGCAGGCCGCCGACCGGGCGGTCGCCGCCGAGGTGTCGGCGTGAGCGGACCCGCGAAGGCGCCCGGCGGCGAGCAGGCGGTCATCGACGTCGAGCGCCTGGTGGCGATGGCGAACCAGATCGGGGACTTCTTCGCGCCGTACCCGCGCGGCCAGCGCGAGGAGGGGGTCCGCAACCACCTGAGAAACTACTGGGACCCGCGGATGCGCGAGGCGCTGCTGGCCTACGTGGCCGCGAGCGGCGGCACCGGACTGCACGCGCACGTATTGGACGGACTGCGACTGCTGGCGACGCCCGGCGTCGAGCGCAAGGCCTACGCAGGGCCGCCGCAGTAAGGCCCGTCGCCCGGGAGCGCCACCGCGGGCTGAGCGCGTCCGCGTCTGCCGGCGCGCGCCGCTGGTGCGCCCGCGGGTTTGCATGAGTCGCTCAGGACTTCTTCCTGAACTTGAGCGTCATCCGGTCGGATTCTCCGCTCGCCGTCATCTGTGCCCGGAGCGCCGGATCGTTCTCGCTCGTCGCCAGGCCCGGCGGCAGCCGCCATACCGAGTACTGCTCCGTCGGCCACCGGGCGGTTTCCGTGGGGTCGGGGGAGAACTCGCCGCACAGTTTCCACATCTCGGTGGAGTGGTCGACGCCGATGACCTCGCCCCATGGTCCGAGATAGTCGAGCAGGATGCCCGTGTACCAGACCTCGCCGGGCAGCGTGTCCACCACCGTCATCCCCGGAGCGACGCCGAAGAACTCGAGCGTCAGCCGTAGTCCCATGATGTGGTCCTTCGCCTGGGTGAACGCGGGCCGTCAGCTACCCCGAGCGTGATCGTCCGCGCATGAGCGTGGCGGTCGCGTCCTGCTGCACGGTGGGAGTGGGGTCCGGGCGTTGCGCCGCCCTTGCAGCCTGACGCCCCGTGGACGGCTGTCGATGTCACCCTAGGTCAAGCCTCGCTCGATGCGCTCCGCGCTGCCGCGGGTGACGGAGTCGAATTCCCCTGCGTCTCGTGCGGGAAGCCTGTCGCCGACACGCCACCGCCGTCGGGGTCGGCAATGCGGCCGGATCGCGCCGTCCGCACCGCCGCCTTGTGTCGTCGCGCCTGACGTTACAAGATAACGCGCACCTCCTGTGCAAGAGCGCCCTCATGGCACCCGGGATCGGAACGCCCGCCGGCTCTTCGGCCGCGGTGGCCCTCGACGACGTCCACAAGAGCTACGGTGCGGTGCCGGCCCTGCGCGGCCTCTCGCTGCAGGTGCAGCCGAGCGAGATCGTGGCGCTGCTGGGGCCGAACGGCGCGGGCAAGTCGACCACGATCCGGCTGCTGCTCGGGTTCGAGCGCGCCGACCGCGGCCGCGTCCAGTCCGCGGGCCTCGATGCGGCCGTCGATCCGGTGGGCGTGCGGCAGCGCACGGCCTACATCCCCGAACTCGTGAACCTGTATCCGACGTTGTCGGGCCTCGAGAATCTCGAGTACTTCTGCGCGCTCGGCGGCCAGCAGCCCGCTCGCGAGCGGCTGCGCGAGCAGCTCCTCGCCGCGGGCCTGCCCGCCGAGGCCATCGACCGTCGCGCGGCCGAGTACTCGAAGGGCATGCGGCAGAAGGTCGGCATCGCGGTGGCGCTCGCCAAGGAGGCCGCAGTGCTGCTGCTCGACGAGCCGACCAGCGGCCTCGATCCGAGCGCCGCGGCGGACTTCCATCGCACCCTCGTCACCGTCGCCGAGCGTGGCGTCGCCGTCCTCATGGCCACCCACGACCTGTTCGCCGCGCAGCAGGCGGCGAATCGCGTCGCCATCCTGAGCGCGGGCGAACTGGTCGACCAGCGCGAGGTCAGCGGCCTGACGACCCGCGCACTCGAGAGCGTCTACCTCGACGTCATCCAGCAGCGGGTGGCATGAGCGCGCTGCTGCTGAAGGAGTGGCGCGAGCTGGCTCGCGACGGGCGAGCGGGCATCGCGCTGGCGCTGCTGGCGGTCACGCTGCTGTTCAGCGCCTGGAGCAACCATCGCGACGCTGCCGCGCTGGTCGCCGCCGAGCGTGCCGCAGCCGCGGCCGAGCAGGCACGCTGGGTGGGGCAGGGTGAAAAGTGGTTCCACTCGGCCGCGCACTACGGCGTCTGGGCGTTCCGGCCGCCGGGTTCGCTGCCGGCGGTCGATCCCGGTATCCGCCCGTACGTGGGCACCGCCGTCTGGATGGAGGCGCACTGGCAGAACGAGGTGATGCACCGGCCCGCCCAGGACGCGACCGTCATCGAGCGCTTCGGGCCGTTCTCGCCGGCGATACTCGTAGGCGTGCTGGCGCCGCTGGTCATCGTGCTGCTGGCCTTCGGCAGCGTCGCCAGCGAGCGCGAGCGCGGCACCTGGACGCTGGTGCTGGCGCAGGGCGCCGCGCCGCTGCGCGTGCTGCTCGCGAAGGCGCTGGTGGTCTGGCTTGCCGTGGCCGCTGCGCTCGTGCCGGGGCTCGTCGCGCTGGCCTGGAGCACGCAGCGGCTCGACGCAGACCTCGTCCGCTTCGCGGCCTGGACGGGCCTCGCCGCGCTGCACCTGGCGATGGTCGCGGCCTTCGCGGTGGCGGTCTCGGCCCGTGCCGCCTCGGCATCGCGCGCGCTCGTGTTCTGCCTGTGCGCCTGGGTGTTCGCGTCGGTGCTCTGGCCGCGACTGCTGGTCGGCCTCGCATCGAGCGCCGAGCCGCTGCCGACGCGCGCCGAGATGCGCGCCGCCTACGACGAATTCCGGGCAGCCGAGTTCGCCCGTTCGCCGCGCGCCCTGCAGCACGAACTGATGCGCCGGCACGGCGTCGAGCGCGTCGAGGACCTGCCGGTGAACTGGATGGCGATCGGCTTCCAGCGCAGCGAGGAGCGCGGCAACGCGTTCTTCGACCGGCTGTGGGGCGACGTGTTCGAGCGGATGCGGTCGCAGCAGCGTCGGGTCCACTGGGGATCGGCGCTCTCTCCGGTCGTCGCCTTCGGCACCCTGTCGAAGGCGCTGGCTGGCAACGATCTGCAGCACTACCTCGCCTTCGTGGCGCAGGCCGAGGCGCACCGGCGCGAGATCCAGCGCGTGCTCAACGCCGGCAACGAGCGCCGTCCGGACGTGGGCGGGCAGCGCCACTTGAGCGGCCCGGAGCTGTGGAGCCGCGTCGATGCGTTCCGATTCCGCGCGCCGTCCCTCGGCGCGGCGCTGGCAGGCGTGTGGCCGGCGCTGCTCGCCGCGCTGGCCTGGTCCGTTGCCGCGCTGCTCGCGCTGCTCGCCGCGTCGCGGAGGCTGCGATGACCGCGTCTGTGCTGCGGCTGGAGGCCCGGCTGCTGTGGCGCGAGCCGGCGATGCGCGCCGCCCTGCTCGCCCTCGTGACCGCGTTCGCGTTCGCGCTGTGGCAGGGCCGCGCCGTGGTGCTCGAACAGCGCGCGGCGGCCGTCGCCGCGGAGGAGGCCGCGGCGGCGGCCCTGCAGGGCTCGCGCACCGCGTGGGAACGTCTGCAGGCCGAGCCAACCCTCACGGTGCCCGCGCGCAGCGATCCACGCGACGTTGCGGCGTTCGCGACCGGCCAGATCGTCACCCACGCGATCAAGCCGGCGCGCGGCGAGGCCGCGTTCAGCATTGGCCAGAGCGACCTTTACCCGTACCTGGTGCGACTCGATCTCGGGCCGCGTGACAAGGCGATGGTCGGCGAGGTGGAGAACCCTCACCAGCTGCTCGTCGGACACTTCGACCCGGCGTTCGTCGTGGTCTTCCTGCTGCCGCTGCTGCTGATAGGGGCGGCGCACCCGATCGGCGCGTTCGAGCGCTCGGGCGGCGGCAGCCTCGATGCCATGTTGTCGATCGCCAGCGCCAGCGCCCGCGACGGACGCCGCTACGCGCGCCGCGTCGTGCTGGCGGCGTTCGCGCTGTGGCTGCCGCTGGTGGCGCTGACGCTGCTCGCGGTCGCGACGGGCCTGCTGCCGGATCGGCCGTGGCGGGCCGGCCTCGCGTTCCTCGGGCTCACCGTCGCGTACCTCGCGTTCTGGGCGGGTGTGATGGCGGTGCTGGCAGGACGCGGCGCCACGCCGGCCCGGACCGCGCTGCATCTGGTGGCACTGTGGGCGGTGCTGGTGATGGTCGTGCCGGGCATCGCGAACTTCACGGCGCGGCAGCTGTCCCCCGTGCCGCCGCGCGCGGAGTTCGTGCAGGCGATGCGCGATGCCACCGACGTGGCCGAGCGCGAGCGGGCGCGCCTGCTCGACCGCTACTTCGGCGACCATCCTGAGCTGATGCCCGCGGGCGCGCAGGCGCAGAAGCTGCCCGCCGCCGTCGCCCGGCTCGTCACGCAGCGCGAGATCGAAACTCGCATGGCCGAGGTCGAGGCCCGCTACTCCGCCGCGCTGGAGGCGCAGCAG
Organism: Steroidobacteraceae bacterium; assembly: GCA_027531255.1. GTDB lineage: Bacteria > Pseudomonadota > Gammaproteobacteria > Steroidobacterales > Steroidobacteraceae > JAPZRU01. The sequence goes on along the minus strand of JAPZRU010000022.1, from coordinate 42,225 downwards.
CGCGTGCTCGCGCGCTTCGAATGGCTGTCGCCGCCGCTGTGGCTGCAGTCGGCTCTGAATCGCATCGCGGGAACCGACCTTGCCCGCCAGCGCGACTTCGAGTCGCAGGTCGTCGCGCATCACGAGGCGCTGCGCGATCACTTCGAGCCGCTTATCCTGCGGGGCCGCGCCGCGCTGGCGGCCGGGCCGGTGCACTTCGACTTCCCGCGCTTCGAATACCGGCCGGTGCGGGCGCCGTTCCCGGGCGAGCCGGTCGGTTTCGCCGTGCTGCTGCTCGCCGTGGCGGCCACCTGGGGCTACGCGCTGCGGGCCGCGCCGCGGGGTGCGCCGGCGACGCGCCAGCTGGCTAGACGCGCCCGCCCGTAGCGCGCGAGCGCCCGGGCCGCCGCGTTCCCGCACCGGCTCGACGCGTCGGCGATGACCTGACGTCGCCGTACGAGCGGGCCCTCCTGGACGGCCCTCTACCTGCAGGGAGTGCGCGAGACCCCGCGCTGGCGACGAGCACCCGAGCCGCGCGGCCGCGGGCTCACACCGGCTCCCAAGGGAAGCTGTCCAGCCGCTCGGCGCCCCGGCCGGTCACCAGCACCTGGGTCTCGAGCTTGACGCTCTCCCGACCGCCGGGCTCGCCGATCAGGCTCTCCACGCACAGCACCATGCCTTCCTCGAAGCGGCCCGGCAGCAGGTCGGCGGCGTCGGGCGCGTAGGGCACGCCGGGGTACTCGTCGGCCATGCCGACCCCGTGCAGCGCGCACGAGTACCGGTTGGCGCGGTAGCGGTCGGGGATCGGCCAGGTCTTCTCCATGTACTCGCGAAAATCCATGCCCGGACGGATCAGTTCGGTGTTGTGCACGACCTGCTCGAGCGCGGCCGCGTACAGGGTGGCCTGCTCGTCGCTCATGCGGGTGTGTCCGACGGGCCACGAGCGCGAGAGATCCGCGCAGTAGCCGTAGGGCCCGATCATGTCGGTGTCGAAGGCCAGCATGTCGCCGGCCTGCGCGACGTGGGCCGAGCACTCCTGGAACCAGGGGTTGGTGCGCTCGCCGACCGTCAGCAGGCGCGTCTCCAGCCACTCGCCGCCCGAGCGGATGTTCTCGAAGTGCAGCTCCGCCCAGATTTCCTGTTCGGTCCTGCCGGGCAGCGAGTGCTCGTAGACGCGCGCCATGCCGGCCTCGCAGACGCGGATGGTCCAGCGCATCAGCTCGATCTCGTCCGGGCTCTTGATGAGCCGCGCCCGCTCGGTCATCGCCTGCCCCTCGACCAGCGTCAGCCCGTGCCGACGCAGCGCGTCGGCTCCCGGCAGTTCGAGCTTGTCGGTGCCGAGCCTGAGGTTGCCGCCGCCGCGCTCGCGCACGGCCGCGGCGATCTCCCCGGCCCACAGGTCGGCGCGCTCCTCGAGGTACGGGCCGCTGTACATGTAGAAGAACGGTCTGGCGGTGCGGATCTCGTCGACCGTCTCGAGGCCCCTCGCCAGGTGCTCCGCGCCCGCGTACTGGAAATCGATGGCGTGCCCGTCGGCGAACACCAGCGCGTAGTGGAACGCGTTGTGGGTCGCCCACAGCTGCATGTTCGACACGTCGAGGGCGTAGCGGATGTTCACCGGGTCGAACAGCAGGATGGCCGCGCAGTCGTGCTCGACGACCTGCTCGACCAGCCGCCTCTTGCGGTAAGCGCGCGCCGACTGCAGCGTGGCAGCCGACACCGGGCTGCGCAGCGGCCTGTCGGTGCCCTCGGGGTTCAGGTAGGCCGCCTTGCGAAGGTCCTTGAATGCGCGTGCCATGGTGTAGTGCCGGTCGCCCCGTGGGGAAGCCGATCGTACTGTCGCAGGCGTGGGGGCCTCAACCGCAGCCCGCGGTCGAACGCGGCGCACGACCCCGGCGCACGAGCACCGCGGTTGCGGGGCCTCGTCCGTTTCCCACTGCTCCTGTGGTGGGGTCCCGATTCCGTCTCCACCTACACCGACGCCTATCGCCCGATTCTCGGCGCGAAGCACCCGTGGGCGCTCGGCACGCGCGTGAGGGACTGCTGGAGCGAGGTCTGGTCGCTGCTGAGGCCGCTGATCGACACGCCCTTTCGCGGCGGTCCCTCGACCTGGAACGAGGAAGGGTGCCTCGAACTGAACGATACGGGCCAGTTCGAGGAGACGCACTTCACGGTCGCCCACAGCCCCGTGCCCGACGAGACCGCCTCCGGCGGCATCGGCGGTGTGCTGGCGACCGTCCATGAGGTCACGGGCAAGGTCATCGGCGACCGGCGAGCGGTCTTGCCGAGGGATCTGGGCGCCAAGTCGGCCGAGCCGAAGACCGCCGAGGAGGACTGCGAGATCGCCGCCCGGATCCTGTCGATGCATCCCCGCGACATCCCGTTCGCGCTGATCTACATCTTTGAGCCGGGTCGCCGGAGCGCTGGAAAGAAATGCATCGCCGCTGCCTCGCCGGAGCCGTCGAGAAGTGCGAGGCCGACGAGTTCGTGCGCACCGACGGGACGATCGACTACCTGAAGTGGGAAGTCGTGCCCTGGCGCAGGGCCGGCGGGGAGATCGGCGGCCTGGCGATGCTCGCCGAATTCCTCAACGAGCGCAGGCGGCTGGAAGAGGAGGTCACGATTCGGGACGTGCTCCGCCTCGGTCTCGAGTCCGAGGGCGACGGCGTTAGCGCGGCGACCCATGGCCTCCAGCCCCTGTCGCTGCTGGAGAGCAGGCCGCGTCCACGGCTGATTCTTCTGGATCTCCTGATGCCGGGCATGGGGCGAGTCGAGCTCCTGGGCCGCCTGCGCGACGCGCCCGCGGACGACCTCGTCCGGATTCCGGTGCTGGTCATGTCGGCTGTCGCGAAGTCGACGCCGTTGACGCACCCGCGGGTGCGCGCGGTGCTGCAGAAGCCCGTCGGGTTCGGCGAGTTGTTCCGGCTGATGGCCGACGTGCAGGTGCGCTGAGGCCGTACCGGTGGCCGCGGTGGCCGAGTCGAGCGGAGGAGCCGCCCGACTCGGCGGGAGTCGCGCCGCTCGGCCCCAACTCCCGACGTGCGGTCAGCGTGGTACAGTGACGGCGGACGGCTGGCGGCGTGTCTGCCCCGTCCTGAGTACCGCAAGCACGGCAGGTGCTCGTCGCCGCCGCGGGGATGGAAACCGATCCATGGAGCGCGTGTTCGCCGCGCTGTGGCGCCTGCTCGTAGCGGCGGCGCTGCTGGGCTTCGTGGCGCCGCCGGTGCTGGCGGCGCTGGGGCTGGTGTCCGGCGCCGACCTCGTCAACTACCTCCAGCAGGTAGTGTCGGGCGCAGCTCTCGGCTGCGTGTATGCGCTCGTCGCGCTGGGCATCGTGCTCATCTACAAGGCGACGGAGACCATCAACTTCGCGCAGGGCGAGCTGATGATGCTCGGCGCTTTCCTCTGCTTCACCTTCGTGGCGATCCTCGGGCTGCCCTTCTGGGCGGGCGCGCTCCTCGGCATCGGCGCCTGCGCCGTCCTCGGCATGGCGACGGACCGCATCGTCGTTCGGCCGGTGGTGGGCCAGCCGGCCTTCGCCATCGTGATGGTGACGCTGGGTTTCGGCTTCGTCGCGCGCTCGCTCGCAAGCGTCATCCCCGGCTGGGGCACGGATACTCACACCATCGTCACGCCGTTCGCGAACCAGATCGTGGCGCTGGGCCCCGTCGTCATCAGCCAGGACCACGCGGCCATCATCGTCGCGACGGCGCTCCTCTGCGGCCTCCTCTACCTGTTCTTCACCCACACGAAGCTCGGCCTCGCGATGCAGGCGGCGAGCCAGAACCAGCTCGCCGCCTACTACATGGGCATCCCGGTGAAGACCGTGTTCACGATGATCTGGGGCGTCTCGGCGGGCGTGGCGGCCATCGCGGGGCTGATGCTCGCTCCCATCGCCTTCGTTCACACCCAGATGGGCATGATCATCTTCAAGGCCTTCCCGGCGGCGGTCCTCGGCGGCTTCGGGTCGATCCCCGGCGCCATCGTGGGCGGCCTCGTGATCGGCATCGTCGAGGCGCTGGCGGGCTTCTACCTGCCCGAAGGCTTCAAGGACGTCGCCGCCTACGTGGTGCTGCTCGTCGTTCTGCTGCTGAAGCCCGAGGGTATCTTCGGGCACGTGCGGAAGAAGAAGGTCTAGGCGATGCGCTTCCTTCTCCGCACCTCCTACGGGCAGGACATCCGCCTGTTTCCCTTCGGCGGCGCGCCGGCCCTCTGGACCGGCCTCGCGCTCTGGGCGGCCATCGTCGGCGGTCTGAACGTCGCCTCCTTACCCCTCGTCCGCGAGGGCTGGCTCGCACTCGCCGCCGGGTATGCGCTCGTCTTCGGTCTCGTGCTCTCGCGCTGGGGCGGCGCGGCCTTCTGGTACGGCCTGCTGGGCGTCGCGGTGATCGTGGCGCCGATGCTCGTCGGCACCTATTTCGTCGGCCAGCTGACCTTCGTTTTCGTCTACGCCATCGCTGGCGTCGGCCTCGTCATCCTGCTGGGCCTCGCGGGGCAGATCAGCCTCGGTCATGCCGCATTCTTCGCCTGCGGCGCCTATGTCGCCGCGATACTGAATGCCGAGGGCTGGGACATCCTGGTGTCGCTGCCCGCCGCCGTGCTCGTCTCTGCGGTGCTCGGCGTCGTGATCGGGCTGCCCGCGCTGAGGATGACCGGTATCTACCTCGGCTTCGCGACCTATGCGTTCGCCTTCATCGTCGAGGAGATCCTCGCGCGCTGGGACTCGGTCACGAACGGCACGCTGGGAATCGCGGTGGGTTCGCCGGTCCTGGGCTACGAGAGCTGGGGCTGGCAAGCGGTCCTGGAGACCGAGGTCGAGCTCTATTTCCTCGCGCTGGCGCTGTTCGTGGGCACGCTCGTCGTCGGCCTCAACGTGCAGCGCTCGCCCACCGGCCGTGCCATGATGGCGATCCGCGACAGCGAGACCGCCGCCGCCTCCATGGGCGTGAACCTCGCGGTGACGAAGACCACCGCCTTCGCGCTCTCAGCGGCGATGGCCGGGCTGGCGGGCGCGCTCTACGGCCACGTCCTCCACTTCATTAGTCCCGAGCAGTTCACGATCCTGCTCTCGATCAACCTGCTCGTGATGATGATCGTCGGCGGGCTCGGTGCCATGCACGGGGCGGTGTTCGGCGCCGTCTTCCTCGTGATGATGCCGCAGGCGATCTCGGCCCTGAAGGGCGCGATGCCGCCCGCCGAGGGCCTGCCCGAAGTCCTGGCCTTCCTCGTCTCGCTGCCGTCCGCCCCGGGCTTCGAGGCCGGTATCTACGGGCTCATCATCATCCTGTTCATCATCTTCGAACCGATGGGCCTTCACGGTCTCTGGCTGAAGGTGAAGACGTGGTTCCGCCTGTTCCCGCTCTACAAGAAGGGCATGTTCAAGCGGCAGAAGAGCTACATGGCGTCGGAGCGAAATCGGTGAGCCGGCCGCTGCTCTGCGTCCGCGACCTCGCTATCCAGTTCGGCGGGGTGCGGGCCGTCGACGGCGCTACGTTCGACGTGATGCCGGGCGAGGTCTTCACGATCATAGGCCCGAACGGCGCCGGCAAGTCCACGATCTTCAACCTCGTCTCGCGCATCTACGACGCGACCGCCGGCACCATCGTCTTCGACGGGCACGACATCACGCGCATGCCGGTGCATCGCATCGCGGCGCAGGGAATCGCGCGCACCTTCCAGAACAACGAGTTGTTCGAGTACGCGACCGTGCTGCAGAACCTGCTGGTCGGCCGCCACCGGCACCGGCGCACCGGGCTCCTGGCGCACGTGCTCTTCACGCCAGGGGCCCGGCGCGAGGAGGAGCACCACCGCCGCAAGGTCGAGGAGGTCATCGACTTCCTGGACCTCCAGCACTATCGCGACCAGTCCATCGCAGGGCTCCCCTACGGCGTGCGCAAGAAGGTCGAGCTCGGGCGCGCGCTCGCCGCCGAGCCGAAGCTCCTGCTGCTCGACGAGCCTTCTTCGGGCCTCAACGTCGAGGAAACGGAGGAGATGTCCTTCTGGATCTCGGACATCAAGAAGCTCCTCGGCATCACGGTCGTCATGATCGAGCACGACATGAGTCTCGTGAACGACGTGTCTGACCGGGTGCTCGCGCTGAACTACGGCAAGGTGATCGCCGTCGGCACCCCCTCCGAGGTGCAGGCGCACCCGGAGGTCGTGCGCGCCTATCTGGGTTCGGAGGACACGGCATGACCGACACCCCCGAAGCCCACGCCGGCGCGATCCTCCGCCTCCGGAACGTGGAGACCTACTACGGCCCGATCCGGGCAGTGCGCGGCGTCTCGCTCGACGTGCGCACGGGCACCATCGTGACCGTCCTGGGAGCGAACGGCGCGGGCAAGACCACGATCCTGAAGACGATCTCCGGCATCATGGACCCGCAGAAGGGCGCCGTGCACTTCCGCGAGCGACCGATCCAGGGCCTCGATCCCGCCCTGATCGTCAAGCTGGGCGTCAGCCACGTGCCCGAGGGTCGGCAGGTCTTCCCGCTGCTCTCGGTCGCCGACAACCTGAAGCTGGGAGCCTACCTCCGCAGCGACGCCGTGCACGTCGCGAAGGACCTCGCGCTCGTCTACGACTACTTCCCGCGCCTGCAGGACCGGGCGGGGCAGCTGGCGGGCCAGCTCTCGGGCGGCGAGCAGCAGATGCTGGCGCTCGGCCGCGCGCTGATGGCGCGCCCCGCGCTGCTGCTGCTCGACGAACCCTCGCTCGGGCTCTCGCCGCTGCTGGTCAAGGAGATCTTCGCGATCATCCGGCGCATCAACGCGGAGCAGGGCACCACGATCCTGCTCGTGGAGCAGAACGCCAACATGGCGCTGAAGGTCGCGCATTACGGCTACGTGCTCGAGGTCGGCCGCATCGTGTTCGAGGGGCCGTCCGAGGAACTGCTGGCGAACGACGACATCCGCGAGTTCTATCTCGGCCAGAAGCAACAGGGCGCTCGCGGCAGGCGCCGCTGGAAGAAGCGCAAGGTGTGGCGGTGAAGCGCATCCAGCCGCTCGTCATCGGCCCGGGCAGCGATACCGTTCCGAAGCTGTTCTGGAAGCGGGTCCAGGAGCTCGGGCCCAGGGTCGCCATGCGGGACAAGCGCTTCGGCGTGTGGACGCCCTTCACCTGGTCCGAGTACGGATCGAAGGCCCGCGCCGTCGGCCTGGCGCTGCTGAAGCACGGCCTCTCGCGGGGCGACCGGATCTGCATCACGGCCGACGTGTGCCCGGAATGGCTCTGGACCGACATCGGCGGCATGGGCGCCGGAGCCATCGTCGCGGGCATCTACCCGACCGACGTGGCGACGCAGGTCGAATACATCGTCAACGACTGCGGCGCGACGTTCTATTTCGCCGAGAACGAGGAGCAGCTCGACAAGATCCTCGAGGTGCGCGCTCGCTGCCCGCACCTGCGGAAGATCGTCGTCTTCGACTGGGAAGGGCTGCACGAGGTCGACGATCCGCAGGTCGTGAGCTTCGAGGCCTTCCTGGCAGAGGGCGAGGCGGAGGCGACGCGCGACCCCGGGGCCTGGGAGCGCGCGGTCGCGTGCTCGAAACCCTCCGACACCGCGGTCCTGGTCTACACGTCGGGCACCACCGGCCCGCCGAAGGGCGCGATGCTGTCGCACGGCAACATCGTCTTCCAGCTGGAGAACAACCAGAATCTGCTGCCTCACACGCCGGAGGACCGCTCGCTCTCGTTCCTGCCGCTCTGCCACATCGCGGAGCGCACCTTCACGACCTTCAACCAGCTGATCACCGGCCACACGGTGCACTTCGCCGAGAATTTCGACACCGTGCCGGAGAATCTGCAGGAGGTGCAGCCGACCGGCTTCTTCGCGGTGCCGCGCATCTGGGAGAAGTTCTTCTCCAGCGTGATGATCGCGCTGAAGGACGCGCCCGCCGCGCAGCGCGCGGCGTACGGCTGGGCCATCGGCGTCGGGGAGAAGGTGGCCGAACGCCGCATCGCGGGGCAGCGCGTGCCGGCGTCGCTCGCGCTGCGCTTCCGTCTCGCCGAGTGGCTGGTGCTCAGGAACATCCGCGTAATGCTGGGCCTGGACTCATGCCGCTACGCGATCTCCGGGGCGGCGCCGATCAGCCCCGAACTGATCCGCTGGTACTACGCGCTCGGGCTATACATGGCCGAGTGCTACGGGATGACGGAGTCGACCGGCATCGTCACGCTGCCGCGGCCCTGGGGATCGTACCGCTACGGCAAGGTCGGCACCGCCATCCCCGGCACCGAGCTCGCGGTCGCGCCCGACGGCGAGATCCTCATGCGCGGGCGTCACGTCTTCCAGGGCTACTGGAACAAGCCCGACAAGACGGCCGAGGCCATCGACGCGCAGGGTTGGCTTCACACCGGCGACATCGGCGAGATCGACTCGGAGGGCTGGCTGAAGATCACCGACCGCAAGAAGGACATCATCATCACCGCGGGCGGCAAGAACATCACGCCTTCCGAGATCGAGAACGAGCTGAAGTTCTCGCCCTACATCCAGGACGCCGTGGTGATCGGCGACAGGCGGCCCTTCCTGGTGGCGCTCGTGATGATCGATCATGAGAACGTCGCGAAGTTCGCCCAGGACGCGAACGTGCCGTTCTCCGATTACCGCTCGCTCTGCCGCGCCGCGGAGGTGATCGGGCTCATCGAGGGCGAGGTCGGGAAGGCGAACGGGAAGTTCGCCCGCGTCGAGACGGTGAAGAAGTTCCGGTTGATCGAGCACCAGATCGGCCCGGAGGACGAGGAGATCACCGCGACCGGCAAGCTCAAGCGTTCGCTGGTCGCCAGGAAGTTCGCCGAGCTGATCGACGCCATGTACCGCGACAAGGAGTGAACCGATGAACTGCCGACACCTCGTCGCCGCCGCCGCGGCGGCGTTCCTGCTCGCCGGCTGCGGCGAGCGCCCACCGGTCGGCGCCGCGGCGAGCGCCGCCGCCGTGCAGGGCGTGACCGACACCGAGGTCATGATCGGCTCCCTGCAGGATCTCTCGGGGCCGCTCACGTCCTGGGGCGTACCCGTGCGCAACGGCCTCCAGATGGCGATCGACGAGGCCAATGCCGAAGGCGGCGTCCACGGCCGCACGATCCGCCTGGTCGTCGAGGATTCGGCCTACGACCCGAAGAAGGCCGTGCTCGCCGCCCAGAAACTCGTCACGCAGGAGCGGGTGTTCGCCACCGTGGGCACGCTCGGCACGCCCGTCGTTCAGGCCACGATGCCGCGCATCCTCGAGCGCGGCGTGCTCCATCTCTTCCCGCTGACGGGCGCGAAGGAGACCTACGAGCCGCTGCACCCGCTCAAGTTCGCGTCGAACACGCCGTACTCGGACATCATCCAGGTCGGACTCGCCAGGATGCTCGACGACAAGCAGGTCACCCGGGTCGGCATCCTCTACCAGGACGACGATTTCGGCCTGACGGTCTTCGAGGGCGCGCAGGCGCTCCTGAAGGCGCGCGGCCTCGCCCCGGTCTCGGTCACGACCTACAAGCGCGGTGCGACCGATTTCTCCGCGCAGATCGCGCGGATGCGGGCGGACGGCGCCGAACTCGTGGTGCTCGGCACCGTCGTGCGCGAGACCATCGGCGCGATGCAGGCCGCACGCGCGCTCGGCTGGGACGTGACGTTCTTCGCCTCGCACGCGGCCTATACCGGGGAGGTGCCGAAGAACGGCGGCGCGGCCGTCGAGGGCCTCTACGCGATGGGCCAGATCCCGTTCCCTTACGCCGACGATTCGAACCCCGCCGTCCGCGCCTGGGTCGAGCGCTACCAGCGGAAGTTCGGCGTCGCGGCGAACGTGCAGGCGGTCTTCGGCTACGTCTCGGGCAGCCTGTTCCTCGCGGGCCTCGAGGCGGCGGGCCGCGACCTCACCGCCGAAGGTTATGCCGGGGCGCTCGTCGCCATGGGCCCGTGGGTCGACGCGACGCTCGGCGGATCGCCGATCGATTTCAGCGCCACGAATCACCTGGGGATCCGATCGGGCTTCCTCGCCGAGGTGCAGAACGGGCGCTGGGTGCAACTCACCGAGACGCTGCCCATTCCCGCCGGTCGATAGCGCGTCCGGCGAGATGCCGGCGCAGGCCGACGTGGGCACGAGGTTGACGTCGTGCCCGCGTTGCAGCAGGGTTTCGCGCCGAGGGGGTGCAGGATGGTGGAGTTGCCTGTCGAGGGCGCGCGTGCCGGAGTTCCGGCGAGCGGCCTGTCGCTGGTGGATTGGTCGATCGGCGACATGCTGCGGTGGGCCGCGGCCGCCCGCCCGGACGCGCCGGCGCTGGTCGAAGGCACGGCCGGCGACGCCGAGTCGCGGCGGCGCTGGACCCACTCGCAGCTGCTGGATCAGGCCGAGCGCGGCGCCCACGCGCTGCTCGCGCGCTACTCGCCCGGCGAGCACGTGGCTATCTGGGCGCCGAATTCAGCGGACTGGGTGCTCGCCGAGTTCGCGTTCGCGCTCGCCGGCGTCACTATCGTCGGCGTCAACCCCGCGCTGCGCGACGACGAGGTCGCCTACATCCTCGGCAACTCCGGCGCCGTCGGCGTGTTCCACGGCGGTCCGTATCGCTCCGTCGACCCGGTCGCGGTGCTCGCGCGACTGGCCGACCGACTGCCGCGACTGCGGGCGATCGAGTCCCTGGCGCTGTTCGGCGACCCGTCGCTGCCGCGCGGCGCGGGATCGTTGCCGGCGACGTCGCCTGGCGCCATCGCGCAGATCCAGTACACGTCGGGAACCACCGGCTTCCCGAAAGGCGCGAGGCTCGCGCATCGTGCCTTCGTCAACAACGCGCGACTGTTCGCGGAACGACTGGGCCTGACGACCGGCGGGCGGCTGCTGCACGCGCTGCCGATGTTCCATACCAGCGGCTCGGTGCAGTCGACGCTGGGGACTCTGTCGGTCCAGGGCACGCAGATCATCGGTACTCCCGGCTTCGATCCGGCGCTGATGCTCGACCTGATCGAGCAGGAGCGTCCGGAGTGCGCGGTGTGCGTACCGACGATGCTCTACGCGATGCTCGCCCGGGAGGACTTCTGGCGGAGGGATCTGTCGACGCTGAGGCTGATCGCGGGCGGCGGCTCGCCCGTGCCTGCGGCGCTGATCGAGCAGCTGCGCGACCGTCTGGGCGTCGGCTTCTCCAACGTGTACGGGCAGACGGAGGCGATCGTGATCAGCCAGACCGATCCCGCCCGCGACGATGCCGTGCGGCAGGCCGAGACGATCGGGCGGCCGCTGCCGCATTGCGAGATCCGGCTGATCGACCCGAAGACCGGCGGGCCCGCCGCGGCGGGCCAGAGCGGCGACCTGCAGGTCCGCGGCTACAACGTGATGGCCGGCTATCTCCCGGGCACGGACGCGAGATCGCCGATCGACGCCGACGGCTGGCTGTCGACCGGCGATCTGTGCACGCTCGACGACGAAGGCTACCTGCGCATCGTTGGCCGGCTGAAGGACATGATCATCCGCGGCGGCGAGAACGTGTATCCGCGCGAGATCGAGGACGTGCTGTGCCGCCATCCGAGCATCCGTGAGGCTGCCGTGATCGGCGTGCCGGACGAGCTGTGGGGCGAGCAGGTGTGTGCGGTCGTGATCGCCGACGAGTCGGCGCGCGACGACGTCGAGGCGCTCGCGCTGTGGGCGCGGGAGCGGCTGGCCGCCTACAAGTCGCCGAAGCTCTGGGCGTTCGTGGACGCGTTCCCGCTGACCGGCTCCGGCAAGGTTCGCAAGGTCGCGCTGCGCGAAGCCGTCGCGAGCGGCGCACTGCCGGCCGTCCCGGCAGGCGGCTCCCGCCGATGAGCCGCGGCGTGCGCCTCGGTCTCGCCCGATGATCGCGCAGGGGTTGGGCGCTGGGTGCTGACGGCATCGGGCCGCCGCGCTGCCCGGGTCGTTCCCGGGGTTCGGGATCGGATCGGCCGAACCGAGGGCTCGACTGCGACGGCGCACTGGCCGGCGGTCGAGGGCGTCCGAGTCGCCGGCAGGGACTTCGCCGCGGGGTTCGATCTCAGGCCCGGCCGTCGACGGCCTCCCAGGCCTCGCCCGCGGCGAGACCCACGATCCGTGCCGGGTGCGAGTACACGTTGCAGCGCTCCGCCGAGAGGAATCCGGCCAGCGTGATGCCGGTGCGCTCGGCGAGTTCGATCGCGAGCGACGACGGCGCACCGATGGCGGCGACCACCGGGATGCCGGCCGCCGCCGCCTTCTGCACCATCTCGAAGCCGGCGCGCCCGGACAGCACCGCGATGCTGCGCGGCAGGTACGAGGCGCCTGCGAGCAGCGCGGTGCCGACCAGCTTGTCGAAGGCGTTGTGGCGCCCGATGTCCTCGTGGAGGTCGACTAGCGAGCCATCGAATGCGAAGGCGGCAACCGCATGCAGGCCGCCGGTGGACTCGAAGGCGGCCTGCGCCCGCCGAAGCGCCGCCGGCAGCCCGTGCAGCGTGGCCGGCGCGACGACGTCCGCATCGACCGGCAGGGGCGCGAGCGGCCGGCCGGTCATCGCTTCGAGCGAGCTCTTGCCGCAGAGCCCGCAGCTGCCGGTCGATGCAAAGCGCCGCGACGCGCGCGCGACCTGCCCGCCGCGTCCGGCGGCGAGCTCCACGCGGACCACGTGCGCGGTGGACGAACAGCGGCGCACCGAAACGAGATCGCCCGGCTCGCCGAGGATTCCCTCGGCCCACAGCAGGCCGACCGCGAGTGCCTCGTCCTCGCCGGGCGTCCGCAGCGTGACCGACAGCGGCGAATCCACGCCGTCGACGACCGTGCGAATCTCGAGCGGGGCCTCGACGGCGACGAGATCGGGCACCTCGCAGGCGACGCCGCGCTGCACCCGCGTCACCCGGCGGGGCTGTACGGCGTCGCTGCGCTGCTGAAACGCGGCTTGCAGGGATTGGACCGACATCACGCCTCCACCACGAGGGTGCGCCATCTCGGCGGCTGGCCTGGCCGGTGCAGTGTAGCGGGACCGGCGGGGCGGCGGCGACGCGCGGTCGGCGGCTAGGCGCGCTCGCGACGCCGCGCGCGGTGCGTCCCGACGGCGTAGATCGCCACGCCGATGGCGAGCATCAAGCTCGTGCTGCCGACGATCTTCGTGATCGCCAGCAACTTGTTCGCCTCGTCCGGCCGGGGTATTGCCGCGAGGATGATCGACCCCGCCGTGGTCGCCAGGCCGACGACCGCCATCAGTACGACCGTCGTCCGGCCGCCCGGGATCCGCACCTGGACGCCCGGCGTCGGGGTGGCGGACAACTTGATGGCAGCGCTGAAGAGGAACAGGAACGGCATCAGGACCGCGATCACCATCATGCTGATGAGTACCTCGTACGCGCCCTTGACGGTCGTCCCCGCCTGACCGAGGAACACGAACAGGGCGGCGATCGTCGCCTGCAGCACGAGGGCGGTCACCGGCGTGCGCCAACGAGGATGCAGGTGCGCGAAACTCGGTGGCAGGAACCGGTCGACGCCGGCGACGAAGGGAATTCGCGCCACGGACCCGAGCCAGGCACCCACGCTGCCGAGGCAGGCGATCGTCACGAGCAGGGCGGCGACGGGCACGACGCCCGTCAGCCCGAGGCGCTCCGCGCCTTCGGTCACGGCCTGCATGATGCCGTAGAGCGAGTCGGACTCCCCGGACGGGACCGTCACCAGCACGCTCAGCGTGCCGACGATGTAGATCGCGGCGATGATGGGCGCCGCCGCCGCCAGGGCGCGCGGCACCGTGCGCCGCGGATCCCTGATCTCGCCGCCCATGAAGGACGCCGATTCGGCCCCGGTCCAGGCGAACGCGATCGTCGACCAGAACAGCAGTTGCTCGAGGCCGAACCCGGGCAGCAGCGTGGTCGGCGTGATCTGCGTCGCGCTGCCGTGGTTGACGTAGACGACGAGTGCGATCGCGGTGATCAGCACGATCAGCGCCGAGCGTGCGTAGGCGCCGGCGTTGCTGAGCTGCTTGGCGAGCCCGAGGCCGGTGACGTTCAGCACCGTCGCCAACGCCAGCCCGAGCAGCGCGAAAATGACGAAGTACGCAGGCGTCTGGGCGAGTTCCCGCGCCGCGTCGGAGCTGGTCAGGAACAGGGCATTGCCGGCCGCGAAGTACAGCAGGCCGGGGAAGTACGGGAGGTTGCTGGTCCAGAACAGCCAGCCGGTGAGGAAGCCGGCGAACGGCCCGAACGCCCGTTTGCTCCAGACGTACAACCCGCCGTGATCCGGGTGATGGGCCGAGAGATAGACCACGCAGACGGCCAGCGGGAGAAACATCGCGAGGCCACCGAGCACCCACACGACGATCGAGCTCGGCCCCGCGGCCGCCGCCACGGCGACCCACTGGAGATTGGTGCCGGCCGTGATGAAGTAGAGGAGCACATCGCGTGGCCCGAGCGCTCTGGTCAGCTCTGGCGGCTGCGAGTCCGTGGTGGAGCGGGCGAACGACGTCACTTCGGCACCCCTGCGGCGGCCCGCGCACGTGTCAAAGGCATCTCCTCGGCGGCAGCCTGCCGGGTCGGCGAACCGGACCTCGAGCGCGACTTCGCCCCGGGTCCCCGTACCGCGGTTGCGGCGTGCAGCGTCGGCGACCCCTCCCTCGCCCGCCGGGGAGGGCTAGTTTCCGTCCCGCCGGATTCGGTTGCTCCAGCGCGCCTCGTGGATCTTCTCGCCGTCGTGCCACGCCTCGATGCTCTCCTCGACGACGAAATGGGTCGGCGTCGAGGTCATCGTGGTGGCAACCTTCGCCGCCGCCTTCCAGCCGTCGCGTTCCGCGGCGTTCTCCGACGTGAACGCGATGCGGTAGGAGTTCACTTCGTCCTCGCGGATCGACGCTTCCACCGACAGCCCCGAGCCGATGCGCATGCGGATCGCCGCGAGCGGGGAGAGCTCCAGCGGCGAGGCAGACGCGAAGGAGGCGCGGCGCGAGCCCGCGGGACCTTCGAATTTCACGATGGGCTCGAAGCCGTCGTGCCCGGGATTGGCTGCGGGTTTCTTGTCGTCACCCAGGGTGCGTATCGGCATCGGCAGCTCGCGGCTGGGCGTCGGGCGCACCGGTATGTCGATGGCCGTCGGGCCCGCCACCAGTTGCAGCGCCACCGCCTCCGGGACGGGCCAGACGATCGGCCACTGGCTCTGCGAGATGGACAGGCGCAGGCGCCAGCCCTTCCTGACCCGACGCGAGATGTAGTTCAGCGGCACGTCCTGCGCCTGTTCCCTGCCCGGCACGATGGGCACGTAGGCCGTGTGGTCCGAGTTGTGCGCGAGGTTGCGTGCGCCGTACGTGAGCAGCCACGAGCGGCCATCGGGCGCGACCTCGTTCAGCCGGACGGCAAGCTTCGCGATCGGCTTGTCGGCGACGAAGGAGAGCCGCAGCACGGGTCGACCGACGATGTCGATGTCCGACTCGAGCGGCGCCGACTCGAAGACCAGCGAGAGGCGGTCGTCCACGGATTGCTCGGTCGGCGCCTGCTGGGCCATGTCGATCGGCGACAGCAGGGGGATGGCCGTGCCGATGGCCAGCTCCCCAGGGACGGCGAGCCGCGCGGGCGCGGGTGCGCTCGCCTGCAGCGCGTTTCCCGGGCTCGCGTACAGGCGGCGCGTCTGGATCGACGGCGACGGCCAGCGTTCTTCCGCGACCCAGCGTCCCGGGATGTCATTGGGATGGTGCTGCCGGACCATGCCGTCGGCCACGTAGGTCCGGAGCATCGGCTCGCTCATGATCCCGTTGTCGTTGCCGTTCAGCCAGTAGTCCCACCAGCGCGATTCCTCCACCGCCCAGTCGATGCTCGGGCCGGGATCGCCTTCGTTCGGCCAGTCGTGGCCCCACGGTCCCACTATGCCCTTGCGCGGGCAGGACAGCCGCTCGAGCGTTCGCGGCACCGTGTTGATGTAGGAATCCGTCTGGCCGCCGATCACGTAGACCGCGCACTTCACCTTGGAGTAGTCGGTCAGGATCCGGTCGCGCCAGTACTGGTCGACGAGTTGGTGGCGCATCCACTCGGAGACCAGCGGGACCTGCGCGCGCAGCCGCTCGAGCCAGATTTCGCGCCAGCGCTCGCCGACCAACTCGGGGTCCGGGGGACTGATCATGATCTGCTTCCAGATCGTGCCCCAGACGACCTTCTCGTTGATCACGCAGCCGCCGAGCGTGTGTACGTCGTCCGTATAGCCGTTCTCCGTACCCATCGAGGCGACGATCGCCTGCAGTTCGGGGATACCCTTGGCCGCGGCCTGGAACGAATTGATCGAGCCGTAGGAGATGCCGCGCATGCCGACCTTGCCGTTGCACCACGGCTGCCGCGAGATCCAGCGGATCAGCGGCGCGGCGTCGGCCTGCTCGGGCAGGTCGTACTCGTTCTGGATGATGCCGCCGGACTCGCCGGTGCCGCGCACGTCGACCCGCACTAACGCGAAGCCCCTCGGCACCAGCCACGAGGCCGTGCGATCGTCGACCCGGCGATAGCCCTTGCGCTTGCTGTAGGGGAGGTACTCGAGCACCGCGCCGACCGGCGCCTCCAGGGCGCCTTCGGGCATGAAGATCCGGGCGGCGAGCCGCACGCCGTCCGGCATCGGGATCCACTCGTTCTCGATCGTCCTGATGCCGTGCACCGGCGCCGGTGCCCGAACCGGCGTCGCCGACCACGCCGGCCTGTACCAGCCGGCCACGGCTGCCGCCGCGGCCGCCGAGCGGATGAAATCCCTGCGCGAGCTCTTCATGCGATTCCCTCCGGAATGCGACTCTCGCCGAAGCTACGCCATGGCCTGGAGGAGGGGAGGCGGACTCACCATCGTCCTAAGCGAGGCGTCCGAATTCCTAAATGAAACCCAAGGCCGACGCTCGGGTCCGGCGGCGCGACTCGACGCAGCGGGTGTGGACCGCGAACCCGGCGCCGCCGGGTCCGCATGCGAGCGACTTCAGGGCTCCCGGGCGAGCCAGGCTGCGGCTTCCTGCGCGCTCATGCGCAGGTACCTCGCATTCCTGAAGAACGTCGTGTTGAGGGGCTCGGTGTAGAACCCGATGAGCCCCGTCGCCGCCGGCTCGTTGAATGAATCCACCCTCAGCACCCGCGAGAACTCCCGGGCGCCTTCCGGGCGCACGAAGGCGACGACCTCGTCTCCGGCGACGACGATGCGAGCGGTGAACCACTGGCCGGGCGCGATCCCCTTCGCTGTGCCTTCGTACTTCGACGGCTTGTCCACGTCCACTTCCTGGTAGTTGGTGGTGTCCACCAGTTCGCCGTCCTTGAGGGCGGCGCTGCCGCCACGCAGGAAGAACCAGTTCTCCCCGGGCATGCGGACGTACTGCACGGACTTGCCTTCCCCGCCGGCCTCCACCATGTAGTGCGGGCGGAAATAGACCGACTCCCAGCTTCTCATCGCCGGATCGAGATTGAAGATCAGGCCTGCGAACCCTTTCTGTTCCCGGTCCTCGGCGACGGTTCTCTGGCTGTTGATGTCGACCTCGATGATGCCGTCGTCGAAGGTGACGCCCCTCAGGTGGATGAAGGTGCAGTTGTCGCACATCTGCCGGCCGAGGCCCGGGTAGTCGAATACCGGCCACGGATCGTCGACCGCGCTCACCCGGATGACGCCGGGCCCCCGGTCGGGAGCCGCGGTCACGACGGCATCGCGGGTTGCGAACTGCGCGAGTTGCTGGAGGTCGATCACCGTCCACGACGAGTCGGTCGAGCCCGGCTCGTCGCCCTGGGCTGCGAGTGCAACGAGGGCCATGCAGGCAACGGCGGCCCTCGCGATGCGATCGGCGGCGGTTCCGGCCCGCGCGGCGGGTGCTTCGTTCATGCAGGCGTCCTCCACCCTGAGAGAGACGTCACGGCGCACGGGCTGAGGCGGCATGCGATACGCCGACCCTCGTGAAGCATCGAGCGCTGCCGCCAGATCCCGCGCCGGTCCGTTACCGAGAGGCTATCACGGCACATCCAGACGCTTCGCTGTTCCCTGAGTCCCGGAGCCGGTCCTCGGCCGCGATGCGGCAACCTGGTCCGGTGGGCCGGATGCCGCTCGACGCCGTCGACCTCGCGTCCGCCGCGCGCGAACGACGCGGGGCCACGGGTCTGGAAGGCGCGGCATAGGCCGTCTGTCCGACCCTCGCGGCTCCGCGATGCGCGCCGCACCCGCCGGGAGGAACACGGCCCGGGCGAGCGGACGACCGGCCGGCGCGTGGCGGGTCCGCTCGACGACGTGCCCGGGCACTCGATCGCGGAGCGGATCGGTCGGCGGACGCGATGCGGCGGCGCGGCATGGGGGTGTGGACTTCAGCCGCGGCGCTGGCGCGGCGTGACGAGCACGCGCTGCGCCGGCAGCGTGCGACGATCACGGTGGTCGACGGTCCTCGGTCTTCACCGGGCCGCGGGTCGTCATCGGCCCGGGTTGGACTCGAAGTCGAGCGTATCCCGTTGACCCGGTGACCCTCTCGACCTCGGTGGTGTGCAAGTACCCCGGTGCGTACCCCGAGGAACCGAGGGCTTCAGCGCCAACGCGCGGCGACGTTCTCGTCTCCGCTCTCCGCGCTGCGCGACGTGCGATCGCGGAACCGACGCCGTGCCCCGATGCAATCTATACTCAGGCGTTTCGATGTAGGGGAGTACTTCGACATGGAGTTCAGCACGATTGCCGTCGCCGTCGACTTCTCGGCTCCGTCCGCGATGGCGCTGCGCTGGGCGCAGCGCCTCGCGAAGGATGCCGGCGGGAGAGTCCGTGCGGTGCACGTAGTGGACACCGTCGGTCCGGGGCCTGGTCCCCGCGAGCGACTGCGGCCCGAGCAGCTGGCGATCGTGGACAGCTTGATTGCGGATGCCAGACGGCACTGGGACACGTTCCGGCAGGACGTTGCGGGCGCCGCCGCGAGCGAGCTCGACGTCGAGGTCGCTGATCGTCGCGACGGTCTGCGGCGGATGCTCGAGCGGTGCCCGGCCGACCTGGTCGTGCTGGGTGCGACGGGCACGGGCTCGCCGAACGTGGGACTCGGGAGCTTCGCTGCCGCAGCCGTGCGCGAACTGGCGGTCGACGTGCTGATCGTCCGCGACGACGTGCACCCGCTGCGGCTGAGCCGCGTGGTGGTCGGCACAGACTTCTCGCCGGCCGCGGCGCGTGCGCTCGACGCCGCCGCGGCGCTCGCCGCGCGCGACCGCGTGCCGCTGTACGTCGTGCACGTCGTCGGTCCGTTCGGGACCGACGTGGAGGTAACGCAGCGCCGACTCGACGCCGCGGTGGCTGCCGTCCGCGAGCGTCATCCGCACCTCGTCGTGACCGGTGAACTCCACCGTCATCGCGGCGCACGCGCCGGGCTCGTCGATTTCGCCGAATCCGTCGGTGCAGACCTGATCGCGATCGGCCAACGCGGGAGCGGGGGCGCACGGGAGTTCGTGCTCGGCAGCATGGCGGAGCAGGTGCTTCGCGACAGCCGCTGCGCGGTCTGGGTCGCGAAAGCGCCGGCCGCTTCCGGCCCGGGGTAGTGCGAACGCCGGCCGGCCCCTGCCGGGCTCAGCGAGGGCGCACGACGTAGCGGCGGATCCTGGTGGGAGTGGATGGCAGCGCGGCGAGTCAGCGCGGGCTCGCTGAGGCGGTGCGGCTCGCCCGGCAGGGCGGCGCGAAGCTTCGGATCGTGCACGTGCTCGGCGAGCCGGCGCTGTTTGCCGGCGTCCCCGAGGCCGCGTATCTGAACGCGGTGCTGGCGGAAGCGTGTCGCCACGGCGAGCAGTTCGTTGCGACGGCGCGCGCCGCCGCGGAGGCGGCGGGCGTCGCGGCCGAGGCCTAACTGGTGGAGACGGTCGGCCGATCGATCGGCGACGTGCTCGCGGACGAGGCGGTCCGCTGGCGCGCGGATCTGGTCGTGCTCGGGACGCATGGCCGCCGCGGCCTGCGGCGGATGGTGCTCGGCAGCGACGCGGAGTCGGTCGTGCGCACGTCGCCGGTTCCCGTGCTGCTGGTGCGCGCGCCGTGGGAGCGGCGAAGCCACGAACAGTTGGAGCGCTCGGGAAGTGGTGGCGCTGCGCGGGATGTTCCCGCCGTCCGGGCAGGGCACAGGGAACGATCGATGACCGCACTGCACGACCCAAGGGCCCCCGAGTCGCAAAGCGTAGTTCGGCACAGGCACTGGCACGCGCTGGACGTGGCCAGCGTCGCGACGCAACTCGAGGTGCAGGCGACGCGCGGGCTCGATGGGGCCGAAGCCGCCTCCCGCCTTCAGCGCCACGGCGAGAACCGCCTGGCGGAGAAGCCGCCGCGCTCCAAATGGCTCGCCTTCCTCGATCAGTTCCGCAGCGTGCTGATCCTGGTGCTGATCGGCGCCGCGCTGCTGGCGGGTGCCATCGGCGACTTCAAGGACGCGGTGGTGATCCTGGTCGTGGTGCTGTTCAACGCGCTGCTCGGGTTCTGGCAGGAGCACCGCGCAGAAGCCGCGCTGGCGGCGCTCAAGAAGATGCTGGCGCCGGTGGCGCGCGTGCGACGTGACGGCGAGGTGATCGAGATCCCTGCCGTACAGCTGGTTGCGGGAGACGTCGTGCTGCTGGAGGCCGGCAACCGCGTGCCGGCCGATGGCCGCCTGTGGGCCACCCACAGCGTGGAGATCGACGAGGCTGCCCTCACCGGCGAATCGCACGCGGTGGGCAAGGACGCCGGCCAGGTCATCGCGGCGGCGGCACCGCTCGCCGAGCGCACCAACATGGCCTTCATGAACACGGTGGTCACCCGCGGACGCGCTGAGCTGCTGGTCACCGGCACCGGCATGGCCACGGAGATGGGGCGGCTGTCGGGCATGCTCGCCGACGCCGAAGCCGGTCCCACACCGCTGCAGGCTCAGCTCGACGCGCTCGGACGCAAGCTGGCATTGATCGCCGGCAGTGTGATCGGCCTGATCTTCGTCCTGGGCCTGCTGCGCGACGAGCCGGTGTTGCAGATCGCGCTGACCTCGATCGCACTGGCGGTGGCGGCGATTCCCGAAGGCCTGCCGGCCGTGGTGACGGTGACGCTCGCTCTCGGCATGCACCGCATGGCCCAGCATCGCACCATCGTCAAGAAGCTGGCCGCCGTGGAAACGCTCGGCTGCACCACGGTGATCTGCTCGGACAAGACCGGTACGCTGACGATGAACCAGATGACCGCGCGCGCAGTGGCCTACCGGGGTCGCCGCTTCACGGTCTCCGGCGAGGGCTACGGCTGCACCGGCGCGATCACGGCGCTCGACGGCGGTGCCGTGCCCGACTTCGTACCGCTGCTCGGGCCTGCGGTACTGGCCAACGACAGCCGCATCCGCGACGGCGAGCTGATCGGCGATCCCACCGAAGGCGCGCTGCTGGCGCTGGCTGCCAAGGGCGGTGTCGAGGTCGAGCCGCTGCGTGCGCGCTGCCCGCGGATCGCCGAGATTCCGTTCGACTCGGCGTACAAGTTCCAGGCCAGCTTCCACCACGACGGCGAGGTGGTTCGGCTGCACGTAAAGGGCGCACCCGACGTGCTGCTGGCACGCGCCAGCCGGCAATGGGCTGCAGACGGCGATGCCCCTCTGGACGCCGCGCACTGGCAGCGCGAGAACGAAGCCATGGCGGCGCAGGCGATGCGTGTGCTGGCGGTGGCGTCGAAGACGATCCCGGCGCGGGCCTTCGACCCCGCCGGCGATCTGATGCGGCATGTGGGCGAGCTCAGCTTCGCTGGACTGGTCGGCATCATCGATCCACCTCGGCCCGAGGCGCGCGACGCGATCGCCCTGTGCCGCCGCGCCGGCATCCAGGTCAAGATGATCACCGGCGACCACCGGATCACCGCCGCGGCGATCGCGCGCGAACTCGGGCTCGACGGCGAGGTGATCGAGGGGCGCGAGCTCGAGGGCATGAGCGCGCAGGCGCTGGCGCAGCGCATCGACCGCATCGCCGTGTTCGCCCGCGTGGCTCCGGAGCACAAGGTTCGCATCGTGCAGGCGCTCAAGGCCGACGGCCACGTGGCCGCGATGACCGGCGATGGCGTCAACGACGCGCCGGCGTTGAAAAGCGCCGACATCGGCGTGGCGATGGGCGTCACCGGCACCGAGGTGGCCAAGGAAGCGGCCACCATGGTGCTGACCGACGACAACTTCGCCGGCATCGTGCGTGCGGTCGAGCAGGGCCGCGCGATCTACGACAATATCGTGAGGTTCGTGCGCTTCCAGTTGTCGACCAACATGGGCGCGATCCAGTCGGTCCTCGGCGCCAGCCTGCTCGGCTGGCCGACCCCCTTCACCGCGATCCAGATACTGTGGATCAACATCATCATGGACGGCCCGCCAGCGATGAGCCTGGGCGTGGAGCCGGCCCGGCCGGGCGTGATGGACGAAGCGCCGCGCAGGACCGACGCCCACATCCTGACCGCGCCGCGGCTAGCCCGTCTGTTCCTCTATGGCCTCACGATGGCCGTGGGCACGCTCGCGCTCTTCTACTACGCGGGGCCTGAGGGCGAGGTCTACGCGCTCACGCTGGCGTTCACCGGTTTCGTGCTGTTCCAGTTCTTCAATGTGTTCAACGCGCGCGCCGAGTACGGTACGGCGTTCAACCGCAACTTCTTCCGCAACCGCTGGCTCTGGCTGTCGCTGGCCGCGGTCGTTTCGCTCCAGGCGCTGGTCGTGCACTGGACGCCGGCGCAGGAGATCTTCGGCACGACGGATCTGGCCGTGGTCGACTGGGCGCTTGCGGCAGCGGTGGCTTCGAGCGTCCTGCTGCTGGACGAAGCGCGCAAGCTCGCGCTGCGTGCGTATCGGGCGCTGCGGCCACGCTGACCACGATCGTCGCGTCAGGCTGCGAAGGCCGTCACGACCATCGTGGCGATCGCACCGACTGTCGCCAGTGCCATATCCTTGTGGGCATCCCACTCATCACCCTGTGCGCCGAGGTAGTCGGCGCCAGCGCCACCGCCCAGCCACTCCGCGGCCCACCATTCGAACACTTCGAACCCCACGCTGGTGGCCGTGATCAGGGCTGGCGCCAGGAAGTAGCTCCATGCGCCGGTAGGCTGGGCGTAGCGCTCCAGCATCTCGAACGCTGGATAAGCGACGAAAAGCCCGTAGCAGAAGTGAACGAGTCGGTCGTAGTGGTTGCGTCGCCAGCCGAGACGCTTGCCCAGTTCGAAACCGAAGAGAACTCGTGACGCCTTGTCGTAGGGCACACGCACGTAGGTGTAGTAGCCCCCGATCGTGTGCAGCACCAGGAACGCTGCGATGAGCGAGTACGACAGCGCGCTGACCGGCCAGGACGGGTACGTGGCCACGAGTGCGATGACGGTGGCAACGGTGAGGGCATTCTCGGTCAGCCAGACCACGCGGTCATGCGGGCGAAGCGCGAGGGCCAGCCAGAAGATGCTGAAAGCGGCAAGCAACCAGAGCAGGTAGCCCATCACATCCGTCGTTCAATCTGATCGAGCACGAGCCTCCACCGAGGGCTGCCGATCCGAAGGGCACTCGCGCCGTACATGGCCGAGCGCCACGATGCCAGCGACTCGGATTCGCGAATCGGCGCCGGCCGGTAGTGTACCGCTCTCTCGATGATCCGGGCGTCGTCGGGCTATCGAGTCCTCTCGTCTCCCCGCCAACCTGCCGACACCCGAAATTGAATTCACGTAGTCGATCTCCTGAGAGTGTCGGCTAAAGATCGGGGACAACGCGGCCCGCTCGTCACCGGCGTTCGCGAGTGGAGCGCACCTCAGGGTGCGAACGCCCCGCAGGTCTTCATGAAGAAGATGGCAGCACTCGCGGGAGCCATCCCGCTCTGAGCGGCGTCCTCGGTTTCACTGGCGGACGCTGCCGGGCTAAGATCCACAGCACGACCCCGCTGGAGCGCCTCAACGCCGAGATCGAGCGCCGCAGCGACGTCGTCGGCATGTTCCCGAACGAAGCCGCCGTGATCCGCCTCGTCGGCGCCGTGCTGCTCGAGCAGAACGACGAGTGGCGGCTCCAGCGCCGCCAAGGAATGTCTGAAGAACCGTCGATTCCTGCATGCATCCGTCGATCTCAGCGTCGATCAGGTCTGAAGCATTGGGGGGTACATCCGCCGCTGGCCGGGTTGGCGTTAGGACTACTTCTATCAGCCGTTCATAGATCGTGGATCGCACGAATCACTGATCGCGCGATTTCCATCTTGCCGGCGCCGAAGCATCGACCGATGCACGCTCGACTGTTCGTGCTCTACACCACGACAGGTCTGATAGTTGGAGCCGCGCTCGTCATCGCTACACTGCGCAACGAAGGCCTAGTCTCCTGGTAGTCCGTTGCGCAGTTCCTTGCGAGCGCTGACTTTAGGAGTTTTGCTTGCGACGTTGCACCGGTTGTACAAGTCCCGCGTGTCCCTGACAGCCCGGCTCTCCGGGCAGTGCTTACGCAGCAGCGGCGCGTGGCTCCGTGACCTTCAGGTTCGTGCCGATGTCGGGGAGCCATCGAGGAGCCCGCGGTGATTGATTCGGGCGCACGTCGTGGGCACGGCACCGGAGCGGTACCCGGCGACGCCCGCCGCCGAACGGCCGCTGCGAGCCCGTGCTTGCGTCCCGGCCGGACGACGTCAGTGTCGGGCGGACCCGATGGAATCCAAGAGGCCGGCGGCGAGCGTGCGCGGCTCGAGTGCGGTCGGGATCGATCGCCGACCGGCCCGCGGAGGCTAGGCGGGGCACTCACTGCGGCACCCGGGACGCACGCCGCTACCGTGCGACCGAGGGCTTGAAATTCCTATTCGCACTTCGACTACGCCCGGGAATTCGCGAAGCTCGAAGCGGTGCGTACGGAGTTCAACCGCATCGCGACCGGCGGTCGCAAGGCCTCGCACGCGGAGGTGATCGTGCTCGGCGGCGCGGCCGCGATCGAGAAGCCCGCGGAGGATGCAGGCTTCGACGTGACCGTGCCGTTCAAGGCGGGCCGCGTGGACGGGACCGCGGCGCAGACGGATGCGGCCTCCTTCGGGGTGCTCGAGCTGGCGGTGGACGGCTTCCGCAACTACTACGGTGCGGACAACCAGCTGTCGCCGGCCGAAGCGCTCGTCGACAAGGCGGCCATGCTGAAGCTTACGGTGCCGGAGATGACCGTGCTGCTCGGCGGCATGCGCTCGCTCGGTGCGAGCGCGGGCGGCGCAAAGCACGGCCTGTTCACGTCGAAGCCTGGCTCGCTCTCGAACTAGTGGTTCGTGAACCTGCTCGACATGTCGACGCAGTGGTCGAAGCAGGGCGACGGCCTGTACGAAGGACGCGACCGCAGGACGGGTGCGCTGAAGTGGACCGCGACTCCGGTCGACCTGATCATCGGATCGCACTTGGAGCAGCGCGCGGTCGCGGAAGCTTACGCATCGAACGACGCGCGCGAGAAGTTCGTGCAGGACTTCGTGAAGGCCTGGGCGAAATCAATGGAGCTCGATCGCGTCTGAGCGGCACGCGCGATGGGCGGGGCGGCGGTGGCGTGCACACCGCCGCTCCGTCGGCCGACGGAGCGACGCGAGCGCGCCTTCCCTGGCGCGCCCGCGCCGCCCTTCAGAACGGCCCGCGTGCGCTCTCCGGCGCGGACCATGGTGCGCCGTACACCGCGTCGTCGGCGACGTAGTAGACGGTGCCGTCGGCGATGAACGCGCGGCTGCGGGCGACCGGCGCCGTGGCTGGCGCGGCATCTGCGCGACGCGAAACGATCGCGCCGACCGCGTGCAGCGTCGCGAGTGCGGGCGTGCCTTGGTCGTGTACTTCGAAGAGCTCGAGCGCCGAGCGCTCGAAGCGGAACGAGCCGTCTTCGGCGTAGCGATCGACCGGGATCGCGAAGCGATCGCGGGAACCGCCGGCCAGATACGCGAACGCATGCCGATCGAAGCGCGCCTCGCTGTGCGAGCCCGCGCCGCCGAGCGTGAGGCCGCCGCGTTCGCGCGGCCGGCCGGGCGACGACACGTCGAAGAGCGCGAGACGCACGCCGCCGGTATCCGCGCGGCCGAGGCCGAGGAGCAGCTGCTCGCTCACTGGATGCAGGAAGTCGCTGAAGCCGGGCAGTTCGAGCGCGCCCGCGATCGCAGGGTCCGCTGGATTCGACAGGTCGAGCACGTAGAGCGGGTCCACCTGCCGGAACGTGACCGCGTACGCGCGTCGGCCGCGGAAGCGTACGCCGTACAGCGCTTCACCGGGCTTGCCGATCTCCTCCGGCCGGCGAGTGTTCGGAAGTTGCGACACGACTTCGAGCTCCGGTGCGTTCGCGCGGGGCTGCAGGACGTAGAGCCGATGATCCTGGCCGTCCGCGGCGTCGGCGACGAACTCGGTCGTGAAGAGTCGCAGGCGGCCCTCGAACTCGTTCATGCGGAAGTCGTTCTGCCCGCCCGTCCACACGGCGCCGTCGACTTCCGCCGAGCCGCGATACGCGGGCGGCCCGCCGCCGATGTCGAAGCGGTGGACGCGAGTACGCACGGCCGAACCGACCGTGCGCTGCTGCGTGAGGTATACCGCCTGCTCGGAGACGTACACGCCGTAGGCCTCCTCGTCGTAGCACGTGGTCGTCATCGCGCCGGGGTTGCCGATCGGCACGACGGTGATGCTCGTGATGACGGCGGCGCCGGCCGAACCGGAGCGATCGCTCGTGACGTAGCAGCGTGCGGGGTCCACGAGCGGGCGCGAGGCGCCGCCGATCGTGACCTGCGGCAGGAGGTCGTTCAGCGTGGCGCCGGCCAGTGCCGCCTCCCGGTTCGCGTCGAGCAGTGCGCGCGGTGCGTAGCGGCTCACGAGATACACACGGTCGCCGATGCGGCGGCTGTCGACGAATACGCCGTCGATCTCCGCGGCGAACGCGAGACGCGGCGTGGCGGGGCTCGCGACGTCGTAGAACCGGATGCCGAATCGCGTGGGCGCCCAGTACGGGAGGCCCGTCCAGAACGGCCCGTAGCTGCCATAGTACGCCTCGCTGGTGAGGGCAACGAGCGTGGTGCCGCTCGTGTACATGCCCTGCACCGACACGCCGTTCTCCAGCGGGATTCGACCGACTTCGCGCGCGCTTGCATCCGCCACGTCCGTACGCAGGATGCGGACCGCGCGCACGACCGGCGGCGCCGGCTCCGCGCCGGGCTCTTCGGCCGGCCGCGCGATGAAGCAGCACTCGATTGCGCGCTGCGGTGCGACGTACAGCAGCGAGCCGTCGTAGCGCACGCCGTCGAGCTCGTCGACTCCCGCCTCGAGCGTGTACGTACCGGAGAACTGCCCCGGTGCACCGGTCGCGGTGGTCGCCGGCGGTGCTGCACGCAGCGCTTCCTTCAGCGCGGACTCGAGTTCCGCCGGATCGCGCACCAGGCGGAGCAGCCCGGTCGGCTGCGCGATCGAGGCGCCCTCGTCGCCGCCGCCGCCTCCGCAGGCGGCGACCATGCAGAGCAGGAACGCGCTCGTGAATGCGCGCGGAATCCTGCGCGTAGCGGTGAGTGGCAACATGGACTTGACTCCCGGATGGCCGAACTTGCCGGTCCAGCCTAGGCGCAGTGCGCGTCCGGATCTGTAGCGTTCGGTCCGGGAAAGAGTAAGTTTCCGTTGCCGCCGTGCGGTTACAAGTCTTAACGCTTTTCGTACCGCCACGTGCGACCATTCCCTTCCGGCCGGAGACGCGGCGGAACACACTCGGCGCATGAAGACACTGCCAAATCTGCTGAGCCTGCTGGTGCTCTGCGCGGGGTCCGCGGAAGCGAACGCCGAGTCGGCGTGGCGGCTCGGCCTGGCCCTCGGTGCGGGTGAGCGCACGAACCCGCTGATCGAGTCGAAGCGCCTGCCGATCGCAGTCGACGTGGACGTCGCCTGGTTCGGCGAGCGATTCTTCTTCGACAACGGCGACCTCGGGTTCACGGTGCTGGATCGCCCGAGCGGCACGTTGAACCTGGTCGCGCGGGTGAACTCGGATCGCGTGTTCTTCGGCCGTACGAACACGAAGTTCGTGAACGTGAGCGTGACGGGCGCCTCGCTGCCCGCCCCGGTCGAGTTGCGCGTGCCGGAACGGAGCTGGGCGATCGAGGTCGGTGCTGAATGGCTCGCCGACGGCGACTGGGGCGCGCTCGCGCTCGCCGCGCACCGCGACGCGAGCGGCACGCACGGCGGGCACAGCGCGGATGCCGAGTACTCGTACACGTTCCGCGGACGCCGCTGGTCGCTGGAGCCCGGGATCTCTGCGCACTACAAGAGCGCGGCGCTCGGAGACTACTATTGGGGAGTGCGGCCCGGCGAAGCGAGCACCGCGTTGCCGCCGTACACTGCCGGCGCGGGCGTGAACTGGGAGGCGAGCCTGCGCGCGAGCTGGTACCTGAGCCGCCACTGGCGCCTCGCGGCGAGCGCGCACTACGAACGCCTCAACGCCGCCGTCGCTGACAGCCCGCTGACGAAGGATCGCGCGGTGAAATCATGGTTCGCGGGAATCGCATGGCGGTACTGAGCGCATGATCGAGACGACCACACCACCGCGCCGGTTCGCACGCGTGCTCGCGTGCGCGCTCGCATGCGGGCTGGTCGCCGCGCTCGTGCCGCTGCGCGCCGGCACTGCGGCGGACGCGAGAGAGCTGCGCCCGACGCTCCGCGTTCGGCCGGTGCTGTGCATCGCCGAGCGCGAGGCGAAGCCCTGCGAAACTCTGTTCCGGATCGACTGGAAGAGCGCGCGGCCGGGCGACTTCTGCCTGGGCAGCGATCGGCAGGCGGCGCCGCTCCGCTGCTGGAGCGCCGCGAGTGCGGGCGAGCACGACGACGTCACGATCGTCACGCGCGACTTCGAATACTGGCTCGCCGCGCCGAACGATTCGAGGCGGCTGACGGCGGTGAGGGTCGAGCTGCTCTACCTGCGCAGCGAGGACCGGCGGCGACAGCGTCGCAGCCGCCACGTGTGGGACGTGCTTTGACGGAAGCTGCGCCCGACATCCTGCTCGTCGAGGACGACCGCCGGCTCGCGGATCTCACGGCGAAGTATCTCGGACAGAACGGCCTGCGGGTCGTGGTCGAGCCGCGCGGCGACCGCGCGATCGAGCGCTTCGACGCTCTCGGGCCGAAGCTCGTGCTGCTCGACCTCATGCTGCCCGGGCGCGACGGCATCTCTGTGTGCCGCGAGCTGCGCCGCCGCGGCAACGTGCCGATCCTGATGCTCACCGCGCTCGACACGGATCTCGAGCAGGTGATCGGGCTCGAGGCGGGCGCGGACGACTACGTGATCAAGCCGGTGGACCCGATCGTCCTGCTCGCACGCGTACGTGCGCTGCTGCGCCGCGCGGTTGGGGCGACCGCCCGCGACGACGAGCCGAACGAGATCCGCCTGGGCTCACTCCGCGTGAGCGAGCGCTCGCGCGAGGTGTGGCTCGCAGGTCGGCAGGTGGAGCTCACCACGCAGGAGTTCGAACTCCTCAACCTGCTCGCGCGCCGCGCCGGCAGGCTCGTGAGTCGGGACGACGTGTTCCGCAGCGTGCGCGGCATCGACTACAACGGCATCGATCGCTCGATCGACGTGCGGATCTCGAAGCTGCGTCGCAAGCTGGGTGACAGCGGCGAGCACCCGACGCGCATCAAGACCGTCTGGGGGAAAGGCTATCTCCTCGTGCCGGACGCGTGGGACGAGCAGGAATGAGCGCGCCGTTCGGGCGCGAGCGGCGGTACGTGATCCGTGCGTACCTCGTGCTCGCCGGCGGGCTCATGATCGCCGCGCTCGTGCTCGACTTTGCGTTCTCGCGGCTGCATTCGCGCGCGGACGCGGAAGTGGATCCCTGGATCGCCGCGACGTTCGCGCTCGCGGAATTGCGGCTCGCGGGGACGATCCCGGAGCAGCGCGAGGCGGCGGTGCGCGCGCTCGGTTCGGAAACCGGGCTCGGCATCGAAGTGCTCGAGGCGACCGCACTGAGCGCGACGGCACCGGCGAGTCCGCAGCCGGTGGTCGCTGCGAACGGCGAGACCTTCTACCTGCAGGCGTCGCCGCTCCTCGATAGCGTGCTCAAGCTGGGCCCCATTCCCCAGCCGCAGCACGGGCTGCTCGCGCGGTTCATGCCGGCCCTGTTCTACCTGTCGATCCTGGTGATCGTCGGGCTGTGGCTGCGGCCGCTGCTGGCCGACCTGCGCGTGCTCACGACCGCGACGCAGCGCTTTGCGGCAGACTATCGCGAGCCGCTCGACACCGCCAGCCGCACCACGCAGCTGACGAGCTTCGCGCGCGATCTCGACGAGATGTCGCGCCGGCTGAGCCAGCTCATCCAGAACCAGAAGGCGCTCACCGCCGCACTGTCGCACGAGATGCGCACGCCGCTCGCTCGCATCCGCTTCGCGCTCGCAGTCGCAGGCAACGACGCCGAGTCCCCGGTGCAGGCTCAGCTGCGCGACATCAACGCCGACGTGATGCAGATCGACGCGCTGATCGCGAGCCTGCTGGACTACGCGCGACTTGATCATCCGGACCTGCGCATGGAGTGGCAGGAAGTCGCGCTCGGCCCTTGGCTGCACGAGGTCGCGCTCGCGGGTGCGATGCCGGGGCGCGAGGTGGAGGTCGTCGTGCACGGCGGCGGTGCGCACGTGCGGCTTGAGCCGCGACTGGTGCGGCTCGCGGTCAGCAATCTGCTCGCGAATGCGGCGCGATATGCGCGTTCGCGCATTCGCGTGGAAGCTAACGTGGCGGGCGGCACGTGCAGCATCGCGGTCGACGACGATGGCCCCGGGATTCCGGCGGATAAGCGGCGCGAGGTCTTCCGCGCGTACACGCGCCTCGAAGGGACGCGCGGCGAAGGCACGGGCGGATTCGGGCTCGGACTCGCGATCGTCGCGCGCGTCGCGGCGCTCCACGGCGGGGACGCGCGCGCCGGCACGAGCAGCATGCTCGGCGGAGTGCGCATCGAGATCGCGTGGCCGTCGGCTGGCGCCGCCCCGGAGTAGTGCGCCGACGAGGGCAGGGGACGCGCGATGCCACTCCTCGGACTGAACAGAATCCGTGCAGTGCGGGGCGGGGGCTCGCGCGCCGCACTTCAAGCTGTGCCCCGACGCCGCGAGCCGAAGCCCGCAGCGCAGAGCGTCGGGAGACGCGCGTGCTGATATCGGACCGCGGGCGAACGATGCAGGCCGCCGGCGCGAGCCGGAGTGTTGCCGCGCTGGCGTGCTGGACGTGGCTCTGCGGGGCGCCGGTCGCTCGTGCCGACGATGCGCCGGCTGCGGCAGCCACCGGGGCCACGACCGCGAACGCACCGCCGTCGGCCGGACGTCGGGGCTGGCTGCCGGAACTCGCCGATCGCTGCTGGCTGCGGCAGGACTTCGGCGTGGCCGCCTGCTACTGGCAGCGCGCTCCGGACGACATCCGCTTCCTGCGCCGCAACGCCGAGGGACTCCTCGGCTGCGGCGCGATCGCGCCGCATCCCGACACCGGGCTTGGAGTCCGCGTGCGCACGCGGGACCCGGAAGCACGCGACCCGGACGCGACCTGGTGGTGGACTTCGGAGGGCATCTGCCAGACCACGTCGCCACCGCGGTATCCGGAAGGCGGGGCGCGCACGACGATGATGACGCGACCCCACGACGGGCGCATGGCCGTCCGTCGCGCGGGCGTGTAGGGCCCCGGTGGACCGCGAGCCGGGCAGGGGCGCATCGAGCCGAGCCAGATGCGGTTCGTCGCCGGCTGGCCAGTCGGCGGCGACGATCCGGACACGAAGCGCTGCACGGAGATCGATCTGCGGCTTGCGCAACCGCCCGCCGCATCCTATCCCGGCGCGGCGCGTTGATCGGCATGCACGCTTGAACGACGAGGCCCGCGACCCGACGACGCGGCTCGCGCGCTGGTCCGGGGGCGAACGCGCGGCCCTCGACGAAGCGGTCGGCGTGCTCTACGGCCAGATCCATGCCATCGCGGCGCGCGAAGTGCGCGGCGAACGCAGCCTGACGATCGAACCGACGGTGCTCGTGAACGAGGTGTACCTCCGCCTCGTGCAGCTCCTGGTAGTCCGTTGCGGAGGTCCTTGCGAGCGCTGACTTTAGGAGTTTTGCTTGCGACGTTGCACCGGTTGTACAAGTCCCGCGTGTCCCTGACAGCCCGGCTCTCCGGGCAGCGCTTACGCAGCAGCGGCGCGTGGCTCCATGACCTTCAGGTTCGTGCCGATGTCGGGGAGCCATCGAGGAGCCCGCGGTGATTGATTCGGGCGCACGTCGCGGGCACGGCACCGGAGCGGTACCCGGCGACGCCCGCCGCCGAACGGCCGGTGGGGGCGCGGGCGCTGCCGTGGGCGCCTGGACCGGGCCGGAGTGCAGAGGTCGGGCTGCGGGGGCTCGGTGCGCAAGGATGGGGGGAGGGCCGCTGCGAGCCCGTGCTCGCGTCCCGGCCGGACGACGTGAGTGTCGGGCGGCCCCGATGGAATCCATGATGCCGGGCAGCACCCGCGCGACGTCACGAGGATCGGGTGATGATCAACGCGCATGCGGTTCCCCAGCGGTAGCGTGCTCCCATGCGCAGCGACAGATCAGACGCGGATCTTCTGACGCTTCCTGAAGAAGCACACGGAGCTGTAGGCACGCTGCCACGGCAGCGCTCGGGACGCCGCGGTTCGCGCGACGTGTCCCCTGAAGAGGGGACAGACTCGCGAGCGTCGCACCTTGCAATCGTCCGAATCTGACCGTTAACGTGTGGTTCGCTCCGACGCGTCGCTCCGACGGCGTGCGGCGCGGAGAGGCGAATGACGGCTTCATCGTCTGCTTCGCATGCTGCGATGCATGCGCGCTCAACGGCCGCACTCGTGCTGCTGTTCGCCGGTTGCATCGCCGGCACGGATGCGCGCGCCGACGTCGGCCCCGCCGGCGACTACGTCGAGCGGATCCCGATCGCCGTCCCGTCGTTCCGGGGCCTCGAGCCCTCTCTGGCGTTCGTCTACTCGTCGAACGCCGGACGGGGCCTGCTCGGTGCCGGCTGGGCGCTCGACGGCTTCTCGCAGGTGCGGCGGACGTCGCAGGGCCGAGGTCTCGCCGGTTCCGCGGGCCCCGATGTCTTCGAGCTCGACGGCGTAGAACTGTTGCCATGTGCAACGTCACCGGCCGATCCGCGCCGCGCCGCCAGCCCGAGCTGCCGCCACCCGGCGCCCGCGCCCCTGGTCGCCTACACCGCCCGGATCGAGACTCATCGGCGCATCGCGTTCGATCCGACGCCGGCCGGTGGCGCCTGGCACGTCTGGAGCCGTTCGGGCGACCGGGCGGTCTACCGACCGTCCACCAGCGGGGACGCATGGGTGCTCGCGTCGGTGGAGAATCCGCTCGGTCAGCGGATCGAGTACGCGTACCGGAAGTTCTCGCCGGGCACCTTCGGCGTCGCCCATCCGGACGAGATCCGCTATGGCGCGACGGTCGTGCGGTTCCTCTGGCAGCCGCGGCCGGATCCATCGACGCTCGCGCAGGGCGCGGAGCTGCTGACGCTGTCTCATCGGCTCGTGGCCGTGCAGGTCGAGACCGAGGGCACCACGGCGCGCGCCTATTCGCTCGGCTACGAGACGCACGTCGACACCGGCCGCTCGGTGCTGACCACGATCCGCGAGTTCGGCCGCGGCGCCGGCGTCGCGGCGGACGGCACGGTGACAGGCGACTCGCATCCGGCACCGCGCTTCGCCTATGCGGCGGCGACCGCTTCGGCGGAGTGGCGTGGCGACGAGCGTGCGGTCGGTCCGCTGGACTGGCGCCCGTCGCCCGCGCTGGACCAGTACACGTACGAGGCGACGTCGTTGTCGCTGCCGCTGCTGCACGCCTCGTTCGCCGCCGCCGACGTCGATGCCGACGGACGGTCCGATGGCGTGCTCGCGACGGTGCGCGAGGGTTCGCCGGATGCGGAGCTGCAACTGGACGTGCGCTTGGCGAGCAATGCCTGGGTGCGGACGGTGCTGCCCTTCGCCAAGCCCGGAGCGTGGTTCCTTGGCGATCCGCCGTTCGACGGTCGGCACCAGCTGCTGCGCGTGTGGACCGGTGACGTCGACGGCGACCGGCGCGAGGACATGATCGTCGTCGCGTGGCGGAACGAGACGACGAACGATCCGTACAACCGTCTGGTCCTGCTGCTGCGCGTCGCGCTGTCGAACGGCGACGGCACGTTCTCATGGGCCACCGGCGCCTTCCAGGACACCGGCTGGGTGACGCCGGTCGCGTGGGCCTACACGTCCATGTTCCGGAACACGGCGCCCAACTGCGCCACCGGCGACGTCGACGGCAACGGACGCACCGACTTTGCGTGTACGCTCCACACGGGGGTGTCGCGCCAGAGTCTCGCGATCGCGTACGGGCGCGGTGCCGGGGACTTCCAGATCGGCACGCCGGTGCAGGTCGCCGACGATCCCGGCGTGCTCACCAACGCCACCGGCGCACCGGCGGTCATCGCGTACGAGACGCGGCCGATGGCTATCGCCGACGTCGATCGCGACGGCCTCGCGGACGTGCTGCTGCTCGAGCCGCGCGCAACCGATCTCACCGCGTGCGCCGCCGCCGGCGACCCGGCAGACGTCCGTGCCAGGTGCACGATCCGCTACGACATCGCGACCGGCATCTCCGACGGCATCGGCTTCGCGTTCGAACGCACCCCGACACCGTGGGTCCGCGAGGACCAGCGCAGCGTCGCGCCCGGCTCGCTGGTCGCCGCCGACGTGAACGGCGACGGCCGCGCCGACGTCATCCACCTGCCCGGGCAGGTGTTCGGCGAGCGCGAACAGACGCTTCGCGCGATCGGCGTCGCGCTCCGGCGCGATGGCGGCCAGTTCGCGTTCTCGACGCAGACCCTGCCGACCTCGCTGGCGGGTGTCCGGATGCAGTATGCGTTCGGCGACGTCGACGGCGACCTGCGCACGGACCTCGTCGCGGCCGTGCGCATCCCTCCGGGCGGCGGCCGCAGCTGCTCCGCGGCCGCGTTCGATCGCGCGCTGCTGTTCTGCGTGCGTGCCGATGCCGGCGGCCGATTCCAGCTGCCGGCCAACTGGCTCGACTGCAGCGAGGGTGCCGAGGTCGCGGCCCAGTGGGCACGCTGGACTGAACTCGATCTCGAGGGCGCGCTCCAGATCGCCGACACCAACGGCGACGGGCTCGCCGACGTGCTGCGGCCGACCGCCTGGACGCGGATTCCCGATCGGGAAGCGCTGTTCGCGGTGTCCGACGCCGTGTCGGCACCGAGTCCCGACGCCGAGGGGCGCTGGGCCGCGGTGGACGTCGACGGAGACCGCCGCGTCGACCTCGTACGCGTCTCCGGGCAGAACGGCACCAGCTGGGCCTACGTGCGGCGGCCGAACGCCGGCGGCTTGACCGCCGACGTCCAGTCGCTGCCGCGGTTCGGGCACAACGGCGACGCTAGCTGGCGATGGCTCGACCTGAACGGCGACGGTCGTACCGACCTGCTCCACGTGCAGTGCGAGATCCGCGCGGCCGCCGGAGGGTGCGAGCTGCGCCTCGACGCGTGGCTGGCGCGGCGCGGCGCGAGCGGCTTCGACGCGATGGCGGCAGCCGTGTTCCCCGGGCGAAGTGCGCGCGATGCGGCGCTGACGTGGATGACCGGCGACGTCGACGGCGACGGCCGCGCCGATCTCGTCGCGGTGGACCCGGCGCCGGGAACGCCGGCCCGCCTGCAGGTGCGCGCGATGACGTCGCGCGGCGACGGCCGCTTCGATGAGAGCGTGCGGACGGTCGACGTGTCGGCGATCGGGCCGTCGTCCGCGGTGCTCGCCAACGTCGCCGGGTGGCGTGTCGCCGACGTGAACGGCGACGGCCGCATCGATCTCATCCATCTCACGCCGCAGAGCGGGTCAGTCCGCGTCGCGACGCTGATCGCGGTGCCTGGGAAGGACTGGCGCGCGGCGGTCGCGGTCGTGCAGCATCCGGCCGCTCTGCCGACGGCGGTGCTCCGCGCACGTGCGAGCCCGCTGCGCTGGCACGTGCTCGACGCCAACGGCGACGGCGCGAGCGACCTCGTGCGTCAGGCCATCACGGACACGGGCGGCGTCTGGTTCCACACGCTTCTCTCGGAAGGTGCAGGCACGTGGTCGCCGCGGGCGTTCGCAGCCCCCGCTCCGGCGAACCTGCTCGCGGGCACCGACTTCGGCGGACTCGGCTGGCTGCCGCTGGACGTCGACGCGGACGGCGACGCCGACCTCGTCCGGCTCGACAGTTCGGCCGCGAGCGTCGCCGTGACGACCGCGCGGTCCGACGCGCGGGGCGGCTGGACGCTCGGTCAGCAGGCAGTCGGCGGTTCGCGCAGCGTCGCGCAGGACGTCGAACGCTACGGCTGGACGCTCGGCGACCTCGACGGCGATGGCCGCGCCGAGTTCCTGCGAGCGAGAGGCTCGGGCGGGACGCTGCGACTGTCGAGGATCGGCGGATCCGAGATCTCGGATCGGCTGGTCCGCACGTCGCTCGCAGGTGCCGATGCGCGCATCACCTATGGCGACCCGGGGCCCGCCGTCGTCGCCGACACGACCGCGGAATGCGCACTGCCCGTCGGCGTCGCGCCACGCGTCGTGCGCACCGTCGACTCGCGGGCGGAGTCGACCGCGGCGTTCGAGACCGCGCGCTTCGGGATGTCCTGCCCGCGCTGGTCGCAGCCGCTCCGGGCCTTCCTCGGCTGGCGCGAGGTCACGACGTCGCGGGATGCCGCATCGAACCGTCCGGCCTACGTGGCCGCCGAGCGCTACGTCCACGACGACGCGTGCGGCTCCCGCGTCGCGGACTCGGCGCGACGGGACGCCGCGGGGAACTTCGTGGGTCTCCGCCAGATCGTCGCATACGCCGATCCAGGCCCGGCCCCGCCCTATGTGTGCCGCCCCGTGCAGGTGCGCGATCTGCGCTATGCCTCGTCCGCCGCGCGCGGCGCGGCGCAGAACGCGGTGCGCGAATTCCGCTACGACGACTTCGGGAACGTCGTTGCCGACGTCGAGTCCGGGGCCGCAACGACCGGCGACGAGCGCTTCACGTCGCGCTGGTACCGGCCGGCGACCGATCCCTGGATCGTCGACGCCCTGGCCGGCTATCAGGTGCACGACGGCGCGGACGCGTCGGCGCCGCTGCTGCGGGCGCGGCTGCACTGCTACGACGGCGATGCCACGATCGCCTGCTCGCAGTTGCCGACGCGCGGCCAGCTGACGTCCACCGTCGACCTGTACGAGCGCGGCTCGCGCGTGACGCGCTTCGCGTACGACGTCGCCGGCAACGTCGCGAGTGTGATTGACGCGAACCAGCGCGGCGTCGCGATCTTCTACGACCCCGTGCAGCGCCGGTTCCCGACCGCGATCGTCGGCCCCGACGGGCGGCAGTGGCTGACGATCGAGTGGGACCGCGTGCTCGGGCTCGAGACCGCGCGGGTCGACGAGAACGGCGTCCGTACCGAAGGTCGCTACGACGCACTCGGGCGGCAGGCCGAACTGCGGCTGCCGGGAGGCGCCGTGATCACGCGCCGCTACGAGAACTGGGACGGCGCCGGCGGCGCGCGAGCGATGCTCGAGTCGATCGCCGACGGCAGCGCGGACGGCCTGTGGCGGCGCGAGACGTACGACGGGCTGGGACGCGTGCAGCGCGTCGAGAAGCAGGGACACGCGGCGGGACAGGTGCTCGTGCAGCGCATGGAGTACGCGGACACGAGCGAGCGTCCGGCGCGCGTCTCGCACTGGTTCAGACGCGGTTCGACCGCCACGCGGTATCGCACGTTCCGCTTCGACGAGGCGGGTTTCCTCGCGTCGATCGTCGAACCGGACGGGCGCGGCGAGTCCTGGGCATTCGACGTCGACGGCGCTCTCGGCCGGATGGTCGCGACCGACCGCTTGGGCCGCGAGCGCGACACGTGGACGGACGGCCTCGGTCGCGTCGTGCGCATCCGCGACCGTGTCGCCGGCCGCGACGTCGTCACGGCCTTCACATTCGACGCGCGCGACCAGCTGCGCCGCGTCGTCGATCCGGGCGGCAACGTCACGACGTACTCCTACGACCGCCTGGGCCGCACGCTGGCGGTCGACGATCCGAACTTCGGGCGTCGCACGTTCGACTATGATCCGGTCGGCAATCTACTAGCCGCGACCGACGCGCGCGGCCGCACGACGCGCTATGCCTACGATGCGCGCGGTCGCCTCCAGGCGAAGACGCCGCCGTTCGGCGGGCCGATCACGTGGGTCTACGACGAGCCGGGCGCCGGCGCGAGCCGGGGCCGCCTGACGTCGACGATCGACCCGACCGGCAACGGTTGCGCGGGTGGCGTGACCGAACGACGCCGCTACGACGCGATCGGCCGGCTGTCGGCGATGGAGAAGTGCGTCCGCGGCCAGACGCGCGTGATCGGATTCGGCTACAACGCGCTCAACCATGTCGAATCGCTCACCTATCCCGACGGCGAGGTCGTCCGCTACGCGTACGACGCGGCTGGTGCGCTCGAGAGCGTGTCCGGCTGGATCGACCGAGTAGCGTACGCTGCGGACGGCACGGTCGAGCGCATTGACTACGCGAACGGCACCCGCCTGCGCCTCGAGAGAGATCCCGTCATCGGGGCCGTGGCCGACGAGCGCGTGACGACAGCCAACCGGACGCTGTACGCGTCGCGGTACGAGTACGCCGCGGACGGCACGCTGCTCACGGCACGCTCGCGCACGAACGGCGTCGATCTCGCCTACACGCACGACGAACTCGGGCGGCTGACCGCGGTGACCGGCACCCAGCAGCAGAGCTGGAACTACGACGGTGCGGGCAACATGACCTTCAACAGCGCGCTGGGCAAGTACGCGTATCCGGCGCAGGGGCCGACCGCGTGCGGCGGCGCGCCCTGTGCGCAGCCGCAGGGCGTGCGCAGCGCGGGCCCGCTGTCGCTCACCTACGACGCTAACGGCCTGGTGTCCCAGGTGGTGGACTCGAGGTCCGGGCGCACCCGGGCGATCGACTGGACGCCCGAGGGACGACCGATGCTGGTCGTCGATTTCGACGCCACGCCGACCCTCTACTCGTACGACGCCTTCGGGCGGCGCGTGGTCGACGAGACGCCGACCGAGATCGTGCGCCACTTCGGCCATCTCGTGGACGAGTCGAGCGTTACGGGGACGACCAAGTACTACTTCGCAGGGTCGCGGCTGATCGGAGCCTCGACCGGAGGCGTCAAGCGCTGGTTCCACGCCGACCGTGCCGGCGCTGTGCGGCTGGTCACGGGGCCCGGCGGTGCAGTGCTCGCGCGGCTCGACCACACCCCGTTCGGGGCACCGTTGTCGCCGGCAACGACTGCGAGCGGCGCCGGCGCTGGATTCGGTCTCGACGCCGGGCCCGGAATGCTGCTGCTCGGCGCGCGCGCATACGACCCCACGCTCGGCCGCTTCTTGGGGCCGGACGTCATCGTGCCCAGCATGCTCGAGACGCAGGCCTACAACCGCTACGCGTTCGTCTACAACGCGCCGACCGCGTGGGTGGATCCGTCGGGTCATCAGGCGATCGGCCTAGAGGACACCGTCAGGGGTCCGAGCGGCGGCGTATGGATGGGCAGTTCCTGGATGCACCAGCCGTGGCTGTCGGCCGCGTCCGGCCCGCCCGGTGCCGGCATGCTCGGCGGCGCGCCGACGTCGCTCAGCCTCTCGCCGCTGTCCTCATGGCGCGACGGTTACCGCTCGGTCGGCACGGAAGCATCCGTCGACGACGGGGCGGACGAGCCGGGGATCTTCGACCTGATGGCCGACAACGCGCTGGAACTCGGCTTCGGCGGCGTGGTCGGCGGCATCCAGGGACTCGCACCCGTCGGCTGGCTCGTCCCGCTCGAGAAGGTCGCCGATCATCTCGACATGAGTACGGGCCAGAAGATGTGGTTCGAGGTCGGCCGCGGTTCCGCGCTGACCGCGATCGGCATCGCGGAGACCGTCGAGGGCCTGTCGCTGATGGCGGCCGGCGCACCACCAACTGCGATTGGCGCCGTCACGGTCGAGACCGGGATCGGAGGGCTCTTGCTCGCCGGCGGCGCGACGATCGAGGTCGCCGGCGCTGCGGTCGCCGCCGAGGGGCTGGCGGACGCCGGTGTCGGACTCAGCGTACTGCTCCGCTCGGGCGTCTACGTGCTGATCGACCGGCGCACCGTGCGATACACAGGCAAGGCCAAGAAGTTCTCCTCGCGCAAGTCGAGCCACAAGGAAAGCAAGCCCAGGCACCAGTTCCGCGAGGTGTTCAAGGACGTCAAGGACCCCGACGTGCGCTCCGGCCTCGAGCAGATCCTCCTGGAGCTCTGCCGCACGTGCAACTGGAACCGAATCAACGGCATCAGTCCCGAGAACCGACGCTACATCGAAAAGATGTTCAAGACCTTCGAGTGGCTCGAGAAGCAGGGTATCCCGATGCCGAAGTCGCTGGACGAAGTGCTGAAACGGCAGGGAGTACTGAAGTGACCGGATCGACTCGCGTACTGCGCCTTCCCTGGATGCCGGCCGGCACGCGCATCGGTCTCGGCGAGTGGCTGGCGGCGCGACTCGCGCGCGTGGGCGCGCCGCGCTGCGGCGGCTGCGAGCGCCGCGCCGCGAAGCTCGACGCAGCCTTCACGCTCGCTTCGACGGCATCCGCGTCGGCCGCCGGGGTCACGACGTCCGCGTGGGGCCCCTACACCAAGCCGGCCGGGCCCACGACGGCGGCGAACGCGTCACCATGCCGGCGCTATACGGGACGCTGTACTGGGTTCGGGCGGCGTAGCTGCGTCGCGGCGCCGGTCGCACTGTCGCCGGACGCCGAGGTGATCGAGCAGTGCTGCGGCGGGTGGTTCCAGTTTCCTTGGATCGAGATCTGCGACGGGCGCCCGCCGCGCAGCGGCTGCGGCTTCTGCTTCTGGTAGACCGCCGCGTCGTCAGTGCAGCGTCGTGGACGTCGAGGCGGACGCCCGCGGCGGCGGCTCACGCGACTCGCGCATCACGGTCACGGGGATCAGCGGCGGCGCCGCACTCGCGCTGCTAGCCTCGGAATTCGCTAGGCGGCACTTCCACACGCTGAACAGGCCCGGTGCCAGACCTTGACTGCGCGCGTAGTCGGCCTGGCGGCCGCCCTCTCGCTGCCACGACGCCACGTGCGCCGCGATCGTGTCCCGCGGCGTGGTGTACGAGTCGTGAGTTCTGGCTGGGTCGGACTCGTGCTCAGTTGACGACGGCCGCCAGCCGAGCGGGCTGATCGTCGACGAGCGCGCGCAGCGGCTCAAGCGACATGTATCGGCGCTGCAGCTGCCACTCGTCGTTCTGCTCGAGCAGCAGCGCGCCGACGAGGCGCACCACGGCGGCTTCGTTCGGGAAGATGCCGACGACGTCGGTGCGGCGCTTGATCTCGGCGTTGAGGCGCTCCAGCGGGTTCGTGCTGTGGATCTGCGCGCGGTGCGGCTTGGGGAAGCTCATGAACGCCAGCACGTCGGCTTCTGCCGCATCCATCAGGTCGGCGAGCTTGGGGAACCTGGCGCGCAGCTGGTCGGCGACGACGCGCCACTGCGCACTCGCGGTCTCGAACGTCTCCTGGGCGAAGGCGGTGTTGATCGCGGCGAGGACCCTCTGCCGCTGCCCCTTGCCGGCGTGCGCGAGCGCGTTGCGCAGGAAGTCGGTCCAGAAGGGCTCGGCCTCGGAGAGACCGACCTTCATGCCGAGCACCTCGCGCACGCCCTCGGTGTTCACGGCGACGGCGATTATCACGGCCTTGGAGACGATCCGGCCGGCTTCACGGCACTTCACGTAGGTCGCGTCGATCCACAGGTACGGCCAGTCGCCTTCGAGCGGCCGATCGAGGAACGCGTGCACTCGCTCGTCGATCTCGGCGCACAGGCGGCTGACCTGGCTCTTCGAGATCCCGCTCATGCCCATCGCCTTGACGATCTCGTCCACCGAGCGGGTCGAGACGCCTTGCATGGCCGTTGCGGCTGTTGGCCCGGTCGGCGGAGCGCTCGCCGTAGCCGGCGTTGCAGAGGTTCTCGACGTCGTAGGCCATCACGCGCTCGACGACGTGCTGGATCATCTCCTTCAGCAGGTCGGCGTCGGCGCCCTTCTCGACGAGATCGGCGAGTGCGATCGTCGGCTTGGTGATCGTGGTGTTTCCCAGCGACAGGTCAAGGTGTGGTAACCCGACCATAACCGAGAACCCACGATGGCCGCCGGTCGCCCGCCCAGCCCGTCCGGGGCTACGCCCCGGACGGGCTGGGCGAATCCTTCGGCCTTACTGCTCGTACACCACTCCCCGGGACGTCAGCCGTATCGGTGCAGACCGGCCCGAGATACCGGCGCGTTCGTTCCCGGTGCGGTCGCTCAGAAGGTGGTCGTTCGCTGCGACCAGGAGCCGGACGTTGACCCCGGCACGCATCGATGACTACAATGCAGTCATTGACTGCACAGGGGTCGACGCGTGGCGACGATGA
>JAPZRU010000002.1 GCA_027531255.1 Steroidobacteraceae bacterium | reverse complement strand
CGCGACCCCCCGGGCCCCGCGGGGGGGGGCGCGGGCCGCGGGCGGGGGGGCCGGGGGGCGGGGCCCGGGGGGGGGGCGCCACGCGGGCCCCCCGCCGCGGGGGGGGCGCCGGTCCCCGGCCCGCGGGCCGGGACGCAGGAGGCGATCGACGGCGGGCGGTAGCGGGGCGCGCGGGCGCGCCGGGCCGACCACAGCGAGTCACGAGCGAGCACGACCATGAGCATCACGATCACGCTGATCATCCAGGGCCTCGCGTTCTTCGCGACCGCCTGGATCGTTGCGAAGTACATCTGGCCGCCCCTGATGCAGGCCATCGAGGCGCGGCAGAAGAAGATCGCCGAGGGCCTCGCCGCGGCGGACCGCGGCCAGAAGGACCTCGAGGACGCGAAGGCGCAGGCGCTCGAGATCGTCCGCGAGTCGCGCACCAAGGCCACCGCGATCGTCGACCAGGCGAACCGCCGGGCGAACGAGCTGGTCGAGGAGGCGCGCGGCACCGCGCTCGCCGAGGGCGAGCGGCTGATCGCCGCGGCCCGCGCCGAGATCGCCACCGAGAACGCGCGCGTGCGCGGCGAGCTGCGCACCGAGGTCGCGAACCTCGCGGTCGCGGGCGCCTCGCAGCTGCTGAAGCGCGAGATCGACCCGAAGGCCCACGCGCAGCTGCTCGACGAGCTCGCGGCGCGCATCGCCGCGCAGCGCTGAGCCGCGGGCGGAGAGAGGCACCATGGCCGAGAAAGCCACGATCGCGCGACCCTATGCCAAGGCCGCGTTCGACCACGCCCGCGAGCAGGGCGGCGCCGCGACCTACGGCCGCTGGTCCGACCTGCTCGGCGTCGCCGCTGCGGTCGCGGCGGACCCGGCGGTCGAGCCGCTGCTCGGCAACCCGAAGGTCCTGCCCGCGCAGCTCGTCGAGCTGATCGCAGGCGTCGCCGCGGGCCGCGGCCTGCAGCTCGACGGCCCGGGCCGCAACTTCCTCGGCGTCCTCGCGCAGAACCGCCGCCTGCAGCTGCTGCCGGAGATCGCGCTCCAGTTCGAGCGGCTGCGCGCCGAGGTCGAGAACGCGGTCGACGTCGAGATCGTCAGCGCGCTGCCGGTCGAGTCCGCCCAGCGCGCTGCGCTGGTCGACGCGCTGGAGAAGCGCTTCGGCAAGCAGGTGCGCCTGCGGGAGATCATCGACGCGTCGCTGGTCGGCGGCGCCCTGGTCCGCGCGGGCGACCTCGTGATCGACGGCACGCTGAAGGGTCGCCTCGAGCGCCTCGCGCTCCAGATGTCGCAGCAGTAACGCTCACCACGTATTCGGAACGAAAGGCACGCTACCCATGGCTATCAAGGCTTCCGAGATCAGCGAACTGATCAAGGCCCGGATCTCGCAGTTCGACGCCGCCGCCGAGGCGCGCAACGTCGGCACCGTGGTGTCCGTGACGGACGGCATCGTCCGCATCCACGGCCTCGCGGACGTCCGCTACGGCGAGATGATCGAGTTCCCGCAGAACACGTTCGGCCTCGCGCTGAACCTCGAGCAGGACTCGGTCGGCGCCGTGGTGCTCGGCGACTACGAGCACATCGTCGAGGGCGACCAGGTGCGCACCACCGGCCGCATCCTCGAGGTGCCGGTCGGCCCCGAGATGCTCGGCCGCGTGGTCGACGCGCTGGGCAACCCGATCGACGGCAAGGGCCCGATCAAGGCCAGCGGCTCGGCGCCGATCGAGCGCGTCGCGCCGGGCGTGGTGTACCGCAAGAGCGTGAGCCAGCCGGTGCAGTTCGGCCTGAAGGCGATCGACTCGATGGTCCCGGTCGGCCGCGGCCAGCGCGAGCTGATCATCGGCGACCGCCAGACCGGCAAGACCGCCGTGGCGATCGACGCGATCATCAACCAGAAGGGCACCGGCGTTAAGTGCATCTACGTCGCGATCGGCCAGAAGCAGAGCTCGATCGCGAACGTCGTCCGCAAGCTCGAAGAGCACGGCGCGATGGAGCACACCATCATCGTCGCAGCGTCGGCCTCGGTGCCGGCCGCCATGCAGTACCTCGCGCCGTACTCGGGCTGCGCGATGGGCGAGTACTTCATGGACAACGGCGAAGACGCGCTGATCGTCTACGACGACCTGACCAAGCAGGCGTGGGCGTACCGCCAGATCTCGCTGCTGCTGAAGCGCCCGCCGGGCCGCGAGGCGTACCCGGGCGACGTGTTCTACCTGCACTCGCGCCTGCTCGAGCGCTCGGCGCGCGTCAACGAAGCCTACGTCGAGAAGGCCACGAACGGCCGCGTGAAGGGCCGGACGGGCTCGCTCACGGGCCTGCCGATCATCGAGACGCAGGCGGGCGACGTGACCGCGTTCGTGCCGACCAACGTGATCTCGATCACCGACGGCCAGATCTTCCTCGAGACCGACCTGTTCAACGCCGGCATCCGCCCCGCGATCAACGCGGGCATCTCGGTGTCGCGCGTCGGCGGCGCCGCGCAGACCGACATCATCAAGCGTCTCGGCGGCGGCGTGCGTCTCGCCCTCGCGCAGTACCGCGAGCTGGCGGCGTTCTCGCAGTTCGCCTCCGACCTCGACGAGGCCACCCGGCGCCAGCTGGACCGCGGCGTGCGCGTCACCGAGCTGATGAAGCAGAAGCAGTACTCGCCGCTCAGCGTCGCCGAGATGGCGCTGTCGCTGTACGCGGTG
Organism: Steroidobacteraceae bacterium; assembly: GCA_027531255.1. Lineage (GTDB taxonomy): Bacteria > Pseudomonadota > Gammaproteobacteria > Steroidobacterales > Steroidobacteraceae > JAPZRU01. The sequence continues at coordinate 622,892 of JAPZRU010000002.1, read as the reverse complement.
AACAACGGCTTCTTCGACAAGGTCGAGAAGACCAAGGTCGTCGCGACCGAGGCCGCGCTGCAGGCGTTCGCGCGCAACAGCGCGGGCGACGCGATGAAGGCGATCAACGCTGAGCCGGTGCTGAAGAAGCACGAGGCCGCGCTGAAGAAGATCTGCGAGGATTTCTTCAGCAGTCTCTAGGCTGACGCCGGTATTAGCGGGGTCCGCGCGCTGCGCGGACCCCGTCCGATAGACAGGGTCGAGAAGCAAGGCGGCAATCCATGCCAGGCGCCAAAGAGATCCGAGGCAAGATCGCCTCGATCAAGAGTACGCAGAAGATCACCAAGGCCATGGAGATGGTCGCGGCGAGCAAGATGCGCAAGGCGCAGGACCGCATGCGCGCGGCGCGCCCGTACGCCGAGAAGATGCACGACGTGATCGGGCACCTGCGGCTCGCGAACCCGGACTACCGGCACCCGTGGCTGGTCGAGCGTCCCGTGAAGTCGGTCGGCCTGATCGTGATCTCGACGGACCGCGGCCTCGCCGGCTCGCTGAACGTCAACGTGTTCAAGCAGGCCCTGACGACGATCCGCGAGTGGCAGGGCCAGGGCGCGCAGGTGCAGCTGTGCCTGGTCGGCTCGAAGGGCCTGCAGTTCTTCCGCCGCCTGAAGCTGCCGATCGCAGCCAGCATCACGCACCTCGGCGACCGCCCGCACGTGGCCGACTTCATCGGCACCGTGAAGGTCATGCTCGACGCCTACAGCGAGGGCAAGATCGACCGCCTCTACCTGATCAACGCCGAGTTCGTGAACACCATGAGCCAGAAGCCCGTGGTGCGGCAGCTGCTGCCGGCCGAGGTCGTGAAGAGCGCCGACCTCCAGGAGCGCTGGGAGTACATCTACGAGCCGTCGGCGGCCGAGCTGATGGAAGGCCTGCTGATGCGCTACGTCGAGTCGCAGGTCTACCGCGGCGCGGTCGAGAACGTCGCCTGCGAGATGGCGGCGCGCATGGTCGCGATGAAGAGCGCGACCGACAACGCCGGCAAGCTGATCGACGAGCTGCAGCTGATCTACAACAAGGCGCGGCAGGCGGCGATCACCAAGGAAATCTCGGAGATCGTGGGCGGCGCGGCGGCGGTCTGATCCGCCTCCCGACGCGCACGGCATCCGCTCGAGCTTCAACGCAACGCAGATACTTCCGAGCCGCAGGGCTCCGAGGACACAGGAATGAACGCAGCAGTCCAGCAGACGCCCCCGACCGGCAAGATCGTGCAGATCATCGGCGCGGTCATCGACGTCGAGTTCCCGCGCGACCAGGTGCCGCGGGTCTACGAGGCGCTGAAGCTCGTCGACGGCGAGCAGCAACTGACGCTCGAGGTGCAGCAGCAGCTCGGCGACGGCGTCGTGCGCTGCATCGCGATGGGCGTGTCCGAGGGCCTGAAGCGCGGCCTGACGGTCACCGCCACCGGCCGCGGCATCGCGGTGCCGGTCGGTTCCGCCACGCTCGGCCGCATCATGGACGTGCTGGGCACGCCGCAGGACGAGCGCGGCCCCGTCAACGCGAAGGAGTACTGGGAGATCCACCGCGCCGCGCCGACCTACGACGAGCAGGCCGGCGGCCAGGACCTCCTCGAGACGGGCATCAAGGTCATCGACCTGCTCGTGCCGTTCGCGAAGGGCGGCAAGATCGGCCTGTTCGGCGGCGCCGGCGTCGGCAAGACCGTGAACATGCTGGAGCTGATCAACAACATCGCGAAGGCGCACTCGGGCCTGTCGGTGTTCGCCGGCGTCGGCGAGCGCACCCGCGAGGGCAACGACTTCTATCACGAGATGATGGAGTCGGGCGTCATCGACTCGAACAACCTCGAGAACTCGAAGGTCGCGATGGTGTACGGCCAGATGAACGAGCCGCCGGGCAACCGCCTGCGCGTCGCGCTCACGGGCCTGACGATGGCGGAGTACTTCCGGGACGAGAAGCAGGCCGGCGGCAAGGGCCGCGACGTGCTGTTCTTCGTCGACAACATCTACCGCTACACGCTGGCCGGCACCGAGGTGTCCGCGCTGCTCGGCCGCATGCCCTCGGCGGTCGGCTACCAGCCGACGCTCGCGGAAGAGATGGGCGTGCTGCAGGAGCGCATCACGTCGACGAAGACCGGCTCGATCACCTCGATCCAGGCCGTCTACGTGCCGGCGGACGACCTGACCGACCCGAGCCCCGCGACGACCTTCGCGCACCTCGACGCGACCGTCGTGCTCTCGCGCCAGATCGCGGCGCTCGGCATCTATCCGGCGGTCGACCCGCTCGACTCCACCTCGCGCCAGCTCGACCCGCTGGTGATCGGCGAGGAGCACTACAACACCGCGCGCGGCGTGCAGGCGGTGCTGCAGCGCTACAAGGAGCTGCAGGACATCATCGCGATCCTCGGCATGGACGAGCTCTCGGAAGAGGACAAGCTCACCGTGTCGCGCGCGCGCAAGATCCAGCGCTTCCTGTCGCAGCCGTTCCACGTCGCGGAAGTCTTCACCGGCTCGCCCGGCAAGTACGTGCCGCTGAAGGATACGATCCGCGGCTTCAAGGCGATCCTGGCCGGCGAGTACGACCACCTGCCCGAGCAGGCGTTCTACATGATCGGCACGATCGAGGAAGCGGCCGAGAAGGCGAAGACGCTGGCCTGAGCCGGCGACTTCGCCCCGTCACTCCAACGCGGACAGCACCATGGCCACGATCCACGTCGACATCGTCAGCGCCGAAGGGCAGATCTACAGCGGCAAGGCCGCGATGGTCTTCGTGCCCGCCGTGCAGGGCGAGATCGGCATCGCGCCGCGCCACGCGCCGCTGCTGACCACGCTGAAGGCCGGCGAGGTGCGCGTGCAGCCGGCGGAAGGCGGCGACGAGCTCGGCTTCTACGTCGGCGGCGGCGCGCTCGAGATCCAGCCGCAGCGCGTCACCGTGCTCGCGGACACGGCGATGCGCGCGAAGGACATCGACGAGGCCGCGGCGCAGGCGGCGAAGCAGCGCGCGGAAGAGGCGCTGAAGAACGCGAAGGACCAGATCGAGCTTGCGGAAGCGCAGGCCGAACTCGCGCGGGCCGCGGCGCAGTTCAAGGCGCTGCAGCGCCTGCGGAAGACGCCGACCGCCTGAGCGGCGGCGCCCCTCCGGGCGCGCACGCCCGTCTCGACCCGAAGGCCGCGCAGTGCGCGGCCTTCGTCGTTCGGGGGGGGGGCAGTCCCGGCCGCAGGCCTTTCCGCCAGGTGGTCGGCGACCACGCGGCGGAAAAAGCGGACTCGCGCCTTGTTTCAGTGGAGGTGCTTGGCGAGCCAGGCGTCCAGCTCGCCGTAGAAGTACCGGCTGTTCTCGCCGTCCAGGATCCAGTGGTTCTCGGTAGGGAACACGACGAGCCTGCTCGGGACCCGGAGGCGCTGCAGCACGGTCCAGTACTCGAGCTGGTTGTTGAGCGGCACGCGGTAGTCCTGCTCGCCGATCGTGACGAGCGTCGGCGTGCCGAACTTCTCCGCGTACGTCAGCGGGCTCTGCGTGCGCCACAGAGGCGCGTCCGACCACGGCGGGCCGCCGACGTTGACCTCGCGGTGGTAGATGCTGTCGCTCGTCGCCCACTGCGAGCGCAGGTCCACGAGCCCCGCGTGGCTGACGAGGCACCGGTAGCGCGTGGTCGTGCCCTGCAGCCAGTTCGCGAGGTGCCCGCCGTAGCTCGCGCCGCCCGCGCACTGGCGCGCGCCGTCGACGAACGAATAGCGGCGGATCGCCTCGTCGGCCGCCGCGTTGATCTCGTCCGCCGGGCCGGCGAGCGGATCGCCCTGGATGTGCCGCGCGAACGCTTCGCCGAAGCCGGTCGAGCCCGAGTAGTTCGTCAGCAGCACCACGTAGCCGTCGTGCCCGCCCTGGCCCTGGGCGATCAGGTGGTAGTTCCAGCGCAGGAAGAACTGGTCGCGCCACATGATGTGCGGCCCGCCGTGGATCAGCACGAACAGCGGGTACTTCTTCGCCGGGTCGAAGCCCGGCGGCTTCACCAGCATGTTGTGCACGCGCCGGCCGTTCGGCGCCGTGAACCAGAAGTGCTCGACCGGCTGCCACGACAGCGCCGCGGCACGCTGCGCCGCGAAGCTCGTCAGCGCCGACCGGCCGCGCACGGGGTCGATGCGCACCAGTTCCGCCGGGTTCACCGCGCTCTCCCAGCGCGCGACCAGCACCGGCGCGCGCGAGCGCGTCGCGACCTGGAGGCTCGTGTACGCGCCCGACTCGAGCGGATGCGCGAGACGGGCGGGGCGCCCGCGCGGCACGACGTAGAGCTTCTCGTGGCCGGCGTCTTCCGCGGTGAAGTAGACCGTGCCGTCCGCCGCGACGCCCCAGCTCCCGACCTCGCGATCCACCGCGTCGGTGAGCACGCGCCACTCGCCGGTCGCGGCGCCCGCGCGCGCGCCGCCGTCCGGTGGCGTGCCGCTCCACGCGAGCGCCGCGAGCTGCTCGGCGTTGTACACGCGGTCCGTACGCGCGGTGCGCTTCGCGTACAGCGTGCGCCCATCGGCCGCGAAGCGCGGGTCGTGCCACGAGTCCTCGCCCGCGGTGAGTCGACGCGGCTCCGCGCCGCCGCCGGCCGGCGCGAGCCAGAGCTGCGTGCTCGTGAACGCGTACGCCGCCCGGTGGCGGTCCACGCTCGCGACGAACACGATGCCGCTGCCGTCCGGCGTCCACGCCGGGTCGAGCCGCGTGCCGTCGTCATCCATCCGTCCGGAGTATCCCGGCTCGCGCAGCAGCGCGCTGCCGGCCAGCACGTCGACGGGCGCGCCGCCGTCGAGCGACTGCACGTACACGCGCGCCTGCCGCTCGTCGAGCCACCGGTCCCAGTGACGCACGGGGAAGCCCTCGTAGACGCGGGCCTCGTACCTGCGCGCGTCGCGCTCGCGGTCGAGCCGGCGGTTGTCGGCTTCGTCCTTCGCGCCGGGCCACGCGTCCGCGACATAGGCGATGCGCGTGCCGTCCGGCGAGAACTTCGGCTGGCGCGCGCCGGGCGGCGCATCCGTCACGCGCTGCGCTTCGCCACCGCCCATCACGTCGAGTACGTAGACCTGGTTCTCGGTGTCGCGCTCGCGCTTCGTGACGAACGCGATGCGACGCCCGTCGTCGCTCCAGGTAAGAGAAGTCTCCGGCGCCGCGGTCGCCGTGAGCCGCCGCGACGGCTGGCTGCCATCCACGGCCACGAGCCAGAGGTCCGCCTTCTGCTCGCGACGCGCGTAGGCCGGCTCGGTCACCGAGATCACGGCCCAGCGGCCGTCCGGGCTGAGCGCCGGCGGGCCGACGCGAGGCATCAGCCAGATGCCCTCGTGAGACAGCGCGCGCGCGGCCGTCGCGGGCGCCGATGCGGCCGCAGGCGCTCCGGCGCTGGCGTCGACACCGGCCGCGGCGGCGGCAGCCGCGGCGGGCAGGGCGAGCCCGAGTGCGGCGGCGAGCGAGACGAAGAAGCGGGAACGCAGCGGCATGCGGTGTCCTCGGGGCAGGCGTGAAGGCGCGGCCGGCCGGCGCCGCCGCGGGCGTTCGATGTTAAGTGAAGCCTCGCGCGCGTGCGAGAATGCGCGCACCGAAGAACTCCGGGGACCGGGATGAAGCTCAGCATCGTCATTCTCGCGGCGGGCCAGGGCAAGCGGATGAAGAGCGACCTCCCGAAGGTGCTCCAGCCGCTGGCCGGCAAGCCGCTGCTGCGCCACGTGGTCGAGTGCGCGCGCGCGCTCGGCGCGAGCGACGTCCACGTCGTGTACGGGCACGGCGGCGAGCGCGTGCGCGCCGCGTTCGAGGGCGAGCCGCTGACGTGGGCGCTGCAGGCCGAGCAGAAGGGCACCGGCCACGCGGTGATGCAGGCGATGCCGGGCGTGCCCGACGACCACCTCGTGCTGGTGCTCTACGGCGACGTGCCGCTGATCCGCGCGGAGACCCTGAAGAGCCTCGTCGAGAAGGCGGGCGAGCGTTCGCTCGCGCTGCTGTCCGTGATGCTCGACGACCCGACCGGCTACGGCCGCGTGCTGCGCGACACTGCCGGGAACGTCTACCGCATCGTCGAGCAGAAGGACGCGACGCGGAAGGAACTCGCCGTGCGCGAGGCGAATACGGGGCTGCTGGCCGCGCCGGCCGCCGCGCTCAGGCGCTGGCTCACCGGGCTGCGCAACGACAACGCGCAGGGCGAGTACTACCTGACGGACGTCGTCAGTGCCGCGGTGAAGGACGGCTTCCGTGTCGAGGCTGTGGTCGCGCCGACGGTGGCCGAGGTGCTCGGCGTCAATGACAAGGTGCAGCTGGCGGAACTGGAGGCGGACCATCGCCGGCTGCGCGTGCGCGAGCTGATGCTGGCCGGGGTCACCGTGCTCGATCCCGCGCGTCTCGACGTGCGCGGTACCGTCGAGGCCGGCCGCGACGTGGAGATCGACGTCAACGTCGTGCTGGAGGGCCGCGTGAAGCTCGGGGACCGCGTGCGAATCGGACCCGGCTGCGTGATCCGCGACTCGGAGATCGGCGCCGACACCGTGGTCGAGGCGCACAGCTGGTTCGACGGCGCGGTCGTCGGCGAGGGCTGCTCGGTCGGCCCGTTCGCGCGGCTGCGTCCGGGCGCGCGGCTCGCGCGCGGCGCGCACGTCGGCAACTTCGTCGAGCTCAAGAAGACCGTGCTCGGCGAGGGCAGCAAGGCGAATCACCTCACGTACCTCGGCGATGCGACGATCGGCGCCGGCGTCAACGTCGGTGCCGGCACGATCACCTGCAACTACGACGGCGTGAACAAGTGGCAGACGGTGATCGAGGACGGGGCGTTCATCGGCTCCGGCTCGATGCTGGTCGCCCCGGTGACGGTCGGTCGCGACGCGACGATCGGCGCCGGCTCGACGATCACCAAGCCCGCGCCCCGCGGCGAGCTGACGCTGGAGCGCGCGAAGCAGCATTCCGTCGCGGGGTGGCAGCGTCCCGCCAAGGCGACCCCCGAGGAGCGGGAATCCCGCGAGCGGCGGGCGCGGCTCGACTCCGGGCGCGAGCCGGGATCGACCTGATCCGGGGTCTTCGCCTACGCATGAGCCGAAGGCCGCGTTAGCCTGGGCGCCGCCACCAGCACCGCGGCGAGTCCCCTGCCGGCCGCGGGCAACCGAGCCGCAGGCCGGGTTGCGCGCCCCGACCGGCTCCGAGGCCCGGCCGGAGCCCGTCGAACGCTCCCCGCGGGCAATCCCGCCACTGCGCGGTTGATGCCCGAATCGCTGCCCGCGTCGCAGTTCGGCCGCAGCCGATACGTCATAATCACACGCTTTCGGAGGGTCCCCAGAGGCCCGGAGCAGCGTCCATGTGCGGAATCGTCGGCGCGGTGGCGGCCCGGGACGTGGTCCCGATCCTGATCGACGGCCTGAAGCGGCTCGAGTACCGCGGCTACGACTCGGCCGGCGTCGCGCTCCTGAACGGCACCGGCAAGCTCCACCGCCTGCGCACGGTCGGCAAGGTCGCACGCCTCCAGGAGGCGCTGGACGAGGCTCCCGTGCACGGCAGCCTCGGCATCGCCCACACGCGCTGGGCGACCCACGGCGTGCCCAGCGAGCGCAACGCGCACCCGCACATCAGCCGTGACGGCATCGCGATCGTCCACAACGGCATCATCGAGAACCACGACGAACTGCGCGCGGACCTGAAGGCGCGCGGCTACGAGTTCACCTCGCAGACCGACACCGAGGTGATCGCCCACCGCATCCACCACCACCTCGAGAAGACCCCGAAGCTGTTCGACGCGGTGCAGGCCACCGTGAAGGAACTGCACGGCGCGTACGCGCTCGCCGTGATGAGCGAGAAGGACCCCGACACCCTCGTGCTCGCGCGCGCCGGCTGCCCGGTCGTCGTCGGCCTCGGCCAGGGCGAGAACTTCGTCGCGAGCGACGTCTCGGCGCTGCTGCCGGTCACCCGCGACTTCGTGTTCCTCGAGGAAGGCGACGTCGCCGCGATCCACCGCGAGAAGGTCGAGATCGTCGACGCCGCGGGTGCGCGCGTCGAGCGGCCCGTGAAGCAGAGCGAGCTGTCTGCGGACGCCGTGGACAAGGGCGACTATGCCCACTACATGCTGAAGGAGATCCACGAGCAGCCGCGCGCCGTCGCGCATACGCTCGAGGAGCGCGTCGCCGGCCATCGCCTGCTCGCCGCCGCCTTCGGCCCCGCCGCCGAGGAAGTGCTGAAGAAGACGGGAGCCGTGCAGATCGTCGCGTGCGGCACCAGCTGGCACGCCGGCTCCGTCGCGCGCTACTTCATCGAGCAGATCTGTCGCCTGCCGTGCTGGGTCGACATCGCGAGCGAGTTCCGCTACCGCGACCCCGTGGTGCCGAAGAACACGCTGTTCGTGACGATCTCGCAGTCCGGCGAGACCGCCGACACGCTCGCGGCGCTGCGCCTCGCCAAGCAGCGGGGCTACCTGTCGTCGCTCGCCATCTGCAACGTGCCCGAGTCCTCGCTGGTGCGCGAGAGCGAGCTGGTGATGCTGACTCGTGCGGGCCCCGAGATCGGCGTCGCGTCCACCAAGGCGTTCACGACGCAGCTCGCCGCGCTCGGCATGCTCGTCGTCGCGCTCGGCAAGCACCACGGCATGGACGCGGAGCGCGAGGGCAACCTGGTCAAGCGCCTCACCGAGATCCCGCGCCTGATCGAGGAGACCCTTTCGCTCGACCCGGTGATCCAGGAGCTCGCGAAGAAGTTCGTCACCAAGAACCACGCGCTGTTCCTGGGCCGCGGCGCGCTGGCGCCGGTCGCGATGGAAGGCGCGCTAAAGCTCAAGGAGATCTCGTACATCCACGCCGAGGCGTACGCGGCGGGCGAGCTGAAGCACGGGCCGCTCGCGCTCGTGGACGCCGACATGCCGGTGGTGGTGGTCGCGCCGAACAACGACCTGCTCGAGAAGCTGAAGAGCAACCTGCAGGAAGTGCGCGCGCGCGGCGGCGAACTCTACGTGTTCGCGGATCCGGAGAGTGGGATCGAGCCTTCCGACGGCGTGAACGTGATCACGATGCCGAAGCACGTGAGCTACTTCCAGGCGCCGGCGATCTACACGATTCCGCTGCAGCTGCTCGCGTACCACGTCGCCACGCTGAAGGGGACGGACGTGGATCAGCCGCGGAACCTCGCGAAGAGCGTGACGGTGGAGTAGGGACGCATCTGCCTCGGCAGGTATGGGAGGCAGTCGGGCGCTTACCGTCAGAGCGTTCCCCCGGCGACAGTTGGGTTACCTGTTTGGTCACCAGCGCGGGGTATTCGTCTCCATGGGGAGGCTTTGGTAGGCCGGCCGTAGGCTCGTGCCCGACCGCATGGGACCGGTGCACTAGTTGCTCCTGACTACGTAGAATCCGTGCCGAGGAAAGCGACTGAATTCGCGTCGCACCCAGGGGCAGGGAGCGCATGTCGAGCCCGTTCTTCGACCATCCGATCCTCAACTCGCCGTACGAGCGCCCGAGCAGGCACTGGGAACTCGACGAGCAAGGGCAGCCCACGCAGCGGATCGCCGAGGAGCGGCGGAAGGCTTCCTTTGTCACTCCGATCCCGAAGCCCAAGAAGAAGAACGCGAAGCAGGCCGCGATGGTCTTCGACGAGGGCCAGGGGCTTTCTTCCGAGAAGCAGCAGTACGACGTCACCTCGATCGTCAATCAGGTGCGCCAGCAGGTCGACGCCTGGCGGGAACTGCCGCCGAGCCAGTGGCAGGTAACGCTCGAGACCGCCCGGCTGCTCCACCACTGGCGGCACCACGAGTTCGCCGGTGTGCGGCCATTCTTCTGCCAGGTCGAGGCCGCCGAGACGGCGATCTGGCTCACCGAGGTCGCGCCGCACGTACGGGCGGGCAAGGTGCTGCTGGACCACCTCGGATCCGCCAATCGCGATGCGAATCCGGACCTGCAGAGGCTCGCCCTGAAGCTCGCGACGGGCGCCGGCAAGACCACCGTGATGGCCATGCTGATCGCCTGGCAGACGATCAATGCGGCGCGCCGCCCCGGGAGCAGGCACTTCACGCGCGGCTTCCTGATCGTCGCACCCGGTCTGACGATTCGCGACCGGCTGCGCGTGCTCCAGCCCAACGACCCGGACAACTACTACTCGACGCGCGAGCTCGTGCCCAACGACCTGCTCGACGACATCCGCCGGGCCAAGATCGTCATCACGAACTACCACGCGTTCAAGCTGCGCGAGCGCATGGAGGTGTCCGCCGGCGGGCGCGCGCTGTTGCAGGGACGAACCGGAGACGAACTGCAGACGACGGAGACGGAAGGGCAGATGATCCAGCGCGTGATGCCCGAGCTCATGGGCATGAAGAACGTGCTGGTCATCAACGACGAGGCGCACCACTGCTATCGCGAAAAGCCGCCCGAGGACGACGACGAGGACCTGAAGGGGGACGATCGCAGCGAAGCCGAGAAGATGAACGACGCGGCGCGGCTCTGGATCTCGGGGCTCGAGGCGGTGAATCGCAAGCTCGGCGTGTCGCGCGTGTTCGATCTGTCCGCCACGCCCTTCTTTCTGCGCGGTTCGGGCTATGCGGAAGGCACGCTGTTCCCCTGGACCATGTCCGACTTCTCGCTGATGGACGCGATCGAGTGCGGCATCGTCAAGCTGCCCCGCGTCCCGGTGGCGGAGAACATCCCGGGCGACGAGATGCCCGTTTACCGGAACCTCTGGGAGAAGATCGGTCCCGAGATGCCGCGCAAGGGGCGCGGGAAGGCGGCGAGCCTCGATCCCCTGAAGCTGCCGACCCGTCTGCAGACGGCGCTCCAGGCGCTGTACGGTCACTACGAACAGACCTTCGAGCTGTGGAAGCAGAAGGGACTCTCGGTGCCGCCATGCTTCATCGTCGTCTGCCAGAACACGGCGATCTCGAAGCTGGTCTACGACTACGTGTCCGGCTTTCACCAGCTCCGAGAGGACGGTTCCACGCACTTCGAGAACGGCCGACTACCGCTGTTCCGCAACTTCGACGAAACCACCGGCAACCCGCTGCCGCGCCCCAACACGCTGCTGATCGACTCCGAGCAGCTCGAGGCGGGCGACGCGCTGGACGAGAACTTCCGCGCGATGGCCGCGGACGAGATCGAGCGCTTCCGTCGCGATCTCGTCGAGCGTACGGGCGACCCGCGGGCCGGCGACGCGATCACCGACCAGGAGTTGCTGCGCGAGGTCATGAACACCGTCGGCAAGCACGGGCAGCTCGGCGCGCAGGTGCGGTGCGTGGTGTCCGTCTCGATGCTTACCGAGGGCTGGGACGCCAACAACGTCACGCACATCCTCGGGCTGCGGGCCTTCGGCACGCAGCTGCTGTGCGAGCAGGTGATCGGCCGCGCGCTGCGGCGGCAGTCCTACGACCTCAACGAGAAAGGCCTTTTCGACGCGGAGTACGCCGACATCTTCGGCGTGCCCTTCGACTTCACGGCGAAGCCGGCGATCGCCCCGCCGCAGCCCCCGCGCGAGACGGTGCAGGTGAAGGCCGTGCGGCCGGACCGCGACGCGCTCGAGATCCGGTTTCCGCGAGTGGAGGGTTACCGGGTCGAGCTGCCCGAAGAGCGGCTGTCCGCGACGTTCACCGACGACTCGGTGCTGACCCTCACGCCGGACCTCGTGGGGCCGTCGATCACGCGCAACTCCGGGATCATCGGCGAGGTCGTCGATCTCAGCCTCGAGCACCTCGACCGGGTGCGGCCGTCCACGCTGCTGTTCCATCTCACGCAGCGGCTGCTGTACACGAAGTGGCGCGATCCGGGTGAGGAGCCCAGGCTGCACCTGTTCGGCCAGCTCAAGCGCATCACGCGCGAGTGGCTGGACACCTGCCTCGAATGCAAGGGCGGCACGTATCCCGCGCTGCTGATGTACCAGGAACTCGCGGACATTGCCTGCAACCGCATCACCGCGGGCATCACTCGCGCTCTGGAAGGCTCCCGCCCGATCAAGGCGCTGCTCGACCCGTACAACCCTACCGGCTCGACCGCGAACGTCCGCTTCGCGACTTCCCGTGCGCTGCGCTGGGAGACGTCCGGGCCGCCCGTGAAGAACCACGTGAACTGGGTGGTGCTGGACAGCGACTGGGAAGCCGAGTTCTGCCGCATCGCGGAGTCCCACCCGAAGGTGATCGCGTACACGAAGAACCACAGCCTGGGGCTCGAAGTGCCCTACCGATACGGATCCGAGACGCGGCGCTACCGGCCGGATTTCGTCGTCCTGATCGACGACGGCCGGGGCGCGCAGGATCCGCTGAAACTGGTCGTCGAGGTGAAGGGCTACCGGCGCGAAGACGCCAAGGAAAAGAAGGCGACGATGGAAACGTACTGGATCCCCGGTGTGAACAACCTGAAGACCTTCGGGCGCTGGACGTTCTGCGAGTTCACGGACGTCTACGAGATGGAGGCGGACTTCGAGGCGAAGCTCGCGGAACGCTTCGAATCGATGATCGAAGAGGCGGTGGTCCACGCCGCCGCGCCGGGAGCGACTCCGCATGCCGCGTAAGCCGAAGGGCGCACCCGTCGCGAAGGCCGTCGAGGCGATCGTCCACACCGACGCGAAGCGGCGGAACATCCCGACCGCGGAGCACCAATCCGTCCTCGAGAAGGCGCAGAGCCGCCCCACGCCGGTCCGCTATCCGCGGAACACCGACCTAGACCCGCAGCTCGTCTGGCGCGGCAAGGACGAACAGGACTGGAGCGACCTCGTCGTCTCCGCGCCGCCGCTGTACATCCAGGAGAAGATCCATCCGAAGTCGCTGATCGACGACCTGCTGCGCACGTCGAAGCAGGCGGAGCACGACGCCGGGCAGACCACGGCGGACCTGTTCGCGGACTTCAACGGCATTCCGAAGGGGGTCGACAAGACCGAGTTCTACCAGCACGACCAGAATTGGACGAACCGGATGATTCTGGGCGACTCGCTCCAGGTGATGGCGAGCCTGGCGGAGCGGGAAGGGCTGCGTGGGAAGGTGCAGTGCATCTACTTCGATCCGCCGTATGGGATCAAGTTCAACAGCAACTTTCAGTGGTCGACGACGAGCCGTGACGTCAGGGACGGAAAAGCGGACCACATCACGCGAGAGCCGGAGCAAGTCAAGGCATTTCGTGACACCTGGCGAGATGGAGTAAACAGCTACCTAACTTACTTGCGGGATCGCCTGACCGCCGCGCGGGACCTGCTCGCTCCCTCTGGGTCTATCTTTGTTCAGATTGGTGACGAGAATGTGCACCGATTGCGGGCGCTGCTAGAAGAGGTTTTCGGCGAGGAGAACTTCGTCTCGCAAATCTGCATCACGAAGACGGCGGGGCAGACTGCTGCTTTTCTCCCCGGGGTGGCTGACTACGTGGTGTGGTTCGCAAAGTCTCGCGAAGCACTGAAGTTCAAGCGACCGCTTCGAGGCAAGTCTCTTGAAGACGATGCTGCCGGCGTCTATCGGTGTGTATTCGATGCATCCGCCAGGATAAAGCGACTGAGCGACCGTGAACTGAGTGAATATGTTCGCCTGAATGGTGACTCGGCGGTTTTCCGCCTAGACAACATCACGAGCCAGAGCATCGGTCGCGACAAAGGAGAGGGAGCGTCATCGTGGTTCCCGGTTCAGATCGACGGACGTACCATCCGGCCCTCGGAAAAGGTTCGATGGAAGACAAATCAGCGCGGGATGGCCCGATTGCTGATGGCTAAGCGAGTTGCCTCAGCAGAGAACTCACTTACCTACGTTCGCTTCCTTAGCGATTTCCGTGCATCAGAAATCGGAAACGTCTGGACCGACATGGGGACCGGGAACTTCACGGAAGATAAAGTCTATGTCGTGCAGACTTCTCAGAAAATCGTGCAACGCTGCATCATGATGACTACGGATCCCGGTGACCTGGTGCTGGACCCGACCTGCGGTTCCGGGACAACTGCGTTCGTGTCTGAGCAGTGGGGCCGCCGCTGGATCACGATTGACACGTCTCGTGTCGCTCTTGCGTTAGCCCGCGCGCGCATCATGGGCGCGCGATACTTATTCTACTTGCTGGCTGATTCCCGCGAGGGACAACTGAAAGAAGCTGAGTTTGCGCAATCCGTCCCGAGTGGGCGGCCCGTGCACAGTAACGTGCGCCATGGCTTTGTGTATGAGCGTGTGCCTCACATCACGCTGAAGTCGATAAGTGCAAACGCCGAGATCGAAGTTATCTGGGAGCGATGGCAGGCGAAGCTTGAGCCGATTCGGGAGGAGCTATGTGTTGCGCTCCAGACGTCCTTAGCCGAGTGGGAGATTGATCGCGAGCCTGACCCAGAATGGCCAGAGAAGGCCAGAAAGCTCCATGCCGATTGGTGGCAGGCCCGCACGGCACGCCAGCAGGAAATCGACAGGTCAATAGCCGCCAAAGCAGAGTTCGAATATCTGTACGACAAGCCCTACGAAGACAAGAAGAAAGTCCGCGTCGCCGGCCCCTTCACCGTCGAATCGCTGAGCCCGCACCGCACGCTCGCGGTCGACGAGAACGACGACCTGATCGACCCGCTCAAGGTCGCCGATCGCGACGGCACCTATACCCCGTCCCGCACCTTCGACCAGATGATCCTCGAGAACCTGAGGACCGCCGGCGTGCAGCAGGCGCACAAGCAGGACCGGATCAGCTTCACCTCGTTCACCGGCTGGCCCGGCACGTACATCTGCGCCGAGGGACGCTACCTCGAAGGCGACGCCGAGCGCCGCGCCGGCATCTTCATCGGTCCCGAGTTCGGCACGGTCTCCCGACCGGATCTCGTCGAAGCCGCGAGGGAGGCCGGCGATGCCGGCTTCGACGTCGTGATCGCGTGCGCGTTCAACTACGAGGCGCACGCCACCGAGTTCGACAAGCTCGGCCGCATCCGCGTGCTGAAGGCGCGGATGAACGCGGACCTGCACATGGCCGCGGACCTGAAGGCGACGGGCAAGGGCAACCTGTTCGTGATCTTCGGCGAGCCGGACATCGACGTGCTGCACGAAGCGGACGGCCGCGTCCGTGTGAAGGTGAAGGGCGTGGACGTGTTCGACCCCTCGAGCGGCGAAGTGCGGTCGGACGGCCCCGACGGCATCGCCTGCTGGTTCGTCGACACCGACTACAACGGCGAGAGCTTCTTCGTCCGCCATGCCTACTTCCTGGGCCAGAACGATCCCTACGGCGCGCTGAAGACCACCCTGAAGGCGGAGATCGACGCGGAAGCGTGGGCCACGCTGAACCGCGACACGTCCCGGCCCTTCGAGAAGCCGAAGTCCGGGCGCATCGCGGTGAAGGTGATCAACCACCTGGGCGACGAGGTGATGAAGGTGTTTCGTGTCTGACGCGGCGGATTCGCGTGGGCTATGCCCGCCGCGCCGCCGCATTGCGCCGCTACACTGCGTAGATGCAACTCGGCGATGCGACACCCGCGAGACTCTTCGTCATGGCTGAGCCCCGCCCCCTCGCGCGCCCACCGATCCGCGAAGCGGTGATCGATTTCCAGGTGGAGATCCCGGAGGGCGCGACGGTCGACAGCCTCGAGGCCGCGTTCGCGTCGCCGCCTCGCGGCTATGCGCGCAAGGGGCTCGTCACCGAGGGCGTGTTCTCGCTGGCGCTCGGGCCCGATGGCCAGACGGCAAGCTCGTCGGCCGCGGCGCGTGCGATCGGCCTGCGGTTCGATTCAGGGGACGGGCGGTACGTTGCCCAGTTCCGGTTGAACGGGTTCTCGCTGAGCCGTCTGCCGCCGTACGAGAACTGGGAGATGCTGCAGGCTGAAGCCATGCCGCTCTGGGACCTGTACCTGAAGGCCATGAAGCCGACGCTGGTGCGCAGGGTGGCTACGCGCTACATCAACGATCTGCAGCTGCCGATGGAGAATGGCTCGTCGTTCCAGGACTACCTGCTGCGCTTCGCCGATCTCCCTCCGGAGATGCCCCAGACGGTCGCCGCGTTCTCCCAGCGCTTCCTTCTCGTGGATCGCGAATCCGGCGCCAGGGTGTCGATCGGACTGGCGCTCGACCCCCCGTTCGCCGGTCCGCGCGTGCCGGTCATCCTCGACGTGGACGCCTTCCAGCCGACGCAGCTGGAGCCTGCCGACCCGCGGCTCTGGCAGATGCTCGCCGGGCTCCGCCTGCTGAAGAATCGCTGCTTTTTCAGTACGCTCACGGACCGTGCCGTGGAGCTCTACCAGTGACGACCGCCGTCGCGATCGATCCTGCGTCCCTGACGATGCCGTCCTCCGGGTCCGTGTATCCGCGAACGGCGGCAGCCGGCGGCTCGCCCCAGTGGGTGCGGAGCGCGCTCGGAACGGCGAGCCTCGACTGGGCCCCGGCCGTGACGGGAGCGCTCGCCGGCATCCGTGCGGAATGCGGGCGCGCGAACTGGGACGGGGAAGGCGCGACGCCGGTCGCGGAAGCTACCCTCGACTTGACGCTGCGCTTCCTCGACCTTCTCTATGCGCTAGTGCCGCGCGCACTGCCGGCACCCGAGATCACGCCGGAGCCGGACGGCGACGTCGACGTCAGCTGGTACGTGGACTCGACACGCATGCTGAACGTCAGCGTGGGTCCCACCGGGCGCCTCGCATTCGCCGCGCAGCTCGGTCCGCTCGGCAGCCGTCACGGCACCGTTCGGCTCGACGTCGTGGTCCGGGAGCGACGCCTCGACGCGATCGAAGACATCGTCCGGCACCTGTCGTCGTTGTACCCGGGGATCACCGGCCGGCGTGCGTGACGAGCGGCTCAGCCGGTTCGCTTTGACGTCCCGCGACGTCGAGACGCGGGCCGCGCAGCATCACCTGAAGCCCGTTCGCCTGATGCCCCGTCGCCACGCCGCCACCGGACGGCTGGAGGTCTCCGTGTGTCGGTCCGGGCAGCTGTCGCCCGATGCGGTCTGGGCGATCTGTGCGAAACATCTCGATCCCCATGTGCCAAAGCCGGCGGTCGGACGCGGCGTCGGTCCCGGCGGTGCCGTCGCCGATGCCGGACTCGGTCTCGACTGCAACGGGGTGCCGTACGCCGAACACGCGGACGTCGTCGGCTGGCACGAGGTGCCTGGCGTGCCGGACGACCAGCTCAAGTCGTTCTGGAAGGCGACGGCCCAGCAGATCGCGCCTGCATTCTCGTACGTGCCTCGTCCGGACTGACCGGTCGTGGAGTTCCGCATCATCGTGCATCGCACCGCCGCGAGTCTGCTGCTGCGCTTCTTCGCCGTGGCCGGCACCCCGCCGGCGTCCGACTCCCGCACGATCCGGACCATCTGCTCCTCGGTGAACCTCGACTTCTTCATGGCTCCTCGCTTCCGCGGGGGCCAGCCTCTCAGGTTTCAGATGGACCGAAAATCGACCGGCAGGTCAGGTCGATTCAACGTCAACTTTCTGATGCGCGGCGCGCCTCACCGATCGGAAGATCGCGAACTCTCGGTATATCAGAACTGCTTGGCTGCGTTGAGCTGGGATGGCTTCAGCGCGCAGCAGACACGAGAGGAGCGTCGCCGGCGGGTTGCATGGTTCTCGCCGAAAGCGTTCTTCGCCAAGTTTCCGATCGCGCTACTGAACGATGACGGGTTCGAGACGGAGGCTGGGGCGCCTCTGAATGACTACACGGAAGATTTCGAGAAGGTATCGGCGCGCCTGAAGGCAGAGGTCCACTATTGCTGCGAGCAGTGTGGGTCTGACCTATCCCACCCCTCGCTTCGTCGCTATCTGCACGCACATCATGTGTCCGCACGTCGGTACGACAATCGGCGCGAGAATCTGAAGGTGCTTTGCGTGGAGTGCCACGCACGGCAGCCGGCGCACGGCCATATGGCAAAGTTCCCCGACATCGAGGGGTACCGTGCGGCGCGATCGGCGCTAGCAGGCTGTTGAAAAAGCCTGCGCATCGTGCACGGTTCGGTGAGTGCACCGAACGGAGCTGCCGCGATGGGCGGAGCGGATGTTCAGCAGGACGGGATGTTCAGCTACATCTCGCTGGAGTCGCGAGTGCCGGCGTCGCATCCCCTGCGCGGGATCAAGGTGCTGCTGGACGAGGCGCTGAAGTCGATGAGCCGCGACGTCGAGCGGGTCTACGCGAGGGAGGGCCGTCCGTCGATCCCGCCGGAGCGCCTGGTGCGTGCGTCTGCGTTGCAGGTGCTGTACTCGATCCGCTCCGAGCGGCTGCTGTGCGAGCAGCTGGACTACAACCTGCTGTTCCACTGGTTCGTGGGGTTTTCGGCGGACGAGCCGATCTGGGATCACTCGACGTTCACGAAGAACCGGGATCGGCTGATCGCGGCGGCGGTGAAGAGCATGCGGCGTCGCGACGGCAGTGACGATCCGCCGGGCCCGGGCCGCAACGCGACGGTGAACTGGCACGGCGAGAAGCGCAGCAACGAGACGCACGTATCGCCGCAGGACCCGCAAGCGAAGCTGTTTACGAAGGGCGATCGGCAGGCAGGGAAGCTGAGCCACATGGGTCACGCGCTGCTGGCCTATCGACATGGGCTGATCGTGGACGTCGAGGCGACGGAGGCGAACTGCTACGCCGAGCGTCAGGCGGCGCTGAAGATGATCGACCGGCAACCATCGCGGGCGTGACGCACGCTGGCCGGGGCCAAGGGCTACGATACGCAGGACTTCGTGACCGACTGTCGCGAGCGCGGGATCACGCAGCACGTGGCGTTGAACGAGCGCAACCGGCGCTCGGCGATCGACGCGCGCACGTACCGACATGCGGGCTACCGCGAGAGCCGGCGGATCCACAAACGGATCGAGGAGTGCTTCGGCTGGGCGAAGGACGGACGGCCGCTGCGGAAGATGAAGGTCTACGGCAAGGCGGGAGTCGAGTACGCCACGACGCTGACCTTGGACGTGTACACCCTGATGCGGATGACGCGGCTGCTGCCGCCAGGTGAGTTGATCGGAACGTAGCAAGCGAGCACCGATCGTTCGCCGCGATCGTGGGACGATGATGGATGCGGGGCGAAAACCCGCCCAGATCGCCCCGGAGACGCGACCCCGCAACCTGAAATCGGACGACGACGAGATCATGACCGCCGCATCGTGGCGTTCTTCAACAGCCTGCTAGGTCTCGCCGGCACCAACAAAAAGGCTCTGTCACCACTTCGCGTTGGTGATCCGACGTGTGTCGGCGGAACGTGAGGCTGCACGTCTACCCGATGTCGTTGGCCTCGTCACGGCGGGCCGCCTTCCGGGCACAGTGGCCGTCGGGCGTACCTGGCATGGCCGCGCTATGCGTCGTCCACTTGACCTTCGCGCTCCGGGCTTCGAGGTCGCCTCTATGCGTCCCGTTCCCGTAAAGCGGGACCTATTCTACCCATTATCGTGGATATTGGGTATAATAGGAGACACTATGCCACGAAACGTGTCACCGCTGCTTCCTGCGACCCAGCGCCGCCTCGCTGAGCTGGGCCACCGGCTCAGGCTCGCTCGCCTGCGCCGTGGCCTGTCGGCCGAGCACGTGGCCGAGAGGGCGGGCATGGCGAGAAAGACCTTGGCCGCCGTCGAACGCGGCGCACCCGGCGCGACGATGGGTGCGTACGCCGCGGTGCTGCAGGTGCTGCAGCTCGACGCAGGCCTCGACGGACTCGCTGCGGACGATGCGCTCGGCCGGATGCTCCAGGATACCGTCGGCCTCCCTGCCCGGGCGCGCCGGCGCGCACCGTCGAACCCGCCCGGTTCACCTCTCGAGCCGCCGCTGCCGGCAGCTTCGGGCGCCGGCGCCGACGAGGGCCCGGCCTCCGCGGATCCGGGCAGCCTCAGCACCGACGCTCTGCTCGACGTGCTGCGCAAGCCGCCGGGGACGTGACCTGTGGCGACCCCGGGGAAGTCGATCGCGGTCTACGCCGACTGGGACGGCCTGGATGCGCCGCTGAAGCTCGGGGTGCTTGAGGCCCACGCGGGCGGCGCGCGCGAGATCTTCCAGTTCGCGTTCGAGGACGCCGTGCTCGCGCATCCGCAGGTCCGCGAGTGGCCGCTCGATCCGCACCTCGGCCCCTACGCGGGGCGGCAATACCCCGCGGTCGGGATGCCGAACTTCGGCCTGTTCCTCGACTCGTCCCCCGATCGTTGGGGCCGTCTGCTGATGGACCGGCGGCTTGAGCGCCAGCAGCGCGCGGGCACGGTGGCGCGCACGGTCCGGTTGCTCGAGTCCGACTACCTGCTCGGCGTTCACGACGCGCACCGCCTCGGGGCCCTGCGCTTTCGGCCGAACGACGAGGGCCCGTTCGTCGACGCTGCGGCGCGTGAGGCGACGCCGCCGTTCGTGCGGCTGCGCGAACTCGAGGCCGCGAGCCGCGCGATCGAGGCGGACGGTGACGACGCACGGATCGACGACTGGCTGCGGCTCCTGATCGCGCCGGGGGCCTCGCTTGGCGGCGCGCGCCCGAAGGCGAGCGTCGTCGACCCCGCCGGGGCGCTCTGGATCGCGAAGTTCCCGAGCGTGCGCGACACGTACGACGTCGCGGCGTGGGAGATCGTCGTGGCAACGCTCGCGCAGGCCTGCGGCATCGACGTGCCGCCGGCGCGCATCGAGCGTTTCGGTGCGGGGTACCACACCTTCCTCGTGCGCCGCTTCGATCGCACGCCCGCCGGGCGCCGCATCCACTTCGCCTCCGCGCTGACGATGACCGGGCGCACTGACGGCGCCGACGCGGCGACTGGCGCGAGCTATCTCGAGATCGCCGAGGTGCTCATCCGGCACGGTGCCCGCACGGAAGCGGATCTTGTGCAGCTGTGGCGACGGATCGTGTTCAACATGTGCGTCTCCAACACGGATGATCACCTGCGCAACCACGGGTTCCTGTTCGAGCCACGCGCTGGCTGGCGGCTGGCCCCGGCGTTCGATGTGAACCCCACCCCCTACGGCGACCACCTGACGCTCAACGTGACCGAGCGCGACAACGTGAAAGACTTGGCGCTTGCACTCGACGTCGCGCCGCTCTTCCGGATTGAAGCGGCCGAGGCACGCTCGATCGTCGACTCCATCCGCCAGACGGTGCGCCGGTGGCCCGAGCTCGCGACGCGCGTCGGCCTGTCGCCGAGCGGTCAGCGCGCCATGGCGGGTGCGTTCGCACTCGCGTAAGCGAGCACGCCGGTCAAGCCCGGATATCTGCGGGCAATCCGCGAGGTAGAGACCCGGCATGATGCGTCCCGCGCGCCGGGAGCCGGACGAGCGGAAAGTTCTTCTCTCGATTACCACTCGCCAACACGAACTGGTGACGGAGCCAACAAAAAAGGGAATCAAGAGCGAGCGACAAGCTCGAACTGGTCGGTCGCCGCGCGGGGCTGCGGCCCAGGTAAAGACTCTGATTCGACGAGCACCTGGCACACCGAGCCGCACTGACGCTGGTACTCGCCTCCAGGTAGGGACTATCGACGGAGGCGTTACCCAGAAGGTCCCGATTCCAGCGGGAACTTGTCGCGCGAGGTAACGACTCTAATTCCGGCGCACATCTGCGCACCGGACGTGCGTTCCTGCGCGCGGTCGGGCTCCTCGCCGCTCCGGCGCCCTTGGGGGCTCCCCAGGCGCGTGCCGGCACGCGTCCCGCAGCCTGCGTGGCTGCCGCCTGCGTCTCGGCATGATGCGGACAGCGCAGCTGGTGGAGGCGGTCGGCGACGGCGCGGCAAGCGGCCCGGCGGAAGCGCCGCCCGTGCTGCGAGCCGGCGGCGCTCGCGGTCAGGCCGTCAGAGCGCCGAAAGGCGCTGACCGAGTCGCGCAGCCGATTCCAGCAGAGTCGAGAGGCGCCACGACGCGCCTCGGTATCCTTGCGAGTACCGGGCGATCTTCGCCACGACGTTCGCGAGACCCATCTCGTCCGCCGCGTACATCGGACCACCTCGAGTCGCGGGGAATCCGTAACCGTTGCGATAGACCACGTCGATGTCCGACGCGCGCTGCGCGATGCGCTCGTCCAGCAGCCGCGCGCCTTCGTTGACCAGCGCCAGCACGCATCGCGAGACGATCTCGTCGTCCGAGATGGTTCGTCGCTCCACGCCGATGCGCCGGGAGTGCTCCACCACGAGCGCGTCGACCTCGGGATCGACGGCCCGACCGCGCGTCCCGCCGTCGTAGCGATAGAACCCGGCCCCGGTCTTCTGCCCGAAGCGACCGAGCTCGCACAGGAGATCCGGCAGCCGGGAGTAGGGCTGGTCCGGCTGCTCGCGCGCGCGGCGCTGGCGGATCGCCCACGCGATGTCGCCGCCGGCGAGATCGAGCACCGCGAACGGCCCCATGGCCATGCCCCAGCTTTCCAGGGCGTGGTCCACCTGCGCGGGCAGGGCGCCCTCGTCCAGCAGGAAGAATGCCTGTCGGCAGTACTCCTCGAACATGCGGTTGCCGATGAAGCCGTCGCAGACCCTCGCGAGCACACCCACCTTGCCGATCGCTCGCGCGAAGGCCATGGCGGTCGCCACCGCCGCGTCCGAGCTCCGCTCCGTCCGCACCACCTCCAGCAGCCGCATCACGTGCGCCGGGCTGAAGAAATGCAGGCCCACCACGTCCCCCGGACGGCTCGTCGCCGCGCCGATCGCGCCGACGTCGAGCGTCGACGTGTTGGACGCGAGGATCGCGCCGGGCTTCGCGTGCCGGTCGACCTCCGCGAACACGCTGCGCTTCAGGTCCAGCGCTTCCGGTACGGCCTCGACGACGAGGTCGGCCGTGCACACCGCCTCGAGCGACCCCGACGCGCGAATGGCCGCGCGCCGTGCCTCGGCCTCCCCGCTGGACAGCTTTCCCTTCTGCACGGCAGTCCGGTAGGTCTGCTCGATCCGCTGGAGGCCGCGGTCGAGTGCCTCGGGTGCAGAGTCGATCAGCACCGCGGCGAGGCCGGCATTCGCGACGCACATCGCGATTCCGGCTCCCATGGTCCCGGCGCCGACGACGGCGACCTCGCTGACCCGACGTACCGCCACGTCGCGAGGCAGAGCATCGACACGCCCGGCTGCCCGATCGCCGAAGAACGCGTACTGGAGCGCACGCGCCTCGGCAGTGCCGAGCAACTCCTCGAACAGCCTGCGCTCGCAGGCGAGCCCATCCTCAAGCGGCCGCTCGAAGGACGCCCGCACGGCCTCGATGATCGCGGCCTGCGCCCTCGACGGTCGGCGGAGCCGCGCCGCGGCGTCGCCGAGCGCCGCTGCGCCGAGCTCTCGCGTCCGCGCCGTCGCGACGGCGCCGTCGTCCGCTCTCGATCCGGAGTGAGCCGCGAGTCGCCTGGCGAGCGCGGTCGCGTGCTCGAGGACGCTGCCGGCGACCGCGGTCGCGAGCCCGAGGGCGTCCGCCCGGACGGAATCGATCGCGTCGCCGGACAGGATCATCGACACCGCCGCCTCGACTCCGATCAGACGCGGCAGACGCTGGGTGCCGCCCGCCCCGGGCAGCAGGCCCAGCTTGATCTCCGGCAACGCGAGCCTGGCGGTGCGACCGGCGATGCGGCCGTGGCACGCGAGCGCCAGTTCGAGGCCACCACCCAGGCAAGCGCCTTCGATCGCCGCGACGACGGGCTTCGGCGAGCTCGCGAGCGCGGTGCACACGGCACCGAGCCAGGGTTCCGCGAACGCGGCGCCGGACGCGCCGCCCGCGAACTCGCTGATGTCCGCGCCCGCGGAGAACACGCGGTCGCCGCCGGTCAGGACGATGCCGCGCACGCTGGCGTCCTGCTGCGCGGCGTGAAGGGCACCGAGCAGCTCGGAGCGCAGCGCGCGATCCAGGCCGTTGACGGGTGGGCGAGCCATGCGAAGCACGGCGACGTCGGCGCTCGTCGAGCGATCGATCGGTGGCATCGGGTCGGTCCTGGCGGTCGGCCGCGCGGGGCCGTTGACCATTATAGGCCGACGGCCTAGACTGACAAGCATGATTCTGGGAAACCGGGTGGCGATCGTCACGGGAGCCGCGCGCGGAATCGGCCTCGCCGTCGCGAGCGCGATGGGCGAGGCCGGTGCGCGCGTCGTCCTGGCCGACGTGACGACCGACGGCCTCGACGCTGCCTGCAGCCAGCTGCGCGCGCGCGGCATCGAGGCGCTTGGCGTGACCGCGAACGTCGCGGACCCCGACGACAACGTGCGGCTGGTCGCGCAGGCCGTGGAGCGCTACGGTCGCGTCGACGTCTTCCACGCCAACGCGGCGATCGTCTCGTTCGCGGACCTCCTGGAGACGTCCGCACGGCAGATCGGCGACGCGCTCGCGGTCAATCTCGAGGGCGCGATCCACGGCTGCCGCGCGGTGCTGCCCGTGATGCAGCGGCAGCGAGGCGGAGTGATCCTGCTGACGGCTTCGGTCGCGGCGTTCGTCGGCGAGCCGACCGTTCCCGTCTACAGCGCCACGAAGGGCGGCCTGACCGCGCTCTGCCGCTCGCTCGCGACCCGGCACGGACCGGAGGGCATCCGCTGCGTCACGATCTGCCCGGGGGACGTGACCACGCGCATGCTCGAGGACTACCTCGCCCGCGATCCCGACCCGGTGGCCGCACGCAGCGCGATGGAAGCGCGCTACCCGCTGGGGCGCCTCATCGAGCCCGAGGACATCGGGCGTCTGGCGGTGTTCCTGGCGTCCGACCACGCCCGCTGCATCACGGGCACCGACGTCATCATCGACGCCGGGCTCACCGCGCGGTGCTACTGAGCCCCGCTGCGCGACCGGCCACCGCGAGCAAGCCTAGGCGAGTCGCACGAGCGTCTTGCCGATCCGCCCTCCGGTGAACAGGGCGCAGAGCGCGGCAGGGGCCTGCTCCAGTCCCTCGTAGATCGTCTCCTGCAGCGTCATCCGGCCCTCGGCGCGCCACGCCAGCATGTCGCGGACGAACTCGTCGTACCGGTCCAGGAAATCCATGATCCGGTAGCTGCGAATCGTCAGGAAGCGATCAAGCACGTACTCGAAGTTCTCGATGCGCATCGAGCCGCGGTCGCTGTACGTGCCGACGAACCCGGCGATCAGCACCTGCCCGAGCTCCTTCATCCGCGGCAGGCACGCGGACAGGTGCTCCGGCGTCGCGTTCTCGAGCACGACGTCGATCCCGCCCGGGCATGCGGCCCGAAGCTCGTCGCGCAGTACGACCTCGCGATAGTCGAACGCGTGATCGATCCCGACCACGCTGCGCAGCCATCGCACCTTGTCGGGCGAGCCGGCGGACCCGACGACTCTGGCGCCGCGGAGCTTCGCGATCTGGCAGGCGATGGAGCCGACCGTGCCGGCCGCGCTCGATACCACGACGGTGTCGCCCGCGGAGACGCGCGCCAGGCAAGCCATGCCTCCGTACGCGGTGAGCGCAGCAATGCCCAGCAGCCCGACGTAGTCCCTGGGCTCCGCTCCGGCGGACGCGCGCACCGCCAGCGAGTGGGAAGGCGACAGGTAGGGCACGAACGGTTGGCCGTCGGAGACGAAGTGCTCCTGCCAGCCGGACATGCTCTCGACCACGTCTCCCGCTCGAAACGCGGGGTGGCGCGACTCCAGCACCCGGCCGACGCTCGGGCCGTCGAGTGCGGCGCCGAGCGGCCAAGGCTCCAGGTCCGTCGCTTCCGCTTCCATGCTGCGTCGCATGTACGGATCGATCGACATCCACAGGTTCTGCACGAGCACCTGGCCGGCCTGGAGCGGCGGCAACTCGACTTCGACGACCTCGAAATCCCCGGGCCGGGCCAGGCCGCGCGGGCGCTGCTTCAGGTGTACTCGCCGGGTGCGCATGCATACTCCTCGCGAGCGGCAAGACGTCCCGCGCGCGTCGATCGTTGACCCAATGTAGGCCAATGGCCTACTGTTGGTCCAGTGCCGCCGGTCGGCGGCGCGCCCGGCAGCGACCCTGCGCGCCGCATCGCCCCTGCGCGCGGCATCGCCCGCGGGTGCCGCGCATCCCGCCCATTCGACGAGGTGGACGACACGTGCAGAACTGGTGGTGGACGGTCGGGATCGCAATTCTCTCCTCGGCGGCCACGTGGCTGTGGGCACGGCGCCCGCTCGGTGCACCCGGCCGCGCCGCCGCTCGCCTGCCGATCTCACGGTTCCCCGAGGGCGCCCGGACAACTTCCGGTGGGAGCCGCTCGCGCAGTTCGGCGGCCACGAGGCCGTCATCTACCGCTCCCCGGACGGGTGTCGCGTCGCAGCCGCGTTCCGGGAGTCGGGCACCGCGAGCTTCACGTATCCCTTCGACGAGTTCCTCGTGGTCACCTCGGGCAGCGTCGAGATGCACGTGCACGGCGGGGAGACGTTCACGCTGCGCACCGGCGACGTGGCCTACCTCCGCGAGGGCATGACCGTCGACCTGAAGTTCAGCCCGGACTTCTCCGATCTCACGTGCCTCGTCGGCGATCGTCCCGTGAAATGGCGATAGCGGAATCGCCCGGCCGGACGCGGCTCGCGCGATCGCGCCGGCGGCCGCCCCGCGAACGGGTGCGACCCGCGCCGACCGCGTGACGCCGCGGCGGATATCGGGGATCATGGCGCCGCAGCGGCGAAGGCCGCAGGCAGTCCAGAGGACTCGATGGGACGGAAGGGAGACGCGCGGCGCCAGCAGATCCTGGAGGCCGCGAAGAAGATCCTGATGGAGAGCGGTCCGGAGGCGTTCGTACTCCGCGACATCGCCGAGAAGATCGGCATCACGCACGGCAATCTCCAGTACTACTTCCGCACGCGCCACGACCTGCTCGTGGCGATCTTCGACCAGGAAGTCGAGAAGTACACGAACAGCATGCAGGAATCGATAGCCGCCACCTCGACCAGGCGCGGGCGCCTCGCCGCGATCATCGACTCGGGACTGGCGGTGCTGCGCACGCCCGAGACCGCACTGTGGCGGATGATCATCTCGATGGCCGACCACAACGAGGAAGTGTCGGCGATCCTCAAGAAGGAGAACGACCTCTACGAGGCCGTCCTCGCCAAGGAGCTGAAGCAGATCGCGCCGAAGCTGTCGCCCCAGCGGCGGCGGCACGTCGCCAAGATCGTCCGCGCGATGCTCGACGGCCTCGCCGTCCAGTTCATCCACGAAGACCCCGAGAGCGCCGACATGAAGGCACTCCAGACCGAGATGAAGGCCGTGATCTTCGCGCTCGTGGACGCCGACTGACCCGCACCGGTCGGCCGACGACCGCGACCCAGGGCGACACGGTCGGCCCGGCGCCGGCCGGCGCCTCGCGGCCCAGGCGACCTTCCTGCCTCCCCCGCCGGCCTCTCTGCGAGGTCAGTCCGGGCGCGATCCTCCCGAACCCCGGCCAGATTGGGCCAGCGGACCAAAACGCCGAGACCATCCGATGCGGCCGTGCGCCGCGATCGAGATCTACCGCCCGTCGCCTTCTTGCCAAATATAGTCCCGCGGCCTAATCTCACTCGAGGACTCCGGGGCGCCAGCCGCGGAGCGATCTACGGCGTCGGATCGCGGGGGCTGAGATGGGTACCAGACGGGTAGGTGGCGCACCGGTCGCGAGCTGTCTGTGGGTGGCGGCGGCATCGCTGGTTCCCCACGCGACGGCGTGGGCGGC
The DNA here is from genome assembly GCA_027531255.1 of Steroidobacteraceae bacterium. Lineage (GTDB taxonomy): Bacteria > Pseudomonadota > Gammaproteobacteria > Steroidobacterales > Steroidobacteraceae > JAPZRU01. The sequence continues at coordinate 595,484 of JAPZRU010000002.1, read as the reverse complement.
CGAGGAACTCGGCGAGATCGTCGTCTCGGCCCAGAAGCGCGAGCAGAAGCTGCAGGACGTGGCGATGTCGATCGCCGCTCTCGGCGGCGAGCGCCTGCAAGAACTCGGCATCACCAGCGGCATCGACATCGTCGCCCAGGTTCCCGGCGTGCAGGTTTCCGGCGCGGGCGGCGGCACCGTGAACGCGTTCAACATCCGCGGCGTCACGCAGAACGCGTTCGCGGCCAACCTCGAGTCGCCCATCGCCGTCTATCTGGACGAGAGCTACCTCGCGCTGAACTCCGGCATAGACCTGAGCCTGTTCGACGTGGAGCGCGTCGAGGTGCTGCGCGGTCCGCAGGGCACGCTCTTCGGCCGCAACGCGACGGGCGGCGTCGTGCGCTACGTCACCGCCCGACCCTCGCAGTCGGCGGAGGGCAAGGTCGGCGTGGAACTGGGCGAGGACGGCCGGGTCCGGCTCGAAGGCGCGGCCGGCGGGCCGCTGTCGGATTCCGTCGCATTCCGGTTCTCCGGTGCGCTGAACCGGGACGACGGCCTGATCGAGAACGACCGCGGCCGCAACGCGATGAAGTCCGACGACTGGGCGATCCGGGCGCAGGCGCTGTTCCAGGGCGAGTCGCTGGATGGCTGGCTCAAGCTCCAGTACGTCGAGGAGGACAGCAATCGCGGCGGCTACGCACACGTGCTTGCCCAGGACGGCGAGTACGTCACGAGTCCGACCGCGACCGACTTCTGGGGCTATCGCGACGCGGACGGCGATCCCTTCACCGCTTCGCTCGACTTCCCAGGCTGGAACCGCAACGAGTTCGCGGACGTGACCGCGACGCTCGACTGGTCGCTGGGCAGGGTGACGCTGACGTCGGTGAGCAACTACCAGAACCTGAAGAACGACTACGCCGAGGACGCGGACGTGACGCCGTTCAGCGTCTACCACTACGTCCGCACCGCCGACGTCGACCAGTTCTCGCAGGAACTACGCGCGTCGTGGCAGACGGAGCGGCTGACGGGCCTCGTCGGCGTGTACTTCCTGCGCATCGACGGCGTCTACGGCACGGAGCAGTTCGGCGAAGTCTACTTCGGAACCGGTCGCGAGATCGCGAGCGCGGACCAGGTGACCACCTCCTACGCGGTGTTCGGCCAGGCGGAGATCGCGTTCTCCGACCGTGCCAGCGTCGAGCTCGGTGCACGCTACAGCAGCGACAGCAAGGACTTCGCATACCGCTCCACCAACCTGTTCGAATTCGTCGCGCCCGGCCCGGTGAGCTTCGAGAGGGACTTCTCCGACGACGGGGTGTCGGCGCGCGTGCAGTTCAACTACCGCCCGGTCGACGGCCGGCTCTGGTACGTGGGCGTGAATCGCGGCATCAAGTCCGGCGGCCTGAATTTCCCGCTGTTCCCCCAGGAGCCGGAACTGCTGCGGTTCGACGGCGAGGTGCTGACCGCGTACGAGGGTGGCGTGAAGACCTCGCTCGGCGCCGCCGCGACCCTCAACGTGTCGGTCTTCCGCTACGACTACGACGACTACCAGGCGTTCTCCTTCGACGGGCTCGCCACCCGTGTAGTGAACGTCAACGCCGAGATGACCGGCGGCGAGATCGAGTTCCAGGCCTCGCCCGTCGCCGGGCTGGACGTGAGTCTCGGCATGTCGTACCTGTCGAACGAAGTGCGGGACGTCCCGCTCGCGGTGTCCGACGGCACCGAGCGCGCGCCGTTCGCGCCGAAGTGGACCGTGAACGGTCTCGTGCGCTACGGCTGGAGCGCGTTCGGCGGCGAACTCTCCGCCCAGCTCGACGGCAGCTGGCGCGACAAGCAGAACTTCAACCTCGTGCCGACGCCGGTCCTCGAAGAGCCGGCCTACGCAGTACTGAACGCGCGCATCGGGTTCTCCTCCGCCGACGATCGCTGGAGCGCCGCGCTGTTCGTCCGCAACCTCGCCGACGAGGAGTATCGCTTCTACTCCTTCGACACCAGCCTCGACTTCGGCGCGCTGGAGGACATCCCGGGCGTGGGGCGCTGGTTCGGTGCCAGCTTCGGCTATCGCTGGTAGGCGCGTGGGCGGGCGCAGCGGGGCGTTCGTGGGCGGCGCGGTGCGCGGCGCGATGGCGGCGCTCGCGCTGCTCGCGAGTTTCCCGCCCGTCGCGGGCGCCGCCGAACCGCCGGTGCGCTTCGGCTACGTGGCCGCGTGCGTCGCCGACGTGGCGCACGCCACGGACTTCTTCGCCACGACGTTCGGCTGGGGCTCGCAGCCCACGGGATCGGGCCGCGGCGACGCCGTGGTCCGCGCGGGCGACTTCCGTCTCGAACTCCGCGAGGCGCCTCGGCACGAGACGTCGGACCGACCGCATTGCCGCGCGGGTACCTATTCGACGCTGGTCTTCCATGCGCGGAGCCCCGAGGAGATCGAGCGGGCGCTCGCGCGTCTGCCGCAGGTGCGTGTCGAGCGGGATCCGGACGGGGCGGTCTCGCTGCCGCGCGAGGCCTCGGGCGGTACGCACGTGCGTCTCGCGGTGTCCGGCGACGAGCAGGGCCGGGCCGAGCCGGCCGCAGGCGCGTCGGCGCGGGTCGACAGGCTGGCGATCATCGTGAGAGACGCGGACCGGGCCGCGGCGTTCTACACGGACGTGCTGGGCCTGGAGCGGTACCCCGAGACGCTCGTCCTCGAGAGCGGCGGCAACGAGCGGTCCGGCGGGATGCGCGTGGCGTTCATCGACGCCCGAGGCGTCTGGCTCGCGCTGGTCCAGCCCGTCGGCCCCGGACCGCTGATGGATTACCTCGATCGCAAAGGCGACGGCTACGTCGCGGAGTTGATCGTGGACGTCGACGACCTCGACGGGTTCTACGACCGGATGCGTGCGCGAGGGGTGCAGATGGTGGACACGAGCGGCAACCCCGTGGACCCGCAACTGAAGGCGCACGTGCTGCACCCGTACGGAGACCGCATCGCCTACTTCCCGACCGACTTCAGTGCGGGGCTGGTAGTCGAACTCTGCGAGCGGGGCCCGCCGGAAACCAGCTTGCTGCACCGACGGGACCGGCGGGGCCGCTGACGGTCGCCCCTGCGCGCGCCGCCTCGTCGCGGCGGCGCGCGCCGAGTCGGCTAGAGTTCGTCGGCGGAATAGGTCTTCAGCACCTTGCCGTACGGAAGCACCGCGTTGAAGCGTGCGTACTTGGCGGAGTTCATCTTCACGACCGGCAGCTGCGCATCGGAAGGCGCGCCGAACTGCAGGTGCCCGGGGCCGCTGTACACCTCGGCGATGCCGTCCGAGCCGACGAGCGGCTTCGCCGTGAACAGGACGCTGACGAGCTGGGCGAGCGCGGGCTTCGACCCGCCCTCGGCGCACGGCACGATGCGGAGGCAGATCAGCGGGAGCGAGCCCACGGCCGAAGCCGGCTCGTTCGTCGCCGGTCGCACGGTCGCGCGGATCGCCCGGTCCCCGGGCTGCACGTCCATCACGGCTTCCACGACGCCGTTGTCGCGACGGATCACCTCGATGCGGTCCGCGCGCTTCTTCCCGAAGCCCCACACTTCGCGACCGACGATCTGCGAGTTCTCCCCGGTGACGTAGACGCCCGGCACGTAGCCGTGGAGCTGCCCGTTCCAGGTGCAGAGAATGCCGTTGTACACCTCGCTGTAGGGACCCAGCGTGGTCCAGTGATTCGTCTCGATGACCATGAATGCCGTCGCCGGCTCGTACAGTTCGAGGTCGGACGGCAGCAGGTCGAGCGCCACGTCGCGGTCGGTCTCGAACTCGAGCAGCACGCACTCCGTGTCGCGATAGTGCCAGGGCCCGCGCTGCGAAATCGAGTTGTGCGCCGGCATGAAGCCGCCCCACCGCGCCGGCGTGAACCTTCCCCGAGTAGCCATGCGACTCTCCCCTCCCGAGTTGCGAGCCGGAGTCGACCGCGACCCCGTTCGAGTCACTATAGGCCAACAGCCTAAAAAATGGAACGGTGCCCTCGAGACGCCGAGTGGAGGGAGGCGTCTGGTCACAGAAAGGCCGTGGACTGCTTTAGGCCAATGGCTTATTCTACGGCGCGCGTTCGGACGCCGGAGACCTGTGGAGGGGATAGCGTGGCCGTGCAGCCCTTGCCAGCCGAGCAGGTCGAGCGAACTCGCGCCGAGATCGTCGGGCGCTATCGCGAGCTCACCCCCGCGTCCGCCGCGGCGTACGCGCGCGCGGCGCGCACGCTCGCCGGCGGCACCACCGGCAACCTGCGGCACTTCCACCCGTATCCGCTGTTCTTCGGCGGTGGCCAGGGCAGCCGGATGGTCGACCTCGACGGCCGTGCCCATCTCGACTGCTTCCTCTGCAACGGCCCGCTGCTGCTGGGTCACCGGCCGGCCGCCGTGGTCGACGCCGTCCACGCACGCGCGGGCATGGGGTCGCTCGTCGTCAACCCGCTCCTCGCGGTCGAGGCCTCCGAAGCGCTGCAGCGCGTACTGCCGCACGCGGAGCGCGTCCGCTTCCTGAACAGCGGCACCGAGGCGGTGATGACGGCGGTTCGCCTCGCTCGCGCCGCGACGGGCAAGCCCCGGATCGTGAAGTTCCTCGGCCACTACCACGGGCAGGACGATCAGTTCCTGGTCGGTCTCGACCCGAGCGGTCGCCCGTTCGGCAGCGGCATACCGCCGAGCGCGTACTCGCACGTCGCGCTGGTCCGCTACGGCGATCCCGCGGCGCTCGACGCGGCGCTCGCCGCGCACGACGACGTCGCAGCCGTGCTGCTCGATCCCGCGATGCACTCCGGCGGCCTCTGGGGAAGCACCACGCAGTTCCTGCGCGAGGTTCGCGAGCTCACCCGGCGACGCCGGGTCGTGCTGATCTTCGACGAGGTGATCACTGGCTTCCGCCTGGCCGCCGGCGGCGCCGCGGCGTTCCACGGGGTCGCTCCCGATCTCGCCACCTACGCGAAGGCGCTCGGAGCCGGCGAGAAGGTCGCTGCCGTCGTCGGCTCCGAAGCGCTGATGCGGCCGCTCGACCCGGACCGGCCCAGCGGCGTACCCGGCGTGTTCCAGTCCGGCACCGCGAACGACGGCACGGCCGGACTCGCGGCCGCCGCCGCGGCGGTCGCGCGGTACGAAGAACTGCAGGCGTCGGGCGAGTACGGCCGCCTCCACGCCCGGGGCGCGCGCCTCGCCGACGGGCTGCGCGCCGCGTTCCGCGCGGCCGGCGTGCCGCACCACGTCAACCAACTGGGTCCGATGCTCCAGCTGTTCCTGACGAACCGCGAGCCGGGCTTCGAATCGTTCGGCGACGTACCCGCCTGGCCGCTGATGCTGCTCTACCTCGCCCTCATCAACGAGGGCGTGCTGCTGTCGCTCCCGACCTCCAACCACGTCTACCTCTCGTTCGCACACAGCGACGAAGACATCGACGGCGCGGTCGCGGCTGCGGATCGAGTCCTGCGCCGATACGACTTCGCCGGCCTGGTCGCTGCGGCCGGGCGCTGACCGACGAACCACCCTTCACTCCGGGGAACAGCCATGACGGACACGAGCTTCGCGGAACTCAGGCGCCTGTTCGAGCGACAGAAGGCGGCGTTCGCCGCCGACCGCAACCCCCCGTTGGCGCGGCGCCTCGACCGCCTGCGCAGGCTGGACGCCGCGATGATCGAGTTCCGGGAGCCGATCCGGCAGGCGGTCGCCGCGGACTTCTCGACCCACCATCCGCTCGTCACCGATCTGTTCGAGAGCGGCGCCGTGATCGCCCGCTCCCGGTACGTCCAGTCGATGCTGGCCGAGTGGATGGCGCCGGCCGTCCGACCGCTGAACCCGCTCGTCCACGGCTCGTCTCGCGCCGAGGTGATCCGGCAGCCGAAGGGCGTGCTCGGGAACATCGCGCCCTGGAACTTCCCGATCGAGTGCGCGCTGGCGATGGTGGCGGACATGCTGGCGGCCGGGAACCGCGTGATCGTGAAGTCCTCCGAACTCGCGCCCGCGACGGCCCGAGTGCTCGCGGAGGCCGTGGCCGCTCACTTCCCGGAGGACGAACTCGCGGTCGTCTCGGGTGGTGCCGAACTCGGTGCACGGTTCGCCTCGCTGCCCTGGGATCACCTCACCTACACCGGCGGCGCGCGTGTCGGTCGCCTCGTGATGCAGGCTGCCGCCGCGAACCTGACGCCCGTGACGCTCGAACTGGGCGGCAAGAATCCGACCGTGTTCGCCGACGACGGCCTGGCGCCCGCGCTCGTCGAGCGCTTCCTCTACTTCCGCGTCTTCAAGGGCGGCCAGGTCTGCACATCGCCCGACTACGCGCTCGTGCCGGAAGGTCGGCTGCGCGAGTGGATCGACCTCGCGGTTGCCGAATGGACCAGGCTGTATCCCCGGTACGTCGGCCACCCGGACGCGACGGGCGCGATCAACGAACATCACTACCGCCGCGTGCTGTCGCTGGTCGAGGAAGCTCGCGCGCGCGGCGTCGAGGTGATCTCCCTGAACGGCGACGAGCCGGATCCCGCCACGCGCCAGATCCCCATGTACGTGGTGGTCGACCCGCCCGACGACCTGGCCTGCATGCAGGACGAGATCTTCGGCCCGGTCACGCCGGTGAAGACCTATCGGACCATCGAGGACGCGATCGCGCGCATCAACTCCGGTCCGAGCCCGCTGGCTTCGTACCTCGTCACGCGCGACGAGGAACTCGGCAGGCGATTCGCCGCGGAAGTGCAGAGCGGCGGCACCGGGGTGAACGTGTTCGGCTTCCAGGCGGCCGATCCCGCGCTGCCCTTCGGTGGGGTGGGCAAGAGCGGCATCGGCTGCCACTCCGGGCCCGAGGGCTTCCTCAACTACTCGCACTCCAAGTCCGTCTTCTACTGTGCCGACGACAACGGGCTGGCCGCCGCGATCCGGCCGCCCTATGCCGAGCTGACGCAGGCGTTCGCCGACGCCGTGTTCACGCCCGCGAGCTGACGCCGACATGCAGGAATCGAGCGACGGTGGCACGGGCGCCGCCGACGTCGGCGTAGCGATCGACACGCTCGGGCGCTACCTGGAAGAGCGCGTGCCCGGATTCGGCGGCCTGCGGTCCGTCGGGAAGTTCGCAGGCGGCCAGTCCAATCCGACCTTTCGACTGGACGCGGCTACCGGGACCTACGTGCTCCGTCGGAAGCCGCCCGGCCGCCTGCTGCCGTCGGCGCACGCGATCGACCGCGAGTACCGCGTCCTCGGCGCCCTCGCCGCCACGGCGGTCCCGGTGCCGAAGGTGCTGCACTACTGTGCCGACGAAGCCGTGCTCGGCAGCCCCTTCTACGTGATGGAGCACGTCTGCGGCAGCGTCCACTGGGACGGCCGTCTGCCCGGACTCGAGCCGACGCTGCGCAGGCGCATCTACGCCGAGATGAATCGCGTCCTCGCCGCGCTCCACGAAGTCGTGCCCGCCGACGTCGGCCTGGCGGACTACGGCCGCCCGGGCGGCTACTACGAGCGCCAGGTGCGCCGTTGGACGGAGCAGTACCGCGCTGCCGAAACCGACGTGCGGCCCGCGATGGAGCTGCTGATCGACTGGTTGCCGGGGCACCTGCCGAGCGACGACGGCCAGGTCGCGATCACCCACGGCGACTTCCGCCTCGACAACTTCGTGTTCACACCGGAGGGACGAGCCGCCGCGCTGCTCGACTGGGAACTCAGCACGCTGGGTCACCCGTACGCGGACCTCGCCTACCAGTGCGCCCAGTGGCGACTGCCGCCGGGGACCCTGCGCGGGCTGGGCGGTGTCGACCGCGCGGCGCTCGGCCTTCCCACGGAGGCCGAGTACGTCGCCGCCTATCGCGAGGCCAGGAGGCTGCAACCCATCGACGGGTGGCCGTTCTACCTCGCGGTCAGCCTGTTCCGGCTCGCGTCGATCTGCCAGGGCGTCTACCGCCGGGGCCTGGACGGCAACGCGTCGAGCCCCGACGCGCCCGACTTCGGACGCCGCGTCGACGTGATCGCCGGGACCGCCGTCGACCTCATCCGCTAGGACCGACCATGGACTTCGCCCACTCGCCACGCGTCGAATCGCTCCGTACACGCGTCGAAACCTTCATGGCCGAGCGCATCGTGCCCCGGCTCGCGGACTGGCGCCGCGAGGTCGAGGCGGGCAGCTACCCGCCGTCGTTCTACGGTGAACTCAAGGCGCAGGCGCGGGCCGAGGGGCTGTGGAACCTGTTCCTTCCGGCGCTTCGCGACGACGAGCCGGGTACTCGCCTGACGAACCTCGAGTATGCGCCGCTCGCCGAGCTCATGGGCCGCGTTCCCTGGGCCTCCGAGATCTTCAACTGCAGCGCCCCCGACACCGGGAACATGGAACTGCTGCACCTGTTCGCGACGCCGGAACAGCGTGAACGCTGGCTCGTCCCGCTGCTCGAGGGGACGATCCGCTCGGCATTCGCGATGACGGAACCCGACGTGGCCTCATCCGATGCGACGAACATCCGGACGACCATCGCCCGCGACGGCGACCAGTACGTGATCGACGGTCGCAAGTGGTACACGACCAACGCCTCGCATCCCGACTGCGCACTGCTGATCGTGATGGGCAAGACGGACCCCTCGGCCGAGCCGCACCGGCAGCAGAGCATGGTGCTCGTACCGATGGACACCCCGGGTGTGCGAGTCGTGCGCAACGTGCCGGTGATGCACCACCGCGCGCCGCACGGCCACAACGAACTCGTCTTCGAGGACGTCCGGGTCCCGGCGGCAAACCTGCTCGGCGGCGAGGGCGAGGGCTTCCGCATGTCGCAGGCCCGGCTGGGGCCGGGGCGCGTGCACCATTGCATGCGTGCGATCGGCCAGGCCGAGCTCGCCCTGCAACTGATGGTCGAGCGGGCCAGGGATCGAGTCGCCTTCGGCCGTCACCTGCACGAGCACGGCGTGATCGCCGACTACATCGCGCGTTCCCGGATGCAGATCGAGCAGGCACGCCTGCTCGTCCTGAAGACGGCCTGGCTGATCGACACCGCCGGCGTCCACGGTGCACGCCGGGAGGTCGCGCTGATCAAGGCCGTCGTGCCCGAGATGCTGACCGAGGTGGCGGACCGCGCGATGCAGGTGTTCGGCGCGATGGGCACGGGTCCGGACACGCCGCTCGCGGAAATGTGGACCGAAGGTCGTGCCCTGCGGATCGCCGACGGGCCGGACGAGGTCCATCGCCGGAGCATCGCGCGGCTGGAGCTGCGCGCCGGGCGGGAGAGACGCAGCGTGCTGGCCGGCTTCCTGATCCCACCCGACAGCCACCTGGGGAACTAGCCATGTCTCTGTTCGATCTGCAGGGCAGGACCGCGATCGTCACGGGCTCCTCGCGCGGCATCGGCCGCGCGATCGCCGAGCGCCTCGCGGAGCACGGCGCGCGCGTGGTGATCTCCTCGCGAAAGCCGGAGCCGTGCCACGAGGTCGCCGGGGAAATCAACGCGCGGCACGGCGCCGGCCGCGCGCTGGCCGTGCCCGCCAACATCTCCTCCCGGAGCGATCTCGCCAGCCTCGTCCAGCGCACGCGCGACGCGTTCGGGCCCGTGTCCACGCTCGTGTGCAACGCCGCGTCGAACCCGCACTACGGGCCCATGTCGTCGATCCCCGACGACGCGTTCCGCAAGATCCTCGAGAACAACATCCTCTCGAATCACTGGCTCGTGCAGCTCGTGGTGCCGGACATGCGCGCGCTCGGCGAGGGCTCCATCACCGTGATCTCGTCGATCGCCGGGCTGAAGGGCCAGACCACGATCGGCGCGTACGGCATCTCGAAGGCGGCCGACCTGCAGCTCGTGCGCAACCTCGCCGTGGAGCTCGGTCCGCTCGGCATCCGCGCCAACTCCATCGCGCCGGGCATCGTGCGTACCGACTTCGCTCGAGCGCTCTGGGAAGACCCGGTGCTGCGTGCGCAGATGGAGAACTCGTCGCCGCTGCGCCGATTCGGCGAGCCTGACGACATCGCCGGCGCCGCCGTCTTCCTCGCCTCGCCCGCCGGGCGCTACGTCACGGGCCAGACGCTCGTGATCGACGGCGGCGGAACCATCGCGTGAACCCGTAGGCCCAGGAGCCCGAGCCATGACCGCTGCAGTGATCGTGTCCACCGCCCGTACGCCGATCGGGCGCGCCTTCAGGGGCGCGTTCAACGCGACGCGCTCGCCTTCGCTCGCCGCCCACGCGATCCGGCACGCGGTCCTCCGCGCGGGAGTCGAGCCGGCCCAGGTCGAAGACGTCGTGCTCGGCACCGCGATGCCGGCCGGCACCGCCGGAATGAACGTCGCGCGACTGGCCGCGCTCGCCGCCGGGTTGCCGGAAGGCGTGCCGGGGCAGACGGTGGACCGGCAGTGCGCCTCGGGACTGATGGCGATCGCGATCGCGGCCAAGCAGATCCTCGTCGACGGCATGCAGGTGGCGATCGGCGGCGGGCAGGAGAACATCTCGGCGCTGAACGTGCCCTTCATGGAAGGCGTCGCCGCTGCGGCCGATCCCGCCGTGCGGGCGCAGGTGCCGCACGCGTACATGCCGATGCTGCAGACGGCGGAGTTCGTCGCGCGGAAGTACGCCGTGTCGCGGGAGGCCCAGGATGCCTACGCTCTGGAGTCGCAACGCCGGACGGCTGCCGCCCAGGCGGCGGGCCGCTTCGACGAGGAGATCGTTCCGTTCACGACCGCGATGACCGTGGCGGACAAGGACACCGGCGCCGTCTCGGAACAGGTGGTCACGCTGGCGCGCGACGAGGGCAACCGGCCGGACACGACCCTCGAGGGCCTCGCGCGACTGAAGCCCGTCGTCGAGGGCGGGACGATCACGGCCGGCAACGCGAGCCAGCTCTCGGACGGCGCGGCGGCGAGCGTCGTGATGCACGAGCGAATGGCCGAGCGCCGCGGCCTGCGGCCGCTCGGACGCTACCTCGGGATCGCGGTGGCGGGCTGCGCGCCCGAGGAAATGGGCATCGGGCCGCTCCACGCCGTGCCGAAGCTGCTCCGGCAGCACGACCTCGCGGTCGGGGACGTGGGTCTCTGGGAGCTGAACGAGGCCTTCGCCGTCCAGGCGGTGTACTGCCGCGACCGGCTCGGCATCGATCCTGCGCTGTACAACGTCGACGGCGGCGGGATCTCGGTCGGGCATCCCTACGGGATGAGCGGCGCACGACTGGTCGGGCACGCGCTGCTCGAAGGGCGACGCCGCCGCGTGCGCCACGTCGTCGTGACCATGTGCGTCGGCGGCGGCATGGGCGCCGCGGGTCTCTTCGAGGTCCTCTAGGAGAAGCGCCGATGCCCGTCCGCATGGCCGAGCCCGCCGCGGAGGCCTATCGATACCCGCTGCTGGTACGTCACCTGCTGCACGCGCCGCTCGCGACCGCGCGCGAGCAGGTGATCGTCTACGGCGACCGGCGGCGGCACAGCTACCTGGAGTTCGCGAACCGCATCGAGAGGCTCGCGGGACTGCTGACGCGGTTCGGTGCCGAGCCGGGCGCCACGGTGGCCGTGCTCGACTGGGACAGTCACCGCTACCTCGAGTGCTTCTTCGCCGTACCGATGCTCGGCGCCGTGCTGCAGACCGTCAACGTCCGCCTGTCGCCCGACCAGGTGGCGTACACGATGTCCCACGCCCGGGCGGAGATCGTGCTGCTGCACCGCGATTTCCTGCCGCTCTACGAGGCGATACGCGACCGGCTGCCGGGGGTGCGGCACGTCGTGCTGCTGGACGACGACGAGGACGCGAGCGGGCCCGGCTGGCTGGACGGGGAGTACGAGCAGTGTCTGGCCGCGGCGCCGGATGGCTACCGGTTCGCGGACTTCGACGAGAACGCGGTCGCCACCACGTTCTACACGACCGGCACCACGGGAGACCCGAAGGGCGTCTGCTTCTCCCATCGCCAGCTCGTGCTGCACACCCTCGCGGTGATGGCCGCGCTCGCCGCTCCCGCGCACGGCCAGTCTTTCCGCCACGGCGACGTGTACATGCCGATGACGCCGATGTTCCACGTGCACGCGTGGGGCAACCCGTTCGTCGCGACCGTGCTCGGCGTGAAGCAGGTCTACCCCGGTCGGTACGTGCCGGACGAGCTGATCTCGCTGCGGCGTCGCGAAGGCGTGACGTACTCGCACTGCGTGCCGACGATCCTGCAGATGCTGCTGGCGCGTGCCCGCGAGCGGAACGAGAGCCTGGCCGGCTGGAAGATCTGCATCGGCGGCTCGGCGCTCCCCGCGGGGCTTGCCCGCGAGGCGCTGGAAGCGGGGATCGACGTGTTCGCGGGCTACGGCATGTCGGAGACCGGTCCGGTGATGACGGTGACCAGACTGAACGCCGCGCCGGGGTCGATGCCGCTCGACGCGGAGATCGAGTGTCGTCGCAGGACGGGCCTGCCCATCCCCCTCGTCGACCTGCAGCTGCTCGACGTCGAGCGGAACGTGCTGCCTGCCGACGACGTCGCGGTCGGCGAGGTGACGGTTCGCGCGCCGTGGACGACCCCCTGCTACGTCGGAAATCCGGAAGCTTCGGATGACCTGTGGCGCGGCGGCCGGCTCCATACGCAGGACGTCGGCCGCATCGGTCCCGGCGGTTTCCTCCAGGTGACGGACCGGATCAAGGACGTCATCAAGACCGGTGGCGAGTGGCTGTCGTCGCTCGAGCTCGAGACCTTGATCTCGATGCATCCGGACGTCGCCGAAGTCGCCGTCATCGGCGTAACCGACGCACGCTGGGGCGAGCGGCCGCATGCGATCGTCGTCCCGCGCGCCGAGGCGCGCGGGTCCCTCACGGCCGACGACGTCCGGCGCCACGTCGCGGAGGCCGCGGCCGCCGGGCGGATTCCGAAGTACGCGGTTCCCGAGCGCGTGACGCTGACGGACGCGCTCGACCGCACCAGCGTGGGCAAGCTCGACAAGCGCAGCCTGCGCCGCCGCTTCAACTGATTCGCACCAGGGACCAACCGCACATGCTGCGCAAGACGCTGGACTTCATGCTCTACGACTGGCTCGACGTCGAATCGCTGGCGGCCGCGCCTCGATACGCCGAGCACTCCCGCGAGACGTTCGACTCGGTGCTGGATGCCTGCGAGCGGGTCGCGACGGAGCGCTTCGAGCCCTTCAACCGCACGGTCGACGTGGAGGAGCCGCGCCTCGACGGCGACCGCGTGGTGCAGCCGCGCTGCGCTAAGGAAGCGGCCGACGCCTTCGTGGAGACCGGCCTGCTCGCAGCCGCCCAGGACTACGAGCTGGGCGGCATGCAGCTGCCGTGCGCGGTCGAGATGGCCGCGAACGCGATGTTCGCGAAGGCCAGCATCGGTCTCCACGGCGGGAACATGCTGACGGTCGCGAACGCGAACCTCCTGCTCGCACACGGCACGGCGACGCAGCGCGAGGTCTTCGCGCGCAGCCAGTTCGCCGGGCGCTGGTTCGGCACGATGTGCCTGTCGGAGCCCCAGGCGGGTTCCGGTCTGTCCGACATCACCACCCGGGCGATTCCCGACGGCAACGGGCACGAGAGCGATCCGCTGGGCCCGCGGTACCGTCTCCATGGCAACAAGATGTGGATCAGCAACGGCGACCACGAGCTGTCCGAGAACATCGTGCACCTCGTGCTGGCGAAGATCCCGGGCCCGGACGGCCGGCTCGTCCCCGGCGTCCGCGGGATCTCGCTCTTCATCGTCCCCAAGCTGCTGGTCGACCCCGAGGGGCGGCTCACCGGCGAGCGCAACGACGTGTCGGTCGCAGGCCTCAATCACAAGCTCGGCCACCGCGGCGTACCGAACACACTGCTGAACTTCGGTGAAGGCCGGCGGTCCGTGCGCGGCGGTCCCGGTGCGATCGGCTACCGCGTCGGTGCTGCCGGCGAGGGGCTGCGCTGCATGTTCCACATGATGAACGAGGCGCGCATCGTCATCGGTCTGAACGCGGCGGCCATCGGCTACGCCGGTTTCGAGGCGAGCCTCGAGTACGCGCGGACGCGCAGGCAAGGTCGGCGGATCAGCGGCAAGGACCCGGGGAGTCCCCCGGTGCCGATCATCGAGCACGCGGACGTCCGGCGGATGCTGCTCGCGCAGAAGGCCTACTGCGAGGGAGGGCTCGCGCTCGCGCTGTACTGCGCGCGCCTCGTGGACCAGTCTCGCGTGGGATCCGAGGCCGACGTTCGCGAGGCCAAGTCCCTGCTCGAACTCCTCACCCCGATCGCGAAGAGCTGGGCCAGCGAGTGGTGCGTGGAGGCGAACAGCCTCGCGATCCAGGTGCTGGGCGGGTACGGCTACACTCGCGACTATCCGGTGGAGCTGCTCTGGCGCGACAACCGCCTCAACATGATCCACGAGGGCACCCACGGCATTCAGGCGCTGGACCTGCTGGGCCGCAAGGTGCGAATGGACGGCGGCGCGGCCCTCGATCTATTGCAGCACCGCATCGAGCGGACCCGGAGTGCGGCAGGCGTCAACCCCGCGTTCGCCGAGCTCTCGACGCAGCTCGGGCGCGCGCTGGCCCTTCTGCGGTCAAGTACCGAGGCCGCCTGGAGCACGCAGGATGCCGAGCTGGCCACGGCGAACGCGACGCCGTATCTGCAGGGCTTCGGGCACGTGGTGATCGCGTGGCTGCTGCTGGACATCGCCATCGCCACGGTGCGCCACGCGCAGGACGACCCGTTCGCGCACGGAAAGGCGCGCATGGCCCGATACTTCTTCGACTACGAGCTCCCGAAGGTCGAGGCATGGTTCCGGGTCGCTGCGCAACTGAACCGCACGTGCCTGGACACGCGCGAGGAATGGTTCGCCCATTGACGGCGAGTCGTCTCGGATGGCGTTACGGAGGCCGCGATGAGCCAAGCACCCAGCCCAGGACCGTGGGTCGATCCGGAGATCGTCGACCCGCGGCCGTGGGCGTGCCACGAGGGCATCGTCAAGTTCATCGAGTTCCCGGTCCGGCTCCCCGCGATGTCGCGGCGGGCATTCCACCTGTACTGGCAGCGCCATCACTCGCCGCACGTGATGAACGCCACGGGCTTCGCGCAGTTCATGCGCAAGTACGTGACGACCCACGCGTTTCCCGAGGCGCTATCGGGGCTCCCGCCCCACTATCGGCAAGTCGCGGCGTTCGAGGGTGCGGCCGAGGTCTGGATCGCGAGCCTGCGCGAGGTCTTCAGCTGGCTGTCCCATCCTCTCTACGCCGAGTTGATCCAGCCCGACGAGCCGCGCTTCATCGACGCGGCGGGCGGTGTCGAGGTGATCCTCGCACGGGAGCAGCGGCTCTTCCGCGCCGAGACGGATCTGGAGGAAACCGATCTCGTGAAGGTGCACGCGCTGTATCGCCGGCGTCCGGAACTGACGCCGCCAGAATTCCACGAGCGCCTCGCATCGATCGGGTCGGTGCTGGTCGCGGAGAGTTCGCTGCGCAGGCATCTGCGGCAGTTCGTTATCAGCCACCGGCTGTGCGACCCGTATCCCGAGGAGCTTCCGCCGCCGCCGGTCGATGCGGTGGCCGAGTTCTGGTTCGAGGGCCGTGCCCAGGCGCGAGCGTTCTTCGGTGAGCCGGCCTTCGCGGAGGTCTACGGGCGGGTCGAGCAGGCGTTGGCGGCGGGAGGTGAGGTGCGGGCCGTGGAATCGAAGGCCCACGTCGTTCACGACGAGTACTCGTTCCAGTCGACGGTCGTCCAGCCTCGCTCGTTCGGCTGGTCCTGAAGTCGCGGGGTCCAGCGCCGCGCCGCGACGCCGAGGTGATCGAGAAGAGCGAGGCCTGGCGGGTCGACTACGACCAGAGTCGACCTCACCTGGCTCTCGAGGAGATGACGCCGGCGGAGTTCGCCGGTGTCTGTAGGACTTCCGAGTTATCGGAAGAGGAAGGAAGAGCCGGAAACCAGCCGTCGAAACGGTCCGGAAACCCGAGCGGTTCAGCACTCACCCGGGTGGCGGGCCTGCAGGAATCCGCAGGCACCACCTCGGTTTGGTTTCTCGGCATCGTGGTCGTCGGCACGGGCGCATCGAGCGCCCGTGGGTGGGTTCCGATCCAGAGCGAACACCTGGGCTGGCTCGTAGGCGTAGGTGCCGCAGGAGCACTCGGCCAGTGGCTGTTGACCGCCGCGTTCGCGCGCGGCTCGCCCGGTCGGGTAGCGCCCCTGGAGTACACCGCGCTCCTTTGGGCCTTTCTCTTCGACTGGCTGATGTTCACGACGGTGCCCAGCACGTCGCAGGTCGCCGCAGGCCTACTCGTCGTGCTGGGTGGATCCCTGCTGCTGCAGGCACGTACCCCGGCCGCGCATCGATCCGCGCGGCTGCCGCGACGACGAGTGCTAAGCGACGTCGCGGGCCAGCACGACGTCGTCGTACTCGCGATCCCCGACCCGGAAGCGACGGACACCTACGTCCGTGAAGCCCTGTCGCCGATAGAAACCGATCGCACGCTCGTTGCCCGAGAACACGCCCAGCATCAGCCGGCGTGCCCGCAGTTCGCGCGCCGCGTCCACGGCGCACGCCATCAGCGCGGCGCCGAGGCCCTGGCCGTGGTACCGCGACAGCAGGTAGATGCGCTGGAGTTCGACGTCGCCCTGCCCGGGAGCGGCGCCCGGCAGGTCGGGCCTGGCCAGCAGTGCGTAGCCGACGGGCGCCCGGCCGATCGACGCCTCGGCGAGCCACGCGCGGGTGCCTGCGTCCGCGAGGAAGGCTGCGTACGCTTCCACGGAGTGGCGGCGGGCGCAGTGCTGCACGATGGCCGAGCCCTCGAGTACGCCGGCGAAGGTCTCGAGGAACGTCGCGGCTCCCACCAGGGCCAGTCGGTCGGCGTCGTCAGCTTCCGCCCGCCGGATCGCCCAATCGCCCATCCTCGACCTCCCCGGGCGTCTGCCGTGCTCGCGGCCCGACGCGGTTCGGCTCAAACGTAGTCCAGCGGCAGCTCGGTCGTGCTCTTCAGGACTTCCATCGAGAACGTGGAGCTGACGTCCGAGAGTTCGGCGACCTTGATCAGTCGCTTGTAGATTTCGTCGAACCGCTGCATGTCCGGGCAGACCACCTTGAGCAGGTAATCGATGTCGCCGCTGAGCCGGTGCAGTTCGACGACCTCGGGCATCCCGCGCACGCCCCCGACGAACTTCTCGAGCCAGGCCTCGTTGTGGTGGTTCGTGCGCACGGCGACGAACGCCGTCAGCCCGAGATTGATCTTCCTGGGCTCCACCAGCGCGACCCGGGCGCGGATCACGCCGATGCTCTCGAGCCGGCGGATGCGCCGCCAGCAGGGGGTGGTGCTGATCGAGACCGCCTCGGCGATCTCCTCGATCGACAGCGCGGCGTCCCGCTGCAGCAACTGCAGGATCTTGCGGTCGACGGGGTCCAGGGTAGTTCGCGGCATGCTGGAGGCGGGTTCGAGAAAGGGCCCGGCGCACGACAGCGTAGGCCCAGCATCGGGCGGTCGCCAGTCGGAAGTGAGAATGATTTTCTCACATTGGCGCTGCCAAGCAGCAGAAATGGGCAGGTTTTGGCCGGCGTGGTTCGCGAAACTGACCGCAACCTACCGCCGGGATCGCCGCAGTGCTCAAGAAACTCTTCTCCGAACATCCGGCAAGCGTCGGCGAAACCTACGGCCAGCACCTCGCGAATGCGACCGGCTTCGGGCTGCGAATGGTCATGGGCGGGCTCGCCTGCCTGCTGCACGGTCTGCTGCCCTTCCTGTTCGTCAAGACCGGCTCGCGGGCGATCGAGGAACTGCACGACCGGATGGTCGTGAACCGCTCTCGCCACGCCGGCACCCGGTGTGCGACACCGGCTGCCGGCGCCACGATGTCCGCCGCCCGGCGAACTCGACATCCCCCCGTTTTCGAGTAGCAGGTCGGCTCAGGGTCTGGCCCCGGCCCGGAACGCTCCGTCCGCGAGATTCCACCGCGATCGTGCGCGCGATCCTCTCGCTTTGCCTGCTGCTGTCGGGCCCGGTAGGCCCGCCGTGCACGGCGGCCGAGGCTCCCGTTCGGTCCGAAAGTCGTCGCGAGCGCGTCGGGGCCGCAACCGGCTGCGTATAGCCTCGACGGCCGTCCGCTCCATCCGGCTGTCCGCAGCGACGCGGCGGAACGGCGCCTCCAGGCCGATCTCGCCGCCGCGCGTGCCGACTTCGAGCGCGCCTACGCGCTGATGCCGAAAGGCGTCGTCGAGATCGAGCCGGACGGCATTCCCAACGCGCGCGGCATCCCGCTCTCGAACACGCAGTACAACGTCCTCTACCACCATGCGCTCGTCCACTACCTGCAGGGCGAGTGGACGCAAGCCGAGCGCCTGTGGCGCGAATGCCTCGACTATGCCGACAACGCGGACCTGCAGGTCGCCGCGCGCGACTGGCTGTACATGACGCTGCGTCGGCGCGGCGACGCCGCGGCGGCCGCTGCGGTCGTCGCGGCGATTCCACGAGACGTCGAGGTGATCGAGGACCACGCATACCTGCCGCGCGTCAGGCTCTATCGCGGCGAGTTGTCGCCCGAAGCGCTGCTGGGCGAGGGCGACGACCGCATGCAGTTGGTGACGCAGGGCTACGGCGTGGCGAACTGGTATCTGGTCGAGGGGCAGGCGGAGCGCGCCGCCGACGTCCGCCGGCGCGTCCTCGCCACCGGCGCCTGGGACGCCTTCGGCTATCTCGCGGCGGAGGCGGACAGCCACCGGCTGAAGTAGCCCGCTGCGACCACCTCGGCCGTCCGAACCGCCCGGCCCGCAAATACTTCGACTTTTAATTACTTCTTGAAATCGCCCCGGGCGAGGGCTAGTGTCGGTCTGCAAACAGCCGCGTTCGTGGCCGAAACGCAACACAAGTTCTTCGAGGGGGTCAGCAATGCAGCGTGAACACGTAAGGGCGTCGCACGCCCGCGGAACACGGGTCGCCATGGCCGTCGGCGCGGTGCTCGCGCTCGCGGCAGCCGGTTCCGCGGTGGCGGCCGAACTCCAGGAGGTCGTGGTGACCTCGACGAAGCGTACGGACGCGCTGTCGGTGCAGGAGGTGCCGGCCGCCGTCACCGCCGTGAACCCGGACACCCTGATGGCAATCCAGGCCATGGACCTGTCCGACGTCGGGCGCCTCGCGCCGAACGCGATCCTGCACCCGTCGGCCACCTTCACCGGCACGCCCAACTTCTTCATCCGCGGCATCGGCGTCAGCGGCACCACGCGCTCGCTCGATCCGGCGGTCGGCGTGATCGTCGACGGCGTGTACCTCGGCTATCCGGTCGGCGCCAACCTCAACACCTTCGACCGCGAGTCGATCGAGGTGTACCGCGGCCCGCAGGGCACGCTGCTCGGGCGCAACGTCACCGGCGGCGCGGTGGTCCTGCGCACCCGTCGGCCCGACGGCCAGTTCCGCGTGCGCGGCGACCTGACGATCGGCGACTACAACCGCCTCGACACCTCGCTCAGCATCGAGGGCGCGCTGATCCCGGGCAAGCTCGCCGCCAAGATCGCGGTCACCAACGAGCAGCGCGACGGCTACTGGGAAGACCGGAACGGCGGCTCGATCAACCTGGCCGTGCTCAACGCGTTCAACGCCTCGCCGGGCAACACGCAGTTCAAGAACGTGGCGTACGACCCGATCGGCACCGGCGATTCCGGCACTAAGCCCGACATCGACGTGCTCGTGGTCCGGCCGATGCTCCACTACACGCCGAACGACTCGCTCAGCATCACGCTGATCGGCGAGCGGCTGCGCAACAAGTCGGGCACCGCCAACAGCCGGAACATCGCGGCGCCGGGCGCCTTCAACCCGACGATCCGCGGCTACACCCCGCCCTCCGATCCCTACGAGATCAACCACGACCTCAGGGGCTACGCGGATCTCGAGGTGGACAGCGTGACGCTCGAGGGCAACCTCGAGATGGGCTCCGGCGTCTGGACGGCCGTCGCCGGCTGGCGCGACCTGAAGTACGACTCGAGCACCGACTTCGACGGCTCGCCGTTCGCGCTGTTCCACTTCCCGGACAACAAGGAAACGCAGGACCAGGTCAACTACGAACTGCGCTACGCCGACAAGCCGATCGAGCGCCTGTCGTACGTCGTGGGCGTCAGCTACTTCGACCAGGAGTTCTTCGTCGGCGAGCGTCGCGTCACCGGCCTGCTCGACCGTGCGCAGGTCGCCAACGTCCAGCACGACGCCCTGAGCGTGTTCGGCGAGGCGGACTACTTCGTCACCGACAAGGCGAAGCTGACGGTCGGCGCGCGCTGGACGGAGGAGTCCAAGGACGCCAGCTTCAGCATCCTCGGCACGTGCGCGCTCAACTTCAGCTCGTGCACCAGCACCCCGGGGCAGAACAACGCGAACCTCCGCACCGGGCTCAAGGACAGCGACGTGACGCCGAAGGCGGCGCTCACCTACTACTGGAACGACGACGTCAGCACGTACGTGAGCTACACGCGCGGGTTCCGCAGCGGCGCGCTCGACGCGCGCGCCCAGACGGTGGACTCGTTCCTGAACAGCTCCGCCGCGCCCGAAACCGTGGACAGCTACGAGCTCGGCATCAAGTCGCTCGTGCTCGACCGCCGGCTGCTGCTGAACGCCGCGGTGTTCTCGATGAAGTACGACGACATGCAGCGTCTCGCGCTCGAGGACTGCCAGATCGGCACCCCGGGCTGCGACACCGGCCGCGTGCAGCGGCTGATCAACGCCGCGGCGTCGACGATCGACGGCGTGGAGGTCGAGCTGGCGTACGTGGCCACGGACCGGCTCAAGTTCGACGCCAACTTCGGCTACATCGACGCGCGCTACGACGAGTTCACCGGGTTCGACGCCAACGGCGGCGGCTACGACCCGGCTACCGATCCGGCGGCGGCGAAGCGGCTGAAGTTCGAGCGCGTGCCCGACTTCAACTACATGCTGGCCGGCACGTACACGCTGCCGCTGTCGGGTGGGGGCAGCCTGGCGTTCCGGGCGTCCTACGACTTCCGCGACAGCTACTTCAACGACGCGCTGAACAGCCCGATCATCGAGCAGGACGGCTACGGCCTGGTCGACGCGAGCGTCACGTACAGGAACGCGGACGGGCGCCTGCGCGTGATGCTGTTCGGCAAGAACCTCGCGGACGAGGACTACTTCGACTTCGCGCTGGTGAACACGCTGACGACGCAGACCTGGGGCGGCGCCCCGCGCACCTGGGGCCTGCGCGTGAGCTACGGGCTCGAGTGAGCCGACGCGGCCCGCGCAGCGCGTGCTGCGCGGGCCGCAGCTTCCCTAGTGCGCCTCCGGCGCGAGGCGCCGGTACTCGGGCATCCCGGTCGTGAAAAGGGCGATCGCGACGGGACCACAGACCAGCGCGACGACCGCCATCGAGTGGCCCACCGCCTTCGGGTCGCCGAACACCGCGTCCGTCAGCAGCGCCACGCTCGTCGGGCCGAAGGTCAGCCCGATCACGCTGACGCCGACGACGAAGAGGCCCGCGACGAGGCCGCGCATCTCGTTCGGCGTCACGCGCTGCAGCGCCGCCGTGAACAGGGCCATCGGCAGCGTGATCAGGTAGCTGGCGATCGACAGCAGCACCAGCGCGGTACGGGTCTCGCTCGTCCACGCCATCCCGGCGATGCAGGGCACCAGCAGCGCCAGGGCGATCACGGCCACGCGGAGCGGTTCGTCCGCGTAGCCGCGCCGCGCCAGCCAGCGTGCGGCATGCGGACCGCTCAGCACGCCGAGCGATCCCGCGACCAGCGCGATGGTGCCGTACGTACGGCCCGCGGCGCCCAGATCGAGGCCGTGGACGCGCACCAGCCAGGTCGGCACCCAGGCCTGCAGCGCGTAGAGGACGACGACGAGAAACGGCACGCCGAGCAGGAACGCGCCGTAGATGCGCCGGCGCTGCCAGAGGAAGGCGCGGACCTCGGGCCACGGCACCGACGCGGCGCGCTCGAGCGCGAGTCGCTCCTGGCGCGGCGGTTCGGCCATCGTGGCGAGCAGCGCCGCGATCACGATGCCGGGCAGGCCCACGGCGATGAACGTGAACTGCCACGGCGCGAGTTCGCCGACGAGCGGCAGCGAGACCTGGTCGACCGTTCGCGCCCACTCGATCACCTCGGCGCCGGCCAGCAGTGCGAGGCCGGCGCCCAGGTAGGGACCCATCAGGAACACGCTGACGGGCAGCGCGCGTTCCTTCGGTGGAAAGTAGTCGGCCAGCACCGACCACGCCACGGGCGTGACCGCCGCCTCGCCGACGCCAACGCCCATCCGTGCGAACGCGAGTGCCATCGGCGTGCGCGCGAGGCCGCAGGCGACGCAGGCCGCACTCCAGAACAGCACGCCACCGATCAGGATCCGCACCCGGTTGAACCGGTCCACCCAGCGTCCGATCGGCACGCTGAACAGCACGTACGGCACGACGAACGCGAGACCCTGCAGCAGGCTGATCTGCGTGTCGGAAAGCTGGAAGTCGGCCTTGATCGGGTCGACCAGCAGGTTCAGGACCTGGCGGTCGACGAACGAGAAAGTGTACGAGAGCGTCAGGAGGAGCGTGGCGTACCAGCCGGCGGCGCGACTCGGCCAGGCGGGCGCTGCTGGATTCGTCACGCGATCTTCTCCAGCAGCTCGCGGACGATCTTGCCCGTGGCATTCCGCGGCAGGTCCGCGGCCGCGAGGAACCTGACTTCCTTCGGCCGCTTGTAGCGAGCCAGCCGCCGCAGGCACAGGTCCATGACGTGCTCCTCCTGCAGTTCCTGCGTGCGTCGCACCACGAACGCCACCGGCACCTCGCCCCACACCGGGTCGGCGCGCCGCACGACGACCGCATCCTCGATCCGCTCGTCGTCGAGCAGCACGCGCTCGATCTCGGCGGGATAGATGTTCTCGCCGCCCGACTTGATCAGGTACTTCGAGCGGCCGACGAACTGGTAGCGGTTACCGGGCGTGCGCCTGAACAGGTCGCCCATCGCGTACCAGCCGTCGCGGAAGCTCGCACGGTCAAGCGCGCGGCGGGTCCA
This sequence comes from Steroidobacteraceae bacterium, assembly GCA_027531255.1. Lineage (GTDB taxonomy): Bacteria > Pseudomonadota > Gammaproteobacteria > Steroidobacterales > Steroidobacteraceae > JAPZRU01. The sequence goes on along the minus strand of JAPZRU010000002.1, from coordinate 572,640 downwards.
GTAGCCCGAGAACAGCGTCGGGCCGCGCACCCACGCCTCGCCGACCTCGCCGTCGGCCACGTCGCGGCCGGAGCCATCCACGAGGCGCAGTTCGCAGCCGGAGTTCGGCTGCTTCGCGAGATCGGCGAGCGACTCGCCCACCGCCAGCAGGTGGCCGGAGAGCGGGGGCAGACCGGTCTCCGTCGAGCCGAAGCTGTTCAGGAACGGCGCGCGCAGCTCCGTCGTGATCGCCTCGATGCTCGCGGCCGGCACGAGGTCCGCCATGCAGCCGACGACCTTCACGCCGACGACGCTGGCGCGCCGGCGGCGCAGTTCGTCCAGCAGCGGCTCGAGCGTGGCGGGCACCAGCAGCAGCCAGCCGATCCTGAGCGAGCCGATCGCCTCCGCGATCCGCTCGACCTCCAGGCCGTCGCAGACGACGACCGGTGCGCCGAACATCAGGCTCGCGAGCGTGTGCTCGCTGCCGCCCATGTGGAACATCGGCGACCACGCGACGAAGGCGTCGTCGGGCTCGATGTGCAGGTCGCGTCGCAGGACGCCCATCCGCGCGATCTCGGCGCGCTGGCTGATGACGGCAGCGCGGGGCGTGCCGGTCGTGCCGCTCGTGAAGATGATCAGCAGGCCGTCGTCCGGTGCGGCGGTCGCGGGCTCGAGGTCGGGTGAGCCGTGCTCCGGGCAGAGCGACTCGACGTCGACACGGGCGCAGCCGTCGAGCGACAGCGAAGCCGCCGCGGCCGCGTAGCGCGCCGAGACGGCCAGCAGCCTCGGTTCGACCGCGTCGAGGCAGGCCTGCAGTTCCGCCGCCGCGAGCCGCCAGTTCATGCAGGCGACGACCGCGCCGAGCTTCGCGGCGGCGAGCTGCAGGATCGTGTACTCGGGCCTGTTCTCGGCGAGTACCGCGATGCGGTCGCCGCGGCCGACCGAGCGCTCGCGCAGCTGCCGCACCGCGAGTTCGACGCGATCGAGCAGCGCACCGTAGTGCAGGTCCCGCGAGGCGGTGCGCAGCGCCAGTGCGTCCGGCGTCGCGGTCGCCTGGCGCCGGAACAGCTCGTACACGGTGGGCTGGTCGACGGCGTGTCCGCCGGCGACCTGCTCGTCGACGCGTCCGGTGCCGGCGTTCATGGCGATGCCTCCGGGATCGATACGACCGCGCGCGCGGCGATCGCGGGCGTGCCGCGGGCGCGCAGTTCCAGCACGACGTGCAGGATCTCCGCCCCCGCGACGCGCTCGCGGCTCTCGACGGTGCCGCTCGCGACGAGCTCCGCCGGCGTGATCACGGGGGCGAGGAATCGGCACTGCATGCGCCGGATCGAAGCTCCCGGGAAAGCCTGCAGCAGCATCGTCATCAGGTACGCGATGCCCGCGGGCCCCGGGTTGACGAGACCCTCGCCCAGCCCGCTCTGCCCGGCCACGGCGGGATCGGCGTGCAGCGGGTTGTCGTCGCGCAGCACCTGCGCCCACGCGAGCGAGTCGGCGTTCGTGGCCATCCCGGTCCAGGCCGGCAGCGCGGTAGGTGCGGTCACGGCGTACTCCGGCCGCGGGGCAGCAGCCACCGGTATCGCACGTGGGCCACGGGCGCCCCGTCCGGCGTGGCCAGCGTCACGCGAAAGGCCAGGCGATCGACGACGCCGAGTCGGCGGCTCGGGATCCTTTCGTAGGATTCGATCGTGCCGGAGCTGAGGTAGCGGGCGCCCGCGCGCAGCGGCTGCTCGAACTCGACGTCGAGCTCGCCGAGCAGCGGCCCGTCCGCGAGATCGAACTCGCACAACGCGCACAGGTCCGCGATCGAGAAGCCCAGGTTTCGCAGCGATTCGACCACGGCGAACACGGGATGCGGCTCGGTGGATCCGCTGCGCGCGAGCGCCGCCACGGTGGGGACGTCGCTGTCCGGGAGCACGAAGTCGGAACCCGGCAGTGCGCGTCCGCACAGCCGCCGCGCGAGCGCCGCCGCGTCGGGCAGGCCGCCGGTGGGCTTCGCGTCCCCCTCAGCCACGACGGCGCCTGCGCGTGCGGACGGCGGCGTCCTCGTAGCCCAGTGCCGCGGCCGACTCGACGAGCCTGTCGAGCAACTCCACGAGCGTGCGCCGGTCCGCGTCCGAGAGAACGCTCCAGAGGGTCCGGCGCTCGTCGGCCGTCTCGGCGAGGAAGCGCTCGACGGCGCGCGTGCCGGCCGGCGTGCGCCTGAGGCGCGCGCGCCTGCGGTCGCCCGGGTGCTCCGAGCGGGCGATGAGACGCCGGCGCTGCAGGCCGGCGGTCGCGACCGAGGCGTGGCTGGGCTCGAGCAGCGCGCGCCGGGCGACTTCGTCGAGCTGGTCCGCGCTGCTCTCGTCGAGAACCAGCAGGACACGCCATTCGGCGAGCGTCAGCCCGAGCAGGTCGGCCACGCGGCGGGTCGCGTTGCGCGCCACGGCCCGCGCGAGCCTCGCGATCGCATAGCCGGCGACGAGATCGGGCGCGAGATCCGGCTGCCGGGCCTTCGCTGCAGTGGTCGCGTCCGTTGCGGCCGCCGCCGCCGGGCTGCGTCCGCCGTCGGGCCGTCGGCGAGAGCCGCGCTTCACGGCTGCTCACCCGGTGCGGCCGGCGCCTCGTCACGCGTCTTCCGATGTGCCGGTGTCATTGCAGGTTGAAGTGCGGCGCGCGACCGTGCTTCCATACATACTAGATGAACATTTAAGCATTTGCAGGCGTGCCGGCGCGGCCGCGGCTCGCGCGCCGGCAGGCCGGTCGCAGCGACGGCGAGGTCCGTGATGTCCGCGAAACTCGAAGGCAAGGTGGCGATCGTCACGGGCGCCGCGTCGGGGCTCGGCCTCGCCACCGCCCGCCGCTTCGCGCGCGAAGGGGCGCGGGTGGTCTGTGCGGACGTCGACGAGCAGGCCGCTGCCCGCCTCGCCGGGGAGCTGGCAGCCGAGGGAAGCCGGGCGATCGCCGTCGCCGTCGACGTCACCCGCGAGCAGGACGTGCGGCGCATGGTCGAAACGACGGCCCAGGCCTTCGGCGGGGTCGACGTGCTCGTCGCCAACGCGGGAATAGCGGGCGTGGGTTCGGTCGAGACGACCTCGCGCGAGACCTGGGACCGGGTGCTCGCCGTGAACCTGACGGGAGTCTGGCTCTGCAACCGGGCGGTGGTCCCGGCAATGCGGGCCCGCGGCGGCGGCTCGGTCATCAACCAGGCGTCGATCGCGGGCCTGGTCGGGTTCAGTGGCATCGCGCCCTATGCGGCTGCGAAGGCCGGAGTGATCGGGCTGACGCGCCAGGCGGCGGTGGAATACGCGGCCACCGGGATACGCTTCAATGCGGTCTGTCCCGGAACTGTCGTGACGCCTCTCGTCGTGCGCACCTACGAGGAGCGTGGCGGCATCGCAACGGGAGCGCGCCAGTCGCTCGACGACGCACTGCGGGCCAATGCGGCGCGCATCCCGATGCAGCGTTTCGGCACGCCGGAAGACGTGGCCAGCATGGTCGCGTTCCTAGCCTCGGCCGAGGCGGCGTGGATCACGGGCGCCGTGTTCCCGGTGGATGGCGGCTATACCGCGGCCTGAGGGCCGCGCGCCCGGGAGGTGAGATGCGCGTCACAGCCGGTTCGCGTGCCGGGAGTGGAAACTCCCACGTGCGCAGACCGGAGGCCCGAGATGCTCACGCCCCCCAGTCCCCTGAAGCCGGCCAAGGCCGTGCGCGTCTGGTCGACCGTGAGCACTCCGCGAGGAGAGCAACCCATCCGGACGTGGCGGATCGTCGACGAGCAGGGCACCCCCATCGGCGGGCGGGACTGCCACACGCTCGACTCCGCGCGTGGGCTCGCGCGCTTCTACGGCTACGTGATCGTCCAGTCGATCAGCGAACCTCCTGCGGATCCCGCTGCGCCGGCGGAGAGCACCGAGTCCACCGCGCAGACTGCGGGCGCGCCCTCTGACGAGCCGGGCGCCGAATCGGCGGCGGCCTAGACGCCGCGCCGCTGCGGCCCCGGGGGCTTCACGGCCCTACGCTGCTTCGTCGCGCGATCGCTGAACGTGCCGGTCACGCCAACCGGTCGATCCTCGTCGTCGACGACCTCGCGAAGGCGGCGGCGGTTGCGGAGCCGATGCCGTGACTTGACCCTGGACTCGACTCCAGGGTCTAGCCTCTCGTTCACGGAGGCTGGCCATGAAGTCGATCCACATCGGAGTTCTCGCGGCGCAGGCCGAGGTCTCGGTCGACACGGTGCGCTACTACGAGCGCGCCCAGCTGCTGCCGCCGCCTCGCCGCACGGCGTCGGGCTATCGCACGTATCCGCCGACCGCGGTCGAGCGCCTGCGCTTCATCCGGCGCGCGAAGGAGCTCGGCTTCTCGCTAGACGAGATCCGTGAACTGCTGCGTCTGAGCGATCGGGGCGACACGGACGTGGCCTCGATCCGGGAGATCGCCGCACGCCACCTCGCCGACGTGGCAGCGCGGCTGGCCGAGCTCGAGCGTCTGCGCGCCGGCCTCGAGCGCCTCGTGGCTCACTGTCCGGGGCATGGCGACCCGGGCCAGTGCCCGATCCTCGACGCCCTGACGAGCAGCACCCGTGAAGACTGAGCACGCACGCACGCCGGATCGTGCGGCCACGCCGCACGATCCGCCGTCACCGTCACCGTCACCGTCACCGTCACCGCCACCGGAGGCGCACGCGTGTCACGCGGCTGGTAGCGCGGACGGCGGCCACGGGCGACACGCGCACCACGGCCACGGGCAGTCGAAGCACGCCGCGCCACCGGCGACCACGAACGCGCAGCCGGGCCAGTGGACCTGCCCGATGCATCCCGAGATCGTCCGCGACGTGCCCGGCGATTGCCCGATCTGTGGCATGGCGCTCGAGCCCGTGATGCCGAGTGCGGAAGTCGAGGACACGACGCGCGAGGTGCGCATCCGGTTCTGGATCAGCGCCGCGCTGACGCTGCCGCTGCTGGTGACCACGATGGGTCCGCACCTCGCGGACTGGCACCTGCCGGACGCGTGGCTCGGCGTCGCGCCGTGGGTGGAGCTCGCGCTCGCGTCGATCGTCGTGCCGTGGGGCGCCGCGCGCTTCTTCGCGCGCGGCTGGCGCTCGCTGCGGCCGTGGCGGCCGAACATGTATACGCTGATCGCGCTCGGCACCGGAGTCGCCTGGGGGTACAGCGTGCTGGCCGTGCTGGTGCCGCACGCCTTTCCGGCTGGGTTCCGCGACGAGGCCGGCCGCGTCGGCCTGTACTTCGAAGCGGCGGCGGTGATCGTCACGCTCGTGCTGCTCGGGGAGTGGCTCGAACAGCGGACCCGCCGGAACACCGGCGCCGCGATCCGGGCGCTGCTCTCGCTCGCGCCGCCGACGGCGGTGCGCATCGACGCGGACGGTCGCGAAGCGGAGATCCCGCTCGCCCACGTGCACGTCGGCGACCGCCTGCGCGTGCGACCCGGAGCGCGCGTGCCCACCGACGGCGTCGTGCTCGACGGCGCCTCCACGCTCGACGAATCGATGCTGACGGGCGAGTCGCTGCCCGTCGACAGGAAGGCGGGCGATCGCGTGGCGGGCGCGACGATCAACCAGACCGGGACGCTCGTGATCCGTGCCGAGAAGGTCGGCGGCGATACGCTGCTCGCACAGATCGTCGACCTCGTGTCGCGGGCCCAGCGCTCGCGCGCGCCGGCGCAGCGGCTCGCCGACCGGGTGGCGGCCTGGTTCGTGCCGGCGGTGATCGTCGTCGCCGTCGCGGCGTTCGTCGCGTGGGCCGCGCTGGGGCCGAGCCCCGCGCTGGCGCACGCGCTGATCGCGGCCGTCTCCGTGCTGATCATCGCGTGTCCGTGCGCGCTCGGGCTCGCGACACCGCTGTCGATCATGGTGTCGACGGGGCGCGGTGCGCAGCTCGGCGTGCTGTTCAGGGACGCGGCGGCGATCGAAGCGCTGCGGGACGTCGACACGCTGGTCCTCGACAAGACCGGCACGCTCACGGAAGGGCGTCCCCGGCTCGCGTCGATCACGGCCGTCGCCGCGGTCGAGGACGAGGTGCTGGCGCTCGCGGCCAGTCTCGAGCAGTCGAGCGAGCATCCGATCGCCCGCGCGATCGTGACGGCGGCGGCCGAGCGCGGGCTTGCGCTGTCGAGGGTGGAAGGCTTCGGGAGCATCACGGGCCAGGGCGTGCGGGGGCGCGTCGATGGGCGCGCCGTGGCGATCGGGAACGAGGCGCTGCTCGCGAGCGCCCGCGTCGGCGTGCCGGCCGAGGTCGAGGCGCAGGCCGCGGCACTCCGCGGCGGCGGTGCGAGCGTGTTCCACGTGGTGGTGGATGGCCGCTACGCCGGACTGCTGGCGGTCGCCGACCGCGTGAAGCCGTCGACGCCGGCCGCGATCGCCGCACTGAAGCAGGCGGGGCTGCGCCTCGTGATGCTGACCGGCGACCACGAAGCGACGGCCCGCCGGATCGGCCGCGAACTCGCGATCGACGAGGTGATCGCGGACGTCCGGCCGGAGCAGAAGGCATCCACGATCCAGCGCCTGCAGGCGGAAGGGCGACGCGTCGCGATGGCCGGCGACGGCCTCAACGACGCGCCCGCGCTGGCGGCCGCGACCGTCGGCATCGCGATGGGAACCGGCACCGACGTCGCGATGCAGAGCGCGCACGTGACGCTGGTGAAGGGTGACCTCGGCGCGATCCTGCGGGCGCGTCGCCTGTCCGCCGACACCGTCAGGAACATCCGCCAGAACCTGTTCTTCGCGTTCGTCTACAACGCGCTCGGCGTGCCGCTCGCGGCCGGCCTGCTGTATCCCGTGACCGGCTGGACGCTGACGCCGGCGTTCGCCGCCGCGGCGATGTCGCTCAGTTCGGTGTCGGTGGTGCTGAACGCGCTGCGCCTGTCACGGGCGGTGCGCTGAGCCGGCGGTCGAGCACGAGCGATCGGGCAACCGCGCGCGTGGCCGCGCCGAGGGCGACCGATCTCGGAACGTCATGCGCAGCGAGAGCCCGTAGGTCCGCGGCCGCAGCGCCGGGCCCCTCGAGACACGCTATCCGCGCGCCGGCGACCGCTCGACGAACCAATGGCTGGACGGCGGTAACCGTCGCTTCAACGATCGGGCACCGCGGCGGGCGCCGCGATGCGCGGGATGACGGCGCACCAGCGCGGCAGGGTGCAGAAGTGCCCGCGATCCGACGGGACCGAGCCGGATCCCGACGCGGCGATGGCCTCGGCGCCGCCCGCCCCCTAGACTCCTGCGACCCAGGAGGGCCGGACGCGATGAACGAAACGGGCAGTGACGACACCTCGCCGACCGCGGCCGCGGACCGCCCCGGGCTCGAGGGCACGCACTGGGATCCCGACCTCAGCTATGGCGGATACCTCGCGCTCGACGAACTGCTGGCTGCGCAGCGGCCGCGCTCGGGCGAGCACGACGAGATGCTGTTCATCGTGATCCACCAGGCGAGCGAACTCTGGATCAAGCTCGCGCTGCACGAGATCGAGGCCGCGATGCGCTCGATCGACGCCGACGAAGTGGGGCCGGCGCTCAAGATGCTGGCCCGCGTCTCGCGCATCCAGGCGAACCTGACGCAGTCGTGGTCGATCCTGTCGACGCTCACGCCGGCCGACTACCTGCGCTTCCGCCCGTCGCTCGGCCAGAGCTCCGGGTTCCAGTCGCACCAGTACCGCCTGCTCGAGTTCCGACTCGGCAACAAGGCGGAGCACCTGATCCGTCCGCACCGCTCGCATCCGGAGCGCGAGCAGCGCCTGTACGCGGCGCTGCGCGAACCGAGCCTCTACGACCGCGTGCTGCAGCTGCTGCACCGGCACGGCCTCGACGTGCCGGCGAGCGCGCGCGAGCGCGACTGGTCGCAGCCGTACCAGCCGAGCGAGGGCGTCGAAACGGCGTGGCTGGCCGTGTACCGCGACACCGCGCGCCACTGGGTGCTGTACGACCTCGCCGAGAAGCTCGTCGATCTCGAGCACCAGTTCCAGCAGTGGCGCTTCATGCACCTCAAGACCGTCGAGCGCATCATCGGCCAGAAGCGCGGCACGGGCGGCACGAGCGGCGTGAACTACCTGTGGCGGGCACTGGAGCTGAGCTTCTTCCCGGAGCTGTGGTCGGTGCGGACGCGGCTCTGAGGCGGGCGGCCAGCGGGTTCTAGCTCCGCTCTGCGCCCGCCCCGGCGGGGTGCTGAGGTCGAGCGCGCCCCACACGATCAGCGTCGGCGTGCGTAGGCCCGCCGCGAACGCACCCGCACCGATCCCCGCCGCCGGCCGGCCCTGCTGCCGAGGACCTGGTATTGCCTCAAGGGCGTGTTCGCCGAAGCGCTGGAGCGCGATGCGCACCTCCTCGACGGCGGCGCCACCGACGAGCACCTGCCGTACCTCGTGATGGAGTACGTCGATGGCGAGCCGATCGACGAGTGGTGCGATGCGCGCGGCCTCGGCCTCGAGGCGCGGCTCGAGCTGTTCCGTACGCTCTGCGCGGCCGTCCACTACGTGGGCCAGAACCTCGTGGTCCACGGCGACCTGAAGGGCGGCCACGTGTTCGTCACGCGCGACGGCGTCGTGAAGCTGCTCGACTTCGGCGACGCGTCCCGTGCTGGACGCGAGCCCGTGGCGCTGCGGCGAAGACTGCCCCCGCGGCTGCCCTGCACCTCGCGGCGCGCTGCTCCCGGGCGGCGTCCGGTGCGGCAACCGCGCGGCGCGACGATGCGCGCCGTGCCGTTGTGCCGCGCCAGCTTGAGCGCGGCGGCTGCGCCCCGCACTCTCGTCGAACCGCTGCGGCGTCGCTGCCGACGTGCCGCGTTCCAGGGAGGGACCCCGCATGGCTCGTATCCGCCACTCGGCCGTGCTGACGCGCGAGGAGCATCGCAGCGTGCAGCTCCACCCCGAGTTGCGGCGCCGCCTCCCGCGCGCGACGGACGGCGCTGCCGTGCGCGTGCTCGACTGGGGCTGCGGCCGCGGCTCGGACGTGCTGCACCTGCGCCGCCAGGGCTTCGACGCGCACGGCGTCGAACCGCACGTGCCAACGATCGAACGCGGCCGGCCGCTGTTCGCGGCCGAGGGGCTCGAGCTCTCGCACTACGTGCGACCGCTCGGCGAGGACAACCGCACGAGCCACCCGGACGCGTGGTTCGACTTCCTGATGTCGTACCAGGTGCTCGAGCACGTCGCGGACCTGGATTCGGCGGCCCGCGAGATGCATCGCGTGCTGAAGCCCGGCGGCGTCGCCATCCACGTCTATCCCGCGCACCGGCGGCCGGTGGAAGGTCACCTGCGGATGCCGCTGGTGCACTGGCTGCCGAAGAACGGCACGCGCAGGGCCGCGATCGGCGCGTGCGTGCGCCTCGGGATCCACGCGCGCTGGCCGGAACTGGCGAGTGCGACCGCCGCGGAGCGCACCACCGCGTACTACGCGTACAGCTGCCGCGCCACGCACTACCGGGCGCCGGGCGCGGTGCTGCGGATCTTCGGCGCCGCGGGCTTCGATGCGCGCTTCGAGAGCCACCGGCATCCGCGCGTGCAGCGACTCGCGCTCGCGCGCGCCTTGCCGGAGGCGCTGCTCGGCTGGGTGCTGACGAACTTCGCGGGCTGTACGCTGGTGTGCCGGAGGCGCTGAGCGCTCACAGCCGGATCGCGGAGACCTTCCAGTCGGCGAGCCCGTGCCGTGCGAGCACCAGCGACACCGGTCGCGCCGCCGGCTGCGCCTCAGTACGACTCGCCGCCGCTGACGTGCACCTTCACCAGCTCGCCCTGCTCCGGATCCGTGACGTGCACCGCGCACGCGAGGCACGGGTCGAAGCTGTGGATGGTCCGCAGGATCTCGAGCGGTTGCTTCGGCACTTCGAGCCGGTGGCCCTTCAGCGCCGCCTCGTACGCGCCCGGCTGCCCCTTCGGATCGCGCGGCCCGGCGTTCCAGGTGCTCGGCACGACCGCCTGGTAGTTCGCGATCCTGCCGCCGTCGATCACGATGTAGTGCAGCAGGCCGCCGCGCGGCGCTTCCATCACGCCAACGCCCCTGGCCGACGCCGGCCAGCTGCGCGGCTCCCACTTGTCCGCGTTGAAGGTCTTCGTGTCGCCGGCCTTCACGTTCGCGATCAGCCCGTCGAAGATGCCCTGCATCATGTCGGCGATGATCTTGGTCTCGAGCGTGCGAGCGGCGGTGCGGCCGAGCGTCGAGAACAGCGCCTCGATCGGCACCTCCAGCTTCGACAGGGTCATGTTCACGAGCTCCTTCGTCTGCTCGTGGCCCTTCGCGTAGAGCATCAGGCAGCGCGCCAGCGGCCCGACCTCGATCGCCTGGCCGCGCCAGCGCGGCGACTTCAGCCAGGAGTACTCCTGCTCGACCGGCAGCTGCTGGTACGGCGGCTTCGGGCCGTTGTACCTGAGCGTGGTCTCGCCGTCCCACGGATGCAGGCCTGCGTCCTTGCCGCCCGAGTACTCGTACCAGGAGTGCTTGACGAACTCCTGCACCTGCGAGGCGTCGGCCGGGTCGAAGTCCTGGATATCGTTCAGGTTGCGGTTCAGGATCACGCCGCGCGGGATCAGGAACTTCTCGGGTTCCCACATCTGGCCCTGCGGGAAGTCGCCGAACACGGCGAAGTTGCCGAGGCCCTCGCCCTGCGCACCCCAGTCCTTGTAGAAGCCGGCGATCGCGAGCGTATCCGGCACGTAGACCTCGTCGACGAACCGGCGCATCGAGGCGATGACCTCGGCGACCTGGCCGAGGCGCTTCGCGTTCAGCGCGGAGTCGCTGTTCAGGTCGATCGGGCTCGGCACGCCGCCCACCACGAAGTTCGGGTGCGGGTTGCGGCCGCCGAAGATCGCGTGCAGCTGCACGACCTCGCGCTGCCACTGCAGCGCGTCGAGGTAATGCGAGACCGCCATCAGGTTGGCTTCCGGCGGCAGCTTGTAGCCCGGGTGGCCCCAGTACGCGTTCGCGAAGATGCCGAGCTGCCCGGACTCGACCAGCGCCTTCACGCGCCGCTGCACGTCCGCGAAGTGGCCCGGGGACGACTTCGCGTACGGGCTGATCGACTGCGCCAGCTCGCTGGTCGCCTTCGGGTCGGCGTTCAGCGCCGAAACGACGTCGACCCAGTCGAGCGCGTGCAGGTGATAGAAGTGCATCACGTGGTCGTGCACGTACTGCGCGGCGATCATCAGGTTGCGGATCGCCTGTGCGTTCGGCGGGATCGGCGCGCGCAGCGCGTCCTCGACGCTGCGCACCGACGCCATGCCGTGCACCAGCGTGCACACGCCGCAGATGCGCTGCGCGAAGGCCCACGCGTCGCGCGGGTCGCGCCCGCGCAGGATGATCTCGAGTCCGCGCACCATCGTGCCGGACGAATATGCCTGCTCGATGACGTCGCCGTTCAGCTGCGCCTCGATGCGCAGGTGACCCTCGATCCGGGTTACCGGGTCGACGACGAGCCTGCCCGTGTCGTTGCTCATTGTGCGTTCTCCGCGGCCGGGTGACCCGCCGCCCTTATTCCAGGTTCGCCGCCATCACCTCGACGAGGCTGCGGACCGGCGTCTTCCAGTTGGCGTTCGCGCCGCCGTTGAGGTAGTTGATGCGGCAGCTGTTGCAGCCGGTCAGGACCGCCTGCGCGCCGGTGTCGTCCACCTCGCGCATCTTGATTTCGAAGGCGCGTTGCCGCAGCGGCTTCGCGCGCTCGATCAGGAACTGGCCGCCGCCGCCGCCGCAGCAGTAGTTGGTCCTGGCGTGCGACTCCATCTCCTTGAGTTCGAGGCCGAGCGCCTTGATCGCGGCGCGCGGCTCGTCGAACACGCCGCCGTGGCGCCCGACCTTGCACGGGTCGTGGTACGTGACCTTTTCGCCGGCGCCCTTCCTGAGCTTCAGGCGCCCCTCCTGCACGGCCTTGCCGAAGTATTCGGCGGCCGAGTAGACCTCGAACGGCACCGGCTCGCCGAGCATGTGCGCGCTGTCGAAGCGCAGCGCCGGATAGGCGTGGCCGCACTCCGGCAGGATCAGCACCGCGGCGTCGCGGCGCGTCACCTCGTCGACGAGGCGGCGCACGTTCAGCTCGCGCAGCGACTCGCCGGTGCCGAGCAGCTCGATCGAGTGCGACAGCAGCGTCCAGTCGACGCCCATGCGGTTCAGGATCCTCGCGCTTGCCTCGAGCGAGCCCTGGAAGCCCTTGAGGTCCACGGCGCTCGTCAGCAGCACCACCGTGGCGCGTTCCTTGTCCACCGGCACCGCGATGCCCTTCGCCGCGAGCTGCTGCACGAGCGCCAGGATGTCCGCGCGACCGACGCCGAACACGGTGCCGTCGCGCTTCTGCTCCTCGGCGACCGCGGCGAGCTCCTTCGGCAGGAGATCCGCCTCGGCCAGCGCGCGGCGCATGATGCCGATCATCGGGCTGATCTGGATGCCCATCGGGCACATGAGGTCGCAGCGGCCGCACTCGGTGCAACCGTCGTAGACCAGCTCCTGCCAGTCCTCGAGGTCCTTCAGCGTCACGTCCTTCGTAACCAGCCTGTGCAGCCAGCGCATCGGGCCGAGCTCGCGCTGGTACAGGCGCTTCAGCGGCTGCACCTTGTAGATCGGCGTCCACTTCGCCTCGCCGGTGGCGCGGTAGAAGTGGCAGGCCTCGGCGCACATGCCGCAGCGGATGCAGGTCTCGAGGTAGGTGGCGTGGGCGCCGTCGACCTCGCGCAGGATCACGTCCTTCGCGCGCGCGAGTCGCTCGGCATCGGTCCTCCTGCTCACGGGGCGCTCGGCGGTCTTCGACGCGCCGCCGCGGAACTGCGGCAGGCCGGCCGTGCCGCCTTCGTAGATGTTCGCGCTCATGCTTCGACTCCCTTGCGGCCGAGCAGCGCGCCGGCCTGGAAACGGGACGGGAACGTCAGGAACAGGTGCATCAGCTTCCCGAACGGGTACCAGACCAGGAGCGCGCAGATGCTCAGCAGGTGGAGCGCCAGCAGCGTCTCGTAGCGGATCGGCAGCAGCCGGCCGTAGGCGAGGAAGCCCGTGGCCAGCGGCAGGATCGTCAGGACCACGCTGATGTAGTCGTCCCAGGTCGAGATCTGCTTCAGCACCGGGTTGGTGGCGCGGCGGATCACGAGGGTCAGGAGCAGCGCCAGCGCGACCGCGCCGGCGCCGAGCGAGATCCAGTTCGGCAGGGCGGGCCACGCGAAGCCGAGGAACTGCTTGAAGAACGGCAGGTGCGGGGCGAAGAACAGCAGACTGATGAACCAGGCGATGTGCCAGGCGTAGCCCGACATGTGCTGGAAGACGATGTGCTTCTCGAGCTCGTGCGGGGGCAGCGAGCGCATCAGCATCGCGCGGGTGCCCGCGACGATCAGGTTGTGCTGGCGCGGCTTCGACAGGTCACGCCGCCGCCACTGCAGAAACAGCCCGGCGAGGCGCCAGACCACGCCGAACACGAACACGATCAGGGCGAAGTTGAACGCGGGGCCGCGCGCGAATTCGAGCAGGTTCATTTGCCTTCCTCCTGGACGTCCTGGCCGACCGGCCGCTGCTTGCGGCGCGCGGCAAGCGCCGCCACCGCGCCGGCGGCGGCTCCAGCGGCAGCCGCGGCGCCGATCTGGGCGTAGCCGCCCCACTGCGTCGTGGACAGCGGGTTGTAGAAGCCCTGCCAATCCCAGAAGTTCGGCTCGGAGCAGCCGAGGCAGCCGTGCCCGGATTCCACCGGCCAGCTCGCGCCGAGGTTCCACTTGTAGGTGGCGCAACCGTTGTAGGTCGTCGGGCCCTTGCAGCCGACCTTGAACAGGCACCAGCCCGCCTTCGCGCCCTCGTCGTCGAAGCTCTCGGCGAACTGGCCGCGCTCGTAGAACGGCCGGCGGTAGCAGCGGTCGTGGATGGTCTGGCCGAAGAACGACTTCGGGCGGTTCAGGTGGTCGAGCTCGGGCAGCGTGCCGAACGTCAGGTAGTGCACCAGCACGCTCGTGATCGCGATCGGCATCGGCGGGCAGCCGGGGACGTTGATCAGCGGCTTGTCCTTGACCACGTCCGAGATCGGCCGCGCACCGGTCGGGTTCGGCCGCGCCGCCGGCAGGCCGCCGAACGCGGAGCAGGTGCCGATCGCGACCACCGCCTTCGCGCCCGCCGCGACTTCCTTCAGCATCTCGAGGTTCGAGACGCCGCCGATCACCGAGTACTCGGGGACATCGACGGGCAGCGAGCCGTCGACCAGCAGCAGGTAGTTGCCCCAGTTCTCGCGGATCGCGTTCTTCATCGCCTCCTCGGCCTGGTGGCCGGCGGCGGCCATCAGCGTCTCCGAGTAGTCGAGCGAGATCGCGTCGAAGATCAGGTTCTCGAGCGTCGGGCCGCCGGCGCGCGTGAGCGACTCCTTGCAGCCCGTGCATTCCTGGAACGGCAGCCAGATCACGGAGGTGCGCCGCGCCTTCTGGAGCGCCTCCGCGACCTTCGGGGTCATCGACGGCGCGAGCGCCATCAGCGACGCGGTGGTCGCGCAGAACTTCATGAAGCCGCGGCGGGAGATGCCGCGAGCCCGCAGCATGTCCGCGACCGTCGCTCTCGGATCGACCAGCATGATCTTCTCCTTGCCGCTCAGGGGGCCAGCTCCGCGGCCAGCCGCTCGAGGCCCGTCCGCACGTCCTCGGGAGGCGAGGCGAGCAGCGCGGGCGTGAACGTGACCTCGAGGAATCGGCCGGCGACGTGACCGGCCTCGTTGTAATGCGTGACGCACCAGACGCCCGGGTAGGCGCATTCCTGCACCTCCGAGCGGCCCAGCGAGTCGAACTCGGCGCGCAATTCGCCGCGGCCGAGCGCGTCGAGCAGGCGGTCCTCCTCGCCGGGGCCGAGCGGGATCGCGCGGACGTCGATCGCGTGCGTGGTGCCGTCGTCGAGGAGGCGCTCGAGGGCGTAGCGCACCTCGTTCAGCAGCAGCGGCACGTTGCCGCTGTCGACGCGGCCGCGGACGGATTCGCAGGCCTCGGGGTCGGGGCCGTGCGCCCCTGAGGCGGTGGCGGTCAGGGCCTCGAGACGGCCGGCGTCGCGCGGGTCGAGCGCCTCAAACGGCATGAGCGTTCTCCGGGCCCGGGACGTGGGCGGTGACGGGAATCGGAACCGGCGCCGCGCGCCAGTCCTCGACGTAGCGGCGCGCGAGCTCGACGCAGCGCGGCACGGTGGCCGCGACCGCCGGCGTGCACTCGAGGCCCCAGTCGGTGCTGGCCGGCTCGACGCCGATCAGGACGCGGCGCGCGGGCAGCTTGTCGGCGAGGCGGGCCATGTCGAGGAGGTCGGCGAGACCGATCTCGTGGACGCTGCGGCCCGGTCGACGCACGAACGCGTCGAAGTCCGCGCCTTCCTTGAGGACGAGGTCGCCGGGGACGCCGCCGTCGACGGCCGCGTCAAAGGCAATCAGTGCATCGGCGCGTTCGAGCCAGGGCAGCAGGAAGAAGCTGAGCGTGCCGGCATCCAGCACCTGCACGTCGTCCGCGTCGCCGAGCGCTTCGCGCAATCGCAGCGCCGCGTGGATCCCGACGCCGTCGTCGGTGAGCAGTGAGTTGCCGATGCCGAGCACGAGAGTCAGACCCATGATGCGTAGCCCCCTCAGTCGCGGTCCCTCGCGCATCCGGCACGGTGCTCTTCCGGGCCCTTCGTACGGAATCCGCACATCCCCCTAGCAACGTCGCCACTATCCGCAGCAGTAACGCATCCCGTGGCGGGCATTGCTGGTTTAGAGTCCGCGCCATGATCCATTCCCTGATCGCGTCGGCGTTCCGGCACCAGGCCGCACGGTCGATGCGCCTCGTGCCCAGCACCGGCGTCGCGGCCGTGCCGGCCGCGCCGGTGTTCCTCTACGTGCACGTGCCGTTCTGCGAGGTGCTGTGCCCGTTCTGTTCGTTCCACCGCGTGAAGCACCGGGACGACAAGGCGCGCAGCTACTTCGCCGCTCTGCGCAAGGAGATTCGGCACTACCACGACCGGGGCTTCCGCTTCTCGGGCGTCTACGTGGGCGGCGGCACGCCGACCGTCGATCCCGCCGAGCTGTGCGAGACGCTGGCGCTGCTGCAGGAGTTCTCGCCGATCGACGACATCTCGGTCGAGACGAACCCGAAGGACCTTCGGCCCGCGGTGCTCGACCGGCTGGCCGCGGTCGGCGTGCAGCGCCTCTCGGTCGGCGTGCAGAGCTTCGACGACGGGCTGCTGCGCGAGATGGACCGCTACGAGAAGTACGGCAGCAGCACGGAGATCCGTGAGCGGCTCGCGTACGCCGCGTCGCGCTTCCGCACGCTGAACGTCGACATGATCTACAACCTGCCGCACCAGACCGAGGCGATGCTCGAGGCCGACCTCGACGCGGTACTCGCGGGCCCGGCGAACCAGGTGTCGTTCTACCCGCTGATGACCTCGGCGGCGGTGGAGCGGAAGATGGGCAAGGTCATGGGGTTGCCGGACCGCAGCCGGCTGCGCCGCTACTACGGCCGCGTGCTGGCCCGGCTGCGCCCGGAGTTCACCGCCTCGTCCGCGTGGTGCTTCAACCGCGGCGGCCACGGCATCGACGAGTACGTCGTGCAGTCGCCGGAGTACGTCGGCCTCGGCAGCGGCGCGTTCGGCAACCTCGGCGGTCGCGTGTACGCCTCGACGTTCTCGCTGCGCTCCTACGTCGAGCGGATCGAGCGCGGCTTCTCCGGAGTCACCGGCGAGCGCGCCCTCGGCCCGCGCGAGCAGATGCGCTACGACCTGCTGATGCGGCTGTTCGGCCTGCGGCTCGAGAAGTCGTGGGTGCGGGCGCGCTACGGCCCGCGCTTCGAACGCTCGCTGTGGCCCGAACTGACCGCCTTGCAGGTCTTCGGCGCGGTGGTCGAGGACGACACGGCCTGGTGCCTGACCGACCGCGGCATGTTCCTGTGGGTCCTGATGATGTCGGCGTTCTTCGAGTCGGTGAACGAGTTTCGCGCGCAGATGCGCGCGCAGATAGCGGCGGAACTCGAGGAGGACGAGGACGACGCCGTCGCGGTCGTGCCGCTCGGGGCGATCGGCCACCGCGCCTGAGATGGAGGGGTCGAGAGAGGGGTCGGACGCTCTGTTCCGAAAAGGGGACAGGCCCCGGCTTCGGCGTCGCGGACCGGGAACCGGCGCGGCGTCCAGCATCCGTGCAGGTCTTGCGGCGCCTCGGGCGCCGCCGCCCTCGGTGCGCTACACGACGCAGCGCGCTACTGGAAACCCACGAGTGGCCGGCGTGGCGCCCTCGGTTAGCGTCCATCCGCCCGAATGGGCTCGACGACGGGGACAATCGTGAACGACTTCGTTCGACTCGTGCGGACCGGGAGCCGCACGTTGAACGGTCCGGCGAGCGCGCAACGCGCCCGGCCGGCCGGGTGGCTCGCCATGCTGGCGATGGCCCTGGCGTCCCTGGGCTGGGCAGGCGTGGCGATCGCGTCCGCGCCGGCGGCCGGGCACGACGGCGGGCCGGCGAAGCCGCCCACCGCGGAACAGGCGGCGAAGAACGCCGAGGCGAACGCGCGCTGCATCGACTGTCACTCCGATCCGGAGCTGACCGCCGACGACGGGCGCTCGATGACGTTCCACGGTGAGCCGTTCGCCGCGTCGGTCCACGGCAGCAACGCCTGCACGGACTGCCATTCCGACGCGCTGACGCGGAAGCACCCGCGCGAGAACCTCGGCAAGGTCGGGCTCGGTGACTGCGCCAGCTGCCACGCGGCGGCGATCACGCAGCTGCAGTCGAGCGTGCACGCGAAGGACAGGAAGGGCAGCCCGATCACCGTCGAGGCCTGCTCGAACTGCCACGAGGCGCCGCACGAGATCAAGGCCGCGAAGGACCCCGACTCGGCCGTGCACGTCGCGAACGTGACGGACACCTGCGGCACGTGCCACCGTCCCGTCAAGAAGGAGTTCATGGCCAGCGCGCACGGCGTCGCCGCGGAGAAGGGCGAGAAGGTCCCCACCTGCGTCAGCTGCCACGGCGATCACGGCGTCGTGTCGGCGCCGGCCACCAGCGTGACGCGCGCGCAGATCGCCAACGACTGCGGCGGTTGCCACGAGAAGAAGTTCGAGACCTTCGCCGACGGCTTCCACGGCAAGGCCACGCTGATCGGCTTCGAGGCCTCGGCGACCTGCTCCGACTGCCACACGCCCCACAATGCGCTGGCGGCCTCGGATCCGAAGTCGAGCGTCCACCCCGACAACCTCGCGACCACCTGCGGCACCTGCCACGAGAGCGAGGTCAGGCAGGCGAAGTTCCTGTCGTTCAACCCGCACATCGACGCGAGCGATCCGAACGACAACTTCTACGTCTACGTGATCTACATGTTCATGACCGGGCTGCTGCTCGGCGTGTTCGGCTTCTTCGGCATCCACATGCTGCTGTGGTTCCAGCGCGCGCTGGTCGGCAAGCTGCGCGGCGAGTTCCCCTCGCACGCGGCGCACGAAGGCGTGTGGGTCAAGCGCTTCTCGAACAACCAGATCTGGATGCACGTCACGATCATCCTGAGCTTCCTGCTGCTGGCCGCGTCCGGCCTGCCGCTGAAGTTCGCGGGTGCGTCGTGGGCGGAACCGCTCGCGAACCTGCTGGGCGGCGCCGAGATGGCGGCGTTCTGGCACCGCGTCGCGGGTGCGATCACGTTCGGATACTTCGGCTGGCACATCCTGTCGCTGATGCTCGGCTGGTTCGTGAAGAAGGACCGCGGCTACTTCTGGGGCTGGCGGTCGCTGACGCCGCAGCTCTCCGACGCGAAGGACCTATGGGCCAACCTGAAGTACTTCCTGTACCTCGGGCCCCGGCCGGCCTTCGATCGCTGGACCTACTGGGAGAAGTTCGACTACCTGGCGGTGTTCTGGGGCGTGGCCATGATCGGCATCTCCGGCCTGCTGCTCTGGTTCCCCGGCTATGCGTCGATAGTCCTGCCGGGCTGGGCGCTGAACGCCGCGTACATCATCCACAGCGACGAGGCGCTGCTGGCGACCGGCTTCATCTTCCTGTTCCACTTCTTCCACACGCACCTGCGGCCCGAGAGCTTCCCGATGGACCCGGTGGTGTTCACCGGCAGCCAGCCGCTGGCGCGCCTCAAGGACGAGCGGCCGCGCGAGTACGAGCGGCTGGTGGCGAGCGGGAAGCTCGAGAGCCTGATCGTGCCGCCGCCGACGAAGGCGCGGATGACGGTGTCGTACGTGTTCGGTTTCGCCGCCGTCGCGATCGGCATCGCGCTCGCGATCGGCATCTTCGTCGGGCTCGCCGGAGGCTACGGCCTCTGAGCCCGGCGCGATGCCGCAGACGGGCGAAGGCCCGCGGCGCGAGCCGTGGGCCTTCGCTTTTGCGTGCCATGGAGCCGGCGCTGCTCTACTCCAGATGCCCGTTCCGGGGAATCGCTTGCGCGCCGCACGTGGCGCGTGCGCGACGCGGAGTGTTACGGGTGTCGTAACGGGCCGCCGCGCAGCACCGCCCGTCCGCGGCGGAACGGTGGCTAATTTCCGTACATCCGCAAGCTTCTAGGCGTTTTCCGCGAGTGGCAGGCAAGCGCGACCGGAGCATCGTTGCAGTCGGCGCAACAGCGCCCGGTTGCATTGTCCGCGCGGTCGGGACGACCGCCATTTCCGTAGACGGAGGAGCGACAAATGTTCGCATCCAGGGGTGGAACGCCCAGGAAGATTCTGACCGCGCTGGCGCTCGCGATGAGCCTCGGTGCGTTCGTGGCCGGCTGTGCCGGCGACGATGGTTCGCCGGGCGCCGCAGGCCCGGCAGGCCCCGCTGGCCCGACCGGACCCTCTGGCCCGACCGGACCCGCAGGCCCGATCTCGGCGCTCGACATCGCGACGGCCAAGAGCGTCGACGCGCGGATCACGAGCGTGACCGGCACGCCGGCGCGCCCGACCATCAACTTCCGCCTGCAGAACGAGGTCGGCCAGCCCCTGAGGGGCCTCGCCGCCAACCAGTTCAACGTCGGCGTGGCGAAGCTCGTGCCGGGCGCGAACGGCGGCTCCGCGCAGTGGGTGTCCTACATCAACCGCAATGAGACGCCGGCCGCCAGCGCGAACTGGTGGGGCACGCAGTCCCGCCGCCAGGCGACGGTGCGCGCGGCCAACCTCGACGGCTCGACGTTCCGCGACAACGGCGACGGCACGTACGCGTACACGTTCGGCGTCGATCTCACGGCCTACACCGCCTCGCCGGTGGCGACCGGCATCAGCTCGGGCTACAACCCGGGCCCGGGCGCGCAGGTGGCCTTCGAGCCGAATCTGACGCACCGCGTCGGCATCGAGTCCCGCAACTTCCCGTTCACGACCAACCCGACTTTCGACTACGTGCCCGCGACGGGCGGCCCGCCGGCCGCGACGGCCGTGCGCAACGTGGTCGACACCGAGACCTGCAACAGCTGCCACGACCGCCTCGCGTTCCACGGCGGCGGTTCCCGGCAGACGGCGGAGTGGTGCGTGGTCTGCCACAACCCGGGCACCGTCGACGCGCAGTCGAACAACTCGCTCGACATGGTCGTGATGATCCACAAGATCCACGCCGGCATCGACCTGCCCACCGTGGCCGGCACACGGCCGAATCCGAATGCGCCGATCGGCGTCGGCAACCAGCCGAACACCGCGCCGGCCAGCGGCAAGGGCTACACGATCTGGGGCAACGCGCAGTCGCTCCACAACTACAACACGATCGTGTTCACGCAGGACCAGCGCAACTGCCGCACCTGCCACGAAGAGAGCGACGCGAACACGCCGCAGGCCAGCAACTGGCAGAACGTGATCAACATCGAGTCCTGCGGCACCTGCCACGACACCGTCGACTTCGCGACGGGCGCGGGGCACGCCAACATCCCGGCCACGAACGCCGAGTGCGCGACCTGCCACGGTCCGACCTCGAACGTCGCGAACGGGGCGCTGCGCGTCGCGCGGGCGCACGTGATCCCGGAGCGCGCGGAAGCGGAGAAGTTCCGCTACCAGGTGGTCTCGATCACGAACACCGGCCCGGGCCAGACGCCGCTGGCGACGATTCGCGTGGTGAATCCGACCAACAACAACCAGCCGTACGACATCACGGCGCCCGGCAACCCATTCCTGACGGGCAGCGGTCGCCTGGTGGTCGACGTGGCGTGGAACACGGACCAGACGGAGTTCCTGAACGTCGGTACGCCGACCACGGGTGCGCCGTTCCAGCCGATCCAGATCGTGTTCACGAACGCCGGCTCGGCGGCCGGCGTCACGAACAACGGCAACGGCACGTTCAGCAAGGCAGCCTCGGCGGCCATCCCGGCGTTCGCCACGGGTAGCGGCGTCGCGATCCTCGAGGGTCGGCCGGTGGTCCCGGTGGATACCGACAACAACCCGAGCACCGCTCCGGTGAACACGTCTCTGTCGGTGAAGAACGAGGGCATCGGCTTCCGGATCACGGGCACGGGCGCGCCGACGGCGCGCAAGCAGCTCGTCTCGATCCAGAAGTGCAACGACTGCCACAACCAGCTGACGATCCACGGCGGCAACAGGACGGACAACACCGACCTGTGCGCGACCTGCCACAACCCGAACGCGACGGACATCAACCAGCGCACGGTGGCTTCGAACGCGGCGCTGAACACGACCGACCGCCTGCCGTTCGCGCGTGGCACCTGCGTGGCGACGACCAACCAGAAGCTCGATGAATCCATCGACTTCAAGTACATGGTCCACGCCATCCACGCGGGCAAGGACGGCTACGACGTCTGCGGCAACGGTGCGACGCCCTACGACTTCAGCAACATCGTCTACGTGGGACGGCTGAACAACTGCGAAGGCTGCCACCTGGCCGACACGTACTACCCGACCGCCGCGCTCGTGCCGGTGACCGTCAACGCGGGCAGCACGGTGGACGCGCAGGGCTTCGTGGTCGGTACCGCCAACCGTGCGGATCCGGGCGACGACATCGCGATCACCGGCCAGTCGGCCACGTGCTACGCGTGCCACGGCTCGACGCTGGCGGTCACGCACATGGAGCAGAACGGCGGCGTGTTCAACAGGCCCAACCTGAAGCGGCCTGCCGCGGACGGCGTGAACATGGGCCGGCCGACGACGATCGCGTCGCAGGAAACCTGCGCGGTCTGCCACGGCCCCGGGCGCTCGGCCGACGTCAAGCAGGTGCACGGCATCGCGGGCTTCAGGCTCGCCAACTGACCGGGTGACGGCCGGCCGGGGAGGGTAGAACCCCGGCCGGTCCGAACCTCCGACGATTCGCCGGCGCGGCACCGTCCGCGCCGGCCCCTGCGCCGACACGAAGCAAGAAGAAAGTTCCGGTGAGTCGAGCGAGTCCCGCTGAGAGACCCAGAAGGCGTCGAACCATGAGCACCGCACTTCGTCGAACGGCCGCGCTCGTCGCGGCCCTGCTGTTCTCGGCGCTGCCCTTCGCGGGGCACGTGGCCGAAGCGAAGGACGGCGCCGCACCCGCGGCGACTCCGCCCGCCGCTTCCGCCAAGCCCGCGGCCTACAGCCGCAAGGGTGCGGATACCTGCATCGCCTGCCACGACGACAAGGTGTCGCTGGCGGTCTTCCGCACGCCGCACGGCGCGCCGAAGGATCCCCGCTCGCCGTTCGGCGCGGGCCAGCTGCAGTGCGAGGCCTGCCACGGCCCCGGCGACGCGCACGCGCGCCACAAGGGCAAGGGCCGGCCGGACGTGATCGAGTTCGGACGCGGCGCGAACACGCCGGTGTCCGTGCAGAACGCGCAGTGCCTCACGTGCCACAACGGCACGGCGAACCACTGGGCGGCAAGCGCCCACGCGGGCAGCGAGGTGTCGTGCGCCGACTGCCACGACAGCCACGCGGCCCACGACCCGATGAAGCGGGCCTCGACGCAGAACGAGACCTGCACGAGCTGTCACAAGGTGCAGCACACGCAGGGCCTGATGCCGTTCCGGCATCCGCTCGAGGAGGCCAGGATGGCCTGCACCTCGTGCCACGCGCCGCACGGCTCGAACGCGCCCGCGCAGCTGATCCGCGCGACGACGACCGAGACCTGCACGACCTGCCACGCGGAGCTCCGCGGGCCGTTCGCGTGGGAGCACCAGCCCGTCGCGGAGGACTGCGGCAACTGCCACAACCCGCACGGCTCGACCAATCCCGGCATGCTGAAGGCGCGCGGCCCGTTCCTGTGCCAGCAGTGCCACCAGGCTTCCGGTCACCCGTCGATTTCCTTCGGCCCGAACAACCTGCCCGGCCGCGCCGGCCAGCAGCAGGCCTACGTGGTCGCCGGCAACTGCCTGAACTGCCACACGCAGGTGCACGGCTCGAACCACCCGTCCGGCTCGAAGCTGATGCGCTGAGGTCACGCACATGGCACGCATGAATCTTCGCTACGTCGTCGCCGCGGTGCTCGGCCTCGCGGCGGCCCAGGCGGGCGCCCAGGACGCCGCGCGCCCCGACACCAGCAACTGGACCTGCGAGTCCTGCCCCTTCTTCGAGGGCTACGACTCGGAGGCCACCGCCGGCGCGATCTACGCCGACGGCGCGAACGCGAGCTTCGGCCGCCATACCGGCATCGACGACGAGAAGACCTACGTCGACGCCGCGGCGAGCGGCCAGTGGCGCAGCGAGGCCGGCCTGAACGCCTCGTATTCGTTCGAGGACCTCGGGCTCGACTCGCGGTCCGGACGCGCCGCGTTCGGGCGCGAGGGTCTCTTCGACGTCGAACTCCGCTATGAGGGTCTGCCGTACCGCCGGTACGACGCAACCGTCACGCCGTTCCGCGGCTTCGAGAGCCTGACGCTGCCCGGCGGCTGGGTGCGCGGTGGCACCACGCGCGCGATGACCGCCCTGAGCGGCTCGCTGCTCGACCGCGACGTCGGCACCGAGCGCAAGACCGTCGGGCTGTCGGCACAGTGGACGCCGGGCACGCAGTGGTCCGTGTTCGCGAGCTACGACCGGCAGGAGAAGGACGGCACCGGCATCGTCCACGGTGCGTTCCTGGTCTCCGCGATCGAGCTGCCGGAGCCGATCGAGTACGTGACGGACACGTTCGAGGTCGGCACCCAGTGGGCGAGCGAACGCGCCACCGCACGGCTGGCCTACAGCGGATCGTTCTTCCGGAACCTGAACGTCGCGCTGAACTTCCAGAACCCTTACTCGTCGCCGTTCCCGACCGCCGCCAACGGGCGGCTCGCGCTCGCGCCGGACAACGACGCGCAGCAGGTCGGGCTCTCCGGCAACTTCCGCTTCGGGCTCGCGAACGCCGTGCTGTCGTACAGCGCCTCCGTGGGCCAGCTCACGCAGGACGACGCGCTGCTGCCCGTGAGCACCGCGTCGAACGCGGCGACGCCGCGCGCGACGCTGGACGGCAAGGTGGACGTCGCGCACTACGGCCTCGCGCTGTCGCTGCAGCCGATCCAGGGCCTGAGCCTGCGTGGCACGGTCCGCTACGACGAGCGCGACGACACGACGGCGCCGCTGTCGGTCGCCTACATCATCACGGACACCGTGGCCGGCGGCACGGACGTCGGGCCTCGTTACGACTACGAGCGCACGCGCATCGACGGCCTGGCGGACTACGCGCCGTTCCGCTGGCTGCGCGTCGGCGTCGGCGCGCGCCACGACACGATCGAGCGGCGGTTCGCCGAGGTCGGCGAGACGGTCGAGCAGGGCAGCTACCTGCGGCTGCGGCTGACGCCGTTCGGCAATTTCGCGTTCACCGTGAAGGGCGGCCAGCTGCACCGCGATGCCGACGACTTCGACCTCGCGGCGCGCACCTACGACGACAACCCGTTCCTGCGGCGCTACAACCTGGCGAACCGCGATCGCGACTTCCTCGACGCGCTCGCGTCCTGGACCGTCGCGGACGCGGTGACGATCTCGCTGAACGCGCAGGTCACCGACGACGCCTATCGCCGCTCGCCGATCGGCCTGACCGACGGCAACACCCGCACGATCGGCGGCAACGTCTCGTGGGCGGTCAGCGAAGCGCTGACGCTGTACGCGGACGCCGGCTACCAGCGGCAGAAGTCGAAGCAGCTCGGCCAGGCGCGGCCCGCCGGCGCGTTCTGGGAGGCGCGGAACGAGGACGACTTCCGCAACGGCGGTCTGGGCGCGCGGTGGAAGCTGAACGACCGGTGGAGCTTCACGACCGACCTGCTGTACGCGGAGTCGCAGGGCGACGTGCTGCTGCTGACCGGCGGCGTGCCCGAGGCGTATCCGCAACTGCGCACGCGGCTCGGCTCCGCCCGCGTCGGCGTCGACTTCGCGTACAGCGAGGCGCTGTCGTTCGGCGCGCGCTACCTGTACGAGAGCCTCGACGAGGACGACTGGGCCCGCGACTTCGTGACCCCGAATGCGGTGCTGAACCTGCTGTCGCTCGGCGCGCCGAGCGACAGTCACGACGTGAGCCTGCTCACCTTCACGTTCACCTACCGGTTCGGTACCGTGAAGGCGACCGCGGACGCGGGCGAGTAGTCGCGCCTCGCGCCAACGGCCGACTGCGCCGCGAAGCGCGGTCGGCCGTGACGGTCGCCGGGACGCTTGCCGGGCGCCGGGCGGTCGTCGGTGCGATACTGCAGCGGGCCGGACCGAGATCGGTCCCGGACGAGCGCAGGAGTACCGATGGCCGCCAGGAAGAACGTTCCCACCCGCAGCACGCGTCGCGCCCAGGACGAGGGCCCGCCGACGCGCGAGCAGGCGGAGAGTGCGGTACGCACGCTGCTCCGCTGGGCCGGCGAGAATCCGGCGCGCGAGGGTCTGCTCGACACGCCGAAGCGGGTCGTCGACGCCTACCGCGACTGGTTCTCGGGATACTCGATCGATCCGCGCGAGTACCTGCGCCGCACCTTCGAGGAAGTGGCCGGCTACGACGAACTGATCGTGCTGCGGAACATCGAGTTCGAGTCGTTCTGCGAGCACCACATGGCGCCGATCATCGGTCACGCCCACGTCGGCTACCTGCCGACGAACAAGGTGGTCGGCATCAGCAAGCTGGCGCGCGTGGTCGACGGGTTCGCGCGCCGCTTCCAGGTGCAGGAGAAGATGACCGCGGAGATCGCGGCCTGCATCGACGACGTGCTGAAGCCCCGCGGCGTCGGGGTGATCGTGCAGGCGGTGCACCACTGCATGACGACGCGTGGCGTGCACAAGTCCGGCGTCTCGATGGTGACCAGCAAGATGCTCGGGCGTTTCCGCGACGACGCGCGCACGCGCAACGAGTTCCTGCGCTTCATCGACATCCAGGCTGCCGGCTGAGGCGGGCGCGGCCGTTCGCCGCACCGCAAGAGCCGCGCCGATCGCTCCGCGCGCTACCCGCGCGCCCGGTGCACGCGCGCGGTCTCCTCCTGCTCCAGCGCCTCGAGCGCGTCCGCGATCGCGGCGTGCTCGTGCTGCAGCTCCGGCAGGAGTACCTGCTCGATCGCCGAAGTCCGTCTCTCCGTGCGCACGTACTCGTCCGCGAGGCGCTGCAGCGCGCACTCGGCTGCGGCGCGCGTGGCGGCGCGCACCAGCAGTTCCGAATGGCGATCAGCGCAGTTCGCCGCCTCGGGAGAGGGATCGACGGGTTCCCGAGCGGGCGGCGCGATCGAGAGCTCCGGCCGCACCGCCGGCAGCTCGATGCCGAGCACGCGCTCGGCCTCGCGGTGCAGGTCGAGGACCGCGTGGCGTTCCGGCCAGATCTCGAGCGACTGCAGACCATGACGGCGGAGTGACTCGCGCAGGGCATCGCGTGCGGCCGACTCGGCCTCGCGCCAGTCCGCCGACGCTCGGCGCAGGGCGCCGAGCCGTTGCAGGATCCGCGCCGCGAGCAGCATCCGCTTCTCGTCGAGCAGCGCGTGGCCCTCGCGAGCGGTGCGGCGCTCCTCGTCGAGTTCGAGCAGCGCGATGCGCGTGGCCGGCCGGTCGCCTTCAGGCATGGTGGACTCCGGCGCGCGCGCCGAGGTGTGCCTCGACCTGCGCGCGCGACAGCCGGGTGAGCTCCTCGCGCGGCAGTCGCGCGAGCGCCTCCCAGCCCGCGGCCATGCTCTGCTCGAGCGTGCGCGGGCCGGACTGCGCGACCACGGTCGTCTCGAACAGGTCGCCGAACTCGAGGAAGCGACGGTCGGCGGCGCCGAGCCCCTCCGCGCCCGTCACCGCGGCCAGTACGCGCATCCGCACCGCGCGGGCGTAGGCGGCGAACAGCTGGTTCGCGAGCGCCGGATGGTCCGGGTCGGTGTAGCCGCGGCCCGTGCCCGCCGGCATCAGGCGCGACAGGCTCGGCAGCACCTTCACGGGCGGGAAGATGCCGCGTCGATCCAGTTCGCGGTCGAGCACGATCTGGCCCTCGGTGATGTAGCCCGTGAGATCGGGAATCGGGTGGCCGATGTCGTCGGCCGGCATCGTCAGCACCGGCAACTGCGTCAGCGTGCCCGGGCGGTCGCGCAGGCGTCCCGCGCGCTCGTAGATCGACGCGAGGTCCGAGTACATGTAGCCCGGGTAGCCCTTGCGGCTCGGCACCTCGCCGTGGCTCGCGGAGACCTCGCGCAGCGCCTCGCAGTAGTTCGTCATGTCGGTGAGCACGACCAGCACGTCGCGACCCTCGCCGAACGCGAGGTACTCGGCCGCCGTCAGCGCGTAGCGGGGCGTCAGCAGCCGCTGCGCGGCGGGATCGTCGGCGCGGTTCAGGAACATCGCGGTACGCGACGCGGCGCCGCTCTCGGTCAGCGCGCGGCGGAACGCCTGCGCGGTGTCGTGAGAGACGCCGATGCCGACGAAAACCACCGCGAAGCGGCCCGCCTCGTCGCCGCGCACGCGCGCGCGCATCGCGATCTCGGTGACGAGGCGGTCGTGCGGCAGGCCTCCACCCGAGAACACCGGCAGCTTCTGGCCACGGATCAGGCTGTTGAGCAGGTCGACCGTCGTCACGCCCGTCTCGATGAAGTCGCGCGGCAGCGCGCGCGTCGCGGGGTTGACGACGCCGCCGTCCACGCGGCGCCATTCGCGGGCCGCGACCGGCGGGCCGCCGTCGAGCGGACGGCCGACGCTGTCGAACACTCGCCCGAGCAGGCCGGGCCCGACGCCGAACGAGAGCGGTCGCCCCTCGAGGCGGACGCGCGTGTCGGCGAGGCCGAGCCCGGCCGTGGACTCCAGTACCTCGACCACGATCCGCGACTCGTCGACGGCAGCGACGCGGCCGAGCCGCTCGATGTGGTCGCGGCCGACGACCGTGACCGCGGTGTTGAGACCGGCGTCCACGGTGCGCTCGAGGAACAGCAGCGGGCCGTCGAGCCGCCGCACCGCGCCGTCCGCGTACAGTTCAGCGCGCATGGCCCGTCGCTCCCGTGGGTGCAGTCGCGAGCCGCGGCGTCGCGGTGGCCGCGTCGGTACCCGTCGGTGCCGACGGCCAGGCCGTCTCGATCTCGGCGGCCAACGCCTCGATGCCGGCGACGTCGTCCTCGCCGTGCTCGTCGGCGAGCCGGCGCACGTGCTGCAGCACGGCCGAGCCCGCGATCGTCCGCACCTCGGTGCCGGCAGCCACTGCGCGCTCCGCCGCGTCCAGCAGCCGGATCACGAGCCGCAGCATCGCGGCCTGCCGGGCGGGCGAGCAGTAGCGGTCCACCGGCGAGAACGCGGACTGTCGCAGCAGGGCCTCCGCGGCGACGTCGGCGAGCAGCAGTGCGAGCTGCTGCTCCGCCGGCAGCGCGTCGCGACCGACGATCCGCGCCATGCGCTCGAGTCGCGCCTGGCGTTCCAGGAGCGCGAGCAGCCGCTCGCGGTGGCGCTCCCATTCGCTGTCGCCGTGCGCCTGCCACCACGCGGCGAGCGCGCCGACGTCTTCGCTGTACGAGCCGAGCGGATCGATCGCCGGGTAGAAGCGCGCACGCGCGCGGTTCGGGTCGAGCGCCCAGAACGAGCGCACGTAGCGGCGCGTGTGCAGCGTCACCGGCTCCGAGAAGTCGCCGGCCGGCGGGCTCACCGCACCGACGATCGTCAGCGAGCCCTCGGCCCCGCCGAGCGTGCGCACGCGGGCCGCGCGCTCGTAGAAGCCTGCGAGGCGCGTGCTCAGGTACGCGGGATAGCCCGCTTCGCCCGGCAGTTCGCCGAGCCGGCCCGACACCTCGCGCAGCGCCTCCGCCCAGCGGCTCGTCGAGTCCGCCATCAGCGCCACGTGCCGGCCGAGATCGCGGAAGTACTCGGCGACGGTCACGGCCGTGTAGATGCTGGCCTCGCGCGCGGCCACCGGCATGTTCGAGGTGTTCGCGATCACGATCGCGCGTTCCATCAGCGGGCGGCCGGTCCGGGGATCCTCGAGCGTCGGGAACTCGTCGAGCACCTCGGCCATCTCGTTGCCGCGCTCGCCGCAGCCGACGTAGACGATCACGTCGGCGTCGCACCACTTCGCGATCGACTCCTGCAGGATCGTCTTGCCGGTGCCGAAGCCGCCCGGCAGCGCGGCGCGTCCGCCGCGCGCGACCGGGAACAGCGTGTCCAGCACGCGCTGACCGGTGATCAGCGGACCCTCTGGCGGCAGCCGCTCGGCCACCGGTCGCGGCGTGCGAACGGGCCACGCGTGGCATGCCCGCAGCCCGTGTTCGGCGCCGCGCGCGTCGCGTACGCGAGCCAGCACCCGGTCGCGCGGCTGCGGGCCGTCGGGCACGACGTCGATCACCTCGCCGCCGATTCCCGGCGGTACGAGGCAGGGTTCGCCGTCGACGCGGCCATAGACCGCCCCGGCGCACACCGGGTCGCCGCGCGCCACGCCGGCTTCGAAACGCCAAGCCGCACTGGCCTCGGCCTCGAGCGGCCGCAGCAGCCCGTCATAGAGCCGGCCGAGCAGACCGGGACCGAGCCGGATCGACAGCGGCCCGCCCCGACCGACGACCGGCATACCCGGCGCTAGGCCGGTGGTGTCCTCGTACACCTGCGCGACGAGCAGGTCGCCGTCGAGCTGGACGACCTCGCCCAGCAGTCCACGCTCGCCCACGGCGAGCGCCTCGAGCACGTGGAAGGCGCCGTGCATGCGCGCACGGACTACCGGTCCGGCGGCCGACACGATGGTGGCGCGGCTCACGCGCCGCTCTCCAGCGCTGCGAGCAGGCGCGCGTCCAGGGCCTGCGCGTCGTGCATCAGGCCCTCGGGCGTCGCGTCGAGCACGGTGCGCGTGACGGCGTCGCCCGTCGCAGATTCCGCGACGATGCGCAGGCCCGCCGGCGCGCCGTCCGCGAGCGCGAACTCCGTCGCCGCGCCGTGCGTGCTCGCCGCCGCGGCGAGACGCTCGCGCTCCTCGGTCGCGAGCGGCGGCTCGGCGGCGAGTTCGATGCGCCAGCGCCGGCTTCGCAGCCGGCGGCCCGCCGTAGCCACCGCGCCGCGCCACCACCGCTCGCGCGCGGGCGGCTCGCGCCACCGCGCGACCAGCCCGGCATGCAGCGCCGCGCGAGTCTCCGCGAGCTGGGCGCGCGCACGCTCGAACCCCGTCGCGCGGGCGGCGGATTCGGCGAGAGCGACGGCGGTCCTGCAGCGCTCGGCGACCCTCAGGCGCTTGGCGGTCGCTGCGGCCCGCACGCGGGCATGGGCTTCGCTCCTCGCTTCGCGCGCGAGCCGCTCGCACTCCGTCTCCGCGGCGCGCTGCAGTTCGCGACGGCGTGCCGCCGCTTCGTCGCGCAGCCGGGCGACGAGTGCCTCGACCTGCCGATCGAGTCGCGCGTTCACGGCAGTACTCCGAGCGCGCGCCGCGCCGAGCGCTCGACGGCGGCACCAGGCTCGTCGTCGAGCACGAGTACCAGCGGCCGCAGGCTGCGGCGCGCGGCGTCCAGCATCGCCGGCGGCAATTCGCGCGCGCACGCGCTCGCGATCAGTACCAGTTCGGTCTCCGCGCAAGCGGTACGGAACGCGGCCGCGACCGTACCCGGCATCGGCGTGCGCACGTGCGCGCCGGCGAGCCGCCAGCCCACCGCGGCGTGGCGGTCGGCGATCACGATGGGCGCGGTGCGCACGTCAGCCCCCGATGCGGTTGAAGATCAGCACCGCGACGATCAGGCCGTAGATCGCGATGCCCTCCGCGAGACCGACGAGAATCAGGAGCCGACCGAACAGCTCCGGTTTCTCCGCGATCGCACCGACCGCCGCGGAGCCTACCTGCGCGACCGCGTAGCCGGCGGCGGCGGCCGACAGGGCGGCGGCGGCGGCGGCGGCCGCGAAGGCCCAGCGCGCGACGCCCGGATCCACGGCCGCGGGCGCCTGCGCGGCGTCCGCCGGCGTGGCGATCAGCAGCACGGTGGCGACGATGGCGACCATGCCGGCGAGGGCCAGGGTCGCGAACGAGAGCACGGTGGACGCTTTCATGAGGCTCACTCCCGCGAGGCGAGCGTTCCCGCGCCGGGATCCGCGAGCGGTCGGAACGGCCGGCCGTCGGCGCGCAGGAAGCGGATGAAGAACTCGAACAGCACGAGGCGCGTGGCCTGGATCGCGACGACCATGCCCTCGAGCACCAGGATCAGGACGTTGCCGAGCACGAGTGCGATCCAGTAGCCGACGCCGGCGCCCGCGGCGTCCGCGAGACCGACGACCGCGACGGAGAGACCGGCGTGCGCGAGCGCGAACGCGCCGACGCGCGCGAACGAGACCGTGTTGACGACGAGCTGCAGCACCGTCTCGACGAGTTCGCCGAGCGCCGCGCCCATCGCGGGCAGGCGACGGTCCGACGCACCGGCGCCGGCCGCGTGCCAGGCGATGCCCCCCGCGATCAGCGTCCAGCCGAGTGCGCCGAACGGCGTCGCGAGCAGGCCTGCGTACAGGAGCACGATGCCGCCGCGTCGCACCCACCAGCGCGCGCCCTCGCCCCGCCACGCGTGCTGGCGCCAGTCTAGTCCCAGCCCTGCCGTGATCACGACGACGCCGAGCGCGACGGTCGTCAGCAGGATCGCGAGCGGCGCTTCCAGCGGGTGCAGCCACAGCGCCGGCAGCACGTCCTCGCGTGCGAAAACGCTGCCGAACGCGAAGCCGAACAGGATCGCCGCCGCGCCGCCCGGCACCAGCAGCGCGAGCCCGGGATGGCGACGTCGGCCCGCGAGGCCGACGGCCAGCAGCACGAGGCCGTGCCCGACGTCGCCGAACATGAACCCGAACAGCAGCGGCGCGAGCAGCGCGACCAGGCTGGTCGGGTCGGCCTCGCCGGCGGCCGGCGTGCCGAGCAGCCGCACGACCGGCTCGAACGGCCGTGCCCACTTCGCGTTCGCGAGCACCTGCGGCGCGACCAGCGTCGCCGGCGGATCGGGGAAGTGCAGCAGGTGCGGCGCGCCGCCGCGCTCGAGCGCGGCGGCGAGTCGCCGGCCGTCGAGATCGTCGGTCCAGCCGGTGACGTAGGCGAAGTGCTCCGTGGCCGGCAGGCGCGGCACGTGCGTGACCAGCCAGTCGAGGAACCGGAAGCTGGCGAGCACGCCCGCGAGCCGATGCTCGCGCTCGAGCGCGGCCAGCGTCGAGCGCAGGCTCTCGCGCTGCGCGTCGAGTTGCTGCAGCCGCGAGTCGATTTCCGCCAGCGCAGCCGTCGGCGTCGAAGGCAGGCTCGACGGCAGGGGAATCGCGCGTGCGCGGGCTGCCGCAAGCCGCCGGTCGAGTTCCGCGGCGTGCTCGGCGAGGCCGACCGTGAGCAGGTACCGTCGACCGCCGATCTCCAGTGGCTGGCACAGCAGTTCCGCCGGCAACTCGAGCGGCGCCTCCGGCGAGAGCGCATGCAATCGAACGGCGAGCGCGGGGCCGGCGCTGCACAGCGCCGCCGGGTCCGGCAGCGCGGCGCCTGCGGTTCGGAGCACGCCGGCGAGTTCCGCCAGCGCGGCGCGCTCGCCGTCGGTTCGCTGCAGGCGTGCGATCGGCGCGTCGGCGGCTTCGCACCACGCGCGCAGTCGAGCCAGCGCATCCCGGGCGCCGGCCAGCGAGTCGGCCGGCGGCGCTTCGGGGTCCACGGCGGGCGACGGCCAGTACGCGGCATAGCGTCGCGCGAGCTCCGCGTACTCCGCCAGGACCTCGCGATAGTCCGGCAGCGCGCCGGCGCCGTCGATCGCGCTGCGGACCTCGAGCTCGACGGCGTGGGTCGCGCCCAGCTGTCGCAGCACCGCGCCGAGGTGCTCGCGGTCGGTCAGCACCTCGAACCAGCGCGCGCAGCGGGGCCGCAGCGTCATGGCCCGCCCCGTTCCGGAATCACCGTGCGCGCGGCCAGCCCACCGCGCCACTCGGTCGCGTCCAGCGCCCGGAGCACGAGCAGCGCGAAGGCGGCGGCCGGCGTACCGCGGCCGGCTCGGTACAGCCGCGCGGCGGACCGCTCGAGCGACTCGCGACTCGCCCGGCCGGGCAGTCTCGCGGCCGCCAGGACTTCGGCCCCCAGCAGATGCAACAGGCGTCCCACCCGGCGGGACACCGGCGGCCGCACTTCGAGCCACCGCGCGATCCACGCATCCCGCAGCGGCGTGCCCGCCCTCCACGCCGCGGCGAGCGGCGCGTGTGCGGTGCCGCGCAGGGCGTCGGCACGCGCTTCGAACTCGGCCCGCGCCACCGGCGCGAGCACGGGATCCTCGGCCGCCCACGAAGGGCCCGCCGGTGCGGCGCGCAGCCGCTCCAGCACCTCGAGATCCGGCAGTACGGCGCACCATGCGAACGCGGCCGCCCATTCCGGCGGATACCACGATGCGAGTTCCGCGCAACCCTCGCGCCACTCGGCGCGCAACCACGCCTCGTGCGCGTCGACGTCGCGTGCGCCGAGCGTCGCAGGCACTTCGAGCCACGCGGCCTGCCGGCCGCCGGCGATCGCGCGCAGCGTCTCGAGGTAGTGTTCGGGCTCGCGGCTCGATTCGAGCAGCGCTCGGCGCGCCGCGGTGGGACGGACGGAGCGACGGGCGTCCAGGCGCGCGCTCGCGTAGGCGTAGCGCGCGTCATTCATCGTCCGGCTCGAGCAGCCAGCGCAGCACACGTTCGACGGCGAGCGCGACCGGCGCGGCCTGATGGGAGCGCGCCGCCGCGGCGGCGACCCGCGCGGCACGCGCAGTGGCCACGGACTCGGTCCGGGCGTGGATCGCGCGCGCGACGGCCTCGGCGCGATCGACGCGTGCGCTCGCGGCGCGTCGTGCAGCCGCGACGCGGGCTTCGCAACGGGCGCGTTCGGATTCGACCTCGGCGAGGGTGGCGCGCTCGGTGGCGAGCACCCGGTTCATCGCCGCGGCGGCGTCGGCCGGCGGCGGCGCCGTCGCGCGGTCGGCGTTCTCGAGCGGTACGGCCATGAGAGCGTTCCGCGTTCGCTGGACCGTCGCCATCGTGAACTCGTGGCGCGCCGGAAGGCAGCCGTGCTTGTACCTAGCGCGGCCATCGGCCCACGGGACGCGTGTAGGATGCGACGCCGCCCCGTGCACCCGGAAACTCCATGTCGCGCCCCGCCGATCGCCGCTTCGACGCCGAGTTCTTCGAGCAGTACTACGGCAATCCCGAAACGCGCGTCGCGGACGACGTCGATGCCGCACGGCTCGTGGCCCTGATCGCGGGCGGCACTCGGTACGTCGGCCTGCGCGTGCGGACCATCCTGGACGCGGGCTGCGGCGTCGGCCTGCTGCGGGATCCGCTGCTCGCCTGTTTCCCGGGCGCGCGCTACACCGGCCTCGAGATCAGCGAGTATCTCTGCGCGAAGCACGGCTGGGTACATGGCTCGCTGGCCGACTACGCGCCGCGCGGCCGATTCGACCTCGTCGTCTGCCACGACGTGCTGCAGTACCTCGACGACCGCACCGCGTCGCGCTCGCTCGCGCGGCTCGCGGGGCTCGCAGGGGGTGTGCTGTACTTCAGCGCGCTGACGCGCCACGACGCGCGCCACGTCGCGGACCGCGCCCGGTCCGACTTCGACGTGCACCTGCGCACGGGCGACTGGTACCGGCGCCGGCTGCGGCGCGGGTTCCGTCACCTCGGCTTGGGGCTCCACCTGTCGCGCGAGATGGCGCCCGTGGAGTGGGAACTGGAGAAGCCCTGGCGCTGAGCGGCTGGGGGCGCTCCTGCGCTGGCGGCCGCCGGCCGGCCGCCGTTGCCACGCCCGCGCGTGGAAGCGCGTTTCCGGACCGCCTGCGGCTCGGGCTAGAATCGAGGCGCGCGCGTCCCGGCGTCCGGCGGCGCGGCTCGAACACCATCAATCAGGGGGACGATGACCATGCAGTTCTCGCGGATGCTCGCGCGGCGCGCCGGGCGGTTCGTAATCGTGGCGGCCGGTTCTGTGGCAATCGCCGGTCTCGCGGCCTGTGGCGGCGGTGGCGGCGGCGAGGGACCGCTGCTGTACGGCCAGATCAAGGTCGCGTCGATCACCCAGCAGGGCAGCTGCGAGAGCGTCGGCGTCAAGGTGCAGCCGGTCAACATCCTGCCGGACCCGCCGAAGATGTCGAACCGCAACGAGTTCGTGACCTCGGTGAACCTCGCGGTGCAGCCGGACAACGTGACCTGCCTCGGCGAGGCGATGACGATCCCGATGGCGCCGGGCACCTGGAAGTTCACGGTCATGCTGCCGTCGGAGATCGCGAGCTGCGAGCGCGAGATCAAGGCTGGCGGCAACCTCGTGATCAACTTCAAGGACGGCGATACCTCCTGCACCTGAGCCGACGGTCCGCCGACCCGGGCCGGTGCGAGTGCCGCGTGCGACCTGCCGCGGCGCCGCACCGGCTTTTTAGTGCCCGCGCACGATGACCGACGACAGTCTCGCCACACCGCTGATCCGCCGGCTGACGCTCGTCTTCTTCCTGGGCGGGCTGCTGCTGCTGGCGTGGGCGGTGCTGCGGCCGTTCCTGGTGCCGGTGCTGTGGGCCGGCATCCTCGCTTTCGTCACGTGGCCGCTGTTCCAGCGGCTGCATCGCGCAGTGCGCAGCGTCACGCTCGCCTCGCTGATCATGACGCTGCTGGTGGGCGTGCTGATCATCGGGCCGCTGGTGTGGCTCGTGTTCTCGCTGCGCGTCGAGGTCGTCAGCGGCTACCAGTCCGTGCTGGCGAAGTGGGCCGCCGGCCAGATCCACCTGCCGCCGGCGATCCTGAACCTGCCGATCGTCGGGCCCGAGATCCGCGCCTTCCTCGAGCGCATCGCCGCCAACCCGGACCTGCTCGGCGGCGAGATCGGTCGACTGCTCGAGCGCTCGGTCGGCGAGATGTCGTCCGTGATCGGCGGCGTCGGGCGCAACGTGGCGAAGCTCGCGCTCGCGCTGCTGTCGCTGTTCTTCCTGTACCGCAGCGGCGAACTCGTGCTCGCGCAGAGCCGCACCGTGCTGCGGGGCATCCTCGGTGAGCGCGTGGACGGCTATCTCGAGGCGGTCGGCGCGACGACCCGCGCGGTGGTCTACGGCATCGTGCTGACGGCACTCGTCCAGGGGGCGTTCGCGGGCATCGGCTACTGGGCCGTCGGGCTCGATGCGCCGATCTTCCTCGGCGCGGTCACCGCGCTGATAGCGTTCATACCGTTCGGCACGCCGTTCGTCTGGATCACCCTGAGCCTGTGGCTGCTCGCGATGGACCGCACCGGCGCGGCGATCGGCCTGTTTCTCTACGGCGCCCTCGTGATCAGCTGGGTCGACAATCTCGTGCGCCCGATGGTCATCAGCTCCGCCACGCGGATCCCGTTCCTGCTCGTGATGTTCGGCGTGCTCGGCGGCGTCGCCGCCTTCGGCCTGATCGGCCTGTTCATCGGCCCGGTGATCCTTGCGGTGCTGATGGCGGTGTGGCGCGAGTGGCTCGAGGAGCACGAGGTCGGCCCATTGGTGTCGGAGGCGAAGGGGCACCCGCCCACCCGGTAGCCGACCGGTCGTGCTATTCGTCTGCTAGGATGGGGTCATGGGCAAGGGCGCCACTACCCGCAGCCACATCCTCCAGTGCGCCGTCGAGACCGCCTGCCTCGACGGCTTCGAGGGTCTCAACCTCCAGCCGCTGGCCGACAAGGCCGGCCTGACCAAGAGCGGGCTGTACGCCCACTTCGGCTCGAAGCAGTCGCTGCAGCTAGCCGCCCTGGGCCGCGCGGCCGAGCTCTTCCAGCAGACGGTGGTCGCACCGGCGAAGACCGAGCCGGCCGGCTTGCCGCGGATCGAGGGCGTGTTCGATCGCTGGCTGCAGTGGCCCGGCTCCGCGGGCCTGCCGGGCAGCTGCCCGTTCTTCGCCGCCGTGCACGAGCTCGACGACGCGCAGGGTCCGGTGCGGGATCGCCTCGTGCGCCTGTTCCGCGAGTTCCAGCAGGTGGCGGAGCAGCTCGTCGCCTCGGCGGTCCGTCACGGGCACCTGCGTGCGGAAACGAACCCGACGCAGTTCGCGCACGAGCTGCTCGGAATCCGGTACGCGCACCACTGGAGTGCGAGCTTCATGCACGACCCCAACGCGCACGCGCGCACGCGCGCGGCATTCGCGCGGCTGGTCGGTCGAGGGCGGACGGCCTAGCGCGCGGCCGAGTCCGTGCCCGGCCGACGGCGCTCGCGGGCCCGGCGACGGCGCCCGCGCTCAGCCGGTACGGTGCTCCGGCGCGAGGTCGATCACCCCGGCGACGGCACCCGCCGCGGGCGACGCCGCCGGCACCGCACCGAGCGCCGCGCGATAGCGCTCGGTGCAGCCGGCGCAGCGGCCGCGCGACGAGCACCACCGCAGCGACGCGCCGTTCACGCGCGGCCACAGGCGGCCGTGCGTATCCGCGTCGAGCGCGCGCATCAGCACCGCCAGGTTGCGTTCCGCACGCGTGCCGGGATAGCGCCGCCACCACACCGTGCCGGCCGTCTCCTCCGCGCTGTACAGCCGCCAGAGCCCGCGCCGCGACTCGTAGCGCAGCTGCGCGACGTCGACGAGCCGCGCCGTGCCGGGCACGCCGCAGATACGGCGGATTTCGTGGAGCACGAAGCCCACACCGCTCTCGCGCCAGCCGAGCACGACCTGCTCGCGGAACTCCGGCGGGCAGATCCGCTGGCAGTAGGCCTCGAGCAGCCGCTCGGCGACGCGGCGGCTGTGTTCCGGGAGGAGCGACAT
This sequence comes from Steroidobacteraceae bacterium, assembly GCA_027531255.1. Classification (GTDB taxonomy): domain Bacteria; phylum Pseudomonadota; class Gammaproteobacteria; order Steroidobacterales; family Steroidobacteraceae; genus JAPZRU01. The sequence continues at coordinate 534,803 of JAPZRU010000002.1, read as the reverse complement.
GCGGGCGAATCTAGCGCAACGCCCACGACCTCGGAACACCGCCCGGGCCCGTGAACTCACGCACGGCATGCGCCTGCGCGCGCGTCGGAGAACGCCCGCATGCAAGTCCCGGTGTGGGCCCGGTTCGCGCTCGTCGCGCACCGCGCCTGGCCGCTGTGGGTAGGGCCGCCGCCGGGCGAACTCGCGCCGCACGCCTCCCGGTGCCCGTCCGCAGGTTACCCTTGCCGCAGTCGGTCCGGCACACCGCCGGCCGCCCATCGCCATGAGGAGAACGACCATGACCGAGCTGCCGCCCGAGCTGCGCGAAGTGATCGACCGCCAGAAGATCTACGACGTGCTCACGCGCTACTGCCGCGCGCTCGACCGCTGCGACGTGGAGCTGATGAAGACGGTGTACTGGGAGGACGGCTTCGACGACCACGGCGTGTTCGAAGGCAACGCCCAGGAGTTCGCGGAGTTCATCGTCCGCGAGATACAGCGCTGGTTCGAGGTCACGATGCACTCGATCTCGAACGTGCACATGGAGCTCGACGGCGACGTCGCGCACACCGAGTCGTACCTGATCGCATACCACCGCGTGAAGGGCGACGCGCAGAAGCTCGCCGACGTGTTCGGCTCGACCTATCTGCGGCGCTTCGCCGACGGCGACCGCATCCCGCACGACTTCGTGTTCGGCGGCCGCTACGTCGATCGGCTCGAGAAGCGCGGCGGCGTCTGGCGGATCGCGAAGCGCACCGTGGTGATGGACTGGAACCTGAACCAGCCGACCTCGTCGCTGTGGGACGAGGGGATGTTCGCCGTGCTGAAGACCTACGGCACGCGCGACCGCTCCGATCCCGTCTACGCGCGCTGAGTGGCGTGACGTCGCGGCGGAATCCGTCGTTCGCGCCCGCCGCCGCGGTTGCGAAGCCGCCCGCCGGCGCCGCGCCGCGCGGGACCGGCGCCCACGACGGGCTGCGAGGCCGCGGCGCGCGGGGTTCTCGCCGCGACCGGCAGCGACGCACGCGACGCGGCTCCGGTTCGGCGATAATCGCGTTCCTACCACCCACCGAGGCGCGGCCGTGCCGCGCGCCGCCTTGCGCAACGTCTCGCGCGTCCGACCGCGTCGACTCCCGTCTGCCGATCCGCTCGCGGCTGCGAGCCGGATGCGGACCGTCCCGGCCGCGATCGCGCTCGCCCTGGTGCTCGTCGCTTGCGGCGATGGCGAGTCCGCCGGGCCCGGTACCGGCGGCATCTTCGAGCGCTCGGGTGCGGCGCCCGCGCTGCCCCTGGAGGTGGCGCCCGATCTCGTGATCCGCGATGCGCGCTTCGGCCTGCTGCAGCCGGACGCCGCCGGCGACGAGCATTTCTTGCCCGCCACCGAACTACCGGCGGTCGACGGCACCGCTTTCGGCTGGGTGCTCGAGGTGGAGACCGGTCGCGACCGCCTCGCGTGGCGCGAGACGCTGCGCCTCCCGGAGGCGCCGGCCGACTGGGGCGATGCGGCTGCGGATCCCGACGTCGAGATCGCGGCCGACGGTCGCAGCGTCACGGCACGGGGCGTCGCTCCGGTGACCGGCGGCACGGTGTCGCGCTTCTACTGGGCACTCGCGTCGGGCGATCCCGCGGGCGAGTACGTGCTCGAAGTGGTCGTCGAGGATCGCCCGGTCGCGCGCTTCCGCTTTCGCGTGCCCGCGCCGGTGCGGGAACGGCCGGTGCTGGTGCGGCACGCGCCCGCCGGCCCGGCGCAGTCGAACACGAGGACCGTGGCATGGAAATGAAGCGCGTGAACGCCGGCAACCTGCGGGCGATCGGCTACGACGAATCGAATCGCGCGCTGCGCGTCGAGCTGACGAACGGCAATCTCGTCGAGTACTCGGGCGTGTCGTCGGAAACCTGGCGCCGCCTCTCGACGTCCTCCTCGATGTGGAGCTTCTTCCGCGACAACGTCGAGGAGAACTACTCCGAGCGCCGCATCCGCTGATCGGCACGGTCGCGGCTCCGCACCGGTCGCCGTGCGACGCTGGCTGCCCTTCGTCGTCTCCGGCGCGATCGTCGCGTTCGCGCTCCACGTGCTGTACGGCACGGTGCAGCGGATCGACTTCAGGGACGTGCTCTCGCACCTGGGCACGATTCCGCTCGAAAGCGTGGTGCTTGCCGCACTGTTCGCCGCGACCGTGTACCTCACGCTCGCCACGTACGAGGCGATCGTCGCGCGCTTCGTCGACGGCCCGGTCAGCGGCCGCCGCGCCGCGCTCACCGCGCTGATCGCGACGCCGATCGGTCACGCGATCGGCTGGGGTGCGCTGTCGGGCGGTGCCGTGCGCTACCGGCTGTACGCGGCGGTGGACATGAGGCCCCTCGACATCGGCCGCATGGTGCTCTACGTCGCGATGCCCTACGCCGCGGCGCTCGGACTGCTGCTCGGCCTCGCGCTCGTGCTGCGGGCCGACGAGGCCGCGGAGCTGCTGCGGGTGCAGGCCGACCTCGCGCGCGGCTCGGGCCTCGCGCTGCTCGCGCTCCACGCGGCCTATATCGTGCTCGTGCTGCGCCGGCGTGCGCCGGTGCAGGTCGGACGAATCTGGTTCCGCCTGCCGCCGCCGAACCTGACCGCCGTGCAGTACGTGATCGGCATCACCGAGGTCTGCTGCGCGGCGGGCGTGCTCTACGTGCTGCTGCCGGCGAGCGTGGAGCTGCCGTTCCTGGCGTTCGTCGCCGTCTACGTGCTGGCGATCCTCGCGGGTCTCGCGAGCAGCGTGCCGGCGGGCCTCGGCGTCTTCGAGTCGATGCTGCTCGTGCTGTTGCCGCAGGTGCCGCCGGAGCAGCTGCTCGGCGCGGCGCTCGTCTACCGGCTGCTGCTGTCGGTCGCGCCGCTGGCGTTCGCGCTGCTGCTGTTCGGCGCGTACGAGACGTGGTCGCGGCTGCCGGAACAGCGCCGCCGCGCGGCCGAACGCGCGGCGGCGCGAGCCGCGCGGGACGAGCGCTGAGCGACGCTCAGCGCGCCGCGGCTTCGGCGTCCGCGCCGGGCTCCGCCGGCGCCCGCGCCGCGCGAAGCGTGATGCGGAACCGCCCGTGCGCGGAGGCGCCGAGATAAGCTTCGCGGGTGGCTCGCTCGGCGCTCTCGGGCGTCGTCACCGCCAGCGGGCGCGGCGCGAGCAGCGAAGCGGGCGTGTAGACCACGAGGTAGCGCTCGCGCGGGTTCGCCGCATCGAGCGGCACGACGAGACGGTAGGCCGGCGCGGCGGCACGTTCGAACACCGGCAGCTCGAAGCGCAGGTGGTCGAGATCGGTGGAGCGCGAGACGATGAAGTCGTCCGTCAGCACCGCGATCACGGGATAGAACACGCGGGCGCGACGCGGATCGGCAGGGCCTTCGAGGAAGCTGCGGAGTTCCAGTACGTAGGCGCCGCCGTCGCGCGGCAGTTCGAAGGCCCGGAAGCGGCTGCGGCCGGCCTGGAACTCGAACACCGGGTTGCGGCGGTCGATCGTGAAGTCGAGCGTCGCGCCGGCGCCCAGCTTCTCGTAGCGGAAGCTCGAGGGATCCTGGCAGCAGGGCTCGGCGCGCTCGAGCGACGCGAGACCGTCGGGCGACGCGGCGCGGGCCGGGTCGGCGGCGAGCGAGCCCGCGAGCGCCGTCGCGAGGGCGAGCGCAGAGGCGAGCGCGCGGACGGTGACCGCGGTGCGCGGCGACGGAGTACGCAGGGAGCGCATGGCGGCAGGCTAGCACGGCACGCGCGGGCGGGGTCCGGCACGGCGTACGGAAAACGGTGACACGACGATGAACGGGAAGATCGCGGTGATCGGGGCGGGCGTGGCGGGGCTGGCCTGCGCGCGGGAACTGCTGCATGCGGGCCACGACGTGGTCCTGTACGAAAAGGGCGGCGGTCCCGGTGGTCGTGCCGCGACGCGCCGCACCGACACGGCCGGCTTCGACCACGGGGCCCAGTACTTCGTGGTCCGCGATCCCGCGTTCGCGGAGTACCTCGCCGGCCCCCTCCGGACCGGCGCCGTCGGCGTGTGGCGGCCGCGCTGGCCGGCGGACACGCGCGAGCAGGCGCCGCTGCACGTGGGCGTGCCCGGCATGAACGCGCTAGGCCGCGCTCTCGCCGGCGGTCTCGACGTGATCCACTCGACCGAGATCGTCGACCTCGAGCGCGACGCGGACGGCTGGCGCCTGCACGATTCGCTCGACTCCCTGAACCAGCGCCATGCCGCCGTCGTGCTGGCGATCCCCGCGCCGCAGGCCGTGCCGCTGCTCGCGGGTTACCCGGCGCTCGCGGCCCGTCTCGCCGGCGTCTCGTTCTCGCCGTGCTGGGCCGCCATGGCCGAGTTCGAAGAGCCGCTGCCCGTCGAACTGGACGCCGACTGGCGGCCGGACCCGGTGCTGCCGTGGCTCGCGCGGAACGCGTCGAAGCCGCGGCGCGGCAGCGCGGACGCGTGGGTGCTGCACGCCGGCACGGAGTGGAGCGTGGCCCACCTCGAGGCCGATCCGGAGGCGGTCGCGGCCGCGCTCGTCGCGCGGCTGCCCGAGCGGCTCGCGCAGGTCGTGGCGGTGCCGGCCAAGCTGCCGCCGCTGGTCGCCTCTCGGGCGCATCGCTGGCGCTACGCACGCGTCGAGACGCCGCTAGGCGAGGACTGCCTCTGGCACCCCGAACTCGCGCTCGGGGCCTGCGGCGACTGGTGCATCGGCGCGCGCGTCGAGGCGGCGTTCCTGAGCGGGCGCGCGCTCGGCCTCGCTATGGCGGGCACGTTGGCGGGCCGCTGAGCCCACGCCCGGCGCGACGGACCGCCCTCCCGCGCAACCGCCGCCCTGGACGACCGACGGCGCGGCCGGTCGAGTAAACTGCCGCGCCGGCCGCCACCGGGAGCAAAGCCGCATGCACCACCGCTTCCGCGCCGTCGTCGCCGGCGTGCTCGCCTCGCTCGTGCTGGGCGCGTGCGCCGCCGTCCCGCCTCCCGCGTCCCAGGAACCGTCAGCAGCCATGAACGCCGTCCAGTCTCCCGCCCCGACGCCGCCGGTCGCCGCGGTCCGCCCGCACGAGGTGAAGTCCCCGTTCGGCACGCGCGTCGACCCGTACTACTGGCTGCGCGACGACGAGCGGAAGGACCCGGAGGTGCTGGCCTACGTCGAGGCCGAGAACGCCTACAAGAAGGCGATGACGCGCCACACCGAGGCGCTCGAGCAGCAGCTCTACGACGAGATCGTCGGCCGCATCAAGCAGGACGACTCGACCGTGCCGGCGCGCGAGAACGGCTACTGGTACTACGCGCGCTTCGAGACCGGCAAGGAGTACCCGATCTACGCGCGGAAGAAGGGCACGCTCGACGCGCCCGAGGAGCTCCTGCTCGACGTCAACGAGCTGGCGAAGGGCCGCGACTTCTTCCAGGTCGGCGCGCTCGAGGTCAGCCAGGACAACCGCATCATGGCGTGGGCCGAGGACGGCGTCGGCCGGGGGCAGTGGACCATCCGCTTCAGGAATCTCGAGACCGGCGAGGAGTACTCCGACCGGATCGAGAACGCCGAGGCCGACATCGCCTGGGCGAACGACAACCGCACGGTGCTGTACGTCGAGAAGCACCCGCAGACGCTGCTCGGCTACCGCGTGAAGAAGCACGTGCTCGGCACGCCGGTCGCGCAGGACGTGCTCGTCTACGAGCAGGACGACGAGAGCTTCTACACGAGCGTCTACAAGTCGAAGACCGACCGGTACATCTACATCGTCGCGCAGAGCACGGTGTCGTCCGAGTACCGCTACGCGTCCGCCGACGACCCGAAGCTCGAGTTCCGCGTGGCGCTCGCGCGCGACCGCGACCACGAGTACCAGCTGCAGGACCTCGGCGACCGGTTCGTCGTCCGCACGAACTGGCAGGCGAAGAACTTCCGCATCGTGGAGGTGCCGATCGCGCAGGTCGGCGACCGCTCGCAGTGGCGCGACGTGGTCCCGCACCGCGACGACGCCTTCGTCGGCGGCTTCGACGTGTTCCGCGACTGGCTGGTGGTGTCCGAGCGCTCCGGCGGCCTCGCGAAGCTGCGGCTGAGGTCGTGGGACGGCAAGCGCGACTTCCCGATGGCCGCGGACGAGCCCGCCTACGCGATGGCGCTCGGCGCGAACGAGGAGGTGGACACCGACACGCTCCGGTACGTCTACACGTCGCTGACGACGCCGAACACGACCTACGACTACGACCTGAAGACCGGCGAGCGGAAGCTGATGAAGCGCGACCCGGTGCTCGGCGGCTTCGAGTCCTCGAACTACGTGACGGAGTTCCTGTGGGCGACGGCGCGCGACGGCACGAAGGTGCCGGTGTCGCTGCTGTACCGGAAGGGCTTCGAGCGCAACGGCCGGGCGCCGCTGTACCAGTACGCCTACGGGTCGTACGGCCTCTCGATGGACCCGGCGTTCCGCTCGTCGGTGCTGTCGCTCGTGGACCGCGGCTTCGTCTACGCGATCGCGCACGTCCGCGGCGGCCAGGAGCTGGGCCGCGCGTGGTACGAGGACGGCAAGCTGCTGAACAAGAAGAACACCTTCACCGACTTCGTCGACGTCACGCGCTTCCTGGTGAACGAGCGGTACGCCGACCCGAAGCGCGTGTTCGCGATGGGCGGCAGCGCCGGCGGGCTGCTGATGGGCGCGATCGCCAACCTCGCGCCGCAGGACTACCGCGGCATCGTCGCGCACGTGCCGTTCGTCGACGTCGTCACGACGATGCTGGACGAGAGCATCCCGCTGACGACCAACGAGTTCGACGAGTGGGGCAACCCCGCCGCGAGCCGCGAGCTGCACGACTACATGCTGGCGTACTCGCCGTACGACAACGTGAAGGCGCAGGCCTATCCCGCGATGCTCGTGACCACCGGACTCTGGGACAGCCAGGTGCAGTACTGGGAGCCCGCGAAGTGGGTCGCGCGCCTGCGCACGCTCAAGACCGACTCGAACCCGCTGCTGTTCCGCACCAACATGGAGGCGGGCCACGGCGGCAAGTCCGGCCGCTTCCAGCGCTACCGCGAGATCGCGGAGGAGTTCGCGTTCGTGCTGGATCTCGCCAGGTGATGGGGGCCGTCCCCGGTCCCATCGTCCGGGAAACGGGGACCGTCCCCGGGTCCGTACGCTGATCGTCCCGCCTTCGGAGCATTCCCATGAAGCTGTATTTCACGCCCGGTGCCTGCTCGCTCGCCTCCCACATCGTGCTGCGCGAGCTCGGCCTGCCGTTCGAGGCCGTGCAGGTCGACCTGATGAAGAAGACCACGAAGTCCGGCGAGGACTTCACCGCGATCAACCCGAAGGGCTACGTGCCGGCACTCGGCCTCGACGAGGGCGGCCTGCTGACGGAAGGCGTGGCGATCCTGCAGTACCTCGCCGACCGCAGGCCGGAGGCGAAGCTCGCGCCGGCGGCCGGCACGATGGAGCGCTACCGCCTGCAGGAGTGGCTCGCGTTCATCAACTCGGAGCTGCACAAGTCGTTCGGCCCGCTGTTCAACCCGTCGGCCCCGGCCGAGACGAAGGAAGCCGCAAAGAAGCTGATCGGCCGGCGCTTCGCGTACGTCGAGCAGCAGCTCGCAGGCAGGGAGTTCCTGGCCGGCGGCACGTTCACGATCGCGGACGCTTATCTCTACACGGTGCTCGGCTGGACCGGGTTCGTCGGGTTCGACCTGACGCCGTACCCGAACCTCAAGGCGTTCCAGGCGCGCGTCGCGGCGCGCCCGGCCGTGCAGGCGGCGCACGCGGCGGAAAAGGGCAGCTGAGGAAGGGCAATGTCCCCACTGCCCCGTTACGCGAACGTCGCGTGCTTCAGCGGCAGCCGGCGCACGCGCACGCCCGTCAGCGCGAACAGCGCGTTCGCGACGGCCGGCGCGATCGGCGGCGTGCCGGGCTCGCCGACGCCGGTCGGCGGCGCCGTCGACGGCACGATGTGCGTCTCGACCACCGGCATCGCGTCGAGCCTGAGCACCGGGTAGTCGCCGAAGTTCGACTGCTGCACGCGGCCGTTCTCGAGCGTGATCTCCTCGCCGAGCGCGGCCGACAGGCCGTAGGTGACGGCGCTCTCGACCTGGTGCGCGACGAGCGCCGGGTTCACGGCCGTGCCGCAGTCGATCGCGGCGACCACGCGGTGCACGCGCGGGCGGCCGTCCTCGAGCGAGACTTCCGCGATCTCGGCCACCACGCTGCCGAACGACTCGTGCACGGCGACGCCGCGCGCGCGACCCTGCGGCAGCGGCCGGCCCCAGCCCGCCTTCTCGGCCGCGAGCTTCAGCGCGGCCAGGTGCCGCGGCTTGCCGTCGAGCAGCGCGAGCCGGTACGCGACGGGATCCTGCCCGGCGGCGTGAGCGCATTCGTCCACGAAGCCCTCGACCGCGAACGCGGTGTAGGTGTGGCCGACCGCGCGCCACCACTGCACCGGCACGCCGACGTCGGTGACCTGGTGCACGTCGCAGCGCGTGTTCGGCACCGCGTACGCGAGGTGCGAGGCGCCCTCGTGGGTCGCGCCGTCGATGCCGGTCTTCGGATCGACGAAAGCCTCGAACGGCGTGCCGATCAGCACCGGCTGCACGACCGAGGTGTAGCTCCACGCGACGGGCCGGCCGTCCGCACCGAGCCCCGCGGTGAGTCGCGCGTGCGCGAGCGGGCGATACCAGCCGCCGCGCGTGTCGTCCTCGCGCGTCCAGACGGTCATCACCGGCCGGTTCACGGCCTTCGCGACCGCGACGGCGTCCACGATGAAGTCGGAGAACGGATTCGCGCGCCGGCCGAAGCCGCCGCCGAGGAACGTGGTGTGGACGCGCACGCGTTCCGGCGGCAGCCCCATCACCCTGGCCGCCGCATCGCGGTCGGCGGTCTGGAACTGCGTGCCGACGTGGAGGTCGAGGCCGTCCTGCGACGGCACCGCGACGCAGTTCAGCGGCTCCATCGCCGCGTGCGACAGGAACGGTACCGCGTAGTCGGCCTCGAGGCGCCGGGCGGCCGCGGCCTGCGCCGCCGCGACGTCCCCCTGTGACGCGACGACGACGCCCGGCTTGCGCGCCAGTGCGGCGTAGCGCTCCGCCAGTGCGCTCGACGACACGCGGGCGCCGGCCCCGTCCTGCCACTCGGTCACCAGCGCGTCGCGCCCGCGGCGCGCGGCCCACGTGTTGGCCGCGACGACGGCGACGCCCTGGGGCACCTCGACCACCGCGACCACGCCGGGAATCGCCTTCGCCGCGGCCGCGTCGTAGCGGCGGAGCTTCGCGCCGAAGGTGGGCGCGCGCGCGATCACCGCGTAGTGCAGGCCCGGCACGCGCACGTCCAGCCCGAAGATCGCGGTGCCGTCGCATTTCGCACGCGAGTCGACGCGCGGCAGCGACCGGCCGATCAGGCGCCACTCGGACGCGGGCTTCAGCGCCACGTCGGCGGGCGGCTCGAGCCGTGCCGCGGCGGCGGCAACTTCGCCGTAGCCCAAGCTGCGACCGCTCGCGGCGTGCACGAGCGTGCCGCGCTCGGCGCGGAGTTCCGACTCGGGCACGCCGAGGCGTGCCGCCGCCGCGCTCGTCAGCATCGCGCGCGCGGTGGCGCCGGCCTTGCGCAGCGAATCGAAGCCGGTGGAGATGCTCATGCTGCCGCCGGTGAACTGGATCGGCGCGAACGGCACGTTGTAGACCGCCGCGACCGGCGCGGATTCGACGCGCACGCGCTCCCACTCGACCTCGAGTTCCTCGGCGAGCACCTGGGCGTAGCCGGTGTACACGCCCTGGCCCATCTCGGACTTCGGAACCACGAGCGTGACGATGCCGTCGGCGGCCACCTTCACGTAGGCGTTGATGGCCGCGGGCGCGCCGGCCGCGGCGCCCGGCCCGGCCCCGGCCGCAAACGCCGGCCGCGAGCGCACGGGCAGCGCGAGCCCGAGCACGAGCCCGCCGGCGGCGAGGCCGCCCTGCTGCAGGAACCGCCGGCGCGACGCATCGGGGAGCGCGTTCCCGGGCCGCGCCGTACCGTTCACGCGCGGCACGTCAGCCGCCCGCCGCGCGATGGATCGCCTTGCGGATGCGGTTGTAGGTGCCGCAACGGCAGAGATTGCCGCTCATCGCGGTGTCGATGTCGCCATCGGTCGGCTGCGGCTTTTCGGCCAGCAGCGCGACCGCGCTCATGATCTGGCCGGACTGGCAGTAGCCGCACTGGGGCACGTCTTCCGCCACCCAGGCGTCCTGCACCTTCTTGCCGAGCGGCGAGGCGCCCACGCCCTCGATCGTGGTGATCTTCTTCCCCGTGACCGCGCTGACCGGCATCACGCACGAGCGCATCGGCTGCCCGTCGACGTGCACGGTGCAGGCGCCGCACAGCGCCATGCCGCAGCCGTACTTCGTGCCAGTGAGCCCGACGAGATCGCGCAGCGCCCAGAGCAGCGGCATGTCCGCGGGTGCGTCGATCGAGTAGTCCTGGCCGTTCACGTTGATCTGCATGGCGCGCTCCGGAGTCGGGGGAGGTGGCAGCATCGGGAACGCCGCGTAACTTGGCAAGGGCGGGGCGCGTGCGGCGTCCGGCGCGGATTTCCAGGACCGAACGGTTCGATGGTGGCGCGCCGCCGGGCACGGCCGAGCCGGTCGTTGCCCGGCCTCCACACCCGCGGCACCGTCCGCGCAACCGCGCCGGCAGACCGCCCTTTCCCTTGTCCGTTCCGACGCTTGGCGCGACCCGTGCCGGTCGCCATCCAGGCCGCCGCGGCACCCGGCTGTGGCGCGGACGTTGCAGCTAAGTCCCCGTCGCAGCATGGGATTTCGGCTACCGGGCCGGGCAAGGCGACGCTCGACAGGCGCGCGCCGCACCGGCAGCATCGGGTGCGAGTCTGCAGCCGCGCACCGGTGCGCGGGTGTCCCGGCCAATGGATGGCGTCGCTCGAACGGGTTCCGAACCTTCGGAGGATCGATCGGATGGCGCACAGGATAACGATCACGTCGCGGCTGCCCGCCGCGATGCGCGGCGACCTCGAGGCGATGCTGTTCTTCAACACGCGCCAGCATCGCGTGCGCGACGGCATCGAGGCGACGATCGAGCGCTTCGGCCTGCCCGAGATCGTCGAGCGCGACGGCTACCTGCGGATCCGCGTCGCGGGCCGCGCGGAAGTGCAGTCGCTGTTCGCCGTGCACGAGGAAGGCGAGCGCGCCCGCCCCGTCGGCGCGGTCGTCTACGTGCGCGACACCTTCGAGCGGATCACCGTCGTGCACGTCGGCGTGGCCGACGACTACGCGGTCGGCGGTCGGCACGGCGACGAACGGGTGCTGCTGCGGCTGCTGCAGGAAATCCGGCGCGTCGCCCGGCGCACCGCCGGCATCCGGCACGTCGAGTTCGCCTATACCCGGACCAGGCTGCGCGAAGCGACCGCCTGACCGTCGTGCCGCCCGAGGCGGGCCGCCGCGGCCCGCCCGCTCGCCCAGGGGTGGTCACGGCGAACATCGCCTGCGCGAAGTCGCAACCTGACCGTGCGGCGCCGCGCGGTTAGACTCCGGCCCCGTCCAGGGCCCGGAACCACGACCATGCGCCTGCTGAGCGTCCTGCTGCCCGGCGTCGTCGCGTGCCTGCTGCTCGCACCGCCCGCCGTGCACGCGTCCTCTCGCGCCGAGATCGACGCCCGCGTCCGCGAGGCGCTCGCCGAGTTCCGCCGCACCACGCAGGCTGGCGCGGAACTGTCGGGGAAGTCCCGCGCGATGCTCGTGTTCCCGCGCGTCATCAAGGGCGGCATCGGCATCGGCGCGGAGTACGGCGAGGGCGCGCTGCTGTCCGGCGGCAAGACCGTCGGCTACTACAACATCGCGTCCGCATCCGTGGGCCTGCAGCTCGGCGTGCAGGCCAAGAGCGTCGTGATCCTGTTCATGACCGACGACGCGTACCAGGACTTCCGCAAGCGCAAGGGCTGGAAGGCGGGCGTCGACGGTTCGGTGGCGCTCGCGACGCTCGGCGCGGGCGGCGAACTCGACACCGACACCGCGCGCCGGCCGATCATCGGCTTCGTGTTCTCGAACAAGGGGCTGATGTACAACCTCACGCTCGAGGGCTCGAAGATCTCGAAGATCGACCCGGAGTGAACGGGCGCTTCACGGCGCGGGCGGTCGCCGCTCGACGAGGTTCACGCTGACGCATTCCCACGCGGTCTCGCCGCGCTGGTTCACGAGGCTGTAGTGGTATTCGACGACGCCCCGGCGCGGGTCGGCTCCGGACTCGCGCTTGGCGAGGCACTTCGAGCGGGCCCGGAGCGTGTCGCCCGCGCGCACGGCGACGCGCCAGCGCACGTCGTTCCAGGCCACGCCGCAGATCCACGCGATGTCGTGCGCGATCTCGTGGTCGAGCCGGCGCCAGATCGCCATCGTGTGGATGCCCGAGGCGATCACCTCGCCGAAGGTCGAGCCCTTCGCGGCCTCGACATCGGCGTGGAAGTACTGCGGGTCGTACCGGCTCGCGAAGTCGATCATCTCGTCGCGGGTCATCGTGTGCGCGGAGGACTCGCGCACCTCGCCGACGGCGAGGTCCTCGAAGTAGCGGCGGGCGGGGGCTTGCTGGCTCATCGACGGGCGGCTCCGCCAAACGCCCGTTCGGGCGCGGGGGCCGCCATCAGACCGCGATCGCGCGCGCCGTTCAAGCGGCCGGGAGCTCGCGCGTGATCTCGCGGTCGCGACTGCAGCTGGTGCTCGCCGCGATCGCCACGCTGACCGGTGCCGCGGGCCTCGCCGGCACCGCGGCCGACCTCGGCTGGGTGTTCGACCTCCTCGCCAACTTCCGGGTGCAGTACGCGACGATCCTCGCGCTCTGCGCGGTCGGGCTCGCGCTCCTGAATCACAAGTGGGTCGCGTTCGGCTGTCTCGCGCTCGCCGCGGCCAATGCGCTGTACGCGGCGCCCTACCTGCGCGCGCCGCCGCAGGGGCCGGGACTCGGGCAGCCCATCGGCGTGCTCGCGCTGAACGTGCGCTACCGGAACACCGACTACGAGCGCGTGCGTGCGCTGATGCGCGAGGCGCGGCCCGACGTCGCCGTGTTCGTCGAGGTCACGCCCGCGTGGCGACGCGAGCTCGGGATGCTCGCCGACGGCTGGCCGCATTCGCACTACGAACCCGAGGCCGGCGGCCACGGCGTGCTGGTGCTGAGCCGCGTGCGGCTGCTCTCGGCCGGGCCGCTCGAACTCGGCGGGGACCGCACCACCGGCACGCGCGTGCGGATCGCGCCGTTCGGTCACCCGGTCGATCTGCTCGCGGTGCACCTCAAGTGGCCGGTGCGCCCGTCGTACATGGACGTGCGCGACCGCGAACTCGCCGGCCTCGCGCGGCTGACGGCGCAGTCGCCGCTGCCGGTGATCGCGCTCGGCGACTTCAACGCCACGCGCTACAGCCCGGCGTTCGCGCGCCTGCTGCGCGACGGCAGGCTGGCGGACTGCGCCGCGGGGCGCGGGCTCGCCGCGACCTGGCCCGCACGCTGGTGGCCCGCGTACCTCGCCATCGACCACTGCCTGCATTCGCGGGGCATCTGGGTGGACGCGTTCGGCGTCGGGCCGTACGTCGGCTCGGATCACTACCCGCTGCTGGCGCGGCTGCGGGTACCGGACGTCGCGGGGCTCGCGGACGCGGCGCCGCCGCCGACGGACTACGACGCCGGACGCGTCGGCCCCGAGGCCGGCGCGACCGAGGCCGCTGAGCCGGTCCCGGGTCCGCCCGGGGTGGTCGCGACGCCGCCCGTCAGCACGAGCCGCATCGCCGCCTCGACCGGCATGTCCAGCGGCTGAGCCGACGCCTTCGGCACGAACACCGTGTAGCCGCCGATCATGTAGCTCATCGGGAAGTAGACGGCGACGAGATCGACGCCGCCGGCCTGGAGCTCGAGCTCCGGCAGCTCGTCGCGCGTGACGAACCCGATCATCCGCACGTCACCCCACTGCACGACCACGACGCTCTGCAGGTCGCGCTTCTTGCCGCCGCTGGCCGGCAGCAACCGCGCGACGTCGCGGATCGCGCCGTAGATGGTCTTCACGACCGGGATGCGCGCGAACTGTTCCTCCCAGAAGCCCAGCACGCGGCGCACGACGTAGGCGTTCACGAGCGTGCCGACGATCAGCAGCAGCACGAGGCCGACGAGGATGCCCATGCCCGGGTAGTAGTGCTGCTCGGCGATGACGAGCGTCAGGAAGCGGCGCATCAGCGACTCGGCGGTCGCTGCGAGCCACCAGACGACGTAGATCGTGAGCCCGATCGGCAGCACCGCCGCGAGCCCCTTCATCAGCACGTTCGACACGGATTTCATGGCGGTGCTAGTTTGACACGCGCACGTCGCTCCCGCGTGCGCCCGGAGAGTTCCGCGATGGCCGCCGCCCGCCGTTCGTATCCCGCACTGGCCGTGACGTGCGCGCTCGTGCTCGCCGGCTGCGGGCGCGACGCCGGAACCGCACCGGGCGCCGACGCCGCCGGCGGAGCGAAGGGCGGAATGGCGGAGTTGGCGCCGGGTGCCATGACCGGCGGCGCGGCAGGCGTCGCGTCCGGAGAGGCGGCGGTCGACGGCGACGGTGCGGCCCGTGCCGCGGCCGTGCGTACTCGTGCGGAGTCGCTGCCGAAGGTCGAGGGCCGGTGGCGGCATGGCGACGCCGACTCCGCGTTCGTCGCCCGCTTCGACGACGGCGAGCTGCGCTACCTCGAGGAGCGCGTCGAGGGCCCCGGCGGTCCGCGCGAGAACCGCTATTTCTTCGCGGGCGGCGAGCTCTGGTACTACGCGGGCGAGCAGCCGGCGGGCGGCGCCAGCGGCGGCGGGCCGGGCGCGATGGCCGGCCGCGTGCCGGTGGTCGCCGAGTTCCGGGGCACCGAGGTGGTGCGCGGCGTCAGCCGGGAGCACCACGGCGAGAAGAAGCTGTCCCCGGCCGTGCTGGAGGACATCCGCCGCCATGCGCAGGCGCTGGCCGGCGCGGCGCAGGACGAGTGGAGCGCACTGCAGGCGCGCTGAGGCCGAGGCCGATCCCGGTTACTCGCCGCAGCGTTCGGCCACGGTGCTCGACAGCGTCGCCACGGTGCGCAGCGTCGCCTCGGTGGGGTTCCAGACCAGGTAGCGCGTCACGAGTTCGTCGCCGCGGGCGGTCGTGACCGTCAGCAGCCGGCTGTCGCGGCGGTACTGCAGCACCTTGACCCCGGCGCAGGGCTCCGCCGCCGGCACCCCGGCCAGCGGCTCGGGCCGCAGCACGCGGCCGGTCGCGAGCTCGGTGAGCGTCACGTTCTCGCAGCCGCCGGTCGCCGCGCCGACGCTCGCACACGGCGTGCGCTCCAGCAGCCAGCCGCCCGCGAAGTTGGCGGCCCTTGCGCCGGCGATGACCGGTGCGCCGGTCGCGGCCGTCGGCGCCGGGTACTCCGAGAACTTCGGCGCGGCGAGCGTTGCTTCCGTCCACGATTCGCTGCGACGCCCGAGCACCCGGTCGATGCGTGCGACGGCCGCGTCTTCGAGGTACCAGTCCGAGATGTCCACGCCGTCGACGCGGCGACGGCCGACCTCGACCTCGACGAGCCCGTGGTCGCCACAGGCGCCGCTCTCGAGCCGCCGCGCGTCGCGGGCGCAGAGCGTGAAGCGCGTGTGCGCGCCATGGACCGGTGGCGCGCCCGGGTCGGCGGGCGTCGCGAACACCAGGTAGCGTCCCGGCGGCACGGCCAGCAGGTAGGAGGTCTGGCCGGGCGCGGTCGCGACGCTGGCGAGGCGGCCGGTGGCCTCGGACCACGCGTGCACGACGAGCGCGGGCACGTAGTCGGTGGGAGAGCCGAGCCGGCCGGCAATCCCACCGACCATCGCGCCGGCGCCGGCGCCGGCGCCGGCGGCGGTCGCGAACGGGGTGGTCGCCAGCAGGAGCAGGGCCGCGAGCCGCGGGCGGACCGTGGGACGGCGTGCAGGGAGCGCGCATCGAGCGCCGTTCATCGAGGATTCCGCGCCGCGACGGCGGCGACGGGCTGCGACTATGGCAGCCGCGCGCACCGCGTCAAGAGGCCAGGGTTGATCCGAACGGCGCAGCCGTGCGAAAAGACGCGCATGGTCTCGAGGTGACGACGATGAAACGCCTGCTCGCCGCCTGCGCCTGCCTGCTGCTTATCCAGGGATGCACCACCGTGCCCGACCGCGAACCGCTGCCGACCGCCCGGAACGTCGACCTCCAGCGCTTCATGGGCGACTGGTACGTGATCGCGCACATCCCGACCTTCATCGAGGACACCGCGTACAACGCGATCGAGAGCTACGCGCTGAGCCCCGACGGCACGATCGCCACGACCTTCACGTTCCGCGACGGCGGCTTCGACGGCGCGGCGAAGAAGTACACGCCGACCGGCTTCCTCCGCGACCGCGTGCACAACTCCACGTGGGGGATGCAGTTCGTCTGGCCGATCAAGGCCGAGTTCCTGATCTCGTACCTCGACCCCGGCTACACGCAGACCGTGATCGCACGGAACGCACGCGACTACGTCTGGATCATGGCGCGCACGCCGACGATCCCGGACGCCGACTACGAGCGGCTGGTCGCGCAACTGAAGGACTGGGGCTACGACACGGCCAAGCTCCGGAAGGTGCCGCAGCGCTGGTGAGTGCGCCCGCTTGGCACGGGCGCGAGGCCGGGGGATGATCGCGACCCCGGGCCCGGTCCCCGGTTCGGGACCCCGCAAGCGAGAGTAGCCGCGATGAACGCCGCCGACCGTCTGCACGGTTTCCTGCTGGTCGCGATGCTCGCCGGTGCCGGCGTGGCCTCCGCGGTCACGGGGCCCCCGGTCACGGCCGGCCCTCGCGCGGCACCGGCCTCGACCTCCGCGGCGCCGGCTGCGTCGGCCGCGCCGGCGGCACCGGCTGCGGAGCCCGCGGCCGCCTGGCCCAAGGTCGATGCCACCCGCCTCGCGGAACTGCAGCGCTCGCAGGGCGAGCGGCTCGTCGTGCTCGACGTGCGCCGCGCCGACGAGTACGCGCAGGGGCACGTGCCCGGGGCCATCAACGTGCCGCACGACCAGGTCGAAGCGCGCCTCGCGGAACTCGGCGCGCTGAAGGGCAAGGACGTCGTCGTCTACTGCCGCAGCGGTCGCCGTGCCGGCCTCGCGCTCGACGTGCTGCAGAAGAACGGCTTCACGGGCCTGCACCATCTCGAGGGCGACATCGGCGCCTGGGCTGCGGCGGGCCAGCCGATGTCGACCGCGCCGGCTGCTGCGCCCGCCGCGAAGCCGGCGGGCTGACGCGAGAGCGGCCGTGCGGCGTGGGCCGGCCGCCGGAGTCCAGGGCCCATGGCGAGCGTGGAGGTCCGCGTCGCGCCCGAGCGGCGACCAGGAGGAACGCGACGGCGTGCGCATTCAGCCGATGCGCTACGTGCTGCTGGGGATGGGCGCGAAGACCCGGTGAGCGAAAAAGGGGTCCGACCCCTTTTCCTCAGAGCGTCAGCACGATCTTGCCGACGTGCGCGCTGCTCTCCATCAGGCGGTGCGCCTCCGCCGCCTGGGCGAGCGGGAAGGTCGCGTGGATCACCGGGCCGGCGCGATTCGCCGCCAGCACCGGCCACACCTGCTCCTTCAGCGCGCTCGCGATCGTGCCCTTCTCGGCCGTGGTGCGCGGGCGCATCGTCGAGCCGGTGATCACGAGGCGCTTGCGCATCACCTGCACGAGGTCGAAGCGCTCGACCTTCGTGCCGAGCATCGTCGCCACCTGCACGAGACGGCCGTCCATCGCGAGGCACTGCAGGTTCCGCTCGAAGTACGGTGCGCCGACGATGTCGAGGACCACGTTCACGCCCGCGCCGCCGGTCAGCTCCGCGATGCGCGCCGCGAAGTCCTCGCGCCGGTAGTCGATGGCCGCTTCCGCGCCGAGTTTCACGCAGGCCTCGCACTTCTCGGGCGTGCCTGCGGTCGCGTAGGCGCGCGCGCCGAACTCGCGCGCCAGCTGGATCGCGGTGGTGCCGATGCCGCTCGTGCCGCCGTGCACCAGCACCGTCTCGCCGCGCGCGAGCCGGCCGTGCTGGAACAGGTTCGCCCACACGGTGAAGTAGGTCTCGGGGATCGCCGCTGCGCGCACCGCGTCGTAGCCCGCGGGCCACGGCAGGCACTGCGTGGCGGGCACCGCGCAGTACTCCGCGTAGCCGCCGCCGTTCGCGAGCGCGCAGACGCGGTCGCCGGTCGTGAAGGTCGTGACCTCCGCGCCGGCCGCGACCACCTCGCCCGCGACCTCGAGCCCGAGGATCGGGCTCGCGTCCGGCGGCGGCGGGTACTTGCCGAGCCGCTGCATGACGTCCGGGCGGTTCACGCCCGCGGCCTGCACGCGGATCAGCACCTCGTGGTCGCGGAACTCCGGCACCGGGCCCTGCATCGGCCGCAGCGCCTCGGCCGGGCCGGGCGCGGCGAGGCCGACGTAGATCATCGTGCGGGGCAGCGTGAGCGGGCTGGCGGCGTTCATGGCGCGGACGATCTCAGCCGCCGCCCACGCCGCCCATCGGCGAGACGCCGAACAGGACGGTGTGGAGGTGGAACGCGAACAGCCAGTAGAGGACGACACCGCCGACCACCGCGATCACGTCGTTGAGCTTCGAGGCCGGTGCAACGGTGATCACGCGCACCTCCGCCCGGCGCTTCAGCGAGATACGGTCCGCGACCGCCCACGCGAGGAAGCCGCCGAACAGCAGCACGTCGTGGAGCATGCCGTTCGCGAGCAGGTGCGCGAGCGCCCACGCCTTCGTCGCCGCCAGCATCGGGTGCTTCGTCGCGGTCTTGATGCGGCCCGGCAGGTAGGTCGCCAGCAGCAGCACGAACACCGGCAGCATCAGCAGGAACGCGACGTGCCGCAGCCACGTGGGCGGCACGTACAGCACCACCGGCTCGAGCCGCGCCTGCGCGTAGCCGCGGATCATCAGCCAGAAGCCGACCAGGGCGATCACGCCATAGACGGCCTTCCAGCCCCATACGCCGAGCTTCGCGGCCGCGGCGTTGCGGGCGCCGTGCGCGAAGATGGAAATGGAGTGGATGCCGAGGAACAGGACGAGGCCGAGGACGAGCGTGGTCATGGCGGCTCCGGGAGGCGGTGCGCCGCGGAGCTTAGCAGCCTGCCGTGGCCGTCAGGCGGCGGCTCTGAGCTCGTCGTGGAGCAACTCGGGGGCGAGCGCGCCGCTGTCGACCTCGAGCGTCGCTGCGGGGTCCCCGTCGATCGCACGGACGTGCGCCGGACCGGGGTCGCGCAGTACGTCGCGATCACGATGCCGAGGAAGCGGCCGGGTTCGGGGATGCACCCAGGCCACGAGCGGCCGACGGCAATTCTCGAGGGCGGAACGCGGCGGTGTTCCCGCGAGAATCCGGTCGCCCGCGACGTGCCCGCGCGCGAAGCTTCGGCCGGTGCTAGTGCGGAGCCTTCCCCGTCCTGCGGTTCGGATCCGGCGCGCCGCAGTTCCCCTCGTAGGTGCTGACCTTGCCCTTCAGGTCGGTGAACGCGACCTTGATCGCCTTCGTCTGGCTGTTCAGCGCGAACGCGTAGACGCCGTCCTTCTCGTTCTCCTGCCAGCGCACCATGTCGCCGGCGATCGCGGCCTGGCTGATCTTCGAGCCGCGCGTGCTGAGCGCGGTCCTGTCCTTGAAGTTGACCATCACCGGCGTCGAGCCGAGCTTGCCGACGTTGCACGACCAGACGACGCGATCGCCGCCGCTCGCGGTGATCGGCATGCGCGGCGCGGCGGGCGCCTGCTTGCCAGGCGGCATCGCCGGCAGGCCGTGCGCGCCGGCGTGCGGGTCGTCCGTGCCGTGCGGGTTCGCGCCGCCGTGCGGGTTCGCGACGGCACCGGGCCCGGCACCGGCCGCCGTCTGCGCGGTCGCGCCCGCGGACCCGGCGGGCTTCGCTCCCTCGGGCGGGAAGGCGAGGGCGATGGTGGCGACGACCGCCGCGCATCCCAGCGCGGCCATTACCGAGGTCTTCATGCGGCACTCCGTGAACGAATCTCGTTCACGCAGAGGCTAGCGACGGCCGATCGCGCCGGAACTGCGTAGTCGCCGCAGGTTTCGGTAACCCGAAGGGTTCAGAGCGTCTGCAGGTTGGCGTAGGCCAGCATCAGCACCTTGCGGCCGGCGCGCTCGAAGTTGACCTCGACCTGGGTCTGCGCCCCGGTGCCGTCGAGCCGCAGGATCACGCCGTCGCCGAACTTGCCGTGCCGGACGCGCTGGCCCAGCCGGAAGCCGTGCGAGGCGGGTTCCTCGAGCGCGGTCGCGCCGCCGAGCCCGCCGCGGTGGCCCGCGCCGTAGCCGCCGGCCGGGTAGTCGTCGCGACGCGGACGGCTCGTGGTGCCGGCGCCCGCGCCGCCGCGCCCGCTGGTGCTGCCGCTGCCGTAGCGCTCGCCGCCGCCGTAACCGCCGCGCGAGCCGCCACCGTTTCCGCCGCCACCGTAGGCCCCGCCGTACCCGCCCGCCCCGGGTCGCGGCCGGCCGTACTCGTCCCACTCGCCGCGGCCGCTCCCGCCGCCGCCGTACAGTGGCCGCGAGACCTGCACGCGCGGCCGCACTTCCTCGACGAGTTCCGGCGGCAGTTCCGCGATGAAGCGCGAGGGCGTGCCGAACTGGTCGACGCCGTGCAGGCGCCGCTGCTCCGCATACGTGACGTAGAGCCGCTGCATCGCGCGCGTGACGCCGACGTAGGCGAGACGGCGCTCCTCCTCCAGCCCGCCGATGTCGGTGACGGAGCGCTGGTGCGGGAACAGGCCGTCCTCGAGCCCGCAGAGGAACACCACCGGGAATTCGAGGCCCTTCGCGGTGTGCAGAGTCATCATCTGGACGCTGTCTTCCCACTCGCCGGCCTGGCCCTCGCCGCTCTCGAGCACCGCGTGCGCGAGGAAGGACTCCAGCGGCGGCAGGTCCGAGCCTTGCTCGACGGAATAGCCGCGCGCGGCGGACACCAGTTCCTCGAGGTTCTCGACGCGCGCCTCGCCGCGGTCGCCCTTCTCCTTCCGGTAGTGCTCCACCAGTCCCGAGCCGTTGATCACGGCGTCCACCTGCTCGTGCAGCGGCAGATCCTTCGTCTCGCCCGCGAGCTTCTCGATCAGGGCCAGGAACGCGTTCAGCGACTGCGCGCCCTTGGCACCGAGCGAGCCGCCGCGGATCACGGCGTGCGAGGCTTCCCACAGCGAGCCGCCGTGCGCGCGCGCGTGCTCGCGCACCGCGTCGAGGCTCTTCGCGCCGATGCCGCGCGTCGGCAGGTTCACGACGCGTTCGAACGACGGATCGTCGATGCGGCTCGAGATCAGCCGCAGGTACGCGAGAGCGTCCTTGATCTCCGCGCGCTCGAAGAAGCGCAGGCCGCCGTAGACGCGGTACGGGATCCGGTGCTGGATCAGCGCCTCTTCGATCACGCGCGACTGCGCGTTCGAGCGGTAGAGCACCGCGCAGCCCTGCCTGGCGCCGCCCATCCGCACCCAGTCGCGGATGCGCTCGACGACGAACTCCGCCTCGTCGCGCTCGTTGAAGGCGGCGTACAGGCGGATCGGCTCGCCGCGGTCGCCGCTGGTCCACAGCGTCTTGCCCATGCGGCCGGTGTTGTTCGCGATCAGCGCGTTCGCGGCGTTCAGGATCGTGGCCGTAGAGCGGTAGTTCTGCTCGAGGCGGAACACCTTCGTGCCCGGGAAGTCGCGCTGGTAGCGGCGGATGTTCTCGACCTTCGCGCCGCGCCAGCCGTAGATCGACTGGTCGTCGTCGCCGACGACGAACGGCAGCGTGTCGGGCCCGCACAGCAGGCGCACCCACTCATACTGGATCGAGTTGGTGTCCTGGAACTCGTCCACGAGCACGTGCCGGAAGCGACGGCGGTAGTGGTCGAGCAGCTGCGGCTGGTCGCGCAGCACCTCGAAGCAGCGCAGGAGGAGTTCCGCGAAGTCGACGACGCCGAGCCGGCGGCACTGCTCCTCGTACGCGGCGTAGAGCTTGATCATCTGCCGGCGCGTGGGATCGCCTTCGTCCGCGAGGTGCTTCGGGCGGCGGCCCTCGTCCTTCTGCGCGTTGACGAAGTACTGGATCTCCTTCGGCACCCAGCGCGCCTCGTCGAGCTCCATCTGGCGCACGACCTTCCTGATCAGGCGCAACTGGTCCTCGGAGTCGAGGATCTGGAAGTTCTGCACGAGGCCGGCCTCGCGCCAGTGCAGGCGCAGCAGCCGGTGGGAGAGGCCGTGGAAGGTGCCGATCCAGAGCGCGCCGCCCGGCACGCCGAGGAGCCCCTCGATGCGGCCGCGCATCTCGCCGGCCGCCTTGTTCGTGAACGTGACCGCGAGGATCGAGTGCGGCGAGACGCGCTCCTGCGAGATCAGCCACGCGACGCGGTGCACGAGCACGCGCGTCTTGCCGGAGCCGGCGCCGGCGAGCACGAGGATGGGAGCCGAGGGCGCCGAGACGGCGTCGCGCTGGGCTTCGTTCAGCGAGTGGAGCAGGTCGTCGGCGTGCACGGCGGCGATTCTAGCGGGGCGGTGGCCGGAGCGGGCGCGGATGATGCGCCGCGGGCCGCGCTGGCGCTCAGGCCGTCTTCGGCAGCTCCGGCGCCGCGTGTTCGCGACAGATCTTCGTGGTCTGCTCCGCGGCGAGCGGCTCCCGCGTCAGGCCGCACGCGTAGCGGCCGCCGTCGACGACGAAGTGCCGGCAGGTGCGGCACTCGCCGAAGCTGCGGCCGCCCTGCGCGAGCTGCAGCGCGCGCAGCAGGTCGAGCAGGCCGCGCTCCAGCCGGTCGACGCTCTCCGCGGGCAGGGCGGCGAGCGCCTCTCGCCAGTGCGGCGGCGGCACGGCGGCGCGCAGCAGGCTGCGGCCCTTCGCGGTGAGCGCGAGGTGCGAGACGCGGCGGTCCCGCGCGTCCGCGGTGCGCTTCAGGTAGCCCGCGCGTTCCAGCGCGATCAGCCGCTGCGAGACGTTGCCCTTCGTGAGCCCGAGGTACTCGGCGACGGCGAGCGGCGTGTTGCTGTAGGCGTTCGCGCGATCGAGGTAGTCGAGCGCCTGCAGGTGCACGGGCTCGAGCTCGTCGGCGGCGCCGGCGCTGCGCAGTTCGGCGCGGAGCAGGTTCGAGACGCGCTCCAGCAGCACGTAGGCGGACGGACGGGGGCTCATGGCGCAATAGTATCGCAGCGATACCGTATTGACAACGGCGCGGCGGGCGGGTCACGATAAAATAGTATCGCGACGATACCACTTGGAGAAGACCGTGAACCGCATCCTTCGACTCGTTGCCACAGGAGTGATCGCCATGACCGCCCAGTCCAGCCTCGCCGCCGAGACCGCCGCCCGGACAGCGGCCATCCCCGGCTACACCCTCGGCCAGCCCGCGGTGGCGCGCGCGCCGATGACGCTCGAGGAACTCGACCTGCTGAAGCGCACGCTGCTGCTCGGCGACGAGGACCTCGCCGCGCTGCGGGCCTCCGCGCCCATCCTCGAGCCGCAGGCCGAAGCCATCCTCGACGTCTGGTACGGCTTCGTCGCCTCGCAGCCGCAGCTCGTGCAGTACTTCGGGAACGCCCGCACCGGTGCGCCGGATGCCGCGTACCTCGCGGCCGTGCGGCACCGCTTCCGGCAGTGGATCCTCGACACCGCGAACGCGCGGTACGACCAGCGCTGGCTCGACTACCAGTTCGAGATCGGTCGTCGTCACCACCGCTTCGGCAAGAACCGCACCGACGCCGTCGAGTCCGTGCCGCACATCGCGTACCGTTACGTGCCGGCGCTGCTCTATCCGGTCACCGCGACGCTGAAGCCGTTCCTGGCGAAGGGCGGCGCCTCGCCCGAGCAGGTCGAGGCGATGCACCAGGCGTGGGTGAAGTCCGTGCTGCTGCAGGTGATCCTGTGGAGCCACCCGTACGTGAAGGACGGGGATTTCTGACGCCGGCGCGCGCCGACGACCCCTCGGGGTCGTCGGCACGCCGCGCAGCCCCCGTCGAACTCGCGAGTGCACCCCACGGAGCTCCAGTCGTGTCCGCCGATCCGCTTCTCGCCCCCGAACTCGACGTCGCCGGCTGGCTGAACGCGCGCGAGCCGCTCTCGCTCGCGCGCCTGCGCGGCCGCGTGGTCGTGATCGAGGCGTTCCAGATGCTGTGCCCCGGCTGCGTGCAGCACGGTCTGCCGCAGGCGCAGCGCGTGAGCGCGTCGTTCCGCGATGCCGACGTGCAGGTCGTCGGGCTGCACGCCGTGTTCGAGCACCACGACGTGCAGGGCCGGCGCGAGGCGCTCGAGGCCTTCCTCCACGAGTACCGGATCGGCTTTCCCGTGGCGATCGACCGCCCGACCGGACGCATCCCGGCGACGATGGCCGCCTACGACATGGCCGGCACGCCGACGCTCGTGCTGATCGACCACGCAGGTCGTCGCCGCGCGCAGCACTTCGGCCAGGTCAGCGACCTGCACCTCGGTGCGGAGATCGGGCAGCTGCTGGTCGAGGCACGCGCGGCGGCCGCCGCGCGCGCCGCGACCGCCGAGGTCGGCGCGGCCACCACGGCCGCCGCGGCCTGCACCGACGAGCGCTGCGAGGTGCGCTGAACGACGACGAGCTACCGGCTCTGAGGTCAGTCGCTGCGCTCGCCGTCCGCGATGGACTCGTCGGCGAACCGCACGAGCGCGAGCGCGAGCGCGACGATCAGCGGCCCCAGGAACAGCCCCACCAGCCCGAACGCCGAAAGTCCGCCGAGCACGCCGATGAACACCGCCAGCGTCGGCACCTCGGTGCGGCCCGAGATCAGCATCGGCCGCACGAAGTTGTCGGCGAGGCCGACGATCGCGCCGCCCCACACCAGCAGGAAGATCGCCCAGCCGACTTCGCCCTGGAACCAGAGGTAGGCCGCACCGGGCAGCCAGACGAGCGCGGTGCCGCCGAACGGGACGACCGAGAGTACCGCGGCGATCACGCCGAACACGACCGCGGACGGCAGGCCCGCGATCGCGAAGCCGATGCCGACCAGCAGGCCCTGCAGGATCGCGGTCACCACCGTGCCGAACACGACCGCGCGCGTCACCGCCTCCATGTGGTGCGCGAGTCGTTCCTTCTTCGGCGGCGACAGCGGGATCAGGCGCAGCGTCGTGCGCGCGATCGGCGTGCCGTCGCGCACCAGGAAGAACAGCACGAACAGCATGACGGTGAAGCTGACGAGCGTGCCGACCGCGCCGAGGAACACCTGGCCGCCCATCGAGGCGAGCGGCTCGAGCACGCGCTGCGCGCCGGCCACCGCCCACTCGCGCAGCTGGTCGGCGGAGATCGCGACGTGCCGCTCGAGCCACGCGAGCGCCCGGCGCGTGGCCGGCAGTTCCGTGAGGTCGGCGAAGCTGTGGATCCGGAGTTCGGTCACCCAGCGCTGCAGCCCCGCGATCAGCGCACGGGCCTGGGTGGCGAACGCGCCGCCCAGCAGCGACAGGGGGCCTACCAGCACGACCAGCGTCAGGACCGTCATCGCGAACGCCGCCAGCGAGTCGCGCCCGCCCCACGCGCGGGCGAGGCGGCCCTGCGGCGTCTGCAGCAGGAAGGCGAAGAAGATCGCCCACGCGATCGGCGCGAGGAACGGCTGGACGATCCGGTACAGCAGCACGGCCATGATCGCCGCGACCGCGAGCCCGAACGCGCGGCGGTAGAACCGGCTCGTCGGTCCCGCCGGCGTCGTGCCGTCCGGCAGCAGGCCGTCGCGCGGAGGTGCGGCCTCGTTTGCGGGCGATCCCGGCTGGTCCATTGCTGCGCCCTCCCGTCACGGTCGTAAGTGCCGCGGCCGCGATGCTAGCATCCGCCGCACCCCGTCCCGCCCGTCCGCGCCGCGTCGGCCGGCGCGCAGTACGGTTTACGCAGGCAGAACGCGCGCTCGCTGCGCACACCTCCCGGTTCATGGACGAAACGCTCGTACTGGTCGTCAATTGCGGCAGCTCGTCGGTCAAGGCGGCCCTCGTCGGCGCCGACGGCAGGCACGTCCTCGACCTGTCGGTCACGGGGCTCGGCTCCGCGCCGCGCCTGCGCGTGGGCGACTCGGAGGGCGAAGTGCACGCGCCCGAGCACGCGCACGCGGTCGCCGCGATCCTCGACGCGCTCGACCGGCGCCCGGCGCTGCGGCAGCGGCTCGTCGCGGTCGGCCATCGCGTCGCGCACGGCGGCGAGCGCTTCACGAAGCCGGTGGTCGTGGACGCCGAGGTCGAGGTCGGCATCGAGTCGCTCGTGCCGCTCGCGCCGCTGCACAATCCCGCCGCGCTCGCCGGCATCCGCGCCGCGCGCGTGCGCCTGCCGCGGCTGCCGCACGTGGCGGTGTTCGACACCGCGTTCCACGCCACGCTGCCGCGCCGCGCGCGCGAGTACGCGCTGCCGCGCGAGGTGGCTCAGCCGCTCGGCCTGCGGCGCTACGGCTTCCACGGCACCAGCCACGAGTTCGTCGCGGGCGAGGCGGCGCGCTTCCTCGGCACCGACCCGGACCGGCTGCGGCTCGTCACCTGTCATCTCGGCAGCGGTGCGAGCGTCTGCGCGGTGGAGTTCGGCCGCAGCATCGACACCAGCATGGGCCTCACGCCGCTCGAGGGCCTCGTGATGGCGACACGTCCCGGCGACCTCGATCCCGGCGTCGTGCTCGCGCTCCTGCGCGACGGGCGCTCGGTGGGCGAGGTGGACGAACTGCTGAACCGGCACTCCGGCCTCGTCGGCCTCGTCGGCACGCCGGACTTCCGCGAGGTCGAAGCGCGCGCGTCCGCGGGCGACGACGTCGCGCGGCTCGCGATCGCGATCTACACGCACCGCATCCGCAAGTACGTCGGCGCCTACGCGGCGGTGATGGGCGGTCTCGACGCGATCGTGTTCACCGGCGGCGTCGGGCAGAACAGCGCGCTCGTGCGCCACCGCGTCGCGCAGCGGCTCGAGTTCCTCGGTGCCGCGCTCGACGAGGACCTGAACCGCGACGCGCGCGTGGACCACTCGACACGCGTCCGCGAGATCTCGGAGCCGCACGCGCGCTGCCGGCTGCTCGTGGTCGCGACCGACGAGGAACTCGCGATCGCGACGCGCGTGCGCCGCCTCGTGTCGGGCGGCCACGAAGTGAAGGGCGAGCTGACGGTGCCGATCGCGGTGTCGGCGCGCCACGTGCACCTGACGGAGCGGAGCATCGCCACGCTGTTCGGCCCGGGTTACGAGCTCGCGCCGCTCAAGCCGATCTCGCAGCCCGGGCAGTACGCAGCCAGGGAGACCGTGCGGCTGGTCGGCCCGAAGGGGCACCTCGACCAGGTGCGCGTGCTTGGACCGCCGCGGCAGAACGACCAGGTCGAGATCTCGCGCACCGACGAGTTCACGCTCGGCGTGGACGCGCCCGTGCGCGAGTCCGGCGACCTCGACAACACCCCGGGCATCCGCATCGAGGGTCCGGCCGGCGCGGTCACGATCCCGAAAGGCGTGATCTGCGCACTGCGCCACATCCACATGCGGCCCGCCGAGGCCGAGGCCCTCGGCGTCGCGAGCGGCGACCGCGTGGACGTACGCGTGGATTCGGACGGGCGCGACCTCGTGTTCGGCGACGTGCTGGTGCGCGTCGGCGAGAACTTCCGGCTCGAGATGCACGTCGACACGGACGAGGCCAATGCGGCCGGCCTCGGTGGCGGCGCGGTCGGTGTGCTCGAGGAGACCGGCGGTCGGGCCCGGCTGCTACGCCGGGGCTGAGGCGGGGCCGCCGTCCGTCCTGGACATCGCAACCCCTCTCGGCTGCAGCCCGCCACAGCCGTCGCCGCCCGCCGGACCGCTTGTCCAGCTGCACCTGAACGAAGCATTGACAATCGCGATACGTGATCTAGAATTCGCGTTATCCAGTTCCGGGCCCCTCTGACGGACGCAGCCGCGTCCGCCATGTCGGAACGGCTGTGCTGTTCCGCCCGGAGGCCCGATGTTCCCCCGTACCGCGTCTGCCGGTTGCCGGCCGACGTCCCGTCGTCGATTCCCCGACCGCGCGCCCCGCGCCCGGTCCGTGCCGCGCCGCGCGGCCGACCCGGCCCGCGCGGCCGTCGCCGCCTTCCCCTTCGAGGAGTGATTCCCATGGACTTCCTGCTGTCGCTCTGGCTCGGCATGCCGGTCTGGATATGGCTGGCGTTCATCGGCGCCGTGCTCGCCATCCTGGTGTTCGACCTCGGCGTGCTCCACCGCGACGCGCACGAGATCGGCGTCAAGGAGAGCCTCTGGATGTCGGCCCTCTACATCGGGCTCGGCCTCGCGTGGGCCGGCGCGATCTGGTGGGTGTACTCGGCCTACGCCGACGCGGGCGCGATCGACCCGTCGATCGCCGGCGCCGCGACCGCGAGCGAGCGCGCGTGGACGGCCGTGCAGCTGTACCTCACCGGCTATCTCGTCGAGAAGACGCTCGCGATGGACAACGTGTTCATCATCTCGATGATCTTCACGTACTTCGCCGTGCCCGCCATCTACCAGCACCGCGTGCTGTTCTGGGGCATCCTCGGCGTGATCGTGCTGCGCGCCATCATGATCGGCCTCGGCGCCGCGCTCGTGATGGAGTTCTACTGGGTGATGTACATCTTCGCCGTCATCCTGATCCTCACCGGCATCAAGATGATCGTGATGATGGACCAGCAGCCGGACATCGCGAACAACCCGGTGCTGAAGTTCCTGCGCAAGCGCATGCGCGTGACCGACGAGCTGCACGGCCAGGCCTTCTTCGTGAAGCAGCCGGACCCGAAGACCGGCAAGATCGTCGCGTTCGCGACGCCGCTGTTCCTCTGCCTGGTGCTGGTCGAGATCGCCGACCTGGTGTTCGCGATCGACTCGGTGCCGGCGATCTTCGCGATCACGCCGGACCCGTTCATCGTCTACACGTCGAACATCTTCGCGATCCTCGGCCTGCGCGCGCTGTACTTCGCGCTGGCGGCGGTGGTGCACCGCTTCCACTACCTCAAGTACGCGCTGTCGATCGTGCTGATCTTCATCGGCCTGAAGATCTTCCTCGGCGACTGGCTGTTCGAAGGCAAGGTGCCGGCGAGCCTGAGCCTCGGCGTCACCGCGGGCCTGCTCGCGGGCGGCGTGCTGTACTCGCTGTGGAAGACGCGCGGCGGCTCGACGCCGCAGGGTCCGGCCACGGGTGCACCGGGCGACGGCAGCGCGCGGACCGCGTGACCGCGACGGCGCCGGCTGCGCGGCGGCCGGCGCTACGACGAGGCCCTCGCGGCCGGCGACCTTCGAGGTCGCGTGGGCCGCGCGGGTCGGCAGGAGATGAAAGAAGGCCCGGACGGTTCGCGCCGTCCGGGCCGCGCGGCCTCAGACGGGCCGCGTCGCGAGCGTGCGGAAGCGCTGCGCGCTCGCGGTCAGGCGGCCGACGAGCCACGTGCCGCCGACGATGAAGAGGGCGCCGACGCCCCAGATTGCCCAGAGCAGCGCAACGCCGAAGGCCTCGACGAGGCGCAGCGACCACTGCAGCCAGTACTGCCACTCGGGCCATGCCGCGACCAGGTCGGCGTTCGCCGCGACGAAGTCGCCGGCGCCGGTGACGAGGGCGTAGGTGCCCCACGTCAGCAGCGACCACAGCGCCAGCGCCGTCAATCCCAGACCCCAGACGATCTTCTTCACCGCGATACTCCTGTGGAACTCCGACGTGGCGGCTGGGAGTGCCGTCAGAGGGGTCGGAGATTCACCGGGTCCGACTTGGCGCGGGAAGATTGGTTCCCGAACGGCGAAACGTACATGGGGATCGCGGTCCCCGCTCCGATCAGGGCGGCGCAGGCGCGTCCGTCGACGGCGTGCCGAGCGGTCCCTCGCCACGGCCGTCGCGGCACTCCGTGTAGAACTGCACGTCGAGCGTGGCCGGCGAACGCATCAGCCACGTCGCGCCCCGCCGCGTGCCGGACTCCGGGCCGCTGTGGAGGATTCCGCCGGGCCGATAGAAATAGCCACCCGGGCGGTACGAGCCGACGAACGCGCCGTCCCGCAGGCACTCGACGAGGCGGTAGTCGCCGGCGAGCAGGTAGCCCTCCTCGGGCACCGAGTGCCGTTCCCACGGCACCTGCACGCCGCCCTTCATGCGTACGAGCCACGTGCGCGCACCGGTCCAGGGGTCCTGCTTCAGGTGCTTGATCTCGAGCGGCACGTCCACGCCCGCCGCCTGGCTGACCGTGCCGGGCGACCAGCGCGCCTCCGCGCCGCGAGTGACGTAGGGGCCGCGGGCCTGCTGCTTCTCCAGGGCTTCCGAGTCCGCCGTGGACGGATCGTGGAAGGCGAGCAGGCGAGCGCCCCGGGTGGACGCGAGCACCGGCATCCGCACGCCCGGCGGCACGAAGGCGAAATCGCCCGCGACCAGTGCTTCGGCGCCGAAGCGCACGGCGCCGTCCAGCACGTAGAACTCGAAGCTCTCCCGGAAATCGACGTCGTCCGCCGAGGCGTAGCCGGCGGGCACGTCGACCACCGCCGCGATGCGGCCCAGTTCCGGGTCGGCGCCGAGCACGCGTGCGGTCGTGCCGGGCAGCGAGTCGAAGCGCCGCGCCGCGATGCGCTGCGTCTCGCGGAAAGCGACGAAGCTGTAACGCACCAGTTCGCCGTCCACGGGCGTCGCGCGCGTCCCGACGGCGCCACCCGCGTCCGGCGCCCGTATCGCGCCGGTGGTGCAGCCGGCGAGTGCTAACGAGACGACGAGGGCCGAGGCGGTCGCGCGAACCGCGGCACGGCGAATCGCGTGGCGGCGGGAAGTCTCGAACGGGCGCATGCGAGGGGCTCCGGTGGCTGCGCCCGAGCGTAGCGCACACCGGCCGTTCGCGAGATGGGCGCGCGTCGCGGGATAGAGCGCGCCAGCCGCGACGCCGTCACTCGAGGGGCCCGCGAAGGATGCGGCACTCGTCGGTCAGGCGTTCCGCTACGCGCCCGTCGCCGCCGATCCGAACGGCGCGCAGCTCACGTGGCGCGCCGAGAACCTGCCGCCGTGGCTCCAGTTCGACGCGGCGAACAGCGTGCTGTCCGGCACGCCCGCTAGAGCGAACCCTCGGACATCGGCAGCAAGACCATCTCGTGAGTAAAAGGGGTCGGCACCCTGTCCCGTTCTTCTTCAGAGCGCGGCGCGGATCCGCGCCGCCAGTTCCTCGAGCTGCTGCGGATCCGCCTTCTCGCGCGCGTGCATGCGGAGCGGCTGGTTCGCGTAGACCGGGATCACGTGGAAGTGCAGGTGGAACACGGTCTGCCCGGCCGCCGCCCCGTTGAACTGCGTGACGATCACGCCCGGCGCCTCGAGCGCCTTCTGCACCGCGCGCGCCACGCGCTGCGTCGTGCGGATCGCGGCCGTCGCGGCCTCCGGCGGCGTATCGAGCAGGTTCTCGCCGGCCACCTTCGGGATCACGAGGGCGTGGCCGGGCGACTGCGGCATGATGTCCATGAACGCGAGCGTGTGCTCGTCCTCGGCGAGACGGACGCAGGGGATCTCGCCGCGCACCATCCGCGCGAAGACGTTGTTCGGGTCATAGGGCATTCGGGGCCTTCCGTTCGGAGCTGGCGGGCCTCGAAAGTGTCGCACGTCGCGGGGTCGCCGGCCTCCAGCACGTGCTCCTGGCGCGGGCCATTCCGCGCGGCCGGATCCATCGCGCCGGGGGTCCGAGGCGCCCTGCAGGACGACGTTCGTGCTCTCCGACGTCCACGCCGTTCCATGGGCACTCCGCCGCGGGGGAACGCGCCGATCCCTGCGGGACCCGTGCCGGGCACGGAACGGATGCCGGCTGCTGCGCGTCTCGCTACCATGCCCGCAGGGGCGCCGCGACCGCGGCGCAGCTTGACCCACCGCAGGAGTTCCCGGCATGGCCGCCAGACCCGAAACCGAGCAGCTGTTGGACGATCTCCGCAACGTCGTCGCCGATACCGAGGCGCTGCTTGCCGCGACCGCAGGCGAGGCGGGGAGCCGGGCGGACGAGGCGCGCCAGCGCGTGGCCGAGTCGCTGGAGCAGGCGCGGATCCGCCTGCAGGAACTCGAGTACGAACTGAAGACCAGGGCGCGGGCCGCCGCGCACGAGACCGACCGCTACGTCCGCGAGAACCCGTGGCAGTCGGTCGGCATCGCGGCCGCCGCCGGCCTCGTGATCGGCCTGCTGCTCAGCCGCCGCTGACGTGGCCGCGACGGGACCCGCCGCCGGGGCGCGTCCGGAGCCGGGCCGAGGCCCGGATTCCACGGCGCGTCCGGGCGGAACCGCAGGCCCGGGCGCCGGCTTCGGCCTGTTCGACCGGGTGCGCCGGATGCTGGCGACTCTCGTCACGCTCGCGCACACGCGCCTCGAGCTCGTCACCGTCGAGCTCGAGGAAGAGGTGCAGCGGCTCACGCGCGTCGTGCTCTACGCGCTGGTCGGGCTGTTCTGCGCGGGCGTCGCCGTCGTGATGCTCGCCACCACCGTCATCATCGCGTTCTGGGAGCACCGCGTGCTCGCGGCGCTGCTCGTCACCGCTGCGTTCGTCGGCGGCGCGATCGTCGCGGGGCTCGCGGTCCGCCGTCGGCTGGCCGAGCGGCCGCGCTTCCTCGGCGCGACGCTCGCCGAACTGCAGCGCGACGCCCGCGCGCTGGGCGGCGAATGAAGAAGCCCGCGGCCCCCGACCCGCTCGTCGACCTCGCGCGCCGGCGCGCGCGGTTGCTGGCGCGCAGCGCCCGGCTGCGCGACGCGCTGGCCGCCGACGGCGCCGCGCTCGGCGCCACGGCGCGTTCGTTCGAGCGGGGCGTGGGTTTCGCGCGCACCCGGCTCGCGCGGCCGCTGCTGGTGGCGGGCGCGGTCGCGGTGGTGGCGGCCGGTCCGCGACGCATCCTCGGGCTGGCCGGCCGCGCCGTCGTGCTGTGGCCGGTATTGCGCCCGTGGCTGCAGCCGCTCGCGGGGCGCGCGCTGCAGCTGTTCGTCCCCTGGGCGGTCGCCCGGCTCGCCAGGCGGCGCTGACGTCCCGCGCGTCCGACCCCGGGCAGTGTCGACTCAGACCTGCCCAAGCCGGCGCCCGTTGCTTTAGTCTTGCGGCCCCGCCGCCGCCCTGCGCGGTTCCACCTACCCGCCATGCCGTCCACGCTCTTCGACAAGCTCTGGCGCCAGCACCTCGTGCAGGAACTGCCCGGGGGGACCGCGCTCGTCGCGATCGACCGCATCTTCCTGCACGAACGCACCGGCTCGATCGCGCTCAAGAGCCTGCGCGAGAGCGGCCGCCCGGTGCTCGACCGCGCCCGCGTGTTCTGTACGATGGACCACATCGTCGACACGTTCCCGGGCCGCGGCGACGACACGAAGCTGCCCGGCGGCCGCGCGTTCATCACCGAGACGCGCGAAGCGGCGCTCGAGGCCGGCATCCACCTGTTCGACGTGCGCGATCCGAACCAGGGCATCGTGCACGTGATCTCGCCGGAGCTCGGCATCGTGCTGCCCGGCGCGACGGTCGTCTGCCCGGACAGCCACACCTGCACGCAGGGCGCGATGGGCGCGTTCGCGTGGGGCATCGGTTCCACGGAAGCGGAGCACGCGCTCGCCACCGGCACGCTGCGCCTGGCCAAGCCGAAGACGATGCGCGTGCGCTTCGAGGGCGCGCTCGCCCCCGGCGTCACCGCGAAGGACCTGAGCCTGCTCCTGATCGGCACGCACGGTGCGGTCGGCGGCAACGGCTACGTGGTCGAGTACGCGGGCAGCGCGGTGCACGCGCTCGACGTCGAGGCGCGGCTCACGCTCTGCAACATGGCGACCGAGTTCTCCGCCGTCACCGGGCTGATCGCGCCGGACGAGAAGACCTTCGCGTACCTGAAGGGCAGGAGCTTCGCGCCGCAGGGTGCCGAGTGGGACCGCGCGGTCGCGGCCTGGCGCGAGCTGAAGACGGACGAAGGCGCGACCTTCGATCGCGAGATCGTGCTCGACGTGAGCGACCTCGCGCCCATGGTGACCTGGGGCACGAGCCCGCAGCACGCGGTGCCGGTCGGCGCGCGCGTGCCGGAGCAGGCGGCGAGCGGCACCACGCCCGAGGCCTACGACCGCGCGCTCGCCTACATGGACGTGCAGCCCGGCCAGGCGCTGCAGGAGCTGAAGATCGACGCGGCGTTCATCGGCTCGTGCACCAACAGCCGGCTGTCGGACCTGCGGCGCGCGGCCGCGGTGCTGAAGGGCCGGCGCGTCGCGCCCGGCGTGAAGGCGATCTGCGTGCCGGGCTCGATGAGCGTGAAGCGCGCCGCGGAGGCCGAGGGCCTCGACCGCGTGTTCCTCGACGCCGGCTTCGAGTGGCGCGAGAGCGGCTGCTCGATGTGCTTCTACGCCGGCGGCGAGAGCTTCGGTAAGCGCGAGCGCGTGGTGTCGTCCACGAACCGCAACTTCGAGAGTCGGCAGGGCCCGGAGACGCGCACGCACCTCGCGAGCCCCGAGACCGTGGCCGCGAGCGCGATCGCGGGCCGGCTCGCCGACGTGCGCGAGTTCGCGTAGGAGGCGCCGTGGACAGGTTCACCGTGCTGACCGCCGTCGCCGCGCCTCTGGTGCGCGCGAACGTCGACACCGACGCGATCATCCCGTCGCGCGAGATGAAGACCGTCTCGAAGACGGGTCTCTCCGCTGGCCTGTTCGCCGGCTGGCGCTACGCCGAGATCGGCGGCCGCGACCCGAATCCCGAGTTCGTGCTGAACCGGCCCGGCTACGCGGGCGCGAGGATCCTGCTCGGCGGCGAGAACTTCGGCTGCGGCTCGAGCCGCGAGCACGCGGTGTGGGCGCTGCACGAGTACGGCTTCCGTGCGGTGGTCGCGCCGACGTTCGCGCCCATCTTCGCGTCGAACTGCATCCGCAACGGCGTCGTGCCGGCGCGCGTCGCGCTCGAGCACGTGCGCGAGCTCGCCGCGGCCGTGGAGCGCGACCCGGTCGCGAACGCCGTGACGGTCGATCTCGAGGCGAAGACGGTGAGCGCGCCCGGCGCGGGCCCGTACGCGTTCGCGATCGACGACGAGGCGCGCGAGATGCTGCTGAACGGCTGGGACGCGATCGACCTGACGCTCAAGTACCGCCCGGCGATCGAGGCCTTCGTCGTCCGCGACCGCGCGGAACGCCCCTGGATCTACGTCGCCCCGCGTGCCGCGGGCGAGAGGACGACCCCATGACCACGAAGCAGCGCATCCTCGTCAGCGAAGTGGGCCCGCGCGACGGCCTGCAGAGCATCCAGCCCGTCATGCCGCTCGAGGCCAAGAAAGCCTGGATCGCGGCCGAGGCCGCCGCCGGCGTCGCCGAGATCGAAGTCGGCAGCTTCGTGCCGGCGAAGCTGCTGCCGCAGCTCGCCGACACCGCCGAGGTCGTGAAGTACGCGCGCACGATCCCGGGCCTCGCGGTCGCGGTGCTGGTGCCGAACCTGAAGGGCGCGGAAGCCGCGGTCGAGGCGGGCGCCCACAAGCTCACGATCCCGCTGTCGGCGTCCGAGACGCACAGCCTGAAGAACGTGCGCCGCACGCACGCGCAGATGCTCGACGAGGTGCGCGGCATCGTCGCGCTGCTGCGTTCGCTGCCCGCGGCGCGCCGACCGAAGTTCGAGGGCGGCCTGTCCACCGCGTTCGGCTGCACGATCGAGGGCGTGGTCGCGCCCGACAAGGTGGTGCGGCTCGCCGAGCAGTTGATGGAGGCGGGCTGCGACGAGGTCGGGCTGTCCGATACGACGGGCTACGCGAACCCCGCGCAGGTGAAGGAGCTCGTGAAGCGCGTGAAGGCCGCGGTCGGCGACCACGCGCTGTCCGGCCTGCACCTGCACAACACGCGTGGCCTCGGTCTCGCGAACGTGCTCGCCGGCCTCGAGGTCGGCATCACCACCTTCGACAGTTCGCTCGGCGGCCTCGGCGGCTGCCCGTTCGCGCCGGGCGCGAGCGGCAACGTCGTCACCGAGGACCTCGTCTTCATGCTCGAAGCGATGGGGCTCGAGACCGGTATCGACCTGCCGAAGCTGCTCGAGGTCCGCCGGATCCTGCGCGACGCGCTGCCGACCGAATCCCTGTACGGCTTCACGCCGGACGCGGGCCTGCCGCTCGGCTTCGTGCCGGCGACGCCGGGCGCGACGCCCGGTCCGCAGGCCGGCGCGGCGGCGGGAGTCGCGGCATGAACGACGGGACGCGCGACGCGGGCGCCACGGGCGCCGGTGCGACGACCGCCACGGCCACTGCGGGCGCGGCCGCGCCCGCCCTGCCGCTCGCCGGGATCAAGGTCGTCGAGTTCACGCACATGGTGATGGGTCCGGCGGTCGGCGCGATCCTCGCCGAGCTCGGTGCCGACGTGATCAAGGTCGAGCCGATCGGCGGCGACTCCACGCGCGAGCTGCTCGGTTCCGGTGCGGGCTACTTCCCGATGTACAACCGGAACAAGCGCTCGATCAGCCTGAACCTGAAGGACCCGCGCGGCCTCGCCCTCGCGAAGCGCCTGTGCGCGAGCGCCGACGTGGTGGTCGAGAACTTCCGCACCGGCGCCATGGACAAGCTCGGGCTCGGCTACGACGCGCTCGCCGCCGACAACCCGCGCCTCATCTACTGCTCCGAGAAGGGCTTCCTGGCGGGCCCGTACGAGCATCGCACCGCGCTCGACGAAGTGACGCAGATGATGGGCGGCCTCGCGTACATGACGGGCCCGCCGGGCCGTCCGCTGCGCGCCGGCAGTTCGGTGATCGACGTGACCGGCGGCATGTTCGGCGTGATCGGCATCCTCGCGGCGATCGAGCAGCGCCACCGCACCGGCCGCGGACAGAAGGTGTCTTCCGCGCTGTTCGAGACCACCGTCTATCTCGTCGGCCAGCACATGGCGCAGAAGGCGGTCACCGGCAAGGCCGCCGCGCCGATGCCGGCGCGCGTCTCCGCGTGGGCGATCTACGACGTGTTCGAGACCGGCGACGGCGACCAGCTGTTCGTCGGCGTCGTCTCGGACGGCCTGTGGCGCACGTTCTGCGAGGCCTTCGCGCTCACCGAGCTCGGCGCGGACCCGGCGTACAGGACCAACTCGCAGCGCGTGCTGGCTCGCGAGACGCTGCTGCCGAAGGTGCGCGAGCTGTTCAAGGGCTACACGAAGGCGCAGCTGGTCGAGAAGCTGGAGCGCACCGGCATCCCGTTCGCGCCGATCGGCCGGCCCGAGGAGATGTTCGACGACCCGCACCTGCTCGCGAGCGGCGGGCTCGGCGACGTGACCCTCCCGAACGGCACCGCGACGAAGCTGCCGATCCTGCCGATCGAGATGGGCGGGCGGCGGCCCACGCGCGGCGGGAAGCTCGCGAAGATCGGCGAGCACTCGGCCGAGGTGCTGAAGGAACTGGGGCTGTCGGACGTGGAACTGGCGCAGCTCGCGGCCGACAAGGTGGTGGACGGCGCGGGCTGACGCCGGTAGCGCCGGGCCCCCGGGCGCCACGGCTCACCGTGGGCGCGACCCGGCGCACTTGACCAGACACGGCGCGGGAAGCGGAAATTGCGCTCCACGCCACTCGCGCCCCGCCCCGAGGCTCCCGTGACCGACTCCCGCTCCCGCCGGCGCCGTCTCGCCGGCGCGCTCGCGCTGCTGCTGGCCGCCGCCCTGCTGCCATTCCTGGCCGTCGCCCGGCCGCCGCTGCCGGCCCCGGCGCCCGACGCCCGAGTGCACTGGCCGGACGCCGATCACGACCCGGCGATCCCGACCGTGCAGTCGGTGCTGGGCTTCGAGGTCGGCACCGAGCTCGCCCGCCACGCCGAGGTCCGCCGCTACTTCGACGCGCTCGCCGCCGCCGCGCCGGACCGCATGCGCCTCGTCGAGATCGGCCGCTCGTGGCAGGGCCGCTCGCTGTTCTATGCGGTGATCTCGAGCCCGGCCAACCTCGCGCGCCTCGACGAGGTGCGCGCCGGCATGGCGAAGCTCGCGGATCCGCGGCGCCTCGCGCCGGGCGAGGGCGAGCGGCTGATCGCCTCGCTGCCGGCGCCGGTGTGGCTCGGCTACTCGGTGCACGGCAACGAGCCCGGCACGACCGACGCCGCGCTCGCGGTCGCGCACCACCTGCTCGCGAGCCGCGGCGACCCGCGCGTGCCCCGGATGCTCGACCAGACCGTCATCGTGATCGTGCCGCTGATCAACCCGGACGGCCGCGAGCGCTTCATCGACTCGAACCGCGCGGGCCGCGGCCTCGAGCCCGACCCGAGCCCGCTGTCCGCCGAGCGCGACGAGCCCTGGCCGGGCGGGCGCATGAACCACTACGTGTTCGACATGAACCGCGACTGGTTCACGAAGACGCAGCCGGAGATCCGCGCGGTGTCTGCGGCGCTGCTCGACTGGATGCCGGTGGTGGTCGCGGACGTGCACGAGATGGGCACGGACCAGACCTACTTCTTCCCGCCCGAGGCGAAGCCGCTGAACCCGAACCTGACGGCGCGGCAGCTCGCCAACGTCGAGGAGATCGGCCGCAACAACGCGCGCTGGTTCGACCGCTTCGGGCTGCGCTACTTCACGCGCGAGATCTTCGACGGCTTCTTCCCCGGCTACGGCAGCGGCTGGCCCAACTACCAGGGGGCGAGCGCGATGGTCTACGAACAGGGTTCGTCGCGCGGCCTCGTCGCGCGCCGCTCCGACGGCACGATCCTGCGCTATCCCGAGACGGTGCAGAGCCAGTTCGTCGCGTCGCTCTCCGCCGTCGAGGTCGTCGCGAACGCGCGCGAGCGGTACCTTCGGGACTTCGCGCAGTTCCGCGCGAGCGCGATCGAGGAGGGGCGGCGCGAGCCGGTGAAGGCCTACGTGCTCTCCGCCGAGCCCGATCCGGACATGGCCGCGCGGCTCGCGGTCACGCTCGCGCGCAACGGCATCGAGGTCACGCGCGTGCCGGGCGAGTTCCAGGCCTGCGGCGCGCGCTTCCCGGCCGGCGGCTACGTCGTCTCCGCCGCGCAGCCGGCCAAGCGCCTGATCCGCACGCTGCTCGACGAGAAGACGACGATGGATCCGGAGTTCGTGCGCCGCCAGCAGGATCGCATCGCGCGCGGCCTGCCGGACGAGATCTACGACGTCACCGCGTGGTCGCTGCCGCTGATGTACAACGTCGCGACGCGCACCTGCACGGCAGTGCCGAACGTGAGCGGCGAGCGCGTGAGCGCCGACTGGCAGCTGCCCGGCGGCGTCGTGAACCCGGGCGCGACGGTCGCCTTCCTCGTGCCGTGGGGCAACACCGCCTCCGCACGCTTCCTGGCCGCCGCCGTGCGTGCCGGCATCGACGTGCGGTCGTCGAACAAGCCGTTCACGGTCGACGGTGTGCGCTATCCCTCGGGCTCGCTCGTGATCCCGGTCGCCGGCGCGCGCGACCTAGGCGCGCGGCTGCAGCCGCTCGCCGTCGCGACCGGCGCGACCGTCACCGGCGTCGACACCGGGTGGGTGACCGACGGCCCCGGCTTCGGGTCGCCGAACGTGCTCGACATCCCGACGCCGCGCGTCGCGCTGATCTGGGACGAGCCGACCGAGCGCTACTCCGCGGGCCACGCGCGCTTCGTGCTGGAGCGGCAGTTCGGCTATCCCGTCACCGCGATCCGCGGCTCGCGCCTCGCGACCGCGAATCTCGACGGCTTCGACGTGCTGCTGATCCCGGGCGAGGGCCGCACCTACCGGAGCGCCTTCGGCAAGGGCGGCGTCGAGAACCTGAAGAACTGGGTCGCGCGCGGCGGCGTGCTGATCGGCCTCGGCACCGGTACGCGCTTCCTCGCGGATCCGGAAGTGGACCTGCTGCCGATCCGCCTCGAGGACGGCGTCTACGAGCCGAAGGGTGACGAGGGCAACGGCCGGGGCGAGAACGGCGACGGCGAGCGCGCCGGGAAGGGCGGTCGCGACGGCGGCGATTCCGGTGGCAAGTCGGGCGGCAAGGACGAGGCGAGCGAAGGCCGCGTCCCGGGCACGATCCTCGCGACCGAGGCCGACCTCGAGAAGGCGACGCTGCCCGAGAAGCAGCCGCCGCGCCCGGTCGCGGGCGTGCTGGCGCGCGCGACCGTCGTCGACGACGAGCACTGGCTAGCCGCGGGCGTGCAGCCCACCGTCAACGTGCTGTTCAGCGGCAACGAGATCTACGCGCCCGCCCGGCAGAACCAGGCGGATACCGTGCTGCGTTTCGCGGGCCCGGGCGAGGTGCTGACCTCCGGCGTGCTGTGGGAAGACAGCCGCCGCCAGATCGCGTTCAAGCCCTTCGTGGTGGCCAAGCGCGAGCGGCGGGGTCTCGTGATCGGGTTCACGCAGGACCCGAACTTCCGTGCGCAGATGAACGGCCTCAACCTGCTGCTGGTCAACGCGGTGTTCCGCGGCGCCGCGCTGGTGCACGACGCCAATGCGGCCGGCGTCGCGGAAGAGGACGACGCGCGCCGTTGACCCCGGGCGTGGTGGAAGGCGAACTGACGCTGAAGGGCGTCACGCAGCCGGTCACGCTGACGATCACCTCGTTCCTCGCGATGCCGCACCCGAGGGTGAAGAAGCCGGCGACCGGAGCGGCGCGCGGCCGTTGTTGCCGACCTCCGTCATCGCCTATCGTGTCGCAGGTCGCCGCCGGCGGTCC
Source organism: Steroidobacteraceae bacterium (assembly GCA_027531255.1). Lineage (GTDB taxonomy): Bacteria > Pseudomonadota > Gammaproteobacteria > Steroidobacterales > Steroidobacteraceae > JAPZRU01. The sequence goes on along the minus strand of JAPZRU010000002.1, from coordinate 494,418 downwards.
GGTCGCGCGTCGCCGCTCGGCGCGGCTTCGGCCGCCCCGCCTCCAGTCAGCCCCGGAACACCCGTGCGCCTCGCCGTCGTCCCCGTCACCGCCTTCCAGCAGAACTGCTCGGTCCTCTGGGACCCCGCGACGAAGCGCGCGGCGGTCGTCGATCCGGGCGGCGACCTCGACCGCGTGCTCGCGGTCGTCGAGCGCGAAGGCGTGACCCTGGAGAAGATCCTGCTCACGCACGCGCACATCGACCACGCGGGCGCGACCGCGGAACTCGCACGCCGCTGCGGGCTGCCGATCGAGGGCCCGCACGAGGGCGATCGCTTCTGGATCGAGGCGCTCGCGGAGCAGGGCCGGATGTTCGGCCTGCCGAGCGAAGGCGCCTTCGAGCCGACCCGCTGGCTCCGCGACGGCGACACGCTCACCGTCGGCTCGCTGACGCTGGACGTGCGCCACTGCCCCGGCCACACGCCCGGCCACGTCGTGTTCTTCCACGCGCCGAGCCGCGTCGCGATCGTCGGCGACGTGCTGTTCGCGGGCTCCATCGGCCGCACCGATTTCGTCGGCGGCGATCACGACACGCTGATCCGCTCGATCCGCGAGCGCCTGTTCCCGCTCGGGGACGACGTCACGTTCCTGCCCGGCCACGGGCCGACCTCGACGTTCGGTCGCGAACGCCGCACGAACCCCTACGTCTCGGACGCCGCCGTCTCGATGTGACGAAGCCCGCAGGTCCGCGCGGTGCTGCAGGGGACGTGTGACGGCTACGTGACGCCCGGATCGGGTGCAGGCCCTTCCAGCCGCGCGAACGCGTCCGCGTCGAACGCCTGCCGCGTGTCCGCGTAGCCCGACCACGGGTCGCGCCGCCGCCGGAGCCAGGCCGGCACGGCGCGCAGCTCGAAGCGCCGGCCGCGCAGGTCCTCGTCGCCTTCGAGCTGCCGCCACGCGAGCGGCATCGATACCGGCGCGCCCGGCCGCAGGCGCGGCGAGTACGCGCTCACGGCCGTCGCGCCGCCGTAGTTGCGCAGGTAGTCGACGTAGAGGCGGCCCCGCCGGTGCGCGTCGCCGGGCCTGGCGGCGAAGCGGGTGGGTTCGGTGCGGCACAGGTAGCGCGCGACCGCGCGAGCGCTGGTGCGCGCGGTGTCCCAGTCCGGTCGTCGCGTCGTCAGCGGCACGACGACGTGCAGTCCCTTGCCGCCGGTGGTCTTGCACCAGCTCTCGTAGCCGAGAGCCTGCAGCAGCGCGCGGAGCGTCAGCGCGGCGTCCGCGACCGTGCGCCAGTCGAGCGTCGGATCCGGGTCGAGGTCGAAGGTCAGGCGATCCGCGCGCAGCGGATCGGGCAGCCGCGAGCCCCAGGTATGCAGCTCGACGACGCCGAGCTGCGCGAGGCTCGCGAGCCCCGTGGCGTCGCGGCAGACGAGGTAGTCGCGACGCCCGGTGCCCACGTCGATGCCGATGCTCGCGAGACCCGGCGGCGCGGGACCGCGGTGGTGCTTCTGGTAGAAGGCCTCGCCGTCGCGGGAGCGCACGAGACTGAGCGGCCGGTCCGCGAGGTGCGGCAGCAGCCGGTCGGCGACCGCGGCGTAGTAGCCGGCGAGCTCGCGCTTCGCGATGCCCGGGTCCGGGTACAGCACGCGCCCGGGGTGCGTGAGTGCGGCTCGATCCATGCACGGTCCCCGAGGCGGCGCGCCGCGTCGGCGCAACGGAGCCGGAGCAAGCTCCGTGCCCCGCGGGGCTGCATTGCCTGCTGCAGCCTCCGCCGGGTGCGGGCACGTTGCAGGCCGCGCGCCACGGACGCAGCATACCCCCGCCGACCCATCCCGGAGCGCCGATGCCCTCGACTCGCTACGTCCACGGCCCACTCGTGTCGTCGAGCGACCTCGACGCGCACCTGAGCCTGTTCGCCGCCTTCGGCCTCGTCGAGATCGCGCGCCGCGACCACGACGAGCGCGACTGCGCCACGCTCTGGGGCGCGCCCGGGCACACCGCCACCGAGGTCGCGCTGGCGACGCCCGGGACGCGCTACGGCGCACGCCTCGTGCGGTTCCACCCGGGCTCCGACGTCGTCGTGCGCGACCGCAACCGGGGCTACGACGCCGACGCGCCGAAGGTGATCGACTTCTACGCGCCGGACTTCGCGGCCGCGCGCGCGGCGGTCGAGCGCGCCGGCTTCGCGCTCAAGGAACCGCTCGCCGAGTACGACCTGCCGGAAGGGCACTTCGTCGAGGGCCACGTCTGGGGTCCGGACGAGGTGGTCTGTGCACTGCTCGGCGGACCGGCGGAGTTCTTCGCCGGCTTCGCGACCGTCACGGACCGCACGTTCAGCGAGCCCCAGAGCCTGTCCGGCCCGGTGTCGCGGCTCGAGCCCGCCGTCGCGTTCTTCGAGCAGGCCTTCGGCCTGCGGGTGGTCTACCGCTACGGCATCGACGACGACAGCTTCCGCCGGCTGGTCGGCAGCCGGAAGCCGCAGTTCAGCCTGCGCTCGGTGAACGTCGGCCTCGATGCGCGCGAGCCGTACTTCGGGCTCGTCCACTACGGCATGCCCGAGGGTTCGTACGCGTCGCTGCTCGGGCGCGCGCGGCCGCCGCACCGGGGCACCCTGGGCGCGACGATCGTCGTCGACGACGTGGACGCGGTGGCCGCGCGCGTTCCAGCCGCGGGCGGTGCGGTCCTCGCGGCGCCGACGGACGCCGAACTGGCCGCGTTCGGGCCGGCCCGCTGCGCGCTCCTGGCGGCGCCGAACGGCGGCTGCTACCAGGTGGTGGCGACGCGCTGACGCGCAGTCCGCGGAGGAGCGCGCTGGCGCGCCCGGCGCAGGCGTGCCGGGAGGATCTCCCGCGAGCGCAAGCGCGAGCGCGTGCAGCGGGTGCGACGGGGCGGCCACGGCGACGAACGTCGTCTCGTGGAGCCAGTCGCCGAGGAACCCCGGCGGCACGCGCGAGGTGACCACGAGGTCCGCGGAGCCCCGCGTGCCGCCGTCGAGGGTCGCTTCCTCGGCGCCGGACAGCGCCGCTTCCGCGAGATCGACGCGCGTGTGCGGACACGATTCGCGCAGCTCCTTCAGCGCGGCGAGCAGCCGCTCGCGCGGGAACGCGACGTCCACGACCAGCCGCAGCGCGGGCTCGTAGCCGCACTCGAGGCTGCGCGCGAAGGTCTCCAGCGCACGCCACTCGTCGAGCAGCCCGCGCGCGCGAGCCACTGTTCCGGCGAGGTCTGCGCCGGGAGATCCCGCGCCGGTACGCGCACGGACGTCGCGACATGGAGCTCCTGAGCTTCGTGCTGGAGGGCCAGCTGGGTCACCGGGACTCGATGGGCAACGGGTCGGTGATCGTGCCGGGCCTCGGTGCAGTGCTCGAGTGCGGTCTTCGGTGCGGTCAGCGACTGCCGGACCAGCTCGCCTCGGTGGGCGGCGAGTCCGTGCCCCAGAAGTCCATCCGATCCTTCAGAGCTTCGCCGGCCGGTTCGGTTCTTGCGCTGGCTCCCGGGAACGGGAGCACTCGGGCCACGGGTTTGCCACGGTGAGTGACCACGACGGGAACGTCGTCACGGGTGGCGGCTGCGAGCCACTCGCCTCGTCGGAGGCGGGAGATCGGTATGGTCTTCATCTATTGTGCGGGCACCTCGCATCGGATCGGCTGACGCGTTCGCGAACCGTCGCGCCGCGGCCGAAACGCAAACGGCGCGCAGTATGGACCTTTCGCGCGCAGGTGCAAGCGGAAATGCACCGCATTCGCGCTGCGGGCACGCCCAGGGCGGTGCGCCGAGGAGCCGCACCAGCACCGCGGGATCGACCGGCTTCGTCAGGTGGTGATCGAAGCCCGCGTCGCGGGCGCGCTGCCGGTCCACGTCCTGGCCCCACCCGGTGAGCGCCACCAGCAGCAGCGGTGCGGCTCGGCGCCGGCGGAGTGCGGAGCTCGTGCGAGAGCGTGGCGATATGAACCCGTCCTTGCGCCGGTCCGCCTCGAGCAGGCGGTCCTCGGCCGCGCGCCGTGCCGTGACGTGCACGCCGGACGGGATCACGTGCTTCGCGCGGCCGTACCGTCGGGCCGCACGACCCGGCATTCGATCGCGTGGCCGGTGCCGGTGGCCACCGACCGGTCGACCGCGGCTGCCACCGCCTCGCGGTCCTCCGGGTGCACCTGCGCCAGGCAATCCTCGACGCTGGGTTCGTCGGCCGCGTCAACCGGAACAGCCGCCCGGCCGAGGGCGTGACCGGCGGTGGTCACCTGCCGGCGTGAACCGACCTAGAGGTAGTGGTCGACCAGCAGCGCGAGGAACAGCAGGCCGAGGTACGTGATCGAGTACTTGAACGTGCGCATCGGCCAGTCGGGGCGGCCGGTGGACCACAGCTGCCACGCGTAGTAGAGGAACACGCCGTTCAGCACGAGCGCGGACACCGCGTAGAGCGCGCCGACCATGCCGGTCAGGTACGGCAGCACCGTGACGATGGCGAGCAGCACGGTGTAGAGCAGGATGTGCAGCCGCGTGAACTCGATGCCGTGGGTGACCGGCAGCATCGGCACGCCGACCTTCGCGTACTCGTCGCGGCGCGCGATCGCGAGCGCCCAGAAGTGCGGCGGGGTCCAGGTGAAGATGATCAGGAACAGCAGCAGCGCATTCGGGTCGACGCTGTTCGTCACCGCGGTCCAGCCGAGTACGGGCGGTGCCGCGCCGGCCGCGCCGCCGATCACGATGTTCTGCGGCGTCGCGCGCTTCAGCCACACGGTGTAGATCACCGCGTAGCCGATCAGCGAGAAGAACGTGAGCACCGCCGTCAGCGGGTTCACGAGGAAGGTCAGCATCGCCATCGACGCCGCGCCGAGCGCGAACGCGAAGGCGAGCGCCTGGGATTCGGTGACCGAGCCGGTCGGGAGCGGGCGGTAGCGGGTGCGCGCCATCACGCCGTCGATGTGGCGGTCGATCACATGGTTGATCGCGGCGGCGGAGGCGGCCGCGAGCCAGATGCCGAGCGTGCCCCACACGAGCGCGCCGAGGGGCGGCAGGCCGGGGGAGGCGAGAAACATGCCGACCACCGCGGTGAACGCGATCAGCAGCACCACGCGCGGCTTGGTCAGCTCGTAGTAGTCGCGCCACGAGGCGGCGGCGCGGACGGCACCGAGCGTCTCGTCGGTCAGCGGGTGCGAATCTGGCGAGGTGGCCAAGGCGGTCGGGTCCGTCGTCTCGGTAGGGGCGCGCGGCAGGGGCCCGGAGGCCCGTCGGCGGGCGCGCAGACTACCATGGGAAATACCTGCCTTTCCCCTGAAATGGCGACCTGCCCAGTTTCTCTCCCGGAAAGGGGCCGGTCGCCTTTTTCAGGCCGCCGCCCGGCTCGGCCGTAGCGCCGGCGCCGCGCTCCGCTCGGCCAGCCGCTCGAGCGGCCACAGGTAGCGGATCAGCGCCACCACCGCCAGCAGCAGGATCGCCGCCCCGGCGTTATGTCCGGTGCCCAGCCACAGCGGGAAGCCCTGCCAGATCAGGTTCACGCCGATCGCCCACTGCAGTACGAGCGCGGCGAGCACGGCCGCCGCGGCGACGCGTACGGCCCCGGTCTGCGCCCGCCGCCAGGCCGCGAACGCGAGCAGCCCGAGCACGGCCGCGGTGACGACCGCGCCCACGCGGTGCGTGTAGTGGATCGCGACGCGCGCCGGGTTCTCGAGCACGCCGAACTCGTAGTCGATGCCGAGCCCGTGCCAGGGGTCGAACGCGCTGCCGTAATCCTGCTCGGGCCACCAGCTGCCCTGGCACTTCGGGAAGTCGGGGCACGCGACCGCCGCGTAGTTCGTGCTGGTCCAGCCGCCGAGCACGATCTGGCAGGCGAGCACCGCGAGGCCCGCTATCGCGAGACGGCGCACCGGCCGCTCGGCCGCCTTGACGGACCGTTTCTGCGGCGGCAGCGCGAGCCACCAGATCAGCGCGAGCGTCGACAGCCCGCCGATCAGGTGCAGTGTCACGATGAGCGGCTTCAGGAGCCACGTCACCGTGAACGCGCCGAGCATGCCCTGCACGCAGACCAGGACGAGCAGCACCCACGGCAGCACGCGCGGCTGTTCTGGATCGCGGCGGTTCACGTAGGAGAACACCGCGAGCCCGATGATCACGAGGCCGAGCAGCGTCGCGATGTAGCGGTGCACCATCTCGTGCAGCGCCTTCTGGTAGTCGAAAGGCCGTTCGGGAAACGCCGCGTTCACCTGCTCCGCCTTCTCGATCAGCTGCGCGGGATGCGCCACGCCGTAGCAGCCCGGCCAGTCGGGGCAGCCGAGGCCCGCGTCCGTCAGGCGCACCCACGCGCCGACGACCACGACGATCGAGCAGAGCACCGCGGCGAACAGCGCGGCGCGGCGGAACCAGGTCAGCTTGGAGGAAGAGGTCACGGTGTCGTCCGTCGTCGGGGCGGAGCGCGCGCCCCGCCGTGGTGTCGATGAGTGAACGCGGCGCGCCCGGTCGCGCGCGGTGCGTTCAGCCGATCTGCGAGAGCTTCAGCAGCTTCTCGAGGTCCTTGACCATCCCGCGCCTGTCCACGGGCAGGGCGTGCCGCATCATCACGACGCCCATCGGGTCCACGACGTAGACGTGGTTCGCCTGCGCCGCCGGCACGCCGTCGAACGTGAACGCGTCGCGGATCTCGCGCGCGCCGTCGAGGGCCACCGGCACGAGGCCGACGCCGACCGGCCCGCCGGCGAGCAGCTCGCGGCCGCAGCACTGGCCCTCGTACAGGAACACGCGCTGGATGCGCGTCGCGTCGCGATCCAGCGCGAGACGCACGGCGCGCAGGTCGTCCAGGACCTGCAGGCAGTTCGACGTGCACGCGCCCTCGCCGACATAGACCAGCGACCACTTGCCGCGCAACACTCCGGGCGAGCTCAGCCGGCCGTCCGGCGTCGGCAGCGCGACGTCCGGCAGCGGCCGCGGCGGCTGGACGAGCTCGCCGACGTTCACGCGGCCCGACGGGGTGCCGAAGCCGCCGACGTACATCACGGTCGCGAGCAGCACCGGCCCGAAGAACACGAGCGCGAGCAGCACCAGCTGGATCCGGCGCTTGCGGACCAGCTCCGGTGGGATCGCCGGCGGTTCCTGCGTGCCGGGGGCGTGACTCGCGGCGGGCGGGCGGGCGTCGGCGTTCATCGGTGGTCAGGTCCTGCGTGGCGGTGCGGTGCGTGCGGTGTGAGGTTCGTTGCAGACGGTCTGCGGTTCGGCGCGGGCGGCCTGCGATTCGATGCGGGCGGGCGCGGCGGGTTCACTCGGCCGTGCGCCGCGTGTTGACGACGATCCAGATCACGACCAGCGCGGTGGCGAGCGAGTACCACTGCACGGCGTAGCCGAGGTGCCGCTCCGGCGGCAGGCCCGGCGGCCGCCACTCGCGGACGTAGCCGTCCGGCTGGTCCGCGTCGAGCAGCACGATCTGCGGGTACAGCGGCCGCCCGAGTGCGCGCTCGAGTTCCGGCATCGACGGGAAGCTCGCGACGCGCGGCCACCCGCTGCCCTCCGGCGCCTCGAGGTCGATGCCGGCGCGCGGCAGCGCGTCCACGCGGCCCGCGATCGCGCGCGGCTCCGCATCCACGGCGACGTCCGGCAGGACCGCGCGCGAGCGACCGAGCGGCACCCAGCCGCGATCGACGAGCACCGTCTCGCCGTCCTCGCGCTCGAGTGGCGTGAGCACCCGGTAGCCGACGCGCTCCGCGTGCGTGACGTTGTCGAGCAGCACCTGCCGGCCCGGCAGGTAGCGCCCCTCGAGCCGCACGTGCGTGTAGCGCGGTGCAGGACGGCTGGCCGGCGGCAGCTCCGAGGTGGCGTCGGTACCGCGCGCGAAGGCTTCGAACAACGCGCGTTTCTCCTCCGCCCGGCCGAGTTGCCACGTGCCGAGGCCGAGCAGCAGCGCGAGCACGGGCAGCATCAGCAGCGTCGGCACGAGGCCGGGCGCGAAGGTGCGGGCACCGATCCGTATGCGCAGGGCGGGCACTATACTTGCCACTCGTCTAGGAGAACGCCTTGGACCTGTTCCGCCTGTTCGTCGTCGTCGTCCTGATCGCGATCCTGATCAGCCTCGGCAGTGCCCTGTTCCACCTGAGCACCGGCAAAGGCGACTCCGGGAAGATGGTCCGCGCGCTCACGTGGCGCATCGGCCTGTCCGTGGGCCTGTTCCTGCTGTTGCTGTTCGCGTGGAGCCAGGGCTGGATTCAGCCGCACCCGGTGGGGCGCTGAAGCCGCGGCGCGGGACGTCGCGACGGCCTCGGCCCGGAGGCGGAAGACCGGACCCGGCCGCGTCGCCGCAGGATTGTAAGCGGCCCCGGCGCGTCCTGCTCGGTGAACCGCCGCTCGCGCCGGGCGACCGTGCGGGCGCCCGGACCGGTCGGCTGGCGACGCCTCAGCCGGCCTCGCCGATCCCGTAGCGCAACTCCACGCCGATCGCGCGCGGCTCCAGCGGCGAGACGAAGCGACGCACCGGCCCCGGCCCGACGCCTTCCAGCGGCTCCTCGCCGCCGTCGAACGCGTCGCGCGCCAGCGCACCCACGGTGCCGCGGCGGACGTCCAGCACGTTGTCCACGACGATCTGCAGCACGAGGCGGGGCGCCAGCCGCTGCCGCAGCCGCAGGTCCAGGACCGCGAGGCCGGGTAGCGGCCGCGCGAGGTTCGAGTCGTCGCCGCGCAGGAACTGGCGGCCGACATAGCGGGCATCGAGGCCGAACGTGGTGCCGCGGCGCGGTTCCCAGTCGAGCGCGACCTTCGCGAGGTGGCGCGGCGTCGCGGGCAGTCGGTCGCCGGCGCGCACGTCGAGGGTCGCCGGCGTCGCGGGATCGGCGTCCAGCGCGACCGGGTTGAACAGCGCCGCGTCCACGCGGTAGGTCGAGTCCACGAACGCGTAGCTGGCCTGCCAGCGCCACGCGCCGAGACCGGGCGACGTGGCCTCGCGCGCGAGCGCGAGTTCGAGACCCTGGCGTCGCGTGGACGGGAAGTTCGCGAAGAAGCCGCGGCCCGCGCCGACCGCGGTGAACAGGATGTCGTCGCGCAGGCTCGTGCGCCATGCGGTTGCGCGCCACCGCCACGCGCGCCCGGTGCCGGGCGTCGCCGTGCCTGCGGCGCGGGGTACGACGGCGCTCGCATCGGCCGACTCGCCGCGCACTCCGAACTCCCACGACCGCGCGATCACCGGGTCGAGCGGCGGGTCGGCGACGAACGCGACCGGCAGTGCGCACGGATCGTCGGGCGAGGCGCAGGTCAGCTCCGCGGGGGTCGGCACGCGAAAGCCCTGCGACCAGCCCGCGTGGAGCGCGACGCGCGGCGTCGCCGCCCACGTGAAGCCGAACGCGGGATTGAGACGGTCGAAGCGGTGGTCGCCGTTCAGGTCCGGCTCGAGTCCGGTGCGATCCGCGAGGCGGATGCGTGCTTCGTTCCAGCGCAGCGCCAGGCGCGCGTGCGCGCGTGCGCCGAACGACACGCCGTGCGTCGCGTAGAGCGATGCGTAGTCCGCGGTGGAGAGCAGGTCGGTCTCGAGCTCGAAGGGGCCGTCGCCGCGCACGCCGCGATCCTCGCCCAGTTCGCCCTCGGCTTCGCTCTGCAGGAACAGGGTGCGACCGCGATCGAGGCCGCCCCCGAGCACCAGGCGATGCCGGAGACCCCCGAATTCTGCGTCGAGCGCCGCCTGCAGCGCGAACCCGTGGGTACGACTGCGCGTGCGCGTGCCGCGCAGCTCGGCCTCGTACCCGTCGTCGCTCGCGTCGGCAGGAGTGTCGCCGTCGTCGAACTCGACGTCGCCGTTCTCGGTGCCCAGGTCGAGACGGCGGAGATAGGCGTGTGCGTCCAGCGCCACGTCGCCCACGCGCCACTCGGCGGCGAGCCGGCCGAAGTCCAGCTCCGGCCGCGAGACGTCGGGCCACGTGTACACGGCGTCGGGGTCGGCCGCGAGCAGCGCCTCGGGCGCGAGACCGTTGCCGGCCAGGCGGTTGGCCGCGCGCGTGTACGACGCGGACAGGCGCGCGTCGTCGCCGCTCCAGCCGCCCTGCGCGTGGAACTGCCGCACCTCGGTTGGCGACCGGTCGCGCCAGCCGTCCTCGGCGCCGTAACCCGCGCCGACGAACGCGTCGAAGGCGCCGCGCGTGCCGCCGTACGTCAGCTCGGCGCGTTCGCGGCCGAACGAGCCGCCGGCCAGCGCCGCGCCGAGGCCCGGACTCGTGCGGCCGCTGCGCGAGCGCACGAGCAGCGAGCCGCCGAGCGCGTTCGGGCCGAAGGCGGGGCTGGCGCCCGGCACCAGCTGCACGGTGTCGATCGCGAACGTCGGCACGAGATCCCACAGCACGACGTCGCCGAACGACTCGTTGACGCGCACGCCATCGACCAGCACCGCGAGACCGTTGGCGCTGCCGAGCAGCGGCGAGACGCCGATGCCGCGGAACGCGAGATCGAGCTGGAACGGGTTCGACTGCGAACTCGCCGCGTGCACGCCGGCGAACGCGGCGTCGAGGAACTCGCCGAGATTCGTGGCCTGCGCCCGCGCGAGGTCGGCGCCGGACGCCGACTGCACGTTCGTCGGCAGCCACGCCGTCGGCACCGCACCGCCGGGCAGTGGGGCCGGCGCGACGACCTCGACCGGGGGCAGCGTCGACGGTGCCGCCGACGGCCCGCCCGGAGGCGCGGCGCGTGCCGGCAGGGCGCCCGTCGTGCACAGCACGAGCGCGACGGTGCCCCAAACGCCGAGGGGCCGCAGTGCGGCCCCCCGGACGTCGTCGAGCTCGACGCGGCTCATCAGAGCCAGTAGACGAACACGAACAGGATCAGCCAGACCACGTCGACGAAGTGCCAGTACCAGGCCGTCGCCTCGAACGCGAAGTGGCGCTCCGGCGAGAAGTGGCCCTTGACGACGCGGAGCCAGATCACGAGCAGCATGATGGCGCCGACCATCACGTGGAAGCCGTGGAAGCCGGTCAGCATGAAGAAGGTCGAGCCGTAGATGCCCGTGCCGAGCGTCAGGCCGAGATCCGTGTAGGCGTAGTGGTACTCGTAGATCTGCACGCCGAGGAAGATGAAGCCGAGGATCCAGGTCGCCGCCAGGAACAGGCTGAGCTGGGCGCGCTTGCCGGCGCGCAGCGCGTGGTGCGCGATCGTGATGGTGACGCCGGAGGTCAGCAGCAGCAGCGTGTTGAACGCCGGCAGGCCGAAGGCCGGGATCGTCTCGAAGCTGCCGTCGTCGCGCGGGCCGAGGTCGGCCGGGCCGTTCGACGGCCACGCCGCCTCGAAGCCGGGCCACAGCAGCACGTTCGTCACCGCCTTCGCGCCTTCGCCGGAGAGCCAGGGCAGCGAGAACTGCCGGGCGTAGAACAGCGCGCCGAAGAACGCGGCGAAGAACATCACCTCGGAGAAGATGAACCACATCATTCCCATGCGGAACGAGCGGTCCACCGCGGCGTTGTACATGCCGGCCTGGTTCTCGTCGACGACGTTCCTGAACCAGCCGAAGAACAGCACGAACAGCAGCAGGAAGCCGAGCCCGAGCACGTAGGGCCCGAGCGTCGTCTGCTCGAGCGTGAGCGCCGCGCCGGCCGCCAGCACGAACAGCGCGACCGAGCCGAAGATCGGCCACGGGCTCGAGTGCGGGACGTAGTAGCGGTTCGGATCGACTTCGTGCGTCGTTGCCATGGCCATTCCTGTCTCTGATCGTTGTGCGGCAGCCCCGGTGTCCGGTGCGCTGCTCTCTGTTCAGGCCGCGGCGCCGGACCCCGGGCCCGTGCGTCGTGGCGACTCCCCGTTGAATCGAAGCGTCGAGCCGCTCAGGACCCGGCGCCGGCCTTCGCGGCCTGTGCGTAGCGCGGATCCTCGAAGAACGAGTACGACAGCGTCACGCGGTCCACGTCGGCCGGCAGGTCCGGGTCGACGATGAAGCGCACGGGCATGTCCCGGGCCTCGCCCTTCGCGAAGTTCTGCGGCACGAAGCAGAAGCACTCGGTCTTCTGGAAGTAGCGCGCGGACGACGACGGCGCGATCGACGGGATCGCCTGGCCGACGACGTCGTGCTCCGCGGTGTTCTTCGCGTAGAAGGTCGTCTCGTAGAGCTTGCCCGGGTGGACCGTCATGAAGGCCACCTGCGGCGCGAAGTCCCAGCGCGAGTTGTTCGGCGTGTTCGCGATGAACTCGACCGTGATCAGCCGGGCGACGTCCGGCCGCTCGACCACGTCCGCGGCCTTCGTCTGCTCGCCGTACCAGCGGTTGCCGACTTCCCAGACGCGGCACAGCACGTCGTAGAGCGGCACCAGCGCGAAGCCGAAGGCGAAGCTGCCGGCCGCGAACAGGCACAGCCGGGCGACGAGGCCGCCGTGCAGGCGCCGGGGCGCCGTGGGCGAGCCCGCGGCAGCCGTCATCGATGTCGCCGCCGCCGGCGACTCCGCCGGCGTGCCGCCGCCGGCGAGTGGGTTGCGCTCTTCGCTCATGATCCACGCTCCGTCGTCGGCGGCGCGGCGGGCGTCGTGGCGCCCGGCGCCGCGGTTTCGTCGACCGGCACCGGCGTGGCCGCCGGCGCCGGGATCCAGTCGCGCGACGGCGGCCGGCTGCGGCTCTGCAGCACGCTCATCGTCAGGAAAGCGACGTAGAACGCGACCGCGACGAGCGCGAGCACGATCGTCATCCGGCGTGCGCGGGCGCGCCGGTGCGCGAGGTCGTTCGTGTCCATCGTCTCGACGGCCGCCATGAAGTCCTCAGCGGACCTCGGGCGCCTTGTCGAAGGTGTGGTACGGGGCCGGCGAGGGCACCGTCCACTCGAGGCCCGAAGGCTGCGCGTCCCACACCTCGGCGGTCGCCTTCGCGCCCGAGCGCGCCGACTTCCAGATGATCCAGACGAACAGCAGCTGGCTGAAGCCGAACACGAATCCGCCGATCGACGACACCACGTTCCAGTCCGTGAACTGGGTGTTGTAGTCGACGATGCGGCGCGGCATGCCGGCGAGGCCGAGGAAGTGCTGCGGGAAGAACAGCACGTTCACCGAGATGGTCGACAGCCAGAAGTGCCACTTCGCGAGCTTCATGTCGTACATGTGGCCGGTCCACTTCGGCAGCCAGTAGTACACGCCCGCCATGATCGCGAACACCGCGCCCGGCACCAGCACGTAGTGGAAGTGCGCCACCACGAAGTAGGTGTCGTGGTACTGGAAGTCCGCCGGCGCGATCGCGAGCATCAGGCCCGAGAAGCCGCCGATCGTGAACAGGAACAGGAACGCGATCGCGAACAGCATCGGCGGCTCGAAGCTGAGCGAGCCGCGCCACATCGTGGTGGTCCAGTTGAAGACCTTCACGCCCGTCGGCACCGCGATCAGCATCGTCGACAGCATGAAGAACAGCTGCCCGGCCAGCGGCATGCCGACCGTGAACATGTGGTGCGCCCAGACGACGAACGACAGGAACGCGATCGAGGCGGTCGCGTAGACCATCGCGTCGTAGCCGAACAGCGGCTTCCGCGAGAAGGTCGGGATGATCTCGCTGACGATGCCGAACGCCGGCAGGATCAGGATGTAGACCTCGGGGTGGCCGAAGAACCAGAAGATGTGCTGGAACATCACCGGATCGCCGCCACCGGCCGGGTTGAAGAAGCTGGTCAGCAGGAAGTGGTCGGTGAGCAGCATCGTCACCGCGCCCGCGAGCACCGGCATCACGGCGATCAGCAGGTAGGCGGTGATCAGCCAGGTCCAGCAGAACAGCGGCAGCTTGAGGAGCGTCATGCCGGGCGCGCGCATGTTCATGATCGTCACGATCACGTTGATCGCGCCCATGATCGAGCTCGCGCCCATCAGGTGGATCGCGAAGATCATCAGCGCGAACGAGTCGCCGCCCTGGAGGGACAGCGGCGGGTACATCGTCCAGCCGCCGGCGGGGCCGCCGCCCGGCAGGAACAGCGTCGCCATCAGCAGCGTGAACGCGAACGGCAGGATCCAGAAGCTGAAGTTGTTCATGCGCGGCAGCGCCATGTCGGGCGCGCCGATCTGCAGCGGGATCATCCAGTTCGCGAGGCCGACGAACGCGGGCATCACGGCGCCGAAGATCATGATCAGCGCGTGCATCGTCAGCATCTGGTTGTAGAAGCCGGGATCCACGAACTGCACGCCGGGCGAGAACAGCTCGAGGCGGATGACCAGGGCCATCGCGCCGCCGACGAAGAACATGAGCAGCGCGAACACCAGGTACATCGTGCCGATGTCCTTGTGGTTCGTCGTGAACAGCCACCGCTTGAGGCCGTGCGGCTTGTGGTCGTGGTCCGCGTCGTGCGCGACGTGGGTGCTGGTGTTGGCCATCTGGGGCTACTCCGTCGGGACTGTCAGAGCTTCGCCGCGACCGGCGCGGCGAGCTGCGTGTTCTGCAGGGACACGGTCGTGGCGGCGGGCGCCGTCGCCGCCGCGGTGGCGGGCGTCTGGGCCGCCGCCTCGACCGGCGCGGCGGGCTCGGCCGCCGGCGCGGCCTGCGCCTGCTGCGTGGCGGCCTTGCGGTCCGCCAGCCACTTCGCGAAGTCCTCCTTCGAGACGACCTCGACGACGATCGGCATGAACGCATGGTCGCGGCCGCAGAGCTCGGTGCACTGGCCCGGGTACACGCCGACCTTCTCGGCCTTGAACCACGCCTCGTTGACGAAGCCCGGGATCGCGTCCTTCTTGACGGCGAACTGCGGCACCCACCAGGAGTGGATCACGTCGTTCGCGGTGATCAGCACGCGCACCTTCGTGTCGACCGGGACGACCAGCCGGTTGTCGACCTCGAGCAGGTAGTTCTCGACGGTGTTCGGGTCGATGCCCGAGCGCAGCTGGCGCGCGACGTTCGAGGGTGTCGCCATGCGCGAGTAGAAGCCGATGTCCTGGCCGAGGTAGTCGTAGTGCCACATCCACTGGTAGCCCGTGACCTTGATCGACAGTTCCGCGTCGCGGGTGTCCTCGATCTTGATCAGCGTGCGCGTGGCCGGCACCGCCATGCTGACGAGGATCAGCACCGGGATGACCGTCCACACCACCTCGACCTTCGTGCTGTGGGTCAGCGTCTTGTCGGGGACCGCGCCCTTCGATTTCCGGAACTTCCAGATCGAGTAGATCATCGCGCCGAATACGAACACCGCGATGATCACGCAGATCCAGAAGATCAGCATGTGCAGGCCGTGCACTTCGCGGGAGATCGGCGTGACGCCGACCGGCATGTTGTAGCTGTTCTCGTAGGCGTAGGCCGAGGCGGACCCCAGCACGCCCGCGAGCACGGCGGCAATCTTGGCTGCGGACATCGAAACCCCTTGCATCTTCGGAATCGGAGCGCGATCGATTCTGTTCAAGAAACCTGCGACTACCAGGGCGCGGGCCCCGGCCCGGGGCCCGCCGGCGGACCGGCTCCCGGTACGGAATCCTCGGGTCCGCGCGTCGCCGTGGCCGCGAGCGCCGTCTCCAGCTCGGGAGACTCCGCCTTGCGGCCGATCAGTTCAGCCAGACGCCGATGGAGCGCACGGCGCTCTTCCTCGGTGAGGAAGCTGCCCACTTCCAGCGCATTCCCGTGCGACTCGACGACGAGCCGGCTCGGGTGCCAGCCGTGCGCGCGGCGCAGTGTAACGGCTGCCCAGTGACGGGAAAACACGATTCGACGTTCGCCGTCCTTGCCGCGCGTGGTGATCTCGACGTGATCGGGCGTGACGGTGATCGTCTGCGTCCAGCGGCGGCGGCGCATGGTCGCCCACAGCGCCCAGCCGAGGATCCCGAGTTCCAGCCCGGCCCACGGCAGCACCGGCCAGAAGCCTTGCGCGACGAAATAGAACGCGAACGTCAGCGTCGCGAACGCGACGGTGCCGAAGAAGAACCACGCGCCGCGGACCGAAAGGGAGCAGTTCGGGAGCAGTTCGATGCGACGGAACGGCGTGCCGGCCGCGGCGGCCTGCACGGCCGCGCCGGGCTCGAGATCGGTGACGCCACCGTGCCGCAAGTTCGCTCCTGGGAGGGGCCCGTCGGGGCTTTCCGCCGGGTGTTGCGCGGAGTGTATACAGCCAGCGGAAACCCTGCAACGACAAGGACTTGCGTAGGATGGGTCCAGTACGTTCCAGCCGCGGCGGAGCGCGCCGCGGTCGGTGCCCGGGCCGCCGGGGTCCTTCAGCAGAGCGTTCGCTCGAGCAGTGGGGTTGGATCCAGGCGTTCCGCCGCGGTCCGGACGTCGGGGGGCGACAGGGCGGGCACCTCGCCGAGGCACGGTGCCGGCAGCCAGTCCTGCAGCGTCGCGAAGTTCTCGTCCCGGCACTCGAAGGCGGGGTCGATCCCGTTCGCGACCCAGCCGGCGAGCCTGAGTCCGTCCCGCTCGATCGCCTCGGCCGTCAGGAACGCGTGGTTCAGGCAGCCGAGGCGCATCCCGACCACCAGGACGACCGGCAGTCCGAGGTGAGCCGCGAGGCTCGCGATGGTCCGGCGCCCGTGCAGCGGCACCCGCCAGCCGCCCGCGCCTTCCACCACGACCAGGTCGCTATCCGACGCCAACTCCGCGAAACGGCTCGCGATCAGGTCGAAATCGATCGGGCGGCCCGCAGCCGCGGCCGCGACGTGCGGGGCGATTGCCGGCCGGTAGGTCAGCGGGTTCACGGTGGCGTACGGCCAGCGCTTCGAGCCCTCGCGCTGCAGGATCAGCGCATCCTCGTTGACGAGGCCGCCGGCGGTCTCGAGGCTGCCCGAGGCGACCGGCTTCATGCCCGCCACGCGCAGGCCGCGCTCGCGGAACCGGCGCACCAGGGCCGCCGCGATCAGCGTCTTGCCGACCCCGGTATCCGTGCCCGTGACGAAGTAGCCCCGCGCGGTCATCGCTGCCGTCTCCCGATGCTGCCGACGTCGATGGTCGCTTCGCCCCGGCGCGCGCGCTTCGGCGGCTCGTGGCCGGGCGCCCAGGCCTGGCCGTACACCACCTCGTAGGTCGCGGGCAGGCGGCCGTCGCGACGGAATCGCTCGTAGGCCGCTTCCAGTTTCCGCAGCCGGCCCGGTCCGGTGAGTCCGGGCGGGCGGCCGGCGGCCACGTTGTGCGCGCCGATCGACTTCAGGTCGCGCATCAGGCCGCGCACGTCGGCGTACGTCACGGTGATCCGTTCGACGTCCATCACCGGGTCCGCGAGCCCGGCGCGCACCAGCGCGTCGCCGACCTCGTGCATGTCGACGAAGCGGTTCACGTGCACGTAGTCGTCCACCTCGGCCCAGGCGGCGCGCAGTTCGCCGAGCGTGTCCGGGCCGAACGTCGTGAAGGTGAAGTAGCCGCGCGGCGCGAGCACGCGCCGGACTTCCGCGAACGCCGCGTCGAGGTCCGGGGCCCACTGCAGCATCAGGCTCGAATAGAGGAGGTCGACGCAGCCCGCGCGCAGCGGCAGGCGCGTGGCGTCGGCCTGCACGCGGTCGAAGCGGCGGAACCAGCCCATCCGCTCCTTCGCGGCCGCGAGCATGCGCGGTGCGAGGTCGATCGCGACCACGCGCGCGGCCCGGTACCGGTCGCGCAGCGCGCGCGTCGCGTGCGCGGTGCCGCAGCCGAGGTCGACGACCACGCGCGGCTCGAACGCGACGAGTTGCAGGCGGTCGAGCAGTTCCTCGCGCACCTGCTTCTGCAGCACGGCCGCGTCGTCGTACTGCGCGCTCGCGCGGTCGAACGAGCGGCCTACCGCGCGCGCGTCCAGGCCGTACGCGTCGCCCTCGCTCACGCCAGGAACGCCAGCAGCGCGTCGCGGAACGCCTCGCGGTGCGACAGGAACGGCGCGTGCCCCGCGCGCGGCACGGCCAGCCAGCGCGCGCCCGGGATCGCCCGTGCGAGCGCCTCGCCCGCACCGGGCGGCGTCAGGCGGTCGTGGAGCCCGCCGATCACGAGCGTGGGCGCGCGCACGCGCGCGGCTTCGTCGCGCAGGTCCGCGGTGCGCAGGATCTCGAGGCCGGCTGCGAGCGCAGCGCCGTTCGGTTCGCCGTGCTGGAACACGATGCGCTTGAGCTCGCGCAGCGTGTCGATCTGCTTCTCGTCGCCGCGCACCTGCAGCCCCAGGAACTCCTGCACCGTGCCGCGCCAGTCCTTCGCGAGGTGCTGCGCGAAGCCGGCGAGCGTCGCGGGCTCCATCCCGTGCGGCCAGTCGCGCTTCGCGACGAAGCGCGGCGTGGTCGCGACCAGCACGAGCTTCGTCACGCGGGCCGGGAACAGCGTCGCGATGCGGATCGCGACCTGGCCGCCGAGCGACCAGCCGACCAGGCGGCACTCGTGCGGCAGGTGCTCGGCCACGCGTCGCGCGAGGCCGTCGAGTTCCTCGACGCCTTTCGCCCAGGGCGAACGGCCGTGGCCCGGCAGGTCGAGCGCGTGCACGCGGAAGCCGCCGGCCGCGAGGTCGTCCGCGGCCGTGTGCCAGATGCCGCCGTGCATGCCCCAGCCGTGCAGCAGCGCCACGTCGGGGCCCGCGCCGCGGATCTCGCGGTGGAGGTTCATGCCGAGCGCTCCGCCAGTTGCGGCGCCAGCGCGGCCAGCGCGTCGAGCAGCCGGTCGACCTGCGACTCCGTGTGCGCGGCGCTGAACGTGATGCGCAGCCGCGAACTGCCGGGCGGCACCGTCGGCGGGCGGATCGCGGCGACCAGCAGGCCGCGCTCGCGCAATCTCTCGCTCGCCGCCAGCGCCGCCTCGGGCGTGCCGAGGATCAGCGGCTGGATCGGCGTGTGCGAATCGAGCAGCCGGAGCCCGAGTGCGTGCGCGCCGGCGCGGAAGCGTGCGACGTGCCCGCTCACCCGCTCGCGCCGCCACGCCTCGGTGCGCGCGATCGCGAGCGCGGTGCGCGTCGCCGCCGCCACGGCGGGCGGCAGCGCGGTGGTGTAGACGTACGTGCGCGCCTTCTGCACGAGCACCTCGACGAGCGCCTCGGAGCCGGCGACGAACGCACCGAACGTGCCGAAGGCCTTGCCGAGCGTGCCGACCAGCACCGGCACTTCGTCGCGGCCGGCGCCGCAGGTCTCGAGCGTGCCGCCGCCGCGGTCGCCCAGCACGCCGAGGCCGTGCGCATCGTCGACCGCGAGCCAGGCGCGGTGCGCGCGGCAGGCGCGCGCGAGTTCGCGCACCGGTGCGAGGTCGCCGTCCATGCTGAACACGCCGTCGGTGAGCACGAGCGCCTCGCGGTCGTCGCCGCTCGCGCGCAGCGCCGCGAGCCGCGCGTCCAGCGCCTGCGCGTCGCCGTGCGGATAGCGCTCGAACCGCGCGCCCGACAGCCAGCCGGCATCGAGCAGCGAGGCGTGGTTCAGCCGGTCCTCGTAGACGTGGTCGCCGCGCCCGACGAGCGTGGTGCCGACCGCGAGGTTCGCCATGTAGCCGGTCGAGAACAGCGCGGCGCGCGGGCGGCCGACGAACGCGGCGAGTTCTTCCTCCAGCGCGTGGTGCTCGGCGTGGTGGCCGGTGACGAGGTGCGACGCGCCGCTGCCGGTGCCCCAGCGCCGCGCGGCCGCGACCAGCGACTCCGCGACGCGCGGGTCGCGCGCGAGGCCCAGGTAGTCGTTGCCGCAGAACGACACGAGTTCGCGGCCGTCGATCACCGCGACCGTCGCGTCTTCGGGACGCGGGTAGCCCTCGACGAGCCGGCGCCGGCGCGCGAGCCCGCGCGCCGCGAGATCGTCGAGGATCGTCCGCAGCCGCGTCTCGCGCCAGTCCGGGGCGGCGGTCCCGCTCACGCGTCCGCGGCGACCGGCGCCGCCGAAGCGGTCGCAGCGGAGGCCCCGGCGGCGGCAGCCGGGGCCCGGCACGCGCGCCCCTCGGCGGATTCGCGCGCGCGTTCGGGCCCCGCGCTCTCGGCGGTGGTCTCGGCTGCCTCCGCGCGCAGCCCGAGCCGCGCGAACAGCGCGCGGTCGTGTTCGACGTCCGGATTGCCGGTCGTCAGCAGCTTCTCGCCGTAGAAGATCGAGTTCGCGCCGGCCTGGAAGCACAGCGCCTGCAGCTCGTCGCTCATCTGCTCGCGACCCGCGGAGAGCCGCACGTGCGACCTCGGCATCAGGATCCGCGCGACCGCGATCGTGCGCACGAACTCGAGCGGGTCGAGCGCATCCGCGCCGTGCAGCGGCGTGCCCGCGACCTGCACGAGCTGGTTGATCGGCACGCTCTCGGGGTGCGCCGGCAGCGTCGCCAGGGTCAGCAGCAGCTCGGCGCGGTCCTGCTGCGACTCGCCCATCCCGAGGATGCCGCCGCAGCAGACCTTCATGCCCGCGTCGCGCACCGCGGCCAGCGTGTCGAGCCGGTCCTGGTAGGTGCGCGTCTTGATGATCCGGTCGTAGAAGGCCTCGGACGTGTCGAGGTTGTGGTTGTAGTAGTCGAGCCCGGCGTCCGCGAGCTCGCGCGCCTGCGCGGGCGTCAGCATGCCGAGCGTCGCGCAGCTCTCGAGCCCGAGCGCGCGCACGCTCTTCACCATCTCGATCACGGCGCGCAGGTCGCGGTCCTTCGGCGAGCGCCACGCCGCGCCCATGCAGAAGCGCGTCGCGCCCGCGGCCTTCGCACGCGCGGCGGCCTCGGCGACGGCCTCGACCTCCATCAGCGCCTCGCGCGACAGCCCGGTGTCGTAGCGCACGCTCTGCGGGCAGTACGCGCAGTCCTCGGGGCACGCCCCCGTCTTGATCGACAGCAGCGTCGAGACCTGGACGCGGTTCGGGTCGAACCAGCGCCGGTGCACCGACTGCGCGTGGTACAGCAGGTCCGCGAACGGCAGCGCGAACAGCGCGCGAACCTCGGCAAGCGTCCAGTCGTGCCGCACGTCGCCGAGGCGCGCCGGCAGGGTGGCCGGGCCGTCGGCCGGGGCGGCGGCGCGCCCCGCGAGGGTGGGGCCGGTCGAGCCGGACTTCGCGAGCTCGGCGGTCGCGGTTCCGGTCGCCGTCGCGTTTGCGTTCATGGAGTTCCCCGGGGTGGGCGCCGGGCGGCCGGCGCAGTCGGTCCGTGCAACTGCTCGAACCGGCTCGATTCTCGACTGGGCGCCGGAGGTAAGCCCGGCGAAGCTTCCGCGGCAGTTTCTGGACGCGCCCGTGCACTGTCAACTTTCCGGACCGCCAAGAGTTGACGTTCGATCGGGGCCGCCAGCCGAACCGGCACCCGACCCACCGGCCGACCCACCGGCCGACCCCGCCGGTCCGGGCCGCCTCGCGGTTGCGCTCGACGTGCTGCAGGGCTGGCTGCTGCCGCCCCGGTGCGTGCTCTGCCTGGACCCCGGGCAGCCTCCCACGCTCGACCTCTGCGCGGACTGCCAGGCGGACTTCCCGCTGAACGGCAGCGCCTGTCCGCGGTGCGCGGAACCGCCAGCCGGGTGCGCGCCGCCGGATCCTTCGGCCACGCCGCTCGCGGCCGCGTGCGCGCCGCTCGTCGTCACGCCCTGCGCGCGCTGCCTGGATGCGCCGCCGCCGTTCACCAGCGCACTCGTGCCGTACCGGTACGCCTGGCCGCTGGACGCCGTGATCCGGCGCCTGAAGTACGGCCGCCAGTGGTCGCACGCGCGCGTGCTCGGCCACCTGCTCGCGCAGCACGCCGCCGACGTCGCCCACGCCCGGGTCAGGCCGCTGCCGCAACTGCTGATCCCCGTGCCGCTGCATCCGGAGCGTGAACGGCTGCGCGGTGCGAACCAGGCCTTCGAGATCGCGCGCGTCGCCGGCCGGCGGCTCGGGGTCCGCGTCGATCCACTCGCCTGCGTACGGCTGCGCGACACGCCCGCGCAGGCCCGGCTGGGTGCGGACGAGCGCCGCCACAACCTCGACGCGGCGTTCGCGGTGCGCCGGCTGCGCGGCGCCCGGCACGTCGCGCTGGTCGACGACGTGATGACCACCGGCAGCACGCTCGCCGCACTCGCGCGCGCGGTGCTGGCCGCCGGTGCGACGCACGTGGAGGCCTGGGCCGTGGCTCGTGCCTCGTATCGCAACCCGGCGTGACCGGCCGCAATCCGACTGTCAACGAACCGCCATCGAATCGTCGCTCGCGTGCCACTCCCCGGTCACACGCCGCGCGGAGAGTGCACGACCTCGCCGCGGTCCCGCAGGCCTGCGATCCGCGGCGCCGAGTCGCGGCCGTCGACGGCCGCGCGCGCCGGGTGCGCGTGCGGATCGCTCGTCGCGCGCGCAGGGAGGCCGGCGCCAGACACGCGGACTCGCGGCGGCGCCGGTGCGATCCATGGGCATCGGGCAAGGGTGGGGACCATGAAGACGTTCGAAGGGAAACTCGGCCGCGCCGCGGCCGTACTGCTCGGCGCGTGGCTGTGCGCGACCGGGCCGGCGACCGCGGTCGCCGAGGACAAGGCCGCGGCGCCGGCCGCCGCGGGCGCGTCGGCGGCGAGCCAGGACACGCTCGGCGAGGTGATCGTCGAGGGCCAGCGCATCACGATCGAGGACCGGATGACCACGCTCGCGGTGGACTCCGCGAAGTTCGGCACGCAGGTGCAGGTCATCACCGCCGCCGAGATCGACACCGGCGGCTTCACGAACTTCGGCGAGCTCGCCGCGGGCCTGATCCGCGGCGCCAACATCGGCTACTCGCCGGACGAGGGCGAGTTCACGATCCGCATCGACGGCGGTTCCGATCGCGACACGCTGCTGCTGCTCGACGGCGTGCCGACCTTCGACCGCGGCACCCCGCTCGAGGACCTCTGGGGCGCGACCGCGCTCGACCCGCGCATGATCGAGAACGTCGAGATCCTGCGCGGCGGACAGAGTCTCTACTACGGCGGCAACGGCGGCCTCGGCGTGGTCGCCGTGTACTACAAGGAGCCGGGCGACGAGCTGAAGGGCGAGTTCGGTACCTACTGGGGCTCGTTCAAGACGCGCGAGGTGTACGGCAACGTCTCGTACCCGGTGGACTCCGAGGGCCGGCACTCGGTGATGGCCTACGGCCGCTCGTACGAGACCGACGCGCACGAGATCTTCTCGCGCGAAGCCTACAACGACGTGGTGCTCGAGCTCGGCGGCCGCCACGACTTCCCGTACACGTACAACCTGATCGGCGGCAAGTACCGCTGGCGGATCAACGAGGTCACGGACCTGAAGCTCGGCGCGGAGCTCGCGACGATCGACTTCCGCGACTCGTTCCCGAACGACCACATCTTCAACCTGAACTACACGGAGTACCCGAAGTTCCACGGGCGCTTCCGCACCGAGTTCACCGACCGGATCAGCTTCGAAGCCGAGGCGTTCTACCAGGCGCCGACGCTCAAGAACTCCGAGGTCGACGCGCAGATCTGCCGCATCCCGCAGACGGTGCTGAACCCGGCCACCGGCCGGCCGTTCACGACCGCAGCCGCGTTCGAGGCGCACGCTCGCGCCAACAACATCCCGGCGGGCTGCGTGACGAACCCGACCGGCAGCGGCAAGGCGGACTCGAACTCGCGCGACGGCTTCTACGTGGACGAGCAGGGCCGGATCCTCGGCACGCTGACCAATCCGTTCCGCGTCGGCGACGGCATGGGCTTCGTGATCCAGAGCATCGCGGGCTTCGGCACCGGCGTGCCGGTCAAGGGCTTCGGCGAGGGCACGCAGTTCACGGCCGGCTACAAGGAGTACGGCGCGAACGCCCGCACCAAGATCCGGTGGAACGAGATCTTCGAGACGGTGGTCGGCGCGCAGTCGGTGATCTCGCAGGACAATTCGGCCGAGGAGTACGGCGTCCGCGACGACAAGATCCGCTCGACCGGCGTCTACGCCGACCTGCGCGCGAACCTCGACTTCCTCGAGGGCACCGCGCTGTCGGTCGCCGGCCGCCAGGACTTCAACAACCTGTTCGACGACACGTTCATCTGGCGCGCGAGCGTGCGGCAGGAGTTCCCGAGGGGGTACTACTTCCGCGGCAGCGCCGGCACCTCGTACGCGAACCCGCGCGCGCAGGAGCTCGGCCTCTGGCGCAGCACCGTGTCGAACCCGTCGCTCGAGACGCAGGAGGTCGAGACCTTCGGCCTCGGCCTCGGCATCAACGGCGACGCGCTGGGCGGCACGTTCAACGTCGAGGTCGGCTACTTCGACACCGAGATCGGCAACCTGTTCGGCAACGCGCAGATCCGCGACGTCTGCCCGGGCGTCGACCCGACCCGCGTGATCAACCCGAACATAGTCACGCCGGTGGAGTTCTGCGCGAACTGGCAGGCCAACGGCCTGAGCCCGCTCAGCACCGCGACGTTCAACACGCGCGCGGTGCAGGACATCAAGGGCTACACGTTCGACGTCGCGCTCGACCTCGACCAGTGGACGCTCGACTTCAGCTTCACGAAGCAGGAGTCGTTCGAGCCGAACCCGGTGTTCGGCCTGACGGCGGTGCGCGCCGGCACGGGCCAGGCGCTGACGACCATCGTGCCGGGCCGCGCTGGCGGCGAGCGCTTCCGCCAGTCCGGCGAGCGCCCGGAGTGGATGGCTTCGGCGCTCCTGACCTACGAGCCGAACGACCGGTGGATCCTGTCGCTCAACCCGCGCTGGCAGGGGCCGGAGTACCTGTACGTGCAGAACAACGCCGCGCGCCTCGTCGACGCGAACGGCAACCGCACGAATCCGGACGTGAACTTCGGCGACTACTTCGTGCTGAACGGCTCGATCCAGTACTTCATGGGCGACGCGAGGCAGCACCGCCTCATGCTGCGCATCGTGAACGTGCTCGGCGAGGACTACTGGGAGCGGGGCGGCGCGACGGACCGCGCGTTCTCGCGCGCGGCCGTGCGCGGCGAGATCGGGCCGACGACCCCGGACTTCTTCTACACCTACGGGTGGAACGGGAAGCCGCGCTCGTACTACTTCCAGTACGAGTACAACTTCTGAGGGGCGGAGCACTCCCATGAGGACGACCACGGTGGCCGCGACGCTCGTCGCGGCCCTCGTCGCCGCGCTCGCGCTGCCGGGCGCCGTGCTCGCGCACGGCAGCCACGCGCAGCCGAAGGACGGCGCCGCGAGCGCGCCGCCGCCGAGCTACGTGGCCGGCGCGCCGCGCTGGTGGAAGGGCAACACCCATACGCACTCCTGGTGGAGCGACGGCGACAGCCCGCCGGAGACGATCGCGGCCTGGTACCGCGAGCGCGGCTGGCACTTCCTCGTGTTCTCCGAGCACAACCGGATGGCGGAGGGCGAGTCCTGGTACCCGGTGAACACCGACCAGAAGCGCGACGCGCTGGCGCTCTACCGCACGCAGTTCGGCAGCGAGTGGGTCGTCGAGCGCACCGCCGCCGACGGCACTCCGGAGGTGAAGCTCAAGGCCCTCGACGAGTTCCGCACGCTGTTCGAGGCGCCGGGCCAGTTCGCGTTCATCAAGGGCCAGGAGATCACGGACCGCTTCTTCGAGCACCCCGTGCATCTGAACGGCGTGAACCTCGAGAAGCTGGTGATACCGCAGGGCGGCGATTCCATCGCGCAGATGATCCAGCGCAACGTGGACGCCGTGGTCGAGCAGGGCCGCAGGACCGGGCGGCCCACCTTCGTGCACGTGAACCACCCGAACTTCCACTACGCGATCACGGTGGAGGACCTGCTGCCGCTGAAGGTGACGAAGGGCGACGGCTTCTTCGAGGTCTACAACGGGCACCCCGGCGTGCGCAACGAGGGCGACGCGACGCGCCCGAGCATGGAGCGGATGTGGGACATCCTGCTGGCCAAGCGTCTCGGCGAGCTCGGCCTCGAGCCGATCTACGGCATCGCCACCGACGACTCGCACGAGTACACGCGGTGGGGCGTCGGCGAGGTGAACCCGGGCCGCGGGTGGATCATGGTGCGCTCCGCGCGGCTCACGCCGGACTCGATCTCCGCGGCGATCAGGCGGGGCGACTTCTACGCGAGCACCGGCGTGACGCTCGAGGAGGTGCAGGTCGGGCCGCGCACGCTGACGCTCGAGGTCGAGCCGCAGCCGGGCGTCGAGTACCGGATCGAGTTCGTCGGCACGCGCCGCGGCGTCGATCTCGCGGGCCGGCCCGTCGAGACGCCTGCCACCGCGGTCCAGCCGGCGAACGAGAGGTGGCGGCAGAGCCTGCATTACGACGAGCGGATCGGCACGGTGCTGCGCACCGTGAACGGCACGCGCGCGAGCTACGAGCTGCGGGGGGACGAGATCTACGTGCGGGCGCGCGTGGTGTCGACGAAGCCGCACCCCAACCCCTACCGGGCGGGCGACGTCGAGATGGCGTGGACGCAACCGCTGGTGCCGCCGATGCGGTGACTGGGCGAGGCGCCGTGCGCGCGGATCGCCGCCCAGGGACGGCGCTCCGCGCGCGAGCGGCGCAATGGCCGCGGCCGTCGATCAGGCGGGCGTGCGGAACACGTAGTCGAGCGCGAGTCCCGCGAACACCACGAGCCCGAACCAGTTGTTGTTCAGGAACGCGCGGAAGCAGGCGTCGCGGTCGCGGCTCCTGATGAGCCACTGCTGCCACGCGAACAGCGCCGCGCCGCACGCGAGCCCGCCGAGCCACCAGCGGCCGAGCCCCGCCTGTTCGCCGACCAGCCACAGCGCGTACAGCACCATCAGCTGCATGCCGCCGATCACGAAGCGGTCCGCGTCGCCGAACAGGATCGCGGTGGACTTCACGCCGAGCTTCAGGTCGTCGTCGCGGTCCACCATCGCGTACATCGTGTCGTAGACCGCCGACCACAGCACGCCGGCGATGAACAGCAGCCAGGCGAGGCGCGGCACGGCGGCGGTCTGCGCGGCCCACGCCATCGGGATCGACCACGAGAACGCCGCGCCGAGCCACAGCTGCGGCAGCGGGAAGAAGCGCTTCAGGAACGGGTAGACGACTGCCAGCACGCCGCCGGCCAGCGCGTACCAGAGCGTCAGCCGGTTCAGCGTGAGCACGAGCGCGAGCGCCAGCAGGGACAGCACGGCGTAGACGCCCAGCGCCTCGAGCGGCGCGATGCGGCGCGCCGCCAGCGGCCGCTCGCGCGTACGCTCGACGTAGGGGTCCACCTCGCGGTCCGCGAAGTCGTTGATCGCGCAGCCGGCGGAGCGCATCAGCACGACGCCCAGGCAGAACACGACGAACACCTGCTCGTTCGGGCGGCCGCCGGACGACAGCCACAGGGCCCACAGCGTCGGCCACAGCAGCAGCCAGATGCCGATGGGGCGATCGAGGCGGATGAGTCGCGCGTAGTCCGCGAGTGCGCTGCCGACGCGCGGCAGGTCCTCGCGGATCAGCGGATGCGCGGCGAGCCGCGCGAGGCGGGACTTCGGCGCGGACGGCGAGTTCACGGCGCGAGGGCCGGCAGGAACACTTCCTGGACCAGGAAGCGGCGGCCGCGCAGCGCGAACCAGCTGCGGCGCGCCCAGAGGAAATCCGGCTCGTCTCCAGCGTCGCGCAGCGCGCGCGCCGCGAGCGGGTGCAGCGCCGGCAGCGGGGCGAACTCGAACGGACCGCGCTCGAAGCCTTCGACGCCGACCAGCGTCTCGCCGAGCGGGGAGTCGCCGAGTTCGGCGAGCCAGGGGTGCAGTTCCAGCGTGGCGTCCGGCACCAGCGTCTGCGCGAACACCCACGGCTCCGCACCCGACAGCAGCTCGATCTCGCGTGCGAAACAGGCGGACGTGGAGACCTTGAGCAGGTCCATCTCGGCACGGCCGAGGAACCCCACCCGCTGGTCGACGATGCGCAGGCGGAACGGCGCCGGCCGCGCCGCGCGGATGCGCGCCGTCAGCAGCCCGGGCTCCGTCAGCCAGTCCACGAGTTCTTCCGGAACGCCGCGCAGCAGCTCGATGCCCGGGCCGGGCACCCAGAGGTCCATCGGCAGCAGGCCCGTCACCGGGGCCGGCGCGGCGGAACGGGCGCGTGCGGTGCGCCGGGACGGGGACGAGCGGGACGGGACGTTCATCGAAGCCGGACTCCGGCGCGCGGGCTCAGACCTTGCCGTAGCGTTCGCGGGCACCGATCCAGCGCCGCAGCAGGTGGCCTATGTTATCCGGATGGCGGTCGAGCATCACTTCGGCCGCGGCCTGGACGCGCGGCAGCAGGTCCGCGTCCCGGCTCAGTTCCGCGACCTTCATCGTCATCAGGCCGGTCTGCCGCGTGCCGAGCAGCTCGCCCGGCCCGCGCAGCTCGAGGTCGCGGCGCGAGACCTCGAAGCCGTCGTTGGTCTCGCGCATCACCTGCAGCCGTTCGCGCGCGGGGTTGGAGAGCGGTGCCCTGTACAGCAGCACGCAGCTGCTCTCGGCGGCGCCGCGGCCGACGCGTCCGCGCAGCTGGTGCAGCTGCGCGAGTCCCATGCGCTCCGCGTTCTCGATCACCATCAGCGTCGCGTTCGGCACGTCCACGCCGACCTCGATCACGGTGGTCGCGACCAGCAGATCGATCTCGCCGCGCTTGAACGCGGCCATCACCGCTTCCTTCTTCGCCGGCGTCATGCGCCCGTGCGCGAGGCCGACGCGCAGCCCCGGCAGCGCGCCGGTGAGGGCCGCATGCGTGGCCTCGGCGGCCTGGTACTCGAGCTCGTCCGACTCCTCGATCAGCGGGCAGACCCAGTAGGCCTGCCGGCCTTCCGCGCATGCGGCGCGGATCCGCTGCACGATCTCGTCGCGGCGCGCCTCGGGCAGCACGACGGTCTTCACCGGCGTGCGCCCGGGAGGCAGCTCGTCGATCACCGACACGTCGAGGTCCGCGTACGCGGTCATCGCGAGCGTCCGCGGGATCGGCGTCGCCGTCATGATCAGCTGGTGCGGGAAGCGGCCGTCCGCGAGGCCCTTCTCCCGTAGAGCCATGCGCTGGTGCACGCCGAACCGATGCTGCTCGTCGACGATCACGAGCGCGAGCTTCCCGAAGCGCACGCCCTCCTGGAACAGCGCGTGGGTGCCGACGACCACCGGCACGTCGGCCCCCGCGCGGATCGCGTCGAGCGTGGCCTGCCGCGCGCGGCCCGTCAGCTTGCCGGACAGCAGCGCGACCGGCAGCCGCAGCGGGCGCAGCCACCTGTCGAAGTTCTGGTGGTGCTGCTCGGCCAGCAGCTCGGTCGGCGCCATCAGCGCGACCTGGAAGCCGCATTCCACCGCCGCCAGCGCGGCCAGCGCGGCCACCACGGTCTTGCCGGACCCGACGTCGCCCTGCACGAGCCGCAGCATCGGGCTCGGCTTCGCGAGGTCGGCGAGCACGTCGGCGAGCGCGCGCTCCTGCGCGCCGGTGAGCGCGAACGCGAGGTTCGTGCGCAGGCGCGCCGCGAGCTCGCCCGGCGGCGCGAGCGGCCACGCGGGATCGGCCTGGATCTCCCGGCGCAGCAGCCGCAGGCTCAGCTGGTGCGCGAGCAGTTCCTCGAACGCGAGGCGCCGCTGCGCGGGGTGCGCACCCGCGGCGAGCAGCTCGACGTCGGCTCCCGGCGGCGGACGGTGCACGTACGTCAGCGCTTCCACCAGCGACGGCAGCTCGAGGTCCGCGAGCAGCGTCGGCGGCAGCCAGTCGCGCACGTGCCGGTTCTCGACCGCGGCGAGCGCCTGGGCGGTCAGGATCCGCAGGCGGCCCTGCTGCACGCCCTCGGTGGTCGGGTAGACGGGGGTCAGCGAGTCCTCGGTGCGCTGCGCGTCCGTCACGTCCGCGCGGCGGTACTCGGGGTGGACGATTTCGAGGCCGAGCGAGCCGCGCCGCGCCTCGCCGAAGCAGCGGAGCTTCGCGCCGCGCACCAGCTGCGCCTGCTGGGCCGCGGTGAAGTAGAAGAAGCGCAGCGTCAGGAAGCCCGAGCCGTCGGCGATCCGCACCAGCAGCTGGCGGCGCTTGCGGAACACCACCTCGGCCAGCTGCACCTCGCCCTCGACGACCGCGCGGTCGCCGGCGCGCAGGCTGCCGATCGGCACGATCCGGGTGCGGTCCTCGTAGCGGTTCGGAAGCAGGAACAGCAGGTCCTGCACCGCCTCGATGCCGAGCTTGGCGAGCTTGAACGCGAGCGCGTCGCCGACACCCTTGAGCGTCGTGACCGGGCGGAGTTCCGGCGGCACCTCGGGTTTCGCGACCGCGGCGGGATTGCGCACGTGCGCGGGCGCGGAGCCGGGCGTGCAGACGACCGTGTCCGACGGCGGGCGCGACGCGCGCTCCGGCATCAGCCGAGCTCGAGCACGCAGTCGATCTCGACCGCCGCGCCGCGCGGCAGCGAGGCGACGCCGATCGTGGAACGCGCCGGGTAGGGCTGCGCGAAGTACTCCGACATCACCTTGTTGACCACGGGGAAGTTGCCGAGGTCCGTGACGTAGATGCCGACGCGGACCGCGTCGTTCAGCGTGCCGCCCGCGGCGGCGGCCACGGCCGCGAGATTCTCGAACACGCGGCGGGCCTGCGCCTCGAAGTCGCCGGGGACCAGCTCCATCGTCTTCGGGTCGAGCGGCGTCTGGCCGGACAGGTAGACCGTGTTGCCGATGCGTACGGCCTGGGAGTAGGTGCCGATGGCGGCGGGAGCGTCGTTCGTGTGGATGACCTGGCGGGGCATGGAGTGGCCTCGGGGTGGAGCCGGGAGGGGGAGGAGCGACGGCCGTCGGGTCGGCTAGAGCAGTGCGATCCCGAGCCGGACGGCCGCGCGGCGGAGTTCCGCATCGCGCGTCGCCAGCGGCACCGACCGGCGACGTGCGAGTTCGAGATAGGCCGCATCGTACGCCGGGAGACCTGCCGACACGGCGAGCGCAAGCGTCGAACGCAGCGCCGCATCCGCCGAGTCGGGATCGATCTCGATCGGCAAACCGTCGAGCAGTGCGAGCGCCTCGGCGAGCGAAGCCTCGTCGAGCCGCGACCGGCGGCGTGCGAGCCCGAGCATGTTGGCCACCTCGTAGCCCCAGAGAGGCGGCACGAGGGCGCGGTCCGTGGCCAGGCGGCGCAGCAGCGCGGCCGTTTCCGGTGAACTCTCGTCGCGGAAGCACCATGCCAGTGCAACGGAGACGTCCAGGACGAAGGCGCCGGCCGGCGACGGTTCGGACATCAGTACTTGCGTCCCGCGTCCCGCAGTTCGCGCCAGTCGGCGTCGAGCGAGTGGCGCTCGCGGAACGCTTCGAGCCCGCGGATCGTCCTGCGGATCGCCTCGACGTCGCGATGCTGTGCGGGCACCAACCGTGCGACGGGCTGGCCGCGCCGCGTGATCAGCACTTCCTCGCCACGCGCAGCCTGGTCGACCAGTTCGCTGAACCGGGTCTTGGCCTCGAACACGCCGTAGCTCTTCATGGGCGGAGTCTACGGTGCCAGCTGGCTAGGAAACTAGTCGGTTCAATGTCGCATTTGATAGGCATGAACGCTCAATCAGCGGATCATGCCGACTTTCCCTTTTGCCAGCATCGGAGTCAGGCCGCCGGCGATCGCGCCGACACCGCGCCGGTCGCGGCGTCGTTGCCTGCCTACAGCGGCCGCAGCAGGTAGCGCCGCACGAGCCCGTCCTCGAGCTCGAACCACACCATGAAGCCGAGGCTGCGGCCGTCGGGGCCCTCCACCGCGCCGAGGAACGCGCCGCGGCCGCGCGGCTCGTCGTAGACCATCTCGCGCACGTGGTGGCGGATGCGCGCCTCGCGCAGCTGCGCGACCCGCGCGGCGAGGAACTCCCGGACCGCCTCGCGCCCGTGCTTCGTCTCGGGCGTGCCGCGCGCGAACCCGTGGTGCGCCCAGACCTGCTGGTGCGACCACTCGATCGCGGGATGCAGCGCGCTGGTGGCGGTGGCCATGTCGCCGCGGTCGATGCCGCCGTAGTACACCGTCTCGAACAGCTCGAAGGCCCGTGTGGCCGTGGTCATCGTCGTCCTCCTCGCGCCGCGGCGATCGCGCTCAGCGCGAGATCCGCACCTGCGCCGGGTTGATCAGGCCGTGGCGCTGCTTGTCGCCCGTCATCGCGAACGCCAGCGGCACCTGCTCGAGGCCCTCGAGCACGGTGCCTAGCAGCGGTCGGAGCCGCACGCGGCCGGTCGCGACCAGCGCCACCGTCGTCTCGAACAGCCGGCGCTCGAGCACCGACGGGAACGCGAGCCGCAGCCCGCGCGGCCGGTAGACCTCGAGCGGCACCGGCATCGCGCCCTCGGTGAACGCGACCGCGACGACGGTGCCGCCGGTCCGCGCCATCGCGCCCGCCTGACGCACCGTCGCGCCGCCGGCGAGCCCGCGCGTCGCCGGGCCCGCGGCGGTCTCGAACACCACGTCCGCGCCGCGGCCGTCCGTCAGCCGCAGGACCGCGTCCACCGGGTCCTCGTCCGCGGCCCGCACCACGTCGTCGGCGCCGAGCTCGCGCGCGGTCGCGAGCGCCGCCTCGCGCCGCGCGATCGCGATCGTGCGGCCCGCGCCGGCCGCCCGCGCGACCTGCAGGCAGCCGAGCCCCATCGAGCCGAGCCCGATCACCGCGACCGTGTCGCCGAGCCGCAGGCCCGCGGCGTGCACGGCCGCGACCGCGTCGGTCAGCGGCTGGATCGCGGCGCCCTCGGTGTCGTCCACGTGCGGCGGCAGCACGGCGAACAGGCTCGCGGGGAACACGCCGTACTCCGCGAGCGCGCCCGGGTAGTCGAAGCCGACGATGCCGTCCGGGTGCGAGCCGCGCGCCGCGACGCGGTCGCCGACGCGCAGCGTGTCCACGCCGGCGCCGAGCTCGACGATCTCCGCCGAGAACTCGTGGCCGAACAGCTGCGCCGGCCCGCGCGCGAGCGCGCGCTCGATCAGCTCGTAGCCGTAGGTGCGCTCGCCGCGCAGCAGCGCGACCTCGGTGACGCTCGGCTGCACGACGCGGATGCGCACCTTCACCCAGCCGGGCCGCACGGCGGGCTCCGGCACCTCGTCGAGCCGCAGGTCGTCCCAGCCGTGGAAGCGCCAGGCCTTCATCGCGGCGCGCGCCGGGCGGCGCGCGCGACGCTGCGTTCGGCGGGCTCCGCCCGGCGGAAACGGTCCATGGACTCCCCCTTGGCGGGCCGTCGGCTGTCGCGGCCCGTGGCGCGATCCTGCGCGCTGCGGCCCGCCCCTGCCAAGTCGGCGCCGGTGGACGACGCGACGCTCGACCGGCCGGCCTGAACGCTCACTGCGAACGCGTCGCGTGCACGGCCTCGACGCCGCCGTCCTCGCCGACCTCCACCGCGAGGTCGATCGGGCGGCAGCACACCTGGCAGTCCTCGACGTAGGCGAACGAACCCGAGGACAGGTCGACCGGCGTGTCGTAGCGCTCCCAGCACCACGGGCACTCGACGGTCACGAAGCCCGTGGGTTCGCGGCCGCCGCCGGGTTCGTAGACCGGCTCGAGGCCGTAGAGCGCGTCGATCGTCGCGGGATCGAGTGCGGGCTGCGGTGCGCGAGGCGAGGCGGCGCGGGCGCCGGTCCGCGACCCGCGACCGGGACCGGACCCGCGACCGGGACCGGCCCCGTCGCCGCCGGCAGCGCGCCGCCGTGTCCTCACGCCAGAGTGCGGCGGATCGCGATCACGTCGGGCATCGAGCGGATCGCGCGCACCACCCGGGCGAGCTGCCTGCGGTCGCGCACCTGCAGCTCGAGCGTGATCACCGAGGTCTCGGAATCGCGCTCGGCGACGGCGACGTGGCTGATGTTGGTCTCGGAGCCGGCGATGCGCGCCGCGACTTCCGCGAGCACGCCCATCCGGTTCGCCACCTCGACCTTGAGCTCGGTCGCGAACAGCCGCCCGAGGTTGCGCTCCCACGCCACCGGCAGCCACTTCTCGGGCTGCTTGTGCCAGCCCGCGAGGTTGCCGCAGTTGGCGCGGTGGATCACGACGCCGCGGCCCGTCGAGAGGTAGGCGATGATCGGGTCGTAGGGAATCGGGAAGCAGCAGCGCGCGTACGAGACGACCAGGCCTTCGGTGCCCGCGATCGCGAGCGGCGCGCGCGTGTTCGGGCCGCCCGGCTCGTCGAGTCGGCTCGCGACGGGCGCCAGCGCCATCGCCGCGCCGGCGCCCGCGTCGGCCGGCAGCAGCCGGCGGGCGACCAGCGGCGCGAGCCGCTCGCCGAGCCCGATCTTCTCGAACAGCTCGTCGGGTTCCCGGAAGCCCAGTTCGTGCGTGGCGCTCTCGACGACCCCGGGCTCGAGGTTGCGCAGCCCCAGCTTGAACTCGCCGAGCGCCTGGTTCACGAGGCGCTTGCCGAGGTCCACCGCCTCCGAGCGCTTCATCGTCTTGAGATACGCGCGGATCGCCGCGCGCGCCTTCGCGGTGACGACGAAGTTCGCCCACGCCGGGTTCGGCGTGGCGCCCTTCGCGGTGATGATCTCGACGGTCTGCCCGTTGCGGAGCGCGGTGCGCAGCGGCACCAGCCGGCGGTCGATCTTCGCGGCGACGCAGCGGTCGCCGACGCCGGTGTGCACCGCGTAGGCGAAGTCCACGCAGGTGGCGCCGCGCGGCAGGCGCAGGATGTCGCCCTTCGGCGTGAACACGTAGACCTTGTCCGGGAACAGGTCGACCTTCACGCTCTCGAGGAACTCCTCGGAGTTCCCGCCCTCGCCGATCTGCATCAGGCTCTTCAGCCACTCGCGTGCGTGCTCGGCCTGCGACGGGCCGCTCTCGCCCGACTTGTACTGCCAGTGCGCGGCGATGCCGCTCTCGGCGAGCCGGTGCATGTCGATCGTGCGGATCTGCACCTCGATCGGCACGCCGTTCGGCCCGAACAGCGTCGTGTGCAGCGACTGGTAGCCGTTGATGCGCGGGATCGCGATGTAGTCCTTGAACCGCCCGGGCATCGGCTTGTAGGTGCCGTGCACGACGCCGAGCGTGCGGTAGCAGGAGTCCACCGAGTCGACGACCACGCGCAGGCCGTAGACGTCGATCACCTGCGACAGCGACACGCGCTTGCGGCGCATCTTCTGGTAGATGCTGTAGAGGTGCTTCTCCCGCGACTCGACCTTGCCGTCGAGGCCCGCCTTCTTCAGCGCCGCCTGCAGGTTGGCGGTGATCTTCGGCAGGAACTCCTTCTGGTTCCCGCGCGCCTTCCTGAGTTCGCGCTCCAGCACCTTGTAGCGCTGCGGGTAGAGCGCCCGGAAGCCGAGGTCCTCGAGCTCCAGCTTGATCGAGTGGATGCCGAGCCGGTTCGCGATCGGCGCGTAGATGTCGAGCGTCTCCTGCGCGATGCGGCGGCGCTTCGCGGGCGGCATGCCGCCGAGCGTGCGCATGTTGTGAGTGCGGTCCGCGAGCTTGACCATGATCACGCGGATGTCGCGGACCATCGCCAGGATCATCTTGCGGAACGACTCCGCCTGCGCCTCCTGGCGGCTCTTGAACTGGACCTTGTCGAGCTTCGAGACGCCGTCGACGATCTCGCCGACCTCGCGCCCGAAGCGCGCGACGATCTCCTCCTTGGCGGTGGGCGTGTCCTCGATGACGTCGTGCAGCAGCGCCGCGCAGATCGTCTGGCCGTCGAGGTGCAGGTCCGCGAGGATCATCGCGACCGCGACCGGGTGCGTGATGTACGCCTCGCCGGTCATCCGCTTCTGTCCCTTGTGGGACTCGTTAGCGAGCTCGTATGCGTCCTGGACCCGCTCGACCTGGGCGGCGGGCAGGTAGGTCTCGAGCTTGGCGAGCAGCTGCCCGATGCCGGGAGCGCGTCGTCCGCCGGGCAGGAAGCTCAGCAGGGACGACGCGTAGTCCATCGGGGGGGCAGGAACTCCGGAGGGGCGGCGGCTCCGTCGGTGCGGCCGGGATCAGTCCCCGAGGCCGAACTGCGGCGCGCGGAAGTCGGGCGGCAGGTCGAGCGAAGACTCCGGCGGCACGATCTGCGGCGGCGCCGGCTCCGGGTCCGCTTCCAGCAGCAGGTCCCGGCTCACCTTGCCGTCCGCGATCTCGCGCAGCGCGACGACCGTCGGCTTGTCGTTCTCCCAGTCCACGAGCGGCTCCGCGCCGTTCGCGAGGCGGCGCGCGCGCTTGGCGGCGAGCAGCACCAGCTCGAACTGGTTGTCGACGTTGTGGAGGCAGTCTTCGACGGTGATGCGGGCCATGGGCGGTCTGCGGGAACGGAGAAGGTCGAACAGGATAGCGAAAAACGCCTGCTACGGCCAGCATTTGCGGCTCGCTGCGGGTGGGTGCACCGGTTGCCGGCCGGCCGACGGCGGTCTGGCCGTGTGCCCCTCGGGCTCCACTGTGCTTCGCGTCGTGGCTTCGCGTCGTGAACGCCCGCAGCCCCTTCCGTCCGCGATCGTCCGTGGGCCCCGCGCTGGCCGGTCTGGCCCTGGCGGCCCTGCTGCCCCTGCTCGCCGGCGCATCGACCCCGGCTCCACCCGTTCCCCCGCCTGCGGCCGCGACGGGACCCCGGGCCGACCCGGCCGCGATCGAAGCGTGGCGGGCGCGTCGGCTCGCCAGCCTGACGAGCGAGTCGGGCTGGCTGACGCCGATCGCGCTCCATTGGCTGGAAGTCCGGGCGCACCGGGTTCGGCCGCGACGCCGGGAACGCGTTCGCGCTCGACCACCCCGCGCTGCCGGCGCGGGTCGGCAACTTCCGGTTCCGCGACGGGCGCGTCACCTTCACCGCCGCACGCGGGCGCAACACGGGTGCCGTCCGCCGGCGCCGCACTCCTGCGGCCGCGACGGCTGGCGTTCCGCGGCGCGCGGCCGTGGAACGCCGTCCGACTCAAGCCTTCGCGAGCTCCGCGTCGATCGCCGCGACCAGCGCGGGGTCGTCCGCAGCCACGTTCGGCGCGAAGCGCCCGGCCACGCGGCCGTCGCGCGCCAGCAGGAACTTCTCGAAGTTCCACAGCACCTGCGGCGCCGGGTTCGGCTCGATGCCGTAGCCCTTGAGCGCCTTGCGGAAGCCGTCGGGGTCGCCGGCGGTGTCGGGCTGCAGGCGCGTGAGTTCGCGGTACAGCGGGTGCTGGTTCGCGCCGACCACGGAGATCTTCGCGAACATCGGGAAGGTCACGTCGTACTGCGTGCTGCAGAAGTTCGCGATCTCCTGCTCGGTGCCCGGCTCCTGGCCGGCGAAGTCGTTCGCCGGGAAGCCGAGCACCACGAGGCCCGCGCCGCTCTTCTCGCGGTACAGCTTCTCGAGGCCCGCGTACTGCGGCGTCAGCCCGCACTTCGAGGCGACGTTGACGACCAGCGCGACCTTGCCGCGGTAGGCGTCGAGCGAGGTGTCGCGGCCGTCGATGGTCTTCAGGGGGATCGCGGTGTGGGTGGTGCTCATCTCGGCTCCGGTGCGGTGGATCGCCAGGGACGACGATCATAGCCGGACCGCGCGACACTTCAGCTATGCCAGCAGCCCCGCCGCCAGCGTGCGCACCTCGGGCCGCGAGCTGCGGAAGCCCTCGCCCTTGCCCTTCACGATCGCGATCAGCGCCTCGAGCGCGTCGCCGAACTTGTCGTTGACGACCGCGTAGCGGAACTCGTGCCAGTGCGACAGCTCGGTGACCGAGTCCTGCAGGCGCCGCGCGATCACGTCGTCCGGGCCCTTCGGGCGCGCGCGCAGGCGCTCCTCGAGCGCCTCGCGCGACGGCGGCAGGATGAAGACGTCGATCGCCTCGGGCAGCGCGCGGCGCACCTGCTGCGCGCCCTGCCAGTCGATCTCGAGGATCAGGTCCTGCCCGCGCTCCAGCGCGCTCTCGACCGCGCGCCGCGAGGTGCCGTAGCGGTTGTCGAACACGCAGGCGTGCTCGAGGAACTCGCCGTCCGCGATCATCTTCCGGAACGTGTCGACGTCCACGAAGTGGTAGTCGCGGCCGTCCACCTCGCTCGGGCGCGCGCGCCGCGTGGTGTGCGAGACCGAGAACGCGAGCTCCGGCATCGCGGCCATCAGCGCCTTCACCAGGCTGGTCTTGCCGGTGCCTGACGGCGCCGCGATCACGAACAGTCGGCCACGGCGGGAGGCGGGTGTTTCGGACATCGCGGGCGCGGGACGGGCGGAAGAGGGCGCGCAGGGTAGCACCATCGGCCCCGGCCCGCGTGGCGCGGCGGCCCGGTCCACGGCGCGAGCCGCGCGCTTCCCGCTCAGTCGAACAGTTTCGCCAGGCCGCCGAGCGCCACCCAGGCCAGCCAGACGGTCACCGCCCACGCGGCCACGCCGGCCCAGGCCAGCCAGCGGGGGTGCGCGTAGCCGGGCAGCAGGTCCGGCCGGCGCAGCGCCGCCCACAGCAGCAGACCGACGCCCAGCGGCAGGATCAGGCCGTTGAAGGCACCGGCGAACACCAGCAGCGCGACCGGCGGCGCGCCCGCGAGCCCGTAGAGCGCCGCGGACAGGGCGACGAAGCCCACGACCAGCGCGCCGCGATGCGCCTCGAGCCGCGGGTGCAGGCCGGCGAGGAACGACACCGAGGTGTACGAGGCGCCGATCACCGACGTGATCGCGGCCGCCCACAGGATCAGCCCGAACGCGCGCAGCCCGAACTCGCCAGCGGCGGACTCGAAGGCGGAGGCCGCGGGGTTCCGCGGGTCGAGGCTCGCGCCGCCCGCGACGACGCCGAGCACCGCGAGGAACAGGAGCACGCGCATCACGCCGGTCAGCAGCACGCCGCGCACCGCGCCGCGCGCGATCGTGCGCACGTGCGCGGGGCCGGCGACGCCCGCGTCGAGCAGCCGGTGCACGCCGGCGTAGGTGATGTAGCCGCCGACCGTGCCGCCGACCAGCGTGACGATCGCGAGCGCGTCGATGCGCTCCGGCCACACCGCGTTGACGAGCACCGCGCCGAGCGGCGGCCCCGAGGTCCACGCCACCCACGCGGTCAGCGCGATCATCACGAGGCCGAGCAGGACCACGAGGCGGTCCATCGCCGGCCCGGCCCGGCGCGACGCGAACAGGCCGATCGCGAGCGCGGCGGACGCGAGCCCGCCGGCGAGCGGCGGCAGGCCGAGCAGCGCCTCGAGGCCGAGGCCCGCGCCCGCGACGTTGCCGACGTTGAAGACGAGGCCGCCGAGCACGACGAGCGCCGCGAGCGCGTGACCCGCGCCGGGCAGCACGCGGTTGCCGAGCTCCGGCGCGCGCAGGCCCGACACGCCGATCACCCGCCAGACGTTCGACTGCAGCGCCACGTCGATCAGGATCGAGGCGACGATCGCGAACGCGAAGGCCGCGCCGAGCTGCGCGGTGAACGCGGTGGTCTGGGTGATGAAGCCGGGGCCGATGGCGCTGGTCGCCATCAGGAAGATCGCGCCGGCCATGCCGCCGGCGACGCCGGCTTTCGGCGTGCCGCCGGCACTGCCGTCCGTGCCGCCCCGGACGTCGGCCTTCCGCGTCGTGCCCACCCCGCTCCCCGCGTGGCGCATCCCGGACGCGAGCCTAGCGCGGCGCGCGAGGTTGCGCGCGACCGCGGCGGTGGCGAAGAATCGCGGGCCCTCGCACCGGAGCCCCGTCGCCGTGACTGCCTCCTCGTCGCCCGACCGACGCCTGCCGCGCTGGCTGCCGTGGCTCGCGGGCCTCTGCGCCGCCGGCGTGATCGCGGCCACGTTCTGGGCCACGAAGCCGAGCCGCACGCCGGCGCAGGCGCGCGTCGAGTCCGTCGCCGTCGCGGCCTTCGTGCCCGCGCCCGGCGCCGACGCCGCGACGGTGGCGTTCGCGAACGGCCTCGCGCCGCAGGTGCGCGACCTGCTGGCGCGCACGCCGGGGCTCGAGGTGCCCGCGGATGCCGCGCTCGCCGAGAAGCGCGTCGAGGGCGCCGTCGAGCGCGCCGGGGAGCGCTGGCGCGTGCGCGTGCGGATCGTCGACGGGCAGGGCCGCGAGGTGCGTTCGCGGACGCGCGAGTGGCCGGCGGCGCGCGAGTCGGAGCTGGCCTTCGCGCTGGCGCGCGACGTCACCGCGGCGCTGCAGCTGCCGCCGCCGAAGGTCGAGCACGTGGTGCGCTGAGGCCGGCGGCGCGCGCGGCCCGCGAGGCCGCCGACCTGCGTGCACCCGCGAGGCGCCTGCGCCTATCGACCCGGGCGCCGCGCGGTCGAGTCCGATGCCTGCACCGCCTCCGCGACGCTCCGCCACGCCGCGAGCTTGCGCGCGAAGTCCGTGCCCGCGTTCGCGGGACTCGTGGACGGCAGCGCTACGTGCGGCAGGTCGCGCCACGGCGCGGGGAGCGACGGCAGCACCAGCCGCCGGTAGAGCTCCGCCGATTTCGCACCGTTGAAGCAGACGCGTGCGATGCGCCGGTGGGTCGCGTAGAAGCCCGCGAAGTCGTTCGGCTGCACCGTGTCGAGCCGGATCTCGCTGTCGAGGCTGCCGGGCCGGTGCGCTGCCGCGCAGGTGTCCCACAGCGCGACGCCGCGGCGGGCGAGTTCGTGCGTGCGCTTCGCGTACGGTGCGTCGAACGGGATCCCGAACAGCGCCTCGACGATCCGCCAGAACGCGTTGCGCGGCTGCGCGTAGTACTGCCGGTACTCGAGGGACATGCGCCCGGGCAGCGAGCCGAGCACGAGCACGCGCGCGTCGCGGCGCGCGATCGGCGGGAAGCCGACGGAGATCTCGGGCGGAGCGAGCGGTGCCCGACTCACTCGACGTTCTGCACCTGCTCGCGCATCTGCTCGACGAGCA
The DNA here is from genome assembly GCA_027531255.1 of Steroidobacteraceae bacterium. Taxonomy (GTDB): domain Bacteria; phylum Pseudomonadota; class Gammaproteobacteria; order Steroidobacterales; family Steroidobacteraceae; genus JAPZRU01. Next base: position 454,122 of record JAPZRU010000002.1, on the reverse strand, counting down.
CCTTGATCGCCACCGCCGCGCGCGTCGTGTCCGCGTCCTGGCTCTTCGACGACAGCGTGTTCGCTTCCCGGTTGAACTCCTGCATCAGGAAGTCGAGCCTGCGCCCCGCGGGTTCGCCGGAGCGCATCGCGGTGCGCGCCTCGGTGCAGTGGCTCTTCAGCCGGTCGAGCTCCTCGTCCACGTCCATGCGCGTCAGCGCCATCGCGAGTTCCTGCTCGAGCCGCTCGCGGTTCACGTCCACCGCGAGCTGCGCGAGCCGCTCCTCGAGCTTCGCGCGGATGCGCGCGTGCACCTCGGGCAGGCGGGTCGCGACGAGCGCGACCTGTTCCTCGACCTGGCGGCATCGCGTCTCGAGCATCTCCGCGATGCGCGCACCCTCGGCTGCGCGGCTCTCGCCCAGCACGCCGAGCGCCTCGGCGAGCAGCGTGCGCGCCGCTTCCTGCAGCGGCGTGGCGTCGCGTTCCGGTTCCTTCAGCACGCCCGGCCAGCGCAGCAGGTCCAGCGCGCTCGGTGGTGCGAGCGCGCCGAGGTGCGGGACGACGCGGGCGCTCGCGGCGCTCGCGGCGGCGGTCAGCTGGTCCAGCGCCGCGACGTTCACCTCGAGCGAGCCGCCCGCGGCCTGCGTCGAGCGCAGGTAGAGCCCCGCGTCCACCTTGCCGCGGCGCACCGCCGCGCCGACGGCGGTGCGGAACTCGGACTCGAGCGCGCGGAGATCCTCGGGCAGCCGCAGGCTGACCTCGAGGTAACGGTGGTTCACGGTCCGCAGCTCCCAGGCGAGCGTCCCGAAGGCGCCGGCGACCTCCCGGCGCGCGAACCCTGTCATGCTGCGGATCATATGGTGCGTGCTATAAAGCGCGGGCCGAGTATAGACGCGCCCCGGGGACCGTCGCTTGCAGATCGAATACGCGGACCTGAGCCTCGTCGGCCACCGCGAGGACAACCAGGACCGGGTCGCGGTCGCCGCCGGCGAACACGCCGCGCTGATCGTCGCGGTCGACGGCATGGGCGGCCATGCCGACGGCGCGAAGGCTGCGGAAACCACGGTCGCCTCGCTGGTCGGCAGTTTCTGGCAGCAGCAGCACCCGCTGTTCGACCCGATCGGGTTCCTGCACCTCGCGCTCGGCCGCGCCCACGACGAGGTCTGCGCGCTCGGCCGCCGGCTGAAGCTCGAGGAGCGGCCGCGCGCCACCTGCGCGGTCGCGCTGGTGCAGGGCGACTCGGTCTACTGGGCGCACGTCGGCGACAGCCGCGTCTACCAGATCCGCCACGGCGAGGTGCTCGCGCGCACGCGCGACCACAGCCACGTCGAGCAGCTGCTGCGCGAGGGCCTGATCACGGAGGCCGACGTGCAGGGCCACCCGATGCGCAACTACGTCGAGTCCTGCCTCGGCGGCGACCCGCAGCTGCCCGAGATGACCGTCGGGCGCCGTCACCGGCTGAAGCGCGGCGACGTCCTGCTGGTCTGCACCGACGGTCTCTGGGCGAGCCTCAGGGACGCGGAGATCGCGCAGCTCTGGAAGGCGCCGGTGCCGGTGCGCGAAGTGCTGCAGGAACTCGGGCTGCGCGCGGTACTGGCCTCCGCGCCCCACAGCGACAACGCCTCCGGCGCCGTCCTGCGCTGGCTCGGCTGAGCCGGCGATCGTTGCGACCGGGGCCGAGGCCGCGACCCGGCGCATCCCCGTCCGCGACGCGCAGGGCCGGTGCCTCGGCATCATCAGCCAGGCCGACCTCGCGCTCGACGACGCGGTCAGCGACGAGGCGGTGGGCAAGCTGGTCGAGGCCGTCTCGGAGCCCACGCAGCGCCGCCACTGACGAACAGGGGGCAGTCCCCTTGCCGCGGAGAACGGGGACGGTGCCCGTTTCCGCCGAGCCGGAAATGGGGACAGTCCCCATTTCCGGTGCCAGAATCGCGGCCCCCGGTGATCCGACGGTGCCGCGATGCGACCCAGTGGCCGAGCCCCCGACGAACTGCGCCCCGTGCGCTTCACGCGCCGCTACACGCGGCACGCGGAGGGCTCGGTGCTGGTCGAGTTCGGCGACACGAAGGTGCTCTGCACGGCCACCATCGAGAACGGCGTGCCCGCGTTCCTGCGCAACAGCGGCCAGGGCTGGATCACCGCCGAGTACGGCATGCTGCCGCGCGCCACGCACTCGCGCAGCCCGCGCGAGGCGGCGAAGGGTAAGCAGACCGGCCGCACGCAGGAGATCCAGCGGCTGATCGGCCGCAGCCTGCGCGCGATCGTCGACCTGAAGGCGCTCGGCGAACGCACCGTCACGCTGGACTGCGACGTGCTGCAGGCCGACGGCGGTACGCGCACCGCGGCGATCACCGGCAGCTACGTCGCGCTCGTCGACGCGGTGAACGCGCTCACGAAGCGGCGCGACATCCGGGAGAACCCGCTGCACGGGCAGGTCGCGGCCGTCTCGGTGGGGATCGTCGGCGGCGTCCCCGTGCTGGACCTCGACTACTCCGAGGACTCCGAGGCGGAAACCGACATGAACGTCGTGATGAACGCCGGCGGCGGTTTCATCGAGGTGCAGGGTACGGCGGAAGGCCACGCGTTCCGGCGGCACGAACTCGACGAACTGCTGAACCTCGCCGCCGAGGGCATCGCGCGGTTGCACGGCCTCCAGCTGGAGGCGCTGGGCGCGGGGGGCGCGTGAGGCGCCTCGTGCTCGCGACCGCCAACGCGGGCAAGGTCCGGGAGTTCCGGGACCTGCTCGCCGCCGCGGGCCTCGACGCCGAAGTGCTGCCGCAGTCGGCGCTCGGCGTGCCGTCCCCGGACGAAACCGGCGACACGTTCGAGGCGAACGCGCTGCTGAAGGCGCGCCACGCGGCGCGGCTGACCGGCCTGCCCGCGGTCGCCGACGACTCCGGCCTCGAGGTGGACGCCCTCGGCGGCCGCCCGGGCGTGTACTCCGCACGCTATGCCGGGCCGTCGGCCACCGACGCGGACAACAACGTGCTGCTGCTGCGGGAGCTCGCCGGCGTCGATCCGGCGCGCCGCACCGCGCGCTATCGCTGCGCGATCGCGTTCGTGCTGCACGCCGACGATCCGTCCCCGATCGTCGTCGACGGCCGCTGGGACGGCCGCATCGCGACGCTGCCGCGCGGCAGCGGCGGCTTCGGCTACGACCCGCTGTTCCTGGCCGGCGCGCGCCCGCCGGTCGACGCACCGGACCGCACTGCCGCCGAGTTGCCGGCCGCGGACAAGCACCGCGTCTCGCACCGCGGCCAGGCCTGGCGCGCGCTGCTCGCCGCGCTGCGCGAGCGCGGCGTGCTGCTCGCGCGCGGCGGCGCCGGCGACGTGCTCACCGGCGCGTCCGTGCCCGGCGCACCCGCCGCGTCGCCCGCACCCGGCGCGGTGCGCACCCGCTGACTCCTGCGTCGTGACCGACCTCGTCGCACCGCCGCTGTCGCTGTACGTCCACGTGCCGTGGTGCGTGCGCAAGTGCCCGTACTGCGACTTCAACTCGCACGTGCACAGGGCCTGGGTGGAGGGCGGCGAGCGACCCGAGGCGGCCTACGTCGACGCCCTGCTCGCCGATCTCGACGCCGACCTCCCGCTCGCGCTCGACCGCGAGGTGCGCACGATCTTCGTCGGCGGCGGCACCCCGAGCCTGTTCGCCCCGGAGAGCTACGCGCGCCTGTTCGCAGGGCTGCGCGAGCGACTCGCGGTCGCGCCCGACGCGGAGATCACGCTCGAGGCGAACCCCGGGACGATCGAGCACGGCCGCTTCGAGGGCTACCGCGACGCGGGCTTCACGCGCGTGTCGATCGGCGCGCAGAGCTTCGGCGCGCGCCAGCTCGCCGTGCTCGGCCGGATCCACGCGGCGGACGACACCGCGCGCGCGGTCGGCGAACTGCGCGCCGCAAGCCTCGACGACTTCAACCTCGACCTGATGTACGCGCTGCCCGAGCAGACGCCGGCTGCCGCGCTCGACGACCTCGAGCGCGCGCTGGCACTGTCGCCGACGCACCTCTCGCACTACCAGCTCACGCTCGAGCCCGGCACCGTCTTCCACCATCGCCCGCCCGAGGGGCTGCCGGACGAGGATGCCGCGTTCGAGATGCAGGAGGCCGCGCAAGCACGCCTCGCGCACGCCGGCTTCGTGCAGTACGAGGTCTCGGCGTGGGCGCGGCCCGGCCATCGCTGCAGGCACAACCTCAACTACTGGGAGTACGGCGATTACCTCGGTCTCGGCGCCGGGGCGCACGGCAAGCTGACGGATCCGCGTGCCGAGACGATCGTGCGCACCGTGAAGACGAAGCAGCCGCGCGAATACCTCGAGCGCCGGGGCCGCCGCGAGCCGCTCGGCACGCGCGAGCCGGTGCCGCCGGCGGAGCGGCCGTTCGAGTTCATGCTGAACGCCCTGCGGCTCCTGGACGGCTTCGGCCTCGCCGACTATTCGGCGCGCACCGGGCTGCCGGCCGCCGGACTGCTGCCGACGCTGGAGCGGCTCGGCGCCCGGGGGCTGCTGCGGGAAACGGCGTCAGGCCGCTGGCAGCCTACGGCACTCGGGGCGCGCTTCCTGAACGATCTCCAGGCGGCGTTCCTGCCGGCCGCCGGGCCGCCGTCGCCGGGCACGACCCGGTCGTTGCCCGCGAACATCGGCGTCTAGGGCGCAAGCGCAGTTAACTCTCGCCCGAAGCCTGAACGATCCCCGTACCCCCTTGACATGGCTGGGATTATGTCTATTCCGGGGGGGCTTGACTAACGCCCCTTATGCACAGCAGCGGGTGGTGTACCCAAATGTGCAGGGCTACGCGTCATTCTTGTCGTCGCGCCTCAAGATGAGTCGGATAAGTGATTGATGGAAAAAGCCGAAAGGCCCTGTCTAGTTTTTAACCAAAACGACACGAAAAGCGATTTTCGCGCCTCGCGCAGGCTGGCGCGGGCGTTCTTCCACACAGTTATCCACAGCAATTGTGGATAACGGCGCGGCGGGCCGCCGCTCGAGGGGGAGAGCCAACACGCTGCCGCGTATCGTCCTGGACGAGACGCGCCGAGGTCGGCCGAGGCGGCCCCGGAGGAGGGGCCGCGCGGCCGGTACGCGCCCGCACGCAGGGCCGCCTGGGCCACGGCCCGGATCCGGCCACCCGGCGTCGATCTTGCAAGCCTCGACTGCGGTCCCTATATTAGGCGGCCAACTTTCGAGCCCACCCGCGAGCGTGCCATGAAGGCCGGCATCCATCCCGAGTACAAGACGATCACCGTCTCCTGCACCTGCGGGAACACGTTCCAGACCGGCTCCACGCTCGGCCAGGATCTCCAGGTCGAAGTCTGCGCGAACTGCCACCCCTTCTACACGGGCAAGCAGAAGATCGTGGACACCGGCGGCCGCGTCGACAAGTTCCGCAAGAAGTACGCGCAGGCCGCGGCTCGCTGAGCCCCCGGCGGACAGTCCGTCCGGCGGCTTCGGCCGATCGTGGTCAGCCCCTCCGCCTGCGACGCAGGCGGTCCCGACGCCCGGCCCCGTGCCGGGCGTCGTCGTTTGGGGTCGCGGTACCCCCGCCGCTCGGCGGCCTGCAACCTCGCCCACCTCCGCGTGGTCCAAGCGAGCGCGATGCCTGAACCCGGGCCCCGGCTCGGGCGGCGGCGTCGCCCGCGTCGCCGGGTCGCACGCATCGCCGCCGGCGCGCCGCTACCATCGACCAGGGTCGCCCGCCGCGAGTGAACGCCATGCCGTCCAACGCTTTCCCCGAACTCCGCCGCCGCCTGCTCGCCGCGGGCGCGACGCTCGCGTTCGCGTTCGCGGGCGCCCCGGCCGCCGAAGCGCAGATCTTCGGCATGTCGGAGAAGAAGGAAATCGAGATCGGGCAGAGGATGCACGTCCAGGTCCTGCAGACCATGGGCGCGTACGACAACCCCGAGCTGCAGGCCTACGTCGATTCGATCGGCCAGCGGCTCGCGAAGCTGTCCGACCGGCCGAAGCTGCAGTACACGTTCACCGTGGTCGACACGGAGGACGTCAACGCGTTCGCGATCCCGGGCGGCTTCATCTACATCTCGCGCGGCATCCTGCCGTACCTGTCGAACGAGGCGGAGCTGGCCGCGGTGCTCGGCCACGAGATCGGGCACGTCACGGCACGGCACGCGGCGCGGCAGCAGTCGCAGGGCACGCTGGCGGGGCTCGCCGGCATCGCCACCGCGGTCCTCACCGGCCAGCCCGCGCTCGCGGAGCTGACCAACGTCGCGGGCGCGGCGATCGTGCGCGGCTACGGCCGCGACATGGAACTCGAGGCGGACCGGATCGGCGCGCAACTGCTCGCGAAGGCCGGCTACGACCCGCAGGCGATCATCAGCGTCGTCTCGACGCTGAAGGACCAGGAGCGCTGGGAAGTGGACTCGGCGCGCCTCGAGGGGCGGCAGCCACGGCTGTACCACGGCCTGTTCGCGACCCACCCGGCCGCCGACACCCGGCTGCGCGAGGCCGTGACCGCGGCGCGCAAGGTCGCGACGACCGCGACCGGCACCGTCTCCAACCAGGAGCAGTTCCTGCGCCGGCTCGACGGCGTGTCGTGGGGTCCGAGCCGCGAGCAGGGCGTGCTGCGGGGCTCGCGCATGTATCACGCGGGCATGGGCTTCACGGTGGCGTTCCCGAGCGGCTGGAACGTCGAGAACGGGCGCGACCGCGTGGTCGCCACCTCGCCGCGCAGGGATGCGACGATGATGCTGCAGACCCAGGCCATCCCGCCGCAGCTGCAGGAGCCGCGCTCGTTCGTCGCGCGCGGGATGCTGGCCGGCGCCCCGCTGCGCGACGCGCGCGACCTCGAAGTGAACGGCAACCCCGCCTTCACCGCGGTGACCCGGATGCAGACGCCGTTCGGGCAGAGGCCCGCGCGTGTCGTGGTGGTCAAGTTCAACAACCTCTACTGGACCTTCGTCGGCGCGAGCCGCGGCGCCGGGCAGGTGCCGGACGCCGACCGGCTGTTCCTGTCCGCCGCGCAGACGCTGCGCCGGCTGCGCAGCGACGAACTGGGGCTCGCGGAGCCGAACCGGATCCGCATCGTCACGGCCCAGTCGGGGGCCACGGTCGAGCAGATCGCCCGGGAGACGCCGTTGACGCGCTACCCGGTGCAGCAGATCCGGCTTTTCAACCGCCTCTACCCGAGCGGCGAGCCGCAGCCGGGCCAGCTCGTGAAGACGGTGCGCTGAGGCGCCCCGCTCCGGCCCGTCGCGCCGCGGCCGGCCGGGGCCCGGGGCGCCCACGGGCCGCGCGCCGGCCCGGCCGTGGTTGTCCGGACCTTAGGCCTGCAACGCTCCCTTCGTCGCCTTGATTAAGGAGCGGCAGCGTGACAGTCTGCCGGGCTGATTGCAGAGCCCACCGCAGACCCGGGAAGCGCCGATGCCGACGAAGTCCGCCAAGTACCAGCTCACGAACCTGTCCACGGGGAAGTCCTCGGAACTCGAGTCCTTCAGCCCCACCGTCGGTCCGGACGTGCTGAACATCGCCCCCCTGAACAAGGACCACGGGCTGTTCACCTTCGACCCGGGCTTCATGTCGACGGCCTCGACCGAGTCGAAGGTCACCTACATCGACGGCGACAAGGGCGTGCTGCTGTACCGCGGCTACCCGATCGAGCAGCTGGCGGCGAAGAGCTCGTTCATCGAGGTCGCGTACCTCCTGATCTACGGCGAGCTGCCGACGGCGCAGCGCCTGGCCGAGTTCCAGAGCAGCATCACGCGGCACTCGATGATCAACGAGTCGCTGCTGCGCTTCTACAACGGCTTCCAGTACGACGCGCACCCGATGGCGCAGATCAGCGCCGTGGTCGCGTCGATGGCGGCCTTCTACCACGACTCGCTCGACATCTATAACGCGCGGCACCGCGAGATCTTCGCGCACCGCATCATCGCCAAGATCCCGACCATCTCGGCGGCGGCCTACAAGCACATGCTCGGCCAGCCGTTCATGTACCCGAAGAACGACCTCGACTACTGCGGCAACCTGCTGCAGATGTTCTTCGCGGTGCCGTGCGAGCCGTACGTCGTCGAACCCGTGTACGCGCAGGCGCTCGACCTGCTGCTGATCCTGCACGCGGACCACGAGCAGAACGCCTCGACCTCCACGGTGCGCCTCGCCGGCAGCACCGGCACGAACCCGTACGCCGCGATCAGCGCCGGCATCGCCGCGCTGTGGGGCCCGGCTCACGGCGGCGCGAACGAGGCCGTCCTCGAGATGCTCGAGGAGATCGGCACCGTCGACAACATCGACAAGTTCCTCGGCCGCGTGAAGGACAAGCAGGACAACACCAAGCTGATGGGCTTCGGCCACCGGGTCTACAAGAACTTCGACCCGCGCGCCAAGATCATCCGCGAGGCCTGCCACAAGGTGCTCGCGAAGCTCGGCCGCAGCGACAACCCGCTGTTCGAGCTCGCGCTGCGCCTCGAGGAGATCGCGCTGAAGGACGAGTACTTCGTGTCGCGCAAGCTCTACCCGAACGTCGACTTCTACTCGGGCATCATCTACAGCGCGATCGGCATCCCGCGCGCGATGTTCACGGTGATGTTCGCGATCGCGCGCACCGCGGGCTGGGTCGCGCACTGGCAGGAGATGATCTCCGACCCGGGCATGAAGATCGGGCGGCCGCGGCAGCTGTACACCGGCCAGACGTCCCGCGACTACGTGCCGATCGAGCAGCGCTGAACGGTCCGGCAGCCCTTCGGCAGTGGCCTGCTGGCGGACCGCCGTCAGCGCCAGCTGGTGGGCGACACCTCGAACGCGTCGTCCTCGTTCGCGGCCGCCTCGCCGACCAGCATCTCGACCTCGGTGCGGTCGGCGCGCTTCATCGGCTTGCCGTCCGTCGGCGACAGCGGCGACTGACGGATCCCGTCCTTCGGGAACACCACCGCGTCGAACGCGAACTCCTCGTTCTCGAAGGACACGCCCGGCAGCTGCAGCACGCGCTCCGCGTTCATCTTCACGCGCTTCTCGACGACGCGGTACTTGATGCCGGCGTCCATCAGCCGGAAGCTCACCGCCTCCGGCGAGTCCGAGAACAGGTGCAGCGTGATCTCCTGGTGCGGCGTGGCCGTGCCGGTCAGCACCGGGCCGACGAGCCGCGGGTCGAACTCCTCGAGCAGTTCCATCGCATCGAGCGCGGCGCGGCGCTGCTCGGCGAGCTGCCCTTCGTGCGTCTCGCTGGCGAACAGGCGCTGGTACTCGACGATCGCCGCTTCCACCTCGGAGTTCTTCGGCAGCGCCACGTGTTCGCCCGCACCGAGGCGCTCCGCCGCCTTGCGCTTCGCGAACAGGTAGTCGTCGACGCCGTGCTCGACCATGATCCGCGCCGCTTCCTGGGCGAGGGCGCGGCGGATGTCGTCGCCACGGATGGCGCGGGGGCGGGTCATGGGCGGCCTCCTTCGACGTGGACCGCCCGACTCTAGCACAGCGTTTCCGCGGGCTCGGAGCGCCGGCCAGGGCACCCGAGCAAAGGGTGCCCGAGCAGATCAGAAGATCGGATCTTCCGCGTTCTGTTCCTGCGCCGCCTGCGCCGCGCTCGCGCCGTCGCCCGCGACGCCGCCCCCGCCCGGCAGCCGGTCCGCGAGGAACAGTTCGAACACCGCGTCCGGGTCGCCCGCCGAGGCGAGCTGCCCCGTCGCGGGCGAGATCCGCGCGGTGACGATGCCCGGCGGCTGCGGCAGCCGGCGGCTCGGGCGTCCTGCGAGCGCCTCGCTCATGAAGTAGAGCCAGACCGGCAGCGCGGTGCGGCCACCTTCCTCGCCGCGGCCGAGGGAACGAACCTCGTCGAAGCCGACCCACGCGCCCGCGACGATCTCGCCGTTGAAGCCGGCGAACCACGCGTCGCGCATCTCGTTGGTCGTGCCGGTCTTGCCGGCGAGATCGTCGCGCCGCAGCGTGTTGAGGCGCGTCGCCGTGCCGCGGCGGACCACGTCGCGCATCAGGTCCGCGGTCAGGAACGCGTTGGCCGCGGAGATCACCTGCGGCGCGAGCAGCGGCGGCGCCAGCCGCGCGTCGGCGCCGACGTCGGCGAGCCGCGTGACGCCGGGCTCGTTCGCGCCGGCCGTGAACGGCGCAGGGATCGCTTCGGCCGCGACCACGGGCGCGGCACCCGGGCTCGCGATCGGGCCGACGTCCGCGACGGGTGCGGCGTTCGGACCGGATCCTGTCGCGCCGACGGCACCCGGCGCTGCCGCCTGGATCGCGCCGTCCGCGTCGACCGCGACCGCATCCCCCGGGGCCGTGCCGTCGCCCGGCGCGGGATCCGCACCCGGCGCCGCACCACCCTGAGCGTCACCCGGAACGGCGCCGCCCGCGGCGAGCGCGACGCCCGCCTGCTCCGCGCACTCGCGGCACGCGATCCTCGGCGTCGCCTGGTACAGCACCTTGCCGGTCGCGTCCTCGACGCGCTCGACCACGTACGGCTCGACGCGGAAGCCGCCGTTCGCGAACACGGCGTAGCCCGCGGTCAGGGCGAGCGGCGTGACCTCGCCGGTGCCGAGCGCGAGCGTCAGGTTCCGGGGCAGCGTCTCGCGCGGGAAGCCGAAGCGCGACGCGTAGTCCACCGCGTAGTCGACGCCGATCGAGCGCAGCAGGCGGATCGAGACCAGGTTGCGCGACCGCGCGAGGGCGTCGCGCAGCCGCGTCGGGCCGTAGAAGCGCCCCGAGTCGTTCTCGGGGCGCCACGTCTCCTCGCGGCTGCCGCCCTCGACGACGACGGGCGCGTCGAGGATCACCGACGCCGGCGTGAAGCCCTGCTCGAGCGCACCCGAGTACACGAACGGCTTGAACGCCGAGCCCGGCTGGCGCCTCGCCTGCACCGCGCGGTTGAACTTGCTCTGGTAGAAGTCGAAGCCGCCGGTCAGCGCGGTGACCGCGCCGTCCACCGGGTCGAGCGCGACGAACGCGCCCTGCACGACTGGCACCTGCGCGAGGTAGGCCGTGTCTGCCTGCACCGGCAGCACGTGGACGAGGTCGCCGACCGCGACGATCTCGGCCGCGGTCTTCGGGCTCGGCTGCAGGTTGCCGCGCGCGTCGGTGCGCCGCGCCCAGGCGAGGCCGGTCTCCCACGGCAGCGTGAACTCGCGGCCGCCGCGCGCGCGGACGCGCACGGCCCTCTCCTCGACGCGCGTCACCACGGCGGGCAGCAGCCCCCCCACTACCGGCCGGCGCGCGAGCTCGCGGTCGATCGCCCCGGGCTCGCCGCCCACCTGCGCCACCGCGCCACGCCACCCGTGCCGGCGGTCGTACTCGATCAGCGCCGCGCGCAGCGCCCAGTCGGCCGCGTGCTGCAGGCGGCTGTCCACCGTCGTGGTCACGCGGTAGCCCGCGGTGTAGAGCTCGTCGCCGTACTGCTCGACCAGCTGCGCGCGCACCATCTCGGCGACGTAGGGCGCGTCCACCTCGACGCGCGGGCCGTGCTCGCGCGACACCATCGGCGCGGCGTCGGCCTCGGCACGCTCGGCCGCCGTGATGAAGCCCTTCTGCTCCATGCGCCGCAGCACGTAGCCGCGTCGCTGCTTCGCGCGCTCCGGGTTCGCGATCGGGTTCAGCACCGACGGCAGCTGCGTGGTGCCGGCGATCGTCGCGATCTCGGGCAGCGTCAGCGCCGACAGCGGCTTGCCGAAGTAGACCTCCGCCGCGGCCGCGACGCCGTACGCGCGCTGCCCGAGGAAGATCTTGTTCAGGTAGAGCGCGAGGATCTCCTGTTTCGTGAACTCGCGCTCGATGCGGATCGCCAGGAAGATCTCGCGGAGCTTGCGCCGCAGCTGGCGCTCCGGCGTCAGGAACATGTTCCGCGCCAGCTGCATCGTGATCGTGCTGCCGCCGCCGCGCTGCCCGGCGTACACGACGATCCGCGACAGGCCCGCGAGGTCGATGCCGCCGTGCTCGAAGAAGCGGTCGTCCTCGGCGGCGAGGAAAGCCTGCACCATCCGCTCCGGCACGTCGTCGAACGCGACGGGGATGCGCCGCTGCTCGCCGATCTGCGCCAGCAGTCGGCCGTCGCGGCTGTAGACCCGGAGCGGCACCTGCAGCCGGACGTCCCGCAGCGTCGCGACGTCGGGCAGGGTGGGGGCCAGGTAGTAGTACGTGGCGAGGACCGCGAGGCCGAGCAGGCCGGCGAGCGCCACCACCGCCGTTCCGATCGCCGCCAGCGCCCGAACATAAGACTGCTTCACAGATTCGGACTCCGAGGCTGGCCCGCGGGGCGGCGCATTATGCATAGTGGTCCGCGTCCAAGGGCAAACCCGTCGCGAGGCGGGGACGCAAAGCCACCGGTCCGAGGCAGGGGCCCACGAACGTGCGGGCCGCACTGCCGGGACAGCGGGGTCGCCGGGCGGGTTTCCGCCCGCCCGCCCGCCCGCCCGCACGCCCGCGCGTCCCGCGCCGCGCTGCCCTGCCCGCCGTCATCGCACCGCCGGTCCCGGCGCGGTTCAGTTCGCGGTGTCGAGGCCGATCTAACGGTGGTCCGGCGCCCCTGCGGAGCCCGGCGGAGCGTGCCCGGGACGCCTACCGGAGCAGGGCCGAAACGGCCCGGATTCGTGAGGAGTCTCTCGTTCCATTTAACAGATCGTTGCTATAGAGTTGCCGAAAACTTAAGGCGGGTCGGCTACAAGGCTTCCTAAAGCCTTGTTAATGAAGGACCTATGAAACTCGCACTGCCGCAACTACCCCAGCTGAATTTCAGCCTCGGGTCGCGGAACCGGCCGCTCGTCGGGCTGGACATCACCACGTCGTCGATCAAGCTCATCGAGCTCACCAAGAGCGGCGACGGGTACCGCGTGGAGGCCTACGCGGCCGAGCCGACGCCGCACAGCGCGATCAACGAGAAGGCGATCGTCGATGCGGAAGCGGTCGGCGAGGCCATCAAGCGCGCGATCAAGCGCAGCGGCGCGCGCGCCAAGGAAGCCGCGGTCGCGATCAGCGGCGACGCGGCGATCACGAAGCTGATCCAGATGCCGCTGGCGCTCAGCGCGCGCGACCTCGAGGCGCAGGTCGAGCTGCAGGCCGACCAGTACATCCCCTTCCCGATGGAAGAGGTGAGCTACGACTTCGAGGTGATTGGGCCCTCCGAGAAGGACCCCGAGATGCAGGACGTCCTGCTGGTCGCCACGCGCACCGAGAACGTCGACCAGCGCCAGGCCGCGGTGACGGCCGCGGGCCTCGGCGCGCGCATCGTCGACGTCGAGGCCTTCGCGCTCGAGAACGCCTGCCGGCTGATGACCCACCAGATGCCGGACGGCGGCATCGGGCGCACGGTCGCGGTCGTCGACTTCGGCGCCAGCACCACCACCTTCAGCGTGCTCCGGGACCTGCGCGTCATCTACACGCGCGACTTCGCGTTCGGCGGCCAGCAGCTGACGGAAGAGATCATGCGTACCTACGGCCTCTCGATGGAGGAGGCTGGCCGGGCCAAGAAGGAGGGCGGCCTGCCTTCCAACTACCAGCCCGAGGTGCTTGACCCGTTCATCGATGACATGACGCAGCAGGTCAGCCGCAGCCTGCAGTTCTACCTCGCGTCCGGCAGCGGCCGCGAGCAGCCGGAGCAGATCCTGGTCTGCGGAGGCTGCGCGAACATCCCCGGCGTCGCCGAAGTCATCGCGAGCCGCGTCGGCATCGCGGCCGAGAAGGGCGATCCGCTCGGCCAGATGAAGCTGTCGTCGAAGGCCAAGGCGATGGGAGTCAAGAAGGACGCGACCGCGCTGCTGACCGCGTGCGGGCTCGCGCTGCGGAGCTTCGACTGACATGCCACGCATCAACCTACTGCCCTGGCGGCAGCAGCTGCGCGCGCAGCGCCAGAAGGAATTCGGCGTGTTCTCGCTCGGCGCGGCGCTGGCGGCGCTGGCCGTCACGCTGTTCGCGAGCTGGGGCGTGTCGGCGTCCATCGATCGCCAGCGCGAGCGCAACGAGCTGCTGAAGGCCGAGATCGCGGAACTGGACCGCCAGATCACCGAGATCCTCCTGCTCGAGGCGCAGAAGCAGCGGCTGCTGGCGCGCATGGAGATCATCGAGCGGCTGCAGCGCAGCCGGCCGGAGGTCGTGCACGTGTTCGACCAGCTGGCCCGCGCGCTGCCCGAGGGCGTCTACCTGACGAGCGTGAAGCAGGCCGAGAAGAAGCTCGAGATCAAGGGCGTCGCGCAGTCTTCCACGCGCGTGTCCACGCTCATGCGCAACATCGAGGCGAGCCCGTGGCTGCAGGATCCGCAGCTGCAGCTCGTCGAGACCCGCAAGGGCGGCGGCGCGGGCGCCGAGTTCACGCTGTTCGCGACGCAGAAGAGCGTCGCCGGCGACGACGAGGATTCCGACTCCGCCGGTCCGGGCGCCCGGCGCCAGTCGCGCAAGCAGCCCCCGGGAGCGCCGCGGTCATGAGGCGGTTCATCGAGGAGCTGAGGACGCTCGACCCGAAGGACGTCGGCCGCTGGCCGGGTCCGGTACGGGGCGCGGCGGTCGCCCTGATCTTCGTCGCCGCGACGATCTTCCTGATCTACGTGCTGGTCTGGAACCGGCAGGTGCCCGAGCTCGAGCTCGCTCGCAAGGAAGAGCAGGACCTGATGAAGACCTTCGACGAGAAGCAGCGCAAGGCCGCCAACTTCGAGGCCTACACGACGCAGCTGCGCGAGATGGAACGCTCGTTCGGCGCGATGCTGCGGCAGCTGCCGGGCCGCACCGAGGTGCCGAACCTGCTCGTCGACATCTCGCAGACCGGTCTCGCGGCCGGCCTCGAGGAGGAGCTGTTCCAGCCGGCGCCCGAGGTCCGCAAGGACTTCTACGCCGAGCTGCCGATCAAGATCCGCCTGACCGGCTCGTACCACGAGTTCGGCAGCTTCGTCAGCGGCATCGCCGCGCTGCCGCGCATCGTCACGCTGCACGACATCGCGATCGTGCCGCAGGGCAAGGATGCGGGACCGGACGACCTGACGCTCGACGTCACGGCGAAGACCTACCGCTACCTCGACGAGGCCGAGGAGAGCGAGGACTCCGCCGCGCCCGCCGCCAGCGGCGCGCGGCCGCGCACCACGGGGGCGGGCTGATGGATACCGGGAATCGCCGCGCCGGCCGCCCGGCCGCGCGCCCGACGCTCCGCGCGCTGGTCGTTGGCGCCGCGCTGGCGCTGACACTGGCGAACCTCGCCGGCTGCGGCGGCGGCACCGCTGATCTGCGCGCGGAGCTCGACGAGAAGAAGAAGCGCCCCGGCGGCCGCATCGAGCCGCTGCCCGAGATCAAGCCGTACGAGTCGTTCACCTACGACCCGTCGAACCTCCGTTCGCCGTTCCAGCCCAGCGTGCCCGTCGTTGCGCCGGGCGCCGGCGGCGTGCGCCCGGACTCGCGCCGCAACCGCGAGTTCCTGGAAGGCTTCTCGCTCGACACGCTGCGGATGGTGGGGACCCTGAAGCAGCAGGGCACGGTGTACGGGCTGGTGCAGACCAAGGACGGCCTGATCCACCGCGTGCTGCCCGGCAACTACGTCGGCCAGGCGGACGGGCGGATCCTCGCGATCACCGACTCGCGCATCAGTGTGGTCGAGATCGTGCCGGACGGGCTCGGCGGCTACATGGAACGGCCGGCAGCCCTCGCGCTGGCGACCAACTGAGATCTCACGGGGAGACAGGGGAATGAACGTCAAATACGCGTCCGCGCTCGCGGCGCTCGCCCTGGTGCTCGGCTTCCAGCCGGCCGGCAGCGCGCTGGCGCAGGCCACGGCCGGTTCGGCTCCGAACCGCCTGCAGGCCATCGACGTCACGACCCTCCCGGGCCAGCAGCTGCAGCTGCGCCTGCGCACCTCCGGGCCTGCGCCGCAGCCGCTGTCGTTCACGATCGACCGGCCGGCCCGCATCTCGCTCGACCTGCCGGGCGTCGCGCTCGGGCTGTCCCAGCGCCGCATCGACGTGAAGAGCGGGGGCGTCGACAGCATCGTCGCCGGCGAGGGCGGCGGTCGCACGCGCCTCGTGCTGAACATGGAGGCGCTCGTGCCCTACGACGCGCGCGTCGAGGGCAACTCGATCCTGCTGACGCTCGGCCAGGTGGCGGCCGGCGGCAGCGCGGTGCCGCTGGTCGCGGGCGCGCCGGCCGAGGCCCCCGCCGCCGCGGCGGCGCCGAGCGGCCGTCGCCTCGCCAACATCGACTTCCGCCGCGCGCCGGATGGCACCGGCCGCGTGGTCGTCTCGCTCACCGACCCGCGCACGCCCGTGAGCCTCCGCCAGGAAGGCTCGCAGATCGTCGTCGACTTCGCCGGCGCCGAGATCGCGCCGGACCTCGTCAAGCGCTACGACGTGGTGGACTTCGCGACGCCCGTGACCTTCGTCGACGCGCTGCGCGTCAGCGGCAGCTCGCGCCTCGTGATCAACGCGCAGGGCGATTTCGAGCAGCTCGCCTACCAGTCCGACAACCAGTACGTGATCGAGGTGCGCCGCGGCACGCCCGCCGCCGCGCGCGGCCAGGTGGCCGAGCCGAAGAAGGAGTTCACGGGCGAGCGCCTGACGCTGAACTTCCAGGACATCGACGTCCGCGCGGTGCTGCAGCTGCTGGCCGACACCTCGGGCCAGAACATCGTCGTCTCCGACACCGTGCAGGGCAGCGTGACGCTCCGCCTGCAGAACGTGCCGTGGGACCAGGCGCTGGACATCGTCCTGCGCACGAAGGGCCTCGCGATGCGCCGGCAGGACAACGTGATCCTGGTCGCCCCGTCGGAGGAGATCGCGAACCGCGAGAAGCAGGAGCTCCAGGCCCGCAAGGAAGTCGAGGAACTCGCGCCGCTGCGCACGGAGTATCTCCAGGTCAACTACGCCAAGGCCGCGGATCTCGCGAACCTGATCAAGGCGCGGCAGGGCAACTCGCTGCTGTCCGCGCGCGGCAGCGTGGCGATCGACGAGCGCACCAACACGCTGCTGCTGCAGGACACCGCGGACCGTCTCGCCGACATCCGCCGGCTGGTGACGACCCTCGACATACCGGTTCGCCAGGTGCTGATCGAGTCGCGCATCGTCATCGTCAGCGACGACTTCTCGCGCGACCTCGGCGTGCGCCTCGGCAGCACGAACGTCCGCGCGCGCGGCTCCGACGGCCTCGTCGCCGTGTCGGGCAGCGCGGCCGCCAGCAACACGATCGTGAGCTCCGCGCTCGAGAACCTGCAGGGCGGATCGCGCACGCCGTTCCCCGTGCAGATCCCGACCGGCGCAGCGAGCTTCCAGGACCGCTACAACGTGAACCTGCCGGTCGCGAGCCCCGCCGGCCGCATCGCGCTGGCGGTGCTGAACGGCAACTACCTCGTCGACCTCGAGCTGTCCGCGGCACAGGCCGAGGGGCGCGGCGAGATCGTCAGCGCGCCGCGCGTGATCACCGCGAACCAGAAGGAAGCGACGATCGAGCAGGGCGTCGAGGTGCCGTACCAGGAGTCCTCGAGCTCCGGCGCGACCACCACGCAGTTCAAGAAGGCGGTGCTGTCGCTGAAGGTGAAGCCGCAGATCACGCCGGACAACCGCGTGATCCTCGACCTCACGGTCGCGAAGGACAGCATCGGCCAGCTCGTGCCGAGCGCGACCGGCGGCGTGGTGCCGTCGATCGACACGCGCGAGATCGTCACGCAGGTGCTCGTCAACGACGGCCAGACGGTCGTGCTCGGCGGCATCATGGAGACCGAGCGCCGCATCGGCGAGAACAAGATCCCCTGGCTCGGCGACATACCGATCTTCGGTCATCTGTTCAAGTCGACGACCACCCGCAACAACAAGGACGAGCTCCTGATCTTCGTCACGCCGAAGATCCTGCGCGAGGGCGCGAACCTGTACTGACGCGGGCGCCGGCGACGGGGTGCGGCAGTCGACACGATTGGGAGGACGGATGAAGAGCTACAATATCCTCGGCGCGCTGCTGCTGACCGCGGCCCTCGCGGCCTGCGGCGGCGGCGGTACCGACACGCTGACGACGCCCCCGCCGACCACCACCCCGGGACCGCCGGGCGGCGGCGGCAGCGCGCCGAACGTCGCGGCGATCACGGTCACGTCGAACGTGAGCGCGATCCTGTCGGACGGCTCGAACACCGCCGAGATCACCGCACTCGTCCGCGACGCCAACAACGTGCTGCTGCAGGGCGTGCCCGTCACGTTCAGCGCGAGTTCGGGCGGCATCACGGCCGCGAACCCGGCCAGCACCGGCTCGGACGGCGCGACCAAGGCGACGCTGTCCACGGCCGGCGATCCGGGCCTGCGCACGATCACCGTCACCGCGAGCGCGGGCGGCCGTACCGCCACGACGACCGTGCAGGTCGTCGCCACCGGCGCGAGCTCGCCGGTGTCCGCGATCAACGTGACGACCAGCACGCCGACGATCCTGTCGGACGGCTCCACGACGGCGACCATCACCGCGCTGGTGCGCGACGCCAGCAACAACCTCGTGCCGAACGTGCCGGTGGTGTTCACCGCGAGCTCGGGCGGCATCGCGGCCTCGAGCCCGACGACTAACGCGTCGGGTGCGGCGACCGCCACGCTGTCCACCGCCGGCGATCCCGCGCTGCGCGCGATCACGGTGACGGCGCGCGCGGCCACCCTCACGGCTTCCACCACCGTACAGGTCGTGGCCGGCGCAGGTTCGGTCACGGTGAACATGGGCTCCGGCACGGGCACCGCCTTCCAGGCCGGCACGATCGGCATCTCGAACGCCAACCTGTCCGCGAGCGGCAGCACCAGCCTGCAGGTCGTGCTGCAGCAATCCGACGGCACGCTCTATACGCAGCCGGTGGCAATCAACTTCAGTTCGCCCTGCCAGGCGCAGGGTCGCGCGACCATCACCTCGCCGGTGCAGACCAGCAGCGGCATCGCGAGCGCGACCTACGCCGCGGTCGGCTGCAGCGGCTCGGACACGATCACGGCCACCGCCCAGATCGGCAATCGCTCGCTGTCCGCCTCCGGCACCGTCACGGTCGCCGCGGCCGCGATCGGCTCGATCGTGTTCGACAGCGCGACGCCGGCCAACATCGCCCTGCAGGGCACCGGCTCGCAGGGCCGGCCCGAGACCTCGACCGTCGTGTTCCGCGTGCTGGACCGCTCCGGCGGCCCGGTGGCCGGCGCGAACGTCGCATTCGCGCTCAACACCACCGTCGGCGGGCTGTCGCTCGCGCCGGCGACGGCCCAGGCGGACGCGAACGGTCGGGTGCAGACGGTCGTGCAGGCCGGCACGATCGCGACCTCCGTGCGCGTCACCGCCACGGTGCAGAACACCACGCCGCAGATCTCGACGCAGTCGGCCCAGCTGACGGTCACCACAGGCGTGCCGGACCAGGACAGCTTCTCGCTCGCGGTGCAGTGCCCGAACGTCGAGGCGCTCGGCATCGACGGCATCGTGGTGTCGGTCACGGCGCGCCTCGCGGATCGCTTCAACAACCCCGTGCCGGACGGCACCGCGGTCACGCTGAGCGCCGAGGGCGGCCAGATCTTCGCCCAGTGCCAGACGACGACGGTCACGAACGGCAGCAGCGGCTGCACGGTGAACTGGACCAGCACGAACCCGCGTCCGGCCGGCGGGCTCGGCCAGGCCGGCCGCGCCGCGATCTTCGCGACGGCGATCGGCGAAGAGTCGTTCACCGACGCGAACGGCAACGGCGCGTTCGACAACGGCGAGGCCTTCGTCGACCAGGCGGAGCGCTTCCGCGACAACGACGAGGACGGCGTCTACGACCTCGGCGAGCCGTTCTACGACTTCAACAACAACGGCGTTCGCGATCCCGCGGACGGCCTGTTCAACGGCGTGCTGTGCCGCGACACCAGCGGCCGCTGCGGCGCCGCGCCGACCGCGACCACCGGCATCAGCGCCTCCAACATCATCGTGATGTCGGGCAGCGTGCCGACGCGCCTCGACCCGGCGCCGGGCACGGGGCTGACGCTGCAGCAGAACCGCAGCGCCGTGTTCGCGTTCCGCTTCGCCGACGTGAACGACAACCCCCTGCCGAACGGCACGCGCATCACCGCGACGATCTCGGGCACCGGGCTCACGCTCGGCCAGCCGACCGAGTTCACCGTGCCCTGCACGATCTTCCCGACCACCTACTCGTGGGCAATATCCGCGTCGGCTACCGCCACCAGCGGCATCCTGACGATCCAGACCGAGACCCAGGGTGGCGCGGGCGTGGGTGGCGTGCGCACCGTGGCGCAGTACCCGATCACCGTGAACCCGTGATCGGACCCTGATCGAGCATCCGGCTCCGCGGGGAGCCCCGCTCGATCCTCCGCGGCCGCCTCCGGGCGGCCGCGGTCGTTTCGCCGAGGCGCGCCGCGCGCCTACACTTCCGCCGATGGACACGTCCGGCCCGACCTCCGCGCCTCCCGGCACCAGCGTCTTCCTGATCGGCCCGATGGGCTCGGGCAAGACGGCGGTGGGCCGGCTCGTCGCTCAGTTGCTGCGGTACCGGTTCGTGGACAGCGACGTCGAGATCGAGAGCCGCACCGGCGTCGACATCCCCTTCATCTTCGAGAAGGAAGGCGAGGCGGGCTTCCGCCTGCGCGAGCGCGAGGTGATCGACGACCTCACGCGCTGGCCCCGCACCGTGGTCTCCACCGGCGGCGGCGCCGTGCTGCTGGAGGCGAATCGCGAAGCGCTGCACTCGCGGGGCGTCGTCGTCTACCTGTTCGCGTCCGTGGACCAGCAGTACGAGCGTACGCGCCACGGCCGTCACCGGCCGCTGCTGCAGGACGTGGACCCGCGGCGGCGCCTCGCGGAGCTGATGGCGTTCCGGGAGCCGCTCTACCGCGGCACCGCGCACGTGGTGGTGGCGACCGACGGCCGCCGCGTCCAGACCGTCGCGGACGAAGTGCTCGCGGCGCTCGGCGCTCTCGGTTTCGTCGCGAGCGCGCCGGCCGAGCCGACGATCGAGCGCTGAGGCGGGCGCCGAGCCCGCGCCGCGGAGCACGGGCTCGGACGGGACCCGGACCTGCCGCTGAACGACGCCCAGCGGGTGGTGGTCGCGGCGTTGCCGATCGCCATCACCGAACTCGGCCACCAGCGCGCGGTGCCGATCGAGCTCGCGGCCGCGCAGCGCGCCGCCGGCGAGCAGGACCGCGGCCGAGGACTGGAACGAGTTCTAGCGCCGCTTGGGCCGGGCCGGGCTTGGTACACTCGCCCGGCCATGCAGCGCCTCGACATCGAGCTCGGCGATCGTCGCTACCCGATCCTGATCGGTCCCGGGCGGCTGCTCGATCGGGCGGCGCTCGAGGCCACGCTGCCCCGCGGTCCGCTGCTCGTCGTCACGAACGCGACCGTCGGGCCGCTGTACCTGCCACGCCTGCGCGCCACGCTCGCCGGCCGCACGCTCGCCGAGTGCGTGCTGCCGGACGGCGAGCAGTACAAGACGCTCGCGACGCTCGACGGCGTGTTCGATGCGCTCGCCCGAGCGCGCGTGAACCGCGACGGCGCGATCCTCGCGCTCGGCGGGGGCGTGGTCGGCGACCTCGCCGGTTTCGCCGCGGCATGCTGGCAGCGCGGCATCGCCTGCGTGCAGCTGCCGACCACGCTGCTCGCGCAGGTCGACTCCTCGGTGGGCGGCAAGACCGCCGTCAACCACGCCGCCGGCAAGAACCTGATCGGCGCGTTCCACCAGCCGTCCGCCGTGCACGCCGACCTCGACACGCTCGCGACGCTGCCCGACCGCGAGCTCCGGGCGGGGCTCGCGGAAGTCCTGAAGTACGGCTTCATCCGCGATGCGGAGTTCCTCGACTGGCTCGACGCGAACCTCGCGCGACTGCTGGCGCGCGACCCGGAGGCACTCGCGTACGCGATCCACCGCTCGTGCGCCATCAAGGCCGAGCTCGTCGCGCTCGACGAGCGCGAGCAGGGCCCGCGCGCGCTGCTGAACCTGGGCCACACCTTCGGTCATGCGATCGAGACGGCCGCCGGCTACGGCGAGTGGCTGCACGGTGAAGCGGTCGCCACGGGCACCGTGCTCGCGGCCGAGACCTCCGAGCGGCTCGGCTGGCTGACGAGCACGGACGTGGCGCGCGTACGCGACCTGGTCGCCCGCGCGGGCCTGCCGACGAGCCCGCCGCGCATCGGCGTCGAGCGCGCGCTGGAACTGATGTCGCTGGACAAGAAGGTGCTCGGCGGTCGCGTGCGGCTCGTGCTGCTGAAGTCGCTGGGCCAGGCGGTCGTCACCGGCGACTACGACGACCGGGCGCTGCGCGCCACGCTCGAGGCGCGGGTCGCGTGAGCGGCGACGACCGCCGCGGCGTGTCCGGTCACGGCGGCGCGACGCATCCCGCCTTCCCGCTCGCGCCGTACGCGAGCCACGAGTCGCAGTCGCGCGGGCGCCGGCATCCCGAGCCCGCGCCGAAGTACCGCGGCGAGTACCAGCGCGATCGCGACCGCATCGTGCACTCCACCGCGTTCCGGCGCCTCGTCTACAAGACGCAGGTGTTCGTCAACCACGAGGGCGACCTCTACCGCACGCGCCTCACGCACTCGCTCGAAGTCGCGCAGATCGGCCGCAGCGTGTCGCGCACGCTCGGCCTGAACGAGACGCTCTGCGAGGCGATCTGCCTCGCGCACGACCTCGGCCACACGCCGTTCGGCCACGCCGGCCAGGACGCGCTGAACGAGTGCCTGCGCGAGCACGGCGGCTTCGAGCACAACCTGCAGAGCCTGCGCGTCGTCGACGAACTCGAGGAGCGCTACGCGGAGTTCCCCGGTCTCAACCTCACGTTCGAGTGTCGCGAGGGCATCCTGAAGCACTGCTCCGCGAGGAACGCGCGCGGGCTCGGCGCGCTCGGGCAGCGCTTCCTCGAGAGCCGCCAGCCCTCGCTCGAGGCGCAGCTCGCGAACGTCGCCGACGAGATCGCCTACAACAACCACGACGTCGACGACGGCCTGCGCGCCGGGCTCGTGTCGTGTCGCGACCTCGCGCGCGTCGCGCTGTTCCGCCGGCACTACGAGACCGTGCAGGGGCTCTACCCGGACCTGCAGGACCGCCGCGTGATCCACGAGGTCGTGCGCCGGATGATCGACGAGGTCGTCACCGACCTGATCGAGACGACGCGCGCGCGCCTCGCCGAGGCGGCGCCTGCCGACGCCGAGGCGGTGCGCGCGCTCGCGCACCCGCTGATCGGCCTCTCGGAGCGGATCGCCGCGGAGCACCTCGAGCTCAAGCGCTTCCTGAACGAGCACGTCTACCGGCACTTTCGCGTCGTGCGCATGACCACGAAGGCGCAGCGCGTGGTGCGCGAGCTGTACCGCGCGTACTTCGACGACGTGCGCCTGCTGCCGGACGAGCACCGCGCGGCCGCGCAGCGGCTGGAGGCGAGCCAGGGCGTCGCGGGGCGTGCGCGCGCGGTAGCGGACTACATCGCGGGCATGACCGACCGCTACGCGATCGTCGAGCACGGGCGGCTATACGACCCGGCGGTACCGCAGGGGCCGGAGAGCTGACGCACGGTGGCGTGCCGCGCGCCGGTCCGGATCGAGACGTGGCCGATCAACCGGGGCGGCGGCGGGGTCCGCTGCCAGGCCCGGCAGCAGCCTGCGGTGCCCGGGCACCGGCGGCGCGCCGTCGCCGCGGCGGCACGAGCGCGGCTATGCCGTCGAGATACGCCTCGACCGCGTGCATGAACGTCGATTCGGGCGACAGCGCCGCGAACTCGGACGCGAGGCGTCGCTGCGCGGCGTGGGCCGCCGGCGACAGCGCGCCGAGCTCCTCGCGCTCCGCCGCGCTCGACGGCTGCACCAGGCCGCGCGATTCCGCGACGCACAGGCCGATCACCAGCACGTAGAACGCGACGCCGAGCTCCGCGGCCCGCGCGTCGGGCAGGCCGGCGCCCAGCATCGAGCCGTACACCCGTTCGCTGTGACGGTAGTCCGCCTTGCCGGTGGCGCCGAAGTTCCAGAGCAGTTCCACGGCCCGCGGTCGCCGCCGGGCCAGCGCGCGGAACGCCTGCGCGAAGCCGCGCAGGTCGGCGCGCCACTCGCCCGCCGGGGTCGCCAGCGGCAGCTCGGCGAGGAAGCGGTCCGCCGCGGCCCGCAGCAGCCCCTCTCGCGAGCCGAAGTGGTGCAGCAGCGTCATCGGGTCGAGGTCGAGCGCGTCGCCGAGCCGACGCAGGCTGAAGCCGGCTTCGCCCTCGGCGGCGACCAGTTCGAGCGCCGCGAGCGCCACGGCCTGGCGGTCGACGCCTTTCGGGGCGCGGGAAGTTCGACGGGCCGGCATGGACTTGCCTCCTACGCTGTAGGAGTATAGCTCTCCTACAGTGTAGGAGTAGCGATGCGCGCGAGCGCGACCCTGCGGCTGCTGGCGGCGATCGGCGCGTTCCAGCTGGCGTTCTTCGCGGCGTGGACGGCCGTCACCGTGCACGTGCTCGCGGCCGGCTGGTCCGCCGCGGCTGCGGGCACGCTGGCGGCCGTGCCGATGCTCGGTGTGCTGGCGGCGCTGCCGGCGACGCCCCGCCTCGCGCGTCGCCACGGCAAGCGGTGGGTCGCGCGACTCGCGGGCGGTGCGCATCTCGCGGCCGCCGCGGCGCTGCCGCTCGGCGAGCCCGGGCTCTGGGTGGGTTCCGCGCTGCTGGGCATCGGCTTCGGCCTGCGCTGGGCCGCGCTGGACGCGTGGCTGATCGCCATCAGCGAACGCGCGGCGGTGGGCCGCGTCATCGCCGTCGCCGAGACCGTCGCGG
This sequence comes from Steroidobacteraceae bacterium, assembly GCA_027531255.1. Taxonomy (GTDB): domain Bacteria; phylum Pseudomonadota; class Gammaproteobacteria; order Steroidobacterales; family Steroidobacteraceae; genus JAPZRU01. Next base: position 429,517 of record JAPZRU010000002.1, on the reverse strand, counting down.
GCGCGGCGATGCTGGCCGCGCCGCTGGCGGTGCGCTTCCTCCCTGCCGACGGCCTGGCCAGCACGGCCGTGCTGCTCGGCGCGCTCGCCGTCGCCGGGCTCGCGTGCTTCGCGACGCTCGACGAGGCCCGGGGCGAAGCCGCCGTGGCGTCGCCCGCGCCGCGGAATCGCCTCGTGCTGGCGGGTGTCGCCCTCGCGGCACTCGCCGGCGGGGCGTTCGAGAGCGGCTTCATGACCACGGGCCCGCTGCTCGCGGCGGAGGCCGGGCGACTCGGCGAGGCACTGTCGCTCGCCGCGCTCGTCGGCGCCGGCAGCTTCCTGCTGATGTACCCGTTCGGCTGGCGCGCCGACCGCGGCGGTGCGGCGCAGGTGCTGCGCGTGCTGGCGCTGGCCGTGCCCGCGGCGCTCGCGCTGCTCGCGGCCCTGCCGGCCGCGCTGCTGCCGGTGGCCTTCGTGCTCGGCGCAGCCGGCGGCGGCCTCTACACGCTGGCGATCGTGCACGGCGCGCAGCACTCCGCACCGGACCTGATGCCACGCGTGGTCGCGATCGGGGCGGGGGCATACACGGTGGGCTCGCTCGTGTCGCCGCTGATGACGGGCTGGTGGCTCGACTACGTGGGACCGGGTTCGGCCGTGCCGATGCTGGCGGGACTCGCTGCGGTCGCGGCACTCGCGCTCTGCGCCGTGCTGGCCCCCGGTTGCGGCGAACCGAAGCTCGCCGGCTCCGGCGCCCGCACGGCATAATCCCGGGTCGAACCCCGCCCGGACGGCCGAGCTCCCGATGAACAACGCCATGAAGGACATTCGGCCGCGCGAGCGCCTGATCTTCGCGCTCGACGTCCCCGACACCGACGCGGCGCGCCGGATGGTCGACACGCTCGGCGACTCGGTCACGTTCTACAAGCTCGGCCTCGAGCTGTGCATGGCCGGCGGCTACTACGAACTGCTCGACTGGATGGTCGGCAAGGGCAAGAAGATCTTCGCGGACCTGAAGTTCTTCGACATCCCCGCCACCGTCGGCGCGGCGGTGCGGCGCCTGAACGGACGCGGCATCGAGTTCACGACCGTGCACGGCAACCAGGGGATCATGGAGGCGGCGGTCGCGAACGCGAAGGACGTCAAGATCCTCGCGGTCACCGTGCTGACGAGCCTCGACCGCGGCGACCTCGACGACCTCGGCTTCCAGTGCGACGTCGAGCAGCTGGTGGTCTCGCGCGCGAGGCGCGCGCTCGCGGCCGGCGTGCACGGCGTGGTGTCGTCCGGCATCGAGGCCGAGGCGATCCGCCGCGAGCTCGGGCCCAGGCTGCTGGTGGTCACGCCCGGTATCCGCCCCGTGGAGAACCGGCCCACCGACGACCAGAAGCGCGTGCTCACGGTCGAGCGCGCGTTCGAGGTGGGTGCCGACTACATCGTCGTCGGCCGCCCGATCCGCGACGCGCAGGATCCGCGCGCCGCCGCCGAAGCGATCCAGGCTTCCATCGCGAAGGTCTGCGCAGGTGCCGCCGGCGCCTAGCGCCGCGCGATCCGCCGCCGTCCCCGAACCTCCGTCACCGCAGCGCACACCCGCGAGTCACCGCATGCCGCACGCCCCGCTGAAGAACGATCTGCTGCTCCGCGCCCTGCTGCGCAAGCCGACCCCGCGCACGCCGCTGTGGATGATGCGTCAGGCCGGGCGCTACCTGCCGGAGTACCGCGCGACGCGCGCGAAGGCGGGCAGCTTCCTGAACCTCTGCATGAACCCCGAGCTGGCCTGCGAGGTCACGCTGCAGCCGCTCGACCGCTACCCGCTCGACGCCGCGATCCTGTTCTCCGACATCCTGACGATTCCGCACGCGATGAACGTCGGGCTCGAGTTCGAGGCGGGCGAGGGGCCGAAGATCGCGCGGCCGGTGCGCACGCCCGCGGACATCGACCGGCTGCCGGTTCCCGACCCCGAGGGCGAGCTGCGCTACGTGATGGACGCGGTGCGGCTGATCCGCCGCGAGCTGAACGGCCGCGTGCCGCTGATCGGCTTCGCGGGTTCGCCGTGGACCGTCGGCACCTACATGGTCGAAGGCGGCGGCACGAAGAACTTCTCGCACATCAAGGGCATGCTGTACGGCGCGCCGGACCAGATGCACCGGCTGCTCGACGTGATCACCCGCGCGACGACCGCGTATCTCAACGCGCAGATCGCGGCCGGCGCGCAGGCCGTGATGGTGTTCGACACCTGGGGCGGCGTGCTCGCGCCGCAGGAGTACCGCGAGTTCTCGCTCGCCTACATGGCGCGCATCGTCGAAGGCCTGACCAAGGAAACCGAGGAAGGGCGCGTGCCGGTGATCCTGTTCACCAAGGGCGGCGGCGCGTGGCTCGAGGACATGGTGCAGGCGGGCGCGGACGCGCTCGGCGTGGACTGGACCACCGACCTCGCCGACGCGCGGCTCGCGGTGCGCGACCGCGTCGCGCTGCAGGGCAACCTCGACCCGTCGGTGCTCTACGCGCCGCCCGAGGCGATCCGTGCGCAGGTCGCGCGCGTGCTCGAGAGCTACGGCCGCGGCCACGGGCACGTGTTCAACCTCGGGCACGGCATCCACCCGGACGTGAACCCGGAGCACGCGGGCGCGATGATCGCCGCGGTGCACGAGCTCTCGCCGCAGTACCACGCGTGATGGGGACTGTCCCCGTTTCGACGCCGAACCCCTCACCGGAGCCACCATGGACCTGACCCAGATCCCCGTCGGCGTCGCGCCGCCGTACGACATCTACGCCGTGATCGAGATCCCGCAGGGCGGCATCCCGGTCAAGTACGAACTCGACAAGAAGTCGGGCGCGCTGTTCGTCGACCGCTTCCTGCACACCTCGATGTACTACCCCGGCAACTACGGCTTCATCCCGCAGACGCTCGCGGCGGACGGCGACCCCGTCGACGTCGTGGTCGTCGGCCAGGTGCCGGTGGTGCCGGGCGCGATCATCCGCTGCCGGCCGGTCGGCGTGATCGTGATGGAGGACGAGGCCGGCGGCGACGAGAAGATCGTCGCGGTGCCGGTCGACAAGCTGCACCCGTTCTACACCGGCGTGAGGTCGTACCAGGACCTGCCGAAGATCCTGACCGAGCAGATCGCGCACTTCTTCGAACACTACAAGGACCTCGAGAAGGGCAAGTGGGTCACGGTGTCGCACTGGGAAGGTCCCGAGGAAGCGGCGCAGATGATCCGCGACGGCATCGCGCGCGTGCAGGGCATCACGGTCGAGCCGCGCGGCCGCGCACAGAAGACGACCTCGCCGGCGACGAAGCGCCGCGCGACCGACCGGCGCGCGAAGAAGAAGTAGTCGCATGGTCGGGCTCGCGTTCGCGCCGGCGACCGCGAACGATGCCGAGGCGGTCGCCGCGCTCGTGAACTCCGCTTACCGCGGGGACTCGAGCCGCGCGGGGTGGACGACCGAGGCGGACCTGCTCGGCGGCCAGCGCACCGACGCCGACGCGATCCGCGATCTCGTCGCGAAGCCGGGACAGGTGCTGCTGCTGGCGCGCGAGGCCGGCGAACTCGTCGGCAGCGTGCACCTCGAGCGCAAGGCCGGCGGCGATGGGCCCGGCTGCTATCTCGGCATGCTGACCGTGCGCCCGACGCGCCAGGCCGGCGGGCTCGGGCGCGCGCTCCTCGCGGCGGCCGAGGCGCACGCGCGCGACGCGCTCGGCGCGCGCTACGTCGAGATGACCGTGATCGACGTGCGCACCGAGCTGATCGCGTGGTACGAGCGTCGGGGCTACCGTCGCACCGGTGAGCAGCGCCCGTTCCCGTACGGCGACGCGCGCTTCGGGCTGCCGAAGCGGCCGGATCTCCGCTTCGTGGTGCTCGAGAAGCGCTTCCCGCACTTCCCGCGGGTGCCGGTGCGCACCGTGCGCGGCCGCATCGACTACCTGCACGACGAGCACGGCGAGACCGGCCGCGAGTGGTTCGCGATCACCGTGCAGCCGGACGGCTCGCGGCTGCTGCGCGTGCAGTGCGAGATGGACGACGACCGCGTGCAGCGCGACATGACGTACCTCGTCGGGGCGGACTGGGCGCCGCGGCACGCGTACCTGCACCTGATGCGCGACGGCGCCTTCTTCGGCGCGTCCTCGTTCCGCTTCGGCGCGGGCTGGGCCGAGTGCGGCAACTTCGGGCCGGCGTTCGGGGGCGGCGAAGCGCCCCTGCGGGTGAGTCGGCTGGCGGTGAACGGCCGCGCCTCGACGTTCCCGGCGCACCCGATCGTCACCGACGCGTGGCAGACGGCGCTGTGGCGTGACGAAGGCCCCCGGCGCCAGCCAGTGCCGAACGGCTACACCTCGTCCGCGGCCGAGAACGGCGCGACGCCGCCGGAACTCGTGGCGCTGACCAACGCGCTCGAGTACGTCGGCGCGGAGACGGTGGACGTGCCGGCCGGCCGCTTCGACTGCCGGCACTTCCGCGTCCACCTGACGCACTACGAGATCCCGCTGGAGATATGGACCTTCGGCGAGGACTGCCTGCCGGCGCGCCTCGCGTGGACTCCGCTGCGTTCGCGCTACGACCTCGTGGAACTGCGGGTCGACGCCTGAGCGGAGCCGCACGCCTCGGTCGAGATCAGGGCCAGCCCCCGGTGAAGTCCACGACCTGCCCGGTCACGAACGGCGCGCGACCCGAGGCGAGGAAGCCGATCAGTTCGCCGATCTCCTCCGGCCGGCCGAGCCGCCCCAGCGGCACCTTCGCGGCGATCTCCGCTCGACCGGAAACAGCAGCAACGCCTCGAACGCCGCCTGCAGCATCTCCGGCGGTATCCGCTCGATCGGCAGCAGTGTGTTCGGGTGGACGTCGTTGTGCACGACGGTCTCGATCGTCGCGCCGCGGGCCGCCAGTTCGTCGGCGATGCCGGCCGGTGACCCGGCGCTCAGCGCGATCGAGCCCGGATGGTCCACCTCGAACGACCGTGCCCGGGCGGCGTCCCCGAAGCTGGGGTCGTGGCAGTACACGGTACCGTGGTCGCGCAGCAGCACCGGCACGCTGCCCGGACCGGCGTAGTGGCAGGCGTTGGTAATCAGGACGGTCAACGGACGGCTCACCGGAAAGACGAAATGCCTCGAGCGCCGTTGAGTCTAGCCGAGGGCGGCTCCGAGACGGGACCTCGAATCGGCCGCGGCAGTCCCTCGCACTGCGGCGACCGCGCGACGTCGCGTGGTCCGCTCTAGGCCCGCGGTGAGGCGGCGCTTATGCTGCCCGCCGGAGGACCCCACCCATGCGACTGCTTCCCGCTGCTCTCGCGCCCGCGTTCGCGCTGGCGTTCGCGACGTTCGCCGTGCCCGCCGCGGCGCAGGTCACCGTCGTGCAGGCCGACCGCGTGCTCGCCGAGCCCGGCAAGGCGCCGCGGGGTCCCACGTCGATCGTGATCGAGAAGGGCCGCATCGTTGCGCTGCTCGACGGCCGCCAGCCGGGTCCTGCCGGCGCGCAGGTGGTCGACCTCGGCAACCGCTTCGTGCTGCCCGGCCTGATCGACTCGCACGTCCACCTCGTCAGCGACGCGGGCGGCCAGCAGGCGCTGATCGAGCGGATGACGGCCTCGCCCGCGCAGGACGCGCTGCGCGCGCAGTGGAACGGCATGAAGACGCTGCGCGCCGGCTTCACGACCGTTCGCAACCTCGGAGACGCCTCCGGCGGCGCGGTGCTCGCGCTGCGCGACGCGGTCGAGGCCGGCTGGACGATGGGTCCGCGCATCGTCGACTCGGGGCGCTCGATCAGCGTGACCTCCGGCCACATGGACGGCAACAACGGCATCCGCGAAAGCTTCTGGGCCGGCGAGAGCGACGAGAATCTCTGCAACGGGGTCGAGTCGTGCCGCGAGGCGGTGCGCATCCAGGTCCGCCGCGGCGTCGACCTGATCAAGATCGCGACCACCGGCGGCGTGAACAGCCGCATCGGCGCGGGCCTCGCGCAGCAGATGTTCCTCGACGAGGCGAAGGCGATCGTCGAGACCGCGAGGCTGCACGGCAAGAAGGTCGCGGCGCACGCGCACGACTGGACCGGCATCAACGTCGCGCTGCAGGCCGGCGTCGACTCGATCGAGCACGGCACCGTGCCGAACGACGAGACGCTGAAGCTGTTCCGCCAGTCCGGCGCGTACTACGTGCCGACGCTGTCGACCGTGAACGGCTACCGCGAGCGGCTCGCGAAGGACCCGAACGCGTACCCGCCCGAGGTGCTCGAGAAGGTGAAGTGGCGCCTCGAGGTCACCGGCAGGGCGCTCGAGCGCGCGGTCCCCGCGGGCGTGAAGATCGCGTTCGGCACCGATGCGGGCGTGTCGAAGCACGGCCGCAACGCCGACGAGTTCGAGCTGATGGTGCAGCACGGGATGACGCCGGCCAGCGCGATCGTCGCGGCGACGACGAATGCCGCGGACCTGCTCGGGCTGAAGGACGAGGTCGGCGCGCTGCGGCCCGGCATGGCGGCGGACCTGATCGCCGTGAGCGGCGACCCGCTCGCCGACGTGAAGCTGCTGAAGAAGGTCGAGTTCGTGATGGCGCGCGGGCGCGTGGTGCCGATGCAGGACTGAGGCGCGTGGCTCAATAGCCGCCGCTCGCGCCACCGCCGCCGTAGCGGCCCCCGCCGAAGTCGCCGCCGCTGCCCGCGGGTGCGCGCGCGTCGTTGGTCGCCGCGCCCTGCGCCAGCACCGACGCGCCGGCCGCCTGCAGCAGGTCGAGGGGGTCTTCGCGCGCATCGAGCCGCACGGACGTGACGCCGGCCCGGGGCACGCGCAGCCATCTGTCGACCGCGACCGCCGCGACGAGCACGGCGATACCGGTGCCGATCGCCCACCACGCCGGATCGAGCTGCAGCAATCGTTGCAGTTCGACGGCCGCGCACGCGAGGCCGGCGAGCGCGCCCCGCAGCGGGGCGGCCGTCCGCCGGCGCCACGCGGTCGCGAGGAAGGCCGCGGCGAGACCGAGCAGCAGCGGTGCGGCGATCACGGGCCCCGCGGCAGCCGAAGGCAGAGCCCCGCCCGTGCCTGCGAGCCACGCCGGCGAGGCCACGTAGAACGCGGGCGGCAGCGCGACCACGAGCCAGTCGAGCATACGGTCGTGCGCGGGCCGCTCGAACCGCCGGGCGCCGGCGGCCAGCGCGAGGACGGCGACGCCGGCGGCGAGCAGCAGCGCCGTCGTGCCGACGCCTAGCCGGGCATCGAGCGGCACCGCAAGCACGTCGGCGGCGAGCCAGCCGATCGCGAGGCCGACGGCCAGCGTGGTCAGCAGCGGGTTCAGCAGCCGCAGACCCGCGACGCCCAGCGCCACGGCGAGCACAGGCTGCCAGTAGTGCCCCGCGTCGCCGTCGACGAGCACGGCGAGTGCCGCGAGCACCGCTCCGGTTGCGATCAGTCCTTCTTCGATGCCGGAGGCGTGCAGCCGCTGCGCGCGCGCCAGCCACTCGCCGGCGACCACGGCCAGCAGGCCGCCGACGACTATCGGCAGCGCCGACCCCGCGAAGCCGACCGGCGTGTGGCAGAGCAACGCGATCAGGAGCGCCGCGACGCTGCCGAGCGCGAAGAGCGCCACGCGGGCGAGCAGGCCCGTGGTGCGCCAGCCGCCCGCCCGTATCCGGATCGCGTCCGCCGGGACGGCGCCGCGCAGTTCCTGGCCGGCCGCGAGCCAGCGCTCCTGCGCGGGCGTCGGACGCGATGCGGCCGCGCTCTCCCGCTGCGGTTCGCTCACCGCGTGCCGTCCCTGATCCGGCCGTGCAGGTGCCAGAGCACGTAGGCGGCGCCTAGCACGATCGCGAGCAGCGGCAGCGGCCCGAACAAAGCGAAACCGCCGAGCACCACGCAGGCGCCGAGCGCCGAGTAGACGACCGCGTAGACGACGTACGACTCGCGGCGGTGGGCGAGACCGCGACGCAGCGCCAGGGTCGCGAAGGCGGCCAGCAGCGCGACGCCCGGCAGCATGAACCAGCCGCCGCGCACGCACCACGCGAGCGCACCCCAGAAGGCGAGGTTCGCGGCGAACTGGTCGAAAGTCTCGGTGAAGCCGGCAGCGGGTTGCAGGCGAATCGTCGCCGTGCGCCAGCCCACGATCACGACGGCACAGGCGATGGCAGCCGCGCCGAGCTCGAACCCCGAGCGCCCCGATCCGAACGGCATGCCGAAGGGTGCGGTCATGCCGAACCAGCCGGCGAGCGCGGTCAGTGCGGCGGCGAGCACCAGCGGCGAGCGCAGTGCATGCGCGATCGTCCCGTGCAGCGCGGCCAGCAGCAGGAGGTGCCAGGTCCAGAGCGGCCCCAGCAGGCGGAACTGCGTCTCCGCGTATGCCAGCGCGGCGCTCGCGAGCAGCGCGCCCAGCAGCAGGGCGTACTCGACGACCGTGCCGGGCGCGCGGTCGCCGAAGCGCGCGCGGATCGCGGGCAGGGCGCACGCCGTCGCGGCGGCCAGCAGCCCGAGCACGATCGTGGCGGGTCCGAGCCGGTCCAGGTTCCGCGCGAGCAGCCAGCCGACGCCGCCCGTGACGCACAGGACCGCGATCCACGTGACCAGACGCAGTTCGAGATGGATCGACCAGGCCTCGCGCCGATCGAGCGCCACGGCCCGCGCCAGCGCGGCGTCGTCGAGCAGCCCGTCGGCGTGCAGTTGCCTGTATTCGGCCTCGAGGCTCCGCATGCGGCGACTATAGCGGCCGCGCGTGGCCGCCAGCTACGCGCCGCGCCCGCGCGTCGAGGCTGGGCCGCAGCACCGGCGCGTAGAACGTCAGCACCGCGGGCCGGGCGGGGTCGATCGGCGGGCGGTGGTCGCCGAGGTGCATCGGCCGCGCGATGTGCGGCGGGCAGGTCCTTCACGACGCAGCGGGGCCGCGGCTCGTCGCGCGCCGGCGTAAACCGGTCGCACGGTGGTGCGTTATGGTGCCGGTGCAGTGCGCCGGCCGGAGGTTCCCATGCGCGCGTCCCTCGACAATGCCCGCCGAGTCTTTCGCCCCCTGGTCGCGCTCGTCGTCGCGCTGACGGTAGGCGCCTGCGCGACCGCCTCGGGCCCGGTCTACCCGCGCCACCAGGCGCACTCCGCGTGGAAGGTCGAGCAGGGTCGCGTCGTGGACGTCGACCCGGCGACGATCGAGGGTCGGCGCACCGCGGTCGGCCGCGTCGGCGGCGGGCTGATCGGCTACGAAGCGGGCCGCACGATCGGCGAGGGCGCCGGCAGCCGGATCGCCGGGGCCGTGGGCGCGGTCGCAGGCGCCGTCGCGGGCAGCGCCGTGGAGGAGCGCGCGACGCGGCAGGCCGCCTGGGCGATCACCGTCGAGATCGACGGCGGGCGCACGCTGCAGGTGATCCAGCCCGACGACCAGCGCTTCGCGGTCGGCGAGCGCGTGCGGGTCTACACCCGCGGCGGGCAGGCCCGCGTCGGCAAGATCTAGCGCGATCGGCGGCGGGCCGGTCGGCGCTACGTCGGGGATTCAACCGGAGGGCCGACCGATCGGTGCCCGCGCCGCGTTCCGCTGCACGACGACCGCGAACACCGCCGCCGTCACGAACATGATCAGGCTGTAGACCGCGGCCGGCACGCTCATCGCCGCATTGCCGAGCACGTTCAGCGCCACGTAGATCGCGAGCGTGCCGTTGTGGATGCCGATCTCCATCGCGATCGCGATCGCCTGCCGCTTCGGCAACCGCAGCGCGAGCGGGGCGAAGTAGCCGGCCGCCATCGACAGCAGGTTGAACGCGAGGCACGCGAGGCCGACCGCCGCCAAGAACTCGCCGAGGCGGTCCCACTCCGCGGCCACTGCGCCCGCGACCAGCGCGGCGAGGAACAGGATCGCGAAGATCCGGATCGGCTTCTCCGCGCGCTCGGCGAGCCGCGGTGCGCGGGCGCGCAGGATCATGCCGACGACCACGGGCACCACGATCAGCGCGGCGACCTCGACGATCTTCCGCGTCGGCGGCGGCACGTACTGCCCGGCACCGAGGAAGTGCTCGAGCGACCAGTTCACGACCAGCGGCAGCCACGCGAGCGCGAGCACGCTGTTGACGGCCGTCAGCGTGATGTTGAGCGCGACGTCCCCCTGCGCGAGGTGGCTGTAGACGTTGGCGGTCGCGCCGCCGGGCGAGGCCGCGAGCAGCATCAGGCCGACCGCGAGCTCGGGCGGCAGCCCGAAGCCGACCGCGAGGCCGAACGCGACCGCGGTCAGCACCACCGTCTGCACGAACAGGCCGACGAACACCGCGCGCGGGAAGCGCACGACGCGCGCGAAGTCCTCGGCCGTCAGCGACAGGCCGAGGCCCAGCATCACGATGCCGAGCGCGAGCGGCAGCAGCAGGTTGGTGAGGAGGCTGGCTTCCAACTACGCGGCCTGAACCTGCTTCAGCAGCTCGTCGCGCAGCGCGCGCCGCAGGATCTTGCCGACGTTGGTCTTCGGCAGTTCGTCGCGGAAGTAGACCGCCTTCGGCACCTTGTAGCCGGTGAGATCCTGGCGCGCGAAGTCGACGACCTGCTCCGCCGTCAGCGTATTGTCCTTGCGGACGACGAACACCGCCACGACTTCGCCCGAGCGCTCGTCCGGCTGCGCGACCGCCGCGACCTCGAGCACGCCCGGGTGCTTCGCGATCACGTCCTCGACCTCGTTCGGGTACACGTTGAAGCCCGACACCAGGATCATGTCCTTCTTGCGGTCCTGGATGTAGACGTAGCCGTCCGCGTCCATCCGCCCGATGTCGCCGGTCTTGAGCCAGCCGCCCTCGTGCATGACCTTCGCGGTCTCTTCCGGGCGGTTGTAGTAGCCGCGCATGACCTGCGGGCCGCGCACGCAGATCTCGCCGGCCTCGCCGACCGGCAGCTCGCGGCCGAGGTCGTCGCGGATCGAGATCTCGGTCGAGGGCACCGGCAGGCCGACCGAGCCGTTGAAGTCGGCCTGGCTTCGGCACATCGTCGCGACCGGCGAGGTCTCGGTGAGCCCCCAGCCCTGCGACAGGATGCAGCCGGTCTTCTCCTTCCACCGCTGCGCCACCGCGCCCTGCAGCGCCATGCCGCCGGCGATCGACGCGCGCAGCGACTTGAAGTCGATCGTCTCGAAGCCCGGCGTGTTCATCAGCCCGTTGTAGAGCGTGTTCACGCCGAAGATCACGTGGAACGGCTGCGACTTCAGTTCCTTGACGAAACCGGGCATGTCGCGCGGGTTGGTGATCAGCAGGTTGCAGCCGCCCTGGCGCAGCCACAGGAAGGCGCAGGCCGTCAGCGCGAAGATGTGGTAGAGCGGGAGGGCGGCGATCACGGTCACCGGCGAGTCGTCGGCGAGGAACTGCCGTAGCCACGCCTGCGACTGCAGCGTGTTCGCGACCATGTTCCGGTGCGTCAGCACCGCGCCCTTCGAGACGCCGGTCGTGCCGCCGGTGTACTGCAGGAACGCGACGTCCTCGAGCGTCAGGTCCACGTCCTCGAGATCGACCCACTTGCCCTGCTCCAGCACGTCGACGAAGCGGTGCGCGGTCGGCAGGACGTAGGGCTTCACCTGCTTGCGCACGTGGCGGATCACGAAGTTGATGATCGGCCCCTTCGGGAAGCCGACCAGGTCGCCGATGCCGGTCACGATCACGTGCTCGACGGGCACCTCGGAGAGGCACTCCTGCAGCACGCTCGCCGCCTGCTCGAACACGACGATCGCCTTCGCGCCCGAGTCCTTCAGCTGGTGCTCGAGCTCGCGTTGCGTGTAGAGCGGGTTGGTGTTGACGACCGTGAGGCCGGCACGCAGTGCACCGAACAGCGCGATCGGATACTGCAGGCAGTTCGGCATCATCAGCGCGATGCGGTCGCCGCGCTCCAGCTTCGCTTCCTTCTGCAGCCACGCGCCGAACGCGCGGCTCATGCCGTCGAGCTGCCGGAAAGTGATCGTGCGGCCGAAGTTCGTGTAGGCCGGACGGTCGGCGAACCTGGCGACGCTCTCGTCGAACAGCTGCTTCAGCGACGAATACTGTCCCGGGTCGATGTCCGCCGGCACGCCGGGCGGGTAGGTCTTGAGCCAGTAGCGGTCCATGGCGAAGTCCCCCTCGTTGTGTTTTGCGCCGCAACAAGCGCTGCGCGCGCGAGTGGCGGCTAGTTATCACCCGGCCGGCCCGAAGGCAAAGCGTTCACCGACACGCTGGCCGCTGCGACGAATGCGATATTGGAACACGATTGCGCCCCAGAGTTCGCGAAAAGTCGTTCGCACGCGCGCCGCGGCGAGCGCCCCGCGGCCTCGCCGCCGAAGGCGGAGGAAGCCGCCGCGGTCCATGCGCAGAATCTCGCGGCGGCCGTGACGGCCGGCGTGACGATCGCGTGCGGCACCGACACCGGCGTGCCGGTGCACGGCATCAACGGGCGCGAGTTCCGGCTGCTGGTGGCGACCGGCATGACGGCGATGCAGGCGTTCCCGGTCGACGGAGGCGCGAACGCCGTCGGGACTCAGCGCGCCGCGGCCGCCTTCGCCGGCGCCCGCGCGCCGGCGAGCATCGGCTTCAGCACCGGCCACACGTTGTCGAGCATGATCGGCTGCGCGGCGGCGTTCGGATGGATGCCGTCCGCCTGGAAGTGCCGGTCGTCGAAGTGCAGACGCTCGAGGAAGAACGGCACCAGCGGCACGCGCTTGCGCCTCGCGACCTCGCCGAAGGTCGCGAAGAAGCGCTCCGTGTACTGCGGACCATAGTTGGTCGGGATGCGCATGCCGGCCAGCAGCACCTGGGCGCCGGCCTGCCGCGGCAGCTCGACCAGCTTCTCGAGATTGCCGCGGAGCTGCTCGATCGGCAGGCCGCGCAGCCCGTCGTTGCCGCCCAGTTCGACGATCACGAGCGCCGGGCGGTGCACCTGCAGCGTGCGCGGCAGCCGCGCCAGGGCGCCGACGGTGGTTTCGCCGCTGACGCTGGCGTTGACCACGCGGTGCGGGTAGCCCTGCTCGCGCAGTCGACGCTGCAGCAGCGCGACCCAGCCCTGCTCCGGGCGCAGCCCGTAGCCGGCGCTCAGGGAGTCCCCGAGCACGACGATCGCCGGTGCCGCGCTGGCACCGCCTGACGGCGCTGGGGGCGGGTTCGTGGGCGTGGCTGCCTGCACTCCGGTAGCCTGCGCCCCGGCCGGTGGTGAAACGGCCGCGACCCCGAGCGCGAACAGACTCAGGGCGGCCGCGGTCCAGGACGCACGGAGGCGCGGGAGCCCCGCAGGAGGCGGGGAATTCCGGTTCCCGGCGGCGGTCAGTTCCCGCTCGGGCGCGCGCCCGGGGCGGCTCGTCGCGGAACCGAGGCGTCCCGGCAGCCCGGCGGTCAATATCGGCACGAGCCGGCCGGCCGCGCGCGCGACCGTCGAGCGGAACGGTGCGGCCGCAGCCGGGGCGGGCGTCGCAAAGGTGCTGTCCGGCGTCGCGCAGGCGTGGGCTACAGATCGTCCAGGATGCAGAGTGAGCAAATGAATCAACCCGTGAGCAGCGATGCCGCCTTCCTGACGGCCGGCGGTGCGACCGGAGCCGCGACCCGTGCGGAAGGACCCGACGACCGCGCCCGGACCGGCGCGCAGCCCGCGCCGTCGAGCGCCGTGCTCGAGGCGCGGCACGTGACGAAGCAGGTTAGCAGTCCCGAAGGAACGCTGACCATCGTCGACGACGTGAGTTTCGCGGTGGGTCGCGGCGAGACGATCGCGATCGTCGGCGCATCGGGCGCCGGCAAGTCCACGCTCCTCGCCCTGCTCGCGGGTCTCGACACCCCGTCGAGCGGCGCGGTGTGGCTGAACGGCACCGACCTCACGACTCTCGACGAGGACGGTCGCGCCGCCGCGCGTGCGCGCGACGTCGGCTTCGTGTTCCAGTCGTTCCACCTCGTGCCGTCGCTGACGGCGCTCGAGAACGTGATGCTGCCGCTCGAACTCGCGGGCAGCGCGGACGTGCGCAGGCTCGCGCGCGCGGCGCTCGAGGAAGTCGGCCTCGGCGCGCGCGTCGGCCACTACCCGCGGCAGCTGTCCGGCGGCGAGCAGCAGCGCGTGGCGATCGCACGCGCGTTCGTCGGCCGGCCCGCGGTGCTGTTCGCCGACGAACCCACCGGCAACCTCGACACGACCACCGGCGCGAAGATCGCGGAGATGCTGTTCGCCGCGAACCGCGCCTCTGGGACCACGCTCGTGCTCGTCACGCACGACCGCGAGCTCGCGCGCCGCTGCGGGCGCGTGCTGGAGCTCGACGCCGGCCGGCTGGTGCGTGGATGAAGGCGCTGCGCTTCGCGGTCCTCGCGCTCGCGCGCGACTGGAAGAGCGGCGAGCTCGCCGTCCTGTTCGGCGCGCTGCTGGTCGCCGTCACCGCGTTGACCGCGGTCGGCTTCTTCACGAGCCGCATCCAGCAGGCGATCCAGCAGCAGGCCGGCGAGGTGCTCGCGGCGGACCTGCGGCTCGAGGCCGGCCGCCCGATCGATGCGGCCGGCGCGTACCTGCGCGAAGCGGAGTCCCGCGGCCTCGCGACCGCGCGCACGCTCGCGTTCCCGAGCGTCGTGTTCGCAGGCGAGGTGTCGAACCTCGCGTCGATCCGCGGCGTCACGGCGAGCTACCCGCTGCGGGGGACCGTGCGCGTGGCGGACGAGCCGTACGGCGTCGGTCGCCCGACGCGGGAGACCCCGGCGCGCGGCGAGGCCTGGGCGGATTCGCGGCTGCTCGCGCGGCTGAACGTGCCGGTCGGCGGCCGCCTCAAGGTCGGCGCGCTGGATCTGCGGGTCACGCAGGTGCTCGAGTACCGGCCTGACCAGGGCTCCGCATTCGTCGATCTCGCGCCGACGCTGCTGATCCACTACGACGACGTCGCGGCCTCCGAGCTGCTGCAGCCCGGCAGCCGCGCGCGGTGGGCGCTGCTGTTCGCCGGCACGCCGTCAGCGATCGAGGACTTCCGCGGCTGGCTGAAGGCCCGCAAGACGCCCGCCGAGCGCGTCGTCGACGTCTCCGAGTCGAGCGACCAGGTGCGCTCGGCCATGGACCGCTCGGCGCGCTTCCTGAACCTCTCCGCGCTCGTCACCGTGCTGCTCGCCGCGGTCGCGGTCGCCATGGGCGCGCGCCGCTACGCGGCCCGCCACCTCGACAACGTCGCGCTGATGAAGTGCATGGGCGCGAGCCAGCGCTTCGTGATGGCGGTGACGACGCTGGAGCTCGTGTTCGTCGCGCTGCTCGGCGCGCTCGCGGGCATCGTGCTCGGAGGCCTCGCACAGGCCGGCCTCGCGTGGCTCGTCGCCGACCTCGTGAAGGGCACCCTGCCGCCGCCGACGCTCGCGCCCGCGTGGCTCGGGCTCGTCACCGCGGTCGCGATCCTGGTCGGCTTCGCGCTGCCGCCGCTGCTGCAGCTGAAGCGCGTGCCGCCGGCGCGCGTGCTGCGCCGGAACCTCGAGGCGCCGCCGCTGCGCTACGGGCTCTCCTACGTGCTCGCGGCCGGCGCGCTGGTCGGCGTGCTGTACGCGCTGGTGCGCGACGCGCTGCTCGTCAGCTACGTCGCCGGCGGTCTCGTGCTGACCGCGGCGCTGCTGTACGGCGCCGGCTGGCTGCTGGTGCGCTCCACGCGCACGCTGCGCGGCGGTGCGGGCGTCGCGTGGCGCTACGGCCTCGCGAACGTCTCGCGCCGCGGGCGCGAGAGCATCGTGCAGATCGTCGCGTTCGGCCTCGGCCTCACCGTGCTGCTGCTGCTCGCGGTGGTGCGCAACGACCTGCTCGACGAGTGGCGCGCGAGCCTGCCGGCGGACGCGCCGAACCACTTCCTGATCAACATCACGCCGGACGACGCGCAGCCGCTGGCGGAGTTCCTGGTCGCGCAGGGCGTCGCGCAGCCCGTGCTCGCGCCGTGGGTGCGCGCGCGGCTGATCGAGGTGAACGGGCGCGACGCCGAGGAGATCCAGCCGCGCACCGAGGACGGCCGCCGCTTCCTCGAACGCGAGCAGAACCTCTCGTGGTCGCGCGACGTGCCGCCGGACAACCGCGTGATCGACGGCAACTGGTGGGCGAATCCGGATCCCTCGCGCCCCGAGGTCTCGATCGCGAGCGAGTTCGCCGAGGACGTCGGCGTCCGCATCGGCGACCGCCTGACCTTCGACGTCGCGGGCGAGCGCATCGAGGCCACCGTGACGAGCGTGCGGCAGGTGCGCTGGGACGGCTTTCGGCCGAACTTCTTCATCGTGTTCTCGCCGGGCGTGCTCGACACGGCGACCGGCACGTTCATGACCAGCGTGCACCTCGCGCGCGAGCAGCGCGCGAGCCTCGCGGAGCTGGTGCGCCGCTTCCCGAGCGTGACCGTGTTCGACGTCGAGACGATCCTCGGCCAGGTGCGCGAGGTCATGGACCGCGCCGCGCTCGCGGTGCAGTACGTGTTCGCTTTCACGCTGCTCGCGGGCCTCGTCGTGCTGCTGGCCGCGATCCAGTCGACGCGCGACGAGCGCCGCTACGAGAGCGCGATGCTGCGCACGCTCGGCGCGAGCCGGAGGACGGTGCTGCGCGGCGTCGCCGCGGAGTTCGTCGCCCTGGGTCTGCTGGCCGGGGTGCTGGCGGCGACCGCCGCGTCGATCGCGGAGTACTTCCTCGCCACGCGGCTGTTCAATCTCGCCTACGACTTCGACGCGGTGGTGTGGGCCCTCGGTCTCGCGGCCGGCGCGGTGCTGGTCGGGGCCGCAGGCACGCTCGCGACGCGCAAGGTGGTGCGTACGCCGCCGGCGACGACCCTGCGCCAGGGGTAATCGGGACTCCCGTTTCGAGACATCGGGGACATTTCCCGTTTCGCCCTGACGCGCCGGGCCCTCGGGAGACGTCCCCGGGGCTACGCGGCGTGCCGCGGCGATGGGGAACTTGAGCCGTTGCGGGGCCGGTTGGCGGCGCCGCGAGCGTAGTTGCGCTCCGGGCGTGGCGTCCCGGCCACGGTCGGCCTGCGACTTGCAGGAGTCGTGGACCCCGGTGCTCCGCGGTCCACCGATGAACGCCCAACCCGTCCGCCGACGCGCGCCGCTGCGCGTCGTCGTCGTCGAAGACCATTGCGAGCTCCGCCGCCGCCTGGTCGAAGCGATCGACTCGCAGTCCGACATGCACTGCATCGCCAGCGTGGCCGCGGCCGAGCAGGTCGTGCAGGCCGCGTGCCGCGCGAACGCCGACGTCGTCGTGCTCGACCTGATGCTCGAGGGTGCGAACGCGCTGCACCTGATCCGCGACGTGAAGGCGGCGCTGCCCGGGACGCGCATCATCGTGTACAGCGGGTACGCGAGCCCGGTGCTCGCCGGCGAGGCGCGATGCCGCGGCGCGAGCGGCTACGTGCCCAAGAGCGGCGCCGTGGACGAGTTGCTGCTCGAGATCCGCACCGCGTGCTACTGCGGATTCGGCGCGAGGTTCTGAGCCGGCGGGAGCGCCTGCGGCGAGGCTGGGGTGGGCACCGTGCCCGGCGGTGACGCTGCAGCCGACGCGGGCGTCGCGGGCGTCGCGGCCGGCGCGGTCGGCGCGGCCGACGCGGCCGACGCGGGCGCCAGCGGGGCCACTCCGGGCGCCGCGAGCGGAGGGCCGCTGCCCGTGGCGGCGCCGGACTCCGCGAGTGCGGGCGGCGCGGCGCGCTCCGGCGCCTCGGGACGAGCCGGCGTGGCGGGGCGCGCCTGCGTCGCGGGACGCGAGGGCGACGACGCACGCACCGGCCCGCTGCTGGCCACGCGCCACTCCCCCTTGGCCGTGCGGCAGGTGACGAGCCTGAAGCGCTCGATGCGCCGATCGATCACGTGCTGGCCTCGCAGCTCGCGGCACGCACTGCCGCTGCGGCGGAAGTCGCGCGTCGCGCCGACGAGTCCCCACGTGCCGCTCGCGTCGTTTGCCCAGCGCCGTGTCGCGCCCAGCGGGGCGACGAGCGCGCCGCGCGCCGCGTCGAGGAAATAGCGCGAGTCGTCCTCGTCGAAGTCCTCGAACGGGGTGCCCTTGAGTGCGCCCGACAGCGGGGCGAGCGCGAGCGGACCGGCGCCGGTGGGCGAGGGGGTGAGCTTCGCGGATTCGGTCTGCGCGCCCGAGCGCGTCGAGCTCGAGGCGACCGCCGCGGCCGCCGGTGAGCCGGCGTCGAACCCGGCGGCTGCGATCATCGCAGCGCCGAGGAACGCGGTCGCGAGCCTGGACTTCATCGTGGTGCGGGCAGGCTCGACAGGATGCCGAGCCGCAGGTCGGCGAAGCGCGGTGCGAAGCCGAGTTCCTCGCGGATGCGGCGCGAATCGACGCGGCGCGATTCGGCGAGGTACGAAAGCAGGCCCGGCGACAGCACCTGCTCCGCTTCCGCGCGCGTGACGAGCCGCGGCGGCGGCAGGCCGGCCAGCGTGGCCACGCGCTCGAAGTACTCGGTCATGCTCGCAGGGTTGCCGTCGGTGACATTGTAGACGCGCTCGGCGGCCCGCGGCGCGCTGCCGGTGAGCAGGCACGCGTTGACGAGATCGTCGACGTGGATGCGGCTCGAGTAGCCTGCCTCGGAGTGCCGGATCATCGGTTCGCCGCGCTTCAGCCGCTCGATCGGCAGGCGACCGGGTCCGTAGATGCCGGGCACCCGCAGGATCGTCCAGGCGACGCCCTGCCGCGTGCACCACGTGCGCACGGAGTGCTCCGCGTCCACGCGGCGTGCGGCCCGGTCGGTGCCGGGGTTGAGCGGGGAGTCCTCGTCGACGACCGCGCCCTGCGCGTCGCCGTAGACGCCGGTCGTGCTGACGTAGACCACGCGGGCGGGCGGCGCCGGCAGGCGAGCCAGGAAGCGCTTCACGCGCGGGTCCGTGGTGCCCGAGGTCGGCGGCGGCACGAGGTAGTAGACGACCGAGGGCGTGCCGGCGCGCCGCGGGACGGCGGCGTCCGCATCGTCGAGGTTCCACGCGCAGGCGTCGATGCCCTGCGATTCGACCCGCGCGGCGGACTCCTCGGAGGCGGTGATGCCGACCACGGGGCCGCGCGGCAGCAGTGCGCGCGCGAGCCGCAGGCCGACGTACCCGCAGCCGACGACGAGATAACGCGCGCTGGTGTGCACCCCGGTCTCCTTGGCGCCGGCCCGCGCGAAGGATACCCCGGCCCCGGACCGCGCGCGTCGGGGGCGCGCGGGTCGCGGCCCGGCCCGCACGGGGCTGGTCAGCGCGCAGCTTTGTCGGCAGGATTCGGGGCCCTTCCGAGCCGACCCGCCATGCAAGTCACGCTACGCCCGCAGGGCCGCACGTTCGCGATCGATGCGGCCGACACGGTACTGGACGCCGCACGTCGCGCCGGGCTCGTCCTCCCCCACAGCTGCAAGGGCGGCAACTGCGGCTCGTGCCGCGCGCGGCTCGTGTCCGGGCGCATAGACTACCCGCGCGGCAGGCCGGCGGGGCTCGCGGATGACGAGGTCGCGCAGGGCTACGTGCTGCTGTGCCGCGCGCACGCTCTCGAGGACCTCGTGCTCGAAGCGCGCGAAATCCGGCGCGCCGGCGAGGTCGAGACGAAGCAGCTGCCGTGCCGCGTCGAGCGCCTGCAGCGCCTCGCGCCGGAAGTGATGGCGCTGTACCTGCGACTGCCCGCGGTCGAGGACTTCGAGTTCCGCGCGGGCCAGTACCTCGACATCCTGCCGGGCGACGGGAAGCGGCGCAGCTTCTCGATCGCGTCGCCGCCGCACGACGCCAGCCTGATCGAGCTGCACGTACGGCGTGGCAACGAGTTCACGGTGTCCGTCTTCGAGACGATGCAGCCGGGCCACCTGCTGCGGATCGAGGGGCCGCTCGGCCGCTTCGTGTACCGGGAGCCGGAGGCCGGGCAGGCCGAGGGCCCGGCGATCCTCGTCGCCGGCGGCACCGGCTTCGCGCCGATGAAGTCGATCCTGCGCCACGTGCTGGAGACCGGCGGCCGCCGGCGCCTGCACCTCTACTGGGGCGCGCGCAACGAGGCCGATCTCTACGACGACGCTTGGCTGCGCGAGCGTGTCGAGCGCTTCCCGCAGTTCCGGTACACGCCTGTGCTGTCGATGCCGTCGGACGAAGAAGCCGCCCGCCACCGCACCGGCCTCGTTCACGAGGCCGTCCTGACCGATTGGCCGGACCTCGCGAACGCGGACGTCTACGCTTGCGGGCCGCCGGCGCTGGTGGACGCGCTGCGGGGCGCGCTGCCGTCACGCGGGCTGCCGCCCGACCGGTTCCACTGCGACTGAAAAAGGGGTTGGACCCCGTTTCCCACCACGCGGACAGTCGCATGCGGCAGCGATTCGGTCGCGTTCCCGGTGTCGTCCTGGTCCTTGACCCACTGGCGGGCTGCGCGAGGACTGCTGCGCTCGGCGCGGCCATCGAGTCGGCCGCGCACGATGATCCGGGCGAGACCGAACATCCGCGCACGATTCTCCGCTCGCCGGCGTGCTGCGGGAGCCTCCGTGTGGACTCGAGTCGTCGATCGGGAAGCCGGGCCGGCCGAGGCTTCGACGAAGCTAGCGTCCCTTCGTCCGCGGCGTCGAAAAAGGGGACTGTCCCCTCTTGACCGCGAGGTCGGCGCGGCGGCCCGTCGATGCGGCCAGTCCTTCCGTCAGCACCTGGATCGCACGCTCGCGATCGCCGAGCTGCTCCAGCAGCCGGGCCAGCAGCTGCGCGGTCTCGGGCCGCCGCTTCACCGCGAAGCTGGTCTCGAGGTAGCTGCGCGCCTTCCCGTAGATCTCCGCGCGCACGCACAGGCGCGCGCAGGCGACGAGCAACGCCGGATCTTCGCGTCGCGCGCGCAGCCAGCCCTCGGCCTTCCGGAGGCGCGCCAGCGGATCCGGAGCCTCGAGTTCGCCGTACAGAGTCGCGGCCGGCTCGTGCCACTCGTCGTCGAGCAGTTCCTCGAGCAGTCCGGCCGCGCGTTCCGCGCGACCGTGGCGCGCGAGCGCCCGCGCGCACGCGACGACGATCGCCGGCCGCCGGCGCGCCGCGCGCGTCGCCTCGTCCCACACGGCCTCGACCGCGGGCAGGCCACCGCGCTCCGCGGCCACCTTCAGCATGTCGAGGTAGAGGTTGTCCATGATCTCGTCGACCTGCGCCGACCGTACGCCGCGGGTGTCGCGCAGCCGGGGCTCGAGCTGTCGCAGCTTCTCGAAGTCCCCGCGCTGCCGGTAGGCGCGCGCGAGCAGCAGTAGCGGACGCGGGCCGAGCCGGCCCAGCTGCTCGAGCGCCTGCAGGGCCTCGAGCGCGGCGTCCACCTGGCCGTGCTTAAGGTGGGTTTCGGCCTGCATCACGAGTACGGGCCCGGGCGCGTCCGGCGCCGCCTCGCGCGCCATCGCGAGCCACGCGTCGCGCCGGTCCGCGCGGCCGAGCAGCTCTGCCGCCCGCGCCGCGACGAGGTAGTGCACCGCCGGCTGCGCGGCATCGCGCGCGCCGCGCGTCAACGTCACCTCCGACTCTTCCCAGCGTCCCGCTGCCATCTCGAGCAGGCCCTGGTCGAGGTCCTCGCGGGCCCGCGCCCGGCGCTGCAGGAGGCGGTCGCTCGCTCGGCGGCGGGATCGGTGCGTCAGCGTCAGCAGGCCCTGCAGCAGCGCGAGGGCGAGCAGCAGGAGCAGCACGAAGGTCGGCACCGACATCTCGACCAGCCGGCCCAGGAAGCTGATCGCGACGTAGCCGTTCTCCGGCAGGAGCGTGTTCGCCAGCACCGTGCCGACGATCAGCGCCGCGACGACGAGCAGGCCGCGCTTCACGGCGCACCCGCCCGCAGCAGCCGCAGCGACGCGGAAACGTCGGGCAGCTCGGCATCGACGCTGGCGGTCGCCAGCGACGCCAGTTCGCGCGCGAGCGCCTGCACGCCCGGGTCGCGCGCGTCGTAGTGGCGATCCACCCAGTCGCGCGCTTCGCGCAGGCCCTGCGCATAGGCCGGTGCGTCGCCGCGCCAGGCTGCGAGCCGCGCCGCGAACAGCAGCGTCTCGAGATGCTGGCGGCGCACGCCCTGTTCCTCCATCGACACCAGCTGTATCGAGGCCTCGCTGACGCGGCGCACGCTGACGAGGTCCTGCAGCGAGGTCGTGAACCGGCGCCACGCGCGAGCGACTCCCGGCTCCGTGCCCGGCGGCTCGTCCGCCGCGCCGAACTCGGTGCGGATGGCACCGAGCATCGGCAGGCGGCGCGCGTCCTCGCCCGCCCGTGCGAGACGCGCCGCCAGCGCCCGTGCGTCGATCGTCGGTACCGCGCGCAGCTGCGCGAGATCCCGCGCCAGCTGCGCGCGCGCCCGGAACAGCGCCGGGTCCCCGGTCATCGCGAGCCGCGCATCGGCTGCCTCGAACAGCGCCGCGGCGCCCGGTGCGTCACGGTCGAGCTCGAGGCGGCGCACCGCGAGCTCCACGAGCTGCGCGGCCTCGACGCGGGCGATCGCGCGATCGGGGGACTCGAGACGCAGCCGCAGGCCGTCGAGGTCTGCGCGGGCGGACTCGACCTGCGCGGGTACCGAAGCGAGCCGCTGCAGCGCCGCTGCGTTCGCGGCCTCGCGCTGCTCGAGCGCCGCGAGCTGCGCGCGCAGCGACTCGAGGTCGCGAGCGGCGACGAGCCCGGCGCCGCGCTCGCGCTCCAGCGCGCGTTCGAGGGCGATCTGCCGCCACGCCAGCATCGCGACGAGCACGACGGCGACGATGCCGGCGAGCAGCGCGAGCGCGCTCTGCCACGCGACGCGCGCCAGCCGCTGGCGATCGCCGAGCGCGCGATCCGCCGGACGATCGGCCGATGCGTCCGTACGGGGTTCGCGAACACGCGGGTCGGCCGCCGACCCGGTCGTTCCTTCGGGGGTCTCGGGCATGCGCTCGGACGAGCGGAAGAGGGAAGATCAGGGGCGCGTAGTATGCCGCCGCCACTTCACCAATGCATCCACGAGGCTGGCGTCGTCGGCCGCTGCGGCGACGATGCGTTCGCCCTCGTGGCCCATCGCCGCGGCGGCCTGCGCGATGCGCGCGCCGCCCGCGAGCAGCGGCGTCCGCTGCAGGTGAGCGCGGCCGTCCGGGCCCAGGATCTCGAACAGGCAGCGCAGCAGTTCCGCGCTGGTGGCCGTGACGACGTGGATCGCGCCGGCGGCCCACGCGCTCTCGACCGCGCGCACCGCGCCCGGCGCCGGCGCGGCGCAGGCGCGTTCGTAGACTGCCGCGAACACCACCTCGGCGCCTCGCGCGCGCAGCTCGTCCGCGAGCAGTTCGCGGCCGCCGTCGCCGCGCACGATGAGTACGCGCTGCCCACGCACGCGCGCGAACTCCGGGCTGGCGAGCAGGCTCT
Organism: Steroidobacteraceae bacterium; assembly: GCA_027531255.1. Taxonomy (GTDB): domain Bacteria; phylum Pseudomonadota; class Gammaproteobacteria; order Steroidobacterales; family Steroidobacteraceae; genus JAPZRU01. Next base: position 406,359 of record JAPZRU010000002.1, on the reverse strand, counting down.
CGCTGTCGAAGCCGGAGGCGGGCACCAGCGCGACCGGCCGGCCGGCCTGCTCGAGTGCCGCCGCGGTCGCCGGCCCCACGGCCGCCAGCCTCGGCGTCTGCGGCCCTTCCAGCAGGAAGAGGCCGTGCCGGACGGCGTTCGCGCTGACGAACATCACCCAGTCGAAACGATCCACCGGGCCGAGCGAGGCGCGCAGCGCGGGGCGACCGTCGCGCGCGCGGATTTCGATCGCCGGGAAGCGGAAACTGCGGGCGCCGAGCGCCTCGAGACGGCGCGACAGCGGCTCGGCCTGCGGCTCCGGCCGCGTCACCAGCACGCCGAGGCCGGCGAGCTCCGCCATCTCAGCTCGCGCGTAGCTCGGCGAGCAGCGCGCCCGCGCCGGCCGCCAGCAGCCGGTCCGCGAGCTCGGTGCCGAGGCGCACGGCATCCACCACCGGACCGGTCACCGCGTCCCTGTAGACCCGGCGACCGTCCGGCGAGCCGACGAGGCCCTCGATCCGGAGACCGCCGTCCACGTGGCGAGCGTGGCCGGCGATCGGCGATTGGCAGCTCCCTTCGAGCCGCGCGGCGTAGGCGCGCTCGGCGACGAGACACTCGCGCGTGGCCTCGTGGTTCAGCGGCGCGAGCCAGCGACGCATCTCCGGCGTGTCGCGGCACTCGATGCCGATGACGCCCTGGCCGACCGCCGGCACCGAGACGCCGAGGTCGAGGTACTCGCTGATGCGGTCGCCCCAGCCGAGCCGCGTGAGGCCGGCCGCGGCCAGGATGATCGCGTCGAACTCGCCGGCCTCGAGCTTGCGCAGGCGCGTGTCGACGTTGCCGCGCAGCGGGTGGATCTCGAGGTCCGGACGCAGCGAGCGCAGGATGCACTGGCGACGCTGGCTGGAGGTGCCGATGCGCGCACCCTGGGGCAGGTTGCAGAAGTTCGGGTGGCGCACCGACAGGAACGCGTCGCGCGGGTCGGCGCGCGGCAGCACGCAGGCGATCGCGTATCCCGGCGGCAGGTCCGCAGGGACGTCCTTCATGGAGTGCACGGCGAGGTCCGCCCGGTCCTCCGCCATCGCGACCTCGAGTTCCTTGATGAAAAGACCCTTGCCGCCGACCTCGGCGAGCGCGCGGTCCTGGATACGGTCGCCCTGGGTGACCATGGGCACCAGCTCGACCTCGAGGCCGGGGTGGGCGCCGCGGAGCAGGTCGGCGACGTGATTGGCCTGCCAGAGCGCGAGCTGGCTGCGACGGGTGGCGATGCGGAGCGTGGGCATGGAGGACTTCTGCCGCCGTGGAAGGCCGCCATTGTCCATTTTCCGGCGGGTGAACGCGAAATGGGGACATTACCCATGCCCCGGAAAAGGGGGGCGGACCCCTCTTCTACTGGAGACGGCGCAGGACTTCCGCCGCCAGCCGCCGGCTGACCTCCAGCCGCAGTTCGGTGCCCCGCAGCCGGACGTGGTACCGGCCCTCCGCGTCGCGCTCGACCGCCTCGACGTGCCGTACCGCCGCCAGCGCGCTGCGGTGCACCCGCACGAAACGGTCCCCGAATTCCTCCTCGATGGAGCGCAGGGATTCCTCGATCAGGTCCTCGCCGCCGGCGTGGTGCAGCGTCACGTACTTCTGGTCGGCCACGCAGGCGCGCACGTCCTCGACCGGCACGAGCTTCAGCTGGTCCCGGGTGCGCACCGCGAAGTGCGAGGGCACCGAGGACGGCGTGAGCGGCGCCAGCCGCGGGCGCGTCAGGCGTTCCGCCTTCGCGAGCGCCGCCTCGAGCTTCTCGCGGCGGATCGGCTTCAGCAGGTAGCCGATCGCCTGCGCGTCGAAGGCCTGCAGTGCGTACTCGTCGTAGGCGGTCGTGAACACGACCGCCGGCGGCAGCTCGAGCTTCGCGAGGTGCCGGGCGGTCTCGATGCCGTCGAGCCCGGGCATCCGCACGTCGAGCAGCACGACGGCCGGTTCCAGCTTCGACACCGCGTCGAGCGCGGCCGCACCGTCGCCGGCTTCGCCCACGACCTCGACGCCGGGGAGTTCCGCGAGCAACCGCCGGAGGCGGTCGCGCGCCGGCGGCTCGTCGTCCACGATCAGCACGCGCAGGTTCATGCCGACCCCCTCGCCTGCGCGCGGAGCGGGAAGCGCACGCGTGCGACGTAGTCGGTGCCGGCCTCGCCGAGTTCGACCGCGGCGTCGCCGGGAAACGCGAGTTCCAGCCGCTCGCGGATGTTCGCGAGCGCGACGCGGTTGCCGGTCCGCGCCGGCACGGCGCCCGTGCCTTCGGGCGGCCGCGGATTCGTCACCGCGATCTCGATGCGGCCGTCCGCGGCGCGCGCCTCGACGATCACCTTGCCGCCGCCTGGCAGCCGCTCGATGCCGTGGTAGATCGCGTTCTCGAGCAGCGGCTGGAGCACGAGGCTCGGCACGCGCGCGTCGGAAGGCACGCCGTCGGTGCGCCACTCCACCGCCAGCCGTGCCCCCAGCCGCAGCTGCTCGATCCGCTGGTAGGTGCGCGCGACCTCGAGTTCCTCGGCGAACGGCACCTCGTTGCGCGTCTCGGCGAGGCTCGCGCGGAACAGGTCGGCGAGGTCCTCGATCGCGGCCTCGGCGCGCACCGGGTCCGAGCGCGTCAGCGCGGCGATCGTGTTCATGCTGTTGTAGAGGAAGTGCGGGCGGATGCGCGCCTGCAGAGCGTCCACGCGCGAGCGCGCATCGCGCTCGACGTTGCGGCGCCACTGGTGCGTCACGTACCAGTAGCGCAGGCCCACGCCGCCGACGATCAGCGCGATCGCGAGGTTGCCGGCGACGAACGCGAGGTGGCTGCGCGCGAGCATCGGCCCCGTCTCGAAGCCGGTGTAGAGGCCGCGCGCCGCGCCCCACCATGCGGCTTCCGAGACGAGCGCAGTGACCAGCAGCAGCAGGGCGAGAGTCGCCGCGGAGCCGCGCACGACCCCGAGCCGCGCCAGCGCCGGCCGGAGGTAGCAGAGCGCGGCCGCGCTGCCGAGCGCGATCCAGACGAGGAACAGCGCGGTGCGCGCGAGGTCCTCGACGAAGCTGCTGCCCAGCCCGACGCGCGCGACCGTGACGACGAACGCCACCAGCACGGCGATCAGCACGACCACCAGCACCATCCGCGGCGCGCAGAAGTCCGGCAGGTAGAACCCGCCGTCCGCCGCCGCCGGGGGCCTATTCACGCCCTCCACCGAACATCGCGTCCTTCAGGCGGAACAGCGTCGAGATGTCCTCGTCGCCGTGGCCGGCCTCGATCAGCCGCCGGTAGTGCAGCAGCGTCATCTCGATCAGCGGCAGGTGCACGCCATGGCGCTCGGCCATCTCGCGCGCGATCTTCAGGTCCTTCTCGTGCAGCCGCACGCGGAAGCCCGCCGGGTAGTCGTCGCGAACCATGTTCGGCGCACGGTTGACGAAGTACCACGACGAACCGGCGCCCTGGCCGAGCGTCTCGATCACGCGGTCGAGCGGCAACCCCTCGTGCTTCGCGAACGCCATCGCCTCCGCGGCGGCCTGGATGTGCCCGGCGCAGAGGATCTGGTTCGTGGCCTTGGTCGCCTGGCCGTAACCGGTCGGCCCCATGTGCGTGATCGTGCGGCCCATCGTCGCCAGCACCGGCTTCGCGCGCGCGAAGGCTTCGGGCGTGCCGCCCGCCATGACGGCGAGCGTCGCCTGCCGCGCGCCCTCGACGCCGCCGCTGACCGGCGCGTCGACGAACTCCGCGCCCACCTGCGCGAGCCGCTGTGCGGCCTCGCGAGCCGTGGCGGCGGACACCGTCGAGCAGTCGATCACGAGCAGCCCCGGGCGGGCGCCCGGCAGCAGCGCGTCCACGACGCCGAGCACGTCCGCGTCCGCGGACACGCAGAGCACGACGCACTCGCAGGCACGGGCGAGCGCAGGGGGGGCGTCGAACGCGGTGCAGCCGGTTTCCGCGGCGAGCGCCGCGGTCTTCGCGGGGGTGCGGTTCCAGGCACCGGCGAGCAGCCCGGCGCGGTGCAGCGACCGCGCCATGTGCGCGCCCATGGCGCCGAGGCCGACGAATCCGGTCTTCAACGGGAACTCCAGGCACGTCGCGCCTGCGTGCGGCGCGGGACCCGAAGCCTATCGCAGCGCGGGCGCGCCCGCGTCAGCGGCCCTCGGCGGCCGCGGCGCAGGCCTCGTCGACCTCCCGCTTCGCGTTCAGGCGCGCCGCCTCGAGCTCCCCATCCGTCAGGTAGATGCGTTCCTTGTTCGGGCCCTCGCGGAACAGGCGGCGCGAGCGGATGTAGTTGTCGTACCGCTCCTGCGCCTCCTTGCACTGTTCGGTCCGCACGTTCGCGAGATCGTTCTGCACCTGGTTGCGCAGCTGCGCCTGCGCGTTGGGCGACAGGCGGTCCGGTTCCGGCGCGCTCGGGGCGGCGGGCGTCGCGGGCGCGCGCGGTGCCGGCGCGCGGGCGGCGTCGCCGGTGCGGCGCCCGAAGTAGGTCGTCTCGATCGAGATCAGGGTGCCGTCCGGCGGCGGCGGCCGGTCCGTGTAGTGGACCATGCCGCGCGTGTCGCGCCACTTGTAGACGGTGGCGTCCGCGGCGGGCACGTAGGCGAGCGTGCCGGCGAGCACCGCCAGGGTGCCGCAGGCCACCGCGCCGGCTCGCGCGCGAGCGGCGCCAGCCTTGAACCAGTCCTTCGCGAGCCAACCCGTGATCGCGGTGCGCATCGGCATTCCCCGTCAGAGTGCCTGCAGGTCCGTCTCCCCGGTGCGGATCCGGATCGCCTGCCCGATGGTCGTCACGAAGATCTTGCCGTCGCCGATCTTGCCGGTGCGCGCGGCCCGGACGATCGCTTCGACGACGTCGTCGGCGCGGTCGTCCGCGACCGCCACCTCGATCTTCACCTTGGGGAGGAAGTCCACGACATATTCCGCCCCACGGTAGAGCTCAGTGTGGCCCTTCTGGCGGCCGAACCCCTTGACCTCCGTCACAGTGATGCCCTGCAGGCCGACCTCGGCCAGCGCTTCGCGGACGTCGTCCAGCTTGAACGGCTTGATGATGGCGGTGACGAGCTTCATGTGGCGCTCCGGCCCCCGGCGGTCGTGGCGGGGCCGCCCGGCCGGGCCCCGCTGTGTGTGCCAGTCTAGCAGCGGGCGCCCCGGCGGACGGGGGGCGGGGCCGGGGTCAGGCCGGTACGATCGGGCGATGACTCCGTCGCCTGACGTCCGTTCCGCCGCGCTCGCCCGCGCGCCCTCGTCGTCATGCACGCGGCCTGGCGGCGAGCGCGGCTAGGTGCTCCGGGTGCGCAGCGCCAATTCCCTGCTGATCCTCGCCTCCGCGCTGGTGTTCTTCTTCGTGCAGGCGAGCCGCCCCGAAGCGGTGATCGCGACCTTCGCGCTCTGGCCTTTCGGCACGCACGCGGTGCCTGAGCTCGGGGGCACCGTCGGCTTCGCGCCGTGGCAGCTCGTGACGTACGCGTTCCTGCACGGCAACCCGCTGCACCTGTTCCTGAACCTGTTCGCGCTCTGGATGTTCGGCCGCGAGTGCGAGCAGGTGCTCGGCACCGCGCGCTACCTGCAGCTCTACTTCGCCGCCGTGCTGACCGCGGCCCTGACGCAGCTCGTGGTCGTCTCCGCGTCGGGCGAGCCGTCCCCGACGGTGGGCGCCTCCGGCGGCGTATTCGGCGTGCTGCTGACCTTCGCGTGGCTCTACCCGCGCCGCCGGATCGTGCTGCTGTTCCCGCCGGTCCCGATGCCGGCATGGGCCTTCGTGACTCTGTACGGCGTGGTCGAACTGTGGCTCGGCGTCAGCGGCACCGCGGCCGGCATCGCCCACTTCGCCCATCTCGGCGGCATGCTGGGCGCGTGGATCGTACTGGTGCGGTGGCGGCAGGGACGGATCTCTGGGGACCCCGGCAGCTGAACTCCAGCGCGCTCCCCGCGGGGTGGGTCCATTGTCGTGCGAGACCCGCCCCGCGCAGGATGTGCCTGCACCGACGCGTCGGGCGGCCCGGATGCCATCGCCGCCGTGGCGACGGCGCAGCGAGGTGTCCGCGGCGCTCGCCGCCGCCGGCGAGCGCGTCCGTCTCTACGTGCCGCTCGGCCGCGACTGGTGGCCCTACGCCGTCCGCCGGATCGGCGAGAACCCCCGCAACGCCTGGCTGCTGGCGCGCTCGGCCGTGAGCCGAAGCCAGGTCCGGGTTGTCGCGGGCCGCCCCGCGTTGCGCGGCGCTCCTTCCCGTCCCAGCACCAGCGCCCCGCAGCACGCCCTTCAGGAGCGAACCGCGGGCCGCCCCGCGGTTCGCGGGCTCGCAGCGCCGGCAGGCGACTGCGAGCCAATGAAAAAAGGGCGGACCGAAGCCCGCCCCGAGGGGGTTCCTGGGTGCCGGCGCGTCTGCGCGCGCCGGCCCCGGTTACCGTCAGCTGTAGGCGCGCTCGCCGTGCTCGGCGGTGTCGAGGCCTTCGCGCTCGACTTCCTCCGTCACGCGCAGGCCGATCGTCATGTCGACCAGCTTGAAGGCGACGAACGACACGATGCCCGACCAGAGGATCGCGACGCCGACGCCCTTCGCCTGGGCGATGAACTGCGTGCCGATCGAGTACGCGCCGACCTCGCCGGTCACGTAGTCGATCACGCCGGTGCCGCCGAGCGAGGGCGAGCAGAACACGGCCGTGAGCAGCGCGCCGAGGATGCCGCCGACCGCGTGGACGCCGAACACGTCGAGCGAGTCGTCGTACTTCAGCTTCGACTTCATCCACGTGACGGCCCACAGGCAGACGGCGCCCGCCAGCACGCCGATCACGATCGCGCCCATCGGGCCGACCCAGCCGCACGCCGGCGTGATCGCGACGAGGCCCGCGACCGCGCCCGAGGCGGCGCCGAGCATCGTCGGCGCGCCGCGGGTCAGCCACTCGAGCAGCACCCAGCCGAGCGTGGCGGCAGCGGTGGCGAGGATCGTGTTGACGAACACCTGGCCCGCGAACGGGTTGGCCTCGAGGTTCGAGCCGACGTTGAAGCCGAACCAGCCCACCCACAGCAGCGAGGCGCCGATCATCACGAGCGGCAGGTTGTGCGGCGGCATGGCGGTCTGGCCGTAGCCGATGCGCTTGCCGAGCACGATCGCGCCGACGAGGCCCGCGATGCCCGCGTTGATGTGCACCACGGTGCCGCCTGCGAAGTCGAGCGCGCCGTGCTGGAACAGGAAGCCCGCGGTCTTCAGCGCTTCCTCGGCGGCCTCGACGCTGGTGTACGCGTCGGGACCGGCCCACCACCAGACCATGTGCGCCATCGGCACGTAGGAGAACGTGAACCAGATGACGATGAAGGCGAGCACCGCGGCGAACTTGATGCGCTCGGCGAACGCGCCGACGATCAGGCAGCAGGTGATCGCGGCGAACGTCAGCTGGAACGCGAAGTACACGTACTCGGGGATGTAGACGCCCTTCGAGAACGTGGCCGCGAGCGAGCTCGAGTCCATGCCCTGCAGGAACAGGCGATCGGTGCCGCCGATGAACGCGTTGCCGTTCGTGAACGCGAAGCTGTAGCCGTAGATCGACCAGAGGATGGCGATCAGGCAGAAGATGATGAACACCTGCATCAGCACCGACAGCACGTTCTTCGAGCGGACCATGCCGCCGTAGAACAGCGCGAGGCCGGGGATGGTCATCAGGATGACCAGCATCGTCGCCGTCATCAGCCACGCGATGTCGCCCTTCTCGGGCACCGGCGTGTCGGCGGCGAACGCCGCGGGCGCCAGCAGCGCGAGCGCCGCGACGATGAGCACGCCGAGCGCGGTTTCGCGCCAGCGCGAGGCCGGCCACGCGCGGGCCGTCTGGGTGGTGGGAAGCTTCGAGAGTTGCACGGCGTTACCCCTGTCTTTTTCGAACCCGCGTTATCGGACCCGTAGCCGGAAGGCCGGCGGGCTCCTCCGGACGTTGCTCATACCGCGTCCGGCCCGGTTTCCCCGGTCCGGATGCGCACTGCCTGCTCCAGATTCATGACGAACACCTTGCCGTCGCCGATCTTCCCGGTGCGCGCCACGTTCGTGATCGCTTCCACGACCGTGTCGCAGACCTGGTCCTCGACGGCCAGCTCGATCTTCGTCTTGGGCACGAAGTCCACGCGGTACTCGGCACCGCGGTAGAGCTCCGTGTGGCCGCGCTGGCGGCCGAACCCCTGTACCTCCGTGACGGTCACTCCCTGGACGCCGATGTCCGCCACGGCCTGGCGGACCTCGTCGAGCTTGAACGGCTTGATGATGGCGACGATGAGCTTCATGAGCCTTCGCGTATTCCTGCCTCATCGCGCCGCATAAGCCCGGCTTGCGACGTCCCTGTCTGGAACTAAGCTGCGCAGCCTGTAGTGCAGCTTCCATGCCACGCGCGGGAAGCAGCGATTACCCGCGGCGAATCAGCCGCTTACGTCGGAAGGGCGCACGGAGGCGCACGGCGATGCACCGTCTTGGGGCGAGCGGGGCGCTGGCCTGCCTGAAAGCGGGGCGCGCAGGGAACTTGATTCGGGGCCGGTGCGGCCCCAGCGTAGAATTCGGGACGGACCGCGCTGGAAGGAGTGCCCGCCATGGCCATGAACCTCGACCCGCGCTTCCTCGACGACCTCGCCCGGAAGCTCTCCGAATCGGTGCCGCCGCAGCTGCAGGCGCTGAAGTCCGACATGGAAGCGAACTTCAAGAGCGTGCTGCAGGCCGGGCTGAACCGGCTGGATCTCGTCACGCGCCAGGAGTTCGACGTGCAGGCCGGCGTGCTCGCGCGCACGCGCGAGAAGATCGGCTCGCTCGAGGCGCGTCTCGCGCAGCTCGAGGCCGAACTCGCGCGCAAGGAGCAGGACGAGCGCGAGCGCGTCGAGCCGCCGCTGCAGTAGGCGGCACGCGCCGCTGGCGCACCGGGCGCCCGGGGCGCGCCTTCGGACCGCGGGCCTTCGCCCCGCGAGGCTGCCCGTGAGCCTCGCCACGGTCCTGACGCGCGCGCAGTTCGGCATGGAGTCGCCGCTCGTGCGCGTCGAGGCGCACGTCGGCGGCGGCCTCCCGGTGTTCTCCGTCGTCGGTCTGCCCGAGAAGGTCGTCAAGGAAAGCCGCGAGCGCGTGCGCGCCGCGATCGTCGCGTGCGGCTACACGTTCCCGAGCGGCCGCATCACCATCAACCTCTCGCCGGCGGAGTTTCCCAAGGAAGGCGGGCGGTACGACCTGCCGATCGCGCTCGGCATCCTCGGCGCGGGCGGCGCGTTTCCCGAGCACGCGTTCGCTGGCGAGGAGTACTACGGCGAACTCTCGCTCGGCGGCGAACTGCAGCCTGTCCGCGGCGTGCTGCCCGCGGCCTGCCGCGCGACGCAGTGCGGCCATCGCGTGGTGCTGCCCCGCGCGAACGTGCCCGAGGCGCGGCTCGTCGCGGGGGCGCGCGTCGCCGGCGCGTGGCACCTGCGCGACGTCGTCGAGCACGCGACGGGCGCGCGTCTGCTCGAGTTCGCGCCCGGCGCAGCGCCGCGGGTCGTGACGGGAACTGGGCCGGATCTCGCGGACGTGCGTGGGCAGGCGCACGCGCGTCGCGCACTCGAGATCGCCGCGGCGGGGCGGCATTCGCTCCTGATGATCGGCCCGCCCGGCGCCGGCAAGAGCATGCTGGCCGTGCGACTGCCGGGCCTGCTGCCGGGGCTGTGCGACGACGAGGCGCTCGAGTGCGCGGCGATCGCGTCGCTGGCCGGAACCACGGGGCTGCCGGGTGCAGTGGGCCTCGGGAGCGAGGCCGAGCACGCATCCGGCCCGGCGACCGCGCACGGTTCCGGCGCGTCCGCCGGCACGGGCGGCGCCGCCGCTTCGGCCTGGGGTCGCCGCCCGTTCCGCGCGCCACATCACACCGCCTCCGCGATCGCGCTGGTGGGCGGCGGCGGCGTGCCGCGGCCCGGCGAGATCTCGCTCGCGCACCACGGCGTGCTGTTCCTCGACGAGCTGCCCGAGCACGACCGTCGCACGCTGGAAGTGCTGCGCGAACCGCTCGAGACCGGCCACGTCTCGATCGCGCGCGCCGCGCGTCACGCGAGCTTCCCGGCGCGCTTCCAGCTCGTCGCCGCGATGAACCCGTGCCCTTGCGGCTGGCACGGCGACGCGGAACGCTGCCGCTGCACGCCGGCGCAGGTGCGGGCCTACCTCGCGCGCCTGTCGGGCCCGCTGCTCGACCGCATCGACCTGCAGGTGCACGTGCCGCGCGTCGAATACGAAGGCCTGCGCGCGCTCGCGCGCGGCGAATCCACCGCGACGGTGGCCGCGCGGGTCGCCGCGGCGGCGGAGCGCCAGCGGGCGCGGCAGGGCGGGCCGAACGCGCGGCTCGACTCGCGCGAGCTCGAAGTGCACGCAGCGCTCGCGCCGGAGGCCGAGCGCCTTCTGCAGTCCTGTGCGAAACGCTGGCGGCTGTCGGCGCGCGCGTGCCATCGCGTCATCAAGGTCGCGCGCACGATCGCGGATCTCGCGGGCGAGGACACGCTCGCGACCGAGCACGTCGCGGAGGCGCTCGAGTGCCGGCAGCTGGATCGCGGGGGCGGGGCGTGACGCGCCTCACTCCCGCGGCGGCCAGGCCCCCGCGTCGATCGTCTCGCGGTACGCGTGCCAGGTCGCGTGGCCGATCAGCGGCATCGTGACCGCGAGGCCGACCAGCAGCGTCGCGAACCCGACCACCACCGCGCCCACGATCAGCAGCACCCACACCGCCATCGCCGGCTTGTTCTTCAGCACCGCGTTGATGCTCGTCACCACAGCGGTCACGCCGTCGGCGCGGCGGTCCACGAGCATCGGCAGCGCGAACGCGCTCGCGGCGAACGCGAGCAGGGCGAACAGGCTGCCGACCGCGCTGCCGATCGCGAAGAACGAGACGACGTCGGCGAGCGAGGGCTCCGCGAGCTCAGGCCAGAAGATCTGCAGCGCGCTGCCGGCGCGCACCCAGACGAGCGCGATCACGAGCAGGATCAGGGAGTACACGAGCGCGTCGCCGAGGCTCGCGCGTTCGGCGACGAGGCAGCGGGTGAGGGAAGGCTTCTCGCCGCGTTCGAGCTGCGCACTGAGCGCGTAGAGACCGAGCGCGAGCACGGGCGCGACGAACACGAACGACGACAGCAGGAGGATCAGCATCCAGCCGTTGCCGAAGGCCCAGGCCACGTAGCTCACGAGCACGCTGAGCAGCCAGATGCCGGCGCCGTAAGTCAGGCTCTGGCGCGGCGCACGCTTCAGATCATGCCAGCCGAGCCGCAGCCAGCGCAGCGGCGCACGCGCCTCGAGCCGGCGGCAGGGCGCCGCGAAGGGCAGTGCGTCCGAGGGCGCCTGCGGCGTGGTGTTCGTCACGGGTTGGCCCTCCCCCAGAGGCGTCACCCGCGTTCGACTGTACATGAACGCGAAAGCCCGGCACGAGGCCGGGCTTTCGGGGGCGAGCCGGCGAGTCCGGCCCGCGTCGGTGCGTCGGGATCGACTACTGGTTCTTCGCCACCATGTAGTCGACGGTCTGCCTGATCAGGTCGTCCGGCCACGCGGCCTGGCCGCCCTTCGCGGGCATCACGCCGTTCTGGCCCTGGAAGCCTTCGATCGCGTGCTTGTAGAGCGTGTCCGTGCCCTGCGCGATGCGCGGCGCCCAGGCCGCCTTGTCGCCGGACTTCGGCGCGCCCGCGATGCCGGCCGAGTGGCATGCTGCGCAGCCCACCTGGTAGGCCTCTTCCGCGGACGCCGGGATCGCAGGGCCCGCGCCGGCACCCGCACCGCCGCCGGCGGTCGGGCCCGCCGCGGCCATCATCGCGAGCGCGCTGTTGTCCTGGCCCGCCACGGCCACGCGGCCGAACGGAGCGAGGCGCTCCGAGATCTGCTGCTGGACCTTGGGGTCGTTATCGGCGCGGGCGTCCTCGAACGGAGTGCCGATGAAGCGGGCGATCGCGAAGAGGACGAGCGAGATGGCGACCAGGATGCCGAGCACCACGCTGAAGATGTTGAAGAAATGATCGTCCGCCTTGCTCACGAAGCCTCCAGGAGACCGCCAGACTCGTCGGGGATGCGCCGCAGGGTTCGCTCGAGGAGCGGCCTCGCGCGGCGTGCCTCCGCCGGCCGGGGCGGAAGGGCCGCTCATTATAGCGGCAGCACCCGCACCCCAGAAGGGCGGCGGTTGGACGGCCCGAGCGCACGGCGGGTAGAATCCGCCGACCTGAGACGAGCCCCGCCAGTCGGGGTCGCCGCCGGCCCGGCCGGCGGCACGCTCAGTTCGCGCGCCCGTAGCTCAGATGGATAGAGTGACGGTCTCCGAAGCCGTAGGTCACTGGTTCGAATCCAGTCGGGCGCGCCATTCTCTTTTCGGATCCCTCTCGTCCCCGGCGGCACCGCCGTCGGCGCTTCCAGCCGACCCTGGCCTTCGTCAGCGCGAGCGTCGCGGGCGTGGTCTTCGACAGCGCGTGAGCATGGCGCCGCCCGTCCGGACGGCGTCGTGCGTCACGGTTTGCGGGCCAGCAGTCGTACCGGGCGCAGGTCGGCCGGGCCGAAGTCGGTGCGCGCGTCGGCCGGGGTTTCGAGGCGCACGATCTCGAGTCCCGCCTCGCGCATCGCGGAGTCGAGGAACGCGCGGTCGTAGGTCGCGCTGCCGCCCGGCACACCGGGCGTGTATCGGCCGTGGAAGCCTTCCAGTACGACGTGGCCGCCGCGTCTCAACCCACGCGCCGCCCGCGCCAGCGTGTCGCCGGGCATGCCGGCGTAGACGAACGCGACGAGATCCCACCGCTCCTGGCCGAAATCGAAGTCCTCGTGCGAGGCGAGCACGGTGTCGATCTTCAGTTGGCGCGCCTTCGCCTGCTCGCGCGCGATGCGCAGGCCCTCGCCGGCGATGTCGTAGCCCGTGACCTGCCAGCCGAGGCTCGCGAGGTGCAGGGCGTTGCGGCCCTGGCCCATCGCGACCTCGACCGCGCGCCCGGGCTTCAGCTGCTTCGCGACCTCGACCAGCCAGGCATTCGGCTGAGCGTTGAAGCTGCCGCCGACGACGAAGGCCTCGTCCCAGGAGAAGCCCTCGGCCGCCCGGCCTGCCGGCGCACGATGACCGACCAGCACGCACGGGCCGCGCTCGTTCGTGGTCCAGTGGAACGCGACGAGACTCTCGAAGCGGCCCGCGTTCGCGACGCCGGTCTGCGCCTGGCGGCCGACGACGAGCCTGGTCGCGCCGAGGTCGTGTACCGTGAGCGGTCCCCACTCGCGTCGCGGCGGCGTGGTGCCGTCCGCCGGCCGTCGCTGCCCCTCCAGGTGCTGCTCGCGGGTGGTCACGTTCGGGCGCGGATTGATCATCACCGCGCGGTCGCAGAGCATGCGCTCGAGCGCAGCGACGTCGCGGCGATCGATCGCCGCGTAGTACTCGCGGGTGAGCGCCGCGTAGTCGGGCGACGTCGCGGCGGTTGCGACGGGTGCGGGTGACGCACTGGTCGCCTCGGGCGCGGCGGTCGCCGTGGGTACGGTGCCAGCGGACGCCGCGGTGGCTCCCCAGAGCAGCAGGCCGAAGGCCGCAAGATCGAAGACGCGTCGCCTGCTCATGCCTCGAGGCTCCTTCGTGACCCCGGCGTCGTTCGTGTGCGGGGATACGTTCGGCCGGGCGATCCCCGCGAGCCGCGTGCGCCCCGACCGTCCTCGCGCAGCGTAGACGCAGGCGGCGTGCGGGTCACTCCTCGCCCGCGGCGCGCCGCAGTCCCGCCTCGACGGCCGAGCGGCCGATCTGGCCGACGTGCGTCCGCACGAGCGCGCCGTCCGCGCTCACGAAGTAGGTGGTCGGCAGGCCGATCGCGCCGAGCGCGCGGCCGGCGCTGCCGTCGACGTCGAGCAGCACGACCGGCAGGCGCAACCTTTCCTCGGTGAGATACCGGCGCACGGTCGCCGGGTCCTCGCCGGTGTTCAGGAACACGAACGTCGCGTCCGGCCGCTCGCGCGCGGCACGCGCGAGCATCGGCATCTCGCGCCGGCACGGCCCGCACCAGCTCGCCCACACGTTGACGACGAGCGGACGGCCGCGGAACTCCGAGAGGCGCACCGGACGGCCGTCGAGCCACGCGACCGTCGCGTCCGGCAGCGGCTGCGCCGGCGGCGGGGCGAACCAGAAGCGCTCGGCCGCGAACCACGCCATCGCCGGCACCGCGAGCACGGCGAGTGCGAGGCCGACGGCGCCGCCCGCGCGGGGCGTGCCGCGCGACGCCGGCTCGCCCTGCGCCTTGGCCGCGCCGTTCGCGGTGCCGAGCAGCACGACCACGCTCGCGGCCACCGCGGCGCCGACGAACCCGGCTGCCGGCGCGAGCCCGCCGTGCCAGAACTGCAGCGGCGCCCACCACGGCTCCGTCGCGAACGCCGGCCAGTGCCCCACCACGTAGGTCGCGCGCGCGACGATCAGGCCCACGAGCAGCGCGGCCCACGACGCGCGACCGAGCGGCAACCCGGTGCGGCGCGCGGCGACCTCGCTGACCGAGAGGTACAGCCAGGCTGCGGCGATCGCGACGAGACGGTCGGCCGCGAGCGTCAGCGGACCGAGTGCGACGACGTCCACGAAGACCGCAGTGGTGCCGCCCGGTGCGGTGGGCGCCCCGGCACACGCTCGAGGCCGCGCACCGGGCGGTACCGGCCGCTCACGGCGCGCGCAGCGCCGCTTCGACGCCGGGGGCGTAGCGGGCGCCGTGCGGCACCTGCACGCTCGACCCGCGGAACACGTCGCCGATCGGCTCGGCACGGCCGCCGAGGCACTGCGCGAGGAAGTTCTCGGCCACCGCGTTGAACGCGATCGCGTTCTCGGGCCGCGCGAAGCCGTGGCCCTCGTCCGGGAACAGCACGTAGGTGACCGGGATGTCCTTCGCCCGCATCGCGTCCACGATCTGGTCGCTCTCGGCCTGCTTCACCCGCGGGTCGTTCGCGCCCTGGCCGACCAGCAGCGGGCGCTCGATCGCCTGCGCGCGGAACAGCGGCGAGCGCTCGCGCAGCAGCGCGCGGCCTTCCTCCGTGCGCGGGTCGCCGACGCGGCGGAACAGCTGCTCGCGGAACGCCTCCCAGTACGGTGGCACGGAGTCGAGCAGCGTCTGCAGGTTCGAGGGGCCGACGATCGACACGCCGCAGGCGAAGGTCTTCGGCGTGAACGTGAGCCCCGCGAGGGCCGCGTAGCCGCCGTACGAGCCGCCCATGATCGCGACGCGATCGCGCGGCGCGATGCCGTTCCGCACGGCCCACTCCACCGCGTCCAGCAGGTCGTCGTGCGCCGCGCGCGCCCACTGCCGGTCGCCCGCGGAGATGAAGGCCTTGCCGAAGCCGGTGGAACTGCGGAAGTTCACCTGCAGCACCGCATAGCCGCGGTTCGCGAGCCACTGCACCTCGCCGTCGAAGCGGTAGGAGTCGCGCGCCCACGGGCCGCCGTGCACCAGCAGCACCATCGGCACCGGCTGCTCGGGCCGGCCGTCGCCGTTCGCGTCGCTGCCCGGCGGCAGCGTCAGGTACGAGACGAGCGTCTTGCCGTCGCGCGACTTCAGCTCCAGCGGCTGCATCGGCACGAGCGGCGCGCCGACCAGCTCCGGCCGGTTCACGAACAGCTGCGTGAGCCGCTGCGTCGCGCGGTCGTAGCGCCACGTGGCGGCGGGGCCGTTGACCGGGTCGACGACCACGAGCCACGCGTCGTCGGCCAGCGTGCGCGAGGTGACGTCGATCTCGCCCTGCAGCCGGTTCCGCAGGAACTCGAGGTCCTTCGCGATCGCCGGGTCGAGCGCGTTCCAGGTCTCGCGCAGGTACTCCGACGACCAGGCCTGCACGACGCCGGTGCGCGGATGCGAGAGCACGCCGCCGACGTCCGCGCGCGGGTCCTGGCCGAGCACCTCGGTGCGGCCGGTGGCGAACTCCTCGGCGACGAGCGCCGCGGTGTCGCGGCCGCGGGAATCGAGCCAGTAGAGCGTCGTCCCGTCGGCGGTGAAACCGAGCGGCGCAGTCGTCTGCGAGTCGTCGAGGCCGATGGAGGCGATCGGCTTCTCCTCGACCCTGCCGTCGACGATCCGGAACCAGTCCGAGCCGCCGGCGGCGTTCGGGCGCGACGCGAGCCGCAGGTTCAGCTGCTGGTCGGCCTCGAAACCGCCGTAGCCCTCGTTCCTGAGCACGAGCGTCAGCCTGCCGGTCGCGAGGTCGAGGCTGTGCACGTCGTGCCAGCGCGGATCGCGGTCGTTCAGGCCGACCAGGATGCGATCCGGCACCAGCGGGCTGATGCCGACGATCTGTACGCGGGTCTTCTCGAACGGCGTGAGCGTCCGCTGCGCGCCGGTCTGTACGTCCACGCCGTAGAGCAGGAAATTCTCGTCGCCGCCGGTGTCGTTGACGTAGAGGATCGTGCGCGAGTCCGGCGCCCAGAAGTGCTGGCGCAGCGGGCGCGTGCGCTCGTTCGTCAGCGGGCGGCCCTGGTCCGGCTGCGCGGCGGGCGCGACCCAGACGTTGAGCACGCCGTCGCGGGGCGCGATCCACGACAGCCAGCGGCCGTCGGGGCTGAGCCGGCCCTGGATGCGCGACGGGTTGCCGAACAGCTGCGCGCGGGGGATCAGCGGGACGCCGCCGGGCGGGGGCGCGGCGGCGCCGGCGCCCGGGGCCGCGCCCGCGCCGGCCGCGCCCGCGCCCGCGGCGAAGCTGAGCGAGACGGCGAGGACGGTGTTGGCGAGCAGGTGCATCGGTCGTCTACCCTCGTATCGGTGCCGGAAGTATCGCGGCCGGCTCCCGGTTCCGGGAGCGGCTCGTCGCGCGCGGCCGGCGCCTCGCCGCGCGACGAGGCCGGTGCCTACAGCCAGCCGCGCCGCTTGAAGTACAGGAACGGCAGGATCGCCGAGATCACCATCAGCAGCAGCGCCCACGGGTAGCCGCCGCGCCACGCGAGCTCCGGCATGTGCTCGAAGTTCATGCCGTAGATGCTCGCGATCAGCGTCGGCGGCAGGAACACGACCGCCGCCACCGAGAAGATCTTGATGATGTTGTTCTGCTCGATGTTGATGAGGCCGAGCGTCGCGTCGAGCAGGAAGTTGATCTTGTTGCTGACGAACGAGGCGTGGTCGGAGAGCGCCACCGCGTCGCGCGACAGGTTGCGGAAGCGGTGGCGCACGTCCGGCGCGAGCTGCACCGAGCCGCTCTGCTGCACGAACGCGAGCAGGCGCGTCAGCGACACGAGGCTCTCGCGCGCCTTCGACAGCAGGTCGCCGTCGCGGCCGATGCGTTCCATCATCGCCCGCAGGTCGCGGTTCACGCGGTTGGCCTTGCGCTTCCCGGCGGGCGTCGCGAACACGTTCGCGGAGGCGTCGTCGAGGTCCGCGCCGACGCGCTCCAGGACGTCCGCGATGCGCTCGACGATCGACTCCAGCAGTCCGGCCAGCACCACGTGCGCCGAGCCGCAGGTGGAAGCGTGGCGCTCCGCGTAGGAGATGTACTTCCGGAACGGCAGCGGATCGACGTAGCGCAGCGTGATCAGGCGGCCCTTCGCGAGGATGAAGGTGATCGCCGCGGTCTCGGGACGCTCGGTGTCGATCTTCGTGACGACGGTCAGCGTCATGAAGAGCGCGCCGCCCTCCTCGTAGAGGCGGCTCGACGCCTCGATCTCCTTCATTTCCTCGCGGGTCGGCACCTCGATGCCGACGAAGCGCTCGACCTCCCGCTCCTCCTCGAGCGTCGGCTCGACGAGGTCGGCCCAGAGCAGCTGCTCCGGCGGCGCGGCCGGCGTCGGGTCGAGGCGCTGGAGACCGCCGGGCGATGGGACGTAGAGGGTCAGCACGGGGTCGGTCCCCCTCTTCCGGCTCCGCGAAAAAGGGGACTGACCCCTTTCCCGTCGTCAGGAAACGGGGACCGTCCCCGTCGTTCTCAGCGCCTGCGCTCGGCGTTCGCGAGATCGTTGATCAGCGCGAGCAGCGGCTGCTCGCCGCCGGCGGTGCCGGCGTCCGCGGTGTACTTGCCGGCGACGATCATCAGCGGCACGCCCTGCACGCGGTAGCGGCGCGTCAGCTGTTCCGCGCGCTGCAGCTTGGTGTCGACCGCGAACGAGCGGTAGGTGCGGTCGAAGTCGGCGTCGGACACGCCGTGCTTCTTGAGGAACGCGCGGTGCAGCTGCTCGGTGCGCGCCGGATCGCGGTCGACCAGCGGGTTGATGCGGCCGTCGGCGCCCACGTGGATCTCGCGGAAGATCGCCGCGTGCACCTGCTCGAGCTTGCCGAGCGCTTCCGCCGTGTAGAACAGGCGCGCGTGCGCACGCGTGACGTCGTTCCACATCACGGGTACGCGCGTGAACTCGACGAATGCCGGCTTCGACTGCTTCTTCCAGCCCTCGAGGAACGGGTCGAGGTGGAAGCAGTGGCCGCAGCCGTACCAGAACATCTCCAGCACCTCGACCTTGCCCGGCCCGACGTTGGTCGGCTGCGCCGGCATGAGCGTCTCGTAGTGCCTGCCGTTCTGCCAGCGGGCCGGGATGGCCGGCGCCGCGGCCGGTGCGGCCTGCGCGACGGCCGTGGCGATCGGGGACAGCAGCGTGGTCTCGTTGCCGCCGCCGACGGTCTCGCCGTCCGCAATGGCGGCGGCGGTCGCCGGCGTCGCCGGAGCCGGCGTGGCGGCCGGTGCCTCGGCCGCCGCCGGCGCCGGTGCGTCCGCGACCGGCGCGGGCGTTTCCGCGGCCTTCTGGCCGCAGGCGGCCAGCATCGTCCCGAGGAGGACTCCGGCCAGCGCGACGGCGACCCGGCCGGCGGACCCGTGGGACGACGGACGCAGCTTCGTCATGCAGGACTCCTGAGTGGTGGCCTCAGCGCAGGCCCTGGATGAACGATGCCACCGCACGCATGTCCTCGTCGGTCATGCGGCTCGCGACGTCGTACATCATCTCGGCCTGGGCCGGCGGGCTCGGCTGTCCTTCGACCGCGACGTACCGGGCGCGGTTCGCATAGTTCTTCAACTGGTTGTAGGTGTATAGCGAGTGCTGGGCCCGGACCAGCGGCCACTTCGCCGGGCCGTTGCCGAGGCCACCGGGGCCGTGGCAGGCCTTGCAGCCCGGGATGCCGCGCACCGGGTCGCCGGCGCGGTAGAGCTTCTCGCCGGCCTGCACGAGCGAGGGGTCGGCCTCGAGACCCGTCTGGGTCTGCTGGCGGTAGTAGGCCGAGAGGTCCGCGATGTCCTGATCCGTCAGGGCGACGGCCTGCGCCTGCATGATCGGGTTCGTGCGCACCATCGCGCGGAACAGCTGCAGCTGCTGCGCGGTGTACTCGGGGTGCTGGCCCGCGAGGCTCGGCCACTCCGGGTTGACGCTGTTGCCGCCGACACCGTGGCAGGCACTGCAGACCGCGGCCTTCGCGGCGCCGGCCTCGGCGCTGCCGACCACCGGGCCGGCGGCCGCGGCCGCTGGAGCCGGGGCCGCCGCGGGGGCGGCGGCGGGCGCCGCGGAATCCTGCGCGAGCGCGAGGGTGGCGGCCGAAACCGCGAGGACGGACAGCAGGCCGGCGGCGACCGCGAGGGAACGACTCTTCATGGACTCCGAACTCCGCATGGCGTCTACGGGCCCCCGCACGCGCCCGGCAGGGGCGGTGCGGTGGGCAGGAATCGTTCGGCCGCGGGGCGTCTGGGGCGGCTGGAGGCCCCTGTTAGACTGCGGCCGGCGAGGAGAGAGCATTCTACACGACGATGTCCGCATTTCCCCACGCCAAGTACCTCCTGGGCGCCCACGAGCCCCACCAGTTCGTCCCGGACGAAGGGGCGGAGGTGGCGTTCGCCGGCCGTTCCAACAGCGGCAAGTCGAGCGCGATCAACGCCGTCACCCAACGCCATTCGCTGGCGCGCACGTCCCGGACTCCGGGCCAGACGCAGCTCGTGAACTTCTTCGAACTGGAACCGGGCCGGCGCCTCGTCGACCTGCCGGGCTACGGGTTCGCGAAGGTGCCGCCGAAACTCCAGAAGCACTGGGAGCGCCTGCTCGGCCAGTACTTCGGCGAACGGGAGTCGCTGCGCGCTCTGTTCGTGATCATGGACGTGCGCCACCCGCTGACGGACCACGACTGGCGGATGATCGAGTACGCGCGTACTCGCGGGCGCGGGCTCCACCTGCTGCTGACCAAGGCCGACAAGGTGAGCCGCGGCGCCGGGATGGCCACGCTCGCGCAGGTGCGTCGCGAAGTCGGGGGTACCGCCACGGCGCAGCTCTTCTCGGCCCTGGACAAGACCGGGGTCGACGAAGCGCGAAGGGTGCTGAAGCAGTGGCTGAAAGAAAACGCCCGGGGACCTGAAGTCCCCGGGCCAGACTAACCCGGTATGGGGATGATCACCGGGCAAGGGGCCCGCTTAGGGAGGGAAGCGGGGAACGTCTCGCAACGTTCGAGGCATTTGGATGCCTGGGGACGGGCGGAGTTCCGTGCCTGCCGGGTAAAGAAACGTCAACCTGCGGTCGCTGCCAAGCTTCTGACCGAGCGTGGCTTTTTCAAGGGAACGTCCACGTCAGCCCGAGCGAGACGAAGTCCGGATCGGCGTCGCCCACCTTCGAATCGCTCGTGCTCGGCGCGAATGGTCCGGTTGCCGAGGCCGATGCCGGCACCGACGCCCCAGGCGAATCCCGTTTCCGACCGGTCGAGGCGGAGTCCGCCGGACGCGCGCAGGTCCGAATCGATCCGCGCGAGGCCGGCCTTCGCGTACACGTCCACGATCGGCAGCGGCAGGTAGAGCATCCCGAAGCCCGCCAGTGCCTCGGTGTCCACGTCCACGCGCACCGGCCGGACGTTCGCGGCCCACGGCGCCGCCCAGGTAGAAGCCGTTGTCGGCCGCGGAGGCGGGCCCGGACGCCATGGCGAAGGTGGCGAGCAGGGCGGCGAGGGGCAGGGCAGTCGTCGGGCGCATGGAGGTCACTCCTGTACGAGAGCCCTCGGAACTCGGCGCGCATCCCGTCGCGCGCGCAGTCGGCGGAATGCCCGGTCGCTCCGGGCTGCCCTAGTGCGCTTCGTCCCAGTTCGGGCCGACGCCCACCTCGACCCCGAGCGGCACGCGGAGTTCCGCGGCGCCGCTCATCAGCGCAACGACCCGGTCGCGAACCGCCGCCACCGCGTCCTCGCGCACCTCGAGCACGAGTTCGTCGTGCACCTGCATCACGAGGCGCGCGGGCACCGCGTCGCGCGCGAGCCACGCGTCCACCGCAATCATCGCGCGCTTGATCACGTCGGCCGCGGTGCCCTGCAGCGGCGCGTTGATCGCGGCGCGTTCCGCGTACTGCTGCAGCTGCTTGTTGCGCGAGCGGATGTCGGGCAGGTACAGCCGGCGGCCGTCCACCGTCTCGACGTAGCCCTGCTCGCGCGCGAGCCGGCGCGTGTCGTCCATGTAGCGCTTCACGCCCGGATAGCGCTCGAAGTAGCGCTCGATGTACTTCGCGGCCGCGCCGCGCTCCACGCCGAGCCGCGCCGCGAGGCCGAACGCGCTCATGCCGTAGATGAGTCCGAAGTTGATCGTCTTCGCGGCGCGGCGCTGGTCCGCGGTGACGTTCGCGAGCTCCACGCCGAACATCTCCGCGGCGGTGGACTGGTGCACGTCGAGGCCTTCGGCGAACGCACGCAGCAGGCCGGGGTCGTCGGAGAGGTGCGCCATGATGCGCAGCTCCACCTGCGAGTAGTCGGCGGCCATCAGCACGTGGCCCGGCGGCGCCACGAACGCGGTGCGGATGCGCCGGCCCGCCTCGGTACGGATCGGGATGTTCTGGAGGTTGGGGTTCGACGAGGACAGGCGCCCCGTCGCCGCGACGGCTTGGTGATAGCTCGTGTGGATGCGGCCGGTGCGCGGGTTGATCTGCCCGGGCAGCTTGTCGGTGTAGGTGCCCTTCAGCTTCGACAGGCTCCTGAACTCGAGGATCAGCTTCGGCAGCGCGTAGCCCTGCTCCGCGAGTTCCTCGAGCACGTCCTCGCCGGTGGAGGGCTGGCCGGTCGGCGTGCGACGCGCGACCGGCAGCTGCAGGCGCTCGAACAGGATCTGCTGCAGCTGCTTCGGCGACTCGAGGTTGAAGGCGCTGCCGGCGGCGTCGTGCGCCTTCATCTCGAGGGCCTGCATCGCACGCGCCATCTCCGCGCTCTGCTGGTACAGGATCTCGCGGTCGACGAGCACGCCGGTGCGCTCCATCCGCGCGAGCACGGGCGCGAGCGGCCGTTCGATCGTCTCGTAGAGCGCCTTCAGCCGCGGCTCGCGCTCCAGCGCCGGCCACAGCGTGCGGTGCAGGCGCAGCGTCACGTCCGCGTCCTCGGCGGCGTACTCGGCGGCGCGCTCCACCGGCACCTGGTCGAACGAGAGCTGCTTCGCGCCCTTGCCGGCGACGTCCTCGAACCTGATCGTGCCGATGCCGAGATACTTCTGCGCCATCGAGTCCATGTCGTGGCGCGTCGCGACGCTGTTCAGCACGTAGCTCTCGAGCATCGTGTCGTAGCGCACGCCCGCCAGCTCGACGCCGTGGTTCGCGAGCACGTGCGCGTCGTACTTGGCGTGCTGGCCGAGCTTGGCGCGGGCCGGATCCTCCAGCAGCGGCCTGAGCGCGGCGAGCACCGTGTCGCGGTCGAGCTGGTCCGGCGCGCCGGGATAGCGGTGCGCGACCGGCACGTAGGCGGCGCGACCGGGCTCGACCGCGAACGAGAAGCCGACGATCTCGGCCGTCATGTAGTCGAGGCTGGTGGTCTCGGTGTCGAACGCGAACAGCTCCGCCTGCGCGAGCCGCGCGAGCCAGGCGTCGAGCTGCGCCGGCGTGGTCACCGTCTCGTACTCGCGCGGCGCCTGCGCGACGTCCGGCGGCACCGGCACCGGGCCCGCGACCGCATCGCCGCCGGCGCGGTCGCGCGGGAACCCGGAAACGGGGACGTTCCCCGATTCCGCGGACGCCGCCACTGAACCCTCGCCGCCCGTGCCGCGGTCTCGGGGAACGTCTCCGTTTCCGGCGTCGAGCGCGCGCAGCAGCGAGTTCAGTTCCAGCCGGCCGTAGACCTCGCGCAGCTTCGCGAGGTCCGGCGCGCGCCGCGCGAGCTCGGCGAGCGTCACGGGCAGCTCGACGTCGCAGCGGATCGTCGCGAGCCGGCGCGACAGCTCGAGCTGCGCGAGGTTCTCGCGCAGGCTCTCGCCGACCTTGCCCTCGACTTCCGCCGCGCGCGCGACGAGCGCGTCGAGCGAGCCGTACTGGTTCAGCCACTTCGCGGCCGTCTTCGGGCCGACCTTCGGCACGCCCGGGATGTTGTCGCTCGTGTCGCCGACCAATGCGAGGTAGTCGACGATCTGCGCGGGCAGCACGTCGAACTTCGCCTTCACGCCGGGCGGGTCGAGCGTCGAGCCGGTCATCGTGTTGATCAGGGTGACGTGCTCGTCGACCAGCTGCGCCATGTCCTTGTCGCCGGTCGAGATCACCGTCCTCATCCCGGCGGCGGTGGCCTGTTTCGCGAGCGTGCCGATCACGTCGTCGGCCTCGACGCCTTCGATCCGCAGCAGCGGCAGGCCGAGCGCCGCGACGGTCTCGAGCAGCGGCTGCAGCTGGGCGCGCAGTTCGTCCGGCATCGGCGGGCGCTGCGCCTTGTAGTGCTCGAACAGCGCGTCGCGGAACGTACGGCCCGGCGCGTCGAACACGATCGCGATGTGCTCGGGCGCGCACTCCTTGAGGAAGCGGTTCAGCATGTTCACGACGCCGAGCACCGCGCCGGTCGGCTCGCCGCGCGAGTTCGTGAACGGCGGGAGCGCGTGGAACGCGCGGTAGAGGTACGACGAGCCGTCGACGAGGTAGAGCTTCGGCGCGTCGGTCACGGGCGGCGCTCGGTCGGATCCGGAGCCCGCGGCGACGGCGTGCCCGGCGCGGTCGGTGCGCCGGTGCCGGACGGCGTGGCCGCGGTGTCGGTACCCGGCGTGACCGGCGGCGCGGTCGGCGGCGCGGGAGTCGGGGCCGGGGCCGGCGCGGGCGCTGCCGGCGCGGTGGACGCGGGCGCCGGTGCGCGGATCACCACGCCGGAGGTGTCGCGATCGGGAAGCACCAGCGGCCCCTTCTGGCCGCAGGCGACGAGCAGCAGCGCAATGCCGGCGGCCGCGACGGGGAGGAGTGTCCGCATGCCCGCCAGTATATCGGGCCGGGTCGCGCGCCCGGGTTCACGCACCCTCGAGCACCGCCATCGTGAGGCGCGACAGGCAGGTCGGCTGGCCCGCGGCGTTGCGGATCGCGATCTGCCACACCTGCGAGCGCCGGCCGAGGTGGACCGGGGTCGCGCGGCCCGTCACGAGCCCGCTCTCGACCGGGCGGAGGTGGCTCGCCGAGATCTCCTGCCCGACGCAGCGGAAGCGCGACGGGTCCACGCACAGGTTCGCCGCGTAGCCGCCGAGCGTCTCGGCGAGCACCACGCTGGCGCCGCCGTGCAGGATGCCGTAGGGCTGCTGAGTGCGCGCGTCCACGGGCAGCGTGCCCTCGAGCCAGTCGTCGCCGAACGCCGTGAGCTCGATGCCGAGGTGCGCGACCAGCGTGCCGGCGCGCGCGGCGGTCAGGTCGGACAGCATGAACGGGCGGAACCAGATGGCCATCGGGGCCTCGCGGACGACGGGGGGGCTGCATTGTAGTCGGCGGCCTCCCGCGACCGGCAGGGCGGTGCGACGCGGCTCTCCCGACTGGCTGCGACGCGAACGGGGAGCGTACGCTTGGCGCCCATGAAGCCGTTTAGTTCGCCGCGCGCGGTCGCGTCGCGCACGTTCCGCTACTCGGAACTGCGCACCGGGGACTGGGTCGAGGTGCGCGGCGTCGAGGCCTCCGCGGCGCGCACCGCCGACGCACTCGTGGTCGAGCGGCGCGCCGTGCCGCAGGGCCTGCGGATCGAGTTCGAGGCGCCCGTGGGCTCGCTCGCGAACCCGAACCTCACGATCGCCGGCGTGGTGGTGTCGACCGCGAACGCGGAGTTCCGCGACCGTGCGGGTGCGGTGCTCACGCGCGGGCGGTTCTGCGGGCAGGCGTCGGGTGATGTGGTGGGTGCACGCGGCGCCTACTCCGGCGCCACGTTCGTCGCCGACTCCGTCTCGCTGCGGCCCTGACGGTGAACGACTCCAGCCCGCGCGCCGACAACCTGCGCGCGATCGCCGCGATGCTGGCCGCCGTCGGCGCGTTCGCGATCATGGACGCCGCCATGAAGCGCCTCGCCGCGGACCTGGCGCCCGCACAGGTCACGTTCCTGCGCGCGGCGGCCTCGATCCCGTTCGTGCTGGCACCGCTGCTCTGGATCGGTGCGTGGCAGGAACTGCGCCCGAGGCGCCCGGGGCTCTACGCGGTGCGCGCGCTCCTCGGGCTCGGCATGCTGCTGAGCTTCGTCTACGCCATCTCGCACGCCTCGCTCGCCGACACCTACGCCGTCTACCTCGGTGCGCCGCTGCTCGTGACTGCACTCGCGGTGCCGATCCTCGGCGAGCGCGTGCCGCTGCGGCGCTGGCTCGCCGTGGGCGCCGGGCTCGCCGGCGTGCTGATCGTGCTGCGCCCGACGGGCGAGACGCTCGTCACGCTCGGCGGGCTCGCGGCGGTCGTGTCCGCGCTCTGCTACTCGCTCAACGTGCTCACGATCCGCGTGCTCGGCCGCACCGAGTCGAGCCGCGCGATGGTGCTCTGGTTCCTCGTCCCGGTCGCGCTCGTCGCCGGGGCGCTCGCGGTGCCGGGCTGGCGGCCGATCCGGCCGGAGCACTGGGGCTGGATCGCGCTGATCGGCCTGACGGGCGCCGTCGCCCAGTACCTGATCACCGACGCGTTCCGGCGTGCGGCGCCGTCGGTCGTGGCGCCGTTCGAATACACCGCCATCCTGTGGGCGATCGCGCTGGACTGGGTGCTGTGGTCCGTGCTGCCGGGCTCCGCCGTGGTGGCGGGCGCCGCGATCGTCGTCGCGAGCGGCCTGTACGTCCTGTACGACGAGCGCCGTGCCGCCTACGCCCGGGTGTCACGGGAGATCACGTGAGCCGCCATGCAACCGGCGCGGTCCCGCGGTCCGGCCGCACCTGCCGCGGTTTCGCGCACGGGCCGGCGAAGCGCACCGGGGAATCGCGCACTCCGCGCCGACGGCGAGTGGCATTTCGCCGTGCTGCAGGGCACGGTGCTGCGCGAAGGTACCGCGAACGCGCTGGTGTTCATCGCGACCGCGCTGTCGGCGCATAATCGAAGGCGAGCCCGTGCGGCGGCCGTCATGGCGGCCGCCGGAGCCGCGGGCCGCACGCTCCGGAGGTGTGCGATGGCGGCTACGCCCCCGATCTCGACGAACCCGTCGGCCTCGACCGCGGTTGCTCCTGCATCTCGCGAGGCGACCTCGCAGCGAAGCCCCGATGGTTTCGACGCGGCGCGGCTCGTCGCCGCCGTGCGCGCGGCCTACGATTCGGGCCGCACGCGCCCGCGGGAGTGGCGCGAGCGCCAGCTGGCCGGCATCGAGCGCCTGATGACGGAACGCGAGGCCGAGTTCCTCGCCGCGCTCCACGAGGACCTCGCGAAGCCCGCGGTCGAGGCGTGGAGCGGCGAGACCTCGAACGCGGCCGGCGACGCGGCGTACGCGCGCCGCCGGGTGGCACGGTGGATGCGCGACCGCCGCGTGCCGACGCCGCTGGTCGGCCAGCCGGGACGCAGCTGGCTGCGGCCGGAGCCGCTCGGCGTCGTGCTCGTGATCGGCGCCTGGAACTACCCCATCCAGGGCACGCTGTGCCCCGCGGTCTCCGCGCTCGCCGCGGGCAATGCCGTCGTGCTGAAGCCCTCCGAACTCGCGCCCGCGACGAGTGCCGCGCTCGCGCGCTGGGTGCCGGAATACCTCGACCCCGAGGCGGTGCGCGTGGTGCAGGGCGGCGTGCCGGAGACCACCGCGCTGCTCGAGCAGCGCTTCGACCACGTCGTCTACACCGGCAGCGCGCGCGTCGCGCGCATCGTGATGGCGGCCGCGGCGCGGCACCTCACGCCGGTCACGCTGGAACTCGGCGGCAAGAGCCCGTGCCTCGTGCTGCCCGATGCCGACGTCGAGCTCGCCGCGCGGCGGATCGCGTGGGGCAAGTTCGTCAATGCCGGCCAGATCTGCATCGCGCCCGATTACGTGCTGACGGATCGCGCGACCGAGGCCAAGCTGGTGCCCGCGCTCGCCCGCACGATCCACGCGATGTACGGCGACGACCCCGCGCGCTCCCCCGACTACGGCCGGATCGTCAACGAGCGACACGTCGCGCGCCTGCAGTCGCTGCTGGCGAGCGGCCGCGTCGCAGTTGGCGGCGAGGCCGATGCCGCGCGGCGCTACGTCGCGCCGACCGTGCTGGTGGACGTCGCGCCCGACGCCCCGGCGATGCAGGAGGAGATCTTCGGGCCGATCCTGCCGATCGTGCGCGCCGAGTCGCTGGATGCCGCGATGGCGCACGTGCGCGCTGGCGAGAAGCCGCTCGCGGCATACCTGTTCGGTCGCGACGCGCAGGCGGAGCGGCGTTTCCTCGACGAAGTGTCCGCCGGCATGGTCTGCATCAACGACGTGCTGATGTTCGAGGCCGTGCCGGAGTTGCCGCACGGCGGCGTCGGCGAGAGTGGCCTCGGCGCGTTCAAGGGGCAGCTCGGCTTCGACCGCCTGAGTCACCTCAAGGCGGTGATGCGGCGTGCGGGCTGGCCGGATCCGAGCCTGCGCTACCCGCCGTACTCCGCGTCGAAGCTGGAGTGGCTCAAGCGGCTGCGGTGACGCCGGGCCGTGCCGTCGTCACGGCGGACTGCCGTCGGCAGGATCCGTCGCCGTGGTCGGGGCACGCCGCCTGCGTGGGGAGGCCCCCGCCGTCAGGGCACGCCGCCGCCGGGTGCGTTCGCGATGCGTGCGAGCAGGTCGAACAGCGTGCGGCGCTCGACCTGCGACAGCGGCGCGAGCACCTGCGCCTCGTGCAGGATCGCCTCGGGCATCAGCTCGTCCAGCAGTTCCCGCCCGTGCGGCGTCAGGTGCAGCGCGTGGCTGCGACGGTCCTCGGTGCTGGCGCGGCGTTCCACGAGCTCCTGGTGCTCGAAGCGGTCGACGAATTCGCCGAGGGTGGAGCGCTCGATGCCGACCGCGTGCGCCAGCGCGCTCTGCGAGATGCCGGGGTGCGCGGCGATCAGCAGCAGCAGCGTCAGCTGGGGCGACGTGACGCCCCGGTCGTGGAAGCGCGCCGCGAAGTCGTGCGTGAGGCGCGACTGGGCGCGCTTCAGCTGGAAGCAGGCCGAACTGTCCAGCCACTCGGCGGCCGAGGGCGGGCGGGAGCCCGGCGCGGATGGCGTGGCGGGCGGATCCGGCAGGGCCGGCGCTGGATTGCGGAGTACCCTCGACATCGACGCAGCGTCCTGGAGCAGGCGAGTGCAAGGCAGCGTAGGAAACGCAGGGCCGCAGCCACAAGCCGTACCGACCGCAAGACGCTTTCGCTGCCCGGCAGGCGGGCCGTAACCTTGCGCGCCACGACCGGTCCGCAGGATCCCCGATGACTCGCTACGTGTTCCCACCGCCGCCCTTGCCCGCCGTCGCCGTCGCCGGCACGGACGAGCGCTTCCCGGTTCACCGGATCTACTGCGTCGGCAAGAACTACGCGGACCACACCCGGGAGATGGGCGGCGACCCGCGGACCGAGCCGCCGGTGTTCTTCGACAAGCCCGCGACGGCGCTGGTGGCGAGCGGCGAGCCGCTGCCCTATCCGCCGCGGACGACGAACCTGCACCACGAGGTGGAGCTGGTGATCGCGATCGGCACCGGCGGGCGTGACGTCGACCCGGCGCGGGCGCTCGACCACGTCCATGGGTATGCGGTCGGCAACGACTACACCCGCCGCGACCTGCAGGCGGCGGCGAAGGCGAAGGGGCAGCCTTGGGACACGGCGAAGGGCTTCGACCGGTCCGCGGCGATCGCGCCGATCCGACCGGTCGCCAAGCACGGCCACGTCGCGCGCGGCCGCATCTGGCTCGAGGTCAACGGCGTGCTCCGCCAGCAGGCGGACGTGGCGGACATGACCTGGAACGTCGGCGCGGTGATCGCCGAGCTGTCGCGTTACTTCGAGCTGCAGCCCGGCGACCTGATCTACACCGGCACGCCGGCCGGCGTAGGCGCCGTGGTGCCGGGCGACGTGGTGCGGGCCGGCATCGACGGGCTCGGCGTGCTCGAGAACGCGATCGTCGCGCCGGGCGCAGTCGCGGGTGTCGACGCAGCGGCGGGTGCCCGATGAAGCTCTACACCTACTGGCGCAGCTCGGCGGCCTACCGCGTGCGGATCGCGCTCGAGTGGAAGGGACTCGCGTGGGAGCCGGTCTACCGGCACCTCGTGAAGGGCGAGCAGCGGAGCGCCGACTATCTCGCGCTGAACCCGCAGGGATTGATTCCGGCGCTCGAGGACGGCGGCCGCGTGCTCGCGCAGTCGCTGGCGACGATCGAGTACCTAGACGAGACGCACCCCGAGCCGCCGCTGCTGCCGCGCACGCCGTTCGAGCGCGCCGAGGTGCGCGCGCTCGCGCAGGCGATCGCGTGCGACGTGCACCCGCTCAACAACCTGCGGGTGCTCAAGTACCTGCGCGGGCCGCTCGCGCAGCCGGAGGAGCAGGTGACGGCATGGATCCGGCACTGGATCGGCGAGGGCCTTCGCGCACTCGAGGAACTGGCGAAGCGCCACTCGGCCGAGGGTCGCGTGCTCTACGGGCGCGAGGTGACGCTGGCGGACGTCTGCCTCGTGCCGCAGCTCTACAACGCCCGCCGCTTCGGCGCGGAGCTCGCGCCATACCCGACGCTCGTTGCGATCGGCGCGGCGCTGGAGCAGTTGCCCGCCTTCGCGCGGGCACGGCCGGAGGCGCAGGCCGACGCGGAGTGAAGGCCCGTGACCGGCGTGGAGGGGGAAGGCGGACCGGAGTAACCTGTCCGGGCCAGTTCGAAGGAGAATCCGCATGAAGACCCGCGCCGCGGTCGCGTACGCCGCAGGCAAGCCGCTCGAAGTCGTGGAAGTGGATCTCGACGGCCCGCGGGCCGGCGAGGTGCTCATCGAACTGAAGGCCACCGGCGTCTGCCACACCGACGAGTTCACGCGCTCCGGCGCTGACCCGGAGGGACTGTTCCCGGTGATCTTCGGGCACGAGGGCGCGGGCGTGGTGGTCGACGTCGGGCCCGGCGTGAAGTCGCTGAAGAAGGGCGACCACGTCATCCCCCTGTACACGCCGGAGTGCCGCGAGTGCAAGAGCTGCACCTCGCACAAGACGAACCTGTGCACCGCGATCCGCGCGACGCAGGGCAGGGGCGTGATGCCGGACGGCACGAGCCGCTTCTCGATCGGCGGCGAGAAGATCCACCACTACATGGGCTGCAGCACGTTCGCCAACCACACGGTGCTGCCGGAGATCGCGGTCGCGAAGATCCGCGAGGACGCGCCGTTCGACAAGGTCTGCTACATCGGCTGCGGCGTGACGACCGGCATCGGCGCGGTGATCAACACCGCGAAGGTCGAGGCGGGCGCGAACGTGGTCGTGTTCGGCCTCGGCGGCATCGGGCTGAACGTGATCCAGGGCGCGCGGCTGGTCGGCGCGAACATGATCGTCGGCGTCGACATCAACCCGAAGCGGAAGGAACTCGCCGAGCGGTTCGGGATGACTCACTTCGTGAACCCGAAGGAGGTCGAGGGCGACCTCGTGCAGTACCTCGTCGCTCTGACCGGCGGCGGCGCGGACTACTCCTTCGAGTGCGTCGGCAACGTCGACCTGATGCGCCAGGCACTCGAGTGCTGCCACCGCGGCTGGGGCGAGTCGATCATCATTGGCGTCGCGGGCGCCGGGCAGGAGATCCGCACGCGGCCGTTCCAGCTGGTCACCGGCCGCGTCTGGAAGGGCACCGCGTTCGGCGGCGCGCGCGGCCGCACCGACGTGCCGAAGATCGTCGACTGGTACATGGACGGGAAGATCGCGATCGACCCGCTGATCACGCACGTGATGCCGCTCGACCGGATCAACGACGCCTTCGACCTGATGCACTCGGGCGAGTCGATCCGCAGCGTCGTCACGTACTGAAGGGCCGTCTACGTCGCGATGGCGCAGGAGACCGGCAGATGAGCACGGGCCTCGAGACGCTCTCGGAGCACGCCTGCTTCGGCGGCGTGCAGGGCTACTACCGGCACGCCTCCACGGAGTGCCGCGCGCCGATGCGCTTCTCGGTGTACCGGCCGCCGCAGGCGCAGGCGGGACCCGTGCCGGTGCTGTACTGGCTCGCCGGGCTGACCTGCACCGAGGAGACGTTCGCGATCAAGGCCGGCGCGCAGCGCGTGGCGGCGGAACTCGGGCTGATGCTGGTCGCGCCCGACACGAGCCCGCGCGAGCGGCTGCCCGGCGACGACGCGAGCTGGGACTTCGGCATCGCGGCCGGCTTCTACGTCGACGCGACGCAGGAGCCGTGGGCGAAGCACTACCGGATGTACTCGTATGTCACTCGGGAACTCCCCGCGGTGGTCGCCGCGCACTTCCCGGCGCGCGCGGACGCGCAGGGCGTCTTCGGCCACTCGATGGGCGGCCACGGCGCGCTGGTCTGCGGGCTGCGCAACCCGTCGCTCTACCGCTCGGTGTCCGCGTTCGCGCCGATCGCCGCGCCGATGCAGTGCCCGTGGGGTGTGAAGGCCTTCGGCGGCTACCTCGGCGAGGACCGCGCCGCGTGGGCCGACTACGACGCCTCCGTGCTGGTCGCGCGGCGCCCGCGCGGCGACCGGCTGCTGATCGACCAGGGCACCGCGGACAGGTTCCTCGCGGAACAGCTGCGGCCCGAGATCTTCGCCGACGCCGCGCGCCGGGCCGGCCAGCCGTTCGACCTGCGGATGCACCCCGGCTACGACCACGGCTACTACTTCGTCGCGACCTTCGTCGAGGACCACCTGCGCTTCCACGCCGGGCGGCTGTGCGCGTGACCGCGCCCGTCGCGAGCGACGACGCTGCACCGGGCAGGCGGGTGTTCGCGACCCAGCGCCTCGTCGTCGACGAACTCGTCGCCGCCGACGCGCCGATCGGGATCTGCGGCGTGCTGAAGCGGCCGACGCTCCCCGAGCCGGACCTCGGCTTCGCGTTCCTGCCGGCGCACCGCGGCCGCGGCCACGCGTTCGAGGCCGCGGCGGCGACGCTCGCCCATGCGCGCGAGGCCCTCGGCCTCGGGCGGATACTCGCGATCACCACGCGGGACGACGCCGCGTCGGTCGCGCCGGTCGCCGGCACGAGATGCAGCACGGCGACCGCACCGTAGGCGAACGCGACGAACGCGTTCATGGTGCGCGCCCGGTCGTGCCGGGAGCGGCGACCGCCGTGCCGACGCGGTGCGCGCGACCCGGGTAGGCGACCGCCAGAGCGATCGCGAACGGCAGCGCACAGGCGGAGTTGAACAAGGCGTTGCGCCAGAAGCCCGCGAGCAGCGAGTACGCGGTGTCCGGCACGTACCACGCGCCGATCGAGCCCGCCACGATCCACCACGCGACGAGCGGCTGCCGTGCCCACAGCCAGCCGACGACGCCGAGCAGCGTGACGGCCCACCCGAAGGTCATCGCGCCGAGGATCGCGTGCACCAGTTCGACGTAGGCGACCGCGTCGGGCCCGAAGCCGGCGACGCGCTCCGGCGAGCCGTACGCGATCCACGAGAAGAACTCGCGCATCGGCCCGGGCGTCGCCACGAGCGCGGCGCCGAACAGCCCCAGCCCCACGATTGCCGCGGCCAGCGCCCGCGGACCGCGAGCCGCGTTCGCCATGCCGGGTCCCGTCTTCGTCTCCATCGCGTTCGCTTCCGGGTGCAGTCGGGCGGCGATGCTCGGCCCACCCGCGCCGGGCGGCAACGACCTCCGAGGTCATGGACGCGCCGCCACCCGCCCGGCACGATCCGCCCATGCACGCGCTCTCGAAGGCCGGCGGCACCCGCCTGAAGGAACTGCGCACCGCGCGCCGGCTCAGCCAGCTGGAGCTCGCGTTCCGTGCCGGCGTCTCGCAGCGTCACCTGAGCTGCATCGAGACCGGCCGCGCGCAGCCGAGTCGCGAGATGCTGCTGGCGCTGCTGGAGGCGCTCGGCGCGACGCTGGTCGAGCGCAACGACGCGCTGCTCGCCGCCGGCTACGCGCCGGTCTACGGCCACCGGCCGCTCGACGCGCCGGAACTGCGGCCCGTACGCGCGGCGCTCGAGCACCTGCTGAAGGCCCACGACCCGGCTCCCGCGCTGGTGCTCGACGCGACCTGGAACCTCGTGCAGTCGAACCAGGGCCTGCAGCGGCTCGCGCGGCTGCTCGGGCTCGGCGCCCTGCCGGTCGACGGCTCGCTGAACCTGCTGCGCGCGACTTTCGCGCCGGGCGGGATACGCGGTCTCTACCTGAACGCCGACGAGATCTGCGGCGAGACGTGGCGGCGCGCGAGCCGCGAGGCGCTGCACGTGCCGGAACTGCGCGCGATCCTGGCCGAGCTCGCCCCGCACGCCGAGCCGTTCCACGTCGCGGCGCCCGCGGGGGCCGCCGCGTCCGCGCCGCCGGTCGTGACCGCGCGACTCGCCTCGCCGGTCGGCGAACTGCGCTTCCTCAGCACGTTCACGACGTTCGGCGCGCCGCTCGACGTGACGGTCGCTTCGCTGCGCGTCGAACACCTGTTCCCGGCCGACGCCGCCACGTGGGCGGCGCTGTCGGCAGGCTGAACGCGACGGGGTCGACGCGCGGCCCGCGCTCGTCCGGCTTCAACCGCTCCTGCGCCGGCGCGTCGCTCGCGCCGGTGCGGCGCTCTCGAGCCCCTCGACCGCGCGCTGCCGCTCGAGCCACGCGGGATCGACGCTCAGCTTCTTCGCCAGCGGCGTGCCCGGCTCGATCACGCGCCAGAACGGCGCGACCCGCGTCACCGGTTCGCCGGCCTGGATACCTTCCCACGCGGCTTCGGCCACCATCTTCAGGAAGATCGAGGTGGACACGGGGCAGGTCGCATCGCAGCGATGACGGCGCGCGAGCTCGTTGCGCAGCCGCACGAGCGTGCGCGCCTCGCCGGACGGGATCTCGCGGACGTACTGCTCGACGATCTGCGGCGTCGCGATGAACAGCGTGCTGCCGGCCGGGATCCCGGCGAACGGCTTGTCGAGCACCACCTTCTTGCTGGCGCGGCCGGCGGCGACCTTGTCGCGCCACGACAGTCTGCGTGCGGGCATCTCGGGCTCGTCCTCTCTGGCTGCGGTCGCTGCCGCAGCCTACGCGAGGGCGCCCGCCCGGGTGGATAAGGCGCGATTTTTACCCGCAGAAACAGTAGCTTGCGACGATCGCGTCGGCCGCTCAGCCGGCCCGCAGCCCCCAGCACAGCGGGTCTTCGGGATCGAGCAGCAGCGTCGCCTCGGCATTCACCCACGCGCGTCCGGCGATCGTCGGGATCACGCGCTCGCCGTCGCGGCGGTAGCGCCCCTCGAACACGCTGCCGGTGATGCCCTGCTGGCGCCACGTCGCGCCCGGCGCGAGTCGGCCGTCCGCGGCGAGGCACGCGAGCTTCGCGCTCGTGCCGGTGCCGCAGGGCGAGCGGTCGTAGGCCTTGCCGGGGCACAGTACGAAGTTGCGGCTGTCGGCATCCCGTGCCGGCGCGAACAGTTCGACGTGGTCGATCTCGGCGCCGTCGGCGCCGGTCACGCGCTGCTGCGCCAGCGCCTCGCGGATCGCCCACGTGAACGCGGTCAGTCGTTCGACGTTCGCGAGTTCCAGGCGCTCCTCGTGATCCGCGACGAGGAAGAACCAGTTGCCGCCCCAGGCGACGTCGCCGACGACGCGACCGTATCCCGGCACCTCGAGCGCGACGCCTTTCGCGTGGCGGTACGCCGGCACGTTCTCGACCGATACCGCGCCGTCCTGGTGCAGGCGCGTGGTCACGACGCCGACCGGCGTCTCGATCCGATGCTCGCCCGGGCCGATTCGGCTGAGCCAAGCCAGCGTGGCGACGAGGCCGATCGTGCCGTGGCCGCACATGCCGAGGTAGCCGACGTTGTTGAAGAAGATCGTCGCCGCCGCGCAGGTGCGATCGTGCGGCTCGAGCAGCAGCGCGCCCACCAGCACGTCCGAGCCGCGGGGCTCGTTGACGACGGCCGCGCGGAACGCGTCGTGCCGCTCGCGGAACTGCCGCAGGCGCTCGGGCAGCGGGCCGGACAGCGGCGGCGCTCCCTCGACGACGACGCGCGTCGGCTCGCCGCCGGTGTGCGAATCGATCACGCGCACGCGGTGCACGCGATCGCCCGCCAGGGTGGACTCGGCGGCGTTCACGCGGCCGAGGTCGCCGGCGCCGGCTCGCGCCGCCGCATCGACCACAGCAGCGTCGCCGCGGTGTACAGCACGACGACGAACACGAGCCAGTTCAGCACGGTCAGCGGCAGCGACTTGACGATGAAGGCGGCGATCAGCACGCCCGGGATGCCGCCGATCGCGAGGCCGACCGCAGCCTTCGTCGAATAGCGGCCGCTCCGGATGAACGCAATGCTGCCGATGGGCATCAGGAACGCGCACGAGCCCATCATGATCGGGAACGCCGCGATCGGGTTCATGCCGAGCAGTGCGACCAGGATCATGCAGGGCGCGTAGAGACCGATGCCGAGCGTCATCAGTGCGCCGAGCACGAAGTTGCCGGCGACGCCCGCGAGCAGCATCCCGCCCTCGAGACCGAGCGCGTCCCCGCCGCCCGGCAGCAGGTCGTAGTTGCGCAGCAGGAAGAGCCCGGCGGCGACGAGCAGCGCGATACCCATGCCGCCCTGGATCGCGCGTTTCGGCAGTCCGGAGACGAACCTCGCGCCGAGCCAGGCGCCGGCCACCGCCGCCGCGATCATCGCGACCAGCGTGGTGGTGTCGATCTTCACGGCGATGACGAAGATCAGCGCCTGCGCGACGGTGGGCAGGCCGTGGCCCGCGTTCAGCGTGCCGGGCAGCTGGTCGTCCGGCACGAGCCGCCCGAGCCGGAACGCGGCCGTCGTGGTCGCGAAGGAGCCGATGCCGAGCGTGTCGAGGAAGTTCGCGCCGAAGCCGATGCCGAGGAAGGCCGGCGTGGGTTTCGCATCGCGCGTGCCGCGCGCGCGCTCGAGCGCGACCCAGCGCCAGGCGTACAGCACCGCGATGACCAGGAGAGCGCCCCAGAGGACGGCGACGATCGGCTCGACGTGCTGCGGCGTCATTCGAGCAGTCTAGCGCGGCCGATGCGAAGACCGTGACAATCCGCCGCTCGGTACGACCCCGGACGGCGGAGCGGCGGCGACGGATTCGTCTCGTGATGGACTGCGGGACCGGCAATGGATCGACTGCAGGGCAAGGTCGCGCTGGTCACGGGCGCGGCGCGGGGAATCGGCGAGGGCATCGCGCTCGCCTTCGTGCGCGAGGGTGCGCGCGTGCTGGTCACGGACGTCGACGAAGCGCGCGGTCGCGGTGCTGCTCGCTTCCGACGAAGTGCCCTACATGACCGGCGCCGAACTCCACGTGGACGGCGGGCTCCTCGCGGGCTCCGCCGCGACTCCCACGGAGCGCTGAGCCCGCGCGCCGGGAATGCGCGCAAAGGGCGACAGCAGGACGAGTCCTACGCGGGAACGCGGCTTCACCACGCGATGCCGTGGTCCTCGCCGTGGTTCGAAGAGCCGCCCCACAGCGTGCCGTGCTCGCGGTCGAAGAAGATCGCGTTGATCGGGCCCGAGGTGCGGTCGTCGAACGTGAGCGAGTAGCCCATCCGCGCCAGCTCGGCGCGCACGAACGGCGGCGTCTCGTCGTTCAGCAGGATGCGCCCCGGCACGGACTCGTGGTCGCCGAACGAGTTGCGCATCTGGAAGGAGTTGAAGTTCGGCGCCTCGGCGGCCTGCTGCACGGTCATGCCGAATTCGACCACGTTCAGGAAGAACTGCAGCAGGTTCTGGTCCTGGCCGTCGCCGCCCTGCACCGCGAACGACAGGAACGGCGCGCCGTCCTTCAGGGCGAGCGTCGGCGTCAGCGTCACGCGCGGCCGCTTGCCGGGCTCGACGACGTTGAACGGGTTCTCGGCGGGATCGGTCACGAAGCTCTGCATCCGCTGGCTGAGGCCGATGCCGGTGCGGCCGGCGATCACGGCCGGGATCCAGCCGCCGCTCGGCGTCACCGACACGACCCACCCTTCGGCGTCCGCGGCCTGGATGGTCGTCGTGCCGGCGTAGAAGTTCTCCTGCGGCGTCGCGTCGCCAGGGAACGACGGAGAGCCGGCGCCGGACGTGCGCACGTCGGCGAGCGCGCTGCCGGCGGCCGGCGATGCCGCGTCCGTACGCCGGTCGTGCGCGGGCGCGACGGAGGCGGGCGCGTCCGCGCCGGCCTTCGTCACGCCGGTCGTATGCCAGTTCTTCAGGAAGTCGAGGTACGGGTTCCGGCCGCCCTGGAAGGGATACGGATCGCCCGGCCTGGCGTCCGGGTCGTTGCGATCGGGGCGGATCAGCTTCGCCCGCTCGCGCGCGTACTCCTTCGACAGCAGGCCGCGCGTCGGCTCCGCGGGCGGGAAGTCCGGGTCGCCGTAGTAGAAGTCGCGATCGGCGAACGCGAGGTTCATCGCCTGGTAGACCGTGTGGACGTAGCGCGTGCTGTTGTAGCCCATGCCCCTCAGGTCGAAGCCCTCGAGCAGGTTCAGGGACTGCAGCATCGCCGGGCCCTGCGTCCAGACGTCGAGCTTGTAGACGTCGATGCCCTTGTAGTTCACGGACACCGGCTTCTCGAAGCGCGGACGCCACTTCGCGAGGTCCTCCTTCGTGATCAGGCCGCCGTCCTCGCGCAGGCCGCGCACGAGCTCGTCCGCGACGTCGCCCGCGTAGAAGCGGTCGTACGCGGCCATGATCGCGTCGCGCCGCGACTTGCCGGCGGCGAGTGCGGCGCGCTCGGCCGCCACGAGCTTGCGCAGCGTCGCGGCGAGATCGGGCTGCCGGAAGATCTCGCCGGCCCGCGGCGCCTCGCGCTCCTGCCCCGCGTGCGGCAGCATCGTGCGCGCGGTGTACTTCCACTGCTTCAGGCGCTCCTCGTGCCGCTCGATCAGGTCGGCGGTCTGCGCCTCGATGGGATAGCCGTCCGCCATCTCGATCGCGGGACCGAGCACGTCGGCGAGCGAGAGCTTCCCGTACTCGGCGAGCATCAGCATCAGCCCGCCCGGCGTGCCCGGCGTCGTCGCCGCCAGCGGGCCGTACTGCGGCGGGTAATTCATGCCTTTCGCGCGGAAGAAATCCGCGGTCGCGCCGCTCGGAGCGACCCCGAGCGCGTTGAGGCCCACGACCTGCTTCGTGCGCGGGTCGTAGATCAGCGCCTGCGTCTCGCCGCCCCACGACAGCACGTCCCACATCGTGCTGGTGGCCGCGAGCATCGCGGTGGCGGCATCCACGGCGTTGCCGCCCTTCTGGAACATCATCGCGCCGGCGGTGGCCGCGAGCGGCTTGCCGGTGATCGCGATCCACCGCTGCCCGTGCAGCGGCGGCTTCTGGGTCTGCTGGGCCATGGCGGGCACCGGTGAGGAGGCGACGAGGGTGGCGAGTGCGGCGGCGAGCGCGAAGCGGGGCGGACGTGACGGCATGGCGGGTGTCCCTGGACGCTGCGCCCCACTGTAAAAGGGGTCAGTCCCCTTTTTCCACGGGGCGGATACCCGTCCGCGCACCTCCGGGCCGGGAATGGGGACGTTCCCCGTCTTCAGAGGGGTCGCTGCTCCCGGATCGCACGCGTCCAGATCCGCACGTCGTCCGGCGAGAGCGTGCCCCGCGGGGCGAGCCGCGCGTCCTCGAAGCCCCACTCGTCGACGTCGATCAGGTACTGCTCGCGCGAGATCAGCGTGCCGCCGCAGACGCGCTCGCGCTCCATGGTGAAGGCCTTCGACCAGATCGTCTCCTCGACCGGGCAGAGCCACACGGTCGTCGCGAGCGCGTGGCCGCGGGTCGCGTGCCGGAACCACTCCTCGTCCACGCCGGCGATCCCGTTCGCGGAACCGAACACCAGGTCGATGAAGTGATCGCCGTGCCACACCTTCGCGAGCCAGTGGGGGAAGGTCCGCTCGAGGCGGTATCCCGAGCCGGCGAGCGCCGCGCCGACGCGGTCCACGTCTTCGCGCGTGACGAACAGGTCGATGTCCTTGGTCGGCCGCTCGATGCCGGCGTAGTGGCTGAGCGCGAACGCGCCGCCGAACAGGAACGGGATGCCGTGGTGCGCGAGCAGTGCCATCGTCCGCCGGTAGAACTCGACGGCCGCCCGATCCGAGGGGGCGTCCGGACCACCGGTCGCGACGGACATCTGCGCCTCCCCGGGCCCGGTGTGGGCCGAGCGCACAGGCAAGCAGGTTCCGAGCCTCGAAGAGCGCGAAATCGTCGGTCGTGCCCGGGCCGCGCACGCTGCGCGTCGCCGCGCCGCGCTGGCACGCATGTTGCTCCGCTGCCGCATCCGCACCGGAGACTCGATGACCACGACGGCCAAGGTACGCGTCGCCGCCGTCGGCGACCTCCACGTCACGCGCGAGTCGCTGGGGCGTCTCCAGCCGCTGCTAGCGCCCGTGAACGATCTCGCGGACGTGCTGATCCTCCGCGGGGACCTGACCGCGGAGGAGGCGGACGTGCTGGTGCGCGAACTGGCTGCGGTGCGCGTGCCGATGCTCGCGGTGCTCGGCAATCACGACTACGAGTCGGGCACTCCCGAGATCGTCGAGCGCGCGCTGACCGCAGCCGGCGTCAAGGTGCTCGACGGCAGCGCGTGCGAGATCCGCGGCGTCGGCTTCGCCGGGGTGAAGGGCTTCTGCGGCGGCTACGGCCGCGCCACGCTCGGCGCCTGGGGGGAGCGTGGCGTCAAGGCCTTCGTGCAGGAGGCGCTCGACGAGGCGCGCAAGCTCGAGTCCGCGCTC
Source organism: Steroidobacteraceae bacterium (assembly GCA_027531255.1). Taxonomy (GTDB): domain Bacteria; phylum Pseudomonadota; class Gammaproteobacteria; order Steroidobacterales; family Steroidobacteraceae; genus JAPZRU01. The sequence continues at coordinate 366,594 of JAPZRU010000002.1, read as the reverse complement.
GCGCGCCTGCGCACGCCGCGCAGGGTCGCGGTGCTGCACTACTCGCCGATCGAGGGCACGGTGGTCGGCGAGCCGCCGGTGATCTACCCGTTCCTCGGCACCAGCCGGCTCGAGGGGCCGCTCAACCGCTATCCCGTGGACGTGATCTTCCACGGCCACGCGCACCGCGGTGCGCCCGAGGGCCGCACGGTCGGCGGCATCCCGGTCTACACGGTCGCGATGCCGCTGCTGAGGCGCACGGCGCCTGAGCACCCGCCGTTCCGCGTGGTCGAACTCGACGCGGCGACAGCCACGGTCTAGCACCCGGGCGGTAGGCTGGTCGCGACCCACCGATCCGGGGCGGTCCTGCTGCGCGGCTCGGCACCGGGCTGCGGCATCGGGGCGTGCCGAGGGCTCGCCCACGACGGAGCGTCACGTGTCGAAGCCCACCGCCGCTCGTCGAGCCTTCCCGTGGCGCTGGATCGCGGCGGGCCTCGGTGCGCTGGTGCTCGCGCTCGTTGCGTTCCTCGCGCTCTGCGACTGGAACCGGCTGCGCGAGCCGCTCGCGTGCTGGGCCTGATGCTGACCGACCGGGACAAGCAGACCGGCCTGCGCTGCGGGGTCGCCGACTTCCGCCTGCGCGACGGCGTGGCCTGGGCGCGGACGCTCGTGTTCGATACCGACGTCGTGCGCATCGTCGGACGCGGTAAAGTGTCGTTCGACACCGAGGCGCTCGACCTCGAGATCCGCGGCCAGCCCAAGAAGCCGAGCCTGCTGCGCGTGCGTACCCCGAGCCAGGTCGAGGGCGCGCTCGCGAACCCGGACCTCGGCGTGGACGGCGGCAGGCTCGCCGCGCAGGAAACGACGGAGCAGGACCGCGCGGACCGCGACCGCGACGGGGACGGCAAGCGCAGGAGCTGAATTGGATCGACCCGTAACGCCCGCGCCGGCCTCGCGGAGCGGCTGGCGCGAAGCGGCGCTGGCGCCGTTCCGCACGCGCATCTTCCTCGCGGTGTGGCTCGCGAGCCTCGCCTCCAACTTCGGCACGCTGATCCAGGCCGTCGGCGCCTCGTGGCTGATGACCTCGCTGACGCCCTCGTCCGACATGGTGGCGTTCGTGCAGGCCGCGACCGCGCTGCCGATCATGCTGCTGTCGATTCCCGCCGGCGCGATCGCCGACATCTGGGACCGCCGGCGGCTGATGCTGCTCGCACAGGTGTTCATGCTGTGCGTCGCGGCGGTGCTGACGTGGCTCGCGTTCGCCGGCGGCATCACGCCGTGGACGCTGCTCGCGTTCACGTTCCTGCTCGGCTGCGGCAGTGCGCTGTACGGCCCGGCCTGGCAGTCGTCGGTCGGCGAACAGGTGCCGCGCGGGCAGCTGCCCGCCGCGGTGTCCCTGAACAGTCTCGGCTTCAACATCGCCCGCACCACCGGCCCGGCGATCGGCGGTGCGATCGTGGCGGGCGCGGGCGCGCCGTTCGCGTTCCTGTTCAACACGGTCTCCTACCTCGCGCTGATCGTCGTGCTCGGGCGCTGGCGGCGGCCGCTCACGAGGCCAGCGCTGCCGCCGGAGGGCATCGGCGGCGCCATCGGTGCAGGCCTGAGGTACGTGCGCCTGTCGCCGGTGATCCGCGTCGTGCTGATGCGCAGCTTCGTGTTCGGCCTGTGCGGCGCGGGCCTGTGGGCGCTGCTGCCGCTGGTCGCGCGCGACCTGGTCGGCGGCGGCCCGCTCACCTACGGTTTCCTGCTGGGCGCGTTCGGCGGCGGCGCCGTGATCGGCGCGCTGGCCAGCCAGACGCTGCGCGAACGGTGGTCCACCGACGCAATCGTGCGCGGCGGGTCCGCCGCCTTCGGCCTCGCGACGCTGGCCACCGCGGCGAGCCCGTGGTTCGTGACGACGATGCTGGCGCTCATCGTCGCGGGCGGCGCGTGGCTGCTGACGCTGTCCACGTTCAACATCACGACCCAGATATCGGCACCGCGCTGGGTCGTCGGCCGTGCGCTGGCGGTCTACCAGGTGGCGGCCTTCGGCGGCATGGCGATCGGCAGCTGGGCGTCCGGCCTGCACGCCGAGCAGGTCGGGCTCGCGCCCACGCTCGTGCTCACCGGGCTGCTGATGACCGCGTCTTCGGCGCTGTCGCGCTGGCTGCCGATCGCCCCGCTCGAGACCAAGGCACTCGACCCGATGCGCCCCCCGCCCGGCATCGAGGACCACCCGCGCGTGCCGCCGCAGGCCGGGCCGGTGGTGACCACGGTCGAGTACCGCGTGGCCGCCGAGGATCACGCGGAGTTCGTGCGCGCGATGCACGACATCGGTCGCATCCGGCGCCGGGACGGCGCGCACCGGTGGCGCCTGCTGCAGGACGTCGACGATCCGGAGCTCTGGACGGAGCGGTGGCAGAACGCCACCTGGCTCGACCACCTGCGCCAGCTGCACCGGGTCACCGTCGCGGACCGGGAGATCCGCGAGCGGGGACGCGCGTTCCACCGCGGCGCGTCGCCACCGAGGGTGCGGCACATGCTGGAACGCACGCCGGACGAGGCGCGGCTCGAGGACGAGCGGCTCGTCGTGCGTGCCGTGCAGACCGATCCGAACATGCCGGGTGCCGAGGCCCCGGCCCGGCCGCGCGACGCCGCACGGGATCCCTGACCTGGCCGAGCGGGATTGGATGAATCGTCGACGCCCACGGTAACGTAGGTGTCTCATTTGCCAGCCAGCGGGCTTTCCGAAGCAGCGCTGGCTGCCAAACTCCGCGTGTCCTGGAGAACACGCAGTGCAAAGCGGCGAGACAAGGAAGCCTCACGTGGGGACCGGCAATCACCTCCTCGACGCCCTGCGGCGCGAATGCCCCGACCTGCACGCCTACGACGAACGCGTCGAGATCCCGTCCGGGATCGAACTCGCGGGTCCGACGCGAGCCAGCCCCTACGTCTACTTCCCGGTGACCGGCGTCGTCTCGATCATCGTGCGGGTCCAGTCGGGCGTGGGCGCCGAGGTCTACAAGGTGGGTCGGGAAGGGCTGCTCGGCGTCGAGAGTCTGCTCGGCATGCCGACCGGCATGGGCCACTTCGTCCAGCAGGCCGGCGGACAGTCGGTCCGGATCCCCCTGCCGGATTTCCTCGACAGGGTCGACGGCAGCCGCCGGGCGACGCGCCTCGTGCAGGCCTTCAGCGCCTACGCCCTGCGCTATGCCCAGCAGTCCGCGGCCTGCAACGCCCTGCACTCGGTCGAGCAGCGCGCATGCCGGTGGCTGCTCGGCATGGCGGACCGCGTCGACCACCCGACCATCGTCGCCACCCAGGAACTCCTCGCCGACATGCTCGGCGTGCGCCGCCAGACCGTGGGCGAGGTGGCCGTCGAGCTCCAGCGCAGCGGCGCGATCGCCTATCGCCGCAGCGACATCACGATCGTCGATCGCGCCCAGCTCGAGAGCCGGGCCTGCGAGTGCTTCGCCGCGACCCGGGCGGTCTACCGCGGGATCGTCGAGCCCCTGCTCTGAAGCGCACCCGGTGGCCGGCCCGTCTCGCCGGCCGCCGCCGGGCTGCTCCGCGTCGTCGTCGTCCCGACGCCTCGCCGACCCGTGTGCCCGGGGCCCGGGGACGGGCGTGGCGCCCGTCCAGCCGGTAGAATCCGCGGCCTTCCGCCCGCACGGGCCACTGAACGCCGCATCCCATGGGTCGCATCTTCGAAGTCCGAAAGCACGCGATGTTCGCGCGCTGGAACCGCATGGCGAAGCAGTTCCACCGCATCGCCAAGGACATCCAGATCGCCGTGAAGTCCGGCGGCACGGACCCGAACTCGAACCCGGCGCTGCGCCGCTGCATCCAGAACGCGCGCGCCGTGAACATGCCGAAGGACAAGGTCGAGGCGGCCATCAAGCGCGCCTCCGGGAAGGACGCCACGAACTTCACGCAGCTGACCTACGAGGGCTATGCGCCGCACGGCGTCGCGATCCTGGTCGACGCGGCCACCGACAACCCGACCCGCACCGCCGCGAGCGTGCGTCACCTGTTCTCGAAGCACGGCGGCAACCTCGGCACCAGCGGCAGCGTCGCGTTCCAGTTCCGGGACATGGGCGTGTTCCGGCTGAACCCGGAGGGCATCGACCAGGATGACCTCGAGCTCTATCTCATCGACCACGGCCTCGACGAGATGGGCGAGAGCACCGGCGAGAAGGGCGAGCCGCAGCTGGTGATCCGCTGCGCCATCGGGGACTTCGGCACGCTGCAGAAGGCGCTGGAGGACCGGGGGATCACGCCGCTGTCCGCCGAGCGCGAGTACGTCTGCACGACGCCGACCGAGCTGCCCGAGGATCAGGCCAAGGAAGTGCTGGAACTCGTGGACGCGCTCGAGCAGGACGACGACGTGCAGAAGGTGTTCCACACGCTCGCATGAAACGGGGACCTGCGCCGGTGCCGATTCGCCGGGCGGCGCTCGCGGCCGTCCTCGCCGCAACGCTCGGCCCCGTCGCCGGGGCGCACGGCGCCGCGTCGCCGGCCGCGGCGCCGGCGGCAGCGCACGGCGCTCCCACCCGCCCGCCGACGCTCGCCGAGGTGCTCGCCGCCTCCCCGGCGTCCGACTGGCGTCCGCTCGATCCCGCGCGGACGCTCTACGTCGAGCTCGATGCCGGGCGCGTCGTGATCGAGCTCGCGCCCGCCTTTGCGCCGCGCCACCTCGACAACCTGGCGACGCTGGTGCGCCAGCGCTGGTTCGACGGCGTCGCGGTCGTGCGCTCGCACGACAACTACGTCGTGCAGTGGGGCGATCCCGAGGGCACGCGCCCGCTGGGCGCCGCGGCGCGCACGCTCGCGCCGGAATTCGACCGCGCCGCAGCCGGTCTAGCGTTCACGCGACTACCGGACGGCGACGTGTACGCCCCGGAGGTCGGCTTCGTCGACGGCTTTCCGGTCGCGCGGGAGTCCGCCGCCGGCCGAGTCTGGCTCGCGCACTGCTACGGGATGGTCGGCGTCGGCCGCGATGCGGCCGCGGACAGCGGCAACGCCGCGGAACTCTACGTCGTGATCGGCCACGCGCCGCGGCACCTCGACCGCAACGTGACGCTGATCGGGCGCGTGGTCGACGGCCTGCCGCTGCTCTCCGCGCTGCCCCGCGGCACGGGGCCGCTCGGGTTCTACGAGCGGCCCGAGCAGCGAGTGCCGATCCGCGCGGTGCGCCACGCGGCCGAGTTGCCCGAGGCGCAGCGCACGCGCCTCGAGGTGCTGCGGACCGATTCGCCGACCTTCGAGCGCGCGGTCGAGGCGCGGCGCAACCGTCACGACGGCTGGACGGTGCGGCAGGCCGGCCGCGTCGAGCTGTGCAACGTGCCGCTGCCCGCGCGTGCGCCCGGGGGTTGAGGCGGCGTCGACGACTCAGCTCTTCAGCGCGACCAGCACCTCGTCCAGCATCTTCTTCGCGTCGCCGAACAGCATCCGGTTGTTCTCCTTGTAGAACAGCGGATTGTCGACGCCCGCGTAGCCCGAGGCCATCGAGCGCTTCATCACGATCGAGGTCTTCGCGTTCCAGACCTGCAGCACCGGCATGCCGGCGATCGGGCTGGTCGGGTCCTCCTGCGCTGCCGGGTTCACGATGTCGTTCGCGCCGATCACCATCGAGACGTCTGTGTCGGGGAAGTCGTCGTTGATCTCGTCCATCTCGAGGACGATGTCGTAGGGCACCTTGGCCTCGGCGAGCAGCACGTTCATGTGCCCCGGCATGCGGCCCGCGACCGGGTGGATCGCGAAGCGCACGTTCACGCCCTTCTCGCGCAGGAACTTCGTGATCTCGTAGACCGTGTGCTGCGCCTGCGCGACCGCCATGCCGTAGCCCGGCACGATCACGACGTTCTTCGACGAGCGCAGCATCTCGGCGGTCTCGACGGCGCTGACCGCCTGCACCTCGCCCTGCGGCTGCGCCGCGCCGCCGGCCGCGGCCGGCGCGGTGCCCGTGCCGAAGCCGCCCGCGATCACGCTGACGAAAGAGCGGTTCATCGCGCGGCACATGATGTACGAGAGGATCGCGCCGGAGCTGCCGACCAGCGCGCCGGTGACGATCAGCAGGTCGTTCGACAGCATGAAGCCGGTCGCGGCGGCGGCCCAGCCGGAGTAGCTGTTCAGCATCGAGACGACGACCGGCATGTCCGCCCCGCCGATCGCCATGACCATGTGGATGCCGAGCAGCAGCGCGATGACGGTCATGATGCCGAGCGGCACGACGCCGGCCTCGACGCCCGCGCCGACGAACGCGATGCCGAACCAGACCGTCGCGAGCACGCCCGCGAGGTTCAGCCAGTGGCGCGCGGGCAGCAGCAGCGGCTTGCCGCCGATCTTTCCGGACAGCTTGCCGAACGCGACGATCGAGCCGGAGAAGGTGACGGCGCCGATGAACACGCCGATGTAGATCTCGACCTCGTGGACCGCCTTCTCCGCCGCGGTGTAGGCGACCGAGGTGTCCACGTAGCTCGCGAAGCCGACCAGGCACGCGGCGAGGCCGACGAGGCTGTGCATCAGCGCGACCAGTTCCGGCATCTGCGTCATCTGGACGCGCTTCGCGGCGTACAGGCCGATCGCGCCGCCGACCACCAGCGCGCCGACGATCCACGGGATGCCGGCCGCGGTGACGCGCGGGCCGAGCACGGTCGCCAGCACGGCGATCGTCATGCCGACGATGCCGTAGAGGTTGCCGCGCCGGGCGGTCTCGGGATGCGAGAGGCCGCCCAGGCTCAGGATGAAGAGGATGGCCGCGCCGATGTAGGCGACGGTGGCGAGATTCGCGTCGAACAGCATGCGTGCGGACTCCTAAGTCTTCTGCTCCGGGGTCGCCTGCGGCGCCACGGACGGCCGGCCGCGGGGCGGCCTGCGGTTGGCTCGTTACCTGCGGAACATCGCGAGCATGCGACGCGTGACGGCGAAGCCGCCGAACATGTTGATCGCGGTCAGCAGCAGCGCCACGAACGCGAGCCCGAGGATCAGGCCGTCGGGCCGGTCGGTGCCCTCGGCGACCGGCGGTGCGACCTGCACGAGCGCACCGACCGCGATGATCGACGAGATCGCGTTCGTCACGCTCATCAGCGGCGTGTGCAGCGACGGCGTGACGTTCCAGACCACCATGTAGCCGACGAAGCAGGCCAGCACGAACACGGTGAAGTGGCCGAGGAACGACGGCGGCGCGAAGGCGCCGACCAGCCAGAACAGGGCCGCGCCGACGCCGAACAGGATGCCCAGCGTCTTCGCCGACATCGGCTCGCCGCCGCCGCCGTGGCCGTGCCCGCCGGACTTCTTCGCGGGGGCGGCCGCCGCGGCGGCCGGCTTCGCGGCCGGCGGCGCGGCCGGCAGCTTCGGCGGCGGCGGGGGCCACGTGACCTCGCCGTCGCGGATCACGGTCAGGCCGCGGATCGCGTCGTCGTCGAAGTTGACGTCGATCGAACCGTCCTTCTTCTTGCAGAGCTCTTCAGTGAGCCGCAGCAGGTTGGTCGCGTACAGCGTCGAGGCCTGCTTCGACAGGCGGCTCGCGAGGTCGGTGTAGCCGATGATCGTGACGCCGTGGCGCACGACCGCCTCGCCGGGCACGGTCAGCTCGCAGTTGCCGCCCTGCTCGGCCGCCATGTCGACGATCACGCTGCCGGGCCGCATCGTCTGCACCATCTCGGCGGTGATCAGCCGCGGCGCGGGCTTGCCCGGGATCAGCGCGGTGGTGACGATGATGTCGACCTCGCGGGCCTGCTGCGCGTACATCGCGCGCTGCGCGGCCTGGAAGCCCTCGCTCATCACCTTCGCGTAGCCGCCGCCGCCCGAGCCCTCTTCCTCGTAGTCGACCTTGACGAACTCGCCGCCGAGCGAGACGACCTGGTCGGCCACCTCGGCGCGGGTGTCGTTGGCGCGCACGATCGCGCCGAGGTTCGCGGCCGTGCCGATCGCGGCCAGGCCCGCGACGCCGGCGCCGGCGACGAACACCTTCGCGGGCGGGATCTTGCCGGCGGCCGTCACCTGGCCGTTGAAGAACCGGCCGAACGCGTTCGCCGCCTCGATCACCGCGCGGTAGCCGCTGATGCTCGCCATCGAGGTGAGCGCATCCATCTTCTGCGCCCGCGACAGCTGGCGCGGGAGCGCGTCGATCGCGAGCGCCGTCAGCCGCCGCTCGGTCATCGCCTGCATCAGCGCCGGGTTCTGCGCGGGCCAGACGAAGCCGATCAGCGTGGTGCCCGGCTTCAGCGCGGCGACTTCGTCGAGCGCCGGCGGGCGCACCTTGAACACCACGTCCGAACCCGCATAGAGCTCGGACGCGGAGCCGACGACCTGCGCGCCCGCGGCGGCGTAGGCCTCGTCGGCGAAGTTCGCCGCGGCGCCGGCGCCGCTCTCGATCTTCACGGCGAAGCCGAGCTTGATCAGCTTCTCGACCACCTCGGGTACGGTGGCGACGCGCTTCTCGCCGGCGTAGGTCTCGCGCGGCACTCCGATGGTCAGCGGCCCGGACTTCAGCGACATGAGGACCTCGAACGATGCGTGGAGCCTGGAACTCGGGAGGAACGACCGGCCGACGTGCACCGGCGGCGCGGGTCCCTCCGCGCGCGGCCGCCACGCCGCCGCGCACGCGTGCGGCGCTGCGGGACGGCGCGAACGAGCCTTCGTGAAACCTGCAGGGAACGAAAGTTTTGCTTTGTGATTGAAAGCCTTGCGCCGTTTGCCAACGGCGCGGGCGCGATCTATCTTACGGCACTGCAAGAAGAACGGCGACAACCGGAACGGTGGGCGGCACTGCCTCGCGCGGGGGCCGCCGGTCGGGTGTGCGTCGGAACGGGCCAGCCCCGGTATTGCACGTGAGGCCGCACGGGATCCACGGCGTGAAGGCGAAAGGAAAGCCGTCGAAGCAGCCGGGCGCGAAGTCGTCGCCCGAAGCGGGCGTCGGGTCCGGTGTCGGACCCTTTGGCCCGCGGGGTCACGCACGGCCGCTCGCGGGTCCGTCGGGGCACGGTGCTGTCCTGCCCGGCGCGGGTCCGCGGGTTGCGGCCGAAGCGCTGGCCCCGGCCGTCCACGCGCCGCGCCTCGAGGGCTCCGCCGTCGACCTCGACCCGGTGCATTCGCACGGGCTCGGCCAGCAGGTGCTGCGCACCGACGTCGCCGGCATGCCGCTCGAATGGATCGACTACAAGGAAGCGGTCCGGCTCTACCACATGGATCAGGTGGCCTACGCCTGCGGCACGCCGCTGTTCCGGCTGCGCGGCGGCACGAACGCGAAGAGCGGCCTGCGCACCGTCGTCGAGGTCAGCTCGATCATCGCGACGATCGGCCACTCGTCGAACCCCGGCACGCTGCGCGCGGACTACGTGCCGCCGCTGAACAACGAGACGCTGTTCAAGCGCGACGCCTACCTCTGCATGTACTGCGGCGGTCGCTTCCCCACGCAGCTGCTGTCGCGCGAGCACATCCGCCCGTTCTGCCGCGGCGGCCTCGACGTCTGGACCAACGTGGTCACCGCCTGCCGCCGCTGCAACAACGCCAAGGCCTCGCGCACGCCGGAGGAGGCGGGCATGCAGCTGCTCGCGGTGCCGTTCACGCCCACCTACGCCGAGTACATCTACCTGAAGGGCCGCCGCGTGCTGGCCGACCAGATGGAGTACCTGCTGGCCCATTTCCCCCGGTCCAGCCCGCTGCACGTCCGCATCCGGGAGTGGCTGCAGTAGCCGCGGCGCGGCGCTCGCCCCGCGGTTCGTGGTCTACCTCGTCGACGCGAGCTTCTTCGTCTTCAGGGCCTACCACTCGATGCCGGCCGACATGGCCGACCGCGAGGGGCGCCCCGTCAACGCGCTGTACGGCTTCGCGCGGTTCCTCGCGGACTTCCTCGAGCGGACCCGGGCGGAGCGCGTCGCGGTCGCGTTCGACGAGAGCCTGACGAGCTCGTTCCGCAACCGGCTTTACCCGCCGTACAAGGCGAACCGCGAACTGCCGCCGCTCGAATTGAAGGAGCAGTTCGCGCGCTGCCGCGAGTTCTGCCGGCTGCTCGGCGTGCGCGAATACGGCAGCCCGGAGTACGAGGCCGACGACATCATCGGCACGCTCGCCGCGCGCGCGCGCGCCGCCGGACTGGCCAGCACCATCGTCACGCGCGACAAGGACCTCGCGCAGCTGATCCGCGAGGGCGACGAGTTCTGGGACTGGATGGCCGAGGAGCGCTACGCCTACGCCGACATCGCGCCCCGCTTCGGCGCGGCGCCGGAGCGCATCGCCGATTTCCTGGCCCTCACGGGCGACGCCGTGGACAACGTGCCCGGCGTGCCGGGCATCGGCCGCAAGACCGCGGCCGTGCTGCTCGGCCACTTCGACTCGCTGGACTCGCTCTACGCGGGGCTGGAGCGCGTGCCCGAGCTGCCGCTGCGCGGCGCCGCGGGCGTGGTGACGCGACTGCGCGAGCACCGCGACACCGCCTACCTCGCGCGCGAACTCACGCGCATCGCCTGCGACATGCCGCTGGTCGCGACGCTCGACGACCTGCGGCGGCAGGCCCCCGCGCTCGACGCGCTCGACGCGTTCTTCGAAGCGGCGCGCTTCGGTCCGATGCTGCGGCGCCAGGCAGAGCGGATCGCGCGCGACGTCGGGGCCGAGGGTCGGGCGTGAGCGTCGGGGTTTCCGGTGCGGCTCGCTTCGCCGACGCGCCCGCGGTCGCCGCGGCGCTGCGCGTGCCCGTGTCGCGGTCTGGTGCGTACTGCTACCGCTCCCGCCCTATCCACCGGAGGACGACGAGCCACCGCTGCCGCGATTCGCCTGCGAGGATTCGCCGCCCTTGCGCCCGGCCTCCGCGGCGCGCGCGCGATTGTGCGCGAAGTTGCCGCCCGAAGCCTGGCCGCCCTTGCGCCCGGCCTCCGCGGCGCGCTGCGGGTTGCGGGCGAAGTTGCCACCCGATACCTGCCCGCCCTTGCGCCCGGCCTCCGCGGCGCGCGCGCGGTTGTGCGCGAAGTTGCCGCCCGACACCTGGCCGCCCTTGCGGCCGGCGGCCGCCGCGCGCGCCGGGTCGTTCGCGAAGTTGCCACCGGAGGCACGACCGCCCTTGCTCGCGATCTCGCGCTGCCTCTGCTCGTCCATCGACGCGAAGCCGCGATTATGCGCGCCGCCTTCGCCGGGTTGCCCTGTGTTCTGCGTCATCTCGGTCTCCTGCGGAAAGTCGACGGGGTGAGGGCCGCCCCGGGGATCAGCGGTTTGCAGGATCCATGCCGCCGTGCGGCCTGGCTCGCGGCGGGCGCGCGCGCCCGCCGCTCGCGGCTCACTACTGGCGCAGGACGAGATTGTTCTCGACGCTCCTGACGCCCTCGACGCTGCGCGCGACGCGCGAGGCGTTGTTCTTCGACTCCTCGGTGTCGACGAAGCCTCCGAGCGCCACGACGCCCCGGTTCACGTCCACCTTGATCTGGTAGGCCTTCGTGTTCGCATCGGCCGCCAGCGCGGTCTTCACCTGCGCGGCGATCTTCGCGTCGTCGACGGCCGCCCCGAGCGTGCGGTGGCCTTCCCTCACCTCGAGGTTGTTGTCGACGCGCGAGACGCCTTCGACGCTGCGCGCGACCCGCGCCGCCGCCTGCCTGCCCTCGTCGCTGTCGACGAAGCCGTTCAGCTGCACCATCCCGTCGTTCGTGTCGACGTTGATCTGGTAGGCCTTCGCGGTCGGGTCGGCGGCCAGCGCCGTCTTGACCTTGGCGGTGATGGCGGCGTCGTCCAGGCGTTCGCCGAGGCTGCGGTTGCCCGCGCAGCCGCCGGCCGCGAGGGCGAGCGCCGCGAGCGTCACGATCTTCATCCTTGAGAGGAACATGGGGACTCCATGGGTTGTGGCTTCGGGCCCGAAGCTTTGCAATCCATGTGCCGTGGACGCGTGCCGGGGCGCTTCGTTCCGTGCGCGCACCGAGGCTCGCCACGCGCGCGGCGGCGGGAAGGAAGCGCGCAACGGGAGGAGGGCGGCGCTGCGCCGCCGGCGGATCAGGGGTCGAGCGGGTCGCGCTCGAGGACTTCGGCGACGGCGGCCGCGACGAGGCGCGCCTCGCGCCGCTCGGTGCCCTCCGCGGGTGCGTCGAGCCGCATCCGCTGCAGGTACGGCCGGAGGTCGGCGCGGTCGGGGCGGCCGCGGGCGGCCAGCGCGGCACCGCGCAGTCGGCCCTGCCAGCCGGAGCCGAGCGCCTGGAGTCGTCGGAGCGCCTTCGCGAGCACGATCTCCTCGGCCGTGTAGTCGGTGCCGAACGGGAACTCGCTGAAGAACCCGCCACGCCTGTGCTCGCGCAGGCCGCGCGCGAGCCGCTCCGGGAAGTTCTGGCGATGGCGCTCCGGGATCCGGTAGCTGGTCTCGATCTTGCCGGCGCGCTTCGCTTCGGCCAGCAGTTCGTCCTGGAAGCGCGAGTCGGTAACGGCCAGCAGTGCCGCCACGCACTCCCGATCGGTGCAGCCGCGCAGGTGCGCGATGCCGTACTCGGTGACGAACACGTCGCGCAGGTGCCGCGGGAGCGTCACGTGGCCGTAGTTCCAGACCACGTTCGAGCTCGTGCGCCCGTGCTTCGTGCGCGTGCTGCGGACGCACAGCATCGAATGGCCCTCGGGCAGCTCGTGAGCCATCGCCACGAAGTTGTACTGGCCGCCGACGCCGCTGACCACCTGGCCGTCCGCGAGGCCGTCCGACACCGCGGCGCCGAGGCCCGTGACCATCATCGTGGTGTTGACGAAGCGCGCGTGCCGTCGCTGCGCGACGCGCAGGTCGTGGTCGGCACCGAACAGGTCGTTCGTGTAGCCGACGCGCGTCATCCAGAAGCGTGCGCGCTCGGCTTCCGGCAGCTCCCGCAGGGCCCCGTAGAAGCCGCGCGGGCCGAGCAGGAACGCGGCGTGCATCAGCAGGCCGCCGTCGAGACGGCGTGCGAGGCAGGTCGCGGCGAGCCGCTCGCGAGCCCGCGCGTCGGCGAGATCCGCGGGCGTGCGCTCGCCGTCCGACGCGATCACCTCGCCGTGCTCGTAGCGCGTCCCGGGCCGGAACGCGCCGCAGCGTCCGAGCGCCGCGAACTCCCGTGCGTCGAGACGCTCCAGGCCGTGCCGTGCGAGCGTCGCGAGCCAGTCCGCGCTCGGGCGCTCGTCGAGCTCGCCGTCGTCGAGCAGGCGCTGCAGCAGCGCGTGCTGGTACACCGGTCGCTTCAGGATCCCCGCGCGGTAGAGATCCAGGAAGCCGTCGACGAACAGCTCGGTGCAGCCGTACAGGCCGCGCTCGAACGGGCTGCGGCCCCCGATCGCGTCGATCTCGGTCGTGAAGCGCTCCGCGGCGCCGGTCGCGGCCAGCGCCGAGCGCCAGGCGTCGTTGCGCTGGTGGCGCAGCGTGAGCGCGTAGACGACCGCGTCGGAGAGTTCGCCGATGCCGAGCTGCAGCGTGCCGCCGTCGCGGATCAGCGCGCTGGCGTTCAGGCCGATCGCGTGCTCGACCGTGCCGATGGGGCCGTTCGGGGGCGCGAACGGGTCGTATTCGTAGCGCGGGTGGTCGACGAGGGCGTCGAACCGCGACTCCGGCACGACCGCGTCGCCGAGCATGAAGGGCAGGCGACGGTTCACGGCGCCGATCACGACGGCGTCCCGGCCGGCCTTGCGCGCGGCGTCGAGCGCGGGCAGCACGTCGAGGGTAAGGTCCGGGTTCGAGCTCAGGCTGTACTCGGTGGCGCGCGTGCCGGCCTGCGGCCGCGCGGCCACCTGCTGGGCGATCACGTTGACGCCGGCCGCGACGAGGTCGCGCGCCGCGTGCGTGTAGTTCGCGCTGAGGTAGTGCTGCTGCAGGTGCGGCACGCCGAGCCACGCGCCGGCCTGGACGTAGAACTCGCGGATCTCCACGTTCGGCGGCACGCGGTTGGCGCGCATCGCCTTCGGGTACTCGAGGTCGACGTAGTCGCCGAACACGCGCGCGACCAGCGGCTCCAGGAAGCGCGCCTCGAGCCGGCTGCCGGCGGCCGGCCGGTTCAGCGACAGCGCCGTGAAGATCGTGAGGCGCAGGTTCGGGTCGCGCGCGGCACGGCGCCAGAACTCGTTCAGCAGGTGCGAGGGCTTGCCGATGCCGAGCGGCGTGCCGAGCACGATGCGGTTGCCGAGCCGGCGCAGCGTCGCCTCGACGCATTCGCCGACGTCGTCGTAGGCGGGGCTCCAGGCGGGGGCGTCCACGCGCGGCACTCTAACCGAGGTAGCGGCGCGCGAGCACCGCGCCGGCGACGAGCTGCAGCTGGTGATACAGCAGCAGTGGCAGCACGACCAGGCCGAGCCCCGGGTCGCCGGCGAACAGCACGCTCGCGACCGGGATGCCCGTCGCGAGGCTCTTCTGCGAGCCGCAGAACAGCGCCGCGATCTCGTCCTCGCGCGGCAGGCCGATGGCGCGCGCGGCCCGCAGCACAGCGATCGTCGCGACCGCGAACAGCGCCAGCGTGATCGTGGCCGTCAGCGCGAGCGACGTCCACGAGGTCTGCGCCCAGACGCCGGCGCGAAACGAGTCGCTGAAGGCGACGTAGACGACCAGCACGATCGAGGCGCGGTCGACGACGGACACGGCCGCGCGGCGGCGGCCGAGCGGCCCGGCCAGCCACGGGCGCAGCAGCTGGCCGGCGAGCATCGGCACCAGCACCTGCAGGGCGATGGCGCGGATCGCGTCGATCACCGAGAGCTCCAGGCCGGCCGTGGTGGCGACCAGGCTCGTCAGGGCCGGCGTCAGGAACACCCCGAGGATCCCGGACAGCGTCGCATTGAACACCGCGCCGGCGACGTTGCCGCCGGCCACCGCCGTCAGCGCGACGCAGGAGCTGATCGTCGAGGCGACCGCGGTGGCGTAGAACAGCCCGAGCGGCAGCGGCTCGGGCAGCCACGGGCGCGACGCGGCGAACGCGACGAGGCCGAGGAGTGGCAGCAGCCCGAACGTCATCGCGTTCACGAGCGCATGCAGCCGCCAGTTGCGGATGCCGCGCGCGAGGCTCTCGGTCGGCAGCAGCACGCCGTGCAGGAAGAACACGACCGCGATGCCGTACTTGACGACGCGGTCGAGCCCCAGCGTCCCGCCGGTCGCGCCGAGTTCCGGCGCGACCGCAGCCGCGACGATCGCGAGCGTCAGCGCGACGAGGAAACCGTCGACCCGAACAGGGGCCAGTCCGCTCTTTCCACCCTGCCGTCGCATGCAGCCCGTCTCGCGCTTCCGTCCACAGGGCGGAAAACGGGGACACTCCCCGTTTCGGCTACTTCGCGCCGAGCTCCTTCAGCAGCGCGTCCGCGCCGTACACCTTCGACATGGCCTCGCGCATGATCTGCGTGTTCACGGACACCGCCCGGTTCAGCTCGGCGTCGTACCAGTACGTACCGGATATCGAGTGGATGTTGCCGTCGAAGATCAGGCCGACCACGTTGCCCTTCGCGTCGAGCATCGGGCTGCCGGAGTTGCCGCCGACGATGTCGTGCGTGGACGAGGTGTTGAAGCGCGTGGCCAGGTCGAGCCGCGCCTTCACGGACTCCCAGCTCTGCGGCACGCGGAACGGCGGCTGGCCGGTGGCGCGCTCGAACAGGCGGTCGAGCGTGGTGAACGCCGGCACCGTGCGCTCGCCTTCCCGCCAGCCCGCGATCGCGCCGTACGACAGCCGCAGCGTGAAGGTGGCGTCCGGGTAGGTGTTGGTGCCGAGCGCCGCGAACCGCACGCGCGACAGGCGCCCCTGCGCCTCGGTGGTCGGGCCGTCCACCTCGTCCTCGAAGCGCTTGCGCAGCGCGCGCGCCTCGGCGTCGATCGAGCGCGCGAGCTCGATCATCGGGTCCTCCGAGGCCTGCACTGCCGCGGCGCCGCCCTCGTAGAGAGCGGTGCGCGTCGCCGGGTCGGCCAGCTTCGTGCCGGCCACCAGCTTCTCCGCGATGTCGGTCGCCGACGCGTTGCCGAACACGCGGCGCACGACCGGGTGGTCGGGCCCGAGGAACTCGCGCATCCGCGCCAGCCCGAACGCGATCCGGATGTTCTCGACCTCCGGGTGGATCGGCACCTGCGCGCCGAGCGTCTGCCGGAGCGCCGGCAGGCGCGCCTCGGTGTACTCGCGCAGCCGCTGCTCGTTCGGCTTGGCGCGTTCCTCGGCCGCGCGCACCAGCTGGCGCGCGCGCGTGAACAGCACGCTGTTGCCGAACCCGGCGCCGCCCTCGACGAACGTGAACGGCTGCAGGATGTTGCGGTAGGTCTGCTGCGCCTTCGCGATGTCCGCCCAGGGATCGCCGACCTCGCGGGCCAGCTCCGGGCTCTTCGCGAGGTACTCGCGCAGCTTCGCCTCCTCGGCGCGGCGCTCCGCGAACAGCCGCTCGTCCAGCAGCGCGTCGAGCTGCTCGCGGCGGACCTTGATGGAGTTCTCGAGGCCGAACAGGTCGGTGGCGACCTGCCGCTCGGCCTCGGGGCTCGTGCGCGCGTACTGCAGGTAGCGGCCGCGGAGTTCGACGTTGCGCACGAGCCAGAACGGGATCAGCGAGTTGCGCTGCGTCAGCAGCTGCTCGACGGTCAGCAGGCGCTCGGTGTTCCCCGGGTGGCCGGCGACGAACGTGGCCTGGCCCTCGGCGGGCCCGGCGAAGTCCATCTCGAGGTGGTTCGGGGTGCGGGCAGGCTTGCCGTTCTCGTAGACGCGCAGCAGCGCCATGTCGAGGCACCAGCGCGGGAACTGGAAGTTGTCCGGGTCGCCGCCGAAGGCCGCGACGTCGTTCTCCGGCACGAACACGAGGCGCACGTCGTCGTAGCGCTTGTAGCGGTAGAGCCAGGTCTGGCCGCCCTGGTAGAGCTCCACCGTCTCGCACTTCAGCGGACCGGCCCTGCGATCCTCCTTCGAGGCGTCCTCGCAGGCCTGTTCGAGCTGCGTGCGCGTGCGGCGGCGCGCCTCGGCCAGACCGGCGCCCTGCAGGCCCTTGGTCGCCTCGGTCACCTTGGCCGTCACGTCCTCGGTGCCGACCAGCACGCTGACGCGGTCGGTTTCGCAGCGTTCCTCCAGCGCGCGGTTCTGCGCCAGGAAGCCCTTCGCGAGCAGGTCGCGCTCGGGCGAAGAGCGGTCGGCGATGCAGGTGGTGACGCAGTGGTGGTTCGTCAGCACGAGCCCGTCGGGCGACACGAGCGAGGCCGAGCAGCCGTTGTCGAGCCGCGCGACGCCGCCGCGCACGCGGTCCAGCCAGCGCTGGTCGATCGTCGCGCCGTACTTCTCCTTCACCTGCGCCGCGGGGAAGTTCTCGAAGGTCCACATGCCCTCGTCGGCCAGTGCCCGAGCGGGGAGCGACAGGGCGGCGGTCACGGCGAGGCCCGTCAGGGCGGCGGCCGTCGAACGATTGCGGGACATGCTCGTAGCTCGCGGGGAACGGAGGCCGCGATTCTAGGCCCGACCGGGGCGCTCGCGCAGGACGGCGAGCGCCGGCACGCCCGGATCCACCGTCCGTAACGCTAGAATGCGCCGGCCGCCGCGGGGGTTCCCCGCTCGTCGCGTCCGGAGGCCGCCTGACCACCACCCAGTTCCACAACCCGGAAACCAGCCTGTCCGTGACCTTCGACGGTGCGGCCGACGCGCTGCCGTCCCCCGAGGTCTCGATCCGCCAGCTGCTCGAGCTGATCGGCGAGCAGGGACTGCTGCTGTTCTGCGTGTTCCTCGCGGTCCCGTTCCTGCTGCCCGTGTCGATCCCGGGCACCAGCACCGTGTTCGGCCTGCTGCTGCTGCTGGTCGGCGCCGGCGTGACCGCGAACCGCGTGCCGTGGCTGCCGAACGGCCTGCTGTCCCGCAGGCTGAACTCCGCCCACGTCGCCACCGTGCTGCGCAAGAGCGCGGCCGCGAGCCGCCGGTTCGAGAAGCTGATCCGGCCGCGGCTGCTCGCGCTCACGCACGGCGCGACGCTGAACCGCATCAACGGACTGATGCTGGTGCTGGTCGCCCTGCTGCTGATGGCGCCGCTGCCGCTTTTCCCGTTCACGAACACGGCGCCCGCGATCGCGATCGTGCTGCTCGCGGTCGGCATGGCCGAGCGGGACGGCGTGATCGTGATCGCCGGCTACGTCGCGACCGCCGTCGCCACGGCGTACATCGGGCTCCTGCTCTACGGCGTGTTCTGGGCCGGCTCCGGGATCCTGGACCGGGTGTGGGAGTTCCTCGGGAACTGAGCGCCCCGGTCGGCCGCGCGGCTCCGCCCGCCCGTGGCCCCCCTCGCGTAAGTCCCCGATTCTGGTGCAAGTTCCCGGAGACCGATCCGTATTTCCACGCTGGCACCTGCGGCGACCCCGCCCGTAACTTGCGGTCCAGAGGCGGAGCCGGGTGAGCCCGGCGGAAGAGGCGGACGATGCAAGTTCCCGACGACGGCCGCGCCGTGTTCGACGCCGGCCTGATCCAGCGGTACGACCGTCCCGGTCCCCGCTACACGTCCTATCCCACGGCCGTGCAGTTCCACCCCGGCTTCGGCGTGGACGAATACGTCGCGGCCGCGCGCGCCAGCAACGCGCCGGGTCGCGACGGCGTCGTGCGCCCGCTGTCGCTGTACGTGCACGTGCCGTTCTGCGCGAGCCCGTGCTTCTACTGCGGCTGCAACAAGGTCATCACGCGCGACCATTCCAAGGCCGCGCTGTACCTCGACCGCCTGTACCGCGAGATCGAGCGCCAGGGTGCGCTGTACGACAAGTCGCGCCCCGTGAACCAGCTGCACTTCGGCGGCGGCACGCCCACGTTCCTCTCGACCCGGCAGATCGCCGAGCTGCTCGAGAAGATGCGCCGGCACTTCGCGCTGACGAACGCGCCCGACCGCGAGTACTCGATCGAGATCGACCCGCGCACGATCGACCTCGACCGGCTCGAGGAGCTCTCGAAG
The DNA here is from genome assembly GCA_027531255.1 of Steroidobacteraceae bacterium. Classification (GTDB taxonomy): domain Bacteria; phylum Pseudomonadota; class Gammaproteobacteria; order Steroidobacterales; family Steroidobacteraceae; genus JAPZRU01. Next base: position 347,793 of record JAPZRU010000002.1, on the reverse strand, counting down.
CTCGGCTTCAACCGCGTCAGCCTCGGCGTGCAGGATTTCGATGCGGCCGTGCAGGTCGCGGTCAACCGCGTGCAGTCCTGCGAGGGCACGCTGGCGCTGATCTCGCGCGCGCGCGAGGTCGGCATCGAGAGCGTCAGCGTCGACCTGATCTACGGCCTGCCGAAGCAGAACCGCACCACGTTCGCGCGCACGCTCGACCTCGTGATCGACGCGCGCCCGGACCGCATCGCCACCTACAGCTACGCGCACCTGCCGCACCTGTTCAAGCCGCAGCGCCAGATCAGGACCGCGGACCTGATCAGCGCCGCCGAGAAGCTCGGCCTGCTCGAGCTCACGGTGCAGAAGCTCTCCGACGCGGGCTACGTCTACGTCGGCATGGACCACTTCGCGCTGCCGACCGACGAGCTCGTGCGCGCGCAGCGCGCCGGCACCCTGCACCGGAACTTCCAGGGCTATTCGACGCAGGCGGAGTGCGACCTGGTCGCGTTCGGCGTGTCGTCGATCTCGAAGGTCGGCGACGCGTACGCGCAGAACGCCAAGACCCTGAACGACTACTACGCCGCGATCGACGCCGGCGGGCTCGCCGTGCGGCGCGGCGTGCAGCTGACGCGCGACGACCGCATCCGCCGCGACGTGATCCAGCGGCTGATGTGCGCGACCCGCCTGTCGTTCGAGGAGGTCGAGGCCGAGCACGGGATCGTGTTCGAGGAGTACTTCCTCGGCGAGCTGGAGCAACTGCGGCCGCTCGAGGCCGACGGTCTCGTGCGCAACGAGGATCGCGGGCTGGTCGTGACCGGCCGCGGGCGCCTGCTGATGCGCAACGTCGCGATGCCGTTCGACGCGCACCTGCCGGAGGCGCAGCCGGTGGCGCCGGGCGAGACGCCGCGGTTCTCCCGGGCGGTGTAGGCGCTCGCCACCCGCCGCATCCGGCGCGAGCTTCGACGAATCCGCGTCCCCGCGCGACCGCGGTTGCGCGGCTTCGCACGGGCCCGGCGCGCCACTCCGCTACCGTGCGTGGCTCGCGGCACCTGCCGGTGCCGCCGCGGAGCCTCGATGGAAGCGGACAGCGCCGACGCCGCCACCGCGGCGGTGACCCCTTTCGGCCCCGAACTCGACGCCGACGGCGTGCGGTTCCGCTTCTGGGCGCCGGCGCTGCACGCGGTCACGCTGCACCTCGACACGAGCGGCGGGGAGCCCCCGGTTCGCGACGCCGCGACCGCGGCGCCGGCCGAGCACGACCACGCGATGACGCGCGAGGCGGACGGCTGGTTCGAGTGCCGCGTGCCGGGCGTCCGGCCGGGCGCGCGCTACCGGTTCGGGATCGGCCTCGGGCTTCGCGTCCCGGATCCCGGCTCCCGCTTCCAGCCGGTCGACTGCCACGGCCCGAGCGAAGTGGTGGACCCGCGAGCCCACCGCTGGCGCTGCACCGCGTGGCGCGGCCGCCCTTGGCACGAGGCCGTCGTCTACGAACTGCACCTCGGCACGTTCACGCGCGAGGGCACTTTCCGCGCCGCGATCGAGCGGCTCGACGCGCTCGCCGAGCTCGGCATCACCGCGCTCGAGATCCTGCCGGTCGCGGACTTCCCGGGCCGCCGCAACTGGGGCTACGACGGCGTGCTGCCGTACGCGCCGGATTCGAGCTACGGCCGCCCGGAGGACTTCAAGGCGCTCGTTGACGCGGCGCACGAGCGCGGCCTCATGGTGCTGCTCGACGTGGTCTACAGCCACTTCGGGCCGGACGGCAACTACCTCGGCTTTTACGCGCCCGACTTCTTCACCCGGCGGCACGCGACCCCGTGGGGCGCGGCCGTGAACTTCGACGGCCGCGGGCCCGGCGAGAATTCGCGCTGGGTACGCGAGTACGCGATCGGCAACGCGCTGTACTGGCTCGAGGAGTTCCGCCTCGACGGGCTGCGGCTCGATGCGGTCCACGCGATCGTCGACGACTCGCGGCCCGACGTGATCGAGGAACTGGCGACGCGGGTGCGCGCCCGCTTCGCGGGCCGGCGCGAGATCCACCTCGTGCTCGAGAACGCCCGCAACGCGGCGCACTACCTGTTCCGCGACGCGCGCGGCCGCCCGAAGCTGTGCACGGCGCAGTGGAACGACGACGTGCACCACGCGTTGCACGTGCTCGCCACCGGTGAGACGCACGGCTACTACCTCTGCTACGCCGCGGACCCGCTGCGCCACCTCGCGCGCTGCCTCGCGGAGGGCTTCGCCTGGCAGGGCGAGCGATCGCCGTACTCGGGCGCGCCGCGCGGCGAGCCGAGCGGCGGGCTGCCGCCCGGTGCGTTCCTCGGCTTCCTGCAGAACCACGACCAGGTCGGCAATCGCGCGTTCGGCGAGCGGCTCGCGCACCTCGTGCCGCCGGGCAGGCTCGAGCCGCTGACCGCGCTGCTCCTGCTCGCCCCGCATCCGCCGCTGCTCTGGATGGGCGAGGAGTGGGGCGCGAGCGCGCCGTTCCAGTACTTCTGCGACTTCGGCCCCGAGCTCGCGGCACTGGTGCGCGAAGGCCGGCGACGGGAGTTCGCGCGCTTCCCGGCGTTCGCGGATCCGGCGCTTCGCGAGCGGATCCCGGATCCGAATGCGCCCGGGACCTTCGAACGCTCGAAGCTGGACTGGACGGAGCGCGAGCGCGGGCGGCATGCGCGCTGGCTCGCGCTGTACCGCGAGTGCCTCGCGCTGCGCCGCCGGCACGTGGTGCCGTTCGTCGCCGACGGCGTCGTCGAGGCACGCGTCGAGCGGCCGAGCGCGGGCGAGCTGTGCGTGGAGTGGCGTTCGCGCCGGGGCGGCGTGCTCACGCTGCTGCTGAACGTGGACGAGCGCCCGGCCACCTTCGCGTCGCCGTCCGGGCCGATGATCTGGCCGCCCGTCCCGGGCGAGCTGCAGTCGGTCGTGCCGCCGTGGGGCGTGCAGTGGTACCTGCAGCCACCGCGGAGCTCGGCCCGGTGAGCGTGCGACCCGGGTTGGTCGGCACGCCGCGCGCGGTGCGCGCCCGCGACGCCGTCGGACCGCGCAACGCGATTGCCGCTGGGCGAAAGCGTGTGGGACGATACCGCGGTGACGCTGCCGCACGCGCGGGGACCGGTCGGCTGCGACCGGTCGCCCGTGCACCACGCACGAGTCGACGCAGGACACGGATGTCCCAGGTACCGCGAGGACGTGTCGGACAGGGAGCGCCCGCCGGCCGTGAACAGGGTCCAACGGCTGGGGGCCCGGGCCGCCGGACCGGAGAAGCTCCCGTGAACGACCCGAGGCCGCGTCGCGGCGAAGAACTCCGCCTGACCGATCACGACGTCTGGCTGTTCCGCCAGGGTCGGCACTACCGGTTGTACGAGAAGCTCGGCGCGCACCCGTGCGTCGAGGGCGGCGTCGCGGGCGCGCGTTTCGCGACCTGGGCGCCGAACGCGGCGTACGTCGCGGTCGTCGGCCACTTCAACGGCTGGGACCGCGGCGCGCACCCGCTGCGCGCGCGCGAGGACGGCTCGGGCCTCTGGGAGGGCTTCGTGCCGGGCGCGGGTCACGGGGACTGCTACAAGTACCACCTCGCGTCGCGCCACCACGGGTACGCGGTCGACAAGGCGGACCCGTTCGCGTTCCGCGCGGAGCTGCCGCCCGGGACCGCGTCGCGCATCTGGGACGTTCGCTACCGCTGGCACGACGCCGAGTGGATGACGCGCCGCGGCCGGCACAACGCGCTCGACGCGCCGATGTCGGTCTACGAGATGCACCTCGGCTCGTGGCGGCGCGTGCCCGCCGAGGGCTGGCGCTCGCTGTCGTACCGCGAGCTCGCGCGCGAGCTGCCCGAGTACCTCGTGCGCACGGGCTTCACGCACGTCGAGTTCCTGCCGGTGATGGAGCACCCGTTCTACGGCTCGTGGGGCTACCAGACCACCGGCTACTTCGCGCCGACCTCGCGCTACGGCGAGCCCGAGGAGTTCATGGAGCTGGTCGACGCGCTGCACCGCGCCGGCATCGGCGTGATCCTCGACTGGGTGCCCTCGCACTTCCCGATGGACGAGCACGGGCTCGTCTACTTCGACGGCACGCACCTCTACGAGCACGAGGACCGCCGGCGCGGCTTCCACCCGGAGTGGAACTCCGCGATCTTCAACTACGGGCGCCACGAGGTGCGCTCGATCCTGATCTCCTCCGCGCTGTTCTGGCTCGACCGCTACCACGCGGACGGCCTGCGCGTGGACGCGGTCGCCTCGATGCTCTACCTCGACTACGCGCGGGCCGAGGGCGACTGGCTCCCGAACGAGCACGGCGGCCGCGAGAACCTCGAGGCGGTGCGGTTCCTGCGCGAGCTGAACGACGCGGTGTATGCGGCGCACCCGGACGTGCAGACGATCGCCGAGGAGTCCACCGCGTGGCCGATGGTCTCGCGCCCGACCTCGATGGGGGGGCTCGGCTTCGGCCTGAAGTGGAACATGGGCTGGATGCACGACTCGCTGAAGTACTTCGCGCGCGACCCGATCCACCGCAGGCACCACCACGACCAGCTGACATTCGGCATCTGGTACGCCTGGAGCGAGAACTACCTGCTGGCCTTCTCGCACGACGAGGTCGTGCACCTGAAGAACTCGCTGCTCGGCCGCATGCCGGGCGATCACTGGCAGAAGTTCGCGAACCTGCGGCTGCTGTACGGCTGGCTGTGGACGCACCCCGGGAAGAAGCTGCTGTTCATGGGCGGCGAGTTCGGCGTGTGGCGGGAGTGGAACCACGACGGCGCGCTCGAGTGGCAGCTGCTCGAACACGCTCCGCACCAGGGACTGCTGCGCTGGATCGAGGACCTCAACCGCATGTACCGGAACGAGCCCGCGCTGCACGAGCGCGACTTCGGGCCGGAGGGCTTCGAGTGGGTGGCGGTGGACGACGCGGAGCGCGGCGTCGCCGCCTACCTGCGCAAGGCCGCGGACGGCCGCGAGGCGGTGCTGGTGGTGCTGAACCTGACGCCGCAGCCGCGCGAGAACTATCGCGTCGGCGTGCCGTCGCCCGGGTACTGGCAGGAGATCCTGAACGGCGACGCGCCGCTCTACGGCGGCAGCGGCCTCGGCAACTTCGGCGGCGCCGAGTCGATGCCGGTGCCGGCGCAGGGTCGGCTGCACAGCCTGAACCTGACGCTTCCGCCGCTCGCGATGATCTGCCTGAAGGCGCCGCCGCCCTCAGGGTCCCGGGGCCTGCATTGAACGGCGCCGGCGCGACCGCGCGCGAGCAGGATTTCGACTACTTCCCGTGAGCTCGCCGGCGCGGGAACGGATCGCCCGCGCGGCGCGCCGGACGAGCGACGACGGAGGCCCATGGAAGGGCGGTACACGAACGGACGCGCGGGGCCGGACGCCGCCGCCGGCTCCGGCGACGCGCTCTGGTACAAGGACGCGGTCGTCTACCAGACGCACGTCAAGGCGTACTGCGATTCCGACGACGACGGCATCGGCGACCTCCGCGGCCTGACGGGGCGGCTCGACTACATCCGCGACCTCGGCGTGGACGCGGTGTGGCTGCTGCCGTTCTACCCGTCGCCGCTGAAGGACGACGGTTACGACATCGCCGACTACGGCGGCGTGCACCCGCACTACGGCACGCTCGAGGACTTCCGGAGGTTCCTCGACGCCGCGCACGCGCGCGGGCTGCGCGTGATCACCGAGCTCGTGATCAACCACACCTCGGACCAGCACGCCTGGTTCCAGGCCGCGCGCCGCGCCCCTCGCGGCAGTCCCGAACGCGACTTCTACGTCTGGACCGACGATCCCGCGCTCTACCGGGACGCGCGGATCATCTTCACGGACACCGAGAAGTCGAACTGGACCTGGGACGAGGCCGCGGGCCAGTACTACTGGCACCGCTTCTTCAGCCACCAGCCCGACCTCAACTTCGACAACCCGCGCGTGGTCGACGCGGTCGTCGAGGTGATGCGCCGCTGGCTCGACATGGGCGTGGACGGCCTGCGGCTCGACGCGATCCCGTACCTGATCGAACGCGACGGCACGAACTGCGAGAACCTGCCGGAAACGCACGCGATCCTGAAGCGGCTGCGCGCGGAACTCGACGTGCGCCACGCCGACCGCCTGTTCCTCGCCGAGGCGAACCAGTGGCCCGAGGACGTCCGTGCCTACTTCGGCGACGGCGACGAGTGCCACATGGCCTACCACTTCCCGCTGATGCCGCGGATGTACATGGCGATCGCGCAGGAGGACCGCCACCCGATCGTCGACATCATGAACCAGACGCCGGCGATCCCGGACGCGTGCCAGTGGGCGATCTTCCTCCGCAACCACGACGAGCTGACGCTCGAGATGGTGACGAGCCGCGAGCGCGACTACATGTACGGCCAGTACGCGGCCGACCCGCGCGCGCGGATCAACCTCGGCATCCGGCGCCGCCTCGCGCCGCTCATGGAGAACGACCCGGCGCGGATCCGGCTGATGAACGCCCTGCTGCTGTCGATGCCCGGCACGCCGATCGTCTACTACGGCGACGAGCTCGGCATGGGCGACAACATCTACCTCGGCGACCGCAACGGCGTGCGGACGCCGATGCAGTGGAGCCCGGACCGCAACGGCGGGTTCTCGCGGGCCGACCCGCAGCGGCTCTACCTGCCGCCGATCATGGACCCGATCCATGGGTTCCAGGTCGTCAACGTCGAGGCGCAGCTGCGCGAGCCGAACTCGCTGCTGAACTGGACCAAGCGGATGCTGGCGGTGCGGCGCCAGTCGAAGGCCTTCGGCCGCGGCACGCTCGCGTTCGTGCGGCCGGGCAACCGCAAGATCCTCGCCTACGTGCGCGAGCACGAGGGCGAGACGATCCTCTGCGTCGCGAATCTCGCGCGCACCGCGCAGCCGGTCGAGCTCGACCTCAGGAGCTACGCGGGCCGCGTGCCCGTGGAGATGCTCGGGCGTACCGCCTTCCCCCCGATCGGCCAGCTGCCGTACCTGCTGACGCTGCCCGGCCACCAGTTCTACTGGTTCCGGCTGGAGGCGAACGCGCAGCCGCCGTCGTGGCACGTCGAGATGCTGGCGGCCGACGAACTGCCGGTGCTCGTGCTGTTCGAGGGCTGGGACAGTCTCGATGCCGAGCGCGTGGCGCCGTGGCGACGCTCGCTGGCCGAGTCCGTGCGGCGCCAGCTCGAACAGCAGGTGCTGCCCCACCACCTCGGCGCGCAGCGCTGGTACGGCGGCAAGGGCGAGCCGCTCGGGCCGGTGCGCATCGTGGCCGCGCTGCCGTGGCTGCAGGCGCCCGCCGAGTGGCTGCTGGCGTTCGTGGACGTGGAACACTTCGGCCCGGGCGAGCGCCCGCCGTCGCGATGGTTCCTGCCGCTGACGCTCGTCTGGGAAGACGCGGGCGAGGTGCCGCCGCTGCTGAAGGGCGCGGCTCTCGCGCGGGCGCGCCGCCACGCGCGCGTCGGCCTGGTGTCCGACGCGATGCTGGACGAGCGCTTCGTGCAGGCGGTGCTCGCGGGACTCGCGAACCGCGAGACCGTTCGGCTGGCGCACGGCTCGCTGCACTTCCGGCCCACGGGCGCGTTCCCGGCGCTCGCCGGCGCCGAGGTGTTCGAACTGCCGTGCCGCCCGCTGTCGGCCGCGACCAGCAACACGACCGTCGCGCTAGGCGAGCGACTGCTGTTCAAGTGCTTCCGGCGGCTCGCGGTGGGCGTGCACCCCGAGGTGGAGATCGGCGAGTTCCTGACGGACCGCATCGGCTTCCCGCATTCCGTCCGGCTCGCGGGCTCGCTCCAGTACGAGGCGCCGGACGGGACGCGGACCGCGCTCGGCGTCGTGCAGGAGTTCGTGCTCAACCAGGGCGACGGCTGGCGCTGGGCCACCGAGTACCTCGAACGCTACCTCGACCGGCTGACAGCCGGCCGCGACGCGGCCGAGGAGCACGGCGCGTTCCTGTCGCTGATCGGCACGCTCGCGGATCGCACCGGCGCACTGCACGCGGCACTCGCGCGCGCGACGGACGTCCCGGCGTTCGCGCCGGAGCCGGTGGGTCCCGGCGACCTCGAGCGCTGGGCCGCCCGCGTCGGCCAGGACGTGCACGCCACGCTCGCGCGGGTGCAAGCCGCGGTCGAGCAACTGCCGCCGGCGCTGCAGCCACTATCGCTGGCGCTCGCGGCGGCCCGTGACCCGCTGCTCCGCCTCGCGGCCACGCCGACAGGGCTCGCGCCGGACGGTCTCGTGAAGACCCGCCACCACGGCGACTTTCACCTGGGCCAGGTGCTGCTCGCGAAGAGCGACTTCCTGATCGTCGACTTCGAGGGCGAGCCCCAGCGCTCGATGGACGAGCGCCGGGCGAAGCATCTCGCGCTCCGCGACGTCGCCGGGATGCTGCGCTCGTTCGACTACGTGCGGCACGCCGTGCTGGCGGCGGCGGCGGCGCCGGCGTGCACGCCTTCGCACCGGGCTGCCGCGGACGGCTGGCTGGCGCAGACGCAGGCGGCCTTCCTCGACGCGTACCTCCGCAGCGTCGCCGCCGCGGGCCTCGCGCGCGACGACGCGCGGCACCGGACGCTCGTGGACTTCCTGCTGCTCGAGCAGGCGCTCCACGAGGTGCGCTACGAGCTCGACAACCGGCCGGACTGGATCGGCGCGCCGCTCGCGGCGCTGCTGCAGCTGGCGCGGCGCGGGGAGGGCTGACGACGCGCCAGGTGGGACGGGCAGGGCGTGAACTTCGCGCTGTTCTCCGGGCACGCATCCGCCGTCGAGCTCGAGTGGCACGACGCCAACTTCCCGTAACGGATCGGCGCCATGGCCTCGCCTCTGACGGGCTCCGCCGGCCCGTATGCGCACGACCGCGCGACCTGCGCCTCGATCGACAACGCATCGTCATGCGGTCCCGGGTCCGGCCAGCAACCGCAGGCCCTCGGGCGAGGTCACGCGCAGGTAGAGGCGGGGATCGAGGGCGCGCGGCAGGCGCGCGTCGGTCTCGATGCCGACGGCGGCGAGCCGCTCGCGCAGTGCCGCGACGTCGTCGGTCGCGAACACCAGCGTCGGGCCGCCGAGATCCGGTCCCGCGTGCAGTCCGACGTCCAGCGTGTCGCTGGTCAGCGCGAGGCTGGGCCACGGGTACTCGCGCTCCTCGACGGCCACGAACCCCAGTCGCTCCCAGTAGTCGCGCGCCGCGGCCAGGTCGCGCACCGGGATCGCGTATTCCTCGAACCAGCCGAACGGCGACGGCTGAGCCCGGGCCGGCGGCGACCACGTGCGCGCCTCGAGCAGGCGGAAGGGCTGGTCGCCGGCGGCGGTGAAGCTCGCCTCGTTGAAGCGGTCGTCGCCGAGCACGCGCGCCTCGAACTCGACGCCGACCGACTCCAGCGCGGGCAGGTGGCGGGCGAGGTCCGGCCGCACGTAGGTCAGCGTGCACGGCGGGACGTCGGCCTCGTGCAGGCCGACGGCCACGCGGCCGTCGGTGGCAACCGCGCAGCGGTGCGTCCAGGTCTCGCCGACCGGTGCGCCCGCGAAACCGAGGCTCTCCCAGAATCGCCAGGATTCGAGGATGCGCGGCGCCGGCACCGTGATCTCGAGGAAACGCCCGAGCACGTCAGGGCTCCGCGACGGCAATAGGCACGGCACCGGGACCGGCGGCAGCGGCGCGGACTCCGGGCACGCGGGGGCGGAGTTCGAGCGGCAAGGGGGCCCTCCGTGGACGCTGCACCGGATGCTAAGTCGGGTAGCGGGCTGAAACTGCGTCTCCCGTTCCGGTTTCCGGGAACATGAGGCAAACGTAATGGCCAAGCTGGCCGGATCGGGCCCACACTGGTCCCGAACTCGGGCCCTGCAAGAAGACTCGATGCCTCCCTGCCGCACCCGTCTGCGGGTCCTGCTAGTCCTGGATCCGGATCCTGGTGCCGAACTCGTCGCCGCGCTGCAGCAACACCCCGAGCTCGAGTGCGCGGGGCACGCTCGTGCGCTCGAAGAGGGCCTGCCGCTGGCCCTGCGCCTCCAGCCGGACGTAGTGCTGCTCGGGTGCCTCGTGGGGAAGGCCACCGCGCTCGGATGGATCGCGCGGTTCGCGGCGGCCTGCACCTCCGCCACGCGGATCCTCGTGCTGTCCGAGGTGTCGAGCGAACTGCTCGCGCGCGAGAGCCTGAAGCGGGGTGCCGACGGTTTCCTGCTGCATCACCACGACGTGAGTGCGCTGGTGGCGCGCATCGTCGCGTGCGCCGGGCGGCATGCGGGCACGGCGCCGGCGTCCGCGGTGACGCTGGCGGCGCAAGGGGTGCCGGCCTAGGCCTGCTCGGCGGGTCGGCCCGGAGCCCGGCGCGCGGCCGTGCGTGTCAGGGCTCCAGCTTGTCGGCTACGGGCCAGGGGAGTGCGCCGACGCGACGCAGCTCCCGCACGTCCACGAAGGCCGAGAAGCGCTCGGGGAAAGTGATGGTCGAACCGTACGGCGTGGTCCACCGGGAGTAGCGGTGCGCCTCGACCAGCCGCTGCCAGCCGGTGGCCTTCACCACCTTCACGCGGCCGTAGCGCGGGTGCTGCGCGACGGAGCCCGCAGGGCACTTCACCGTCTCGTGGGAGTTCCAGACGATCACCGTCATGCGGTGGCCTCCGGGGCGCCTGCATCCATGCGTGCCCCCAGGTAGCTTGTGCGGTCGTGCACCGGGCCGCGGCCATCCCTGCCGCCGTGCCCGACGCCGGAAATCATGCCCGCGGTGCGAAACGTCGGATTGCGAAGAAGAACGGCGGCGCGAACGCGGACGCGGACTCGTGCGATCGCCGGCGGGCGGTGTCCCGGCGCGCGTCAGCGCGCACGCATCAGCGGCAGCCAGGCGAGTGCGAACAGCGAGGCCGCCGCGACGAAGGTGGCGACGGGCACCGGCGTCGCGGTCGACGCGACGGCCATCGCCTGGATCGAGAGCGCGCCCATCAGCTGCTGCCCGAACCCGAGCAGGCCCGAGGCCGCGCCCGCGTACTGCGGCGCCAGCGCGACCGCGCTCGCGGTGATGTTCGGCAGCGCGAGACCCTGGCCGTAGCCGAGCACGGCCCACGGCAGGAAGATCCACGCGGGGTGCCACCAGCCCGCGTACGCCGCGCCCCACGCGATCACTGCGCTGACGGCCTGGATCGACACGCCGAACACCATCATCCGGTGCACGCCGAGGCGCGCGGCGTAGCGCGTGACGTGCCAGTTGCCGACGAAGTAGCCGACCGCGATCGCGAGGTACCAGGAGCCGTACTCGGTGGTCGAGTGGCCGAGGCCCTGCACGAACACGTACGGCATCAGCGAGATGAAGACCAGGAAGGTCGCATAGACGACGCCGCTCTGGAGTACGTAGCCGAGGAACGCGGGCCGCGTCGCGAGCACCGCCGAGGCCTGCAGCACCTGCACCGCCGAGCTGCCCGTCCCCGGCACGCGCGTCTCGGGCAGGTGGCGCCAGGTGGACCACGTGATCGCGATGCCGCCGACGAGCAGCAGCGCGAACACGCCGCGCCAGTCCACGAACTCGGCGAGCGCGCCGCCCCCGACCGGTGCGAGCGCGTTCGCGAGCACCATCGCCATCGTCAGGTAGGCGATCATCCGCGCCATCTTGTCGCGCGGGTAGAGGTCGCTCATCACCGCGCGTGCGACGGTGATGCCGGCGGACGTGCCGAGCGCCTGCACGACGCGGCCCGCGGTGAGCCAGCCGACCGACGGCGCGAACAGCGCCAGCAGCGTGCCGACCAGGAACACCGCGAGGCCGAACAGGATCACGGGCCGCCGCCCGACGCGATCGGAGACCGGACCGTAGAAGAGGATGCCGATCGCGAACGCGATCAGCGGCGCGGTGACGGTGGTGCTCGCGGCGGCCACGCTGACCGCGAACTCGGCCTGCACCTTCGGCAGCACCGGCAGGTAGATGTTGAGCGCGACCGGCCCCGCGGCGGTGACGGCCGCGAGCAGCAGGATCAGCGCGCGATCCGACAGCGGCGCGTTCATGCGAAGCGGTCGGAACAGGGGTCAGCCCCCTTGCGCGGCCCGACCCTCCGCGAATCGGGCACGCCCGCGCCCGAACGAGGGGTCAGACCCCCCCGAGGCACAGGTACTTCAGCTCGGTGTAGTCGAGGATGCCGTACTTCGAGCCTTCGCGGCCGATGCCGGACTCCTTCCAGCCGCCGAACGGCGCCTCTTCGGTCGAGATCAGCCCGGTGTTGAGACCTACGATGCCGTACTCCAGCGCTTCCGCGACCCGGAACGCGCGGCTCACGTCGCGCGTGTAGAAGTAAGCGGCGAGGCCGAACTCCGTGTCGTTCGCCATCGCGACCGCCTCGGCTTCCGTCTCGAAGCGGAACACCGGCGCGACCGGCCCGAAGGTCTCCTCGCGCGCGACGCGCATCGCGGGCGTGACGTGCGTGAGCACCGTCGGCTCGTAGTACGTGCCGCCGAGCGCGTGGCGCTTGCCGCCGAGCGCGACCTTCGCACCCTTCGCGACCGCGTCAGCGACGTGGCTCTCGACCTTCTCCACGGCCTTCTCGTCGATCAGCGGGCCCTGCTCGGTGGGCCCCTCGAGGCCGTTGCCGACGCGCAGGCCCCTGGTCGCCTCGACCAGCTTCGCGCAGAACGCGTCGTAGACGCCGGCCTGCACGATCATCCGGTTCGCGCAGACGCAGGTCTGCCCGGTGTTGCGGTACTTGGACTGGATCGCGCCCGTGACCGCCGCGTCGAGGTCGGCGTCGTCGAACACGATGAACGGGGCGTTGCCGCCGAGCTCGAGCGAGATCTTCTTCACGGTGCCCGCGCACTGCGCCATCAGCTTCTTGCCGACCGCGGTCGAGCCGGTGAACGTGAGCTTCGCGACCTTCGGGTTCGAGGTCATCTCGCCGCCGATCTCCTGCGGATTCCCGGTGACGACCGAGAACACGCCCGGCGGCAGGCCCGCGCGCTCCGCGAGCACGGCGAGCGCGAGCGCGGAGTAGGGCGTCGCCTCCGCGGGCTTCACGACGAACGTGCAGCCGGCGGCGAGCGCAGGTCCCGCCTTGCGCGTGATCATCGCGGCCGGGAAGTTCCAGGGCGTGATCGCGGCGACCACGCCGACCGGCTGGCGCAGCGCGAACAGCCGCTTGTCCGGCTGGTGCTGCGGGATCACGTCGCCGTACACGCGCCGGCCTTCCTCGGCGAACCAGTCGAAGAACGCCGCCGCGTAGGCGACCTCGCCCTTCGCCTCGGCGAGCGGCTTGCCCTGCTCGGCGGTCATCAGCTTGCCGAGGTCGTCGACGTTGGCCACCAGCAGCCGCGCCCACTCGCGCAGGATCTTCGCGCGTTCCTTGGCGGGCTTGGCGGCCCACGCCGGGAACGCGGCGCGGGCGGCTTCGATCGCCCGGCGCGTCTCGGCGGCACCCATGCGAGGCACGGTGCCGAGCCGCTCGCCGGTGGCCGGATTCCTGACCTCGAACGTGGCGTCCGAGTCGGCGTCGACCCAGCGGCCGGCGACGTGGCACTGCTGCCGCAGCAGCGACGGATCGGAGAGGACGAGCGACGTTGACATGATCACCTTCGGTGGCGCGTCCGTGCGCCGCGGGATGTCGGCTCAGCCGACGTGACGATGGAGGAAATCGAGCGACCGGTCGAACGCGAGCCGGGCGGCCTGCGCGTCGTGCTGGGCGCGATCCGTGCAGTTGAAGCCGTGATCGGCCGGGTAGACGTAGTAGTGGCCGAGCGGATAGGCCTGCTTGATGCGCTCCACGTCCACGGGCGGGATCAGCGTGTCGCGCTCGCCGAAGTGGAACATCACGGGGCACTTCGGTGTGCGCTCGAGCAGCTTCACGATCTGCCCGCCGTAGTAGGCGATCGCACAGGCCAGCGGGAGGTGGCAGGCCGCGAGATACGCGAGCGAGCCGCCCCAGCAGTAGCCGACCACCGCGACCTTGCCCGCGGGTGCGACCGCGTCGATCGCGGCCTTGAGATCGAGCAGCGCGTGCTCGGGGCGCACGCGGTCGCGCAATGCCCGGCCGGGCGCGTAGTCGTCGTAGGGCAGGTCGACGCCGCGCTCGATGCGGTCGAACAGCGCCGGCGCGATCGCCGCGTAGCCGGCGTCCGCGTACTGGTGCACCACGTCGCGGATGTGCCGTGTGACGCCGAAGATCTCCTGCACGATCACGACGCCGCCGCGCGGCCGACCCACGGGCTCGGCGCGCACGGCGTCGAGCACGTGGCCGTCGACGGCCTTGAGCTTCACCGCGGCGAGCGCGTGGTGGGTCATCCGGAGCCCTCTGCGCGCCGAGGGCGCGCGACGCGCTATTGTGCGTCAGCGCGTGGGCGTTTTGGAGCGTGGGAGGGCGCGTGCCGGGAGCGGCGGGACGACTGGCGGGACTGGCCCGCTCGCTGATGCTCTACTACGGCCAGCCGTGGCGCGGGCCGCGGTTCGCCCGGTTGTACCGGCCGTTCGTGCCGGACGGCGGCCTCTGCTTCGACGTCGGCGCGCACGTCGGCAACCGGACCCGCTGTTTCCGCCGGCTCGGCGCGCGCGTGGTCGCGATCGAGCCGCAGGCCGACTGCCTCGCGGTGCTGCGGCGGTTCTACGGTCGCGACCCGGGCGTGACGATCGTGCCCGCCGCGGTCGGTCGCGAGCCCGGCACGGCGACGCTCTACGCCGCGCCGCGCACGCCGACGGTGACCACCCTGTCGCGCACCTGGATCGAGGCCGTGCGCCGCGACCGGGGGTTCGCGCAGGTCGAATGGCGGGCCGCGGGCACCGTGGAAGTCACGACGCTCGCGGCGCTGATCGCCGCGTACGGCGAGCCCGATTTCGTGAAGCTCGACGTCGAGGGCTACGAGGCCGAGGCACTGGCGGGGCTCGACCGCGCGGTGCGCGCCCTGTCCTTCGAGTACGTCGCCGCGACGCCGGAGCTGACGGAGGCCTGCCTCGCGCGGCTCGCGGCACTCGGCGACTACCGCTATGCGTGGTCGGAGGCCGAGAGCCACGTGCTCTCGCCGGAGTGGCTCGACGCTGCCGCGCTACGACGCCGGCTGCTCGGCCGCCGGGAGGGCGGTGCGTCCGGCGACGTCTACGCCCGGCGGCGGGACTGAAGCGATCGCTGCGGCGCCGCGGCCGCGGAACGCCGCGAGCAGTCGGGGCCGGAGTTCGTGCATGCGCCCGAGCGCCGCCCGCGGCGGCACGAGCCCCGGCACGAAGCCCGCGGCGCGCAGCGCATCGACCGCCGCCAGGCGCCGCGTGATCACGTGGACCGGCACGCTCCAGTCGTCGCTGGGCCCGCCGACGGCCGCGGGAGGCTGGTGGTCGCCGATCACCACGAGCGTCAGCGGCGCGTCGGCGCGCCGTTCGAGGTAGCCCGCGAGCCATTGCAGGGCGTACGCGAGCGAGTCGCCGTAGGCGGGCGCGAGGTTGGTCCAGTCGGGCGCCCGTGCGAGCGCGGCGTCGGCTTCGGGACCGTAGGGCCGCGCGCTCCGCAGGCGCGCCCAGTCCGGCTGGTACGGCGGGGTCGGCCGGAACGGCGCGTGGGAGCTGATCGTGGGGAAGAACACGAAACGCGGTGCCGGGCCGGCGTGCACGTCGAGCTTCGCGAGCGCGTACTGGTCCGGGATCCGCCACCAGCCGAACTCGGGGCCGCGATAGTCGATCGCGGCGGCGCCGAGTATCGCGTCGAAGCCGTAGTAGGCCCCCTCCGGCCACGGATTGCGCAGGCCGGGCATCAGCGCGACCGTGCGATAGCCGGCGCGGGCGAAGTCGCTCACGAGGGTGCGACCCCGGCCCTGCATCGTGCGGGCATACGTGCCCGGATCCCGGACTTCGCGGCCGACGAGCAGCGAGAGGTGCGACAGCCACGAGTTGCCGCCGAACGTGGGTGCGACCACCGTCGCGGAGACCGCGGTGCGCCCGGTGACTTCGACCGCACGCGCGAGCGCGGCGCGCTCCGGCGCGAGTCGCGCGGCCAGCGTCGCGTCGGTCCACGCGATGCTGCCGTACGACTCGAGGAACACGAGCAGCACGTCGTCGCCGCCGAGCGCGTGGAAGCGCGGGTCGGGGCTCGTCGCGAGCGACGACGCCGATATCGCGCGCGCGTCCGCGCTCGCGGCGTCCGCGGTGCTCGCGGCGTTCGCCTCGGCCGCGCTGGCCGCCGCCGCACCGTCGCCGGCCCGGTCAACCTGCCACGCGTGCAGGATCAGCTGCGCCTGCTCGACGTAGGTGGCGGAGACGGGCGTCGCGACGCGCAGCCAGTCGTGCGTCGGCGCGTGGCCGAACGCGTCCGCGAGGCCGAGCGCCAGCGCCAGGCTCCCGATCCAGGCGACCGCGCGTCGGCCGGTGCGCGTCGCGAGCCCGGCGAGCACGCGCGCCCAGGCCAGCCGCAGCAGCCAACCCACGAGCCCCAGTCCCAGCAGTGCGCCGAGCACCGCGAGCAGCGCGAGGCCCGGCCCCGCGGCCTCGGCGAGCATCTGCGCCACGCCGCCGAGATGGGGCGCGTCCCAGTACAGGTTCACGGGGCGGCCGTACAGCGCGGGCGCGGTAACCTCCGCGTAACGCCCCAGCGCGAACGCCAGCGTGACGGCCGCGAGCAGGCCGGCGACGGCTGGCGGCGCGGCACCACGCCGCGCGCGCCAGGCCGTCCACGCCGCGAGCGCCAGCAGCGCGGCCGCGAGCTCGAGCGACAGTTCCGGCGGCATCGGCAGGCGAACTGCCGGCGTCGGCCACGCGTTGTGGAAGGTGAGCGCCGCGTTCAGCAGCCACAGCGCGACCGCGAGCGCGAGGCCGCCCGCGAGCCGGCGGACGTCGGCCACGCGGCGCTACTCCCGGCGCGCCTCGAGCTCGACGATCAGCTGCACCTCGTCGCCGACCCAGCCGTTCTCGACCGCGTACTTCATCCCGAAGTCGCTGCGGCGGAAGGAGCCGCGCGCCGACACGCCCATGACGACCGAGCGCTGCAGCGGCGCGAGCAGCAGTGGGTAGGGTTCGCTCTTGTTCCAGGTCGCGGTGAGCGTGACCGGTCGCCGCTGGCCGAGCAGCTCGAGCTGGCCGTCGATCGCGAACGTGCGCTCGCCGGTGCGGCGCGCGCTCGTCGCGGTGTAGACGAGCTTCGGGAAGCGTTCGACGTCGAGGAAGTCGCGATTCCGCAGGTGCTGGTCGCGCTTCTCGTGGTTCGTGAACACGCTGGCCGCGTCGATCTCGATCCGCAGGTCCGTGAGGCGCCCGGTGGCGTCGTCGAAGCGGTAGCTGCCCTTGACGCGCCTGAACATCCCGAGCGTCTTCGCGTAGCCGACGTGATCCACCAGGAAGCCCACCGAGACGTGGTCCGGATCGAGCACGTAGCGGTCGAGGTCCGCGCGCGCGGCCGGCGCGGCGAGCAGCAGTGCAAGGACGAGCGCGGGCGCGATGGCGGCCGCGAGGACGCGGGCGCCGGCACCGGCGAGCGAAGTGCGAAGCATGCGGCGATCCTCCGTTCAGGATTCGAGAGTGGGCCCGTCCCCGGTCCGTCGCGCGCGCCGTGCGAGCCACGCGAAGTCCACGCCGAACGAGTACGCGAGCGCCAGCAGGCCGGCGGCGGCGAGTGCCGCGGCGGCCGTGGAGCCCAGCACGGGTGCCACGACGGCGAGCAGTACCGCGATCTGGACCACGCAGACCACCTGGCGTCGACGGCTCGGCGGCAGCGACGCACGGAGCCACGGCGCGAGCGCGCCCGCCGCGACGAAGAGGTAGCGCGCGAGCCCCGACAGCAGCACCCACGCGCCGGCGCGGTCCCAGCGCCACGCGAGCACCGCGAGCGCCAGCACCAGCAGCGAGTCCGTCTCCATGTCGAAGCGAGCGCCGAACTCGCTCGCGACGCCGCGACGCCGCGCGAGCCGGCCGTCGACGCCGTCCAGGACCGTCACCGCGAGCGCCGCGAGCGCCGCGAACCACGCGACCGCGGGCGTGCCTGCCCCGGGTTCGACCGCGAGACCGGCCAGGAGTGCCGTCGGCACGGCGCGTGCGAGCGTCACCACGTTCGCCGGTCCGAACCGCGGGTGGGGATGGCGGCCCGGCAGGTGCCGCAGTACCGCGAGCGCGCCGCCCGCGGCGATCGCGACCGCGGCGACCGCTGCGACCGGCGACAGGTCGAGCAGCGCCTGCACGCTCGCCGCGGCCACGGCGGTCGCGACCAGCGCCAGCGCTACCGCACGCCGCGCGCTCGCGCGCAGCGTTTCGCTCTCGCCACCGTGCGCGGGCCCCGGCATCATCGCTGCCTCTTCCCGGTTACCACCCGACCCTCCCGCAACGATGAGCACGGCCTCCGCGTTCTGGATCACGGCGCCCGGCCGCGGCGAGATCCGCGACGAGATCCTGCGGCCCGCCGGTCCCGGCGAGGCGCTCGTGCGTGCACTCTACAGCGGGATCAGCCGCGGCACCGAGTCGCTGGTGCACGCGGGTCGCGTACCGCCCTCGGAGTACGCGCGGATGCGCGCGCCGTTCCAGGACGGCGAGTTCCCCGCGCCCGTGAAGTACGGCTACGCCAGCGTGGGCCGCGTCGAGTCAGGACCGGCCGAACTGGTCGGTCGCGTCGTGTTCTGCCTGTATCCGCACCAGACGCGCTACGTCGTGCCGGTGGACGCACTGCACCCGGTGCCCGACGCGGTGCCGCCCGCACGCGCGGTGCTGGCCGCGAACCTCGAGACCGCGATCAACGGTCTGTGGGACGCGACGCCCCGCGTCGGCGACCGGATCGCGGTGGTGGGCGGCGGCACCGTGGGCTGCCTCGTGGCGTGGCTCGCGGCGCGCGTGCCGGGGTGCCGCGTCGAACTCGTCGACGTGGATCCCGCGCGCGAGGCGCTGGCCCGCGCGCTCGGGCTCGCGTTCGCGTCGCCGGCCGCCGCGACGCCCGACGCCGACCTCGTGCTCCATGCGAGCGGTGCGCCGGCGGGTCTCGAGACCGCACTCGCGCTCGCGGGGGACGAAGCCAGCGTCGTCGAGCTCAGCTGGTACGGCGACCGCGAGGTGCGCCTCCCGCTCGGAGGCGCGTTCCACGCGCGGCGCCTGACGATCCGCTCCTCGCAGGTCGGCCGACTGCCGCCGGCGCAGCAGCCGCGCTGGACGCACCGGCGCCGCCTCGCGCTCGCGCTCGAGCTGCTCGCCGATCCCGTGCTCGATGCGCTGATCGCCGGCGAGTGCGCGTTCGCCGAGCTGCCCGCGGCGGTCGCGCGGCTCGCGGCGCACGGCGCGCTCTGCCACCGGGTCCGCTACGACTGAACCGTCATCGACCGAGGTATCCCGATGTACAGCGTCTGCGTCCGAGACCACGTGATGATCGCCCACAGCTTCCGCGGCGAGGTGTTCGGCCCCGCGCAGCGGCTGCACGGTGCGACCTACGTCGTCGACGCGGAGTTCCGCCGGCCTGCGCTCGACGCGGACGGGCTCGTGGTGGACATCGGGCTCGCGTCGGAGACGCTGCGCGCCGTGCTGGCGCCGCTGAACTACCGCAACCTCGACGAGCTGCCGCGCTTCGCGGGCGCGAACACCACCACCGAGTTCCTCGCGCGCGCGGTGTGGGACGACCTGGTCGCCGCGATCGGCGCCGGTCGCCTCGGGCCGGCGGCGCACGGCGTGACGATGCTGCGCGTCGCCCTGCACGAGTCGCACGTCGCGTGGGCCGCCTACGAAGCGGCGGTGCCGGGCCGCGCGTGAGCGCGCTCGAGCTCGTCCTGCCCGGGGATCCCGCGACGCGCACCGGCGGCTACGGTTACGACCGGCGGATCGTCGCCGGCCTGCGCTCGCTCGGTTGGAGCGTGCGCGTGCACTCGCTCGCGGGTGCGTATCCGCACCCCGCGGACGGCGATCGCGCGGCCGCGGCGCAGTGCTTCGCAGCGCTGCCCGACGGCGCGCTCGTGCTGGTGGACGGGCTCGCGTACGGCGCGCTGCCGGAGGTCGCCGCGCGCGAGGCGCGGCGACTGCGGCTGGTGGCGCTCGTGCACCATCCGCTGGCCGCGGAAACGGGGCTCGCGGCCGCGGCGCGCGAGCGACTGCTGCGCGCCGAACGCGAGGCGCTCGCGGCGGCGCGTCGCGTCGTCGTCACCGGGCGCGGCACGGCCACGGCTCTGCGCGAGTACGACGTCGCAGCCGATCGCATCGTCGTGGTCGAGCCCGGCACCGATCCCGCGCGCCCGGCGCGAGGTTCGGGGCGAGCCGCGCCGCACCTGCTGTACGTCGCGACGCTGACGCCGCGGAAGGCGCACGGGACGCTCCTCGAGGCGCTCGCGCCGCTCGCCGCCGCGCCCTGGACGCTCGACTGCGTCGGCAGCACCGGGCGCGATCCCGCGTGCGCGGCGCGCGTGAGCCAGCAGCTGCACGCGCTCGGGCTCGCGGGCCGCGTGCGCTTGCGCGGCGAACTCGACGATGCGGCGCTCGAGGCGGCCTGGGACGGCGCCGATCTCTACGTCTCGGCCGCGCTCTACGAGGGCTACGGCATGGCGCTCGCCGAGGCGCTCGCGCGCGGGCTGCCCGTCGTCGCGACCCGTGTCGGCGCGGCCCCCGAACTGGTGTCGCCCGAGGCCGGCAGGCTCGTGCCCCCGGGCGATCCCGAGGCGCTGCGCGCGGTCCTCGCGCCGCTGCTCGTCGACCCCGCGCTGCGCAACGTTTCTGCGGCCGGCGCGCGGCGCGCGGCCGAGCGGTTGCCGCGCTGGGAAGATGCCTGCGCGCGGCTGGCCGAGGCGCTCGGAGCGATCGCGTGAGCGGCTTCGAGGCGAGCTGGCTCGCGCTGCGAACGCCGGCGGATGCCCGGGCGCGCTCGCTCGAACTCGAGACGGCGTTGCGGGACGAGCTTCGGCAGGCGCTTCACGCCGGGTTCCCGCACGTACGCCCCTGGCTCGCGGCAGACCTGGCCTGCGGCACCGGGTCGAACGTGGTGCGCCTCGCGCCCCGCCTGCCCGGACCGCAGCGCTGGCGGCTGGTCGATTCCGACGATGCGCTGCTGCGGCACGCCCGCGAGCGCTGCGTGGGGCTCGTGGATGCCGCGGGTGCGCCGGCGCACGCGACGGTCGAGCGCGCGGACCTCGCGGGTCCCGCGCTGGAAGCCGCCTGTGCAGGCGCGCGCCTCGTGACCGCCTCGGCGCTGCTCGACCTCGTTTCCGCGGCGTGGCTCGACCGGCTCGCGTCGGCCTGCGCACGCGCAGGCGCCATCGCGCTCTGCGTGCTGGACTACGACGGCCGGCGGTCGTGTGCGCCCGCGGACCCCGACGACGCCGCGGCACACGCGGCGTTCGACGCGCACCAGCGTCGCGACAAGGGTTTCGGTCCGGCGCTCGGGCCCGACGCCTGCGTGCGAGCCGCCGCTGCGTTCGCCGCGCGCGGCTACCGCGTGCGGCGAGCCCGCAGCGACTGGCAGCTGGACGCCGCCGATGCGGCCGACGCGGCGCTGCAGCGCGAACTGCTGCGCGGCTGGGCCGCGGCGGCGATCGAGGCGGTGCCCGGCGAGCGCGGGCGCTTCGAGGGCTGGCTGGAACGTCGGCTCGCGCACGTCGACGCGGGCCGTTCGGTGCTGCTCGTCGGGCACGAGGACCTGCTCGCGATTCCCGGAGGCCGCGACTCCTGAGGCCGCGCGCGGTGCAGCCCCGCGTTCAGAGCACGCGGACGAGCGGGGGTTCGTGCGCGTCGTCGCCGGCGCTCGTGCCGGGCTCGCCGGCGCCCGAGAGGTCGCAGTCGAACAGGATGTCGTCGCCCATACGGTAGACGCGGTGCCGGGGGCGGCGGCAGTCGCCGAGCCGCGCCGGTGCGGCGAGCCGGATCGCGGGCCGCCCGTCGCCGATGATCAGCGGCGCGACCGCGATCTGCAGACGATCCAGCAGCCCGGCCGCCAGCAACGCGGAGACGGTGCGACCGCCGCCCTCCACGAAGATCCGCGCCAGGCCGCGTGCGCGGAGCCGGGCGAGCAGTGCGCTCCAGTCGAAGCAGCCGGCCGAGTCCGGGACCTGCAGCAGCTCGGCCGCGCCGTGCGTCGGGGCGCCGTCGTGCGCGCGCGCTTCGCGGCAGGCGAGGAGCGTCGGCGCGGCACCGTCGGCGAACACCCGGTAGCCGGTGCCGAGCCGCCGTTCCGGGTCCACGACGACGCGCACCGGGTTCGGGCCCGGGACCAGCCGCGTGGTGAGCTGCGGGTCGTCGGCGGCCACGGTGCCTGCGCCCACGACGATCGCGTCGCACAGCGCGCGCATGCGGTGCAGGTGGAGCAGGTTCCCACGGCCGTTGACGTAGCGCGAGTCTCCCGCGGGCGTCGCGATGAAGCCGTCGAGGCTCTGGCCGAGATGCCCGATCGCGACCGGCGCCTGCGGCGCGTCCCGCAGTGAACCGTAGAGTTCGTCGAGTTCGGCGCCGTGCATGCCGTTATCCTACTCCGGCCCTCGTCACAGGATCCGCGCGATGCGCGAGCCGCTTCCTCATCCGTTCGGCGATCCCCGGCTGCTGGATCTCGATCGCGCGCGCGCCGAGTGGCGCGCCGGTCGTCCGATCGTGGGCGGCGCCCCGGGTTCCCTGCAGCTCGTCGCCGCGGTGGACACGTTGCGCGCGTCCGCCCTCGCCGTGCTCGTCGCGGGCGCGCCCGACGGCCTGCGGCTCGCGACCACCGCGGAACGCGCGCGTGCGCTCGGATGGGTGGCGGAAGGACCCGTCGTGGCGGCGTGCCTGCCGGTCGACGTCACGCTCGACGACCTGCGCGCGCTCGCGGGCCTCGGGTCGGCTGCGACGACCGACGCGCGCGCGCCGGAGATCGCCCGCGGCGCCAGGCTCGTGTCGCCGGTGTCGGGCGACGCCGAAGCCGTGGCGCTTGCGAAGCACGCCCGGCTGCTGCCTACGGTGGTGTTCGCGCCCGCGTCCCGCTCCGCTTCCGCGGGCGTGCTCGCGTTCGACCTCGCGGCGCTCGCGGCGCTCGACGCCCCGCATGCGATCGCGCTCGAACGCGTGGGCGAGGCGCGGGTGCCGCTCGCGGCCACGCCCGACGCGCGCATGGTGCTGTTCCGCGACCTGCGCGACGCCGTCGAGCACGTCGCGGTGCTGGTCGGCGACCCGCCGTTCGAGGCCGTCGTCGAGACGCGCGTGCACTCGGCGTGCCTGACCGGCGACCTGTTCGGCAGCCTGCGCTGCGACTGCGGCGACCAGCTGCGTGGCGCCGTGCGGCGCTTCGCGGAGCTCGGGGGCGGCGTGCTGCTGTACATCGCGCAGGAAGGGCGCGGCATCGGGCTCGCCAACAAGCTGCGCGCGTACCGGCTGCAGGACGACGCGGGGCTCGACACGATCGAGGCCGACCGGCATCTCGGGTTCGCGGGCGACGAGCGTTGCTACGAGGTCGCGGCGCGGATGCTGAGCGAACTCGGCGTCGCACGGGTCCGGCTGCACACGAACAACCCGCGCAAGATCGACGCGCTGGCGGGCGCGGGCATCGAGGTCGCGGGCTTCCGCACGCTCGCCGGCGCGGTCACGCCCCACAACGAGCGCTACCTCCAGGTGCGGCGCGAACGGGCAGGCCACTTCACCCCCGATCCGGAGTGAGCGGCGCGTCGCGCGGCGCGTGCGGATCGCGAACGGTCGCGACGCGTCGAGTGGTCGCAGCGAAGAGCGCTGTCCGGTCGAGCCTTCAGGCGTCCGGCGCGAGCAGCGCGGCCACCGGCGTCGCGGCGAGCTCGTCGATCAGCGCGTCGAGTCGCCCGGCAAGGTGGGCGTGCAGGCGTCGGCCGCGTTCCGCGTCCGCCGCGGCCGCGTTGCCCACGACGCCGGCCGGGTGCAGGTCGCCCGCGAGCCATCCGTAGCCGAGGGGCCGCTCGGGGCCGAGCAAGTGGCCGGCTCGGTCGTGCGTGCGGCCCCGGAAATCCTGCGTGTGTTCCCGTCGCACGAGATCCGGGCGCAGGTGCAGCAGCAGCGACGTCTCGATCTCGCCGCCGTGGAGGCCGTGCGCCAGTTCGTCGGCCGCGAACAGCCCTTCCGGCATCCCGAAATCGAACCAGCTCGCGCGGACGACGAGCAGTCCGAGCGTGGCGCGCCACTGCACCGCGGCGAGGTCGACGAGGCCGCGCTGACCGCCATGAGCATTGACGAGCACGAGCTTGCGCGCGCCGGAGCGCGCGACGCCCTGCGCAACCGCGCTCCAGAGCGCGAGCAGCGTAGTCACGTCCAGCGACAGCGTGCCGGGAAAACGCTCGTGTTCCGGGCTGTGCCCGACGGGCAGTGGTGGCAGTGCGAGCACGCGCGCTTGCGCCCGCGGAGTCGCGACCGCGTGCCCGACCAGGGACTCGGCGATCAGCGCGTCGGTCGCCAGCGGCAGGTGCGGGCCGTGCTGCTCGATCGCGGCCACGGGCAGCAGCACCACGGTGCGCTCCGGGTCGAGCGCCGCGAGTTCGGGCGAAGTGGCATCCGCCCAGTAGGAGCCGGGCGCGGCAGCGGCGTGGTTCACCCGCCGAGTGTACTGCAGGGTCCCGGCGAGTCTGGGCGCGGCGGCGGGTCGGCCGTGTCGACACGGGCGGCCTCGGGCAGCTGCACGAGTTCGCGCGGCATCGGCGGCGTCGGCGGCATCGGCGGCATCGGCGAGGATCGCGAGCCTGGCTCGGATGTCCACGCAGTTACACTGGAGCGTCTGTATGGGTATACAGGCTCCGGCGCGTTACCGGCTGCACGAGGCAACGGCAAGGCTCGTGGGATCGTGGGGTTGCCGGCACCGGTCCCAAGCCTGCCCGGCGGTGCCCGGGCAGCCTCTCGAGGGTCGTGGCGGGAACGCGCGAAACGGCGCGTGCGACCGCAGGCGTTCCGCGGTCAGCGGTAGTTCCTGGCGACCTGCTGGTCGATCGCACCGAAGATCGAGCGGCCGCGCGCGTCGAGCATCTCGATGCGCACGCGGTCGCCGAACTTCATGAACGGCGTCCGCGGCGCGCCGTGCTCGATCTGCTCGAGCATGCGCTTCTCGGCCAGACAGCTCGAGCCCTTCGCGCGGTCGTAGTTCGACACGGTGCCGCTGCCCACGATCGTGCCCGCGCGGAGGTTGCGCGTCCTGGCGCAGTGCGCCACCAGCACGGGGAAGTCGAAGGTCATGTCGACGCCGGCCTCCGGGGCGCCGAACTTCTCGCCGTTGATCCAGCTGTGCAGCGGCAGGCACAGCTTGCCGCCGTCCCACGCGTCCCCGAGTTCTTCCGGGGTCACCGCCACCGGCGAGAACGCGGTCGCGGGCTTCGACTGGTAGAACCCGAAACCCTTCGCCAGCTCGCCCGGGATCAGGTTCCTGAGCGACCAGTCGTTCACCAGCATCACGAGCTTGATGTCGCCGCGCCGGCGCACGTCGTCCGGCGTCGAACCCATCGGCACGTCGCCGACGATCACCGCGACCTCGGCTTCCAGGTCGATGCCCCAGTCCTCGGACCCGAACGGCGCATCGTCGGTGGGCCCCAGGAAGTCGTCGGAGCCGCCCTGGTAGACGAGCGGGTCGGTCCAGAACGACGGCGGCATCTCGGCGCCGCGCGCCTTGCGCACCAGTTCCACGTGGTTCACGTAGGCCGAGCCGTCGACCCAGTGGAAGGCGCGCGGCAGGGGCGCCGCGCACTCGCGCGGGTCGAACGGGCGCGCTTCCTTGGACTGGTGCGCCTCGAGCGCGACGTAGAGGTCGTGCAGGCGCGGCGCCAGGCGCGCCCAGTCGTCCAGCGCGTCCTGCAGCGTCGGCGCGATGCCGCCGGCCGGCACGCAGTGGCTCAACGCGGAGTCGACGACGACCAGCCGGCCGTCGCGTCCGCCTCTCAGGCTCGCGAGTTTCATGGATCCCCCGTCAGTGTCGGCGGTCGGCGCGGTGCGCGGCGTCGCAGCGCGTCGCGCTCAGCTACCCGGCTTGCCGCGCCAGCTGTCCACGTAGCCGTGCCACTCGACCGAAGCCGCCGCGGGCGCGATCTCGAGCGCGTCGCGCGTGTCGATCATCACCGCGTACTCGTCCGTCGCGGGCTTCGTCTGCACCAGCATCCGCGTGAGCGCCTTCGGATGCGGGCCGTGCGTGAAGCCGGCCGGGTGGAAGGTGACCATGCCCGGATGGATGTTGTCGCGCGAGAAGAAGTCGCCCGCGTGGTAGAAGATGACCTCGTCGTAGTCGTCGTTGTTGTGGAAGAACGGCACCTTGATCGCGCCCGGGTCGGTCTCGAACGGACGCGGCACGAAGGTGCAGACCACGAAGCGGTCCGCCACGAAGGTGGTGTGCGCCGACGGCGGCAGGTGGTATCGGTGGCTCATCAGTGGGCGGATGTCGCGCACGTTGATGCGGCAGACGCAGAGGTCGCCGTGCCAGCCCACCGCGTCGAGCGGGTTGAACGGGTAGGTCGCGGCCGACAGCTGGCCCCGACGCTTCACGAGCACCTTCCAGCCTGCGCCCGGGTCCGCCCCGGCCGGCGCCGCGAGTTCGGCCTGCGCGCGGAACGCCTCGTCGATCGCGGGCACGTCGAGCAGCGCCGGGTCGAAGATCGCGTGGTTGCCGACCAGCCCCTTGTCGGGCAGCAGGTACGTCGAGTTCGTCGCTTCGATCAGCAGCGCGGCGACCGGCGCCTCGCATTCGAGCCGCCACAGCGTGCCGCGCGGCAGCACGACGTAGTCGCCCGCCTCGACGGCCAGGTGCCCGAAGTCGCAGTACAGCTCGGCACGGCCGGCGTGCACGAACAGCAATTCGTCGCCGTCGGCGTTGCGCGCCAGGTGGTCCATCGACCGCGGCAGCCGCCACCAGCGCACGCGGCAGTGCGAATTGTGCAGCGCCTCGTGCGCGGCCCACGGCGAGCATTCCGGGGCGACGACCGCGGCGCCGGGTGCGGCGGCGGGAGCGCCCGCGAGCTTCGTCAGGTCGAAGGCGTGCGGACGCAGCGGGCCCTCGAAGCTGGCCCAGCCGGTGGGCGGATGCCGGTGGTGGAAGAACGCCGCCGGCCCGAAGAAGCCTTCCTTGCTCATCTCGCGCTCGTAGGTGCCCGGCGGCAGGTCCGCGTGGGCCTGGCGGCTCGCTAGCCCCGCGACGCGGGGGTACTGGATGTAGCGCTTCATGATGGATCTCCGGCGGACCGCAAGGTTAGTTGCAAGTGAAACCAATGGCAACGGCGATGCCGCGACCGGGCATCCCGGCCCACACCGGAGCACGTTGCCCGGTGCCGCACAAGCCGGGCCCCGCGGACGCGTCCCAGGGGCCGTCCTGCCATAATCAACGTCCCGCGACGCACTCCAACGGAAGGTTCCGCGATGACTCCAGTCACGTCCACGCGCGAAGGCGCGGTGGCGGTACTCGCGTTCGGCGAGCCGCCGGTCAACAGCCTCGGCTTCGCCACGCGTGCCGGCCTCGTGCAGGCGCTGCAGGCCGCGCTCGACGATCCCGCGGTCGAGGCGGTGGTCGTCGTCGGCCGGCACGGCCTGTTCTCCGCGGGCGCCGACATCAAGGAGTTCGGCACGCCGCTGATGGTGAAGGCGCCGAACCTCCACGACCTCAACGCCGCGTTCGAGGCCAGCCCGAAGCCGGTGGTCGCCGCGATCGACGGCAACTGCCTCGGCGGCGGCCTCGAGTTCGCGATGAGCTGCCACTTCCGCGTGGTGAGCGAGAACGCGAAGCTCGGCCTGCCCGAGGTGAAGCTCGGGCTGCTGCCGGGCGCCGGCGGCACGCAGCGGCTGCCGCGCCTGATCGGCGTCGAGGGCGCGCTGAACGTGATGCTCGGCGGGGAGCCTCTGCCGGCCAGGCTGTTCGCGGGTAGCCCGCTCGTCAGCGCACTCGTCGCCGGCGACGTCGTGAAGGCCGCGGTCGAGTTCGCGACCGCGCAGGCGCTGCCGGCGGCGCAGGCCGGCAGGATGCCGAAGGCGCGCGACATCCGCGTCCGCGAGCCGAACCTCGAGGGCCTGCTCGGCTTCGCGCGCAACGCCGCGAAGACCGCGTTCGCGGCCTACCCCGCACCGCTCAGGATCCTCGACGCCGTGCAGGCCGCCGCAACCAGGCGCTTCGAGGAGGGCCTCGCGGTCGAGAAGCAGCTGTTCGCGGAGCTGCTGCTGTCGCCGGTCTCTTCGGCGCTGCGCCACGCGTTCTTCGCCGAGCGCGCGACCCAGAAGATCCCCGACGTGCCGGAGAGCACTCCGACGCGCGAGATCCGCTCCTGCGCGGTGATCGGCGCCGGGACGATGGGCTCCGGCATCGCGATCACCTTCATGAACGCCGGCATCCCGGTGCACCTGCTGGAGGTGAAGCAGGAGGCGCTCGACGCCGGCGTCGCCCGCGTGCGCGACTACTTCGAAGGGCAGGTGAAGAAGGGCCGCCTGAAGCCCGGTCAGGCGCTCGAGAAGGCCGGGCTGCTGACGCCGACGCTGAAGTACGAGGACCTCGCGCAGTGCGACGTGGTCGTCGAGGCCGTGTTCGAGGAGCTCGGCGTCAAGGAGAAGGTGTTCGGCACGCTCGACCGCGTGATGAAGCCCGGCGCGATCCTCGCCTCCAACACCTCGACGCTCGACCTCGACCGGATCGCCGCGTTCACGAAGCGCCCGGCCGACGTGATCGGCATGCACTTCTTCAGCCCCGCGAACGTGATGAGGCTGCTCGAAGTGGTGCGCGGGAAGGCCACGTCGAAGGAGGTGCTCGCGAGCACGATCGCGCTGGCCAGGAAGCTCCGGAAGACCGGCGTCGTCTCCGGCGTCTGCGACGGCTTCATCGGCAACCGGATGATCGAGCAGTACTCGCGCCAGGCGCTGTTCATGCTGGACGAGGGCGCGAGCCCGGAGCAGGTGGACCAGGCCGCCGAGAAGTTCGGCTTCATGATGGGCCCGTTCCGGATGAGCGATCTCGCCGGCAACGACATCAGCGCGCACATCCGCGAGCGCCGCGCGAAGGAGCAGCCGGACCTCGTCTATTCGAAGGTCGCGGATCCGCTGGTGGCCGCGAAGCGCTGGGGCCAGAAGGCGGGCGCCGGCTGGTACGACTACCGGCCGGGCGATCGCACCGCGTATCCGTCGCCGTTCGTCGCGAAGATGATCGAGGACTACCGCGCGTCGAAGGGCCTGAAGCCGCGCAGGCTCGACGACCGCGAGATCGTCGACCGGCTCGTCTACGCGCTCGTCAACGAGGGCGCGAAGATCCTCGAGGAAGGCATCGCGCTGCGCGCCTCCGACGTCGACATCGTGTACCTGATGGGCTACGGATTCCCGGTCTACCGCGGCGGCCCGATGCACTACGCGGACGAGGTCGGGCCGTACCAGGTCGTGCTGCGCATGCGCGATCTCGCGCGCAATCCGTACGGCGACCCGGGCTTCTGGCAGCCCGCGCCGCTGCTCGCGAAGCTCGCGCAGGAGGGCGGCTCCTTCGCCGCGTACGACGCGGGCCTCGCGAAGCGCGCGCAGGCGGCCTGAGGCATACGAGGCCAGGGACGAACCCGGGCCCGGCCGCGCACGCCGCGCACGGGCCCCGCAGCGAATCCGGAGTGAACGAATGACCCGCGAAGCAGTGATCGTTTCCACCGCGCGCACCCCGCTGGCGAAGTCGTGGCGCGGTGCGTTCAACATGACCCACGGCGCGACGCTCGGCGGCCACGTGGTGAAGGCCGCGATCGAGCGCGCCGGCATCGATCCCGGCGAGGTCGAGGACGTGCTGATGGGCTGCGCGCTGCCCGAGGGCGCGACCGGCAACAACATCGCCCGGCAGATCGCGCTGCGCGCCGGCTGCCCGGACACGGTGCCGGGCATGACGATCAACCGCTTCTGTTCGAGCGGGCTGCAGACGATCGCGACCGCCGCGCAGCGCATCCTTGCGGGCGAGGGCGAGATCTACGTCGCCGGCGGCGTCGAGGCGATCTCGACCGTGCAGGCCGAGATGAACGTGCACATGCTGAAGGAGGGCTGGCTCGACCAGCACAAGCCCGACATCTACTGGAGCATGCTGCAGACGGCCGAGGAGGTCGCGAAGCGCTTCGGCATCCCGCGCGAGGCGATGGACGAGTACGGCGCGCGCAGCCAGCAGCGGGCGTGCGCCGCGTGGGAGAAGGGCTGGTACAAGGACGAGGTGGCGCCGATCACCGTGACGATGGCCGGCCAGGACAGGGACACAGGCCGTCTGTACACGAAGGAGGTCACGGTCGAGGTGGACGAGGGCCTGCGGCCCGGCACCACCGTCGAGGCGCTCGCGAAGCTGAAGCCCGCGCTGCCCGGCGGCGTGGTCTCCGCCGGCAACGCGAGCCAGTTCTCCGACGGTGCCGGCGCGGTCGTGGTGATGGAAGCGAAGCTCGCCGAGAAGCGCGGTCTGAAGCCGCTGGGCGCATTCCGCGGCTTCGCGGTGGCCGGCTGCGAGCCGGGCATCATGGGCATCGGGCCGGTCTACGCGGTGCCGAAGCTGCTGAGCCGCGCGGGCCTGAAGGTCGGCGACGTCGACCTGTGGGAACTGAACGAGGCCTTCGCGGTGCAGGTGCTCTACTGCCGCGACCAGCTCGGCCTGCCCGACGATCGCCTGAGCGTGGACGGCGGCGCGATCGCGATCGGCCACCCGTACGGCATGAGCGGGCAGCGGATGGTCGGCCACGCGCTTCTCGCCGGGAAGCGGCTCGGCGCGAAGCGCGTCGTCGCGACGATGTGCATCGGTGGCGGCATGGGCGCCGCGGGGTTGTTCGAGGTCTACTGAGCGTGGCCGTCGCCGACGCGGCGCTCGTCCCCGGGCGCGCGCCGCTCCGACGGTGCGCGTCGCTCAGGTGGAGGTCAGTACCGGCGGCGCCGCGGCCGGCCTCCGATCGTGGTCGAGATCCGGCCCCGACTGCAGCATGCCCCACGCCACCACGACGCCGAACGCGGTCCCGCCGACCACGAGCGCCGTGGTCAGCGTCATCGACACCCACTTCACGAGATCCTTCACGTCGCCACCCTCCGGCGGCGTGCCGGCACCGGCCGCTGCACGCTCTTGAGGGAGTTCGCGGCGGCGCGCGGTCCGGATGCGGACGGCAGGTTCAGCGACGGTCCACGGCTACGAAGCGGGGTAGCACGGCGCCGCGGTGCCCGTCGTCGGCACCGCGGTTCAGCGCCGCACCGGCTCCGGCATCGCGGAGGAGTGATGGCTCGTGATCAGCCAGCGCGCCCCGTCCCAGCGGTACGTGAACGTGTAGCGCGCCTGCACGCGGCTGCCGTCGCCGAACGTGAACGTGTAGACGCCGGCGTCGAGCGCCTCGTTGCAGCCGACCTGCACGAAGCGCGAGTCGATCTTCCCGCGGGGCGCGCTCTTCAGGAACGACTCGAAGTAGTCGAGCCGCTCCGCCGGCGTGCGCCGCGGCTGGTTCGACACCGTCGGCAGCAGGATCGAGCGCTCGGCGTAGAGCTCGACCACGCGCGCCGGCTCGCGCGTCTGCAGCGCCGCGTTCCAGCGGTCGAACAGCGCCGCGATCTCGCTCTCGGTGACCGCACGGCACTGTTCGGCGCGCGGCGCGGAAGACTCCGCGGCTGCCAGCGCGGGCGCGCAGAGCAGGGCGGCGAGGGCGGAGAAACGTACGGCATTCTGCGCGAACATCGGGACCTCCTCGTGGCTGCGACTGCGAATCGGCGGTCCCGGCGGAACCGCCCCGAATTCATCTCGACGGCCAGTGCCGCGGTGCTCAGCCCGCCAGCCAACTCGCGAGCTGCCAGTACAGGGGCAGCCCCGCGAGCATGTTGAAGGGGAACGTGACGCCCAGCGACGCGGTGAGGTAGATGCCGGGATTCGCCTGCGGCAGCGCCGCGCGGCACGCGGCCGGCGCGTCGATGTACGAGGCGCTCGCGCAGACCGCGCCGAGCACGAACGAGCCGCCGACGCCGAGCCCGATCAGCGCGCCGAGCGCGACGCCGATCGCGCCGTTCACGATCGGCATCAGGATCGCGAACGTGGTCATGAACGCGCCCACCTGCGCGAACGAGCGCAGCTGGCGGGCGGCGCTCATGCCCATCTCCAGCAGGAAGATCATCAGCAGCCCGCGGAACAGGTCGTCGTAGACGGGCGCGATCTGGTTCCAGCCGTTGTCGCTGATCAGCAGGCCGATCACCATGCCGCCGGTCAGCAGCAGCACGCCGCGCCCGCGCAGCGTCTCGACCGCGAGACCGCGCAGGTCCATTGCGCCCTCGGCGCGGCCCATCGACCAGCGGCCCAGCACGAGCGCGACGATCACCGCCCACTCCATGATCGCGACCACCGCGGTCATGTAGCCGGGCGCCTGGTCGCCCATGGCGTTCGCGAAGGACATCGCCGCGAGGAACGTGACGGAGGACACCGAGCCGTAGTGCGCGGCGACCGCGGCGGCATTGGCGGCGTCGAACCTGGCGAGACGGCGCAGCACGACGAACGCGGCGAGCGGGATCGCGATCGTCAGTGCGACCGCGACGCCGATGAGTGCGCCGACCTCGGCGAAGCTGGTCTTGGCGAGCTCGACGCCACCTTTCAGGCCGATCGACAGCAGCAGGTAGATCGACAGCAGCTTGAGCACCGCGTCGGGCAGCTCGAGCTCGCTCTTGATCAGTCCGGCGACGATGCCGAGCACGAAGGCCAGCACGATCGGCGACAGCAGGTTGGTGATCAGCAGGTCCACGCTTGCTCCGCGGGCTCGATCGATCCATGTATGAAGCAAGGTACACGAAAAATAATTCGTGTACAACTGTTCCTGCTCAGGGCGTCGGCGCCCTGCGCGGTCCGGCGTTCGCTACGCCCCCGCTGCGCGGAGAGGCTGGTGCCCGGGTGCGCCGGCCGCTGCGGACCCGTCGCGCCTCAGGCGCGCTCGACGATCGCCGTCACGCCCATGCCGCCCGCGGTGCACACCGAGATCAGCCCGCGCTTCCCGCCGCGCGTCGCGAGCAGCTTCGCGAGCGTCGCGACGATGCGCGTGCCCGTCGCCGCGAACGGGTGACCGATCGCGAGGCTCGAGCCGACCACGTTCAGCTTCGCGCGGTCGAGCGCGCCGAGCGGGCGGTCGAGGCCGAGCCGCTCGCGGCAGAACTGCGCGGACTCCCAAGCCTTGAGGGTGCAGAGCACCTGTGCGGCGAAGGCCTCGTGCAGCTCGTAGTAGTCGAAGTCGGCCAGCGTCAGCTCCGCGTCCTTCAGCATCATCGGCACCGCGTAAGCGGGCGCCATCAGCAGGCCGTCCTCGTTCACGAAGTCCACGGCGTGCACCTTGGCGTAGGCGAGATGGCCGAGCACCGGCAGGTTGCGCGCGCGCGCCCACGCTTCCGAGGCGAGCAGCACGGCGGACGCGCCGTCAGTCAGCGGCGTCGAGTTGCCTGCCGTCAGCGTGCCGCTGCCCGAGCGGTCGAACACGGGCTTCAGTTTCGCGAGCTTCTCGAGCGAGGTGTCCGCGCGCACGTTGTCGTCGCGCTGCAGTCCCATGAAGGGCACGACGAGATCCGCATGGAAGCCTTCCGCCCACGCCCGCGCGGCGCGCGCGTGGCTCTCGTATGCGAGACGGTCCTGGTCCTCGCGCGCGATCCTCCAGGTCTTCGCCATGATCTCGCAGCTCTGGCCCATCGACAGGCCCGTGCGCGGCTCGAGCGTGCCCGGCACGACCGGCCTGAAGTGCTTCGGTCGCAGGCCCAGCCACGGCCGCAGCTTCTCGCCGAGCGAGCGGCCCTTCGCGCTCCGCAGCAGCAGCTGCTGGTAAGAGCGCGGGTAGACGATCGGCGCGTCCGAGACCGTGTCGACGCCGCCGGCCATCCCGGCCTCGATCTGCCCGAGCGCGATCTTGTTGGCGATGCCGATCGCCGCCTCGAGGCTCGTGCCGCACGCGCGCTGCA
This sequence comes from Steroidobacteraceae bacterium, assembly GCA_027531255.1. Taxonomy (GTDB): domain Bacteria; phylum Pseudomonadota; class Gammaproteobacteria; order Steroidobacterales; family Steroidobacteraceae; genus JAPZRU01. The sequence continues at coordinate 314,144 of JAPZRU010000002.1, read as the reverse complement.
GGTCCATGCCCGGCGTCTCGGGCGCGAGTCCCGAGGCCAGCACGCATTCCCGCACGAGGTTCCACTGGCTCGAGTGCTTCATCACGGCGCCGGCCGCCACGTCGCCGAGACGCTCGCCCTGCAGGCCGAAGCGATCGACCACGCCCCTGAAGGCGGCCGTCAGCATCTCCTGGTTGCCCGCTTCGAAGTAGGCGCCCATGCCGCGCGCGAACGGAATGCGGACCCCGCCGACGATCGCGACGCGACGGACCTCGGTACCTACGAGCATGCGGTGACTCCGCGGGGCGGTTGGGACGACGGGGAGATGGGGCCGGGCGGGCCGCGCTGCCCGCGACGCGCAAGGCCGGCCGCGGCGGCGGGCGGTAGAATGCCAGCGGCCTCCACCGGCCGCCACGGTCGGCCCGGGCCCCGGCGGCCAGCCCAACCGGCCCGGCTCCGCCCGCGACGGCCCGCCGCCGCCTGGATCGACCCTCACCGAACCCGCCGTCATGACCGCCACCGACTCCCGTGGCCTCGCACACGGGCCTCTGCCGCGTTTTGCCGCCGACGCCCGCGCGATCTGGCGGCTCGGCCTCCCGCTGCTGGTGAACAACCTGTCCGTGGCCGGCATGAGTTTCGCGGGCACCGTGATGGCCGGGCAGCTCGGGCGCGAGGCGCTCGCGGCGGTGGCGGTCGGCTCCGCCTACTACCACCTGTTCATGATGTTCGGGCTCGGCATCCTGATGGCGCTGTCGCCCCTGTGCGCGCACGCGTACGGCGCCGGGGACTCCCCGCGCGTCGGCGCGTACGCACGTCAGGCCGTGTGGCTCGTGCTCGGGATCGGCGCGATCGGCGTGGCCGGCATGTCGGCCGTCCGCCCGCTGCTCGAGGCGATCGGCACGGATCCTGCGATCGTGCCCACGGCGACCGGCTACGTGCTCGCGGTGGCCTGCGGCCTGCCGGCGATGTTCGGTTTTCTCGCCCTGCGTTCCATGTCCGAAGGCGTCGGCCACACGCGGCCGATCATGTACATCGCGGTGCTCGGTCTCGTCGTGAACGTGTTCGGCAACTGGGTGTTCATGTACGGCAAGCTGGGCGCGCCGGCGCTCGGCGCGGTCGGTACCGGCGCGTCCACCGCGCTGACGATGTGGACGATGTTCCTGACGATGCTGCTGTACGTGCGGCGTCACCGGGTCTACCGGCCGTTCGCGCTGTTCGCGCGTTTCGAGTGGCCCGACCGCCGGCGCCTGCGCGAGATGCTCGGACTCGGCCTGCCGATCTGCGGCAGCGTGATGAGCGAGAGCGGGCTGTTCGTCGCCGCCGCGCTGATCATGGGCGCGCTCGGCGCCGTCAACGCGGCCGCGCACCAGATCGCGCTGAACTACGCCTCGTTCATGTTCATGGTGCCGCTCGCGCTGCACTCCGCGACCACGATCCACGTCGGCCACCTGGCCGGCGCCGGGAATCCGGGCGCCGCGCGCGCGGCCGGCCTCACGGGCATCGCGATCTGCGCCGGGCTGATGGTCGTCTCCGCGATCGTGATCGTGTTCGCCAACCGTGCGATCGCGGACATCTACACCGACGATGCGCAGGTGCTCGCGCTCGCGGCGACGCTGCTGCTGTACGCGGCCGTGTTCCAGGTGTCGGACGGCGTGCAGATCGGCGCCGCCGGTGCGCTGCGCGGATTCAAGGACGCCAAGGTGCCGATGCTGCTCAACTTCACGTCCTACTGGCTCATTGGCTTCCCGCTGGCCTATGGCCTCGGCGTGGCGTGGGGTGGCGGGCCCCATTACGTGTGGCTCGGCCTGATCGCCGGCCTCACCGTCTGCGCGATCGCGCTGACGCTGCGCTTCCGGTTCGTCTCGGCCCGCGCGATCGCCGTGAAGACCGCCGCGACCACGCGTGCGCCGGTTGCGACGAACGCCGCGGCGGAATCGCCCGCGTCCCTATAATTCCGGACCGTCAGGAGACGCCATGCCACGAGCCGCCCTCGATTCACGAGTCGTCGCCGTGTTCCGCGCGGTCCTGGTGACCGGCGTCGCCGCCGTGCTCGCCGGCTGCGCCACGCCGCCCGACCGCGGCTCCGGAGCCGCGGCGGGTCTCGCTGCCCCGACGGGTTCCACGGCCGCGGCGGCCGCTCCGGCCGCGGCCGGGGACCTCGAGGCCTACGTGCGCGCGGCCGACGTGAACGGCCTCGTCGAGCGCTGGTTCGAAGAATCGCTCGCGCTGAGTCCCGTGGGCGCCACGTTCATCGGCGATTCGCGCTTCGACGACCGTCTCGGCAACCCGGCGAGCCTCGAATTCCGCCGTGCCACGGACGAGCGCGACCAGCGCTACCTCGCGGCCGCGTCGCGGATCGATCCCGCGCGGCTCGAGCCGTCGGCCCGACTCACGCACGAGATCTTCCTGCGCGACCTGCGCCTCGCGATCGCCGGCCGCCGGTTCCCTTCCGAGCTGCTGCCGGTCAGCCAGATGGACAGCCTCTACGCGACGCTCGCGGTGCTCGGCTCCGGCACGAGCGCGCAGCCGTTCGGCACGCCGGCGCAGCACGCCGCGTGGCTGAAGCGCGCTGCCGAGTTCCCGGCGTGGGCGGACTCTGCGATCGAGCGCCTGCGCGAAGGCCTCGCGCGCGGCGTGACGCACCCGCGGCCCGTGGCCGCGAAGCTGCTGCCGCAGCTGGACCAGCTGATCGCCGCGCGGCCCGAGGACAGCGTGTTCTGGGGCCCGGTGCGCATGCTGGAAGGCGACGTGCCGCCGGCCGGCTTCACGACCGCCGATCGCGAGCGGCTCGCGGGCGAGTATCGCGTCCTGATCGGCACGCGCCTGATGCCCGCGCTGCGCAAGCTGCGCGCGTTCCTCGCCGACGAGTACCTGCCGAACGCGCGCACGACGGTCGGCTGGTCCGCGCTGCCGGACGGCGCACGCTGGTACTCGCACCTCGCGGAGGTCAGCACCACCGTCAGGATGGAGCCCGCCGAGATCCATGCGACAGGCTTGGCCGAGGTCGGCCGCATCCGTGCGGAGATGGAGGCGGTGAAGCGGCAGGTCGGCTTCGACGGCGACCTGCAGGCGTTCTTCCGCCACCTGCAGACCGACCCGCGGTACTACTACGAGCGGACGCAGGACCTGATCGCCGGCTACCGCGAGATCACGGCGCGCGTGGACGCCGCGTTGCCGAAGCTGTTCCGCACCTTTCCGAAGGCCGACTACGAGGTGCGCGAGGTCGAGCCGTTCCGCGCGCAGTCGGCGGCCGGCGCGATGTACCAGCCGCCGTCCGAGGACGGCCGTCGTCCCGGCATCTTCTACGTGAACACCTACAACCTGAAGGCGCAGCCGAAGTTCGGCATGGAGACGCTGTCGCTCCACGAGGCCGCGCCGGGTCATCACTTCCAGATCGCGATCCAGCAGGAGCTGAAGGGCCTGCCGCGCATCCGCCGCTTCGAGGGCAACGTCGCCTACGTCGAGGGCTGGGCGCTGTACGCGGAGTCGCTCGGGCGCGAGCTCGGCCTGTTCACCGATCCGTACCAGTGGTACGGGCGGCTCTCCGACGAGATGCTGCGCGCGATGCGCCTCGTGGTCGACACCGGCCTGCACGCGAAGGGCTGGAGCCGCGAGCAGGCGATCCGCTACATGCTCGACAACTCGTCGCTGGCGGAGAGCGACGTCGTCGCCGAGGTCGAGCGCTACATCGTGTGGCCGGGGCAGGCCCTCGGCTACAAGATCGGTCAGCTGCGGATGAGCGCGCTGCGCGCGGAGGCGGAGCGGGAGCTCGGGCCCCGCTTCGACGTGCGCGCGTTCCACGACGAGCTGCTGAAGGACGGCGCGCTGCCGATCGAGGTGCTGGAAGCGAAGGTGCGGCGGTGGATCGCCGGGCAGAAGGCGGGCAACTGAGACAGGTCATGCGCAACACGAAGCTGACGAAGATCCTCGGCCTCGCACTGGCGCTGGGGGCGTCCGTGGCGTCGGCGGCGCCGCCTGCCGCCGCGCCGGCGGCGCCGCAGCCCGCGGTCACGATCCCCGCACCGCCGGCGCGCCCTGCGACGGCCGTGCGTCCTGCGGTGGCCGCGAGCCCCGCGTCCGCCGCACCCGCCGCGCGCGCGGTGGCCGCGCGGCCGGCGGCGCCGGTTTCCGCCGCGTCGAAGCAGCTGGCCGAGGTGGTCGAGAGCTACTGGCAGCGCCATCTCCAGCTGAACCCGATCGTCGCGACCTTCCTCGGGGATCCGCGCTACAACGACCGCCTCCCGAACGACATCGCCGAAACGCACCTCGCCGACGTGCTCGCGATGCACCGCGAGTACCTGCAGCGCGTCGAGGCGATCGACCCGGAGGCGCTGACGGGCCAGGACCGCCTGACCTGGGACATCTTCCGGCGCGACCGGCAGCTCGCGATCGAGGGAATGCGCTTCCAGTCCGAGCTGATGCCGGTCAACCAGCTCTACAGCACGCTGCAGGTCGTGGCGCAGCTGGGCTCCGGGGCCAGTGCGCAGCCGTTCCAGACGGTGACGGACTACGAGAACTGGTTGAAGCGCCTCGACGGCTTCGTGGTCTGGATCGACCAGGCGATCGCCAACATGCGGTACGGCGCGGACCGCGGCATGACGCTGCCGCGCGTGCTCGCGGAGAAGGTGGTCCCGCAGGTGGCGGGCCTGGTGAGCGCCGATCCGCGGAAGAGCCTGTTCTGGCGGCCCGTCGCGGAGTTACCGAAGGGCGTGCCGGCCGCGGAGCACGCGCGGCTGCGCGCCGCTTACGCCGAGGCGATCGGTAAGCGCCTGACGCCGGCGCTCGCGCGGCTGCGCGACTTCGTGCGCGACGAGTACGTGCCGCGGGCCCGCACGTCCGTCGCGTGGTCCGACCTGCCGCTCGGCCAGCAGTGGTACGCCTACGCGGCGAAGGTGCACACCACCACGAGCCTGACGCCGGCCCAGATCCACCAGATCGGCCTCGACGAGGTCGCGCGCATCGGCGCGGAGATGGACCGCGTGATGCGGCAGGTCGGCTTCGCCGGGGACCGGCGCGCGTTCCTCGACTCGCTGCGCTCCGACCCGCGCTTCTATTTCGCGACCGAGGACGAACTGCTCGAGGGCTATCGCGCGCTGCGCGCCCAGGTGCGTGCGCGCCTGCCGGAGCAGTTCGACCTGTTCCCGAAGGCCGACTTCGAGATCCGCGCGGTCGAGCCGTTCCGCGCGAGGACGCACCCCGGCGCGGCGTACCAGCCACCGTCGCCCGACGGCAAGCGGCCCGGCATCTTCTACGTGAACACGCACGACCTGAAGAGCCGGCCCAGTTACATGATGCAGTCGATCTACGTGCACGAGGCGGAGCCCGGCCACCATTTCCAGATCGCGATCCAGCAGGGGCTGACGGGCCTGCCGTCGTTCCGCCGCTTCGGCAGCGAGACCGCGTACGTGGAGGGGTGGGGTCTCTATGCCGAGTCGCTCGGTCCCTCGCTCGGCCTCTACACGGATCCCTACGACTACTTCGGCGCGCTGTCCGCGGAGATCTGGCGCGCGGCGCGGCTCGTCGTCGACACCGGCATCCACGCCAAGGGGTGGAGCCGCCAGCAGGCGATCGACTACATGCTCGCCAACTCCGCGCTCGGCGAGACCGACGCGGTGATCGAGATCGACCGCTACGTCGCGTGGCCTGGCCAGGCGCTCGCGTACAAGATCGGCGAACTGAAGATCAGGGAACTGCGGAAGCGCGCGCAGCAGCAGCTGGGCCCGCGTTTCGACGTGCGGGCGTTCCACCGCGAGGTGCTGATCGACGGCTCGGTGCCGCTGGACGTGCTCGAGGCGAAGATCGACCGGTGGATCGCGCGTGAGAAGGCGAAGCCGGTGGTGGCGCCGGCCTCGACACCCGGGTCGGCGCCGGCTCCGGCGCAGGGCGCCGCGACGCCGAAGCCGCCGGACGCGCGCCCCGAGCGCTGAGCGCGCCTGGACCGGTGTCGAGCCTCGCCGACCGACGACGTCGGCGTGCGTCGGACACGCATCTCCTCGAACGGCCGATGGCCGTGCGCGGATCGTCGATCGAGGCGATCTCTACCTCGAGTTCGCCGCGGCGAACGGGCGGCCGTCACGGCCCGGCTTCCTTCAGAGCGATCGCGCGTAGTAGCGGTTGCAGCCGTGGTGGCCGGTGTCGCCCATCGGCGCCGACAGCCGCTGGAACCCGAGCTTCTCGTAGAGCGCGATCGCCGCGTCCATGCCGGTGAGAGTCTCGAGATAGCAGGTGCGGTAGCCGAGGCCGCGCGCGACCTCGAGGCAGTGCCGCAGCAGGCGCTCGCCCAGGCCGTGCCCGCGTGCCTCGGGGAGGAAGTACATCTTCCGTAGCTCGCAGACGTCGTCGGTCGCGCCGGCGAGCGGCGCGATGCCGCCACCGCCGAGCACGCGGCCGTCCCGCTCGACGACGAAGTACGCGGAGCGCGGGGCGGAGTAGGCGCGGCTCATCCAGTCCACTTCGGGATCGTTGATCGCGAAGCCGGGGCCCTGCGCGCCGAACGTCGGCATCACGGTGCGGATCACGTGGGCGATCGCCGGGTCGTCGGCGGCCGTGACGGGGCGGAGCGCGAGGTCGGTCATGAGCGGCGCACGATACGGTGCGCGGGCACGGGGCTCAATCGCGAAGTTCGTGAGCCGGGCGTGGCGCAGGGGGGGCTCGCGCGCGTCGCGAGGTCAGTCATCGTAGTGACCGTAGCCCAGCGTCTCGACGTCTTTCAGCACGCCGTCCTCGAAGCGGAGCTTCCGCATCAGGCGGGTGGGCCCGAAGTTGTAGATCCACGTCTCGACGGGGACCGGCACGACGTCCTCGCCGACGTACCAGGGGCGGCCGTGCCGCCAGATCACGGGGCGGCGCAGGATCGAGGTGCGCGTGACCTGCGCAGGCTCGCCGCAGGCGGCGCGGACCTCGAAGAGCTCCATGCCCTCGTTGACGACCCGGGTGCCGCAGCTGAAGCCGGAGGCGGCGGCGGGGGAGGAGAGGAGCGCGCCGGCGGTGAGCAGGGCGGCGGCGCCTAAGGCAATGGTCCAGCCCTTGAACGGGGCAGAGGGTCGAGTGGGCATGCGGGCAGTATTCGCGGGGCCTGCTGAACTCGACCTTAACGAAGGCAGGCGGTTCCGGAACAGCAGAAGCCCCGCCGAGGCCGGGCCGTTCTGGAACGACTTCCTGCGCTCGCTGACGCGGCGTGGCCTGCGCGGCGTGAAGCTCGTGATCTCCGACACCCACGAGGGGCTGAGGGCCGCCGCCGCGAAGGTCGTGGCCGCGACCTGGCAGCGCTGCCGAGTGCACTTCCTGCGCAATGCGCCCGCGCATGCCGGCAAGGGCCACCGGCAGAGGGTCCTCGCCGCGATCAACACCGCGTTCGCCCAGGAGACGTTCGAGACTGCGAGTGCGCAGCGGCGCGTCGTCGCCGACCAGCTGCGCGCCGATCCACAGCACGAACCCGCTGGAGCGCCTCAACGCCGAGATCAAGCGCCGCAGCGACATCGTCGGCATCTTCCCGAACGAAGCCGCCGTGATCCGCCTCGTCGGCGCCCTGCTGCTCGAGCAGAACGACGAGTGGCCGCTCCAGCGCCGCTACCTGTCGCTTGAGCCGCTGCCCGCGCTCGTCGACAATCAGCCCGCTCGGCTGGCGGCCGTCGTCAACCGGGCACGAGTCCGACCCCACCAGAACTCACGACTCGTACACCACGCCGCGGGACACGATCCTATCGAGGTGGCGCTCCTGGCTCTTGAACCTCGGGGGGAAGAGAAATGCATTGGCTGCCGCGAACTGGCCGCTCAGCCCCACTGGCGAGCCACGTGGAACTCAAGAACTTCCTCAAGTTTAGTGGGGCGATGCCGTCTCGTGAGCGCATGACGTTGGCTGATGGTCGCTTCCGACAGCGCAGACGGTTTGTCTTGCCGGCCCTGCTGAGTACTGTTTGCTTGCTCGGCGCTACGGCCTGCACCGACCCTCCCGCGCCCCCACCCCCTCGCATCCCCGAACGCCTGCAACTGAACGCCTTCGAGGCCCCCTTCGGCTACTCGCAGGCCGTCAAGGTCGACCGCACCGTCTACGTCTCCAACACCATGCCGGTCGACCGCCAAGGCCGGCTCGTCGCCCCCGGCGACATGGGCGCGCAGCTGGAGGCCGTCTACGCCAACCTCGCCCTGACCCTGGAACCGCACGGCGCCGGCTACGAGCACGTCGTGATGGAGCGGATCTACGTGACCGACATGGATGCCTTCCTGGCCGTGTCGGATAGTCGCTTCAAGTACCACGCTCGCGGACGGCTGCCCGCCACGACGATCGTCGAGGTTCGCCGCCTGATCGACCCGGGATTCCTGATCGCGATCGATGCCGTCGTGGAACTGCCGTCGGTCGAGCCGGGGGCTCCCGGCACGCGTTGAGAGCGCGCCAGCGAGCGTCCGTCGCACGACGCCCGTGGCGCGACTCCTGTAGTACGACGCCCGTTACGTCACGCCTGTTGCACGACGTCCGTTGCAGCAATCCTCCCTCCGCTCCGAGCATTCCAACTCGCCGCGCGACACGGATTCGCGAATCCGCCTTCGTAGCCACGTCGCCAGGCGCGCGCCCGATCGATCTCGCCGGGCGCCGGATCGTCGGGCCGCGCACGAGTGTAAGGTTTGCCGACAGGCGACCCGCGGCCGCCTCCTACCCGCCGTGCGGCAGGGCGAGGCTTGTCCTGCGCCTCGAGTCCGATGGAGGATTACGGCCGAATTTCCCCTGCACGGCAGCATTCCGCCCGGCTCGGAGTTCGACCATGGCCGCCGTCGAGCAACGTCGCTTCACGAGCTTCGCCGAGTTCTACCCGTACTACCTGAGCGAGCACGCGAACCGCACGTCGCGCCGCCTGCACGTGATCGGCACCGGCGGCGTGATCGCCATCGCGGCGACGGCCCTCGTCACCGGCGACGCCCGCTGGCTGATCGCCGCGCCGGTCGTCGGCTACGGCTTCGCGTGGGTCGGCCACTTCTGCTTCGAGAAGAACAGGCCCGCGACCTTCCGCCACCCGCTGTACAGCCTCGCGGGCGACTTCGTGATGCTCAAGGACGTGCTGACCGGCAGGATCCGCTTCTGAGGGTGCACCCGTAGACGTCGTCGCGACCGCGCCAGCGCGCGCGGCCGCGCACGGCAGTGGCACTTCGCTCCGCTCCGGCCCGGCACCCCGTTCCGCTACACTAGCCGGCCCTGCGTGGACCCCGGCCGCCGCTCATGCCTCGCGCCCGCATCGACCGTCAGTACGAGAGCCGCCTCGCCGGGCTGATCAACTCCGGCGAGCGCGCCGTGCTGCTGGGCGGCCTCAAGGGCGTCGAGAAGGAATCGCTGCGCGTCACGCCCGAAGGTCGTATTTCGCAACGTGCGCATCCGCGCGCGCTCGGCTCTGCGCTGACGAATGACCACATCACGACGGACTACTCCGAGGCGCTGATCGAGCTCGTGACGCCGACGTTCACGACCAGCTGGGAACTGCTGCAGTACCTCACGGACCTGCACCAGTTCGTCTACCGGCACATGGACGATGACGAACTGCTGTGGGCCACCAGCATGCCGTGCGCGCTCAAGGGCGACGCCAGCATCCCGATCGCGCAGTACGGCCGCTCCAACGTCGGGAAGATGAAGACGGTCTACCGCATCGGCCTCGGGCTGCGGTACGGGCGCATCATGCAGGCCATCTCCGGCGTGCACTTCAACTACTCGTTCCCGGCGCACTTCTGGCCGGTGCTCGCGGACGTGCTGAAGAGCCACGACGCGGGCCAGGACTTCGTCTCGGAGCAGTACTTTGCGCTGCTCAGGAACTACCGCCGGCACGGCTGGCTGATCCACTACCTGTTCGGCGTCTCGCCGGCGGTGTGTCCGTCGTTCGTCGCTGGCCGCGACGACCACGGGCTCGTGGAACTCGCGAAGGGCACGCTGTACTCGCCGTATGCGACCTCGCTGCGGATGAGCGACCTCGGCTACCGCAACAAGAACCAGGCCGAGCTCTCGATCTCGGTGAACTCGCTGGACGACTACGTGCGCGACCTGTCGCGCGCGATCTCGACGCCGTCCCCCGAGTACGCGAAGCTCGGCATCGAGGTGGACGGCGAGTGGCGGCAGCTGAACGCCAGTTGCCTGCAGATCGAGAACGAGTACTACGCGTTCATCCGCCCGAAGCGCGTCGCGCGCTCCGGCGAGCGCCCGACCAAGGCGCTGAAGCGTGGCGGCGTCGAGTACATCGAGATGCGCTCACTCGACGTCTCGGCGCTCGACCCGGTCGGCGTGAACCAGAACAAGCTGCGTTTCCTCGAAGCCTTCGCGGCCTTCTGCGTGCTGGCGCCGAGCGAGCGGATCGACCAGTCGCAGCAGGACGAGCTCGACCGCAACCACGTGACCGTCGCGCGCCGCGGCCGCGAGCCGGGGCTGAAGCTCCGCTACGACGGTCGCGACGCGGACCTGCGCACGTGGGCGGCCGAGATTCTCGACGCGATGCAGGGCACCTGCGAGCTGCTGGACCACGGAGATCCCGCCAAGCCCTACGCGACGGCGCTCGCGGTGCAGGCGCAGAAGCTCGTGGACGTCGAGGCCACGCCGTCGGCGCGGTTGCTGAAGGACATGCGCGAGACCGGCGAGTCGTTCTTCGAGCTCGCGCTGCGCATGTCGCGCACCTACAAGCAGTACTTCACCGAGCTGCACGCGCCTGACGAGCGCAAGCTCGCGGCCTTCGCGCAGGAAGCCGAGGAGTCGCTCGAAGCTCACGAGCGGCTCGAGCGGCAGCCGCAGGAACCGTTCCGCGACTATCTCGCGAAGTACTTCGCGCCGTAGACGGGCCGTCCGTCCGCCTGTCCGCGGGAAAGTGTCCGCCGGGTGTCCGGTGTCCGGAGGCGGACACGCGGCCCCCTTGGTTCGCGCCACGGAATCGCCGTCTCGTTCAGTGGCTTGCGAGCGTTCTCCGGGTTGGCGCGCGGCTTGCTCGAGGGGTCTCGAACCCCGGAGCCGCCGCATGGACACGCGCTTCCTTCACCGGACACTGATCACGCTGACCGCGACCCTCGCGGCCGCCGTCGCGGGCGCGCAGCCCGCGCTGCCCGATCCGGACACCGTCCGCGTGATGCGTATCCGCGGCGTCGGCGCGCAGGATCGTCCCCTCGATCCGGCGGCGCGCCTGCGCCGGCGCCGGGCACGGTGCAGTACGCGGTGCGCGACGGCGAGCCGGTGAAGAAGGGCCAGCCCCTCGCCACCGTCGACAGCCCGGAGCTGCGCAACGAACTGGCGCGCGAGACCGCGGCGCTCGAATCGCTGGAAGCGGATTTCGCGCGCGAGTCGATCGAGATCCGGCAGAAGCTGCTGACCGCGCGGCAGTCCGGCGACAACGCGGGCCTGCGCCTGCAGGCGGCGGAGCGCAGGGCGCGGATCGAACGCGCGCTGGAACTGGTCGGCCTCGCGGCGCGGCGCAACCACCTGTCGTCGCAGCTTTCCGGCGGGCAGCAGCAGCGCGTCGCGATCGCGCGGGCGCTGGCCGGCGCGGGCGGCTTGGTCGCGCGCGCCGCGCGCGAACTCGGCCTCAGTCGCCAGTGGCTTCCCTTGCCGCTCCTCAACGGAACCCGAACTGCAGGCCGGCCCGCACCGAACGCGGTGCGCCCGGCGCCACGGCCCGCTGCCCCGCCAGCAGCAGCTCGTTGGTCGCATGGGGCTCGTCGCCGGCGTTCTCGATGCGCAGGTACGCCCGGTAGGGCCACCGCCCCTCGCCCAGGTAGGCCAGGCCGAGCCCGAGCAGCGCGTAGCTCTCCGCCGTCTGCGAATTCGCTGCGTCGAGGTCGTAGCGCCCGACATACCGCCAGCCCGCGGTGAAAGACCACGCGGGCAGCGGTGCGTACTCGACGTCCACGCTCGCGGCACCGGCCGGCACGCCCGCAACGCGCCGGCCGACGAGCGCGGCGTTCGCGTTATTGAGGATCTCGGTCCGCGCCACGCCCCACGAGGTCGTCAGCGTCAGCGCGTCGAAAGGCCGCCAGCGCAGGCTGGCGTCGAGCCCCTGCCGGCGCGTCGCGCCGAAGTTCTCGAACACGCCGGGCGACACCGTGCGCACCTCGCCGTCCGACTCGATGCGCCACGCCGCGAGATCGAAGTCGACGGTGCCGCCGAGCGAGAGCGTCGCGCCGACCTCCGTCTGCCGGAACACGGTTTCGTCCAGCGGCTGCCCGCCCACGGAGTACTTCACGAAGCCGTTCGGCAGCGCGAAGCCTTCCGCCCAGCTCGCGCGCAGCGTGAGCCACGGCGCGACCGCGGAGCGCAGGCCGACCTTCGGGCTGACGTGGCGCGGGTCGTTCAGGGGACCGCAGGGATCGCTACCGGCTTCGGGGCCGAGCCGGCGGCAGCCACCGTCGAAGCGATCCGCGCGGAGCCCGAGCGTCAGTTGCGCGAGCGGGTGCAGCGGCGCCTCCAGCTCGGCGAAGGCCGCGACGTCGTCGAGCCGCGTGTCGCGATTCGCGAGCGCGGGGTTCACGCGCGTGCGGTCGCGCAGCCCGTCGTGGAACTGGTACTCGGTGGACTCGCGGATCGTCTCGAGGCCGACGACGTAGTTCCACGTCGCGCCGGCCACCGCGAGCCGGCCGTTCAGGCTCGCGCCCAGGCCGTTCACGCTCCGGTGGTAGGTCTCCTCGCGCTGTGCCCACGCGCTCGCGCTCACCGGCCGCGAGAACCAGCGCGTGAACTGCTGGCGCGTACCGTAGACCCAGCTCAGCAGCTTCAGGTCGTCGTTCACCGTGTAGTTCAGGTCCGTGCGCGCGGTGGCGAAGCGCTTGTCCGCGCCGTCGTTCTGCACGCGCGGGTCGATGCCGCGCGGATCCGCGAGGAACTGGCTGCGCAGCAGGTACGCGGCGGAATCGTGGTCGGCCGCGTGCCAGCGCGCGGACACCGCGACTTCGACCTGCGGCGCCACGTCGATCGTCCAGCGGCCGGCGAGGGTGCCCCGCTCGCCGCGCGAGTTCCGCCGGAAGCCGTCGCCGCGGTGCAGGTGGCCGGCGAGGTTCACCCGCTGGCGCTCGGTGAGCGCGCCGCCCCATGCGCCCTGCAGGTCCAGGAGCCCGAACGAGCCCGCCGCCACGTCGAGCTCCGCGTACTCGCCGCCCTTGCGCGTCTCGATCGCGAGCAGGCCGCCGCGGTTGAAGTTGCCGTACAGCGGCGAGACCGCGCCCTTGTAGACCGTGAAGCCGGCGATCTCGAGCGGCACCAGCACGTTCAGGTCGAAATAGCCGTCCGCGTGCGACATCGCCTCGTTCAGCGGAATGCCGTCGAGCACCGCGCCGAGGTCGCCGCCGTGGCCGCCGCCGCCGAAGCCGCGGATGACGATCGAGTTCGCGACGCCGCCGAGCTGCAGGTCGCGCACGGCCATTCCAGGCACCTGCGCGAACAGCTGGTCCACCTGGCTGACCGCGAGTTCGCGGACGTCCACCGTCTCCAGCGTGACGGCGGTGTAGGGAGCGTCCGCCGCGCGGAGCAGCTGGCCCTTGACCACGACCTCGTCGAGCGTCGGCACGCCGGGCGCGTCCGGGCCGTCGGCGGTCGTGGACTGCGCCAGGGCCGGCGCCGCCGCGCAGGCAACGGCGAGCGCAGCGCCGCGGCACAGGACGCGACGGACGGCGCGCACGACCCGCAGGGCTGACGGCATGGAGCGACCCCCGACCTGGGCACGACGGCCGGAGTATCGCGCCGGCGCATGAAGAAATTAAGGATCATCACACTCGCGGGCACGATAGCGGGATTCCGCAACGGCGCTATGCGCCGCCCGACGTCGCAGAGTTCTGCTCGCTTCTCGCTCGAAGGCCGTGTCGCGCTGGTGTCGGCCGGCGCCGCCGCGCCTGGTGCGGCGCTGGTCGCCGCGCTGGTGGACCCCTACAACGAGGTCGGCCGCCGGTTCCGCGACGAGCGGCAGACGCTGCAGTCGCGCGGGCGGCTGCTCGACACCGTGATCCAGACCACGCCGCTCGCGCTGGAGCCGGATCGCGCGACGCTGGAGCGCGTGTTCGGCACGCTCGAGGAGCGCGCCGCGCACCTCAAGGAGTTCATCGACGGCTACGCCCGCTTCGCGAAGCTGCCGCAGCCGCCGCCGGTGCGGGTGGAGTGGGAGCCGTTCGTCGCGCGGCTGCGCGCGACCGTGGCGTTTGCACTGGACGGCGAGCTGCCGGAGTCGCCGGGGTGGTTCGACCCGGTGCAGTTCGAGCAGGTGCTGATCAACCTCTTGAAGAACGCCCACGAGTCCGGGTCGCCCGCGTTCGCCGTGCGACTCGCCGTGGAACGCGTGGCCGGGGGCACCGAGGTGAGGGTGCTCGACCGGGGTGCCGGCATGTCGGCGGCGGTGCTCGAGAAGGCGCTGCTGCCCTTCTATTCGACGAAGCCGGCGGGTACCGGGCTCGGGCTCACGCTGAGCCGCGAGATCGCGGAAGCGCACGGCGGTCGGCTGACGCTCGCGCCGCGACCGGAAGGCGGCACGCAGGTATCGGTGTGGCTGCACGACGCGGTCGATGTGACATAACGCGCGACGTCGCACCGCAGCCACGCAATCTTCATGTGATCGACGTCACAGAGAAACCCCGAGATCGCTTAACATCTTTCCCGCAATGCCGGTGGGGGAGAAGGGATGCAGTCAGCCGACCCGGACACGAATACGGGCGAGGTCGTAGCGCTGCTGGAAGCTGCGAACGACGAGAGCCTGCCCACGGCGGTCGGGGCTTCCGGTCCGGTTCTCTCCGCGCAGGTCACTACCGTCCGCAGTCTCGGCGCGGCCGCCCGGGGCTCCGGGAGCGCCGGCGTTCCGACGGCCGGCCCCACGGCCGAGGACTCGGGGCCCGGCTGGGATCCCTTCGAGGTCTGGCGCACCCGCATCCGTGACGCGCGTCGCGCCGCGAGCGAGCCCCGCGAAGACTGAAGCCGCACGGCGCGAGTTTCGTGCGCCGTTCCGCAGTAGACGGGCCGTGGTCCGTGTGACATAGCACCACCGCCCGTCCGACCGCCGCGCCGTGCTGAACCCGGACCAGACCCAGCAGCTGATCACCGACGAGTCCGCTGCGAAGCGCCAGCTCCGCGCCGGGTTCCCGTGGCTGAAGTTCGAGCGCGAGCTGGAGCGGGAATTCCGGCGGGACCAGGCGCGCACGCGGCTGACCCAGATCCGGTTCAACCTGTATCTCGCCGTCGCGCTGTCGCTCGCGTTCGGGGGGCTGAACGCGCTCGTGCTCGACCCCGAGTACCAGCGGGCGATCTACCTGCTGCAGTTCGGCCTGCTGCTGCCGGTCATCGTCGCCGGCATCGCGATCACCTATCTCGAGAAGGGGCGCCACATCTACCCGCGGGTGGCGCCGCTGCTCGCGCCGCTCCCCGGGATCGCGCTCGTCGCGGCCGAGATCGAGGCCAGCGGGAGCGGGGTGACCCTGCTGTTCCCGACGGTCGTGATCGCGACGATCTTCGTCTACTACCTGGCGGGCCTGCTGTTCTACGAGGCGCTGCGCTCCAACGCGATCCTCTGGGGAGCGTACCTCGCGCTCGGCTTCGCGGGCGACGTGCCCGAGACGCAGCTGGCCTACAACGCGCTCGTGCTGCTCTGTGCGAACCTGGTCGGCGCGACCGTGGCCGCCTCGATCGAGCGGGTGGTGCGCACGCAGTTCCTCGAGGAGATGCTGCTGTCCGAGATCGCGGCGCGCGACGGGCTCACGGGCATCTACAACCGCCGGCGCTTCGACGAACACCTCGACACGCACTGGAGGCAGGCGCAGCGCGACGGCGTGCCGCTCGCGCTGCTGCTGGTCGACATCGACTTCTTCAAGCGCTTCAACGATCGGCACGGGCACCAGGCCGGCGACGAATGCCTGAAGGCGGTGGCGGCGGCGCTGGCCCGCGCGGCGCGCCGGCCGCTCGACTTCGTCGCGCGCTACGGCGGCGAGGAGTTCGCGATCGTGCTCTACGATCCCTCGCGCGAGGCCGTCGCGGAGTTCGGCAACCGCATCCACGCCGGCGTGTCGAGCCTCGGCATTCCCCACGGGGATTCGCCGGTCGCGCGCGGCGTGACGGTCAGTGTCGGCGCCGCTTACGTCTGGCCGACGCTCGAGCGCACGCCCCACGGCTTCGTGCAGCTCGCCGACGAGGCGCTCTATGAAGCCAAGGGCGACGGTCGCAACCGCACGGTGTTCCGCGAGGCGGAGTACGCCGACCTCGAAACGGGCTCGTTCCGGGCCCGGACGCGCGGCGCGGCCTGAGGAAAACCCTCAATCCCTCTCCAGCCGGCGGAGGGGAATCTCGAGCGCTCTGCGACACGGCCGTGAACATGGCGGCGCTGCGCGCCGCGCTGATCCGGAGGCTGAGCGACGGCACTGCGCCGACCGCCGACGCGGCCGCCTACATCGGCGCGCTGAAGGCGCGCGCGAAGCACCCCGCCGAAAACGTCGTGATCGACATGGGCAAGGCGGTCGAGCGCACGCAGGATCCGGTGAAGAAGCAGGCGCTCGAGGCCCTGCTGGGTCGAGGTCAGCACCGGCGCGGAGGAGATCTCGAAGGGCAACACGAACCTCTCGCAGCGGACCGAGGAGCAGGCCTCGAGCCTGGAGGAGACCGCGTCCTCGATGGAGGAGATGACCTCGACCGTGAAGCAGAACGCGGACGACGCGGCGCAGGCGAAGCAGCTGGCGGTCACGGCCGCGCCGCCCGGCCGCCGGCGGTGCCGCGCCGCTGCTCCACCGCGCCGCCGCCTCGGGCCCTTACTGCGGTGCAGCAGGCTGGACCAGCGGCTATAGTCGCGATCGCGGCTGCGCCCGGACCACCGGCCGGGGCCCGCCCCACGGGGATCACCATGAGCATCGAACGAGGAGCGGGACCCGGCACCGGCCGGGGACCCGCCCCGGCATCGACCGACGGCCCGCGCCGGATCGGCCGCCTGCTGATCGCGAATCGCGGCGAGATCGCCATCCGCGTGATGCGGGCGGCGAACGAGCTCGGCATCCGCACCGTCGCGATCTACTCCCGCGAGGACCGCTTCTCGCTGCACCGGACCAAGGCGGACGAGAGCTATCTCGTCGGCGAGGGCAAGGGCGCGATCGAGGCCTACCTCGACGTCGAGGACATCGTGCGGATCGCGCGCGAGGCGCACTGCGATGCGGTGCACCCGGGCTACGGTTTTCTCTCCGAGAACCCGGAGTTCGCGGAGGCCGTGGCGGCTGCGGGGATGGTCTTCGTCGGGCCGACGCCCGACACCATGCGCACCCTCGGCAACAAGGTCTCGGCGCGCAACCTCGCGGTGTCCGCCGGCGTGCCGGTGATGCCGGCGACGCCGCCGCTGCCGCACGATCCCGCCGGGGTCGAGAGGCTCGCGGCCGAGGTCGGCTTTCCGGTGATGTTGAAGGCGAGCTGGGGCGGCGGCGGGCGCGGCATGCGCGTCGTCGAGTCCGCCGCGGAGCTCGTGGAGAAGGTCGGTGCCGCCCGGCGCGAGGCGAAGGCCGCGTTCGGCAACGACGAGGTCTACCTCGAGAAGCTGATCCGGCGCGCGCGGCACGTGGAAGTGCAGCTGCTCGGCGACGCGCACGGCAACCTCGTGCACCTGTGGGAGCGCGACTGCACCGTGCAGCGCCGCAACCAGAAGGTGGTCGAGCGCGCGCCGGCCGCGTTCATGAGCCAGGCGGAGCGCGAGGCGCTCTGCGAGCAGGCGCTCAAGATCGGCCGGGCGGTGAACTACCGCTGCGCCGGCACCGTCGAGTTCCTGCAGGACGCGGACACCGGGAAGATCTACTTCATCGAGGTGAATCCGCGCATCCAGGTCGAGCACACGGTGACCGAGATGGTCACCGGCATCGACGTGGTGAAGGCGCAGATCCGCGTCTCGGAAGGGCACGCGATCGGCACGCCCGGCAGCGGCGTGCCGGTGCAGGACGAGATCCGCATCACCGGCCACGCGATGCAGTGCCGCGTGACCACCGAGGACCCGGAGAACGACTTCATCCCGGACTACGGCCGGATCAGCGCCTACCGCAGCCCGGCAGGCTTCGGCATCCGGCTCGACGCGGGCACCGCGTATTCCGGCGCGTTCATCGGCCGGTCGTACGACTCGCTGCTGGTGAAGGTGACCGCGTGGGCGCCGACCCCGGAGGAGACGATCCGCCGGATGCACCGCGCGCTGTGGGAGTTCCGGATCCGCGGGGTCGTCACGAACCTGCGCTTCCTGGACCAGGTGATCCAGCACCCGAAGTTCGCCTACGGCGACTACACGACCAAGTTCATCGACGAGACGCCGGAGCTGTTCGACTTCCCGCGCCGCCGGGACCGCGCGACGCGCCTCCTGAATTTCATCGGCGACGTGATCGTGAACGGCAACCCCGAGGTGAAGGGGCGGCCGAAGCCGGCGCGGCTGACGCTGCCGCGCGCGCCGCGGCTGGACGCGGCGGCCACGCCGCCGCCGGGCACCAAGCAGCTGCTCGACGCGCAGGGCCCGAAGGCGCTCGCGGACTGGATGCTCGCGCAGGAGCGCGTGCTGGTCACCGACACGACCATGCGCGACGCACACCAGTCGCTGCTGGCGACGCGTTTCCGCACGCACGACATGGCGGCGATCGCGCCGCACTACGCGCACTGGCTGCCGCAGCTGTACTCCGTGGAGTGCTGGGGCGGCGCGACCTTCGACGTCGCGATGCGCTTCCTGAAGGAGTGCCCCTGGGACCGCCTCGCGCAGTTCCGGGCCGCGATGCCGAACCTGCTGCTGCAGATGCTGCTGCGCGCGTCGAACGGCGTCGGCTACGCGAACTACCCGGACAACGTGGTGCGCTACTTCGTGCGGCAGGCCGCGAAGGAAGGCATCGACGTGTTCCGCATCTTCGACTCGCTGAACTGGGTCGAGAACATGCGCCTCGCGATCGAGGCGGTGGCGGAGGAGGGCAGGGTCGCGGAGGCGGCGATCTGCTACACGGGCAACCTGTCCGACCCGCGCGAGCGCAAGTACGACCTGAAGTACTACGTCACGATGGCGAAGGCG
Organism: Steroidobacteraceae bacterium; assembly: GCA_027531255.1. Classification (GTDB taxonomy): domain Bacteria; phylum Pseudomonadota; class Gammaproteobacteria; order Steroidobacterales; family Steroidobacteraceae; genus JAPZRU01. The sequence goes on along the minus strand of JAPZRU010000002.1, from coordinate 295,182 downwards.
CTCGAGCGCGCGGGCGCGCACGTGCTCGGCATCAAGGACATGGCGGGCCTCTGCCAGCCGCGCGCGGCGTACACGCTCGTGAAGGCCCTGAAGCAGGAGATCGGGATCCCGATCCACTTCCACACGCACGACACGAGCGGCATCTCGGCGGCGAGCGTGCTGATGGCGATCGAGGCGGGCTGCGACGCGGTGGACGGCGCGCTCGACTCGATGAGCGGGCTGACCTCGCAGCCGAACCTGGGCTCCATCGTCGAGGCGCTGCGGCACTCGCCGCGCGACACCGGGCTCGATCCCGAGAAGCTGCGCGCGATCTCGGGCTACTGGGAGCAGGTGCGGCGCCTCTACGGCGCGTTCGAGAGCGACATCCGTTCCGGCGCGTCCGAGGTGTACGTGCACGGCATGCCCGGCGGGCAGTACACGAACCTGCGCGAGCAGGCGCGCTCGCTCGGCATCGAGGATCACCGTTGGCCGGAGGTCGCGCGCGCGTACGCCGAGGTCAACGAGATGTTCGGCGACATCGTCAAGGTGACGCCGAGCTCGAAGGTCGTCGGCGACATGGCGATCATGATGGTCACGAGCGGACTGTCCCGTGCCCAGGTCGAGGACCCCGACCACGAGATCGCGTTCCCCGAGAGCGTCGTGCAACTGTTCCGCGGCGACCTCGGCCAGCCGTACGGCGGCTTCCCCGAGCGGCTGCAGCAGAAGATCCTGAAGGGCGAGAAGCCGCTGACGGTGCGGCCCGGTGAGGTGCTCGCGCCCGCGGACCTCGCGGCCGAGCGCGCGACCGCGGAGCGGAAGGCGGGTCGCGCGATCACCGACGTCGAACTCGCGTCCTGCCTGATGTACCCGAAGGTGTTCCTCGACTACGCGAAGGAGCGCTCGCACTACGGCAACGTCGCGACCCTGCCGACGCCGACCTTCTTCTACGGGATGGACCCGGGCGAGGAACTGTCGTTCGACCTCGAGCGCGGCAAGACGCTGATCGTCCGCTTCGTCACGACCAGCGAGGCGCACGAGGACGGTACGCGCACCGTGTTCTTCGAGCTGAACGGCCAGCCTCGCTCGGTCCGCGTGCAGGATCGCTCGAAGGTCGCGAAGCGCCCCCCGACGCGCAAGGCCGAGGCCGGCAACGCCGCGCACGTCGGTGCGCCGATGCCTGGCACGGTCGTCACGGTGGCGGCGACGCCGGGCGCAAAGGTCGCGCGCGGCGATGCGCTCGTCACGCTCGAGGCGATGAAGATGGAGGCGGCGGTGCGGGCCGAACGGGACGGCGTGATCGCCGAGGTGCTCGCGAAGCCCGGGCAGCACGTCGATGCGAAGGACCTGCTCGTCGTGCTGACGTGATGCGCTGCGGGCGCGCTCCGTAGAGGCGCAGCAGGCTCGCCCCGAGCAGCGCGAGCAGGGCCGCGTAGTCCAGGACGCCGCCACCGCCGCCGGTCGCCGGCGGCGCGGCGACCGGCGTCGCGGGCGCCGGCGTCGGGGCGGGAGTCGTCGCAGCGGCCGGCGTCGCCACGACCACCGTGACGCTCGCCGCGTCGTTGGCCGGGCTCGCGTCGCCGGGGGCCGAGGACAGCAGGCTCACCGGGTAGCTGCCGGCGGCGGCGGCCTGCAGCCGAACCGCGACGGTGGCGCTGGCGCCCGCGCCGAACGAACTCCAGCTGCAGGCGATGCCGCCGGCCTCGGTCGCGCACGTGCCGCCGCCCGTCGCGGTGCCGTCGAGCGCGGTGACTCCCGCAGGCAGCGCGAACCGCAGCCTGGCGTTCGACGCCGCCGCGGTGCCGACGTTCGCGAGGGTCGCGCGCACGGTGAACGGCGCGCCGGCCACGGCGTCGGCCGGCGCCGGATCGGCGCCGACCGCGAGATCGACGCTGGCGGTCGTCGGGGGCAGCAGGCACTGCGCCGTGGCCAGCTGCGCGCGCATCTGCGCCAGGCTGCAGTCGGAGAACGTGCGGCTGCCGTTCACGCGCGGCGCCATCAGGAACTGGTTCGAGGGCGTCGTCGCGCAGGCGTCCTCGCCATCGTGCGGCGCCCCGAAATTATGGCCGATCTCGTGCGCGGCGATCAGCTCCGCGAACGAGCCGGAGTTCTCGCTGAGCGAGACGCCGAAGCGCGTGCTGCAGAGCGCGCCGATGTAGGCGATGCCGACCGTCGTGCCGTCGAGATCGCGACCGGTCACGAGGTGCGTCAGGCCGCCGCGCTGCGAGAGCGACTGCCGGTAGGTGCCGACCTGCTCGAGCAGCGTGCTGGCCGAGCTGCTGCTGAACGGCTGCTGCGGCGTCTGGAACACCGCGGGCACGCCGAGCAGTTCGATCTGCACGCCGACCTGCTCGCTGAAGATGCCGTCGATGCTGTTGAAGCGGGCGACGATGCGGTCGCGCGCGCCGGTCACGCCGACGCGCACCGAGAGCTCGTAGTCGGCGACCGCGGTGAGCTGCAGCCGCCGCGTCGGCGCGGTCGCGTTCGCCGTCGGCGGCGCGGCGGTGCCGTTCGCCGCGCCGTACTGCAGTTCGCCGACGAGGCGGCGGTAGGCGTCGAGCCCGTTGCGCTCGCCCGCCGGCTGCGTGAGCGTGCGCACGCCGCAGAGTGCGCTGTCGGCGGGCACGAGAGTGTCCGAGAGTCGGTAGACGACGGTGTCGCTCGCGGTGCCGGCCGTGCGGGCGGCGGCGGTCGAGCTCGCGACGGGCGCGTTCACGAGGTGCGGCTGCGCGTCCGCGGCCGGCTCGATCACGTAGAGATCGCGTCCGTCCCAGATCATGCCGTGCGCCCGGCCGCTCGCGACCGTGAGCCGCACCCACGAGCCTGGCTGGCCCGCGAGCTCGCCGCGCCACACGGCCGGTGCATCGGGCAGCGCGGCGAGTGCGGGTGCGAGGCGCGAGTTGCGCTCGAGCTCGAGCTCGAAGCGACGGCCGTAGCCCTCGAACTGCACGCGCGGGCCGGCGGCCCCGTCGTGCGCGCCGGCGGGTGGTGCGGCGGTTTCGCCGCCGGCGGCTGCGGCGCGCGCACGCTCGGCCTGCAGGCCGTCGAGCGCGACGCGCTCGGCGTGCAGGATGCGGAACGCTTCTTCCGCGGGAGCGGCGAGCGCCGGGGCCGCGAATGCGGCGGTCAGCAGGGCGGCGCCGAGCGGCGCGGATGGCAGGCGGGGCATGTCTTCGTTTCGGCGCCCTCGGCCCGGGCGCCGCCTGTATAGCAGGGAGCCCGCAGCGTCCGTGCGAACCGGATCACGATCACGATCACGGTCGGTCGGACGCTGCCGCGAGCTTCGCCGTTGCCCGCGGCAGGTTGCGCCCGGTTCCGTATTCCGTCAAACCGCGGCGCGCCCCGCTGCGCCGCGACAAGGATGCCCTCAGCGCATCCGGACGTAGCGGCCCGGCGCGTCCTCGATCGGCGCATAGCCCGCGGCCGGTGCGCCGAGCGACGGCGGTGCGACACGGCTGCTGGAGTGATCGGCCAGCCACTTCGCCCACACCGGCCACCACGAGCCCGTCTGCGGCGCGACCGCCTTCGTCCACTCGTCCGGCGTCAGGTGCCGGTCCGCGAGGCGGCGCGTGTGCACGCGGTGCCGCCGCTTCGGGTGCACCGGCCCGCTGACGATGCCGGCGTTGTGGCCGCCGCTCGTCAGCAGGAACGTGAAGTCGTCGGAGCGCACCAGGTTCTCGACCTTGTAGACGCTCTTCCACGGCGCGACGTGGTCGGTCTCGGTGCCGACCACGAACATCGGCACGCGCACGTCGGACAGGCGCACCGGTTCGCCGTAGACCGGGAACCGGCCGGTCGACAGCTCGTTGTCGAGGTAGAGCCGGTACAGGTACTCGGTGTGCATCCGGTAGGGCATGCGCGTGCCGTCGGCGTTCCACGCCATCAGGTCGATCATCGGGTCGCGCGCGCCCTTGAGGTAGCTGTTGATCATCGGCTGCCAGATCAGGTCGCGCGGCCGCAGCATCTGGAACGCGCCACCCATCTGCTTCGAGTCCAGCACGCCGGCCTGCGCCATCTGCGCTTCCAGCATCGCGAGCTGGCTCGGGTTGATGAACAGCGACAGCTCGCCCGGCTCCGAGAAATCGGTCTGCGCCGCGAACAGCGTGACGCTGGCGAGGCGGTCGTCGCCCTCGCGCGCGAGCGTGGCGCTGCCTATCGACAGCAGCGTGCCGCCGATGCAGTAGCCGGTGGCGTGGATCTTCCGGCCGTGCGTGATCGCGCTGACGGCGTCGATCGCGGCCTTCAGCCCGAGCGTGAGGTAGTCGTCCATCCCGAAGTCGCGATCGCCCGGCTCCGGGTTCTTCCACGACACCATGAAGACCGTGTGGCCCTGGTCCACGAGGTACTTCACGAGCGAGTTCTTCGGGCTCAGGTCGAGGATGTAGTACTTCATGATCCACGCCGGCACGATCAAGACGGGCTCGGCGTGCACGTCCGGCGTGGTGGGCGAGTACTGCAGCAGCTCGATCAGCGCGTTGCGGTACACGACCTTGCCGGGCGTGACCGCGACGCTCCTCCCGACCTCGAAGGCCTCGACGCCGACCGGGCCCTCGCCGCGCATCGCGCGCGCGGTGTCCTCGACGAGGTGCTGGGCGCCCCGCATCAGGTTGTCGCCGCCCTCGGTGCGCGTCAGCTCCGCGAGCTCGGGGTTCGTGGCCAGGAAGTTGGTGGGCGACAGCGCGTCGAGCCACTGCGTGACCGTGAAGTTCACGAGCTCGGCGTGGTACTCACGCAGGCCGTCGACGTCGCGCGGCAGGCCCTTCAGGAAGCCGGCGCCGTTCTGGAACACTCGCGCCCACAGGTTGTACGGGTACTGCGACCAGAGCTCGCCCTCGAAGCGCTTGTCGGCATCGCCGTCCAGCCCCTCGGTCGGCGAGGCGGGCTGGCCGCCGATGGCGCGTGCGGCGAACTGCCAGTTGTCGAGCGCGCGTCGGGCCGCCTCCTGCTGCAACTCCCACTGGCGACCCGGCGAGGCCGCGAGCTGCGAAGCCCAGTCCGCCCACGCGGTCACGAACGTGGTCGGCGAGAGGCCGCCGGTGAACTTCGACAGCGCGGCGCGGAAGGCGCGGTCGATGTCGTCCGCGGTGGGCGCGGGCTTCGGCGTGGAGGGCTTGCCGCTCGCGGGACCCGCCTTGGCGGTGTCCTTCTGGACGGTCGAGTCGGCCGGCGTGGGACCGGGGCGCGTCGTGTCGGGCATGGGTTCGTCCTGAATTTTCCGATGCTACCCAGTATAGCGGCGTTTTTTGCAGTGCAGTAAGCGTGAGCTCCGGCCGCGCCGCGACCTGCCGGACCCCGGGCGCGCCGGCAGGGGCCCGTGCGGGAGTGGACGCCGGGGCAGCGCCTTCCGTGCGCCTCGGCGGGCCGCTCGTCGGCTGGCGGGTCGTGTTCGTGTCCGCGATCGGGATGGCGACCGGCGTCGCGTCGGTGAACCTGTTGGCGTTCGGTGTGGCTGGTCGGCTACGCGGCGAAGGCCGCGCTGCGCCAGCCGACGCTGTGGGTGATGGTGGCGGCGTTCGCGGTGCTGGGGCTCGGGGTGGCGGCGTTCCTCGGCATCGGTCTCGTGCCGGGCCGCATCGTGGCGGGCGTGCTGCTGCTGCTGCGGTTGGGGCCGTACCCGAAGCTGCCCGAATGAACGGGGCCTGACCCCGTCTACTCCACCGCGTCCTTCAGCGCCACGCCGCCGTCCGCGAGCTTCGCGGGGTCGAAGCGCGCGCGCTCCGCGATCAGCTTCTTCGCGGCCATGTAGTCCTTCGGGTTGTTCACGCAGTCGATCGCGAGCAGTTCGCCGCCGCGCAGGTAGCAGCAGCTGAACGCGCGCGTCGCGGGGTCGCCGCGGACGATCGCCTCGTCGTAGTCGAAGTTGAGGCCGACGATCAGCAGCTTCAGGTCGTACTGGTCCGACCAGAACCAGGGCACCTTGTCGTGCACGAGCTCGCGGCCGGCCATGTTCGCGGCCGCGGTCTTCGCCTGCTCGAACGCGTTGTCGACGGATTCGAGGCGCACGCGACGGTGATAGCGGAGCGACGGATGGCTCGTGCAGTCGCCCGCGGCCCAGACGTGGGGATCGCTGGTGCGGCAGTGCGCGTCCACCGCGATGCCGTTCTCGCAGGCGAGCCCCGCGCTCGCGGCGAGCCCGGTGACCGGCACGACGCCGATGCCGACGACCACCAGATCCGCCGGGAACCGCTCGCCGTCGAGCGTGTGCACGCAGCCCACGCGCGAGGCGTCGTCGGCGCGTGGCTCGAAACCGGACACGAGCCGCTCGGTGTGGATGCGCACGCCCTCGCGCGCGTGCTCGGCGGCGAAGAACGCCGACACCTCGGGCGCGACCACGCGGTTCATCACGCGGTCCGCCATCTCGAGCACGTCCACCTCGAGCCCCAGCTTGCGGCACGTGGCCGCGACCTCGAGGCCGATGTAGCCGGCGCCGACGACCACCACGCGCCGCGCCTGCGCGAGCTCCGCACGGATGCGGTCGACGTCGGCGATCGTGCGCAGGTAGTGCACGCCGCCGAGCTCGTTGCCCGGCACCGTGACCCTGCGTGGGCTCGTGCCGGTGGCGAGCAGCAGGCGGTCGTACTCCAGGGTGTCGCCGTCGGAGAGGCGGAGCTCGCGCCGCGAGAGGTCGAGCCCTTCCGCATGCACGCCGAGCTTCAGCTCGGCCCGGGAGCTCTCGTAGAACGACGCGGGCTTAACGAGCAGGCGCTCGAGCGGCACCTCGCCGGACAGGAAGCGCTTCGACAGCGGCGGCCGCTGGTACGGCAGGTGCTGCTCGTCGCCGATCACGACGAGACGGCCCTCGAAGCCTTCCCGCCGGAGGCTCTCGACGGCCTGCGCGGCCGTCTGGCCGGCGCCCACGATCGCGAACGTGCTCGACATGCGGACCCCCTGGAGCGGCCGACACTCTAGCGGCTGTCACGACCGTTGCAAGCCGCGCGCCACGTCGTGCAGGCTGCGGCAACGGGCCGAGGGGGGGCAATCGATGCGGGAACCGCAGGGCTACGCGCGCACCACCGTGCAGAACGTCGGGCTCCTGCTCGGCGCCGGCGCCCTGCTCGCGTTCGTCGCGCTGCCGCCGCCGGCGGCGTTCGCCGCGCCCGCGTGGCATTGCGCGGGCGTCACGATCCTGATGGCGGCCTGGTGGGCGACCGGCGCGATTCCCCTGTCCGCGACGGCGCTCGTGCCGCTGGTCGCGTTCCCGGTCCTCGGCATCGTGGACGGCGAGGACGTCGGTGCGCCATACGCGAGCTCGACGATCTTCCTGATCCTCGGCGGCTTCCTGATCGGCCTCGCGATGGAGCGCTGGAACCTGCACAAGCGCATCGCGTTCCGGATCGTCGCGCGGGTCGGCGGCGAGCCGCGGCGGCTGCTGTTCGGCATGATGGTCGCGACCGCCGTCGTCAGCATGTTCGTCTCGAACACCTCGACCGCGCTGATGATGCTGCCGGTGGCGCTGTCGATCGCCGCGGTGCTGGCGCCGGACGGCGGTGGCGCGGACGCGCGCCACTTCGGCACGGCGATCGTGCTGTCGGTCGCCTATGCGGCGACGATCGGCGGGCTCGGCACGCTGATCGGCACGCCCACCAACGCGCTGGTGGCCGGCTTCATGCAGCAGCACTACGGCGTGTCGGTGTCGTTCGCGCAGTGGCTCGCGTTCGGTCTGCCCACCGTCGCGCTGCTGCTGCCGCTCGCCTGGTTCGTGCTCGTGCGCGCGTTCCCGTTCCGGCTCGAGGGGCGCGACGGCACGGTGCTCGTGCGCGAGCGCCTGGCCCAGCTCGGGCCGGCGACCACGCCCGAGAAGCGCGTGGCGTTCGTGTTCGCCGCCACCGCCGCGCTGTGGATCGCGCGGCCGTGGCTCGTCGAGATGCCCGGTCTCGGCGGGCTCACCGACGCCGCGATCGCGATCGGCGCCGCGCTCGCCCTGTTCCTGTGGCCCGCGGGACGCGGTCACGAAGGCGCGTGCCTGCACGCCGAAGACCTGCGCCGTGTGCCGTGGGACGTGCTGCTCCTGTTCGGCGGCGGTCTCGCGCTCGCGGAGGGCATCAAGGCGAGCGGCCTGTCCGACGTCGTCGCGGGCTCGCTGGCTGCGCTCTCGGTGCTGCCGCTCGCGGTGCTCGTGATCGCGATCGCGCTGCTGCTCGTGTTCTGGACCGAGCTCAACAGCAACGTCGCGGCCGCCGCGACCGCGATGCCGGTGCTGGCGGCGATCTCCGCCGCGACCGACTACCCGGTGTTGCTGCTGCTGGCGCCGGCGGCGATGGCGGCGAGCTGCGGATTCATGCTGCCGGTCGGCACGCCGCCGAACGCGATCGTGTTCGCGACCGGCCGGGTGACGCTGCCGCAGATGATGCGGGCCGGCGTCTGGGCGGATCTCGCCGCGGTGGCCGTGGTCACCGTCGTCGCACTGACCGTGGTGCCGTGGGTCGCGCGCTGAGCCGGTGCCCGCGGCCGCCGCGTCCCGCGCGCAGCGGGGCGACGGGAGCGCCCGGGGCCGAGCGCGCACCAAAGGCGCGCACGGGGTGGCGCCGGGCGCGCCATGCTGGTGCGGGTCGGGGCGGGGCGCGCTGCGTAAGTGTATGATTCGAAGAGAAACTTGCGGGTCGGCATGGAAGCTGCAATCGGCACCGTGCCCACCTTCGGGCCCACGTAGACGGGCGACAGGAGCCTGCGGACCATGAAACTCATCACCGCGATCATCAAACCGTTCAAGCTCGACGACGTCCGCGCGGCGCTGTCCGAGATCGGCATCTCCGGCATGACGGTCACCGAGGTGAAGGGCTTCGGTCGCCAGCGTGGCCACACCGAGCTGTACCGCGGCGCCGAGTACGTCGTGGACTTCGTGCCGAAGACCCGCGTCGAGGTGGCCGTCAAGGACGATCTGCTCGACCAGGTGGTGGAGGCGATCGTGACGGCGGCGCGCACCGGTAAGGTCGGCGACGGCAAGATCTTCATCTCCGACATCGAACGGGTCGTTCGCATCCGGACCGGCGAGTCGGACGAGCAGGCTCTCTGAGGCGACGTCGCCAGGCGCTTCGCGCCGGATTCGACCGGGTCGGACGCGTGCGTCGCGCGCTTCTCCGACCCGGGCCTTGATGATTCGGGCCGGGGCGGGTCCGCGCGCAGCGCGAACCGGGGTGCTCGAGCGTCCGACGCGCCCTGCGCCTGGACGACGGCGGTAAAGCTCGCCGGAAACGTGCCGATACGCGGTAGAGGATGTCCTCACCCGGGCGGCGTCGCGTTTCATGTCCCAGGCTCCCGATGCGGGCCGTCCGGTCGACGACGGTCGTGGCAGTCCTGCGGCCGCGGCCCGCCATCTGCGCGCGTGGCTGATCGCGATGCCGACCGTGGGCCCCCTGATGGGGGCCGTGCTGCCCGGCGGTATCGGCCTGACCCTGCGCCAGCGGCGCCGGCCCGAGCTGTCGCGCGCGCCCGAGAGCGCGGCAGGCGAAGCGACCATCGACCCGAGCGAGTGGTACTGGGTCGACGACGCGATCACCCCGATCCGCGACGCCGAAGGGCGGTCGACCGGCTGGGTGAACCTGCAGCGGAACGTGAACGCACTCGTCGGCCAGGAAGCGGCGGAGCGGGCGAGCCGCGAGAACGCCGAGACGAAGGCCCGCATCGCGGCGCTGCTGCGAGCGACTCGCCGCTGCCGGAGCGGCTGGGCGACGCGCGCGACGTCGCGTTCGACGTCGCGCTCGGCGCGCCGGAGTTGCGCGCGCTGGCCGGCGCGATGCCGTGGATCTACGACGCGGAGGCGGGCGAATGCCGCGAGTTCCTCGCGAACGCCAGCCACGAGATCCGGACGCCGATGAACGGCATCCTCGACTTCTCGACGATCGAGGCGCGCAAGCTCGACCTCGAGGACATCGAGTTCGACGTCGCGGAGCTCGTCACCGACGTCGCGCACCTGCTCGCGGGCCGCGCCCAGGAGAAGCGGCTCGAGATCGTCTGCTTCGTCGATCCCGCGGTGCCGCAGGTGCTGCACGGCGACCCGCACCGCCTGCGCCAGATCCTCGTCAACCTCGGCGGCAACGCGATCAAGTTCACCGAGCGGGGCGGCGTGACGCTGCGCGTCGAGCGCGGCGTCGCGGCCGACGGCGGCGCGGTCGCGCGCTTCGCGGTCGTCGACACCGGCATCGGCATCGCACCGGAGCAGCAGGCCGCGCTGTTCCGCCCGTGCACCCAGGCCGACAGCTCCACCACGCGCCGCTACGGCGGCACCGGCCTCGGTCTCGCGATCTGCCGCGAGCTGGTCGGCCTGATGGGGGGGCGCATCGGCATCGAGAGCGAGCCGGGCCGCGGCTCCGAGTTCTGGTTCGAGTTGCCGCTGCGCCCCGGCGTACGCCGGGAGGAGCCCCTGCCGTCGCCCGGCGTGCTGCGCGGGCGCCGCGTGCTCGTGGTCGACGACTACGCCGACAACCGCACGCTGCTGCGCGCATGGCTCGCGCACTGGGGCTGCGAGGTGATCGAGGCGGCCGACGGACGCGAGGCGCTCGCGGCGGCGTTCGCCGACGGCGCGCGGTTCGACGCGGCGTTGCTCGACCTGCGGATGCCGGGCATGGACGGCGACCAGCTCGCCGCGCGACTGCGCGAGGATCCGCGCACGCGCGACCTGCCGCGCCTGCTGCTGACGTCGCTCGGGGAGCGGCGCTCCGCGCAGGAGTTGGCCGCGACCGGCTTCCACGGTGCGCTCGGGAAGCCGCTGCGGCCCCACCCGTTGCGTCGCCTGCTGGAGCGTGCGATCGCCGGGTCGCTCGGCGGCGCCGACGCGGAAGAGGCTGCCGCCGCGAACGGTCGGCCGCCGGCCCAGCCCGTGCCGGGAGCGCCCGCGGGCGAGTCGCCGCTGCGCGGCGCGCACGTGCTGCTCGTCGAGGACAGCGCGACCAACCAGCTGCTCGCACGGCGCCTGCTCGAGCGGCTCGGCTGCGAAGTCGACGTCGCCGCCGACGGCTCGCTGGCGCTGCAGGCGCTCGCGGCGCGGCGGTATCGCCTCGTGCTGATGGACTGCCAGATGCCCGCGATGGACGGCTTCGAGGCGACGCGCAGGATCCGTCTCGGCGAAGCGGGTCCCGAGGCTGCGAACCTGCCGATCGTCGCGATGACCGCGCACGCGATGCAGGGCGACCGCGAGCGCTGCCTCGCGGGCGGCATGGACGACTACCTGACGAAGCCGGCGGACCGCGCGACGCTCGAGCGAGTGCTGCGGGCGTGGCTGGAACCGTCCGGTGCGAGCGCGCCGCCGCGGGCGGCGGCGACGCTCGCCGAACAGGTGTTCGATCGCGCCGGGCTGCTCGAGCGCGTGGGCGGCGACGAGGAGCTCGCGGCCGAGGTCGTGCGGCTGTTCCTCGCGGCGTCGCCAAGCGAACTGAACGCGCTGGCGGCGGCGGCCGACGCTGGCGATGCGCCGCGCGCGGCGCGGCACGCGCACTCCCTCAAGGGCGCGAGCGCGAACGCTGGCGCCGCCTCGCTGGCCGTGCAGGCCGCGCGCGTCGAGCAGGCGGCGCGCGCGGGCGACGCGCTGCAGGCCGCCCAGGCGGTGCCCGCGCTGGCCAACGAACTGCTCGCCTTCCGCGCGCTCATCGCGGAATCCTGGCCGCACCTCGCGGGCGAGGGCGATGCCGAGGATACTGCGCCGTCTCCGGGGCCGCATTCGGTACACTCGATGGCATGAGCGAGTCCGACGAGAAGCTGGCGAAGGTCGCCGCCGACCTGCACCTCGGTACCGCGCGGCGCCACATCCTGATCTGCGTGGGCGAAGGCAAGTGCGCCTCCGAGCAGCGGTGCGAGGAGTCCTGGTCGTTCCTCAAGAAGCGGCTGCGCGAACTGAAGCAGGTGGACGTCGCGGGCGGGGTGCTCCGCAACAAGGTCGGTTGCCTGCGCGTCTGCCGTGACGGCCCGATCGCGGTGGTCTACCCCGAGGGCACCTGGTACCGCGCCTGCACGCCCGCGAACCTCGAGCGGATCATCCAGGAGCACCTGCTCGGCGGGCGCCCGGTCGACGATCTCGCGTTCGCGAACACCCCGCTCGGCCGCTGAGCCGGGGGCGGCCCCCGCGTCGCACGGCGGCGTCACCGCGTCGCGCTCCGGTCCGGGTAGCCGCTGCTAGACTCGGGCGCGGTTCCGAGGAGGCGACATGGCGAAAGGCATCCTGCTCCGTGCGACCGGCGGCCCCGAGGTGCTCGAGTGGGGCGAGATCGACGTGCCCGTGCCGAGGCGCAACGAGGTGCGCGTCCGGCACACCGCGATCGGCGTGAATTACATCGACGTCTACGGCCGCACGGGCCTGTACCCGATGACGCTGCCGGGCAGTCTCGGGCAGGAGGCCGCGGGCGTCGTCGAAGCCGTGGGCCGCGGCGTGACCGCGTTCGCGCCCGGCGATCGCGTCGCCTACGTGCTGGCGACGCCGGGCTCCTACGTCGAGGCGCGCAACGTGCCCGCGGACCGGCTCGTGCGCGTGCCCGACTCGATCACGGACGAGCAGGCCGCCGCGATGATGCTGAAGGGCATGACCGCGCAGTACCTGCTGCGGCGGACCTACCGCGTCAAGAAAGGCGACCCCGTCGTGATCCACGCGGCGGCCGGCGGCGTCGGCCTGATCGCGACGCAGTGGGCGCGCCACCTCGGTGCGCACGTGGTCGGGGTGGTCGGCTCGGAGGCGAAGGCGCAGCTCGCGCGCGAGCACGGCGCACACGAGACGATCGTCGCGGCTGGCGAGCCGATCGCACCGCGCGTGCGTGCGCTCACGAAAGGCAAGGGCGCCGCCGTGGTGTACGACGCCACGGGCAAGGACACCTTCTTCGACTCGCTCGACAGCCTGCGACCGCTCGGCCTGATGGTCAGCTACGGCAACGCCTCGGGCCCGGTGCCGCCGTTCGGTGCGCTCGAACTCGGCAAGCGCGGCTCGCTGTTCCTCACGCGACCCTCGCTGTTCCACTACATTGCCTCGAAGGGCGACCTCGCCCGCAGCGCGCGCGAGCTGTTCGCCGTGGTGGCGGCCGGTCACGTGCGGATCCGCGTCGGCCAGGCCTATCCGCTGGCCGAGGCCGCCCGTGCGCACCGCGACCTCGAGGCGCGCCGCACCACGGGCTCGACGGTGCTGCGACCCTGAGTGCGGCGGCGACCGTCGGTCGGCACCGCGTCACGGCCGTGCGTGCCGCGGCGCGTGACTCGCGCCTGCCGCCGCGACGCGCGGTCGCGCTGCTGGCCGCCGCCGCTCTCGGCATCGCGCCCGGCGCCGGCGCGGAGCCGGCGCCGGGCGTCGCCGCCAGCGGCGGGCTCGTGCGTGGCGCCGCTCCGCACGTGGATCGGCCCGGTACCGCCGTCGTGCCTCCCGGCGTCCCCGATGGGCAGGAGCTCGAGGCGCTCGGCGCCACGATCGGCACGATCGAACTCCACGTCCAGAACATCTTCGACACCTCCGACCCGCGCGAGGACGGCTGGCTCTACCGCACCGCGAACGCGCTGCACCTGAAGACGCGCGACGCGACCGTGCGCCAGCAGCTGCTGTTCGCCGAGGGCGCACGCTTCGACGCGCGGCTGCTGGAGGAAACCGAGCGGATCCTGCGGAGCCGCCGCTATCTCGTCGACGCGTGGGTGGTGCCGGTGCGCTACGACCCCGCGCGCAACGTCGTGGACGTCTCGGTCACGGTGCGCGACGTGTGGACGCTGAATCCCGGCGTGTCGTTCAACCGCGCGGGCGGCGAGAACCGCACGCGCTTCGAGATCGAGGAGCAGAACCTCCTCGGCACCGGCACGAAGCTCTCGCTCGGCCGCTCGCGCGACGTCGACCGCTCCTCGACGCTGCTGCAGTACTCCGACCCGAACCTGGGGACGAGCTGGTGGCAGCTCGACCTCGCCTATTCCGACAACAGCGACGGCAACGTGCACTCGGCCGGCCTGCAGCGGCCCTTCTACGCGCTCGACGTGCGGCACGCCTACGGGTTCACGGGCTACTCGGGCGAGAGCGTGGTGTCGCGCTACGACCGCGGGCGCATCGTGGACCAGTTCCAAGGGCAGCGGCACGACTACGCGGCGTGGGTGGGCTGGTCGGACGGACTCGTCGACGGCGTGGTACGGCGCTGGTACGCGGGCGTGCGCCACCAGCACGCCGACTTCGCGCGCCGGCCCGAGTTGCCGCTGCAACCCGCGCGCCTGCCCGCGGCTCGCAAGTTCGCCTACCCGTGGATCGGCTGGCAGTTCCTGGAGGACCGGTACGCGGAGGGCGCGAACCTCGACCTGATCGGGCGCACGGAGGATCTCTACCTCGGTCGCTCCGCGTACCTGGAGCTCGGGTGGTCGAGCCGCTCGTTCGGCGCGGACCAGGACGCGATCCTGGCGCGCGCCCGCGGTCTCGCGGGGTGGCGGCTGGACGAGCGCCGGCAGCTGTTCGTGAACGCGGCGCTCGACGGACGCCTCGAGGGCGGCGTCGCACGCAACGTGGTCGGCAGCCTCGGCGGCCGGTATTTCTGGCGGCTGACGGACCGCCAGCTGCTGTATGCCGCCCTGTCGGGTGTCGCGACGCAGCGCCTCGACGCGGAGCGCCAGGTGCTGCTCGGCGGCGAGGAGGGCCTGCGCGGCTACCCGCTGCGCTTCCAGGGCGGCACGTCGAGCCTGCTGTTCACGGTGGAGCACCGGGTGTTCACGGACTGGTACCCCTTCCGGCTCGTGCGCGTCGGGGGCGCCGCGTTCGTCGACGTCGGGCGCACCTGGGGCCGCAGCCTGACGGGCGCGGAGCCGCTCGGCCGGCTGTCGAACGTCGGCTTCGGCCTCCGCCTCGGCAACAACCGTACCGGCCTCGGCAACGTGCTGCACGTGGACGTCTCCTACGCGCTCGACGCGCCGCCCGGCGTGAAGCGGCTCGAGGTCACCGTCGAGACGCGGGAGCGGTTCTAGTTGATCGTTCTCTGCTCGCGGACGCCTGCCGGCGCCGCGAGCTCGCCGACCGCGGGACGGCCCGCGGTCGGCTTGCTGAAGGGCGGTGCCGGATGCGCCGGCGCGGCGGTGGTCGCGGCAGCTCCGACGGAAGAGCGACCCGGCAGGGAGTAAGATTGCGGGTCTTCCCGGCCGGTGCGTACGGCCGCCAGCGCGAGAGTTCCATGTCCACCCAAGCCCCCCGCGACCAGGTGTTCGCCGAGCAGAAGGCGATCACCGACTTCAAGTTCAACGCCGAAGTCGTCGGCGTGTTCGACGACATGGTCACCCGCTCGGTGCCGTTCTACGTCGAGACGCAGCGGATGGTGTCCGAGATGGCGGGGGACATCGTCACGCCCGGCTCGCGGGTCTACGACCTCGGGTGCTCGACCGGCACATCGATGATCGCGCTCCACCCGAACGTGACGCCGGACGCGACCTTCGTGGGCGTCGACAACTCCCAGGAGATGCTGAAGAAGTGCCGCGAGAAGCTCGGCCAGTTCGGCGTGCAGCGCCCGGTCGAGCTGGTGTGCGCGGACCTCGACCAGGGCGTGCACGTCGAGAATGCCTCGCTCGTGCTGATGATGTACACGCTGCAGTTCATCCGGCCGCTGAACCGCGACCGGCTGCTCGCCGACATCTACCGCGGGCTGAACCCGAACGGCGGCGTGATCCTGGCCGAGAAGGTGCTCGGCGAGGACTCGCACTTCAACCGCCTGTTCATCAAGTACTACTACGACATGAAGCGCCGCAACGGCTACTCCGACATGGAGATCGTGCAGAAGCGCGAGGCGCTCGAGAACGTGCTGATCCCGTACAAGCTGCTCGAGAACCGCGAGCTGCTGCTGCGCACCGGCTTCCGGTACGTCGACGTGTTCTTCAAGTGGTACAACTTCTGCGGGATCGTCGCGATCAAGTGACGGGCGCGGGCTGAGGCCTGCTGCGTCGTGGACGTCGAGGTCGCGATCGTCGGCTCGGGCTTCGGCGGCCTCGGCGCCGCGCTGCGCCTGCAGGAGCGCGGGCGCGACGACTTCCTCGTGTTGAGCGCGCGAAGACGCTCGGCGGCACGTGGCGCGACAATCGGTATCCCGGTGCCGCCTGCGACGTGCCCTCGCACCTCTACTCCTACTCGTTCGCGCCGAACCGCGCGTGGAGCCGCTGGTACTCGCCGCAGCCCGAGATCCGCGCGTACCTCGAGCGCTGCGCGCGCGCTTCGTGATCGCCGCCCCCGGGCCGCTCGCGGAACCCCGGCTGCCGGACCTTCCCGGGCTCGCGGGCTTCCGCGGCCGCGTGTTCCACACCGCCCGCTGGCCCGAGGATATGGACCTCGCGGGACGGCGCGTCGCCGTGATCGGCACCGGTGCTTCCGTCGTGCAGATCGTGCCCGCGATCCAGCCGCGGGTCGCACGGCTCACGGTGTTCCAGCGCACGCCGCGTTCGTCGCCGACGTGGACCGGCGGATGCGGCGGACCGTCTGGCTGAAGGGCGGCTGCCGCAGCTGGTACCTGGACGCGGCTGGCCGCAATTCGGCGACGTGGCCCGGGTCGGTCGGTGCGTTCCGGCGGCGCGTCGCGCCCTTCCGGGCCGCGGAGTACCTGCTGAACGGAGCGGCCGGTCCCGCGGTGCCGGGCTCGGCTCCATCGCTGCGCGGCTCCGGGCCGCCGGTCGGCTCGACCGATGCGTGACATCCCGTGGACGGTGCGACTCCGCGGCCGCGCGGCACGCTCGCTCGTTCAGTTCGCCGGCACGTCCACCGCGAGCCGCGCGAGCTCCAGGCGGAACGGCCCCGCCTGCTTCTCCGAGATCATCAGCCCGAACGTGCGGATGCCGGCGGGGTCGAGCGGCGGGGCGCCCGGGACGCGCCGACCGCGGAAGCTCGGCACGAACGAGTGCACCGGCAGCACGACCTCCTGCCATTCGCCGGCCCGGGTCTCGAAGCTCGCCTGGTACTGCACGCCGTCGAAGTTCGCGTCGGTGCGGATCGTCAGCTTGTAGCGCTTGCCGTCGCCGCGCACGCGCAGGTGCACCGCCCTTGCGCCGGCCGTCGCCCAGCGCGTCGGCGCGCTGCGCACCGACGCGAAGCCGCCGCCGTAGTCGAGCGAGACCGAGCCCGTGAACGCGACGCCGTCGGCGGTCGCTTCCAGCCGGCTGCGGGACACGCCGCCCATCACGCCGTCGTCGATCGGCCGCCAGTCGGCGCAGGCGCCCGCGACCGTGCAGTCGATCAGCACGGCCAGCACGAGTCCGGGCGCGGACGTCACGCGCAGCTCCGCGGGTTCACGGCCCGCTCATCCGAGCACCACGACCTGCCGGAGCGCGCTGCCGCTCGCGAGCCGGTCGAACGCGACGTTGATCGAGTCGAGCTCGAGGCGCGCGTCGATCAGCCGGTCCACCGGCAGGCGTCCGGCCTGGTACCACCCGATGTACTTCGGAATGTCGCGCGAGGGCACGCAGCTGCCGAGGTAGCTGCCCTTGAGCGTCCGTTCCTCCGCGACGAGCGCGAGGTGCGGCAGCGCGAGCGTCGCTCCCGGCGGCGACAGGCCCGCACTGACGGTGGTGCCGCCGCGGCGGGTGATCTTCCAGGCGAGGTCGAGGGCGCGCGTCGAGCCCGCCATCTCGAACGCGTAGTCCACGCCACCCCGCGTGGCCTCGCGGATGCGCGCGGCCACGTCGCCGTCGCGGGCGTCGAACACGTGCGTGGCGCCGAGTTCTGCCGCGAGGCCGAGCTTGGTCGGCTCGAGGTCCACGGCGACGATCGTGCTCGCGCCGAGCGCGCGTGCGCCGAGGAGCGCCGCGAGCCCGACGCCGCCGAGGCCGATCACGGCGGCGCGCGCGCCGGCCGGCATCGCGGCGGTGTTCGCGACGGCGCCGACGCCGGTGATCACTGCGCAGCCGAACAGCGCCGCGACGTCGAACGGCAGGCTCCGATCCACGCGCACGGCGCTTTCGCGCGCGACGACCGCGTGCGTCGCGAATCCGGACACGCCGAGGTGGTGATTCAGCTCGCGCGGGCCCTCGCGCAGGCGCCGAGCGCCCGCCAGCAGCGTGCCCGCCGAGTTCGCGGCGAAGCCGGGCTCGCACAGCGCCGGACGCCCGTGCGCGCAGGGTTCGCAGTTGCCGCAGCTGGGCACGAACGCGGTGACGACGGGATCGCCTACCGCGAGATCGGTCACGCCCTCGCCGAGCGCCTCGACGACGCCCGCGGCCTCGTGGCCCAGCACCATCGGCATCGGTCGCGGGCGGTTGCCGTCGATCACCGAGAGATCCGAGTGGCAGAGACCGGCGGCCTTCAGGCTCAGCAGCACCTCGCCCGGTCCGGGCGGCGCGAGTTCGACGTCGGCGATCCGCAGCGGGCGGCTCTGCGCGTACGGCGGCGGCAGGCTCATCGCCTCGAGAACGGCGGCGCGGATCTGCATGGCGGCTCCGGGGCGGGCGACGTGCTTTGGTAGTCTAGCCAAGTCCTTCCGCGAGCGAGCCGGTGACCGCGTTCCTGACCGATACCCTGCTGCCCTGCGTGATCGCGCCGCTCGCGCTGCTGGCCCTGCTCGCGTTCGCGAAGCCCGCCACCCGGATCGAGGCCGTCGCGCTGACGCTCGCGGTGCTCGCTGGCCTCGCGACGCTGGCCGCCTCGGCGCTCTGGCTGGTCTTCGGCCTGTGGCTGCCGCTGCTCTACGCGCTCGCGGCGCTCGTGCTCGCGCTGCGGGTCGGCCGGCGCACGCGGCGGGCGCCGTGGGTGGGTCGCGCACTCGGGGAACGGGTGCGCACGTTCACGACCGTGGCGGTGACGCTCGCGTTCGTCGGCGTGGCGGCGTGGAGCCAGCAGGGCCGCCTCGCCGGGGACCGGCCGACGCTCGCGCTCGAGTTCCCGCTGCGCGACGGCACGTTCCTGGTCGCGAACGGCGGTACCTCGACGCTCCTGAACGCGCACGTCGCGACGCTCGAGGGCGAGCGCTTCCGCGCGTGGCGGGGTCAGTCCTACGGCTACGACCTGGTCCGCGTGGACGCGCTGGGCCGGCGCTCGCGCACGCCGTGGCCGCGCGCGCTCGAGGACTACGCGTCGTTCGGCACGCCCGTATACGCACCGTGCGCCGGCCGCGTGCTCGAGACGGTGAACGACCAGCCGGACCGCGTGCCGCCGGCCCGCGACGTCGAGCGGCTGCCCGGCAACTTCGTCCTGCTCGAATGCGGCGATGCCTGGGTCGTGCTGGCGCACCTGCGGCAGGGCAGCGTCGCGGTGGCCCCGAACGCACCCGTCCGGATCGGCGACCGCCTCGGCGAGATCGGGAATTCCGGCAACACCTCCGAACCGCACCTGCACCTGCACGCGCAGCGTCCGGGGCCCCTCGAATCGGCCTTCGCCGCCGAGCCGCTGCTGGTCACGTTCGACGGCCGCGCGCTCGGGCGCAACGCGGTGCTGCGCCGCCGACCCGGAGCCTCGCCTTGAAAGACCTGCCGACCGACCGTGCCGAGTACCGCGTGCTGCGCGCGATCCCGACCCGCTGGATGGACAACGACGTCTACGGCCACGTCAACAACGTCGTCTACTACTCGTACTTCGACACCGCGGTGAACGGTTGGCTGATCGAGCGCACCGGCGTCGACATCCGGCGGTTGCCCGCGATCGGCGTCGTGGCCGAGACCGGCTGCCGCTTCCTGCGCGAGATCTCGTTTCCCGACACGATCCACGCCGGGTTGCGGCTCGAGAAGCTCGGCAACTCCAGCGTGATCTACCGGATCGCCCTGTTCCGCGGCGACGACCCGCAGGCCTGCGCGGTCGGGCGCTTCGTGCACGTGTACGTGGACGCGCTCGAGCGGCACGTGGTGCCGGTGCCGGCGGAGATCCGTGCGGCGCTGGCAGACCTGAGGTAGCGGAGCGGGTGCTGCCGTCGCGAGGCGCGCGAAGGAGAGCTCGGCGGCACCGGCGTCCCGCGGACGCAGGACTCACCCGACATTTGTAGTGGTTCCGGGGCGGCCGAATACGACGACGGGCCGCCGAGCGCGGCGCATTCTACGCAGGCCGCGTGCGCTTGGCAGCCTGCCGTCGCGAGGTTCGTGCGCGCTGCGCCGCGAACGCGGGCCCGCTACTCGCCGCATCCGCCGCGAGGCGCGAGTCCGCGCGCTCAGCGCGCCGTGATCGGCGCCCAGCCCGGCTGGCGCTCGACGCACGCGAGCCAGGCGCGGATCGACGGATAGGGCTCGAGCGATACGCCGGCTTCCGGCACCACGTGCGTGTACGCGTAGAGCGCGACGTCGGCCAGGGAGTAGCGGTCGCCCACCAGGAACTCCCGGCCTGCCAGGCCGTGCTCCAGCACGGCGAGTGCGGCACGGCCCTTCGCGAGCTTCTCGACCAGCTTCTCGCCGAGTTCCTCCGGCGACTTGCCGAGCGAGCGCAGCCAGAAGCGTGCCGTCGCCAGGTTCGGCTCCAGTTCGTACTGCTCGAAGCACAGCCACTGCCACATCCGTGCGCGGTCGAACGGATCGCCGGGCACGAGCGCCGTGCCCTCGGCGAGGAACCCGAGGATCGCGTGGCTCTCCGCCAGGCAGCCGCGGCCCGGCACCTCGAGCACGGGGATGCGGCCGTTCGGGTTCCTGGCGAGGAACTCGGGTGTGCGCGACGCGCCCGTCTTGATGTCCAGCTCGACCAATTCGTAAGGCAGGCCGAGGTGCTTCAGCACCAGCCGGACCTTGTAGCCATTGCCCGAGGGCAGGTAGTCGTAGAGGCGGTACACTCAGCCGACCATGCCGGTGGCGCCGTGGACGACCTTCAGCGATGCGCCGCCGTGCACGATGCCGAGCGCACCGCTGCGCACCACCTCGAGGATCTCGCCGCGGCTGCCGGCCTGGGCGATGAAGCGCGACACCTGCGCCTCGCTGCTGGTCAGCTCGATCACGAAGCTGCCGGGCGCACCCGAGAGGATGCGCGCGCCGCTCTCGGTCACTAGCCGGATCAGCGCCTCGAGCTGCGACTCGGCCACCCGCAGCTTCAGCAGCAGCAGTTCGCGTTCGAAGTGGTCGCCGCGCGTCATGTCGTCGACCTGCACGACGTCGACCAGCTTGCGCAGCTGGCTCAGGATCTGGGCGACGACCGCGTCGTTGCCGGTGGTGACCAGCGTCAGGCGCGAGACCGTCGGGTCGTCCGTCGGCGCGACCGAGAGCGACTCGATGTTGTAGCCGCGCGTGGAGAACAGCCCCGCGACGCGCGACAGGGCGCCGGCCTCGTTCTGCAGCAGGATCGCGATGATGTGGCGCATGGCGAGGCTCGGAACTGGCCGCGCAGCGGGTGCTCGCGGCCGATGACGGTGGGGTCGGCGAGCTTAACCCGGATTTTTTTGCACTGCATAGACGCCGGATTCCCCGGTTGCTACTCTCGATCGGACCCGGGTACGACCGGGCCTGTCCCCACACGAAGCCGCGCCCGTGAAGAACGCCACCGAGGTCGTCGGGACCTCCTCCCACCCGCTCGCCGGCCGCGCGATGACCGGCGCCGAGATCATCGTGCAGGTGCTCGCCGACGAGGGCGTCGACGTGATCTTCGGCTACAGCGGGGGCGCGATCCTCCCGACCTACGACGCGGTGTTCGTCTACAACCAGCAAGCGCAGGCCGCGAAGGCGCGGCAGATGCCGCTGGTGGTGCCGGCCAACGAGCAGGGCGCGGGCTTCATGGCCGCCGGCTACGCGCGCGCCAGCGGCAAGGTCGGCGTGTGCCTCGTCACGAGCGGCCCCGGCGCGACGAACACCGTCACGCCCGTCCGGGACTGCATGGCGGACTCCGTGCCGATCGTCGTGATCTGCGGGCAGGTACCGACCGCCGCGATCGGCTCCGACGCGTTCCAGGAGGCCCCGGTCGCCGGGCTCATGGGGGCGGTCGCGAAGCACGTGTTCCTGGTCACGGATCCGGCGCGGCTCGAGGCCACGGTGCGCACCGCGTTCGAGATCGCGCGGACTGGCCGCCCCGGCCCCGTAGTGCTCGACGTGCCGAAGGACGTGCAGAACTGGAAGGGCACTTTCCACGGCCATGGGCGCCTGTCGGTGCCGGGTTACCGCAGTCGCATGGCTCAGGTCGCCTCCAACCGGCTGGACGACCGCGCGCTCGGCGCGTTCTTCGCGATGCTGGGCGAGGCGAAGCGGCCCCTGATCTACGCGGGCGGCGGCGTGGTGAACGGCGAGGGCAGCGAGGCGCTGCGCGCGTTCGCGACCGCGTTCGACATCCCGGTCGTCACCACGCTGATGGGCATCGGGTCGTTCGACACCACGCACCCGCGCTCGATGCGCATGCTCGGCATGCACGGCGCGGCGTTCGCGAACTACGCGGTCGACGACTGCGACTTCCTGTTCGCGGTCGGGTCGCGCTTCGACGACCGCGTCGCCGGCGTGCCCACCAAGTTCGCGAAGGGCGCGAAGCACGTCGCGCACCTCGACATCGACGCGTCCGAGATCAACAAGGTCAAGCGGGTGCACTGGAGCCACGTCGGCCTGCTGGCGGACGCGCTGGTGCAGCTCGCCGGGTACGGCCGCGCGCACGGCTTCCGCCGCGACTGGTCCGATTGGCACGCGCACTGCGACGAGCTGAAGCGCGAGTACGCGTTCGCCTACGACCGCGCGAGCGCGCTCATCCAGCCCTACGCGGTGATCGAGGAGATCAACCGCCACACGAAGGGCGAGGCGATCATCGCCACCGGCGTCGGTCAGCACCAGATGTGGGCGGCGCAGTACTTCGACTTCCGCAGCCCGCGGCTGTGGCTCACGTCCGGCAGCATGGGCACGATGGGTTTCGGCCTGCCCGCCGCGATCGGTGCGCAGTTCGCCCACCCGGACAGGCTCGTGATCGACATCGACGGCGACGCGAGCATCCGGATGAACCTCGGCGAGCTCGAGACCGTCACGACCTACGACCTGCCGGTGAAGGTCGTCGTGCTGAACAACTTCGGCGACGGCATGGTCAAGCAGTGGCAGAAGCTGTTCTTCAAGGGCCGGCTCGCCGCGAGCGACAAGAGCCTGCACAAGAAGGACTTCGTGAAGGCCGCGCAGGCCGACGGCTTCCCGTGGGTGAAGCGGCTCGAGCGCAAGGCGGACCTGCCCACCGTGATCGCCGAGTTCGTCGCCTTCGCGGGCCCCGCGTTCCTCGAAGTGCTGATCGACCCGGACGCGGGCGTCTACCCGATGGTCGGCCCGGGCCAGTCGTACGACGAGATGGTCACCGGGGACTTCATCAAGTCGCGCAACGCCGCGCCGGTCAAGCCGCCGGACTCCTCCGAGATGTTCTAGGAAGGACGGTCCCCATTCTTCGCTTCGAAGAATGGGGGCTGTCGCCTTTTCCGCAGCACCTGGGGGCGAAATGGGGAATGTCCCCTTTTCCGTCGCCGCCCGCTACTGGCTCCGTCTCGGCTGCATCTCGTTCGGCGGGCCCGCGGGCCAGATCGCGCTGCTGCACCGGGAACTCGTGCACCAGCGTCGCTGGATCGACGACGCTACGTTCGGGCGCGCGCTCGACTTCTGCATGCTGCTGCCCGGGCCCGAGGCGCTGCAGCTCGCGATCTACCTCGGCTGGCGCCTGCACGGCACGCGCGGCGGCGTGATCGCCGGGCTCTGTTTCGTGCTGCCCGCCGCGCTGCTGCTGCTCGCGCTCTCGTGGGTCTACCTGCGCTACGGCGAAGTCGCCGGGGTGAGCTCGGTGCTGTCCGGCCTGAAGGCGGTCGTCGTCGCGCTGATCGCGCAGGCGCTCGTGCGGTTGTCGCGTCGCGCGCTGCGCGGCGCCGTGCCGGTCGCGCTCGCGGTCGGTGCGTTCGTCGGGCTGCACTGGCTCGGCACGCCGTTCCCGCTGCTGCTCGCGTTCGCCGCGATCGTCGGCGCGGTCGCGCTGCGCGGCGACGCCGTCGCGCACGGGCCCGGGCCCGGCGCGGCCGGCGACGCCGCGAATCCGGCGCGTCGCGAGCGCGGCGCATTCGCGCATCTCGGCGCGTGGCTCGCGATCGGGCTCGCGCTGTGGGCACTGCCGTGGCTGGCGATCCCCGCGCTCGACGCCGAGTTCGCAGCGCCGCTGTACCTGTTCTTCACCCAGGCCGCGCTGGTCACGTTCGGCGGTGCGTACGCGGTGCTCGGCTACGTCAACCAGCAGCTCGTCGAGGTGTACGGCTGGCTGACGCCCGCGCACGTGGTCGCGGGCCTCGCACTCGCGGAAACGACGCCCGGTCCGCTGGTCCTGGTGCTGCAGTTCTACGGCTTCGTCACCGGGTGGACGCAGCCCGGCGCGCTCGGACCGCTCGGCGGCGGCGTGGCGGGAGCGGTGCTCGCGAGCTGGGCGACGTTCCTGCCCTCGTTCGTGCTGATCCTCGGCGCCGCCCCGTACGTCGAGCGGCTCACGGCGAACCCCCGCCTCGCGGGCGCTCTCGCCGGCATCACGGCGGCGGTGGTCGGCGCGATCGCGAGCCTCGCGGTCGCGGTCGCGGTCGCGGTGCTGTGGCCCGACGGCGGCGGCTTCGACTACCGCAGTGCCGGCATCGCCCTGCTGGCGTTCACGCTGCTGCTCCGGACCCGCCTCGACGTGGTGTGGGTGCTGCTGCTCGGCGCGGCGTTGGGCGGCCTCGGGGCGCTGGCCGGCTGAATCCGGCAGGTCGCCCGCACGACGCTTCGGGCCGGCGCGGTTCGGTGGGCCGCCGCATCCTGGACGTCCGGGGTCGCGCCCGTTGCCTTCGCCCGGGAGGGTTCGGATACTCCGAAAACCCAGCGCCCAGGACCCGGGTTCGTGCCATGACCACGCTCGCCGCCCTCAAGTCCCGCCTGATCGAACTCGCCGCTGCGACCGACATGCGCTTCGAGGCGACGAAGGACGATGAGAAGGAGATCCAGGCGCTGGCCGCCGAGGTCGAGGCACAGAACCCGACGCGCGACGCCGCCCAGCGCGCCGAGCTGCTCGACGGGCGCTGGCGCCTGCTCTACAGCTCGTTCAGGCTGACGCGCGAGGCTACGCTCGCGCGCCTGTCGTTCAACAAGCTGCCCGAGATCACCGTGCGCGTCGAAGGCATCTATCAGGAAGTGGGCTCGCAGGCCGGGCACTACAACAACCTCGTGCACTTCTCGCACGGCGAGGTGCGCGGGGTGCAGGCCACGAAGGGCCGCTTCCGGCCGGCCACCGAGCAGCGTCTCGAGATCGAGTTCTACGGTACCGACGTGTTCCCCGAGGACCGCAAGGTGCCTCCCGCGCGCTTCGCCGGCGCCCTCGGCACGAGCCCCGACCGCCTCGCCGCGCCGCTCGAAACGCAAGGCCTGTGGTCCGACGTCGTGTATCTCGACGGGGAGCTGCGACTGATGCGCGGCGCATACCGCAACCTGTACGTGCTCGTGCGCGAGCCGCACGATCCCGTCAGCTTCTGAGGATCCGATGAAGTACCTCCACACGATGGTCCGGGTCACCGACCTGGACCGCTCGCTCGACTTCTACTGCGACAAGCTCGGGCTGGTGGAGCTGCGCCGCACCGAGAACACCGCGGGCCGCTTCACGCTCGTGTTCCTGAGCGCGCCGGGCGACGAGAACGCGCAGGTCGAGCTGACCTACAACTGGGATCCGGACCCCGAGCCCTACGGCATCGGCCGCGCGTTCGGCCATCTCGCGTACCAGGTGGACGACATCTACGCGGCGTGCGACCGGCTGCTGCGCGGCGGCGTGACGATCAACCGGCCGCCCCGCGACGGGCGCATGGCCTTCGTGCGCTCGCCCGACAACATCTCGATCGAGCTGCTGCAGAAGGGCGCCGCGCTGCCCCCGCGCGAGCCGTGGGCGTCGATGCCCAACACCGGCACGTGGTGAGCACGGCCAGCGCCCGCGCGCGTCGCGACGCCGGATCCCGCGCGTGAGCCTCGAGACGCGCGCCTGGGTGCAGCGCGAAGCCGACGCGGACCCGCGGCTCGAGAGCCTCCGGCTGGACGACCCCCGGCCCGACGAGGTCGTCGTGCGGATCGTCGCCACCGGCGTCTGCCACACCGACCTGATGGGGCCTGCGCTCGGATGGCTGCCCGCGGTCTACGGCCACGAGGGCGCGGGCATCGTCGAGCGCGTCGGCGCCCGCGTCGCCAAGGTGCGTCCCGGCGATCGCGTCGCGCTGACCTTCGGCAGCTGCGGGACCTGCGCGAACTGCCACGAGGGGCACCCGTCGCACTGCGCGAACTCTGGGCCGCTCCAGTTCGGTGGTGCGCGCCTGGACGGCTCGGCGACGTTCCTCGCGGCCCCCGGCACGCCGCCCGTACGCGGTGCGTTCTTCCAGCAGTCCTCTTTCGCGACGTTCGCGCTCGCCACCGAGCGCAACGTGGTGCGCGTGCCGGACGAATTCCCGCTCGAACTGGCGGGGCCGCTCGGCTGCGGCATCCAGACGGGCGCGGGTGCGGTGCTGAACACGCTCGCGGTGCCGGCGGGCGCGCGCTTCGCGGTGTTCGGCGTGGGCTCGGTCGGGCTGTCCGCGGTCATGGCGGCGAAGCTCGCGGGCTGCCTGCAGGTTGTCGCCGTCGACGTCGATCCCGCGCGCCTCGCGCTCGCGCGCGAGCTCGGCGCGACGCACGCGCTCGATGCGCGCGAGGGCGGGGTGGTCGAACGGATCGTCGCGCTGACGCGCGGCGGCGCGACCCACTCGCTCGAGACGGCGGGCGCCGAGGACTCGTTCCGTGCGGCGATCGAGTGCCTCGCCAAGCGCGGCGTCTGCGGACTCGCGACGGTGCCGCATCACGGGCGACCTTTCGCATACTCGCCGCTGCCGATCCTGATGGGCCGCACCGTGGTCGGGGTGCTCGAAGGCTCGAGCGTGCCGGACACCTTCATCCCGCGCCTGATGGAACTGCAGCTCGCGGGGCGGCTGCCGTACGAGCGGCTCGTGCGCTGGTACGGCTTCGACGATCTGCCGCGCGCGCTCGAGGACGCGCGCACGGGGCGGGCGATCAAGCCGATAGTCAGGATCGCCTGATCGGCGAACGTCAGGGTCGCCGGATCGGCGACGGTCGCCGCGCGCCGGGGGGTCGCGCGGCGACCGTCGCGGATTCCGCCTGCGACTCAGCCGCTCTTGGCGGACTTCGGGCGGCTGGAGGACCCGCCCTTCGGGGCCGAGCTGGACTTCTTGCTGCCGCCGGACTTGCGGCCGCCGCGGCTCTTCGTACTCGCCATTGCCTCACTCCTTGGCGTTGGTTCGCGAGCTCAGAGACCCGAGCTCGTCAGTTGCCTCTTGCGCTCGGCCAGCTGGGTGCCGAGCCCCAAGAGATCGACTCCCGCGCTTCGCACTTCGGGGAAGAGCTCCGATTCCTCTTCCTCGACGTGGTGCTCGATCGCCTCGCGCAGCTGCTGCACGAGGTCCTCGACGTCGCTGCCGCGCGAGCCCGAGGCCTCGATCTGCGCGTGGATCGTGAGCTCCTGGCAGATCTGCCGCGCGAGCATCATCCGGTCCGCGTCGTTCGCTGCCTCGAAGCGTTCGAACAGGGCGCTCACGCGCTCGTGACCGGCGATCAACAGGCCGATGGCGTCGCCGCCGGCCGTCGCGGCGCGCATCGACGCGCCCGGGCCCTGGTCCATCCGTTCCATGGCTGTTCCTCGGTCGGCACTTCGCCGGTCGCGCAGCGGCGTGCAGAGTTCGTGCCACGCCCGCGTGGACGCGGTAGTGGCGCCGGTACCCGCGCGAAATTCGCGCTCGCCACGCGCGCGGCGGTCCGGGGGCGGCCACGCGCGTGCCCCCGTCGGGGACGACGCCAGCGGCTGCGTCCACGGTGCGGCGGCAAGATCTACTCGCCGTGCGCCAAAAAACACCCGTCGAGTGCAATGGGGAACGTCCCCACTTCAAGGCGCCCGGGGACGTTCCGCCCCACGGAGTCGAGGATGAGCAGCGTACTGGTCGCCGGCAGCACGGGAACGCTCGGGCTCGCGCTGCAGACCTCCGGTCTCGAGTGGACGATCGTCCGGCCTTCCGGTTTCTTCGAGGACCTGAAGCTGATCCTGCGGATGGCGGCGAAGGGCAGCGTCACGGTGTTCGGCGACGGGCAGGCGCGGCACACGCCGATCGCGGGCGAGGTGCTGGGCCGGCCCGTGCGGGTACGCCACGTCCCGGCATGGGCCGACGACACGGCACCGCACCACGGGCGCCGCACGCGGCGCGAGTTCTTCGAGCGCGAGCGGCCGGCGCTCGGCTGAAGAACCTGCGGCACGGGGACCGGCCCCGTTACTTCAGGGTCGCGAGGAAGGCGATCACGTCGGCGCGGTTGCGCGCGTTCGGCACCACCAGGGCCTTCGGCGTGCCCGGTGCGACGGCCTGCGGGTTCTCGAGGTACTCGTTCAGCGCAGACTGCGTCCACGCGAAGTCGAGCTGCTCGAACGCGGGCGAGTACTTGAAGCCCTCGGCGGTCGCCGCCTTGCGCCCGACCACGCCGAACAGGTGCGGGCCGATCGGCGAGGACTTGCCCGCATCGACCGCGTGACAGGTGCTGCACTGGGCGCGGAACACGTCGGCGCCGCGCTTCGCGTCTCCGGCCGACTGCGCCACCGCCACGCCGGACGCTGCGAGGCCCAGCACTCCGGCGCACAGGCCGGCGACGAACATCGTTCTCATGGTCCTACCCTCCGCAGGCACGTGCCCATGGAACGCCTCGGCCCGCCGGCCCGCAACTGCGGGAAAGCCGTAGTCGCCTAGCGGAAAAAGGGGGTCAGTCCCCCTTTCTGCTCCCGCGAAGGAGGCGCCTGACCCTCTGTCTTCCGCTACGGTCGCCAGGACTCGTCGATCCGCCCGTCGACGATGCCGATGCGCCGGTCGGCCGCAGCCGCGAACGCGCCGTCGTGGGTGACCGCGACCACGGTCTTGCCGAACTCGTGCGTGAGGTCGTGGAGGATCCGCCGGACGTTGGCCGACGAGACCGAGTCGAGGTTGCCCGTCGGCTCGTCGGCCAGGACCACGAGCGGGTCGTTCGCGAGCGCGCGCGCGATCGCGACGCGCTGCCGCTGCCCGCCCGACAGCTGGCTCGGCCGCTTGTGCGCCTGCTCGGCCACGCCGAAGTGCCCGAGCAGTTCGCGGGCGCGCGCCTCGGCTTCGTCCGGCGCGCGCCGCCCGAGTCGCCGCATCGGCAGCCGCACGTTGTCGAGCACCGTGAACTCGGCGAGCAGGAAGTGGAACTGGAACACGAAGCCCAGCTTCTCGAGCCGCCGGTTTGCGAGCTCGTCCTCGCCGTAGCGCGAGGTGTCCTCGCCGTCGAGCCAGACACGGCCCTCGCTCGGCACGTCGAGCAGACCGAGCAGGTAGAGCAGCGAAGACTTGCCCGAACCAGACGGACCCATGATCGCGACGAACTCGCCGCGCCGGATGTCGAGCGTGACGCCGTCCACCAGCGTGACCGGGACCTCGCCCTCGAGCCGGCGCACGACGTTCTCGGCCCGCAGTACGACCGGGGCGTCCGCCGCGAGCGGTGTCGTGCGGGTCGGCGCGCCCGCGCGCTCCTCGCCGGTCATGACGCGCCCCGCAGGATGTCGACCGGGTGCACGCGGCCGGCCTTGCGCGCCGGGAGCCACGCGGCGGCCAGCGACGACAGCACCGCGAACGCGGTCGCGAGCACGAACTGGTCCGCGCCCCACCAGACCGGCAGGTGGATCACGTCGTTGACGCCGGGCGGCTTCAGCGCCACCTGCTCGAGGCCCTTCATGATCGCCATGCCCGCCAGCAGTCCTGCGAAGCTGCCGATGGCGCCGACGATCAGCCCCTCGTACAGGAACACGCGCTGCACGTCGGCGGCGCGGAAGCCCATCGACTTCAGGATCGCGATGTCGCGCGTCTTCTCCATCACGATCGTCGAGATCGTGTTGTAGATGCCGAAGGACGCGACCACGAGGATCGCCGACACCACGCTGTACATGATGACGTTGCGCACCTGCAGGACGCTCTGGATGTCCTCGGTGGCCTCGATCCACGACACCGACTTGTAGCCGATCGTGCGCTCGACCTCGGTCGCCACGTCGCGCGCGCGGTGCGGGTCGTCGAGCTGCACGATCAGCCGGTTCACGCGGTTCGGCCGGTCGAGCAGCACCTGCACGCGCTTCAGCGCCGCGAAGGTCTGGCTCTCGTCGTAGGCGGCGTTGCCGGTGCGGAAGATGCCGACCACCTTCATCGCGCGCGTGACGCCCGTGGCGGAGACGACGCTGACGGTGCTGCCCATGTCGAGGTCGAACTTGTCGGCCAGGCCCTGGCCGATCACGATGCCGTTCGGGTTCGCCGCGAGCGTGTCGAGGCTGCCTTCGACGAACCTGTCCTCGATCGTCGACACCTCCTTCATCATCGCGGGCACCACGCCGGACAGCGACACGCCCTCCTCGCGGCCCGCGAAGGTCAGGACGGCCGAACCCATCAGCACCGGCGCCGCACGCACCCCCGGCAGCGCCTCGACGTACTCGAGCTTCTGCCGCCAGCCGCGGATGCCCCGCGTCTCGGTCTGCGGTTTCACGTTGCTGATGCGCACCGCGCCGTCGGGCCACGCGAGCGCGGCCGGCTGGCGGCCGGCGGTGCGGAACTCGTCGGACACCGTGATGTGCGGGCTGTTGTCCACCAGCCGCTCGATGAAGTCCTTCTCCGAGCCGCGCATCAGCGACGAGACGGCGAGGAAGAACGCGACGCCCAGCACGACGCCGACCAGCGACACGAGCGTCTGCCGCTTGCGGCTCGTGAGGTGCGTGATCGCGATGTCGAGCTGGATGGCCACGACGCTAGCCGCCGCCGGCGCTGCCGCCCGCGCCCGCACCGCCGTTCGCGCCGGCGGCCCGGGCTTCTGCGGCCGCTGCGGCCGTGCCGCCGCTCGAAGCCTCGGCCGCGGGCCTGATGCGCACGCGACGCCCTTCCTCCGGATCCTCGGGCAGCGGTGCGACCACGCGCTCGGCGGCGTCCAGCCCCGCGCGCACTTCGGTGCGCAGGTCCCCGCCGATGCCGAGCGTCACGGGCTGGCGGGCGAGCCGGCCGTCGCGCACCACCCAGACCGCGCCGTCGCGCACCGCGTTCGTCGGCACGAGCAGCGCCTCGCGACGTTCCTCCACGATCAGGTTCGCGTCGGTGGTCATGCCGACGCGCAGCTCGCCCGGGTCCGCGAGGCGGATGCGCACGCGGTAGCTGCGCGCGACCGGGTCGCCCTTGGGCGTCACTTCCGCCACTTCGCCGTCGAACGTGCGGCCGGGCAGGGCATCGGCGCGCAGCACGGCGCGCTGGCCGACGTACACGCGCGGGATGTCCTCCTCGTCGACCTCCGCGGTCACCCGCAGCGGCGCGCAGCAGGACATGAAGAACACCGCCTGGCCGACCGGGATGAACTGGCCGATCTCGCCGTCGCGCCGGATGATCGTGCCGTCGGCGGGCGCGGTCAGCGCGGTGAAGTCGCGCTGCGCGCGGGCGCGGTTCAGAACCGCCTCGGCCGCGAGCGCCTCGGCGCGCGCGCGATCGAGTTCGATCGCCGCCGTGACGCCGCGGCCGACCAGCGCCTCGGTGCGGCGCAGCTGGTCGCGCGCGAACTGCGCGCGCGCCGCGAGTTCCACGACGGACTGCTCGAGGTCCGCGGCGTCGAGGCGCGCGAGCACCCGGCCGCGGCGCACGCGGTCGCCCTCGTCCACGTTCAGTTCGACCAGGCGGCCGGCGACGCGCGGGGCGATCGGCAGCTGCACGGTCGGTTCCACGGTGCCGGTCGCGTAGATCGCGTCGACGGCCGGCCCGCGGGTGGGCGTGGTCACCGTCACGGGCACGGGGCCCTGCGTGCGCCACCAGGCGAATCCGCCGCCGGCGACGAGCGCGATTACCAGAGCGAGCGGCCACTTCCAGCGCATGTAGGCCTCCGGGGGCCTAGGGTACAGTAACGGTACCCCGCTGCCGTTCGTGTAGGCCCGCAATGCACCCCTCGCTGCGTCGCCGGTGCCGCGCGCTCGCCGCGCCCGGCGTTCCGTCCTCGCGCCGTGCGCTCCCCGCGCTGGCGCTCGCGGCTGCGCTCGTCCTGGCGCCCGGGCTCGCCGCGGCCTGGAGCGCACCGGGGCACCGCATCGTCGGTCTCGCCGCGGAGCAGCTGCTGAGCGGCGACGCACGCCGCGAACTGCGCGCGCTGGTCGGCGACGAGAGCCTGGCCGACCTCGGGCTATACCTCGACGCCGAGCGCGACCGACTGGCCCGCGAGCTGCCGGGCTCGACCAAGTGGCACTTCGACAACCGGCCGGTCTGCGACGCCGCCGCGCCGCGCGCACGGTACTGTCCCGACGGCCACTGCGCCTCGGTGCAGTTCGAGCGCTGGCTGCGCGTGCTCGCGGATCGCGCGGCGCCCCGCGAGCGCCGCGTGCTGGCGCTGCGGATCGTCGTGCACGTGCTCGCCGACGTGCACCAGCCGCTGCACGCGGCCGACAACCGCGACCGCGGCGGCAACGACGTCAACGTCGGCTGGGGTCGGCGCGACCAGGTGCGCAGCCTGCACCGGCTCTGGGACCGCGAACTCGTCGACGCCGCGATGGGCCGCGAGTCCGAGCGCGGCTTCGCGATGCGGCTGGTGTCGGAACGCCGTCGCGAGATGGCGCGGATCCAGGGCGGCACGTTCGCGCAGTGGATGGACGAGTCGTACCGACTCGCGCGCGACGTGGTCTACGAGGGACTGCCGCCGTTCGCCTGCGGCGAGCGGCTGCCGTTCATCACCCGCCTGTCCGAGGACTACCGCCGCGAGTCGACGCGCACGATCCGCCTGCAGCTGGCGCGCGCGGGGATCCGGCTCGCCGGCGTGCTGAACCGCGCGCTGGGGTGAGCCGGCGCCACCGGCGCCGTGCCGGGCCCGGCTGTGGCGCCGCGACGACGCCGAGTGACCGGAGCGCGGTTGCCGGGCGACTCTCGGCTTATGCGTATCCCGGGGTCCGGTGTTGGCTTCGGGCACGACGGTGGGCCGAGCGCGCGCCGGCGCCCCGGTCCGCGCGGTCGACCGCCTCGAGGACGTCGCGTGCGACGGCGAGGTCGAGGCGCGCACGGCGGTGCTCGCGGCCGACGTCGTGATCCCCGACCTGCACCTGCAGCAGGGCACGGGCTTCGGCGTGCTGAAGCGGCTGCAGGGCCGCGAGCCGCGGCCGGTGGTGTTCGTCTGCACGAACCACGACGTGCCCGGCTGCCGCCGGGCGGTTCGCGCGCTAGAGGCGGCAGGTGACCACCGTGCCGCGCCCCGCCACGCTCCTCACGGTGAGCAGGCCCCCGGCCTGACTCGCGCGGAAGCGCATGATCTTGAGGCCGAGTCCCGTGGCCGGCGTGTCGAGGTCGAAGCCGGCGCCGTCGTCCTCGATGCGAAGCTCGAGTGCGTCGGCGTCGCGCGCGAGCGTGAGCGTCACGTGCCGTGCACCGCCGTGGCGGAACCCGTTACGCACTGCTTCCTGCGCAATGCGGAACAGTTCGTACGACTGCTCGGGTCGCAGGCCCGCGGCCGCGCCGGGCGCGACGCGCACGGCGCATGCCCCCGACCAGATGCGCGACTCGCGCACCGCCAGACGCTCCAGCGCCACCTCGAGGCCGCCGTCGCCCAGCGCGAACGCGGAGACGCCCTCGGCGAGATCGCGGCACAGGCCGATGGCGCGCTTCACGTCGTCCACGAGTGCGGACAACCGCCCCGCCGAGTCGGGTTGAACGGCCTGCAGGCGCTGCGCCTCGGCCTGCAGGCTCATCGACAGGCCGACGAGCTCCTGGCCGAGACCGTCGTGCAGTTCGCTGGCTACGCGCGACTGCTCGTACTGGTTCGCCTCGAGGATCGCGGTCTCGAGCCGCTTCTGGTCGGTGGCGTCCTGGCGGGTGAGCACCCACCAGCGCTGCCCGGCGATCGTCGCGTACGTGCAGGTCAGGCGGCTCGTGAACGGCGTGCCGTTCCGCCGGACGCTCGGGACTTCGCCGCTCCACTTGCCCTCGCGTTCGGCGCGCGCGCGCATGTCCTCCAGGAGTTCGGTTGCGCGCTGGTCGGAGCCGCCGCTCAGGACGCGCACATGCTGGCCGATCAGGTCGCCCGGCGGGTAGCGGAACATCTCGTCGCAGGCGCGATTGGTCAGCAGGATGCGGCCACGGTCGTCGCAGACCGTCACCGCCTCGGACAGCCGGTCCAGCACCGCCGCCTGCATCTCCAGCGCGATCTCGCGCCGGCGATCCTCGGTGACGTCGAACACCAGGCCGACGGCGTCCAGCGAGCGCCCGTCGGCGTCGCGGCGCAGCACCACGGTGGCGAGCGCGTGCACGACGTCGCCCGACGGGGTCAGGATCCGGTACTCGTCCACGGTGCCGCCCGCGTGCGCGAGGTACTGCTGCATCTGGGTCCGCAGCAGGGCGCGGTCCTCGGGGTGGATGCACTCGTACCAGTCGGCGAGCGTGCGTACGCGGTCCCGCGAGTGGCCGAACGGCGCCGTGTCGCTGCCGGGGAACCGCAGGGCGTCCGTCGTGGGATCCCACTCGAACAGCCAGCGCCCCCCGCGGGAGCGGGCAGGCCGCAGTCGCGAGAGCGGGTCGGCGTGACGCACGATGTCGCGCGCCGCCTCCCGGTACTCGGTGATGTCCGCGCAGACGCCGACGTACCCCAGGAACTCGCCCGCCGCGTCGTAGCGTGGCGCGGCATTGTCCTCGATCCAGCGGTAGTCGCCGTCCGCGTGCCGCAGCCGGTACCAGAGGCGGAACCGCCGCCGCTGCGCGAAGGCCTTCGCGAAGTCCCGGAGCATCGCCGGGCGATCGTCCGGGTGTACGGCCTCGATCCAGCCGCTGCCGAGCTGGGTGGCTTCGGGGCGGCCCGTGAACGAGAGCCAGTAGGAATTCAGGTAGGTGACGTTGCCGCGTGCGTCGGCGGCCCAGACGAGCACGGCCGCATAGTCGGCGAGCGAACGGAACCAGTCGGCAGTGCCGGCCGATGGCGATGCGGACTGTTCGCTCCCGGCGTCACTCACGAGGAAGCCATACCCCCCACCAGACACCGAGGATCGGACACTTGCGACTCGCGCCGCCCGAGTGATCCTCGCAATTCATACTGCGGGGCGCACCACGGCGGCGTCCAGTGCGCCGTGGCACCGCGAGTGCGTCCGCACTGTCCGGAATCCGCGTGCCGACGCTCGAAGGCAACCCGCTGATGCGGGTCGGCGCGCCGCCGCCGGAGGAACTGTTCCCGGTACCGTGGCGGCGGGAACGCGCCGCGGCGTAGAGTGCGGCGCGGGCGCGGTCCGTGCGCCCGACCGGAACCGTGGCCGATGCGCTATCTCGTCGCGATCCTGATCGCCGGCATCCTGCTGCTGGGATTCCGCGTGCTGTTCCGGCGCCGCGGAGCGGGCCGTGGCCAGGGCGTGCCGGTCGCGCGCTGGCCTTGGCTGATCCTCGCGGTCGCGCTGCTGCTGGTCGCGCTGGTGGGGCTCGGGCTGCGGGAAGTCGCGCTCGTGAACTGAACTCGTGAACTGAACTCGGGGCCCCCGGCCGGCTCCGGCTTTCCTTCGTCACGAGTCTGGCGGTGGCGTGCGGTACACGGCCGCACGCGCGGCGCCTGGTCCGGAGTTCCGATGCTCACCGTCCTGGTCCACCGGGGCTTCCCGCGGCCTCGGTCTCGAGTTCGTCCCCCAGTAAGCCGCCGACGGCTGGCGCGTGCTCGCGTGCACGAGGGATCCGGCGGGTGCGCCTGAACTGGACGCGCTGGCGCGCAGCAGGCCGGGCGAGGTGACCGTACACGCGCTCGACGGCGCGGAACTGCCGTGGTGAGCGCGCGTCAGGCGCCGCCTCGGGCGAGCCCGGCGACGCGACGGCCGTAGGCCTCCACGTCCTGCCAGTCCGTGTAGTCGATCACCGCGTGCCGGTCCGTCGGTCCGTGCGTGAACTTCATGATCATCCGGATCATCAGCACCTCGTACCAGCGCCACGCCGGGTAGTCGACCTTGCCGGCGATGCACTTGAGGTCCCGCGGCTTCCACGGCGACAGCTCGAGGAACTTCTGCAGGTAGCGGTTGCCCTCGGGCCTCGCCTTCTCGGGCGTGCGTGCGACGACGGAAACGTTGAAGAACGAGTTCGGCTTCGCGTCGAGCGCGGCGCGGTGCCGGGCGACGAACGCGAGGAACTCCCGGTCGTAGGTGCCGTAGAGCACGGGCGCGCCGACCACGACGGCGTCGTAGCGGTCCCACTCCACGCCTTCGTGCACCGCTTCCTTCAGCTCCATCATCTCGGCGCGGCCGCCGGCCGATTCAACGCCGCGGCAGATCGCACGCGCGACGCGGGCCGTGTGCCCGCGCAGGCTGTGGTAGAGCACCAGGACCGTTCCCATCGCGGCGTCTCCGGGGCGGCCGAGCCCGGGGGGGCCGCCGGTTCGTCGTCCGATCATCCGCGATCGCTTCGCCGCACCGCAATCGCGCCCGTCTTGCGGCGGAAGGGTGCGCATGAGCAAACTCGCGCGGCATCCATCCACACGGGGGCAGGCGATGAGCGACTCCTTCGACGAGCGGTCCGGGCGACGGAACGACGAGCGTGCGCTGACGCGCCGCGACATGCTGCAGGCGAGCGTGCTGGTCGGCGCCGGCCTGGCCGCAGGCACGGGGGTCGCCGGCGCGCAGGGCGCCGCGGGCGGTGGGGCGGCGGGCGGCACCGCGATCGCGCCGGGCGCGATCGGTTCGAAGGGCTCGAAGGGGCTCGACGGCATCAACCAGCGCCAGGACGGCACGTACGAGACCGTGCCGCTGCGCAAGGACGTGGTGACGATCTCGCTGTGCCAGACGCGCGTGCGCGCGGTGGACGCGAAGAACCCGAAGCCGGGCCTGCGCGACAACCTGCGCCACATGCTGAACATGATCGACGCCGCGCAGGGCAGCATGTTCGGCCCGAAGGACCTGCTGTTCTTCCACGAGTTCCCGATCACCGGCTACTCGAACCGCTGGGACCGCGCGGACGCGCTGCGGCTCGCGATCGAGGTGCCCGGCGAGGAGACCGAGGAGATCTCGAAGAAGGCGAGGCAGTACGGCTGCTACATCGTGTTCGGCACCTACGCGCGCGATAAGGACTGGCCGAACCACCTGCTGAGCCTCACGAACATCATCGGGCCGGGAGGCGAGATCGTCGGCCGCAGCTGGAAGGCGCGCAACATCAAGGGGCTGTGGCCGAACTTCGAGCTGTTCACCTCGACGATCCACGACAACCTCGACCAGTTCGTCGAGATGTACGGCTGGGACAAGG
Source organism: Steroidobacteraceae bacterium (assembly GCA_027531255.1). Taxonomy (GTDB): domain Bacteria; phylum Pseudomonadota; class Gammaproteobacteria; order Steroidobacterales; family Steroidobacteraceae; genus JAPZRU01. The sequence continues at coordinate 258,124 of JAPZRU010000002.1, read as the reverse complement.
TGGTGCCGGTATACCGCACCGACATCGGCAATATCACCACGACCTCGACGCAGCGCGAGCCCGAGCTGCCGCGCGCGGCGGCGATGAAGGGCTGCGAACTGTTCCTGCGCACCGCGACCGGCGGTTTCTCGCGCGCGGACGTCGAGGCGACCGCGATCTACAACAACATGTATTCGTGCGTCGTGAACAACGCCGTCTCGCGCGACAACCCGGGCTTCTTCGCCAGCGACGACAACTTCGGCGGCAGCTGCATCTACGACCCGCAGGGGCGGCTCATCGCGCAGGCCGGACCCGACAACGAGGAGCAGGAGGTCGTCGGGCGCCTGCCGATGGCGGAGCTGCGCCGGCGCAAGCGCCAGCCGGTCGTGCACATGGAGCTGTGGAAGCCGATGTTCGACCGCTACGTCGGCCGGTACCCGGCCAACCTCTTCAAGGACACGATGCCGGCGAACGGGCAGGAGGCCTTCGCGTACCTGCGCGACAAGGCGCGCTGGAAGTAGTCAGAGGAACAGCGCGGGATCGACCCACGCGCGGTTCAGCATCACGCCCCAGTGCAGGTGAGGGCCGGTGGCGCGGCCGGTGGCACCGACCGCGCCGAGCCGGTCCCCGGTGCGAAGCCGCGCGCCGGCCCGCACGTCCGTGCGGCTCAGGTGGCAGTACAGCGTCAGGAAGCCGTGACCGTGGTCGAGGATCACGGTGCCGCCGTTGAAGAAGTAGTCGCCGACGTCGACGACGCGCCCCGGCGCGGGCGCGACGATCGCGGTGCCGGTCGGCGCCGCGATGTCCATGCCGTTGTGCGGATTGCGCGGCTGGTCGTTGAAGATCCGGCGCGAGCCGAAGGAGCTCGAGCGCCGGCCCGGCGCGGGCAGCTTCAGCTGGAGCGTCGCCGGCGCCGGTTCGCTCCACGTCGAGAGCACTGCGAGCAGGCGCTCGCGTTCGCGCTCCGCGCGCGCGAGGTCGTCGGGCGCGAGCTCGACGTGGCGCGGCGCCACCTTCAGGCGCTGCGTCACGTACGCGTGGTCCGCGACCGCGTACTCGAGCCAGCGCGTCGCGCCGTCCGGCGAGGTCACCGATACGGATTCGGAGCCGAGCGGCGCATCGAGCGGTATGCCTATCACCGCGATCGCGCGGCCGCCATGCGCGCGCACCAGCACGCGGCGGTCCGCGCGCTGCACCCGCAGCAAGTCCGCCTGGAACGCGTCGCCGACGTCCACCAGCGCGACACCGCCCGGCACGATCCGCTCGCGCGGCAGTGGGCGGGACGGGGCGGGCGGGCCTCGCGGTGGCGTCGCTCCGCTCTGCGGCGCGGGTGTCGAGCGAGCCGCCGCCACGGCTGGCGTGAACGGCAGTGCGAGCAGGCCTGCCAGCAGCAGGCGACGTCGCCCGCCCGGTTCGTGTTCTGCCAAGGGTCCCCCTGCTGCCAGGCCCGGTGCGGCGAAGCCGTCGGCCGCTGCGTGCCGCTTGCCGCGAGTCTGGCCCGATCATGCACCACCGCTGACCCGCGTGGTGGGCGCCAGGAGCGGTCGCTGCCGAAGACGACGTACGGCGAGGAAGCGCGGCGCGTTCCGGTGCTCGCCGAGGCGGTCGCGGTCGGTCGCGAGAGGCGCGCGATCGTCGAGCGTTTCGCCGCGGATCCGGACTCCGGTCGCCGCGCCCGGGATCGGCGTTCGCCTGCGCGCGGGCGAAGGGTGGCTAGCGGGACGCGAAGGCGCCGCAGGATCACTACCGATGCCCGGTCGCCTGGCGTCCGCTACCGTGGGCTCCGTCCCCGGCCTGTGAAACGGAGCGTCCAGTGGCCATTCTGCTGCTGCATCAGGGCGTGTACGGCCAGACCCGCCGCATCTGCGAGTTCCTGCGCAACGAGCTGGCCGCGCTCGGCGTGGCCGCCGACGTGGCCGCGCTGGCCGATCCCCCCGATCCGTCGCGCTACGACGCGATCGCGATCGGCGCCAGCATCCGCAACGGCAAGCACAACCCGGCGGTGCTCGAGTTCGTGCGGCGGCACCGCGCGCTGTTCGACGCGAAGCCGAACGCGTTCTTCTCCGTGAACCTCGTCGCGCGCAAGCCTGAGAAGAATACCGTCGCGACGAACCCGTACCTGAAGGCCTTCCTCGACAGGTCGCCGTGGCAGCCGACCCGCGTCGCCGTGTTCGCGGGCAACCTCGACTACCGGCGTTACGGTGCGATGGACCGGAACATCATCCGGTTCATCATGTGGATCACGAAGGGCCCCACGGACCCGCACACGAAGATCGAGTACACGAACTGGGACGAGGTGCGGCGCTTCGCGGGCGAGCTCGCGCAGCTGGGTGCGCCCGGCGCGAAGGCCGTGGTCGGCGCCGCCGTGCCGCGGGCGGTGCCGGCGGTCCCCGCCCACGCCGCCTAGCGCCGGCGTGCCGTCGTGGGCTCGACTGCACCGGTGAGCGCCGCGCCGCGCGCCGAGGGCTTCGCCGCCCGGCAGCACGTGCCGCTCGCGCTGCTGGTGGTGTTCCTGCTGGCTTCGAGCCCGTGGCTCGGGATGCGCAAGTCGATCCCGGCGGACGCAGGCTGGGTCGACTACGCCCACGTCGGGCTCGGGCTGGCGGCGCTCGCGCTGTCGCTCGTCTATGCGTACGCGTGCCTGCACGGCCGACGCTGGCGCCTGTACCTGCCCTGGCTCGCCGGGCGCGCCGGCGGGATCGTGCGCGATCTCGCGGGCCTCGGACGCGGCCGGCTGCCGTCCGCCGAAGGCGGCGGGCTCTACGCGGCGCTCGAGGGCCTGCTCCTGCTCGCGCTGCTCGCGGCCGGCGTCACCGGCGCGGGCTGGCTGTTCGTGCAGGGCACGGCGGACGCTCTCGCGTGGCGCGAGGTCCACGTGCTCGCGGCACGGTGCGTGCTCGGCCTGCTGGTCGCGCACGTGGTCACGGTGTCGCTGCACCTGCTCGACTTCCTGCGGAACTGAGGCGCCCTCGGGCGGGCCCGGCCCCCCCCGGATCCGGCCCTGCAACGCCGGAGGCCCGCCTCGCGGCGGGCCTCCGGCGTGACGGCGTGCGCCGCGCGGCCGCTCAGGGCTTCGCGTAGCGCGTCACCCAGTCGCGGACCGTCGAGTACCAGAAGAGAGAGTTCTGCGGCTGCAGGATCCAGTGGTTCTCGTTCGGGTAGTAGACCATCTTCGAGGGCACGCCCTTGCGCTGCAGCGTGTTGAACAGCTCGAAGCCGTGGTTCACCGGCACCCGGTAGTCGAGCTGGCCGTGGATCACGAGCGTCGGCGTGTCGAAGTTGGCCGCGTAAGTGTGCGGCGAGTACCCCGCGAACTCCTCCGGCTTCTCCCAGAACTCGAAGAAGCGCTCCTGCTCGGACCCGAAGTCGTCGCCGATCTGCGTGTACAGGTTGTAGACCTTCGCGTGGGCGATCAGCGCCTTGAATGGGTGCTCCGCGCCGAGCAGCACGCTGGCGAGATAGCCGCCGTAGCTGCCGCCGCCCGCGACCATCCTCTCGCCGTCCACCCACGGCTGTGCCCTGAACCACTCCGCCGCCTTCAGCGTGTCCTTGAGCGGCTTGGTCCGCCAGTCGGGGTTGATCGAGTCGGTGAACGCCTGGCCGAAGCCGCTCGAGCCGTGGAAGTTGTGCCACGCCGCGACGTAGCCCCAGCTCGCGAACACTTGCGCGTTCCAGCGCCACTGCCAGACGTCGGTCACGCCGTTGTGCGGGCCGCCGTGCAGGATCAGGAACACCGGGTACTTCTGCGCGGGGTCGAAGCCCGGCGGCTTGATGACCCACATCTGGATGTCGGCGTCGTTCGCGCCCTTGTAGGTGACGCTCTCGACCGGGCCGAACGCGACGTCCTTCAGGATCTCGTCGTTGAACGTGGACAGCTTCGTCGACGCGCCGCTGCGCGGGTCGATGCGCACGAGCGTCGGCGGCTCGCTGAACGACTGCCGGATGCCGACCAGCGTGGTGCCGCGGCCGAGGCCTGCGATCGCGAGGCCGGTGTGGTCGTTCTGCTTCGTCACCGCGCGCGGCGCGCCGCCGCGCACGTCGAAGAAGTGCACGCGCTGCGTGGCGGCGTCGTCGATCGCGCCGTAGAGACCGCGCGAATCGGGCGCCCAGACGAGGCCGGCGGCCGAGCGGTCCCACTGTTCGGTCAGGTTGCGGACGTCGCCGCTCCGGCGATCCACCAGCATCAGTCGCGCGCGGTCGGCGTAGAAGCCGCGGATGCGCTGCTGCGTGAAGGCGAGCCAGCGGCCGTCCGGGCTGTAGCTCGGGTTCGCGTCCGTGGCCTCGTTGGTCGGCGTGAGGTTGCGCGCCTCGCCGCCGGCGACCGGCACGGTGTAGACGTCCAGGTTGCCGCGTCGGCCGGTGCGGTCGCTCTGGCCGACGAACGCGAGCTCCACGCCGTCCGGCGAGATCGAGTAGGAGTCCGCGCTCGGTTCACGCACGTCGAGCGACTGGCCCGCGCGCAGCGTCGGCGAGAACGGCTCCTTGCCGTCGAGGTCCGTGACGAACACGTGCGGCGCGCGGTCGTCGAGCCAGCGGTCCCAGTGGGCGGCCGGTCCACGCTCCCAGACCTTCGCCGTCATCTTCGACTCTTCGCGCTCCTTCTGGCGTTTCGCGACCTCGTCGCGGGTCTTCAGGTCCGCCCAGGTCGTCCCGATGAACGCGATTCGCTGCGAGTCCGGGAACCAGCGCGGCGCCGCGGCGCCGGTCGGCCAGTCGGTCACGCGCCGCGCCTCGCCGCCGGCGGTCGAGATCACGTAGATCTGCGGCTGCTTGTCCTCGCCGCGCTTCGAGACGAACGCGATCCACCGTCCGTCGGGACTCCAGCGCGGGGCCGTGTCGCTGGCCGCGTCGGCGGTCAGCTGCACGGCCGGGCCGCCCGCGGTCGGGACCATGTACAGGTCCGTGTAGCCCTTGTTTTCCTCGGCGTCGAAGCGGGTGACCGGCACGACCGCCAGCGTCCCGTCCGGCGACAGCTGGGGATCGCCGACGCGCTTCAGGCGCCACATCGCCTCGGCGGAGAGCGGCTGAGGCGCGCTGGCGGGCGCGGTCGCGGCTGAGGTCGTGGCCGCGTGCGCGAAACGGGCGGACGGCGCGAGCGAGGCGCACGCCAGGATGGCGGCCGCGACGGCCGCTGTCAGGATCTTCATCGAGCCCCCAGGGGCTGCAGGCGAGGGCGGAGATTCTGGCGGGCGGCTCCCGCCTGTCGCAAGACCGGTCGAAAGAAAGGCCGGATCTCTCGCGAGATCCGGCCTCATGGGCCCGGCGGCAGAGGGGGGAGGCGCGCCGCCGGGCTTCGACGGCACTTTAGGCAGCCGCGGCCCGGTGCAGAATCCGTAGAAACGAGGCTCTCGGGGGCACGATTCGGCGGGTTTCCGAAGACACCATGCGTACAGGGCACGCTGCGCGCACCGTGGTCATCGGCGCGTACCTACGCGGAGCGCATGAACCCGAATGCGCTGCTGGCGTGGCGCGACGGCAAGGTCGAGGCCGCGCACTACTTCCGCGGCAACGAGGCGACCACGCCGAGCGCGATCGCCGGGTCAGCGGGGCGCGGTAGCGAACTCCGCGCGACCGGCTTCGATCTGCCGCAGCAGTTCGACGGCGGCGGGATCGGTCGGTGGCGGTACCGCGGCGCGCAGGGCCGTCACTTCCTCGGGCGTGGGCGCGCGCACTGCGCGCTGGGGGTCGGCCTGCAGGCGCGCGACGGCCTCGGCCGCGACGCGCCGCGTGTCCGCCCGCGCGTCGGGCAGCGCGTACGCCAGCCGGAACACGTCGGCATCGTGCGGCGAGAGCGGCTCGAACCACGCGGGGGCCGCGACGATCAGCCCCGGTGCGAGGCCGGCATCGAGCAGGACCGCGGGGCCGGCCGCGGGATCGGTCTCGTGCGCGGCGAGCGTCGCGATGCGCGGTGCCGCCGCCGGGTCGGTGGACGGGTAGGCGACGCGCGGCTCGCCTTCGGTCCAGCCGACGAAGCTGTAGCCCCGCGCCGCGAGCCGCCGGCCGACCTCGTCCTTGATCACGCGGTCGAGCACATGGTCGGCTTCCTGCGCGCTCGTGAACAGCAGCGGCCGGTCGAGCACCGCGAGTTCCGGGATCGCGCGGCCGATCTCCGCGCTCGAGAAGTGCATCACCTGCACGCGGTCCTGCCCGAGCGCCTGCAGTCCGCCCGGCGGTCGCGGCACGCGCGCGACCACGAACTCGGGCGCCCACAGCTTCACGTTGCCCACGTAGGTCTGCCAGTGGCGATCGGCCGGCGAGCCCGGTGGCACGTCGACCGCGATCTCGATCTGCGTGCGCCGTGCCTCGGGTCCCTCGCCGCCGCAGCCGGCGAGCGCGACGACGGTCGCGAGCGCGAGCAGCGCGAGGGCGCGAGCGAACGTGAGGCGGGAGCCGAACGATCGTTCGAATCGGGAAGTGGAGTGCATGACGTGGGTTGGTTGACGCCCGAGCGACGCGCGCAATATAACGGGCGCCGCGGCGTGCCAACCACAACCCTTCGGGCGCGCCCCGGAGCGCGATGAACGAACCGACGCGAGGCCAGGATCCGGACACCGTCGGGTCGCGCCGCGAAGCTCTGAAGCTGATGACCGTAGGTGCGGCGGCGCTGGCCGCCGGCGCCGCGGCGGTCGTCCCTCCCTCGGCCGCCGCTGGAGCCGCCATGACCGATCAGAAGACCGCGGCCGCGGCCCCGGGGCCCGACTGGGCCGCCGAAGGCTACTGGGCCTGTGCGCTGCAGATGTTCAACGACTGCGTGCACCCCGATCCGAACCGCGAGGCCGCGAATCAGCGCATCCGCCGCTCGCTCGAGCGACTCGACGTGCAGATGACCGGCGCGAAGCGCTGGGTCGGGCCCGACCTGAAGCTGATCGTGCTGCCGGAGTACGTGCTGACCGGACCGCCTTGGGGCGAGCCGCTGCAGGTCTGGGCCGACAAGGCCGCGTTCGCGATGGACGGCCCCGAGTACGACGCACTCGCAAGGCTCGCCGAGAAGCATTCGGTCTACCTCTCCGTCAATGCGTACGAACTGGACCGGCACTTCCCGGGTCTCTACTTCCAGGCCTGCGTCTGCTTCGACCCCTCTGGCAACGTCGTGCTGCGCTACCGCCGGCTGATCTCGATGTTCGCGCCAACCCCCCACGACGTCTGGGACAAGTACCTCGACGTCTACGGCCTCGAGGCGGTGTTCCCGGTCGCACGTACCCCGATCGGGAACCTCGCGGCGATCGCGAGCGAGGAGATCCTCTATCCCGAGATCGCGCGCTGCCACGCGATCCGCGGCGCCGAGGTGTTCCTGCACAACACGAGCGAGGCCTACACCGTCACGATGCCGCAGAAGAAGATCGCGCGGCTCGCGCGCGCGATGGAGAACCTCGCGTACGTCGTCAGCGCCAACACCGCGGGCAGTTCCGGCATCGAGGTCGGCGTGGATTCGCCGAACGGCGGCTCGGACGTCATCGACTACTACGGCAACGTCGTGGTCGCGGCCGGGCAGGGCGAGACGATGACCGCGAACGCGCGGCTCGACGTCGGCGACGTGCGCCGCTACCGGCGCCGACCCGGCATGAGCAACCTGCTGGCGCGGCAGGCGCTCGATCTCTACGCGGACTCGTTCGCGCAGGCCGACATCCGGCGGCGCAACGGTCTCCTCAAGGGCGGCCAGGTGGTGGTGCCCGACCGCTCCTATTTCCTGGAGCGCCAGCGCGACGTGCTCGGGCGGATGGCCGAACGCGGCCTCGTGCCGCCGAAGTGAGCGCTCGCGGTCGCGCTGCCGGCGCCGTGCCGCCGCCTCGCGCGGCACGCCGGGGCGCGCGGGACGCCCGGTGAAGGCGCTCTGGCACGAGCGCTACGGCGAGCCGCGCGACGTGCTTCGGCTCGTCGACCTGCCGGTCGAGACCCCGGGCCCCGGCGAGGTCGTCGTGCGCATGGAGGCGGCGGCGATGCACATCGCCGACGTGCGCACGGTGCAGGGCGTGCCGGGGCTCGCCAAGCCGCTGCCGCGCTCGCCGGGCTACGAGGGCGTCGGTCGCATCGCCCGGGTGGGCCCGGGCGTGGCCGATTGGCGCGAAGGCGAACGCGTGTTCCCGCCGATCGGCTCCGGCACGTTCCGCGAGGAACTGCGCGTCGCCGCCGGGGCGCTGCTGCCCGCGCCCGAGGGCGATCCGCTGCAGCTCGCGTTCCTGACGATCAACCCGCCGACGGCGTGGTGCCTGCTGCACGACTTCGTGACGCTCGCGCCCGGCGAGTGGCTCGTCCAGAACTGCGCCAACTCGAACGTCGGCCGGTACCTCACCGTGCTCGCGCATCGCGCGGGCGTGCGCACCGCGGCCGTGGTCCGCCGCGAGGAACTCGCGCCCGAACTGCGCGCGCTGGGTGCCGACGCGGTGCTGCTCGATGGGTCCGGGCTCGCCGCCCGCGTACGCGACGCGACCGGCGGCGCGGCGATCCGGCTCGGGATCGACGCGGTCGCGGGCGACGGCACGCAGCGGATCGCCGACTGTCTGGCGGACGGTTCGCGTCTCGTCGTGTACGGCGCGATGAGTCGCGAGCCGTGCCGGCTCGAGTTCTACTCGCTGCTGTTCCGCGACGTGACGGTGTGCGGCTTCAGCACGACGCGCCAGCTGCAGAAGCGCACGGGCGAGGAACGGCGCGAGCTCTACGACCGCTTGGCCGCCCTGGTCGCGGACGGCACGCTGCCCGCCAAGGTGGCGCGCGCGTATTCGCTGGCGGACGGCGTCGCAGCCTTCGAGCACGCGCTGCGCGTCGGGCCCGACCGGCCCGGCAAGATCGTGCTGCGCTGCGCCTGAGTCGCCGGCGATGAACTGAAAAAAAGGGCGCGCGGTTGGGAGTGGATCCCGCGCGCCTAGCACAGGGAGGGGAAATCCGGATCAGGAACGGTTCGAGCGACCGCCGAGTCGCGCGAGGCGCTCGACTGTGTTGCCCTCGTGCAGCGCCGTCAGCGCGACGTGGTTCACGTCGCGGACCGCGTCGCCGAGCGCACGCACGTAGCAGCTGCGCGCTTCGGCGCGGGCGCTCAGGTCGCGGGCGGCGCGCTCGCCGCAGACGTTGCGCGCGGCGGTGCGCAGGCGCGTGTACAGGCGGTCCACCCCCTTCTGCGACGACAGGTCGAGGTCCGAGTAGTCGACGGTGACCTGCGGGACGCGCGAGCTGTCGGCGGCCAGCGTGACGGTCGATGTGAAGACGGTGGCGACGCCGGCGGCGAGCAGGGCGGCGAGCTTGCGGTTCATGGTGGCGACTCCGAAGGGAGGAAGTGCGAGGGGGTGTCCGCGGGATCGCGGGGTGCGTCCGGCCTACGGGAGATAGGATGCATCGGCAAGCCGAAAGGTTGCCGCGGCTCGTCGCGGACGAACGGCGGTTCGTCGCAGGAGTGAAGGCGGCGCGTTCGGGCCGAGGGGCGGCCGCGGGAATCAGGTGCAAAAGCGCATCATTGCGCCGGAGTCGCGCGCGGCTACGGCACCGTCAGGACGATCTTGCCGAAGTGCGTCCTTGCGTCGACGAGTTCGTGCGCGCGCGGCAGCTCCTCGAACGGCAGCACGACGTCCACTACCGGTCGGAACGTGCCGTCGGCGAAGCGCGGGAGCGCGAGTTCGCGGAAGGTGCGCATCGTCTCGGTCGGGAAGCGCGCGCTGGTCGAGATGCTCATCGAGTGGAGCTGCAGGTTGCGCGTGCCGATGTTGAGGCTGAAGCAGACCTGGCGCCCGCCGGTGCTGCCGTACATGACGATCCGGCCTTCGTACGCCATCGAGTCGAACAGCGCCTGCGCCGTCTCCTCGCCGATCGTCATCAGCCCGACGTCGATGCCGTGGCCGTCCGTGTCGGCGCGCACGCGCGCGGCGACGTCGTCGGTGCGGTAGTTGTAGACGGCGTCCGCGCCCCAGCCGCGCGCGCGGGCGAGCTTGTCGTCGCGGCTCGCGGTGCCGGCCACCCAGCAGCCGTGCCACTTCGCGATCTGCAGCGCGGCGCTGCCGACGCTGCTCGCGACCGCCTCGATCAGCACGCGCGCGCCCGGCGCGGGATCCGCGACGGTGACGAGCGCGTGCCAGGCGGTCAGCCAGCCGACCGGGATCGCGGCACCGCCGACGAAATCGAGCGAGTCTGGCAGCGGCAGCGCGTGGAGTTCGTCCATCAGCACGTATTCGGCGTGCGAGCCGCGAGCGCGGCCGAACACGCGATCGCCGGCCCGGCACGCGGTCACGCCGGGCCCGACCGCGTCGACGACGCCCGCCGACTCCATGCCCATCGTGAACGGCAGCGCCTGGCCCGAATAGGTGCCGGCGCGCATGCGCGTCTCTGCGAAGTTGATGCCACTCGCGTGCACGCGCACGCGCACCTGCCCCGGGCCCGGCTGCGGCACCGGCAGCGGTTCGAGGCGCATCGCCTCGAGCCCGCCGAACTCGTGCACGTGCCAGCCGCGCATCGTGCGGTCCGAGACGCCGGCCACGTCAGCGGCCCTCGAAGAGAATGGCCTCGACCTGGCCGATGCCCTCGCGCAGCTCGCGCACCTCGGCGTACTCCGCGGAGCGGTAGAACTCCTCCGCGCGGGCCAGCGACGGGAACTCGATGATCACGATGCGGCGCGTGTCCGGAACGCCCTCGACCGCGACCGGCCGGTCGGCCGTGACGATGAAGCGCCCGTCGAACTGCGCGACCAGCGACAGCACGGCGCGGCCGTAGGGGCGCAGCAGCGTGGGATCGGGGAACACGGAGCGGAACAGGATGTAGCCCTTCCTTGCCCCGTCCGGCGGCATCGCGGCGGGAGCGGCGGGAGCGGCGGGAGCGGCGGCGGCCGGCGCCGGCGTGGCGAACGCCCGGGGCGCCGGCGCTGGCTCCGCCGTCGCGGCGCGCGAACCGCTCACCTGCACCGTGCAGCCGGCGTACAGCAGCGCGCACGCCAGCGCGCCGACGGCGAGACCGTGTGCACGGGTCTTCATCGCGTGACTCCGGAATCCTCGAGGCCCGGCACTATGCGTGCGGCTGCGCGCGACGGTCAACGGTGCGGAGCGCGGCGAGGCCGTCGGCGCTACACTTGCGTCCGGTTCCCAGCCTGCCGGGAGGCGCCTTGTCCTCGCGATCGTCCACCCGCTCGTCGGCAAGAGCGTCCGGCGGCGGCTCGTCCGCCGCCGCGGTGAACCTGCGCCGCGCGTACTTCGACTGCCGCTACGGCCAGTTGCACGTGCGCACCGCGTTCCCCAACACGGGCGGCTTCGACGAGCGCACGACGCTCCTGTGCCTGCACCAGAGCCCGATGTCGAGCCGCACGTTCCTGCCGCTGCTGCCGGAGATCGGTTCGGACCGTTCGGTGTACGCGCCGGACACCCCGGGTTTCGGCGATTCGGATGTGCCGCCGCGGCAGCCGTCGATCGCCGACTACGCCGCCGCGATCGGCGACCTGATCGACGGCCTGCGGCTGCGGCAGGTCGACCTGCTCGGCTACCACACGGGCAGCGCGATCGCGGCCGAGCTCGCGATCGCGCGGCCCACCCACGTGAAGCGCGTCGCCTTCGTCGCGCTGCCCATCTTCGACCGCGAGGAGCGCGAGGCTTTCGCGCGCCAGCCGTGGCCCGTGCCGGTACGCGAGGACGGCGGCCACCTGCTCGCCGAGTGGCAGCGCTCGGTGCAGTGGCGCGGTCCCGGCGTGACGCTCGAGCAGCTGGCGGAGAGCTTCGGCGACAAGCTGCGCAACGGCCCGAGGGCGTGGTGGGGTGCGCACGCCGCGGTGCACTGGCCGGCGGCCGAGCGCCTGCCGCTCGTCACGCAGCCGTCGCTCGTGCTGCGCCCGAGGGACGACCTGTGGGAGCACACCGCGCGCGGCGCGGCGCTGCTCAAGGGCGCGCGCTGGCACGACCTGCCGGAGCGCGGCTTCGGCCTGTTCGCGACGGCGACGGCCGAAATCGCGTCGCTGCTCCGGAAGTTCTACGACTAGGCCCTTCAGGTCTCGGTCGTGACCGCCGCGTAGCTGGCCTGCTGGCCCGCGAGCCAGTTCACCGCGATCCGCCGCTCCAGGACGATCCGCCGCGCCAGTCGCGGCAGGTGCTCCGGCGCCTGCGCCAGCGGCTGCCCCGCGAGCCGGAGGTCCCCGTTCGCGCTCACGTCGAGCGGTGCGCACTGCCGGGGCCAGGCGAAGCCGGCGGCGTCGAAGTTGCGCAGGCTGACCGGCGGCTCGCCGGCGAAGTGACGGTCGAGCCGCCACTGCGCGGTTTCCAGCATCTCGGCGAGCTGCACGACGTCGGTGCGGGCCCGCAGCCGGACCTCGTCGTAGAGCGCGGCGGGCTCGTCGCCGAGCCAGCCGAGCGCCTGCGCGACGTCCGCGGCCTCCACCGGCGTCGTGACGTCCGGCAGTTCCCAGCGCCCGAGCCCCCACGCGAGCACCGCGAGGCCCTCGCCGCGCCAGCCGGCGGCGGCTGCGGCCTCGCGCGACAGCTGGCCGAGCGGCGTGTCGACGACGCTCCTCTCGTCCGCCTCGAACTCGGGGTACACGGCGGCCGCCGCGAGCCACGCGAGTGCGGCCTCGTGGATGCCGCGCGCTTGCGAATCGCCGGCGTGCGGCTCGAGCTGGCTGCGGCAGGCGAGCGCCGCCAGCGCGAACGCCCGCTTCAGCACGCGCGCGGGCGCGGGCTGGGGCGGACGGAACGCGACGTCGATCTCAGGCTTCAGCATGGCGCCGCGAGGCTAGCACGAGGGCGAGGAGCAGGAGCGCGAGCAGCGGCGCGGCCGCGAGGTTCAGCTGTTCCCACCCGAGTCGATGCACGAGCGCGCCTGCCGCGAGCGAGGCGATCGCCTGGGAGCCGAACACCGCGAAGTCGTTCGCGGACTGCGCGGCGAACCGCTCGGCCGGACGGTAGGTGGTCGTCAGCAGCGTGGTCGAGCCGACGAACAGGAAGTTCCAGCCGACGCCGAGCAGCACGAGCGCCCACCAGTAGTGGGCGACCTCGTGGCCGCCGATCGCCGCGATCGCGACGCAGCCCGCCATTGCCCACGCGCCCGCGTGCATCATCCGGATCGCGCCCAGCCGCTCCACGAACCACCCGCTCGCGAGCGCGGGCAGGTACATCGCGAGCAGGTGGCTCTGGATGACCCACGCCGTGGCGGCGAGATCGTGCCCGTGCAGCACGTGCATCGAGATCGGCGTCGCGGTCATCAGGAAGCTCATCACCGCGAACGCGCTGACGCCGCCGAGGACGGCGACGCGGTAGCGGGGGTCGGCGGCGACCACCGCGAACGGGCGCGCGGGGCCCTCCGCGACCGGGCCCGACGGCGGCGCGAGCGGCAGGACGCGCAGCACGGCGGCCGCCGCGACGTTGAGCAGGGCCACCACGACGAACGAGCCGGCCCACGGGTGCTCCGGCCAGAGGTCGCGGCACGCGACCGCGAGCGCGGGCCCCGCCCACGCCGCGACGAGCGTGCCGATCATCACCGTGGACACCGCGCGGCCGGCACGGCCCGGCGGCGCCAGTTCGACGGCCGCGAAGCGGTACTGCTGCACGAACGCGAGCGTGAACCCGAGCGCGAACGCCGCAGCGCAGAAGCCGGCGAAGCTGTCCGCGGCGACCGCGGCGCCGGCCCCGAGCAGTGCCCCTGTGCCGCCGAGCGCGCTGCCCACGAACGCCGCGCGCCGGCCGACGCGGCGCATCAGCGCGCCGGCCGGCAGGGCGGCCGCGGCGATGCCGATCACGAGCAGGCTGACCGGCAGCGTGGCCAGCGACTCGCGGGGCGCAAGCCCGGTGCCGAGCAGGCCGCCGGCCAGCACGAAGACACCCGAGCCGCAGGCGGCGAGCGCCTGCGCGACGGCCAGCAACCAGACGTGGCGCAAGTTCCGTTACCCCCGCGGACGGCGGATAGCCTGCCGCCGGGGGCGGCCGCCGGCAACCGCGGCCGCGGCACGAGATGCCCCGCGCGTTCGTGTACGCTGTCGGGCGACGGCCCGCCCCCCGGCGCGGGCGCCACGCCCCCCGCCCTTGACCGAACTGCTCATCATCCTGGCGCTCGTCCTGGTCAACGGCTTCTTCGCGATGTCCGAGCTGGCGCTCGTCAGCGCCAAGCGCGCGCGACTGCAGGTGCGCGCGGAGCAGGGCAGTGCCGGCGCGAAGGCCGCGCTCGCGCTGCTGGAGGACCCGACCAGCTTCCTGTCCTCGGTGCAGGTCGGCATCTCGCTGATCAGCATCGTCACCGGCGTCTACTCCGGCGCCGCGATCGCCGAGGACTTCGGCGCGTGGCTGGCGGGACACGGGGTGCCCGCGGACTTCGCGCTGGAGCTGGCGTTCGTCGTCGTGGTGGTCGGGGTCACGTTCGTGTCGATCATCTTCGGCGAGCTGATCCCGAAGCGGATCGCGATGAACCACGCCGAGACGCTCGCGGTCTGGACCGCGCCGCCGATGCGCGCGTTCGCGGTAGCGACCGCGCCGCTCGTCTGGCTGCTGCGCGTGATCACGAACGCGGTGCTGGCGCTCCTGCCCGTGTCGGCCGCGCCGGCCGCGCCGGTCACCGAGGACGAGGTGCGCGCGATGGTGGACGAGGGCACGCGCGCCGGCGTGTTCGAGGCCAAGGAGCGCCAGCTGATCGACGGCGTGCTCGCGCTCGCCGACCGCCGCGCGGTCTCGGTGATGGTGCCGCGCCAGGACATCGTCTGGCTCGACCTCGACGAGCCGCTCGCGACGCTGTGGCAGCAGGCGAAGGAGAGCGGGCACTCGCGCTTCCTCGCCGCACGCGGCACGCTCGACAACCTGCTCGGCACGATCTCGCTCGCGAACCTGTCCGAGGCGCTGCGCCGCGGCCACCTCGATCCGGATCGCGACCTCGAGGTGCCGCTGCACGTGCCGGACGGCATCTCGGTGCTGCAGCTGCTCGACCGTTTCCAGGGCGCGGGCGCGCATCTCGCGGTGATCACCGACGAGTACGGCGACATCGAAGGCGTCGCGACGCCGCTCGACATCCTGAAGGCGATCGCCGGCGAGCTGCCGGACGCGGGCTCGCGCGGCGAGCGCGCCGAGATCGCGCGGCGCGACGACGGCTCATGGCTCGTCGACGGTCACCTCGCCGTCGACGACCTGCAGCAGGCGCTCGGGCGTCGCGACCTCGCCCAGCCGAACGACTACCAGACCGCCGCCGGGTTCGTGCTGTGGCGGCTCGGCCGCATCCCGAAGGCCGGCGACGTGCTCGAGTGGCGCGGCCTGCGCGTCGAGGTCATCGACATGGACGGCGCGCGGATCGACAAGCTGATCGTCGCGCACCTGCCGCACGCGGAGGATCCGAGCGGCTGACGGCGCGGGTCGCCGGGCCTCGTCCGCGTGCCCGGCGGTCGTCGCCGGGCCCTCCGTCGTCGCCGGCCCTCAGCCGTCGACGGCTTCGTAGATCGCGTAGTACTTGCGTGCCGGCTCGAGGGTCTCCCACGTGCCGCGGAAACCGGCGGGGATCACCCACGCGTCGCCGGCCGCGAACTCCCGCGCGGTGCCGTCGTCGGCGACCAGCCGCACCCGGCCCTCCAGCAGGTGGCAGAACTCGTGCTCCGTGTAGCTCACGCGCCACGCGCCGGGCGTGCTCGACCACGTGCCGCAGTGGAAGCGCGCGCCCGCGTCGGAGTACGCGTTCGCGACCGTCGTCACCGGCGCGCCGCCGAGCACGCGCGCGGGATCGACCGGCGCGGACTCGGCCGCCGCGCCGGGTCCGAGCACGACGAGCGCGGGCACCGGCGTGCCGTCGCGAGCCGCGCCGCCCATCAGTACTTCACCGAGCAGCCGTACGGACGCGTGACCGCGTTCGCGACCGGCTGGTCCTTCGCGACCGCGAGCATCGCCTCGCGCAGGAACGGCTGCGCCTTCTCGACGTCGGCGACCTCGGCGGTGGCGAGGCTGTCGATGCCGCCCATGTAGCGCAGCACGCCCTGCGGGTCGATCACGTACATGTGCGGCGTGGTCTTCGCCTCGTACGCGCGCCCGACGGCGCCCTGCTCGTCGAGCAGCACCGCGGCGGGCTCGGCGTTGCGCGACTTCGTCAGTTCGTTCGCGCGCGCCGGCGCCACGTGGCCCTGCTTGCGGGGCGCGGACGAGATCACGCTGAGCCACATGACGCCGTTCTCCTTCGCGAGCCGCTGCAGCGCCTGCATGTTGCCGGCGTAGTGCTTCTTCACGTACGGGCAGTCGGCGTTGGTCCACTCGAGCACCACGGTCCGGCCGCGGAAGTCGGCGAGCCGGTGGCTCTTGCCGTTCGAGTCCACCGCGGTGAAGTCGGGCGCCTGGGCGCCGATCCTCGGCGTCGCTAGCGCGGGCCCGGCGGCGGCCAGCAGCACCGCGCAGACGAGCGCGGCGAACGGGGGGCGGAACGGGGTCGAGTGCATCGCGGGACTCCGTGTCGGGGTGGAACGGGGATCAGGGATTCGCGACCGCCGCCTGCAGTTCGTAGGCGACGCGCGCACCGTCGCGGGTCGCGACGAGCACGCCGCCGAGGCGGCCGTCGACGGCGACCGCCGGCAGTCCCTGCGCGGACGCAAGATAGCCGAGCCGCGCCGACAGCTGCCACCTGCCGTCGTGCTTCGCGAGCGGCTGGGGCGCGGCGTGGTCCAGGGCGCCGTCGGCGTACGGGAAGAACAGCACGTCCCGCGCGCCGTCGAGCACCGGGTTCCAGGCGGCGTCGAACTCGAGCCGGGCTTCGCTCCCGGCCGCCTGCGCCAGCACTGCCCCCGGCGCCGGCCGGGGCAGCGCCGCGAGCGCGGCGGCGAACAGCGGTGCGTGCGCCTCGACCGGCGCCGACTGCGCCCGCACCGGAAGGCGCAGCGCGAGGTCGGCTTCTTCGGGGATGCAGACGTCCGAACAGACGAGCCACCGCGCGCGGGTGGCGAGCTCCGCGTGCGTGCCGGGTCGCGCGTCGGCCGGCACGCCCAGCTCGACGAGGTGCAGCGCGCGAGCCTTGTAGCCGTAGTTCGCGAGCGGCGGCAGCGGCAGGCGCTCCGGGTGCGGCCACGCGATCGCCGAGGCCGCGTAGCCCGGCGGCAGCCGCCAGTCGAGCGAGGTCGCGGCGCCGGAGTCGCCGGGATTGCGCCAGTAGGTGTGCCAGCCGGGCGCGAGATCCAGCGCCACCAGCAGCGTCGCCGGGCGGCCGGGAACGAGCGCGTCGGCGGCGGCGAGCAGGCGCGCGCGTGCGTGCGGCGTGCGGGCCTCCGCGCCCGCAGGAGGTGTGGCGGCCGCGGGTGGCGCGGACGCCGCGGCGGGCGTGACGGCCCCGGGCGCCGCCGCGGCATGCGCTGCCGCGGCGGTCGCCGTGAGCGCCACGGCCGATACGGCGACGGCGGCCACGGTCGCCGCGCCGTACGCGGCACGTGCCGCCCCCACTCGCGACCTCGGCCGTGCGGCATCGTGCCGGGCGACGCGACGACGCTCGCCGTGCCGGATCGCGTGCAGTTCCATGGGGATGCCTTCGTTCACGCGCCGTCGCCCGGTTCGCGCTCCGCGTCCTGCCGAGACCGTGCCGACGTCGCCGGGTTCCGCGCCGGCCGGTGCCGCCGCAGCCGCGCGAGGCAGCCGAGCGCCAGCAGCGTCGCCGCAAGCATGCTGGTCACCAGCGGCCACGGCGTGCCGTTCTCGACGAACGCGAGCAGCTGGATGAACGCGGCCGGCAGCACGGTCTGCGTGAAGCCGAGCAGGCCCGAAGCGGCGCCCGCGATGTCGGGCCGCACGGCGATTGCGACCGAGGTCGAACTCGGGGTCGCGAGCGCATTCGCGTAGCAGGCGAGCATCGCCGGTACGAACAGCGCGAGCGGCGTCCAGGCGCCCGCCGCGACCAGCGCGACGAGTCCGGTCGTGCTGGCGAGGCCGAGCGCGGCGCCGGTTCGCATCATCCAGCCACTGCCCTGCCGGCGCCCGAACCGGGCCGAGGACAGGAAGCCGAGGAACGACGCGGCGGCGGGCAGCACGAACCAGAGGCCGTACTCGGCCGGCGCCAGCCCGTAGAGTTCGATCGCGACGTAGGGCGCGCCGGCGATGAAGAGGTAGACGACGCTCGTCAGCAGCGCGCCGAACAGCACCTGCACGAGATACTCGGGCGTGGCCAACAGCTGGCGATAGCTCGCGAGCGTGCCGAGGCGCCGCGGGCGTGCGTCCGCGGCGGGCGCCGTGGGCGAGCTCGCCCCGTCCACGGTGGCGGCACCGGCTCCATGCGTCGCGACGGACCCGTGCGGAGCATGCGTCTCCCGCACCTTCGCCCACGCGAAGGCCGCGATGCCGAGCCCGATGCCGGCCGCGATCGCGAACGGTGCGCGCCAGCCGAGCCATTCGACGCCGAGACCGCCGAGCGTCGGCGCGACCATCGGCACGACCAGGATCGCGGTCGCCGTGTACGCGAGCGCGGTGGCCGCGCGCTCGGCGCCAAAGTGGTCGGCCAGCATCGCGCGGACCACCGCCATCGCGGCACCCCCGCCGAAGGCCTGCACGATGCGCGCGGCGATCAGCGTCTCGATCGTCGGCGCGGCGAGTCCGGCGAGGCTGCCGCCGACGAACATTGCGAGCCCGGCGAGGATCACCGGGCGGCGTCCGAAGCGGTCCGAGAGCGGGCCGACCAGCAGATTGCCGAGCGCGATGGCGAGCAGCGCCGCCGATACGAGCAACCGCGTCGCCTCGGTGCCCGCGTCGAAGCGGGCGCCGATCGCGGGCAGTGCCGGCAGCATCAGGTGGAGGCCGAAGGTGCCGAGGCAGCCGATCAGCGCGCTGCCGAGGATCAGCTGGGAGTCGCGGGCCGTGGTGGGCAAGGGAAGGGCTCGGGCGGGGCGCTCGGAGTGTATGACGGCGAGCCGGAGCGGTGGTGAGCTTGGCCGCACATCCCGGTCTGCCCGTGCAGCCCATTGCCACGCCCGCCGGGCTCCCGCAGCATGGGGCGTTCCCGCAAAGCCTGCTGCACCGGTGCGCCGTCCGTGCGCCGCCCTCGTCCCGCCCCCATCCCGTGACCCACGACTACCTCGAACGCATCCTGAAGGCGCGCGTCTACGACGTCGCGATCGAATCCCCGCTCGAGCCTGCGCCCCGGCTGTCGCGCCGCCTGCAGAACGCCGTGCTGTTCAAGCGCGAGGATCTGCAGCCGGTGTTCTCGTTCAAGCTGCGCGGCGCCTACAACAAGATCGCCGGCCTGACCGACGAGCAGGCCGCGCGCGGCGTGACCTGCGCCTCCGCCGGCAACCACGCGCAGGGCGTCGCGCTGGCCGCGCGGCGCCGCGGCATCAAGGCGCTGATCGTGATGCCGCGGATCACGCCGCAGATCAAGGTGCAGGCGGTGCTCGACCTCGGCGCCGAGATTGAACTGCACGGCGACGACTTCGACGCCGCGAACGAGCACGCGCTCGGCGTCGCGCGCGAGCGCGGCCTGACCTTCATCCACCCGTTCGACGACCCGGAGGTCATCGCGGGGCAGGGCACGATCGCCATGGAGATCCTGCGCCAGCACTCCGGCCGGCTCGACGCGATCTTCGTGCCCATCGGCGGCGGCGGGCTGATCGCGGGCATCGCCGCCTACGTGAAGGCGCTGTACCCTGAGATCCGCATCGTCGGGGTCGAGCCCGCGGACGCGGCCAGCATGTACGAGTCGCTGAAGGCCGGGGCGCGCGTCACCCTGCCGCGCGTCGGCATCTTCGCGGACGGCGTCGCGGTCAAGCGCGTCGGCGAGGAGACCTTCCGGCTCGCGCAGCGCCACGTCGACGAGATCGTGCTGGTCTCCACCGACGAGATCTGCGCGGCGATCCAGGACATCTTCGAGGACACGCGCTCGATCGCGGAGCCGGCCGGCGCGGTCGCGGTCGCCGGGCTGAAGCAGTGGGTCGCGCGCGAGGGCGCCACGGGCCGTACGTTCGTCACCCTGAACTGCGGCGCGAACATGAACTTCGACCGGCTGCGGCACGTCGCCGAGCGCGCCGACCTCGGCCAGCAGCGCGAGGCGCTGTTCGCGGTCGAGATCCCGGAGCGTCCCGGCAGTTTCCGCGCCTTCTGCGCGATGCTGGGCGACCGCAACGTCACCGAGTTCAACTACCGCTACGCCGACGCGCGGCGCGCCCAGATCTTCGTCGGCGTCGCGCTGGGCCGGGGTCGCGCCGAGAAGGACCGGCTGCTCGCCCAGCTGGAGGGGGCCGGCTACCGCGTCCTCGACATGAGCGACAACGAGATGGCCAAGCTGCACGTGCGCTACATGGTCGGCGGCCCCGCGCCCGGCCTCGTGCACGAGCGGCTGTTCCGCTTCGAGTTCCCGGAACGGCCCGGTGCGCTCCTCCGGTTCCTGGAGGCGGTCGGGTCGCAGTGGAACATCAGCCTGTTCCACTACCGGAACCACGGCTCCGACTACGGCCGCGTGCTCGCCGGCATCGAGGTGGCGCCGGCGTCCGAGGCGGAGTTCCTGCGACACCTGCGCGAACTGGGCTATGCCTACACCGAGGAGACCGCGAACCCGGCCTACCGGATCTTCCTCGGCCGCGGCGCGTGAACGCGTGCCCGTCGTGCGCCGCGCCGCGTGGCGCTACTTGCTTCCTGTCCGGTAATCGGTAGAACTACGGTCAAGCCGGCCCGACCGGCCCCCACGAACGACGGGAAGCGCCCCCGCGCCCGCGTCGAGTCCCGCAGAACCCCCAAGGGAGCAGCCATGGCGAAGGCGAAGAAGACCAAGGCGAAGAAGGCGGCGAAGAAGAAGGTCGCCAAGAAGGTCGCGAAGAAGTCGGTCCGCAAGGTCGCGAAGCGCGCGCTGCCGAAGAAGGCGGCCCGCAAGTCGGCATCGAAGAAGTCGCCGGCCCGGAAGAAGGCGGTGGCGAGGAAGGCTCCTGCCAAGAAGAAGGCACCGGCGGCGAAGCCGGCACCGGCGCCCGCGAAGGCCGCGCCGAAGCCGAAGGCCGCGCCGAAGCCGAAGGCCGCACCCGTGAAGGCCGTCGAGCCCGCTGCGGCGACCGCGAGCACCGCGCCCGCACCGGCGGCGGAGCCGGTCGCCGAAGCCGCGCCGGCCCCGGCCACCACCCACTGAGCGGCAGGGCGCGATCGACGGCCCGATCACGAACGGGGTCCCGGTCGCTGCCGGCGGTGCCGGAGCGGCCCGGACCCCGAGCCCGGAGACGGGGCCCGCGTCGCGGTCGTTTCCTCAGCGCACCCGGCGTCGGGTGAACAGGTTCACGATCGCGAGCAGCACCACGGCGCCCAGGAACGATGCGAGCAGC
This sequence comes from Steroidobacteraceae bacterium, assembly GCA_027531255.1. Lineage (GTDB taxonomy): Bacteria > Pseudomonadota > Gammaproteobacteria > Steroidobacterales > Steroidobacteraceae > JAPZRU01. The sequence goes on along the minus strand of JAPZRU010000002.1, from coordinate 236,961 downwards.
GAAGTCAGGCTGAAGTCGTTCTGGTTGATCGTCCCGGTCCCGAACAGCGGCGCGATCAGGAAGCCGCCGATGAAGGCACCGATGATGCCGACGATCACGTTCAGGAAGATGCCCTGCTGAGCGTTGCGGTTCATGACGATGCTGGCCAGCCAGCCGATCACGCCGCCGATCACGAGCCAAATGATGAGATTCATGGTCCTCGCTCCTTGAAGTTCACTCCCGTCTATCCGAGGTCGCCCGGACGGGCCCCGTCCGAAAACCCGCGATAGGTTCGCGCCGCGGCAGGGCGCTAGTCTGTAGGTGGATCGGAGTCCCGCTGGTCCGCGCACCGGAAGACGCATGTCGCTGGCGGCAACCTCGGCTGCACGAGTTGCCGGGCCCGCGTCGTGGGCACGCCACCGCCGGCGTGGAATACTCGCGCCGCACGCTGCACAATCCTCGCGTTCGAACCGGACCCCGATGAGCTACGAGCCCCGCCGCACCCCGCGGCACGAGATCGTGCGGCTGCGCGGCCGCGACACGCACCTGACCCACTGGGGGCCGCCGGCAGGCGGCGAGCCGCCGCTCGTGTTCCTGCACGGCTTCCTCGATACGAGCGACACCTTCCAGTTCGTCGTCGACGCGCTCGCGCGCGAGCAGGCCATCGCCGCTCCGGACTGGCGCGGTTTCGGCCGCAGCCACTGGCAGCACGAGCCCTACTGGTTCCCGAACTACTTCGCGGATCTCGAGGCGCTGCTCGACCGCGTCGCGCCGGGGCGCGCGGTGCGGATCGTCGGTCACAGCATGGGCGGGAACATCGCGGCGCTGTACGCGGGCATCCGGCCGGAGCGAGTCGAGCGGCTGGTCAATCTCGAAGGTTTCGGCCTGCCGCGCACCGCGCCCGAGCGGGCTCCGGAACGGTACCGGGAGTGGCTCGACGCGCTGCGCGAACCGAAGGCGTTCGGTCGCTACGCGTCGCTCGAGCAGTTCGCGCAGGTGCTCGCCAGGAAGAACCCGCGGCTGCCGCTCGAGCGGGCGCGGTTCGTCGCGCGACAGTGGGCTCTCGAACTGCCCGACGGTGGCTACACCGCCAACTTCGATCCCGCACACCGGCTGCCGAACCCCGTGCTGTACCGGCGGGACGAAGCCGAGGCCTGCTGGCGGCGCGTGACGGCGCCGACGCTCCTCGTGCTCGGCGAACTGTCGGAGTACCGCCCGGGTCTCGGCGCCGACGGCGCCGACGCCGCCTTCCACGCGCTGTATCGCGACCTCGAGATCGCGACGCTGCCGGGTGCGGGGCACATGCTGCATCACGAGCAGCCGGAAGCGGTCGCGGCGCTGATCGATCGCTTCCTCGGCTGACCCCCTTTTCGCGCCGGCCGAAAACGGCGAATGTGCCGGCTCCTGCCGTCACGTCCGGAGTGCCCCATGCGACTGCTCGTCGCCGCCCTGTGCCTGGCCTGCGCGCCCGCGTTCGCCGCCGACTCGAAGCCCTTCGATCCCGCGCGGTACTCGCAGGAGCCGACCGAGTGCGACCGCCTCGCCGCGCATCCCGACGACCCGAACCGCGTCGTCAGCCCCGGTCTGGAGCGCAAGGCCATCGACCTGCCGAAGGCGATCGCGGCGTGCGAAGCGGCGGTGAAGGCGGATTCGAAGAATCCCCGCCTGAACTACCAGCTCGCGCGCGTGTACGGCTATTCGGGCCAGGGCGAGAAGGCGATCCCGCATCGCAAGGCCGCGACCGATGCCGACTATCCGCAGGCGCTGTTCGTCGTCGGCTTCATCACGCTGAACGGCATGAACAAGCAACCGCAGGATACCTGCGCCGCCGCCGACCTGATCCGCCGCTCCGCGCTGCAGGGGCGACTCGCGGGCCAGGTCGGCTTCCCGCACTACGTGCTGAGCGGCACCTTCGACGAGTGCCCGGTGCGCAAGGACTGGGCCGAGCTGCAGCGCTTCCTCGACGCGGCGAAGGCGCAGATCGGCGGCGACTACTACCAGGGCCTGCTGGTCGAGAACCTGTCGCGCCAGGTGCAGGCGCGCGCGGCGGCGAAGTGATGGCTGGACGCGGCTCGGTGGGCCGGGGCGACGCGTCGTGCACTGCCGCGCGCGGCGGGGCTCGCCGGCCGTGAGCGCCCCGCTGCGTCGCCGCTACGTCGACGGGCGCCACGGCCAGGTGCACCTGCGGGTCGCGCAGCCGGAAGCGTCCACCGGTCACCGGCCGCTGGTCTGCTTCCACCTCAGTCCCGTGTCGGGCGTCGTCTACGAACGGTTCCTCGCCGAGATGGGCCGGGACCGCCTCGCGGTGGCACCGGACACGCCCGGTTACGGTGCCTCCGATCCGCCGGCGGTGCCCCCCACGATCGCCGACTATGCGCAGGCGATGGGCGACGTGCTGGACGCTCTCGCGATCCGCGAGTGCGACATCGTCGGCTACCACACCGGCTCGAAGATCGCGGTGGCGCTCGCGATCGCGCGCCCGGCGGCCGTGCGCCACCTCGTGCTGATCGGCGCACCGGTCTACACGCACGAGGAACTCGCGCGGATGCGCGCACACCTCGCGCGCAATTTCGAGCCGACCGAGGACGGCGCGCACCTCGTGGACTACTGGCGCGCGGTGCTGAACTGGCGCGGGCCCGGCCAGACGCTCGGCATGATCATGCAGGGCTTCCCCGACGCGCTGCGCGGCGCGGAGCGGCGCGCTTGGGGTCATCGCGCGGCCTTCGAGTGGTCCCACGCGGATCACCTGCCGCAAGTCGACCAGCCCGTGCTCGTGCTGAACCCGCGCGACGACCTCTGGGAGTACACGCCGCGCGCGGTCGCGTGCCTGAAGCACGGGCGCGTCGTGAACCTGCCCGACTGGGGGCACGGCTTCCTCGACCTGCACACGGCCGAAGTCGGGCGGCTGGTGCGCCGCTTCGTCGATCACGCGGAGCTGCCGGAGGCGGGCCCGGCGTGAGCATCACCACGCGACCGCCGGGATCGGGCGCTGGCCCGCCGCTGCCACCCGAGCGACCTGCGGCGGCAGGCGCGACCGGCGTCGCCGGCGGCGCGGGTGCTGCGGGAACGGGCGGCACGCCGGCGGCGGGTCCTGCGGGCGTTTCCTTCGGCATTCCCGGTGCGCCGGGCGGCGGCGTCGCCGCGACCGGCCTGCGTAACGGCACGCTCGACCTGCCCGCGGCGATGCGCGTGTTCGCCGAGGAGATCCGCGGCCTCGTGGTCGAGCGCGTCGGTGCGCGGCGCGCCGATTCCCTGCCGCGATGGCCGGCGGAGGCGGTGGGCGCCGATCCGGGCAATTCCGCTGCGACGCTGCTGCGCTGGCTGAAGAGCGTGGGCGCGCAGGTCGGCATTCCGGACGCGCAGTGGAGCCGGATCGTCGACGCGGGCCGGGCGCGCGCGGAAGCGGTGGCCGCGGGCGGCGCGTTGGATCCCGTGCTGCGGAACACGCTCGCGAGCGTGCGCGACGCGCTGCTGCGCGGGCTGGTGGGCGCCGTGCCCGGCGGACGCGCCGGATCGTCGGGTGCGGCCGCGGCGACCGGCTTCGAACGGGGCGGCGAGCCGCGCGCGACGGGAACTCCCACGCGGCCCGTCCCTTTCGGCGGCGTCGCGGACGCCCGCGGGGCACTGCGCCTGTTCGCCGAGGAAGTGCGTGCGCTCGCGACCGAGCGGCTCGGCACCACGCGGGCCGCGGCGCTGCCGCCGCTGCCGCCGGAAGCCGTGGGAGCCGGTTCCGACGCGGATGCCGCCGGCGCGGCGCTCGCGCGCTGGCTGCGCGCCGCCGGCGCCGCGGCCGGCGTGACCGACGCGGAGTGGGGCGCTGCGGTACAGGCGGGTCACGCGCGCACGGAAGCCACGCTCGCGCGCGCGGCCCTGGAACCCGCGGTGCGCGAGGCGCTGACGCTGGCGCGCGACGTGCTGGTGCGCGGCCTGCAGAGTCTCGACGATGGCGGGGCCGCGGCCCCGGCGCCCGGTACTGCGTCGCTCACCGCGGCGGATCCCGCGCTCCGTGCCGACCTCGCGTACCCGATGGCGGTGCCCGGCGGCGGCGACCCGCGACGGGCCGCGCGCGCGCAGCCCCGCGAGCGGATCGAGGCCATCGGCGACGATCGCGCGCGCCGCGGCGCCGACGAGGAAGACGAGGTCGCGGGTGCGGACGACGGGCCCGCGCCGTTCGGCCGTGGCAGCGGCACGGGCGGCGAGGGGCACGAGGCGCGCGCCACCGACCTGCAGGGCCCGATGGACTGCATCCGTCGCTACTTCGAGGCCTTCCAGGCCGGCGACCACGAGGCCTACGCGGCGCAGTGGGTCTATCCCGCCTGCTTCTGGTCGGGCGCGAAGTGGTGGTCGTATCCGGACGCCGCCGCCTGCGCGGCGGGCAACGCGGAGTACGAGCGCGCCGCGCGCGCCGAGGGCATGGCCGGCGGGCGCATCCTGATGCTGCGCGTCGAGCCGCTGTCGCCCGACGCGGCGCTCGTGCACGGCACGTTCACGCGCGAGCGCGCGGACGGCAGCGTGATCGCCGAGATCGAGGCCGCGTACACGACCGTGCGGACATCGGCGGGCTGGCGCGTCGCGGCCTGTGTCGTAAAGTAGCCGCCCTTTCCACGACGGAGCTCCCGCGATGATCGACGGCGCCCGCGCGCTGCCGCCGCACACCACTACGCTCGGCTACGGCGGCTGGATCCCGTTCGCGGCGCTGACGCTCGCGCCGTGGGTCGTCGACGAGCCGGTGCTGCAGACCTGGCTGCTGCGCGGCCTGCTGGCCTACGGTGCGACGATCCTCGCGTTCCTGGGTGCGGTGCACTGGGGCTTCGTGCTCGCGCGCGGCGCGCCGCGGCCTGCGCTCGTGCTCGCGCTCGGCACGGTGCCGGCGCTGGTCGGTGCCGCGTCGCTGATGCTGACGCCGCCGACCGCGCTCGTGACGCAGATGATCGCGTTCGGCGCGATCTGGCTCTACGAGCACCGCGTCCTCGGCGAAGCCGTGCTCGGCAAGGCGTATCTCGACCTGCGGCGCACGCTGACGATCGGCGTGCTGCTGATCCTGACGGTCGCGCTGTTCGGGCCGATGTCGCGGCTCGCGGGCGTCTGAACGACGATCCGCGCCCGGCTCGGGTTCGCGACCCCGGTCGCCTAACCGCGGACGCGCTCGAGCGCGGCGGTCAGGCGGGTCTCGATCGCGTCCACGCCGGGGCCGTCCAGCCGACCGTGCAGCGCCACGCTGACGAGGCCGGTGTCGACCGGTTCGATCGTCATGTCCATCTGCCCCTCGGTCGCGCGCCGGGCGTTCACGATCGTGAACGCCCGGACCGACCGCGTCAGAAGTCCGCGGTGACCGTCATCACCCAGCGACGGCCGAGCTGGTCGACGTACGCGCCGTTCAGCAGGCCCGCGTCGCCGGCGGTCGTCTCGTCGAACGCGTTCACGACCGTGAACTGCGCGCGGTACGGCCGCTTGTCGCCGCCGAACCGGTACTGCAGCGTGAAGTCGTGCGTCTGCGTCGACGGGTAGCCGATGATCGCCTGGTTGTCGATCGTCGCCGGCGTGCCGCCCGAGTAGATGATCGTCGAGTCGCGCCAGTTCATCGTCCACTGCGCCGCGAACGCCTCGTAGTCGTAGCGCGCGCGGAACTTGGCGCGCCACTCCGGCCGCTCGAACGAGCCCTGCGACTCGCGGATGTCGTTGAAGCGCCCGCTCGCCGAGTCCTGGAACTTGATCAGGTGGAACACCTCGAGCTCGAGGTCCACCCTGCCGAGGTTCCGTTCGCTCGCGAACAGGTTCGCGAGGTCGTTTTCGTACGCCACCAGGCCCGACGCAGCCCGCAGCCGCGTGGCCGCGAGGTTCAGGAAGCCGGACTGGAAGCCGTCCGTAACCTGGAATTGCGCGTCACGCACGAAGAAGCCGCAGGTGTTCGCGCCGAACTCGGGCGAGTTGTCCGGGAAGCTCGGGCTGTCGTAGCAGAAGTTCTGCGCGTCGACGAGGTTGGTCGGGAAGATGCGCTTCGACAGGTCGACCGCGATGTAGTCCGCGGACACCGTCAGCCCGCGCACGAACGACGGTTCGTAGACGAAGCCGGCCGTCCAGCTGTCCGCCTCCTCCGGCGCCAGCGACGGGCTGCCGCTGAAGCTGCCCTGCACCGCGCGGTTCGACGACACGAAGCCGTTGAGGAAGGTGGCGGCCGCCGCCGCGTCCGGCGCGAGCCACCTCGGCCGCGCAGTTCGCGCGCCGCGTCGCCGCGCTGCGCGTGCGGCCGAACTGCGACAGCGGGTCGACCGTCTGCGCGTTCTCGACCTTGCGCCACTCGAGGTTGGCGGCGAACTGCAGCTTGCCGCCCGGCAGGTCGATCACCTCGCCGCTGATCGAGGTGGTCGCGAGCAGCTGCTCGTTCACCGTCGTGAAGTCCTGCCGGCCGAGCACGTAGTCCTTCGCGGCCTGGCTCATCCGGTCGAAGCCGAACGGGTTGAGCGGCACGCAGGCGTCGACCTGCGCGCGCGTCGGCTGCGGCGTGAAGATCTGCTCGGTCGGGATGCCGTCCGGACCCGCCGCGCGGATCAGGTTCGGGGACACGCCCGGCAGGTTCGTGGGCAGCGTGGGCGAGAGCTGCGAGCGGCAGACGATCTGGCCGGTCGCCGGGTTCACCGCGGCATCGAGCGCGAGCGCGAACTCGACGTCCTTGATGTTGTAGCTCGTGACCGAGCCCTCGGACTCGCCGTAGGCGAGCGCGACGTCCCAGTCGAAGCGGCGGCCGGCCCACTCGAAGTCGCCCTCGAGGCCGTTGGTGGTGCTGAACGTGCGGCTCTCGGCCTCGAACGCGTTCGGCCCGGCGATGTCCTGGTTCGTGCGCGACAGCACGAAGTTGCCGGTGATCCCCGCGGCGGCGAGTGCCGCGCGGTTGTCGGCGGTCAGGTACGGGTTGTTGACGTTCATCACCAGCGCGGCGTTCTCGACCGTGCCCGAGCCCGCCGAGTTGCCGCTGCCGGCGTTGCGCAGCGAGGTCGAGCCGATCTTGCCGTAGGTGTTCTCGGTGAACACCCGGATGTTGTCGGTCAGGTCGAAGCGCGCGTTGAAGTTGCCGAGGTCGCGGGTCTGGTCGACGCGCAGCACGGTGTTGAAGATGGGGCTGAAGCCGTCGCCGCCGACGGCACCGCCGATCGTGCTCGGCGTGCCGGGCGACAGCCGCGCCACGGTCCACGGCACGACGTTGCCGGCGGCGTCGAAGCGGATGGGCACCGCGAGCCGGGGCAGGAACGCGTTCTGCCCGGCGACCGGGTTCGCGACGTCCGGGAACGCGGCGACGAAGGTGCCGAGGAACGCGTTCAGCGGCACGTTCGGGTTCGCGGCGCCCGCGGGGCCGACCTGGTTCACGGCGCCGGCGACCGTCGCGAGCGTGTTGAAGATCACGCCGCTCGGCCAGATCTGGGCGCTCGTCAGCGCGTTCTCGAAGACCACGCCCGAGATGCCGTCGTCGCTCGAGCGCAGGAACGCGCCGTTGTTCAGGCCGGCGACGTCGACGATGGCCGGCGCGAAGCTGCCGTTGCGGCGCGTGCCGTCGGCGAAGTTCGTGAGGCCGCTCGGGTTGTTGCGACGGAAGGAGCGCCGGTCGGCCTGGATGCCGTCGACCTCGTTGCGCGAGGCGTGCACGAAGAAGTTACCGCGGCCGTCCGCGAAGTTCATGCCCCAGGTGCCGGACAGCTGCTTGTCCGCGCCGTCGCCGCGCGTGGTCTGGCCGTAGCGCGCACGCACGCGCAGGCCGTCGAAGTCGTCGCGCAGCACGTAGTTGACGACGCCCGCGATCGCGTCGGAGCCGTAGGCCGCGGCGCCGCCGACCGTCAGCACGTCGATGCGGTCGATCAGGTCGATGAACGACTGGCCGAGGCTCGCGGTCTGGCCGCCGTTGTTGCCGAGGTTGCTCGCGCCGGTGCCGACCAGCGGCAGGTCGTTCAGGATGTCCTGCGCGTTGTTGAACGCGCGGAACTCGATCTCGACGGCCGTCGTCTGCGTGCCGGGGATGTTGCCCTCGACCTGCGGCCGGCGGATGCGCGAGCCGGTGACGACGACTTCCTCCAGCGTGTTGGCGCCGGCGATGCCGCGCGGCGGGCTGGTCTGTGCGCCGACCATCGCGACCGGCGCGGACGAGAAGAGTGCGGTTAGCACGGCCAGCCGTACGCGGCTGCCGCGCGACATCGAGGTGCGCATGCGTTTGCCCCTGTAGTTGTGTCATGCACCGTCGCCGTGCCGACGACGGTGTGGACCCCGCCGTCTACCGCGGCTGGTCCGGCTCCCTGTGCCGTCGCGCCCGGCCGCTAGCCGAGCGGCTCGACGTGGATCGTCACCTGCGTCCGCGGCAGCGCCGCGCCGATGCGGGTCTCGAGCCGGTCGCAGAGCGCGTGCGAGGCGCTGACGGTCTCGTGCCCCGGCACCTGCAGCGTGAATTCGACGAAGCGGCGCGGGCCCGCGCGGCGCGTCAGCAGCGGGCCGTGCCGGGTCCCGGGCGGCAGCTCGGCCGCGATCGCCGCGCGCAGCGTGGCGAGCTCGTCGTCCGGCAGCGCCGTGTCCATCAGGCCCGCCGTCGAGCGCCGCAGCAGGCCGACGCCGACCCACGCGATGTGCAGCGCGACCACGATCGCGATCAGCGGGTCGAGCACCGCCCAGCCCGGCTCCAGCAGCACGACGCCGAGGCCCGCGATCACGCCGACCGAGGTCCAGACGTCGGTCATCAGGTGCTGAGCGTCGGCCTCGAGCGAGATGCTGTCGTGGCTGCGCGCGACCCGGAACATCAGACGCGCGGTGACGAGGTTCATCGCGGCCGCGAGACCCGCGACCAGCAGCCCGGGGCCGAGTCGCTCCAGTTCGGTGGGCTCGAGCAGGCGGCCGATGGCTGCGTAGACGATCGCGGCGGACGCGCCGAGGATCAGCACCCCCTCGGCGCCGCTCGAGAAGTACTGCGCCTTGTCGTGCCCGTAGGGATGGCCCGCGTCGGGCGGGCGTTCCGCGATCGTCAGCGCGGCGAGCGCGGCGAGTGCGGCGGCGATGTTGACGAAGGCCTCCAGCGCGTCCGAGAGCAGGCTCACGGAGCCCGTCAGCGCGTACGCGCCGAACTTGAGGCCGAGCGTCGCGAGCGAGGTCGCGAGCGAGAGCCACGCCATCCAGCGGGTCGGGCTCATGGCGACGGCGGCGGCCGCCACTGCGGCAGGGGGCCCATCACGTCGCGGATCGCGCGGCGTGCGGCGGTCGCGCCGTAGTTCTGCGCGACCGCGCCGAGCTCGGCCTGCACGCGCGGCAGCGCTTCGGCCACGCGCGCGCCGAGCGGCGAGCGGTAGAACGCGGTCAGCGCGCGCACCTCCGGCTCCGGCAGGTGCGCGGCGTACGCGGGCACCCAGATCGCGCGCAGCGTGTCGGGATCGGTCAGCCGGCGCTCGGCGCGGGTCCACGCCTCGGGCGGCGTGTCGCGGGTGAGCGGGTTGGCGCGCGCGGTGTCGAGCAGCCGCCGCATCGTCTCCTGCGCGGCCGGGATCACCCGCGACGCCTCGATCAGCTCGCGGATCGCCTGCGCGTGGGTGGGCGCGGGCGGCGGCGACGTGGCTGCCGACGGCGCCGCCGCCGCCGGCGACCCGGCGAGCTCGCCGAAGGCCTCGACGGCAAGTCGCCCCGCCGCCTCGCGGCTGGTCTCTCGGATCCGCTCCTGGGCCTCGAGCGAGCGCCGCCCGAGCGGGCTGCGGTAGAACTCGATCAGGCTGCGCACGTCCGTCTCCGGCAGGTGGCGTGCGTACACCGGGACGTACAGTGCGAGCAGCGCCTCGCGGTTGCGCAGGCGCGCCTCGAGGTTCGTCCACACCGCCTCGGGCAGTTCGGGCGAGTTCGCCCGGAGCTGCGCGACGAGCGGGTCGACGCGCGCGAGTTCGCGGTCGAGGCTGCCCGTCGTGGCGATCAGCTCGCGGATCGCGTCGGCGTGCGAAGCCGCGACGTCGGGCGGCGCGTCGACCGGCGCCGGCGCCGGTGGCGGTGGCGGTTCCGGCGCCTGCGCCGACACCGGTGCCGCTGCCGGTGTCGCCGCTGGTGTCGCTGCTGGTACCGGTGCCGCGGCGCCTTCCCCGCGCGAGCTCGCGCACGCGGCGGTCGCGAGCAGCGCGAGCCCGAGCGGGATCGCGACGCGCAGGCGCAGGCGCAGGCCGCGCCCGGGCACGCCGGCGCGGCCCGGCGCGGCCGCGCGGGCGCTCAGGCCCGCGCGTCGAGGAAGCGCAGGAACGCGGGTCCCCACTTCGACATCTCGTCCGGCAGGTCGACGAACGGCCGCTGCGCGGCCGCGGCGGCGTCCACCGTCTGCTGGTAGTTCGGATCCCACGCGGGTGCGCACAGCAGCGTCGGCACGCGCGCGGCCGGCAGCTCGGTCTTCACCGGGTAGGCGAAGTGCGCCTGGTACGCGAGCCGCCACATCTCCGGCGCCTTCAGCATGTTCCGGACGCGACCGTGCACCATCGCGGGCTCCACGTGGGGTTCGCGGCGGATCGCGGCCCGCGCGGTGCGGTCGAACCACGGGTAGAACAGGCCCTGGTCCCGCATCAGGTGCCAGCACATCAGCAGGTGCCCGCCGTACCAGACCGGCTCGATCCGCGGCGTGTACTGCGCGCGCTTGTGCCGGAGGAACGCCTCGTCGCACCAGATCACGTCGCTCATCACGAGCCGGTGCACGCGCGAGGGCTGCTGCTTCGCCAGTTCGAGGCCGACGAAGCCGCCGCCCCACATGCCGTGGAAGTCCACCTGGTCGAGACCGAGTGCGTCGAGCACGGCCCGCACTCCCTCGACGTAGCGCGGCACCGTCACGACGCTCGCGATCTCGGGGCCGATCGGCCGGCCCGCCTTCGCGCCCGCCATCGCCTCGTCGAGCGTGCGGGCGGCGGCCGCGACCGTCGCGGCGTCGAACAGCACGTTGTCGGATTCGCCGTGGCCCGGCAGGTCGATCGCGAGCACGGGACGGTGGCCGACGAGCGACTGCGCGACCGCGTCGACGGTGTCGGAGGCGCTCGACGCGTCGTGCTGCACGAGCACCGTCCGGCCTGCCGCGTCGGTGTTGCGTCGCACGCGGACCTGGCCGCCCGGCACGTCGATCATCTCGTTCCACGTGCGGCCCGCCAGCGGCCGGGTCTTCGCGAGCGGCGGCGCGGGCGGCGGCGAGTGACGGTCGATGTAGGCGCGGCACAGCTCCCAGGTCTGCTGCACGCTGCCGCCGGGACGCACCTCGACGCTGTTCGACGGATGGCGGATGCGCGGCAGCTGCCGGTGCAGCGGGTCGACTTCCGCCGCGGTGACGAGCATCGGCGCGCGCATCGTGCGGAGCGCCTCGTCGCTCCGGAAAGTGAATGCGGCGCGGTAGCCGACGCGGAAGTGGTCGCCGGAGCGCAGCACCTCGACGACGGTGTTCGTCAGCGTTTCGGGCGAGGGCACGTCGATCGCCATGCGGCCGGCGAGGCTCGGGCGATGCCACGGGAAGAAGATCGTCTGTTCCCGGAGGCGCGCCCACAGCCACGTCAGGTGCGAACCGTCCCACTTCGGCTCGAGCGGCGGCAGGTAGTGCGCGACGAAGTCGCGGCGCTCCGCCTCGGTGAGCACGACGTAGCCGTTCGCGACCGCGCAGACCACGCGCTCCGGGTACTTGTGCGCGAGCGCGCCCGCGATCATCGCGCCGGTGTGGAAGCCGTAGACCGCGCAGCGCTCGATGCCGACCGCATCCATGAACTCGACGACGCCGTCGGCGATGTCGTCCATCTCGAGCGAATCGACGCCGAACGGGTCGGACATGCCGTAGCCCGGCGTGTCCGGCGCGATGCAGGTGTAGTGGTGCTTCCAGTGCTCGATGATCGGCAGCAGGTCCGCGGAGGACAGCGGCGACTGGTGCAGCATCAGCACGCAGGGGCCCGAGCCGGCGCGACGGTAGTGGACCTGGCGCGCGCCGTAGCGGCCGGTCGGGATCGAGGCGTAGTGACGGGTGACGGGGATCGCGGCGGGCATGGGGTCCTCGCGGCCGGGGCGTCCGGGACGCGAGGATAGCTCGCGTGGCCGACCGCGGCGCGGTCGGCGGCGTTTCGGTCGGTCGGGTCGTGCGCCTCGAACGAGATCGAGAGGATGCCGAGGTTCGGCGGCCGCGCACGGTCGCGGCGCGGCCTGCCCGCCGTGACGGGGAACGTCCCCGTTACGGGCCCTCACGGCGGCGGGATCGCGGGGTCGAAGATCCGCGCCCACAGCCACTGCAGCGCGCCGTCCGCGCGGTCTTCGAAAGTGACCACGCGCTGCACTTCCGGCACGAGCGGCACGGTGCGGCCGTCGCGGACGGTGCCCACCACGAACGTGAACGCGTAGGCGGGTTCCTGGCCCATGCGCAGGTCGCGGAACACGATCTCCTCGCCTTCGCGCCGCACCGAGTAATAGCCCTTCGTGAACCACCGCAGTCTCTCGACCGCCCACGCGTCCGCGAGCGGGTCGAGAGCCGCCGGCTCGCTCGGGAAGCAGCGCGGCACGAGCGGTGCGGCGCCGTCCAGCAGCGAGCGGAAGCCCTCGCAGTAGCCGTCCGGCTGCATCGCGAGCACGCGCCACAGCACGCCGTTGAACGGCGTCGGCGTGACGACGAGGCGCTCGTGAGCGAGCCCCTGCCGCGCGAGTTCCGCGCGGGCGATGTCGGCGACGTGCGCCTGCGCGGCCAGCCCGAACGCGAGGTAGGCGGTGCCGACGCCGAGCCCGACCGCGTTGAGTCGATGGCCGAGCCGGCGGTCGCGCAGCGTCAACGCACACAGCACGCCGAGCAGCAGCGGCAGGGTGTACGCCGGGTCGATCACGAACACGCTGCCGGTGCCGAAGGGGTGATCGGTGAACGGCAGCCCGAGCTGCGTGCCGTAGATCGTCAGCGCGTCGAGCAGCGTGTGCGTGACGAGGCACGTGCAGCAGAGCAGCCACCAGCCGCGGAACTCTGCGCGCTGGTCGCGGTGCAGGCGGGTGATCAGCCACGCGAACGCGGGCGCGGCGAGCGTCAGCCAGAACAGCGCGTGCGAGTGGCCGCGGTGGTAGGTGAAGTCGGCGACCGGGCTGCCGAACGGCACGAGCACGTCGAGGTCCGGGAGCGTGCCGAGCAAGGCGCCCCAGAGGGGCGCCTTGCGGCCCGCGCGCCGCCCGAGCACCGCCGCGCCCACCGCGGCGCCGAGCACCGCCTGCGTCAACGAATCCATCGCCCCTCCGTGCCGCGCGCGCGGACGATACCCCGCCGCCGCGCCGGTTGCCCGCCGCTATACTCGACCGCGCCCATGACGATTCCTCGCCACCCGTGAACGCGCCCGCCGGCCCGGGCGACCCCGCGCAGCCGACGCCCGACGCGGACCGTGCCGAGGAACGGGCAGGGCTGCGCGCAGTCCTCGCCCAGCGCTCGTTCGTGCGCTACCTGGTCGCCCGATTCGCGTCGTCGTTCGCGGTGCAGATGCAGACCGTCGCGGTCGGCGCGCAGGTCTACGAGCTGACGCGCGACCCGCTCGACCTCGGCCTGATCGGCCTGTCGCAGTTCGTGCCGTTCGTTCTGCTGGTGCTGTTCGCGGGGCAGGCCGCGGACCGCTGGAACCGCCGCTCGATCGTACTCGGCTGCTTCGCCGTCGAACTGGCCTGCGCGGCGGCGCTGCTGTGGCTCACGCTCCGCGGCTTCTCGGACCCGTGGCCCGTGTTCGCTGTGATGGTCGTGTTCGGCATGGCGCGCGCGTTCATGGCGCCCGCGGGCCAGGCGCTCATGCCGAACCTCGTGCCACCGGCCCTGTTCAGGAACGCGGTCGGCATCAACTCGTCGATGTGGCAGGTGTCGACGATCGCCGGCCCGGCGCTCGGAGGCGTGCTCTACGGGCTCGCGGGCCCAGCCACCGTCTACGGCACCGTCGCGGTGCTGCTGGCCCTGTCCGTCGCGTTCATGCTCGCGGTGCGCGCGCCGCGCCAGCCGGCGGTCACCGAGCCCGCGAGCCTGCAGACGCTCTTCGAGGGCCTGCGTTTCGTCTGGCGCCGCAAGCCCGTGCTCGGCGCGATCTCGATGGACCTGTTCGCCGTGCTGTTCGGCGGCGCGACCGCGCTGCTGCCCGCCTATGCCGCCGACGTGCTGAAGGTCGGTCCCGAAGGGCTGGGCTGGCTGCGCGCGGCGCCCGGCATCGGCGCGGCGCTGACCGCCGCCTACCTGACCGTGCGGCCGATCTCGCGGCACGCCGGCCGCTGGATGTTCGGCGGCGTGGTCGTGTTCGGCGTCGCCACCATCGTGTTCGGCGTGTCGGAGAACTTCTGGCTGTCGCTCGCGGTGCTCGTGGTGCTCGGCGCGGCCGACATGGTCAGCGTGTTCGTGCGCCACGTGCTGGTGCAGCTCGAAACGCCCGACGCGATGCGCGGGCGCGTCGGCGCGGTCAACTCGATGTTCATCGGCGCCTCGAACGAGCTCGGCGAATTCGAGTCCGGCCTCACCGCCGCGTGGTGGGGACTGAAGCCCGCGGTGGTGGTCGGCGGCTTCGCGACGCTCGCCGTCGCCGGCCTGTGGGCGCGCTGGTTCCCGGAACTGCGCCGGCTCGATCGGTTCACGCCGCCGGTCGGCGAGCGCTGAGCCGACGCGATCCGGCGCGCTTCTGCGACGATCCGCGTTACCCGCCGCGGCGTCCGCCGCGAATGCGCACCTCGCGCCGCACCCGGGGCGCAATGCGCGCCTCCAGGGTTTTCCATTACGCAAGCGTTCCTGCCCAGCTTCGATGCAGACTTGGCGCGACTTCTGGCCGCACGAGCCTCGGAAGGGCGCGCAATGCAGTGGCTGCAGATCATCCGGACGAAGGTGCTGCGGGCGGCCCGGGACGTTCTCGACGAAGACGCGGTCGCGGCGCAGGCCGAGATCGTCCGGCTGCGTGGCGCTCTCGAGGTAGCCGAGTCGCGCCTGCGGGCGCTGGACGCGGCTGGCGCCGGGGTCGAGGCGAGCGACGGCGACGCGGACGCGAGCGCGCTGACCCGGACCCTCGAGGCGAAAGCGGCGCGGCCGGCTGCGGAGGCGTCCGGCACCGACGGTCGGGACTGCCGCGGCGCGGCGCTGGAGGCCACGCCCGAGCACACGCAGTTCCTCGCCACGCTGGCCCACGAGCTGCGCAACCCGCTGAACCCGCTGCGCAGCGCCGCGCAGATCCTGCGCTTCAAGGGCACATCCGATCCCGAGATCGCGTGGGCGCAGGGCGTGATCGAGCGCCAGGTCGCGCAGATGGCGCGCCTCCTCGACGACCTGCTCGACGCGTCGCGGCTCACGCGTGGGCAGTTCGAGCTGCAGCGCGAGTTCGTGACGCTCGGCTACGTCGTGGAACTCGCTGTCGAGACCAGCCGGCCGCTGATCGAGGCCGGCCGCCACCGCCTGGAGATCACGCTGCCGGACGGACCGCTCGAGCTGGAGGCCGACGCCGTGCGCCTGGCGCAGGCCCTGTCGAACGTGCTGAACAATGCCGCGACCTACACGCCCGACGGGGGACGCATCGTCGTGACGGCGCATCGGGAGGGGGCGCAGGTGGTGATCGCGGTGCGCGACGACGGCATCGGTCTCGAGCCCGAGCGTATCGACCGGCTCTTCGACATGTTCTGGCAGGCCTCGCCGGGCGCGCCGCGTCCACGGGGCGGGCTCGGCCTCGGTCTCGCGCTGACGCGCGCGCTGGTGGAACTGCACGGCGGTCACGTCGTCGCGCACAGCGACGGACCCGGTCGGGGCGCCGAGTTCACGGTGCGGGTGCCGCTCGCACAGGTGACGCGGCCTCTCGGCTTCGGCGCGGCCGCACCGCCGCCGAGCGTGCGTCACCGCGTGCTCGTCGTTGACGACAACCGCGACGGCGCCGACGGCCTCGCGCTGCTGCTGCGCCTGCGCGGCCACGAGACTCGCACCGCTTACGACGGGCCGAGCGCGCTGGCGCTGGCGCTGGAGTTCGCGCCCGACGTCGTGCTGCTCGACGTCGGCCTGCCCGGACTCGACGGCTACGAGGTCGCGGCCCGGCTGCGCGCGCAACTGCGCGGCGCGGAGTTCCTGATCGTGGCGCTGACCGGGTGGGGCCGGGACGAGGACAAGCGCCGGGCCCGCGCCGCCGGCTGCGACGACCACTTCACGAAGCCGTTCGACCCCGACGCGCTGCTCGAGCGCATCGCGGCCCCGCGTGGGCACTGGCGCAGCGCCGCTGCCGGCAGCGGCCTCGAACGCCGGCGGGCCCGCACGCTCGAGCCCGTCTAGGCGAGTCGCGCGACCCGCGCGGCCTCCCGGCGCGGCTGCCGGCCGGGGCGCGGTGTCGAACCGCGGCGCCCGCTTCCTCCGCACCCACGTCGAGCCGGACCCCGGTTCCAGCACGCCGTCCGGCGATCCCGCCGACCCGGACGACCCGGCGCCCTTCGCGCGGCACCCGTCGACCCGCATGCTCGTCGACGCCGCGCGGCTCGACGAGAGCCGCTTCCGCGTGCCGCCCGACGGGCGTCGACGCAACGCGAGTCGTGCCTGGCGATCTTCGCACGAGGCGTGCCGACGGATGCACGCGCAGGCGCGCCGCGCTGCGCACGACGCCGCGCGAAGGCCCGTGCGAGTCGTCGCCCGCATAGGACGGCGCCCGACATTGGCGCATCCGGAGTTTTGTGTATATTCGACCGAAGCCGCCGCGCGAGGACGCGCGACGCCGGAGCGAACGACATGAACGCCCGCACGCACGCCGCATCCGCCTGCCGCACCGCAAGAGTCTCCGTCGTCCGGGCGCTCGTCGCACCGGTCGCGCTCGCGGCGCTGCTGTCCGGCTGCATGACGGCGAAGCTCGACGAGAACCGCTTCCTGCCGACTGCGATCGCCGCCGACGAGGGCCTCGTGATCCTCGCCAAGCCGCAGGTCGAGGGCACCGGCTCGGAGGACTCCTTCATGGACTGCGTCGGCGACAAGCTGGCGAGCGGCCAGCGGCCGCTGCGGGTCCACGGCAACCAGGAATTCCAGGACACCCTCTTTCCGTGGTTCGAGGCCTCGACCGCGCCGGTGCGCGCCGAAGGCGTCACCGCGCTGCTGAACCGGCCGAAGGTCGCGCGGCGACTCGCGGACACGGGCGTGCGTTATGTCGTCTGGCTCGACGGCAACACGCGGAAGACCGACGGCGGCGGCAGCATCGCCTGCGCGGCCGCGCCGGGCGCCGCGGGCTGCATCGGCTTCGGCTGGTGGGAAAGGCAGTCGGACTACGAAGCGACGGTGTGGGACCTGAAGACCGCGAAGTCGGCGGGCTCGGTGACGACCAACGTCACCGGCACCTCAGCGATGGTCGGTCTCGTCGTGCCCCTGCCGTTCATAGCGCGCGTGCAGGGCACGGCCTGCGACCGCCTCGCCGGCCAGCTCCGCAGCTTCCTGTCCGGCACCGATCCCTCGGCGGCCGGCGGCACCTGAGCGGCGCGGCCGGCCCGTGAACCCTCGGCCGGCCGGACGCTCCAACGTCGGGCCCGGCCCCGCGGCCACCGCGAGAGCGGGGCGGCAGTCGGCGCGTCTGCAGGCGGAACCCGGTTCCGGAGACACCCCACGATGAATTCGAAGATCCACGGTGCGCTCGCCGCGTCGGCCCCGAAGGGCCCGGCGGGCCGTGCGTCATTCGCCACGCTGGCGGTCGCGGTCGCACTCGCACTCGGGGGCTGCATGGAGCAGTCGTCGGGCGGCGGCGGTGGCGGTTCGTCGGGCGGCAGCTCGTCCTCGTCCGGGGGCGGCGGCGGGATGCCCGGCGGCAGTTCGGGCGGCTCGTCCGGCGGGGCCTCGGGCAGTGGCGGCGGCAATTCGCCGATGGGTCTGCCGGGCGCGAGCGGCGGTGGCGGTGGCGGCGGCGGCCCGTCGGTCGGCGGGGCCAGCGGCGGCGCCTCCAGCGGCTCGTCGGGTGGGGCCGCCGGTGCCACGGGCGGCGGCACGCAGGCCGGTACCGGCACGCGTGCCAGTACGGGTGCGGGCAGCGGCACTGGTGCCGGCTCCGGCCCGGAAGCCGGAGCCACGGCCGGTGGTGCGAGCGGCTCGACCGGTGGTGCGGGCGGCGGTGCCGCCGGCAGCGCGGGCGGTGGCCCGGGCACCGCGGGTTCGGCCGGCGCCGGTGGACAGACCGGCGCGGGTGCCGGCAGCGCCGGCTCCGGGAGCGGCGCCGGCGGCGCGGCCGGACAGGGTGCCGGGACTGCCGCGGCCCGCGGCGCGGGAGCGGGCGCCGGTGCGTCGACCACGGCCGGTACGGCTGCGGGCGGTGGTGCCGCCGGTGGCTCCGATCCCGAGGTGGGTGCGAACGGTTCGGGGACGGGTGGCGCCGCGGGCAGCGGTCGCGACGGCACGTCCTCGGGCTCCGGCGGCGGCAGCGGCCCGAGCATGCCCGGTGCGGGTGCAGCCGGTGCGGGTGCGGGTGCAGCCGGTGCCGGCGCGGGCGCGGGTGCCGGCGCGATCGGTCGTCCGGGCGAGGACCGGCGCGCGGCGATCTACCGGCGCATCGACGAGACTCTAGGCACCTTCGACGGGCGGATCCGTGCCGAACGTGAGGCAATCCTCGCCGATCGGAACGCCCGCGCGGGCGATGGGGCTGGCAGCGGTCCGGGTAGCCAGGGGGACGACGCCGGCGGTGGCGGCGGTGACGGTACCGACGTCGCGGGCAGCGTGCCGGGCGGCGCGGGCGGAGGCAGCGGCGACGGTGGCCTGAAGTCCGACCGCGGGGGCGCGTCGGGCGGTGGCGGCGGAGCCGGTGGCGGCTCGGGCGGGGCCGGCGGTGGCGGCGGTGGCGGCGGTGGCGGCGGCAGCGCCGTACCGGCCGACATTCCCGACGGCCGCGACGACGACGTGGTCGCGCGCCAGATCCGCGAGGCCGCCATGAAGGAGACGGACCCGGAGCTGCGCGAGAAGCTCTGGGAGGAATACCGCAAGTACAAGAAGGGTTCCTGAGGCGGCCGCGCGCCGCCTCGCACCGGGATCCGGACGACAGGCAGACGACACCATGCGCGTCACGACGTTCGACATCGCTCCCCCGACCGGCCTCGGCCCCCGCACGGCTGCGCGCCTCGCGCTCGCGGCCTGCCTCGCGTTGTTCGCGACCGGGTGCATGGTCCAGGAGACGCGGCCGCTGCCGAAGCTGACGGCCGTGCAGGCGACCGAGGAGATTCCCGACGAGCAGCTGCTCGACGTGGGCATCCGGCTGTTCGACCCCGGCCTGCCCGAGGGCATCGACGAAAACCCGGAGCTCGCGGAGAAAGAGGGCATCTATCCCGACATCCGCAGGGCCGAGGCGCGCTACATCCCGAACGTGCTGCGCACGACGCTCGAGGGCACCGGCCACTGGGGTGCGGTGCGCGTGATCCCAGCGAGCGTCGAGGTGATGGACGTGATGGTGGACGGCACGATCGTGCAGTCCACGGGCTACAGCCTCGCACTCGAGGTCACTGTCACGGATTCCACCGGGCGCCGCTGGTTCCAGAAGCGCTACGAGCAGGTCGCCGACACCGCTTCGTACCGCGACGGGCCCGGCCGCGGCCGCGATCCGTACCAGAACGTCTACGTGAACCTCGCGAACGACATGCTCGAGTACCGGAAGAAGCTGTCGTCCGAAGACCTCGTCGCGGTGCGCCGCGTGTCCGAATTGCGCTTCGCCGCGGATCTCGCGCCCGTCGCGTTCAAGGACTACCTCGAGCAGTCGAAGACACGCGACGGCAAGCTGTACCGCGCCGTGCGGCTGCCGGCGGAGGGCGATCCGATCGTCGAGCGGGTCGAGCGCATCCGCAGCCGCGACGAGGGGATGATCGACACGGTCAGCGACCACTACGCCTCGTTCGCCGAGAAGATGAGCGAGCCATACGCGGCGTGGCGCCGCTCGACCTACGACGAGATCGAGGCCGAGCAGCGGCTGAAGCGCCAGGCCACCACGCGCAAGGTGCTCGGCGCGGCGGCGGTGCTCGGCGGCATCCTGATGCCGAGCAACTGCGCCGGCAACGACTTCGACTGCCGGCGCATCGACAGCGCCGCGCGCGCCGCGGCCGTGACCGGCGGCGTGATGGCGGTGATGTCCGGCATCCAGAAGGGCAAGGAGGCGCGGATGCACACGGACGCGCTGAAGGAGATCACGAGCTCGTTCCAGGGCGAGACGACGCCGATGATCGTCGACGTGGAGGGGCGCACGCTGAAGCTGACCGGCACCGCGGAAGCGCAGTACGCCGAGTGGCGCAAGCTGCTGCACGAGCTCTACCAGGAAGAGACCGGCCTCGTCGGCGACGCACCGGTCGTCGGCCCGAATGGCAGCGCGGCGGACGCGAGCGGCCCGGCCCCGGTGGCGACCACGTCCGCGGCCGGCGGCACCGCGAGCGGAGCGGCCGGCAGTGCCCCCGGCACCGCGCCCGTGGTGATCGTCGCGCAGCCCGCACCGGCGCGGCCGCGCGAGTCGACCTGATCTCGACCGCGATGACGGTTGCGAACCGCGGCGACCGCCTGGCCGGGCGGTACCTGCTCGTGCGGCGGCTCGGCACGGCCGAGCCGGAAGCCTCGGCCGCGCGAGCGCAGGCGTGGGTCGCCGAGGACGGCCACGGCACGCGCGTGGTTCTCAAGCTGCATCCGCATCCCACGGCCGCCCGGCGCGAGGCCGACGCGATCGCCGCGTTCGCGCGTGCCGCGACCGAAGAGCCCGTGGCGGCCGCCGGACTCGTGCGCGTGCTCGACGTGGTCGAGCTCGACGCCGGCGGTTCGGCGCTGGTGCTCGAGTACCTGCCCGGCGGCGATCTCGCGGCGCGGCGCGGACGCCGCTGGACCGACCTGCTGCCGCCGCTCGTGCCCGCGCTCGCCGCGCTGGCGCGTGCGCACGCTGCCGGCCTCGCACACGGCGATCTCAAGAGCGCGAACTTCGTGCTCGACGACGACGGCCGCGCGCGGCTCGTCGACTTCGGCACCGCCGCGTTCGCCGCCGCGCCGGGCCGACCGACCGGCTCGCCGCTGACCCGCAGCCCTGCGCAGTGGCGCGGCGAGCCGCCGTGCCCGGCGGACGACGCGTACGCGCTCGGCGCGACGCTGCACGAACTGCTGACGGGCTTCCCGCCGTTCTACCCGGACGTGACCGCCGCTCGCGCCGAGCGCGAGCCGGTCGTCGAACTGCATCCTCGCCATCCGCTACCGGAGCCGCTGGTGGGCCTGGTGCTCGCGCTGCTGGCGAAGGAACCGGACGCGCGGCCGTCGCTGGCCGACGTGCGCGCGACGCTGGAGTCGTTGCTCGCGATCGTCGCCACCGACGCCGACGAGTCCGCCGTACCGCTGGTGCGGCCGCCGACGCCGAACCTCGCCGTCGTGCCGCCGCCGGGTGCGGCGCGGGTCGCCGCGAGCAGTGCCGGCGGTGCGACGCAGGGTGCGACGAGCGGCGACGTGCCGCTCGCGGGTGCGGCGGGCGAGCCCGCGACGCCGCGGGCGTGGCATCCGGGCACGACTTCGGGGCCCGCACCGGTACTGAGCGGCAAGCGTTCCTCGCGCTGGCCGCTCGCGATCGGCGGCTTGCTCGCGGCGGCGGCCGTCGGGGTGTTCTTCGCGCTGCCGCGCTGGGTGGCCGAGCGCGAGCCCGCCACGGCGGTGACCGCCGGCGCGCCGGCGACCGGGGCCGCCCGAGCGGCGGGTGCCGGTTCCGGCGCGAACGCCGCCGGCGGGCCGGCCGAACTGCCGAGCGATCCCGCGGCGCTCGCCGAACTGGCGCGCGCCAAGACCGCCGCCGAGGAAGCGCGCAGCCGTTTCCGCGAGGCGGCCGCCGACCTCGCGAAGCAGCGGGCCGAGGTCTGGGGCGGCGAGCCGTACGCCCGCTTCACGCGCCTCGGCGAGGACGCGACGCGCGCGTACGAAACCCGCGACTACGCCGCGGCCGGCAAAGCCTGGACCGCCGGCACCGCGCTCGCCGCCGAGGTCGCGAAGGCCCGCGCGCCCGCGCTGGCGGCAGCCGTGGCCGCGGGGCGCGACGCGCTCGCGCGCGGCGACTCGCGCGCCGCGACGGCCGCGTTCGACCGCGCCCTCGCGATCGAGCCGGGCCAGCGGGACGCGGCCGCCGGCCGCGCGCGCGCCGCGCGCCTCGACGAGGTGCTCGCGCTGGTTGACGCGGGCGGTGAGCGCGAGCGCGCCGGCGACTCGGCCGGCGCGCGCGAGAAGTACCGCGCGGCACTCGCGATCGACGCCCAGGCGGCGGCCGCGAGCGCGGGCCTCGCGCGGCTCGAGGCCCGCGCTCGCGCCGACACTCTCGCCGCGACCATCGCGCAGGGACAGCGGGCGCTGGCCGCGGGCCGCCGCACGGAGGCGCGCGCCGCGTTCGATCGCGCGCGGGCGCTCGATCCGGGCTCGCCCGCGGTCGCGGACGCGCTGGCGCAGCTCGATGCGAACGATCGCACCGCCCGGCTGTCTACCCTGCAGGCCGACGCCGAGGCGGCCGAGCGCGCCGAGCGCTGGGCCGACGCGGTGAAGGCCTACTCGGCGGCGCTCGCGCTCGACCCGACCGTCCGCTTCGCGCAGGACGGGCACGCGCGCGCGAAGCCGCGCGCCGAGCTGGCCACGCGGCTCGACGGCTATCTGCGGGATCCGGAGCGGCTCGCGTCCGCGGACGCCCGGGCCGACGCGCGCGACGCGCTCCGCGCCGCGGCCGCCGTCCGCGAGGCCGGCCCGAAGCTGCAGGCGCAGGCGCGGTCGCTCGAGTCGCTCGTGCTCGGCTACGAGACGCCGGTGCGCGTCGCGCTCGCCTCGGACAACCTCACCGAGGTGCTCGTCTACCGCGTCGGCCGCCTCGGCGCGTTCGAGGCGCGCGAGCTGCAGCTGCTGCCGGGCCGGTACACGGTCGTCGGGCGGCGGCCGGGGTTCCGCGACGTGCGCCGCGAGCTGGTGGTCGCGCCGGGCGACGGCGCGGCCGCCGACATCCGCTGCACCGAGCCGATCTGAGCCGCGGGCGGACGGCGCTGCGCCGAATCCCCGGCGCGGTGGCGGTGCGAACTGTAACGAGGAACACTGTCGTCCGTCCCCAGTCCCGCCTGCCGAACACCGTGCGCACCTACACGCTCCGTGAACCCCTGGGCTCGCGCTCGCTCGATGCGGGCGACTTCCCGCTGACCCTCGGCGGGCCGGGGGCGGCCGTGCTCGTGCCGGGCTGCGCGCCCGGCGAGGTGCTCGCGCTCGTGGGGCTCGCGGACGGCGAGCCGTTCCTGCAGCCCGCCGCGAATGCCGTGCAGCCCGTGCGGTTCGGGCTTGGCGGCGAGCCGCTCGCGGAGTCCGCATGGCTCGTCGACGGCGAACGCTTCGAGGTCGCGGGTCTGCGCGGCCGGGTCGACGCGGCGGGCGACGACTGGTCGCTGGTGATCGAGCACGCGGGCGGCGCCAACGAGACCGAGCCGCCGCTCTACGACCCGAATGCGGCGCAGGGCCTCGAGGACGAGGTGCCGGAACGCGAGCGCCTGCGCGCGGTCGCGTTCGAGGCGCCGCAGCTCGATCCCCGCGGTACGCGCGCCGCGGCCGCGGTGCGGCCCGCGTTCCGGCTGACGCCGGCGAAGGCGGGTGCGGGCATCGCCGGGGCGCTGCTGCTCGCCATGCTCGCGTTCCTGTTCGCCGCGAGTCCCGTCACCGTGCGCGTCGCGCCGGACCTCGAGCCGGATGCGGTGGATTTCGCGGACACGCCGGACGTCGGCGTGGGCGGCTGGCACCTGGTGATGCCGGGCCGCCACGAACTCGTGGTGGCCGAGGCGGGCTACGTCGAGGCCCGTCGCACGGTGGAGATCACGGGCGAGTCGAACCAGCGCATCGTGGTCGAACTCGCGAAGCTGCCGGGGCGGCTCGCGATCGACACGGGTGGCGTGCAGGCGCGGGTGCTGGCGGACGGCAAACCGCTCGGGAACGCGCCGGGCACGCTGGAACTGCCGGCCGGCACGCACCTGCTCGCGTTCGAAGCGCCGCGGCACGAACGCGTGGAGCAGCGCGTGACGATCGAGGGACTCGGGCGCGAACAGTCGCTCGCGGTGCAGCTCGTGCCCGCGTTCGCCCCGGTCACGTTCCAGTCGGTGCCGGCCGGCGCCGAGGTGCGCGTCGACGGCCGCGCTGTCGGCGTGACGCCGCTGACGGTGGACCTCGACGCGGGCCGCCGCCCGGTCGTGATCGTGCACCCCGAGTACCGTGCGTGGGAATCCACGCTGACGGTCAGGAGCGGCGAGCCCCAGACGGTCGGCCCGGTCGAGCTCGGCCTGCCGGGCGGGCGGCTGCTGGTGCGCACCGAGCCCGCCGGCGCGGACGTCAGCGTCGCGGGCGCATATCGCGGCCGCTCGCCGGTGACGCTCGAACTCGCGCCGGGCGCGGCGCAGGAAGTGGTCGTCACGCGCGCGGGCTTCCAGCCGGTCACGCGCACGGTCACGCTCGCGGCGCGCGCGCAGGAGACGCTGAATCTCAGGCTCGAGCCGCTGCTCGGCGAGATCGAGGTGGTCGGCGAGCCGCGCGACGCGGAGCTGTTCGTCGGCGGGCAGTCGAAGGGCGCGGCGAACCAGCGGCTGCGCCTCCCGGCGATCGCGCAGCAGATCGAGATCCGCAGGGTCGGGCTCGAGCCCTTCCGCACGACCGTGACGCCGCGGCCCGGGCTGCCGCAGACGGTCAACTACGTGCTCAAGACACCCGAGCAGGCGCGCACCGCGCGGCTCGGCGGCCAGACCGTGCGCACGAGCGTCGGCCAGCCGCTGAAGCTGCTGCCCGCGGGCCGGTTGGTGATGGGCACCCCGCGCCGCGAGCCCGGGCGCCGCTCGAACGAGACCCAGCGCGCGGTGGAGCTGAAACGGCCGGTGTATCTCGCGCTGCGGCCGGTCACGAACGCGGAGTTCCGGCAGTTCAAGCCGGATCACCTGGTCGGCGCCTTCCGCCAGGAGACGCTCGACCTCGACAACTACCCGGTCGCGAACGTCACGTGGCAGGAAGCGGCCGCCTACGCGAACTGGCTGTCGCAGAAGGAAGGGCTGCCGCCGGCCTACGTGCAGAAGGACGGGCGGCTCGAACTCGCGCAGCCCGTGACGACCGGCTACCGGCTGCCGACGGAAGCGGAGTGGGAGTACGCCGCGCGCTGGAACGGGGGCGCCAACGACCGCAAGTACCCGTGGGGCGAGCGCCTGCCGATTCCGCCGAAGGCCGGCAACTTCGCCGATGCGCAGGCGGTCTACCTGCAGGGCCAGATCCTGCAGAACTACGACGACGGGTTCCGCGTCGCGGCGCCGGTCGCGAGCTTCGCGCCGAACCCGCTCGGCTTCCACGACCTCGGCGGCAACGTGCTGGAGTGGGTCACGGACTACTACACGATCTACTCGGACGGCGGCGCGGTCGCGGTCGACCCGACCGGCCCCGGCGCCGGCCAGGTCTACGTGATCCGCGGCAGCAGCTGGCTGACCGCCAGCATCTCGGAGCTGCGGCTCGCGTGGCGCGACTCGGGCAGCAGCGGACGGCAGAACCTCGGCTTCCGGCTCGCTCGCTACGCGGAGTGAGGGCTTGATGGGCGTACTACGACGCGGACTGCTCTTCCTGGTGCTCGCGGCGAGCGGCGTCGCGCTCGCGCAGACGGCGCCGGCGCCTCCGGCCGCGGCGCCGGCGAATCCGTCGAGTGCGGCGCCCACCGCCGCCGACGGCGACGCCGTGGGCGCGTCCGTCGCCGGCACGCCGAGCGAGCCGACCACGGGCGGCGCGTCCACGCCCACGGGCACGCCGCCGGACCGAAGGCCGGGTCAGGCGTCCACGCCGGCTCGGAGCACGCCGACACGCGGTGCGGCGGCGCCGACGGCGACCGTGCCTGCGGCATCGGCCGCGACGACGCCGGACACGGCGAGGGGCGCGCGGCCGGCCGACGGCGGCGCGTCTCCGCAGCGATTCGAGCCGACCGAGAAGGTGCGTGCCGACTTCCAGGTCTCGTTCCCGACCGACATCTAGGCCAGGGGTGCCATGCGGAAGAACAACCGAGAATTCCTGATCGAGCTGTTCGCGCTGCTCGCGATCACGATCGTCGTCCACGCGATCTACACGGCCGTGATCCGGCCGCGCGCGGAAGCCGACATGGCCGTGCAGCAGGCGGCGATGCTGCAGGACCAGGGCTACGTCGCGCCGCGCTCGTTCTGGATCGTGATGAAGGACTGGGAGCAGGAGGCCTGCGTGATCCTCGCGGCCTGGGCGATCGTCGTGATGGTGATGCGCTCGGCCGCCACGCGCCGCAGTCGCCGCCTGCTCGAGCGCGACTACCTGCACCTGCCCGAGGGGCTGCGCGTGCTGCCGGAGGATTCGCGCGAGTACCTGCGGCAGGTCGAGGCGCTGCCACCGGCCGAGCGGGAGCAGTTGCTGGCGCGCAGCCTGCACACCGCGCTCGAGCGCTTCGGCGCCACGCGCAGCGTGCAGGACGCGAGCGCCGCCGCGCGCAACGTCTGCCAGATGGAGAACGAGCGGCTCGACTCCGAGCTGTCGATGATCCGGTTCGTCGCCTGGGCGATCCCGGCGATCGGGTTCATCGGCACCGTGCGCGGCATCGGCGATTCGCTGCAGCAGGCGCACAAGGCGATCGAGGGCGACGTCAGCGGCGTGACGGCGGGACTCGGCGTCGCGTTCAACTCGACGCTGATCGCGCTCGTGCTGTCGATCGTCGTGATGTTCTTCATGCACCAGCTGCAGCTGCTGCAGGAGCGCCTGGTGCTCGACACCGAGAACTACGTGGACGACCGGCTGCTCCGCCGGCTGCACGTACGCTGACCGCGGGAACGGAAGGATGCTGCACGCCCTGGAGCTGAACTCGAGCGCGCTGATCGTCGCGACCCGCGACGACGCGGTGGCGGCGGACGTGGTCGCCGGCGCGAACCGCGTGGCGGTCGCTGCGTCCGTGCCCGCGGTCGCGAGCTTCGAAGGCGAGACGGTTCTGACGGGCGACGCGGCGGCGCGTCGCGCGCGGCTCGTACCGCTCTGGACCTCGACGCGACATTTCGAGGAGCTCTCGGTCGAGCCGCTGCCGCGAACCCGCCCGCTCGCGCGCACCAGCGCCGATCTCGTCTATGCGCAGTTCGCGGCGCTCGTGCAGGCGCACCCGCACGGCCGCTGGCTGCTCGCGACCCCCGCAGCGTACGACGTCGCGCAGCTGCAGCTGCTGCTCGGCATCGCCCGCGCGGCGAATCTCGACGTCGCGGGCGTGGTCGACGCCGCGGTCGCGGCCTGTGTCGACCATCCGGGCGCGCCGCGCGCGTTCCATCTCGACCTGGAGGCACACCGCGCGATCCTCACCGAGCTGGTGCGCGGCGAGGACCTGCGCCGCGGTCGTGCGACGCAGACGCGCGCTGCCGGGCGACGCGCCTGCGACGACGCGTTCGTGCAGCTGCTCGCGCGGTTGTTCGTCCGCGGCACCCGGTTCGACCCGCTGCTGCAGGCCTCGACCGAACAGCTGCTCTACGACGCGCTGCCCGGCTGGATCCTGCGCGCCGAGGCGGAGGGCGAGGTCGCGGTCGCGCTCGAGCACGGCGGCCTGCGCCACGAGACGCGCCTCGCGCACGCCCAGCTGGTCGCCGCTGCGGCCCCGATCAACGCCGAGCTCCTGAAGTTGCTGCACTCCGCGCGCCGCGCCGGCGAGACCGTCACGCTCTACGTCACGGACCGCGTCGCGGTCCTGCCCGGGATCGCCGCGGAGCTCGAACGCCTGCGCGACTGCGAGGTCGTGCGGCTCCCGGCCGGCGGTGCGGCGCGCGGCGCGCTGGCGCACGCGGGCGCGATCGTCGCGTCCGGGTCGGAGGAGGCCGCGGGCGCCTCGGCCGAACTCACGCGCGTGAACCGCCTGCGCGGCGCTGCCGCGGTGCTGCCCGCGCGGCGGGACGACGGGCATGCGGCCGACGTCGCGGACGCGCCGACGCACCTCGTCTTCCAGGGCCGTGCGTACGCCCTGTCCACGGACCCGCTCGTGATCGGTCGCGGCGGCGGCGGTGCACGGCGGATCGCCGTGGACGCGGGCGGCGCGCTGCCGGGCGCCGGCGTCTCGCGCTCGCACTGCACGCTGGTCGCGCGCGCCGGCGAGGTGGTGCTCGAGGACCACTCGACCTGGGGCACGTTCGTGAACGGCGAGCGCGTGCAGCGCCGCGCGCGGCTGCGCGCCGGGGATCGCGTGCGCGTCGGTACGCCCGGCGCCGAGCTGGACGCCGTCCGGCTGGCGGGCTGAGGACGCACCGTGCCGCGCCGCCGCCTCGAGATCTTCAGCATGTCGTTCCTCGACGCGATCTGCTGCGGCTTCGGAGCGCTGATCCTGCTGTTCATGCTGATCACCGCGAAGGGGCGCATGCACGTCGAGCAGGTCACCGAGGACCTGCGCTCGCAGGCGCTGCTCGTCGAGCAGCAGTTCCTGCAGGCGCGGCAGGACCTCGTCGAGGCGAAGAACTCGGCCGAGCTGCTCGACCAGGCGAAGGTGCGCACCGAGGGACTGTCCGCGCGCATCATCGACGAGCTCGAGCAGCAGCGCGTGCAGCTGGCCGAGGCCGAGAACGAGACGCTGGCGCGTCGCGAGCGTCTCGAGCGGCTGAAGGCGGACATCGCGGCGCTCGAGGAAGGTGCGAAGCGGCTCGAAGCGCAGTCGAAGCGGCCGACGCCGGTCGGCGACGCGGTTCGCGCGCGCGCCGGGCAGGGCGACCGCATGTACCTGACCGGCCTGCGCGTCGGCGGGCAGCGGATCCTGATCCTGTTCGACACCTCGGCCTCGATGCTCGACGAGACGCTGGTCAACATCCTGCGCATCCGCAACATGCCCGAGGACCGCCGCCGGCGCGCCGACAAGTGGCGGCAGGCCGTCGCGATCCTCGAGTGGACCGCGACGCAGCTGCCGCCCGGCGCGCAGTTGCAGATCTATGCGTTCGACGTGCAGCCGCGGCCGCTCGTCGACGGCACCGCGGGCCAGTGGCTCACGGTCGACGGTCCCACGCTCGACCGCGCACTGCAGGCCGCGCGGAAGCTCGTCCCGCAGGGCGGCACCAGTCTCGAGAATGCTTTCGCCGTGGCGAGGACGCTCAATCCGCAGCCGGACAACATCCTCGTGATCACCGACGGGCTGCCGACGCAGGGCGCGACGCCGCCGCGCGCGCGGGTCGTCGACGGGGACGACCGGTTGCGCTTCTTCGAGCGCGCGGTCAACGCGCTGCCGCGCAAGGTGCCGGTCAGCGTGATCCTGCTGCCGATGGAGGGCGACCCGGACGCGGCCGACGCGTACTGGCGCCTCGCGCGGGCGAGCGGCGGCTCGTTCATCAGCCCGTCGAGGGATTGGCCATGAGCACGCATGAGTGCGTGACGCCATGAGCACGCATGAGTGCGTGACGCCATGAGTCGCGCGGGGACCTACGTCGGCGGGCGCGGTACGCGGCGGCGAGAGCGCGAGTTCTCGGTGTTCAGCATGTCGTTCCTGGACGCGATCTGCTGCGCGTTCGGTGCGCTGATCCTGCTGACCGTGCTCGCGCAGACCGGCGTGCCGGACGTGATCGAGGCGGTGGACACCGACCTGAAGGGACTGATCGCGCAGCGTGAGCAGGAGATCGTGCGCCTGCGCGGCGAGACCGAGACGCTGAACCGCGACCTGCTGTCGCGCCAGGAGCAGGTCTCCGACCTGCGTGCGCGGCTCGCGCGCCTGCAGGGCGAGCTGTCGAAGCTGCAGGGCCAGTTCCAGGCCTCGACCAAGGATGCGGCGGTCGCGACCGAGCTCGAGGGCCGGCTGTCGGTGGCGCAGCAGTCGCTCTCCGCCGAGATGCAGCGCCTGCTCGGCGCGCAGTTCCAGCGCGCGAAGGACGCGCCGGTCGGCGGCATCCCCGTCGACAGCGAGTACGTCATCTTCCTGGTCGACACTTCCGGCTCGATGCAGAGCTACAGCTGGCAGTTCGCCAAGCAGAAGCTGCGCGAAGTGCTCGAGATCTACCCGCGCCTGAAGGGCATCCAGGTGATGTCCGACCAGGGCTTCTACATGTTCAGCGAGTACCGCGGGAAGTGGATCCCTGACACGCCGGCGCGGCGCCAGGCGATCCTGCGCGCGTTCGACAACTGGAACGCGTTCTCCGCCTCCAGCCCGGCGGAGGGCATCGTGCAGGCGATCCGCACGTTCTGGACCCCGGAGCACAAGATCAGCATCTACGTGTTCGGCGACGAGTTCACCGGCCAGTCGATCCAGCAGGTCGTGGACACCGTGGACCGCGTCAACCGCGTGCAGGCCGACGGTACGCGCGCGGTGCGCATCCACGCGATCGGCTTCCCGCTCGACCCGAACGTCCCCCAGTTCACCAACATCCGCTTCGCGCAGCTGATGCGTATCGTCACGCAGCGCAACGGCGGATCCTTCGTCGGCCTCGTACGCTGAGATGGGCAAAGTCGCCGTTTCGACGACAATGGGGAGCGCCCCCGTTGCCCGGGCCGGCAGGAGTCCCAGTCCCATGCGCCCAGCCCCGCACCTGCTCCTCGTCCTCGCCGCCACGGCCGCGGTCGCGCTCGCCGCGTGCGGGGGCGTGCGCGTCAAGCCCGTGGACGACGTCCCGCCGCCGCTCGTCGACGAAGTCGCGCTGCGGGCCGGCGTGCACTATTCCGACGAGTTCCGCCGCTTCGTGCACCGCGAGGAGCGCTGGGGCACCGCCTGGAGCGTCGAGCTCGGCGGCGCGCACGTGACTAAGCTCGACCGCCTGCTGAAGGCGATGTTCCCGGGCCTCGTCGAGGTCGCGGACCTCGCGAAGCCCCCGCAGCCGGCGCTCGACCTGATCCTCGAGCCGCGCTTCGAGGAGTACTCGTTCCTCACGCCGCGCGACTCCGGCGCGGACTACTTCGCGGTCACCATCAAGTACCGAGCGAACGTCTACGACGGCCGCGGCCGCCTGATCGACTCGCTGGTCTACACGGGCTACGGCAACAGCGGCTCCAGCGGGCTGACTTCGGCGAAGCCGCTCGAGGTCGCGACGCGCCGGGCGATGCGCGACGCCGGCGCCAAGTTCGCGACGGAGTTCCCGGCCCAGGAGACGCTCGCGAAGCTGCTGCGCGGCGAGCCGGTGGAGCCTGTCGCGCCCGGCGTGCCGGAGGCGAGCGGCACCATCGGCGAAGTCGAGACGACGCCGGTCGCGCCGACGGCGCCGGGAACGCCGGGCGCTCCCGGCCCGGCAGGCACGGCGGGCGCCGCCGGGGCGGCCGGCGGCGCGAGCGCCGCGGGCTCGCCGGGCGGCGGCGGCACCCCGGCTGCCCCATCGGCAGAAGCCACGGGCACGGGCGCGAGCGCACAGCCTGGAAGTGCGCCCGCCGAAGCGGCGGTGCCGTCCCCGGCGCCGGCCGAGTCCGCGCCTGCTGCGACCGCGCCGGCCGAGGCGACGCCGCCGCCGGCGGCGAAGCCACCGGGCGACTGAGCGCCGCGGCGCGCCATCGTTCGCGCCGGCCGGCGCGAGCGCCCGGGCGTCCCCGGCAGGGCGTCCAGGACGGCGGGGCGGGGCTCGGGCCGAGGTAGCGGCAAACCGGCAGCGGATTGCGGGATCATGCATTCCGCCGCGACGCTCCCGTGAGCCACCATTCGTCCATGACAGCGAAGCCGCAGCCACCCCGTTCGTCACTGGCACCCGCGGGAACCGCCGCCGGGCCCGTGGCGGCGGGCCGTGCGGGCGCCGCACCGCGCCGCGGCTATCGCTGGTGGGTGGCGGCCCGGCCGCGCACGTTGACGATGGCGGTCACCCCGGTGGTCGTCGGCGCGAGCCTCGCGTGGGCCGAGGGTGCCGAGCCCGCGTGGTTCGTGCTGCTGCTGACGCTCGCGTGCGCGATGCTGATCCAGGTCGCCACCAACTTCCTGAACGACGTGACCGACTTCGAGAAGGGCAACGACCGCGCCGACCGCGTCGGGCCCGTCCGCATCACGGCCGCGGGCTGGGCGACGCCCCGCGAGGTGCGGCGCGCGGCGAAGCTCTGCGTCGGGCTCGCGCTCGCCTTCGGGCTCGTGCTGGTACTGGTCGGCGGCTGGCCGATCCTCGCGATCGGCCTGCTGTCGATCGCAGCGGCATGGGCGTACTCGGGCGGCCGTCGCCCGGTCTCCTACGGCATGCTCGGCGAGCTCTACGTGCTCGCGTTCTTCGGCGTGATCGCGGTCGCCGGCACCTACTACCTGCAGGCCGGCCGCTGGTCGGCGACCTCGGTGCCGGTCGGCCTCGGCGTCGGCGCGATGGCCGCGGCCGTGCTGCTGCTCAACAACTATCGCGACCTCGCGGCGGACGCGGCCGCCGGCCGCCGCACGCTCGCCGCGCGTCTCGGGCCGGCGGGCTCCCGCACCCTCTACGCCGCACTGATGCTGCTGCCGCTCACGATCCCGCCGTGGCTCGCGCTCGCGCACGGCGTCTCGCCCGCGGTCTGGCTCGCGTGGCTGGCCGCGCCGCTGTGCCTCGTGCTGGTCGCGCGGTCGCGCCACGCCGCCGGCACCGGGCTGAATCCCGTCCTCGGCCAGACCGCGCTCGCGCAGTTCGCGTTCGGCCTGCTGCTGTCCGCGGGGCTCGTGCTCTGATGCCCGACGTCGTAGGCACGCTGCTGCCGCTCGCGCTCGCGTTCATCATGTTCGCCGTCGGCATCACGCTGGTGCCGTCCGACTTCACTCGCCTGTTCCTGCAGCCGAAGGCGGTGCTCGGCGGGCTCGTCGCGCAGCTGCTGTTCCTGCCGGCGGTCGCGTGGGCGCTCGCGGTCGCGCTGCGGCTGCCCCCCGAGATGGCGGTCGGGCTGGTGCTGCTCGGCGCCTGCCCCGGCGGCGCGAGTTCCGCGCTGATCACGCACCTCGCGCGCGGCACGGCCGCACTGTCGGTCACGCTGACCGCGATCACGAGCCTGGTCGCGCTGGTGTCGATGCCGGTCGTGCTGCAGTTCGCGCTCGCCGAATTCATGGGCGAGCGGAGTGCGATCGAGTTCTCGGTCGAGAAGCTGGTGCGCGGCGTGTTCCTGATGACCACCGTGCCGGTGGCGGCGGGGATGCTGGTGCGCGCGCTGCGCCCGGCGCTCGCCGACAGGGTGCAGGGCGGGCTGGGGCGCGTCGCGACGCTCCTGTTCGTGGCGATCGTGATCGCGACCTTCGTCGGCCAGCGCGAGGTTCTGCTCGCGAATCTCGGCACCGTGGGGCCCGCGGCCGCCGCGCTGAACATGATCGTGATGCTCGCCGGCGCCGGACTCGCGGTGGCGTTGCGTCTCGAACGCCGGGACGCCGTCGCGATCGCCTCGGAGTGCGGCCTGCAGAACGCCGCACTCGGCATCTTCGTCGCGACGACGGTGCTCGCCGCGCCGGCGCTCGCGGTGCCGAGCGTCGTCTACGCGCTGCTGATGAACGTCGGCGCGATCGGGCTGATCGTGGTGGCGCGGCGGTGGCTCGCGACGGCCCGGACGGTGGCGGGCGCGGCGGGGTAGGATCGCGGTGCGGGGGCGCGGCATCGCACTCGGCCTGCGCGGCCGGCGACGTTGATCTATGCGCCGAGCGTGAGGCGCGCACGCCAGGCGAGGGGTCGAGCTCCGAACGTGTGCATCGAAGCGGCTCCCGGGCCGAACGTCACCGCAGGATGCGCGCGCGTCTCATCGATGCCAACCGAACTTGGCGCCGGTTTCGATCGGGTGGGTCGATCGCGCTTCGACGACGAGCTCCGGGATGACGGGCGCCGGGGCGGCCCCCGGTCCGGCTGACCGGCGTCCAGCCCATGGATCAGGAACTCCAGGTGACGTACATGGAGGCCGACGGGCCGCCGCCGGCCGTCCCCGTGCGCGAGGGTCCTGAAACGCTCGCATGCGAGCGCCTGTCGCGACTCGACTATCTCGAGCTCTACCGGCGCGTCGGCGGGCCCCTGCGCTGGGACCAGCGGCTCCGGATGTCGGCCGCGGAACTCGATCGGCTGCTCGGCCACGAGCACTGCCGCCTCTACGTGCTGCGCGACGGCACCGGCGCCGCGCTCGGCTTCTGCGAGTTCGATCGCAGCGGCTTCTCGGCTGTCCAGCTCATGAACTTCGGGCTCGTGCCGCAGGCCCAGGGGCGCGGCCTCGGCCCCTGGCTGCTGGCTCGGGCGCTCGTCGAGGAGTGGCGGGCAGGCCCGAGCCGCATCTGGCTGCACACGGACACCTGGGACCATCCCGCGGCGATCCGCACCTACGAGCGGGCGGGCTTTCGCGTGTACGCCGTGCGCACGGAGCCGGCCGGCCCGCTCTAGGCCACGACGCGCGGAAGCGCACGAGTTCCACGCGATCCGGTCCCGCGGGCCGGCCGATCGCGGCGGAGTTCGCGAACCACGCGGCTTCGACTCGCCCGAGGTCGGCCTCGACCACGTGGCCCGCCGCGGCCAGGTTCGCGCGGGCGCGCTCGAACTCGTCGACGCCCCGGCGCGCGCGACGACTGACGACCAGCGCGACGTCGCGGGGTGGGCCGGGCACCGTGGTCTCAGTCGGCGCCCGGCGGCCCGACGTACCGGAACCGAGGCGAGGATCCACCGTCGACGACGACGCTCTCGACGAACATCGCCGCCGGCCTGACCCAGAGGCCGCGCTCGCCGTACAGCGGCCTGTAGACGACCAGCGACTCGCCGGTTTCCGAGTGCCGCGCGACTCCCAACACCTCGTAGTCGCGGCCCTTGTAGTGACGGTAGCGCCCCGGGGGCACGTCGACGGGTCCGGCGCTCACGCCGCGTCAGCCCGGCGCGCGGGACGCCGGTTCCTCGGCCGGCGACGACGGTGCGGCCGCGCCAGTCGCGGCGGAATCGGTCTCCTCCGGGGTTTCCTGCGCCGCCTCGTCCGTCTTCAGGACCCGGAAGGTCTGGCGGAGTCGCACGTTCTGCGTCTCCACCGGCTTGCCGTCGACGAAGCGCGGCCGGTACACGGCGCGCGACAGCGCGCTCAGGAACGCGTTGCGCTGGGCCTCGCTCGCGGTGCCCTCGACGATCCGTGCGTCGCGCACGCGGCCTTCGGAGGTGACCGTGAACTCGGCGACCGCCGCGCGCTCGATCACCATGTCCGGGGGCAGCGAGGCATGGCGCCGCGCGGAGTTCGGCGCACGGTACAGCAGCTGGCCCGGGTAGAGCAGCGGGTTGCGCAGCTTCTCGGCGGTGTTCTCGTCGCGCGGCAGCAGCGGCCAGGCGCGTTCGTAGAACGGCTGCGCACGCGCGGCGCGGTCGGACAGCAGGGTCCAGTCGCCGAGCTCGACCAGCAGCGTGGCGGTCGCGAGCGGCGCGGGCGTGTCGTGCTTCTCGAACATCGCGAGCGCGGCTTCGAGGAACTCGCGGCCCTGCGGGTCGAGGCGGAAGTCGCCGGAGGACATCGACTGCACGCGCCGACCGAACGGGTCGCGCTCGGTGACGTCCATGCGGAACGACAGATCGCCGGCGCGGTTCGCGTCGTCCTCGATGATCTCGGGACCGTACTGGTACTCGAGCTTGTAGGTGCGCGCCATCCCGCGCAGTGCGTTCACCGCGCCGGCGAGATCGCCGGCCTTGCGGTCGCTCGCGATGCCGTACTGCCGCGCCCAGGTGCGGCGTGCCTGCGTGTAGCGGCCGGTCTCCTCGTACCACTTCGCGAGGCGCGTCAGCGCCGGGATCAGCCGCGTGGTGTTGCCGTGTTGCCGCTCTGCGAGCCTGAACTGGTACTGGTGCGCCTGCTCGGCGTCGAGCCAGCGGCCCTGCGAGACGTAGGCCTCGGTCAGCGGTTCGAGCAACGCCACCTGGCCGGGATCGAACAGGCCGTCCGAGCGCCGGACGATCGCCACCGCGCGCTCGAACAGCGGGATCGCGGCCTCCTTGCGGCCGCCTGCGACGTAGGTGTTCGCGAGACCGCGCAGCGGCGCGACGAGGCGGCGCGAGGTAGCGCCCTGCGACTCCTCGACGAGCCGCAGCGCCTCGACGTAGGTCTTCTCGGCGGCGGCGTAGTCGCCGAGCTGGAAGTGCGTGGCGGCGAGGTTGTTGAGCGCGCTCGGGAGCTCCGCGTTCGCGCCGGCCTGCTCCGTGAGCGCGACCACGCGCACGGCCAGCGGCAGCGCTTCCACGTACCGCTTGGCCCCGAACTCCCGGCGGAACGCAAGGTACGCGGAATCGCGCTCGCGGCGCACCGCGTCTGCGCCCGCCGTGACGCCCGCGGTAGCGGACGCCGGCGCCTCCACCGCCGCGTCGGCCGGTGATGCGGCCGCGGCCTGCCCCGCAACGACGGCCCCGGGGTACGCCGATGCGAGCAGTGCCGCCAGCAGGATCATGGACGCGCGCATGGCACCGATGATGCCTCCGTGCGCGTGCGTCGTCACGCGTTCCGCGGCTTCTCGAACAGGTAGTGCGAAACGAGCCATTCGCGACCGCCACGGAAGCCCCACAGTTCCGCGCACGCCATGAAGAACACGCGCCAGTACACCCACCACTTCGTGACGTTCTCGGCGCCGTAGGTGGCCGCGAGCAGCGGGCGGATGCGGTCGCGGTTGCGATCCATGTTCGCGAGCCAGTCCTCGGCGGTGCGCTGGTAGTGACGCCCGTCCACCTGCCAGTGCTCGGCCAGCTTGAGGTCGTCCTGGAAGCGCATCAGCAGGCCGTCGCTCGGCATGATGCCGCCGGTGAAGAACCAGCGCGCCATCCAGTCGGAGGCGTCGCGCACCTCGAACGGGTACGCGTACTCGCGGTGCGTGAAGATGTGCACGAACAGCGTGCCGGCGGGCTTCAGCCACGAGGCGATGCGCGCGAGCAGAGTCCGGTAGTTGCGCATGTGCTCGAACATCTCGACCGACACGACGCGGTCGAACTGCGTGCCGGCCGGGAACTGCAGCACGTTCGCGTCGCAGGTCACGATCTCGACGTTCGCGAGCCCGCGCTCCTGCGCGCGCGCCAGGATCCACTCGCGCTGCGTGCGCGAGTTCGAGACGCCGGTGATCCGCGCGTTCGGGTAGCGCGCCGCCATGTAGAGCGTCAGCGAGCCCCAGCCGCAGCCGAGCTCGAGGATGCGCTCGCCGTCCTGCAGGCGCGCGCGGCGGCACGTCAGGTCGAGCATCGCCGCCTCGGCCTCGTCGAGCGTGTCGCCGCCCTGCGTCGCGCGGTCGCCCCGGCCGTCGAGCCGGTAGTAGCACGAGGAATACTTCAGGTGCCTGCCGAGCACGAGATGGAAGAACTCGGACGGCACCTCGTAGTGCTGCTCGTTGGCGGCCTGCGTGTGGATCGCGACCGGGCTGGTGCGCAGCTGCTCGACGAACCGCGCGAGGTGCGCCTCCTGCGCCTCCGGATCGCCCTTGTCCTCCTCGCGCAGCCGCTCGCGGAGCAGCCGGCGGATGCCCATGCGGATCAGGAAGTCCGGCACGAGGTCCTTCTCCAGCAGCTGCAGCTGCCAGTTGCTGTGCTCTACCGGGGTCTCGGCGGCGGTGGTCGTCATGGCGGTCTCGGAAGCTGATCGCGCGAGCCTACCAGCGTCGGCGGGCCGCTCCAGCCCTTTCGCACTGGACAGATTTCCGGTTTCGGCGCCGGTGCCGGACGTCAGCGGCGGCCGAAGGTGGCCAGCATCAGGGCGGCGGCCAGCGCGATGACCGGGTCCGTGACGCTCGGTACGTGCCCGTCGCGCGGCGTCCACATCTGCAGGGCTTCGAGCGCCAGCAGGATCGCGCCGACCATCAGCCCCGCCGGCAGGGCGCCGGAATCCCGCCGCACCAGCAGCCAGACCAGCGCACCGTAGGCGAAGGCTTTCTCGAAGAAGCGGGGGAGGTTGAGGCCGGTGCTGCCGCGGCTGATGAGGTCGGCGAACGGCACGAGATTCATGGCCTGCGCGTGCAGCGTGAACTGGAAAGGCTCGAGTGCGCGCCAGCCCACGACGGCGAGCAGCGCGAGGAACAGCAGGCTCGGGAGGCGGCGGTCGTCGAGCCGCGCCAGCAGCGGCCAGAGCACGAGCGCCGCGGCGGCGCCGAGCGCGTCGTCGAGGCCGGCGAAGCGCGAGAGCACCGTGAAGCGCACCGCGAGCACGAGCGCGATCAGGCCGGCGAGCGCGGCGTAGACGTAGCGGGGCCGCGTGAGGGCGCGCAGCGCCAGACCGACGACGAGCCAGCCGAGTGCGGACACCGCGATCGCGTGCCCGGGCGGCGCGGCCCCGGCCAGGAGAGCGTCCCACGACTCGGCCCACCGCGTGGTGTCGAGCGGCGGCAGCCAGGGCGGCAGGAACGAGGCCAGCCACAGCACGACGATCGCCGCGCTGGCCGGTTCGCGCGTGAGGCGGAACGCGTCCGACGCGCTCAGTCGGCGCGCGGCCGCGGCGATCGCGAGGCCGCCGGCGCAGCCGAGGAACGTGCCCAGCGTGTTGGTGGCGACGTCCGAGAGCGTCGCGACGCGCCAGGCCATGAAGTACTGCGCGACCTCCACCGACAGCGACAGCGCGGCCCCGAGCAGCGTCGCGAGCGCGAGCCGCGACGTCGCACCCAGCCGCTGCGGCAGCGCCCAGGCCAGCGCCGCGCCGAGCGGCAGGTAGAGCAGCACGTTCGCGAAGATGTCGCCGCGGGTCGTGCGACCCCAGGTCAGCCGCCGCACGAGGTCGAACAGGTCTTCGTACTCGACCGGCCGCAGGGTGAACGGGTACAGCGACCCGTACAGCACGAGCAGCACCAGGATCGCCAGCAGCCATCGGGCCGTGTGGGTGTTCGCGCCGTCCGCCATCGGCGCATTGTACGGAAACGGGGCTGCGCCCCCGTCCTCTGCCCGGCGAATCAAGAGGGCGAATCGGTTCTCCGTGCAAACGAGCGGAGCCGGCCCGGGGCCCTTCCTTGTCCGTTGCGATTGCCGGCCTGCCGGCCACGTCCACCGTGGCCGCGACCGAGTTCCGCGTGCCGCGCCGGCAGGCGGCGGATCCCTACCGGCAGCACGCCGGGTTCTGACCGCCGCGATGGCTCTCCGGGAGCCATGACGCCGGTGCGGGCCAGCGCGGGACTGGCCGCCGGCGTGGCTCTCCGGGAGCGATTCGGCGCCACCGGCTGATCCGGATCATGGCGGTCTCGATACGCAGGACCCGTCATGAAGACCCCCCACGGCCAGCAACCCCCGCGCGAGACGCGCCCCGTCCGTCGACCCAGCACGGCCGCCCGCGCATTCGCGGCCGCGTGGCTAGCCCTGTTCGCCCTGTTGTCCCTGGCCGCCTGCAGCGGCGGCGGCGGTATGCCGCCGACCGCGCCCATCCAGAACCCGCCGGGCCAGGGCCCGACGGTGCCGACGATCCAGGAGTTCACGGCCGACAAGGCGGCCTGCTTCATCGGCGAGCGCGCGGCGCTGACCGTGCGCTTCGCGGGCGGCACCGGCCGGATCGAGCCGAACGTCGGCGCGGTGCAGAGGGGCCTGACCGTGCAGACCGAGGCGCGCGACGGCGCGCGCGAGGTGCGGCTGGTGGTCGAGAACGCGCAGGGCGGCGGCACCGTCACGCGCGCGCTGCGGCTGCCGGTGGACTATCGCGACCGCTACCGCGAGGTGCCGATGCAGTTCACGAGCCGCGGCCACACCGCGACGCGCCTCACGGACGGCCGCATCCTGATCGTGGGCGGCGAGAACGGAGGCGGCGCGCTGCTCGGCACCGCGCTCGCGATGTCGCGCCCGGACGCGACGGCGGCCTGCCGCTCACGCGCGAGAGGGTGGACGCGCAACTCTCCGCCGAGCAGCAGGTCGCACTCGCGCGCCAGCCCGGCGAACTCGCGCGCACCCGCTACGGGTGGGCGCAGGCCTCGGAGATCGAGTGGGTCCTGGCGCGCTAGACCGCCGCCAGCGCCTGCTCGAGGTCCGCCACCAGGTCCTCGACGTGCTCGATGCCGATCGACAGGCGCACCATGTCCTCCGACACGCCGGCCTTCTCGAGTTCGGCGGGCGACAGCTGCCGGTGAGTCGTGCTCGCCGGGTGGCACGCGAGGCTCTTCGCGTCGCCGATGTTCACGAGCCGCGTGAACAGCTGCAGCGCATCCTGGAACTTCGCGCCGCCGGCGCGGCCGCCCGCGACGCCGAAGGTCAGGATGCCGCTGGCGCGGCCGCCCATGTACTTCCGAGCGAGCGCGTGCGCCGGGTCATCCGGCAGCCCGGCGTACTTCACCCACCTCACCTTCGGGTGAGCCTTCAGGAACTTCGCGACCGCGAGCGCGTTGTCGCAGATGCGGTCCATCCTGAGCGGCAGCGTCTCGATGCCCTGCAGCACCAGGAAGCTGTTGAACGGCGAGATCGCCGCGCCCATGTTCCTGAGCGGCACGACGCGCGCGCGGCCGATGTAGGCCGCCGGGCCGAAGGCCTCGGTGTAGACCACGCCGTGGTACGAGACGTCCGGCGTGTTGAGGCGCGGGAACTTCTCCTTGTGCGCCGCCCACGGGAACTGCCCCGAATCCACCAGCACGCCGCCGATCGTCGTGCCGTGGCCGCCGAGGTACTTGGTCAGCGAGTGAACGACGACGTCCGCGCCGTGCTCGAACGGCCGGCACAGGTACGGCGAGGGTACCGTGTTGTCGACGATCAGCGGCACGCCGGCGCGGTGCGCGACCTCGGCGACCGCCGCGAAGTCCGTGACGTTGCCGAGCGGGTTGCCGACGCTCTCGCAGAACACCGCGCGCGTCCTGTCGTCGATCTGGCGGGCGAAGCTCTCGGGGTCCCGGTAGTCCGCGAACTTCACGGTGATGCCGAACTGCGGCAGCGTGTGCGCGAACAGGTTGTAGGTGCCGCCGTAGAGCGCGGACGAGGCAACGACGTTGTAGCCGGCCTCGACGATCGTCTGGATCGCGTAGGTCACCGCCGCCTGGCCCGAGGCGAGCGCGAGCGCGCCGATGCCGCCCTCGAGCGCCGCGACGCGCTTCTCGAGCACGTCGGTCGTCGGGTTCATGATGCGGGTGTAGATGTTGCCGACCACCTTGAGGTCGAACAGGTCCGCGCCGTGCTGGGTATCGTCGAACGCGTAGGAGGTGGTCTGGTAGATCGGCACCGCGACCGCCTTGGTGGTCGGGTCGGGCGAATAGCCGCCGTGGACGGCGAGGGT
Source organism: Steroidobacteraceae bacterium (assembly GCA_027531255.1). Classification (GTDB taxonomy): domain Bacteria; phylum Pseudomonadota; class Gammaproteobacteria; order Steroidobacterales; family Steroidobacteraceae; genus JAPZRU01. The sequence continues at coordinate 196,022 of JAPZRU010000002.1, read as the reverse complement.
CTCGATGCGCATGGGTCGTTCCGCATGGCCTGACGGGGAGCCGCTATTAGGGGTGACGGCGCCGGGCCCGGCAAGCCGCGCTCCAGTACCGGCGGTGATCGGGCGATAACCGGGAGCGGTGAAGGCGCCTGCCGTTGCCGTGCCGCCGCGTTCCGGCTAGCGTCCGGGGTCGCGCCGCTGCGGGCTACGCCCGGGAGATCCCATGACGTTCCTGCTGTTGGTCCTCGGCCTCGCCGTGCTCGTCGTGGGTGCCGAGGGCCTCGTGCGCGGCGCTTCCCGCTTCGCGCTGTCGCTCGGCGTGTCGCCTCTGGTGGTCGGGCTCACGATCGTCGCGTTCGGCACCAGCTCGCCCGAGATGGCCGTGTCCGTGCAGGCGGCGACGAGCGGCCAGGTCGACCTCGCGCTCGGCAACGTGGTGGGCAGCAACGTCTTCAACGTGCTGTTCATCCTCGGCGTGTCGGCGCTGATCGTGCCGCTGGTCGTCGATCGCCAGGTGGTGCGCCAGGAAGTGCCGATCATGGTCGGCGCGTCGCTCCTGCTCGTGGTGCTGGCGCTCGACTCGGCGATCTCCCGGACCGAGGGCGTCGTGTTCCTGGTGCTGCTCGCGGCGTACACCGCGATGCTCTACGTGCAGTCGCGCCGTGCGTCGGCCGCGGGCAGTGCGTCGCCGGTCGAGGCCGCGACTTCGAGCTGGGACTCGCACTGGGCCGTGCAGCTGTTGCTGATCGTCGGCGGCCTCGTGCTGCTCGTGATCGGCGCGCGCACGTTCGTCGGCGCGGCGATCGAGCTGGCGCGCGCGTTCGGCGTGAGCGAGCTCGTGATCGGCCTGACGATCGTCGCCGCCGGCACGTCGATGCCGGAGGTGGCGACCTCGATCATGGCCGCGGTCCGCGGGCAGCGCGACATCGCGGTCGGCAACGTGGTCGGCAGCAACACCTTCAACATCCTCGGCGTGCTCGGCCTGACCGCCGTGGTAGCCCCGACGAGCCTGCCGGTGGCCGGCTCGCTGCAGACCTTCGACCTGCCGGTGATGACCGCCGTGGCGGTCGCGTGCCTGCCGATCTTCTTCACCGGGCACACCATCGCGCGCTGGGAGGGCGCGGTGTTCGTCGGCTACTACGTCGCCTACGTCGCGTACCTGGTGCTCAACGCGCAGCAGCACGACGCGCTCGACGACTATTCGCTGGCCATGCGCTGGGTGGTGCTGCCGCTGACGCTGCTGACGCTCGCCGTCATCGTGGTCCGGGAGTTCCGCCGGCGGCGCTGATCGTCCGCGCACCTCGTCGACCGACAGCACTGCCGGCTGCGGGGTCACGGGGGTCTGCAGGCCCTCGTGTGCCGGCAGCCCGACGCGTCCCACGCCCTGCGCCTCGAGTCGCGCGACGGCCGCGTTGATCGCCGGCCCCTCTCTGGCCGGGAACGACGCCTTCGAGCGCCCGAGCGGCTACACCGCGTCCCAGCTGCTCGGCCGCCGCCCGCGCCACCTGCTGCAGGGACCGGACACCGATTCCGCGACGGCGGCGTGCGAAGCCCTGCAGCAGTCGCGTGCGCTGGCGCGTTCCGTCGCGGCCTTCTCGATCGCGCAGCAGGGTCTGTGCGGCGCGCGGCGCGACCTGCCGGACGTGGCCGACGCGCGCGGTGCCGGCATGGGCCTCGACTCGATGCGCTACCGCGCGAGCGCGCACGGCGCCCGCCTCGAGATCGGCGCCGCTTCGGGCGGCGGCGTGTGCGTCGCCGTGCTCTTCCCGTGGCCGCCGCGGGATTCGCTCGCAGCCGGTCGCAGCGTGGACTGAGCGTCCTCAGCGCGGGCGCACCCTCGCGGTCGGCCGCGCCTGCAGCGGGTCGTCGGGCCAGTAGTGCTTCGGGTACCGGCCCTTCAGTTCCTTCTTCACCTCCGCGTAGCCGCGCGCCCAGAAGCTCGCGAGGTCGCGCGTGACCTGCACCGGCCGGCCGGCCGGCGAGAGCAGTTCGACCGTCAGCGGGACGCGGCCGTCCGCCACCGTCGGCGTCGTCGTCAGGCCGAACATCTCCTGGAGGCGCACCGCGATCGACGGCGCGTCGCCGCCGTAGTCGATCGGGATCCGCGAGCCGCTCGGTACCTCGAGGTGCGTCGGCGCCAGCCGGTCCAGGGCCTGCTGTGCGGGGTAGTCGAGCCGCGCGCGCAGGATCTCGACCAGGTCCAGGCGCGCGAGGTGCTCTCGGCGCGTGATGCCGTCGAGCCAGGGGGCGAGCCAGTGCTCGAGCGTGCCGGCGAGCGCCGCGTCGGCGACGTCCGGCCACTCGGACCCGCGGCCCGGCGGCGCGTCCACGCGCCGCAGGAACTCGAGGCGCGTCTGCAGCGCCCGCGCCGGCTTCGTCCAGGGCAGCACGTCGAGGCCGAGTGCACGCACGCCGTCGAGCATCGCGCTCACGAGCCGGGAGCCGTCGACGTCCGTGGCCGCGCGCTCCCGCAGCACGATCGCGCCCAGGCGCTGCTCGCGACGCGCGACTACCGCCTGCTCGCGGCGGTCCCACTCGACGCGTTCGGTCGTCGCGATCGCCTCGGCGCAGTGGCGTTCGAGGTCCTCCAGCGCGACCGGTGCGGCGAGGTGGATGCGCGCCTCGCGCTCGCCGGCATCGAGTTCCGGCACGATCAGCAGTTCCGCGGCCGCCAGCGCATCCGGGCCGGCGAAGGCGGCGCCGCGACCGCCGCTGAGCAGGTAGCGGCCCGTCTCGCCGCGGCGACGGCCGATGCGGTCCGGGTAGGCGAAGGCCAGCAGGAGGCCGGGATCGACCGCGGTCTCGCCGCGGGACCCGCCGAGCTGCCGCTCCCAGGTGTCGGCGAGTCGACGCGCGCGCTCGCGCGCGCCGCGATCGGCCTCGAGGCCGACGACGTGGCCGCCGCGCAGCAGCTCCAGGCGCTTCACGATGTCCGAGTCGCGCGAGCCCGGGCCGCCGGTCGCCCGCGCGAAGTCGCGTTCCGAGAGCAGCGCCGCGAGTTCGGCGCCGAGCCGCGGTGCGCCGAGGTCCCGGGCGCGCAGCAGCAGGTGTGCGAGCCGCGGGTGCAGCCCGAGCGCCGCCATCCGGCGACCCGCGGCCGTGATCCGTCCGTGCGCATCGAGCGCACCCAGGCCCGCGAGCAGGTCGCGCGCCTGCGCGAGCGCGGGCCCCGGTGGCGGATCGAGCCACGCGAGCGACTCCGCCGGCGTGCCCCAGCAGGCGAGGTCGAGCGCGAGCGGCGCGAGATCCGCCTCGGCGATCTCGGGCGGCTGGGCGGCCGGCAGCTTTCGGTGCATCTCCTCGGTCCACACGCGGTAGCAGACGCCGGGCTGCGTGCGGCCCGCGCGGCCGCGGCGCTGGTCGGCGCTGGCGAGCGACGCGCGCAGCGTCTCGAGCCGGCTCATGCCGGTGACCGGATCGAAGCGCGAGCGCCGCGCGAGCCCCGCATCGACGACGATGCGCACGCCGTCGATCGTCAGCGAGGTCTCCGCGATGCTGGTCGCCAGCACGACCTTGCGCGTGCCGGGCGGGCTCGGTGCGAGCGCCGCGTCCTGGGCATCCGGCGGCAGTTCGCCGTACAACGGCAGCACGCGCGTGCCGCGCGGCAGCTCCGACTCGAGCAGGTTGCGCTCGACGCGCCGGATCTCCGGGGCACCCGGCAGGAACACCAGCGCGTCGCCGGGCTCCTCGGCGAGCGCGCGGCGCACGGTGTTCGCGACCTCGCGCTCGACGTGTTCGGGCGGGCGTTTCGCGTAGCGCGTCTCCACCTCGAACGCGCGTCCCGTGGCGCGAACGACGGGCGCGTCGCCGCGCGCGTCGGCGAGCAGGCGCGCCACCGGACCGCCGTCGAGCGTCGCCGACATCGCGAGCAGCCGCAGGTCGTCCCGCAGGTTGCGCTGCGCGTCGAGGCAGAGCGCGAGCCCGAGATCCGCGGGCAGGCTGCGCTCGTGGAACTCGTCGAACGCGACGAGCCCGACGCCCTCCAGCGCGGGATCGTCGAGCAGCAGGCGCGCGAGGATGCCCTCGGTCACGACCTCGATCCGCGTCGTGCGCGAGACGCGCGTCTCGAGCCGCATCCGGTAGCCGACGGTGCCGCCCGCGCGCTCGCCGAGCGTGCCCGCCATCCGCTCGGCGACGGCGCGCGCCGCGAGGCGGCGCGGTTCCAGCACGACGATGCGGCGGCCGGCGAGCCACGGCTCGTCGAGCAGGGCGAGCGGCACCACCGTGCTCTTGCCCGCACCGGGCGGCGCCTCGAGTACCGCGGCCGTCCGCTCGCGCAGTGCTGCGCGCAGCGCGGGGAGCGCCTCGATGATCGGCAGGGCGGGCAGGTCGACGTCGCGCATCCGGCGCGCACCTTACCGCAGACGCGCGGGTGCGCAATCGCCGGCGCGCCTGTAGGCCGGACGCGGACAGGACCTGCGCGCCGGGAGGCCTAGCATGAGCCCCCGATTCGAATTCACGGGGTGCCCCATGACCCATCTACACCTTGACGCCGACGGGTGCCGGGCCGCGATCCTCGACTATCGCCATCGACTGCGGCGACTGGCCGTGCGGCTCCGCGCCGGCGGTCGCGTCCCGGATCCGGCGGCGCAGTCCGCGCTCGCGGAACTGCGCAAACGAATGGACGACGACGTGCACGACCGTTCGACCCTCGAGGGGCAGGGTGCCATGACCGGTCTCGAGGCCCGGTTGCTGGAACCCGCGCTGCGCCAGGCGCGCATCGCGCTCGCGTTCCCGGCGCGGGCCGAAGCCGCGGACTGGCTGGTGCACCTGGAGGCGGCGGACGCCTGCTTCCTCGTCGCCCTGAGCCGGCTGAACGGGGCCGCGCCGCGCCGCGCACCGCTCCCGGCGCGCAGGCCGCGCTCAGTGACCGGGCTCGGTCCGCGCGCACCGCGCGCCGCTCCGTCGGGCACGGCGAACCCGTGGATTGCGTCGAACAGGTGGTCGTAGTCGGCGACCTCGGCGACGCAGGCTACGCACCGCGACGGCATGCCCCGCCGAGCACCACGGAACCGACGTGGCCGCCGCGTCGGCGGGGACCGGCAGGTACGCCGCACGCGTATCGGAGGACTCCGACCTCTGCAGGCGGGCACGGGGAGTGGGGCCCGGACCCGTGTGCATCCAGAATCGTCCTTGCTGCCTGCCGCCGCGAGGAATGCGCGGCATCAGAGTCCAAGGAGTGGAGCCGATGATCGCACCCGTGTATCCGCACCGCGACGGCGTTGGCCTCCTGATCTGCGAGACGGTCGAGCGCGACGCGCGCGGCCAGTTGCTGGTGCGCGGCCTGTTCCCGGCCTGCGAGATCGGTGCGTCCAGGTACCGTCTGCCGGACGCGGCGGACTCGGCCGCCGTGCTGGAAAAACTCTGCTTCGTGTTCTTCGTCGAGGGCGGCGAGGGCGAGTTCGAGGCCTCGCTCGCGATCCACGCCACCGAGGGCGGCGTGGCGTTCGACGAGCACGTCGGCCGGCTCAGCGCCGACCGCGACGGCGCCACGGTGTTCGTCGTGCGCATGGCGCCGTTCGTGCTGCCGAGATTCGGCAAGCACCACGTCGTGCTCAAGCTCGACGACCGCGAGTACTACGCGACCTGCTGCTTCGTCGAGTCCGACGCCGAGGGCGAGGGCGAACACGAAGACGAGATCGAGGGCTACGAGTTCGGCGTCGGCCCGAGCCCGGCCGCGCCGCCGCGCCGAGTCCTGCACTGAGACGGGCCGTGCAACGCCCGCACGGCGGGGTTCGACTCGCCCCTCCCCCTTTTGATTTCTGGAACTCGGCCCCCACATCGGCGGGACGGAGCCTGGAGTAGAACGCATGCGGAAACAACCGACCTGGATGTGGGCGGAGGCCTTCGACCTGCTGGAGCGGGCCGATCGCCTGCAGCGACAGTTCTTCCGCTTCGAACGCACGGCGGCCCAGGCGCCGCGCTGGGAGCCGCCGGTGGACGTGGTCGAGACGCGGGACCGCTGCCGGGTCACGGTGGCCCTGCCGGGCGTGAAGGCCGAGCGCATCGAACTCGAGGCCGACGAGGGCGGCGGGCTGGTCGTGCGGGCCGTGCGTCCTGCCCCGATCGACGGCGATACGCGCGCGATCCGGCACCTCGAGATCCCGTACGGGCGCTTCGAGCGGCGCATCCAGCTGCCGCCCGGCGTCTACGAACTCGAGCACCACGAATACATCGACGGTTGCCTCTGCGTCGCGCTGGCGAAGCGCGGGGAGCGGACATGAGCGAGACGAACGACGAAGGCGCGACGGCCGCGGTCCCTGGCGCGGCCCACGAAGGCGAGGACGTGCTGATCATCCTGCCGGTGCGCAACCTGGTGCTGTTCCCGGGCGTGGTGGCGCCGGTGGCGATCAACCGCGAGAAGACGGTCGCCGGCGCACAGGAGGCCGTGCGCACCGAGCGGAAGGTCGGCTTCCTGCTGCAGCGGGATCCGGACAACGACGACCCGTTGCCGCCGGACCTGTACGGGACCGGCACGGTGGCCGGAATCCTGCGCTACGTCACTGCGCCGGACGGCACGCATCACCTGGTCGTGCAGGGCGAGCGTCGCTTCCGCGTGCTCGATTTCCAGACCGGCATGCCGTTCAACGTCGCGCGAGTCGAGTACCTGCCGTCGCAGCCGGCGACCGGGCCGGACACCGAGGCGCGCGTGCTGCACCTCAAGCGGCTGGCGCAGGAGGCGCTGTCGCTGCTCCCGACCGCACCGGCCGAGCTCGGCGGCGCGCTCGCCGCGATGGACCAGCCGGAGCAACTCGCCGACCTGATCGCGAGCTTCCTCGACGTGAAGCCCGCGGACAAGCAGCAGCTGCTGGAGACGCTCGACATCCGTACGCGGCTCGAGCGCGTCGCCACGCTGCTCGCGCACCGCATCGAGGTGATGAAGCTGACCAAGCACATCCAGGAGCGCACGCGCGAGTCGATCGACGAGCGGCAGAAGGAGATGCTGCTGCGCGAGCAGATGAAGCAGATCCAGCGCGAACTCGGCGACGACGGCGACGACGATTCCGGGATCGCGGAACTGCGCGAGCAGATCGCGCAGGCCGGGATGCCGGACGAGACGCGCGCGCAGGTCGAGAAGGAGCTGAGGCGCCTCGAGCGGATGCCCGAGCAGGGCGCGGAGCACGGCATGCTGCGCACCTACCTCGAGCTGGTCGCCGCGCTGCCGTGGGCGAAGCTCGACGAGGAACACATCGAGATCGACAGGGCGCGCGCGATCCTCGAGCACGACCACTTCGGGCTCGGGAAGATCAAGAAGCGGATCCTCGAGTATCTCGCGGTGCGTAAGCTGAACCCGCAGGGGCGCAGCCCGATCCTGTGCTTCGTGGGGCCGCCCGGCGTCGGCAAGACCTCGCTCGGCCAGTCGATCGCGCGCGCCACCGGGCTCAAGTTCCAGCGCGTGTCGCTCGGCGGCACGCACGACGAGGCGGAGATCCGCGGCCACCGGCGCACCTACGTCGGTGCGCTGCCGGGCAACGTGATCCAGGCGATCCGCAAGGCCGGCACGCGCAACCCGGTGCTGATGCTCGACGAGATCGACAAGCTCGGGCGCAGCTTCCAGGGCGACCCGGCGGCCGCGCTGCTCGAGGTGCTGGACCCGGAGCAGAACTCGACCTTCCGCGACAACTACCTCGCGGTGCCGTTCGACCTCTCGAAGGTGCTCTTCATCGCCACCGCGAACCAGCTCGACACGATCCCCGGGCCGCTGCGCGACCGCATGGAGATCATCGAGCTGACCGGCTACACGGAGGAGGAGAAGGTCGAGATCGCGAAGCGCTACCTCGTCCGCCGGCAGCTGGAGGCCAATGGTCTCGCGGGCGCCGGCTCGCAGCCCGGGCAGGTGGAGGTGACCGAGGAGGCGCTCCGGCGCGTGGCGCGCGACTACACGCGCGAGGCGGGCGTGCGCAACCTCGAGCGCGAGATCGGCGCACTGATGCGCAACGCCGCCGTGAAGATCGCGAGCGGCGCGGTCGAGCGCATCCGGATCGACGCGGACGACGTGCCCGCGATCCTCGGCGCACCGCGTTTCGAGAACGAGACGGCGATGCGCACGAGCGTCCCCGGCGTCGCGACCGGCCTCGCGTGGACGCCCGTGGGCGGCGACATCCTGTTCATCGAGGCGACGCGCACGCCGGGCACCGGCAGGCTGATCCTGACGGGCCAGCTCGGCGACGTGATGAAGGAGAGCGCGCAGGCGGCGGTCTCGCTCGTCAAGACGCGCGCGGAGCAGCTCGGTTTCGATGCGGCGCTGTTCGAGAAGAGCGACCTCCACGTGCACGTGCCGGCGGGCGCGATCCCGAAGGACGGCCCGAGCGCGGGCACCGCGATGTACACCGCACTGGCGTCGCTGCTGACCGGCCGCTGCGTGCGGAGCGACCTCGCGATGACCGGCGAGATCTCGCTGCGCGGCCTCGTGCTGCCGATCGGCGGCGTCAAGGAGAAGACGGTGGCCGCGGCGCGCGCGGGCATCCGGACCGTGCTGCTGCCGTCGCGCAACCGCAAGGATCTCGACGACGTGCCGGCGCGCGCGCGCGAGCGGCTGACGTTCCACTTCGTGGACCACGTCGACGAGGTCGTCGAACTCGCGCTGGCCGCGGTCGGCACCGAGCGGGACGAGGCCTTGCGCGAAACCGGGTCCGCGCCGCGCGAACCGGACGGCGAGGCGCGGCGCGAGCCCGCCGAGGAGGCCTGGGCGAGCGGGGCGCGGCACTGAGGGCCGCGGCCGTCGGCGGCCCGCGGCGGCAGCGTCTTGCCGCCGGGTCCGCCGTTGCCGCCGACCGGGCCGCGCGTCGGCACCCCGGCGCGTGCGCGCGAGCAGCGGATGGGCGACGTGCAGCGGGCCGAGGCGGTACCCCACCTCGCCGAGTCGGGCATGTTCGACCCGTTCGAGCGCGCCGAGGCAGGCGACCTCGAGGCCGCGACTCGCGACCAGGTCGAACCAGCCGCCGTGCGATGCGAGCACGTGGCAGGTGTAGACGTCGACGCGGGACTGCCGCGCGAGGGCGTCGCCGACGCGAGTCGTCGGGGCCGCTGCGCGGCGCACGGCGATCGCCTGCAGCATGGCGCGACCGCGGGGTGGACGGGACCGGCGAACGGCACGGCGGTGCGTAGGAATTCGCAGACGCGAGGCCGCTCGCTGCGACCGGCATCCGGATCGAATAAAGTGATGGTCGTGATCACGCGCAGTTTCCGCCTGGCCGTCGTCCCCGTGCTGCTCGCGCTCGCCGCCTGCTCGGGTGCCCCGCCCCGCCCCGATGCCGCGCCGGATGTGGTCGTGCCGCCGGCGCGCCCCGCGGCGACGGCCCTCGGCCCTCGACTCGCGGCGTCGGCGTTGCGGCACCTCGGCGTGCCCTACCGCTACGGCGGGGAGGATCCGGAGGGCTTCGACTGCAGCGGCCTCGTCTGGTACGTGCACCGCGAAGCGGGGCTCCCGGTGCCGCGTACCGCCGCCGAGCAGCGCGCGCGAGCGACGCCGGTGCGGCGCGAGGAACTGCGCCCCGGGGATCTCGTGTTCTTCAGTTCCCCGCGCGACCACGTCGGCATCTATCTCGGCGGCGGCGAATTCGTCCACGCACCCGCCACCGGCCGACGCGTCGAGCGCGCGCGTCTCGACGCGCCGTTCTTCATCCTCGGCTTCGCGGGCGCCGGCCGCTTCACGCCGGGCGGCTGAGTCGGTCGCCGCCGACGCGGACGCGGGCTGGGCGCCTACGGCGAGCGGGATCGCCCCGCCGGACCATGCGCGGGCCTGCCGTCGAAGCCAGCCGAAGGAAGAATCCGATGCATCACTCCTCGCGCCGAATCGCCGCGGATCCCGGCTCGCTGCCGATGCGCCGGGCGGTCCCGCCACGCGAGCCCGGGCGCGATCCGGAGGACCTGCAGCGGACGCTGGCCGACCTCGCGGCGCTCGCGCAGAGCGTGACGCTGGCGGTGCACGAACTCGGTCGCGTCGGCGGCCGGCTGCGCGGTGCGGCCGACGAACTGGGCCAGGCGCTCGGCGAGGCATGGGACGTGGCCCGCGCCCACGGCGGCGGCGCGTTCAGCGCGGTGGACGGCAGGCTGTTCCGGAAGCCCTACGTTGCGGTCGCCGCGGCGATCGCGATCGGTGCGCTGGCCGGCTACGCGCTGCGGCGCAGCGGCGCGAGTTGGCGCGCGCGCGGGCCCGCCCACGAGCCCGACGACGGGTGGGATCACTTCGTCTGAGGCGATGCGTCCGGGTGGCCGCAGAGCACGGGACCTGACGGAGCGCGGGCCAGCGCCGCGTCGAACTCGCCGTCGAGGCCCGCGTAGGAAACGGCCAGCGCCGAGTGCGCCGCGCCGTCGCTCGTGCCTCGGGCGAGCGTCTCCCGCGCGGCGCGCTCGAGCCGACCGGCCGACTCGCCGAGCTTCGCGTAGCCGAACATCGCCGCGGTGCCGTGCAGCCTGTGCGCGGCGTGTTCGATGCGCTTCAGCGAGGCGGGCGCGTCCGCGTCGGCCGCGGCCAGCGCCGCGTACGCCGCGGCGAGCGACTCGCGATCGCGCAGCAGCCGTGCGCGGAACGCGTCGCCCAGCGCGGCCAGCTGCCCCGCGAGTACTCCCGTGCGGCGCGCACGATCGTCCCGCGGCGGGTCAGCCATGGATCCGCTCCCAGAGGATGCGCACCTGTTCGAGCAGGCGCATGGGGTCGAAGGGCTTCGAGATCACGCCTGCGGCGCCGAGCGCGCCGAAGCGCTGCAGTTCGCTCGGCATGGTCTTCGCGGTCACGAAGACGATGGGCACCGACGCGAGCGTCGGCTCCGCGCGGAAGCGCGCGAGCGTCGCCGGGCCGTCGAGGTCCGGCATCATCACGTCCAGCAGCACCAGGTCCGGGAGGCGCTGCATCGCCGCCTCGAGCGCGGCCGCGCCGGACTCGCAGGTGCGGATCGACAGGCTGCCGTCGAGCCCGAGCGCCAGCGCGACGATCTCGCGGATGTCCGGCTCGTCGTCGACGTACAGCACGGAGCGCAGTTGCCTCACGTCGGCGATCTCCGCGCGCCCTCGCGGCCGAGGCGCGCGTCGAGCGCGGCCAGCAGCCGCGGGCCGTCCACGGGCTTCTCGAGGCAATCGTCCGCGCCGAGCCGCGCGGCGTCGCGGGTCTCGCTCGGGCCGAAGGTGGCCGACAGGAGCATGATCGGCACTCCGGGCACTCCGGGCACTCCGGGCGCTCCGAGGCGCCGGCGGAACTCGTGTACGAGTCCACGGCCGTGGCGGTCGGGCAGGTTCAGGTCCAGCAGGATCGCGTCCGGTCGCCAGCCGGTCACGGCATCGAGGGCGGACTCCCCGGAGGCCACCGCGTGCACGGCGTAGCCGCCGCTGCCGAGGAGTTCGCGCAGCACGACGACGATGTCCGGATCGTCCTCGACCACCAGCACGCACGGCCGGGGCGCGCCGTCGGTGGCGGGCGCCGCCGCGGGCACCGGCAGCGGCGCGGCCGGCAGCGCGGAGCCGCCGCGGCGGCTCCACAGCGGCAGGCGCACGCGGAACGTGGTCCCGCGGCCGACCTCGGTGTCGAAGTCGACCCGGCCGTCGAGGCGCTCGACGATGCTCTTGACGATGCTGAGTCCGAGGCCGGTGCCGCTGCGGCCGCGCGTGTCGGACGCGTCGGCCTGAGCGAACTTCTCGAACACGCGCTCCTTGAACTCCGGCGGGATGCCCGGCCCCTGGTCGCGCACGCTCAGCAGTGCGCGATCGTGCTCGCGCGCGACCGCGACGTGCACCGTGCCGCCGCGGGGCGAGAACTTCACGGCATTCGACACGAGGTTCGTGATCACCTGCTGCAGCCTTTCGGGGTCCACGTAGACCATCACGTCGTCGGCCGGCACGTCGGTCGTCAGTTCGACGCCGTAGGCCTGCCCGAACGCGCGGTTCGCCTCGATCGTGCTGCGCACGAGCGGGGCCAGCGCGTGCGGCGCGAGCCGGAACTCGAGCTTGCCGGCCTGCATCTTCTCGAGATCGAGGAAGTCGTTGACGAGGCGCACGAGCCTGAGACCGTTGTCGTGCGCCATGTCGACGAGTCGGCGCGCCTGCGCCGGGATCTCGCCCCCGACGCCGCCCTTCAGCAGGCCGAGCGCACCCACGATGGACGTCAGCGGCGTGCGCAGCTCGTGCGAGACGGTGGAGATGAAATCGTTCTGCATCCGCTGCATGCGCCTGCGGTCCGCGATGTCGCGGAGCACGCCCACGAACAGGCGTCGGTCGCCGAGCAGCATCTCGCTGATGCTGAACTCGATCGGCACCAGCGCGCCCTGCTTGTGCAGACCCTCGAGCTCGCGGTGCGCGCCGATCGCGCGCGGCACGCCGGTGCGGAGGTACTGGGCGAGGTAAAGGTCGTGCCGCGACCGGTGCGGCTCGGGCATCAGCATCGCGACGTTGCGCCGCAGGACCTCGTCCGCGCGCCAGCCCAGCAGGCGCTCCGCGCCGGCGCTGTAGGACTCGATGCTGCCGCTCTCGTTGATCGTGACGATGCCGTCCTGCACGTTGTTCAGGATCGCGTCGAGCCGTGCCGCCTGGTCGCGCGCCGATGCCTCGGAGCGGCGGAGCGCCGTCACGTCGGAGTAGGTGATCACGAACGGTCCGTTCGGCATCGGCTGGCCGCGCACCTCGAGCTCGAGGCCGTCGTCGCGGACCACCTCGAGTTCGAACGCCTCCCGCGCGGCGATCGAGTCGACCGCCTGGACGAGCCGTTCGAGCCGGCCGTTCTGCCGCCGGGACAGCGGCCGGCCGAGCCGCACGATCGACTCGAACGGCGAGCCCGGTGCGAGCGCCGCGGCATCGACGCCGCGGAGTTCGAGGAACCGGTGGTTCCAGACCAGCACGCGCATCCCGCAGTCGAGGACGAGGATGCCCTGCGCGACGTTCTCGACGGTCGCGCGCAGCAGTTCGGAGGCCGCACGCGCCTCGTCCTCGGCGCGCCGGCGCAGCCCGACGTAGCGGGCCAGCAGGCCGACCATCACGAGCGAGCTCAGGAAGGCGGCGGACAGCCAGCCCAGCGCGGCACTGCGCGAGCGCTGCAGCTCGACCGCGTAGTCGCCGACGCGGCGCCCGAGGTTGCGCTCCACCTCGCCCTGCATGCGCGCGATCAGGACGCGCAGCGCGTCCATCCGTTCCCGCCCTGCCTCCGAGCGGCCCGCCGCAGCGGCCGCCTCCGCGCCTCGGCTGCGGCGCAGCTCGACCGTCTCGGCCAGGAACTCGAGGTGGTCGAATACCCGCGGGCGCAGCTCCGCGCAGAGCGTCTGGAAGGCCGGCGTGGCGGCCGGCTGGTCGAGGCCCTCGAGCAGTGGCCCGATCGCGCGGGTCGCCTTGCTGTAGGGCGCCAGGAATGCGTCGTTCCCGGTGATCACGTAGCCGCGCTCGCCGGTTTCCGCGTCCTGCAGCGCCGACAGCAGGCGCTGTAGCTTCACCAGCCGTTCGCGCGAGTCGGTGACCGCCGCGCTCGCGGCCTCGACCGCGTCGTTCGTGCTGCTCACGGCGGAGAGCCCGAGCGCGAACATGGCGATCATCGCGAGCGTGCCGGCGGCGATCAGCAGGCGGACGCGGGGCTCGATACGGTCCAGCACGTTACGGATTGGCTCCGGCGCCGGTGTGTGCGGGCGCCGGCCGCATCGTACGAAGCGGGGACGCCGCCGCGATTGCGATTAGCGGCACGGCGTGCGCGATGCACGATGCCGCGCCCGGCCCGCGGGCGCGCAGCCGCGGCGCCCGGGGGCAGGTCCCGGGCGGCGGCGATTCAGCCGCGCTCGCGGCCCGCCAGCGTGAACGGGGCGGACAGCGCGCGCCGCAGCTTCGCATCGCGTCCGTAGACGTCGCGACGGAACACGAGGCGGCCCTCGGCATCCGCGTCGATGGTCCAATACATCAGCAGCACCGGCACCGGCTTCGCGAGCTTCACGTAGCGCGTGCGGCCGGCGTCCACCGCGGCCTGCACCGCCTGCGCGGACCACTGCGCGTCGTCCGCGAGCAGGCGGCGCACGAGTTCGAGCGGCTGCTCGACGCGGATGCAGCCGGAGCTGAAGGTGCGCTCGTTGCGCTCGAACAGCGCGCGGGTGGGCGTGTCGTGCAGGTACACGAACCAGGGGTTCGGGAACAGGATCTTCACGCGGCCGAGCGCGTTGTCGTCGCCCGCGTCCTGGCGCAGCACGTACGGGAAGCTGCGCGCGGTGTACGCCTGCCAGTCGATCGTCGCAGGGTCCACCTCGCGGCCCCGCCGGTCGTAGACGCGCAGCCCCTTGCGCGCGAGCACGTTCTCCCCGCGCCGCATGCCGGGGAGCACGTCCTCGGCGAGGATCGTCGGGGGCACGGTCCAGGTCGGGTTGAAGACGATCGTGTCGATCCGCGAGCGGAACACGGGCGTCTGCCGGTAGGGCTGGCCCACGATCGCGCGCGACTGCCATACGACCCGCTTGCCCTGCAGGAACCGCACGCCGTAGCCCGCCACGTCCACGACCACGAAGTCGTCGTCTTCGACCGCGTGCAGCACCCAGCGCGCGCGCTCGAGGTTGACGCGGATCTGGTCGATTCGCGCCTGCACGGGCACGTTCAGGGCCGCGAGCGTCGCGCGGCCGACCACCCCGTCCGCGGCGAGCTGGTGCCGCACCTGGAACCCGCGCACCGCCGCGGCGAGCGTCTCGTCGTAGACGCTCGAGTCGGCCGTGGGCCCGGCGGGCGGCGGGTGGTCGCCGGTGACCGCGAGACGCCGGCGCAGCACCGGCACGCGGGGGTCGGCGTCGCCGGGCCGCAGCGTGGGCCCTGCCGGCACGTTTTCCCAGCCGCCGCGCGCCGCGAGCGCGCGGTACTCGGCCAGCGCGGCACGGCCCTGCGCATACAGCGGGTAGTCGGGGCGGGCGCCGGCGAACGCCGCCTCGATGCGCCCGGTCGCGATCGCGCGCAGCAGGTACTCGACCCGGCCGCGGTCCGGCGGTGCCCGCGCGGCCACGTTCCAGGTCGGTTCGATCGCGACCGGGTCGACCTTGCCGTAGTACAGGTGGTGCAGCGCGACGACGAACGCGTCCGTGGCGAGCAGGTCGAGTTCCGCGCGACGCACGGGCGAAGCGCGCGTCGCCGGCTCGCGGGCCAGCGCGGCCAGGGTGTCGAGATGGTAGTCGGCGGGGTCGAGGCCGTCCTGCTCGAGATCCGCGAGCGCGGCCAGCAGCGCCTCGAGCGAGCGCGGGTCGCGCCACAGCAGGCGCCACTCGGCCGCCTCGTACAGCCGCGGCACGGCCACCCGCGAGACCACGTCGCGTCCCGCGACGCGAACGCGCTCGCCGGCGCGCAGCCGCGCCAGCAGCGGCTCGAGTAGCGCGAGCGCGGGATCCGCCGTCGCGGGCAGCGCGTTCGGGTCGACCACCGCCCGCGGCGGGGCGCCGCCGGCCCCGGCCTGTGCGCCGGCCGGGGCGGGTGCGGCGAGGACGAGCAGCGCGACCAGCGCCGGCAGTGCGGTGGTTGGCGGCAAGCGCGCGAGCGCCGGGTCGGCAGTCGCCTCAGGCCGGCAGCGAGCGCAGCGGGTAGGCGCGACCGCCGAGCCAGACGTACTCCGCACGCAGCGTGCGCTCGCCCCGGTCGCCCGCGAACGTGTAGCCGAGCATCGCGACGCGGTCGCCGGGCGCGATGCGCGGCACTGCCCACGCCTGCATCCGCGTCAGCGGTGCGAGCTCGCAGGTCCACGGGCCGCGGCGCGCGGGCAGCTTCGCGCGCGCGAGCAGTCCCGGACCGTCCACCTGCGCCTTCTGCGCCGGCACGCTGCGCTTCGCGAGGTCCGCCGGCAGCGCGAGGTCGTCCGACACGTCGACGACGAGTTCGACGTGCGGGTTCTGCCAGCGCACGTCGCGCGCGACGCCCTCGAGGTACAGCGGCGCGGACTCGTCGAAGCTGCTCCAGCCATGGTGTGCCCCGGCGCGAGCGGCGAGCAGGCCGGCGGGCAGGGCGAGCAGCAGGGTGCGACGGTCGATGGACATGGGGGGCCTCCGTTCCGCGCTCAAACGTAGGCGATCCACCGGCCGCAGGCAATCACGCCGATCCAGAGCAGGAGCGAGAGCGCGGCGTGCGCCCGCGTCCACGGTCGCGCCGGGTCGAGTGCGCCGCGCGAGTGCAGCCCAGCCGCGTTCACGCCCGCCGCCAGCAGCAGGCCCATCTTCCACAGGAACGCGGAGTTGACGATCAGCTCGTCCGCCTGCGTCGCGAACAGCAGCAGGCCGGAGACCACCGTGAGGCCGAAGCCCGCCATCGTCCACGGCAGCGCGGCGCGCGCGAGTTCGCGCGGCGGCAGCGCCGCGTGGCGCCCCAGCAGCCGGAGTTCGACGAGCCACAGCGTGCCGAACACGAGAGCGAGGCCGACGAGGTGAACGATCTCGAGCGCCGGGTACGCCCACGCGCTCTCGCGGATCGCGACCGAGAATGGCCAGTCCTGCAGGCCGGGCACGGCGAGCGGGGCGGGGCTCGCGCTCACGGGCTCCTCACGGTCGCGTCACGAACGGTGCACCGGCGCCGCGGGTCTGCGGCCTTCACGCGCGCGGCTGGCCGGGGTAGCGGAACTGCACGGCGAGCGGCGGCGTGTTGCCGACCATCTCGCGGATCGCGCGGAAGCGATCGAGACACTGCGCGGGGGGCGGGCCGATGTCGGGTGCGGCGCTCATGCCCGGATTGTAGCGGCGTCGCGCAGCGGCACGAACTGCGGTCGCGTTCCGGCCCTCAGTAGCGCTGCGGCCGCCACTGCCGGTGGCGATAGGTCTCGAGGTGGTCCGGCAGCGCGGGCGCGTACGCCGGGGCCCGCGAGATCGGTACCTCGTGGAGCGTGAAGTGGTTCTCGAGCGGGGCGCCGAGGGTGCGGATCAGCGCGAGGCTGCCGCCGCGCGAGCCGTAGGGGCCGTGTGCGATGCCCGGCGGGCGCCAGAAGTACGCGCCGTGAGCCATCAGCCCGACGTTGCTCTGGTAGTCGCCGGACAGCAGGAACATCTCCTCGACGCAGTCGTGGACTTCCTGGGGCCCACGCCAGCCGTGCGGGTGCACGTGCGGCGGGCAGGCGACCAGCATCGACGCTTCCGTGCCGCGCGGCGAGCCGCGCAGCGGCTTCCAGCGCAGGCCGATCTCCGCGTAGGCCGGATCCATGCCCTCGTGGGTCCACGGCATCTCGAAGGCGTCGAGGAACTCGACCGTCTCGGCGAGATCGTGCTCGCCCGGCGGCGGCGGACCTTCGTGCCAGACGGGTTCGGCGCCGAAGAACGCCAGCACCACGGCCCCTTCCTCGGTGCGGCACCCCCGGAAGGGGTAGCCGGCGGGCAGCGAGGCGTAGCAGTCCTGCTCGTGGCGGCGCCCGTTCACGTCGAGCGCGCCCTCGAGCACGAACAGTTCGAGCCGGGTGGCGAGCCAGCCGGGCGCGGTCTTGCCCCAGCCGGCGCCGAGACGCACCACCGCCGAGGCCGCGCCGGTGTCGAGGTCGCGGCTCAGGAGCTTCACCTGGCAGCCGGCGAGGCACGGCCACGGGCTCGGCGTCCACGGCAGCGCCTGCGACTGGATGAACTCGACGTGCGGTCGCGGCATGGGGGGCTCGGAGCGAGGGCAGGTCGAGACTGACAGCCACCCCCGGGCCGGTAATCCGCACACACCGCAAATGCGCCGATCGCCCGTGCGACCGGCGATTCGCCGCGTACCGACGCGACTTCGCGGAGCGCTAGAGGAATACGTCGCCGCCGTTCGGGCTCAGGCACTGCCCCTGGAAGTGGCGCGACTTCGCGCTCGCCAGGAACACGTAGGCCGGCACCACGTCGGCCACCTCGGCGATCCGGCCCTTCGGGATCGCGGCCTCGATCGCGGCCATCACGTCGGGCGACAGCCCCGCAGTCATCGGCGTGCGCGTGGCGCCCGGTGCGACGCAGTTGACGTTGATGCCGCGGCGGCCGATCTCGAGCGCGAGCGAGCGGGTGAACGACAGGATCGCGCCCTTCGCCGCCGTGTAGTGGGCGAAACCCGGCGCGCCCTTGTAGGCCAGCTGCGAAGCGGTGTTGACGATGCGCCCCGAGTCGCGCGCGTACATCTGCGGCAGCACGAGCCGCGTCATCAGGAAGGTGCTGCGCAGGTGCACCGCGAGGTGACGGTCGAAGCTCTCGACCGGCGTCTCGTGGACCGGCGAGGCGGCCGCGATGCCCGCGTTGTTCACCAGCACGTCGATGCGCCCGAAACGCCGCATCGCCGCGTCGTAGAGCGCCTGCGCGCCGGCCTCGGTGGAGACGTCGGCCTCCACCGCCAGCGCGGCGCAGCCGAGCGCGGCGATGCGCGCGACCACCGCCTCGGCGTCCGCGCGCTCGCACGGCCCGGGATGGTTCACGACGACGTCCGCGCCTTCGCGCGCGTACGCTTCCGCGACCGCCGCGCCGATGCCCGAACTGGACCCGGTGATCACCGCTACCGCGCCCGCCAGTTCGCCCATCGTGGCTCCCCCATACGCTGCATGGCGTGGGCACTCTAGCGAAGCGCGCGCGCCGTCCGCCAGCCGGCTGACCCCGCTCCGCGCTACGGACAGCCGGCGCCCTCGAGTCGTGCCGTAGGAACGCCGCTCGCCAGCGTCGGGTCCGTCCGAGGGGGAGTTGACGAATGAAGGCAGGGCGCACCGGCATCGTCGGCGCGGGACTCGGCGGCCCGGTGGCCGCCGAGGCGCTCCAGCAACGCGGCTTCCGCGTCACCGTCTAAGAAGCCGCCGCGGCAGGCGGTGAGGCACTGGCAGGACTGCCGCGTGCGCCTCGAGTTCGAGGGCGGCGCGGTGGACGAGGTGGACGTCGCCGTCGGCTTGACGACTCAGGACACTAGGCGCGCATCACCCGATCCGCACCCGCTCCGCGGCCGGCAGGTAGAGCCCGTTGCCCGGCCGCACGGCGAGGTCCTTGCCCGACAGGTCGACGCCCCAGGTGGCGAAGGCGGTCGTCCCGAGGGGGGGGGGGCCCGCGGCACGCCGGGTGCCGCGGGCCGGCGTCAGCGACGCCTCAGGGCTTCTTCGCCCAGACCCGGCACCAGCCGGGGCCGGCCACCGAGCGGCCGGGGAACAGGTTGCAGCCGGCCCACGGGTCGGTCGGCTTGCCCGTCCAGTGAATGCAGTTGTTGCACTTCTGGTCGGGCTTGAAGTTCGGGTGGGCCTTGCGGTCGATCTGCGAGCCGTCGTGCACGTAGGCCAGCGCCTTGGCCTGCGGCGAGTTCGGGTCGAGCCGCGGCAGCGCGGCCCCGCCCGCGGGCTTGGCGGCCTGGGCCTGCGCTTCGGCGGTCGCGACGGCGGCGACCACCGGGATGGCCGCGAGGCCGAGCGCGCCCTTCAGGAGCGCGCGGCGCGGCAGCGTCTTGTCGTTCATCGGTACTCCCTATGGATGGCATTACGAGGGGGCTTGCTGGAACCCCGCGAGTCGACGTTTCGTTCGGCAGCGCGCTTTGGATTGCGCCGGCGATCCCCGGTTCCGTACCTCTCGCTCCCGAAGCGGGCTCCAGGGTTCCGTGTTCCGCGATCCCGGCGTCCCGGTCGCCTCTCCCGGAAGGCGCGGCACGAGGGCGAGGCGCCGGCTGGCTACCGTCGAGCGTCAGCGCCTCACGGCTTCTTCGCCCAGACCTTGCACCAGCCCGCGCCGACCACGGCCTTGCCCACGAAGATCGCGCACGGCGCGGTCTTGTCGGTCGGCTTGCCCTGCCACTGGACGCAGCCGTCGCAGCGCTGCCCTGGCTTGTGCAACGGGTTGGCCTTCTGGTCGACCTTCGCCGTGTCGATCACGTAGCCGAGCGCCTTCGCCTGCGGATCGTTCACGTCGAGCATCTTCGGCGCCGCCTTCGCGGCCTGCGCGTGCGACTCCCCGACCACCGCGACCACCGGGATCGCGGCCAGGCCCGCGATCGCACCCTTCAGCAGGTCGCGACGCGGCAGCTTCTTGTCGAGCATCGTCATCTCCTCGGGGCTTCGGCCCACGATTTTCGCGCGGCGAATCGACCGCGTCGAACCGCCACGATTCTAGGGGCCTCGTGCGCGCCTGTCGTCCGCCGCACGAGGATTTCCCGGGCCAGATGCTGCCGCGCCGTGCCTGAACGGCGGCTGAAGGTGCAAACGAGAGTCGTTCTCGACTGGCTCGCGGCGACGTCGGCCGGTCAGCGACGCAGGTACTTGCGATCGTCGAAGCTCGCGACCCACTCCGGCCGGTAGACGACGACCATCGCCATCACGATGCCGTTCACGAAGGCCTCCGCGAGGCTCAGCATCGGCAGGTAGGCGTAGTACTCGCCGTGGAGTTGTGCGCCCGGCAGCGAGCCGTTCGCCGCCAGCAGCGCGAGCCGCGCGAAGCAGGCCGCGTTGAAGGCCAGCATCGAGCCGACGAACACGGTGCCGAAGAAGTAGACGAAGTAGTTGTGCGGCAGCCAGCGCTCGAGCGCCGCGTGCAGCGCCGTGACGACGGCCGCGGGCACGACGCCGAAGCACAGCAGCGCCGCGCCCCAGGCCGTCCAGTCCGCGCCGCCGCGCAGCGCGCAGATCGCGACCAGCACGAGACCGATCGCGACGAGCGCGAGGCGCCAGCCGTGCATCAGCGTCAGCGCGGTCGCGAGCAGGAAGTGGAACGACAGGCCGGGCGTGACGCCCGCGCGCATCGACCAGATCAGCGTCAGCAGCAGGAGCCCGCCGAGCCAGACGTGCTGGCGGTCCGTGCGCGCGACGAGCCAGGTGCGCCACGGCGCGGTGGCGGCCGCCCATGCGAACGCCGCGAGGCCCGCGAGGCTGGTGACGAGGCGCCAGCCCTCGCCGAGCAGTTCGGCTTCGATCGGCACGGCGGGATCCGGAGACGCGCAGACCCGAAGATCGTGACCGGGATCGCCGGGCCGCGCCACCCCGGGCCGTTACGCCGCGCGTGGCGTCGCGTCTGTCGGCGGGTTCCTACGCGCGGCCGGCCGGTTCACCGATCCGTGACGCACGTCGCACGGCGCATGATCGATCTCGACGGCAGCGAGCGGAAGGTCACGGACGACCCGAACCTCGCGAGCCCCAGGGCCCGGCCACGGATGGTCAGGGCCCTGTGTTTTTTCTAGGCCCGCCGCGTCGCGGGCTCCGGCGCCGCCGCCGGGCGCGCCGTCTCGTAGTCCTCGTCGGCGTCCGCGGGCAGGTAGCCCTGCCCGATCCATCGCGCCGGCATCCGGAGCGCGCTGACTAGCGAGGCGAGCACGGCCGAGACGTACGGCAGCGACTGCACCACCAGCACCAGCACCCAGGCGCGGAAGTCCGGGCTGTCGGTGCGCGCGCGGTCGAAGGTGCCGTCGATCCCGGCCACCAGCGTGACCGACAGCGCCCACGCGCCGAGCAGCAGCGCGAGGCCGAGCAGCGCCTCCTCGCGGCACGCGGCCAGCGCGCCCCACACCGACTGCGAGCGCGCGTGCTTCGGCGTCCGGAAGAACGGCTCGCCGTTCGTGAACAGCCCCTTCAGCACCGCGAGCCCGATCGTGTGCGCGAGGCCGAGCCCCGCGATCGAGGCCGCGAGGGCCTGGCGCACGCCGGCGCCGACGCGCACGCGGTAGAGATGCATCAGCTTCGCCAGCTTGAACACGAACAGCGTCAGCGGCAGGACCGAGAACACCGCGAGCGGCGCGTCGAAGTCCGCGGGTGCGTACAGCATCGCGAGCGTCCACGCCAGCGCGAACGCGTTGAACGCCAGGTTGAATCCGTCGGCCACCCACGGCAGCCAGCCGGCGAGGAAGTGGTAGCGCTGCCCGGGCGTGAGTGCCGACGGCCGGCGCCCGAACAGCTCGCCCGCGTGCGCCCGGAGGATCTGCATCGCGCCGTACGCCCAGCGGAAGCGCTGCTTCTTGAAGTCCAGGAAGGTGTCGGGCATGAGCCCGCGGCCGTAGCTGGCAGGGATGTAGGTCGCCTCGTGCCCGTGCTCGAACACGCGCAGGCCGAGCTCGGCGTCCTCGGTGATGTTCCACTCGGCCCACCCGCCGAGCTCCGCCAGCACCGACCGGCGCACCATCGTCATCGTGCCGTGCTGGATGATCGCGTTGCGCTCGTTGCGCGTGACCATGCCGATGTGGAAGAAGCCGCGGTACTCGGCGTGCATCATCGCCTTGAACGCGCTCTCGCCGTCGTCGCGGTAGTCCTGCGGTGCCTGCACGATCGCGATCCCGGGGTCGGCGAAGGCCGGCACGAGGTGGCGCAGCCAGTGCGCGTCGACCACGTAGTCGCTGTCGATCACCGCCACCACCTCGGCGTCCGGCGCCGTGTGGCGCAGTGCGAAGTTCAGCGCGCCGGCCTTGAAGCCCTCCAGCGGCGCGACGTGGAAGAAGCGAAAGCGCTGCCCGAGCTGCGCGCAGTGCGCCTCGACCGGGCGCCACACCGCCTCGTCCCGGGTGTTGTTGTCGATCACCAGCACTTCGAAGTCGGGCCAGTCGAGCCGCGCGAGCGCGTCGAGGGTCTCGATCAGCATGTCCGGCGGCTCGTTGTAGGCCGGCACGTGGATCGAAACCTTCGGCGCGTAGGACGGGTCCGTGCCGTGCGCCGCGGGCCCGACCAGCAGGCGCCGGCGCAGGCGCACCCAGTGCGCCTCGGCCCACTCGTGCGCCTCGGCGAGCAGCACCGCGATCACGCCGAGCATGCCGACGAACAGCAGCACGCCCACGGCGATGCTCTGGAAGGTCTGGTACTGCTGCGCGTAGTCGTACACCACCCAGACGGTGATCGCGCTGGTGGCGTAGACGATCAGCGCGAGGAAGCTCCGCCCGCGGTTCCGCAGCGACCCCGAGTGGATGTAGAACACGAACAGCATCGCCGCCGCGACCAGCACCGACACCGCGGCGAGCATCTCCCACTCGGGCACCCGCACGATCGGCGCGACGAACTCGAACTTCGGCGTGCGACTCGCGTCGTAGACGCCCCAGTAGGCGCCGACGCCGCCTTCCTGGGTCCTCGCCTTCCACGGCTGGTCGAAGGCTTCCATGATGTAGTAGACGAGGCCCTCGCGTTCCGCGCGCGCCAGGAAGCGCCGCAGGAACAGCGCCTGGTTGGCGGCCGAGGCCTCCGCCTCCTTGCGCGTGCGCCCCTGCGAGGGCCAGCCCACTTCGCCGACCATCACGGGCAATCCGGGGAAGGCCTCGCGCACGAGGCGCACCTTCTCCATCGAGTAGTCGACCGCGAGGTCCACGTCCACGCCTTCCCAGTAGGGCAGCAGGTGGATGCAGGCGAAGTCGACGTGGCGTGCGAGCTCGGGCTCCTTGATCCAGACGTGCCACGGCTCGCAGGTGCTGACCGGCTGGCGCACCGCGGCGCGCACCCGGTCGAGCATCGCGGTCAGCTCCGGGACCGTGACGTCGCCGCGCAGGTGCGCCTCGTTGCCGACGATCACGCGGATCACGTTCGAGTGCGCGTTCGCGATCGCGATCGTGCGCTCCAGTTCCTCGGCGTTGTGGTCGTCGCGCGTGTCGATCCACGCGCCCGCCGCGACGTTGATGTCGCGGTCGAGCGCGAGTTCCGGCACGAGGCCGATCGTGCCCTCGGTGGTGTACGTGCGGACCGCGTAGGTCTTGCCCGCCAGCAGGTCGAGATCGGCCCCGATCTGCGCGCGGGTCGGGAACTCGCGCTCCACCGCGTCCTGGTCCGGCTGGTAGGGCGAGAACGCGAAGCCCTGCACGCGGCGCGGCCACGCGGGTTCGTCGCTCTCGGGCTGGTTCATCCAGGCCCACGTGCCGATCGTGATCGCGGCGAACACCAGCGCGATCAGCACGGCGGAGAGTCGGAAGCCCCAACGAGTCATCGGCGATTCCTGGCGGGCGGACCGGAGCGGGCGGCGGCGCGGCGCGCGGCGACGATTGCGCCGCGCAGGACCGCGAAGCCTGAGCGTTTTCGGGCCCCGAGACAACGGGGTGGCCCCGGGGGCGGGGCCGCGGGCGGCACACTGGGGCTCCGGCGGGCGCGATGCAATGCGCGGCGCGTCGCCGCGCGGCGACGCGGGCCCGGCACGCGCTACCCGCTCGCCCGGCTGCGTGCCGACGTCGTGTGGTGCCGCTGCTACCATCGAGCCATGGAGACGCTGTCGCTCGCGCTGGCCGCCGCGACCTTCGTCGCGCTCGCGGGCGCGTTCGCGTGGCTCGGCCTGCGCCGCGGCCGCGTGCCGCAGCTGGCCGGGCTGCCGCTGCCGGGTCCGGACCTGCGGCGCCCCCGCGTGACGCTGATCGCGCCCGCGTTGAACGAGGCGCGCGGCATCGAGGCCGCGGTGCGATCGTGGTTCCGCCAGGACTGGCCCGACCTCGAGGTGCTGGTCGTCGACGACCGCTCGACCGACGCGACGCCCGCGATCCTCGTGCGGCTCGCGCGCGAGTTCCCGGAGCTGCGCGTCGTCACGATCCGCGAGCTGCCGCCCGGCTGGCTCGGCAAGAACCACGCGCTGCACGTCGGCGCGGCGAACGCGAGCGGCGAATACCTGCTGTTCACCGACGCCGACGTCCAGCTGGCGCCGGACGCGGTCGCACGCGGCGTCGCGCACCTCGAGCGCCACGGCTGGGATCATCTCGCGGTCGCGCCCGAGACGACGATGCCGGGGCTGGTCAACACGTTCACGCTCTACTTCGGCCTGCTGTTCACGCTGTACGTGCGGCCGTGGGCGGCGCGCGACCCGCGCTCCTCCGCGCACGTCGGCATAGGCGCCTACAACCTCGTCCGCGCGAGCGCCTACCGCCGCGCCGGCGGCCACGCACCGATCCGCCTGCGGCCCGACGACGACCTCAAGCTCGGCAAGATCCTGAAACGCAGCGGCGCGCGACAGGACTTCGCGGCCGGCCGCGGCCTGGTGCGCGTCGAGTGGTACGCCAGCTGGCGCGAGGTGCGCGACGGCCTGATGAAGAACCTCTACGCCGGCGCCGAGTACCGCACCTGGCTGGTCGTGCTCGGCGTCGCCAGCCACGTGTTCGGGCTCGCGTGGCCCGCGTTCGCGTGGGCGTGGACCGACGGGCTCGCGTTCTGGCTCAACCTCGGCTGCCTCGCGCTCTACGCGTGCGCGGGCGCGGCGAGTGCGCGCGAGGTCGGCACCGCGCCGTGGGCCGGGCTGCTGCTGCCGCTCCTCGCGCTGTTCGGCGCCTACCTGATGGTGCGCGCGACGTGGCTCACGCTCGCGAACGACGGCATCGACTGGCGCGGCACGCACTACCCGCTGGGCGCGCTGCGCGCGAACGTGGTCTAGCGGGAGCGCGTTCGCGCAACCGGCGCCGCGCCGGCACGCGTGTTCCGGCCGCTCGCCCGGATTCCCCGATTGTGGGGGCCGGCGCCGCACCGGATGATGCGTTGCGTGAAATGGAACTTCCCCCCGCCACGGCCTGCAGGGATGCCGCAGTACGCCGCTGCGCTCGCGCTTGCGCTGCTCGCCGGGACCGGCCGCGCGCTGCTCGGCCCCCTGCTCGAAGACCAGATGCCGTTCCTGCCGTTCCTCGCGGCCGCCGTGCTGGCCGCATGGCTCGGCGGACTCGGCCCCGGGCTGCTGGCCACCGCGGTCGGCGCCGTCGCGGGCACCTGGTTCCTGCTCGCGCCGCAGTCCGCCTGGATCCCGCAGCTCGCCGCCGACTGGCTGCAACTCGCGTTCTTCGCGGCGACCGGCGCACTGGTCGCGGTGCTGTTCGACCACGTGCAGGGGCTGCAGCGGCGGCTCGGGTTGGGCGCCGCGCTCTGCGACCACTCGGGCGACGCCCTCCTGGCGTGGGAGCGCGACGGCACCCTGCGCTATTGGAACCGCGCCGCGGAGCGTCTGTACGGCTTCCCGGCCGCCGAGGCGATCGGCCAGGACGTGCACCGGCTGCTCGCGACCGAGCCGGCCGGCTGGTGGCGCGCCGCGCTCGCGCGACTCGAGGCGGGCGGCGAATGGCGCAGCGAGGTCGCGCACCGCACCCGGGACGGGAGGCGCGTCCAGGTGGAGTGCCGGCTTGCGCGCGTCGACGCGGGCCCGCTCGTGATCGAGGCGAACCGCGATCTTTCGGCGCGCCGCCGGGTGGAACTCGAGCTGCAGGAGCGCGAACTGCAGCTCGCGATCGCCGTCGAGAGATCGGGTCTGCACCCGTGGGCGATCGACCTCGACAGCCGCCGCGTCGCCGCCTCGCGCCAGGCCTTCGCGCTGCAGGGCATGCCGGGCGTCGAGCAGGCGACGCTCGACGAGGTGCTCGCCCGGGTGCACCCCGACGACCTCGCGCGCGTCGAGTCCGCGCTCGCTCAGGCGATGGCGGGCGAGCGCGAGCTGCACGAGACCTACCGCGTCGCGCACGGCGGCTTCGAGTCGCGGTGGGTCCACGTGGTCGGCCGCCGCGAGCCCTACCTGCGGCCCGGGAGCCCGCCGGGCGAGCGCCTGCTCGGCTTCATCCAGGACGTCACCGCCACGCGCAGTGCGGAGCTCGAGCTGGGCGCGCGCGAGGCGCAGCTGCGGCTGCTGACCGACTCGATCCCGCAGCTCGCGTGGATGGCGCGGCCCGACGGCTGGGTGTTCTGGTACAACCGGCGCTGGTACGAGTACACCGGCACCACGCCCGACGAGATGGAGGGCTGGGGCTGGCAGAAGGTGCACGACCCCTTCGAGCTGCCGCGCGTGACCGCCTCGTACAGGAGGGCGATGGCTACCGGCGAGCCGTGGGAGGACACCTTCCCGTTGCGGCGCCACGACGGCGCGATGCGCTGGCACCTGACGCGTGCGCTGCCCCTCAAGGAGCCCGACGGCCGCATCTCGCTGTGGTTCGGCACGAACACCGACATCACCGAGCGTCTCGAGATGGAAGAGGCGCTGCGGGTCGCGGACCGGCGCAAGGACGAGTTCCTCGCCACCCTGGCGCACGAGCTGCGCAATCCGCTCGCGCCGCTCGGCAACGGCCTGCAGATCCTCGGTCGCCCCGACGTCGAGCCCGCGACGATCGAGCGCGTCAGCGGGATGATGGTCCGGCAGCTCGGGCAGATGGTGCGGCTGATCGACGACCTGCTCGACGTGTCCCGGATCACGCGCGGCCAACTGGAGCTGCGCCGCACGCGCGTCGAGCTCCGCGAGGTGCTCGACACCGCCCGGGACACCGCGCGGCCCGCGATCGAGACCGCCGGGCACCGCTTCGAGACCGCGCTGCCGGAGGAGCCCGTGTGGCTCGACGCCGACCCCGCGCGACTGGTGCAGGTGTTCGGCAACCTCTACTCGAACGCCGCGAAGTACACGCCGCCCGGCGGCACGATCCGCGTGGCCGCGCGGCGCGACGGCGACCACGTCGAGGTGCGCGTCACCGATACCGGCATCGGCATCGCGCGCGAGTCGCTCGAGCGCGTGTTCGAGCTGTTCGCGCAGGTGCGCGCCAACCGCGACGAGCACTCGGGCGGCCTCGGCATCGGGCTGTCGCTGGTCCGCGCGTTCGTGCGGATGCACGGCGGCACCGTGCGCGCCGAGAGCCCCGGCCCCGGTCGCGGCGCCACGTTCGTCGTGCGCCTGCCGGTCGCGGGCGCGCCGGTCGCCGACGCGCCGGCGACCGGCGCGCGCGTCGCGCCGCCGTCGGAGCGGCGGCGCGTGCTGGTGGCCGACGACAACGAGGACGCGGCGCAGTCGCTCGCGCTGCTGCTGCGTCTCGAGGGCTGCGACGTGCGCGTCGTCCACGACGGCGAGGCCGCGGTGCAGGAGGCCGAGCGCTTCGCGCCCCACGTGATCTTCATGGACGTCGGCATGCCGGTGCTCGGCGGGCTCGACGCGACGCGCAGGATCCGCCGCGCACGGTGGGGCCGCAGCGTGCGCATCGTTGCGCTGACCGGCTGGGGCCAGGAGGCCGACAAGCAGCGTTCCCGCGAAGCGGGCGTCGACGAGCACCTCGTCAAGCCGATCGACCCGGACGCGCTCGCCGGACTGCTCGGCTAGTGGCACGCATGTTGCTCGAGATTCCGCCGGTCCAGCCACGGAAGGAGACGGCGATGGCGACAAGACGCAGGGGCGGCAACCGCGACGCGAACCGCGAGCCCGGCACCGGCCAGCCCGGCTCGCACCCGATCGGCACGGGCGTCGGTGCCGCGGGTGGCGCGATCGCCGGCGCGGCAGCAGGCGCGTTCCTCGGCCCGATCGGCCTGCTGCTCGGCAGCGCGCTCGGTGCGATCGCGGGGCGGCCGGCCGTCAGCGGGCCGCGCTGCCGTCGCGAGCCGGCGCCGCCGTCCCTGCGGTCGGGGGCTGCCGCGCGTCGGCGCCCGCCGCGTCCCGGCCCAAGGTCTCGAACAGCGCGATTCCCGCCAGCAGGATCAGCAGCGCCAGCCAGCCGCTGCCGCCGGCGTCACGTCGGGCTCGCATTCGATTCCGCTCCTACGGCCCCACGCGGAAGATTAGTTTCGCGGGCGGTGCCGGTCTGTCCCTCGAATCGGTGACACGCGGGGCGGGCGGGCCCGCGCAGGACCCTCGGGCGCGGCTTAGACTCGCGCCATGGGGATCCGGATCGTCATCGTCGAGGACGACGCGAAGTTCCGCGACGCGTTCGCGCACGCGATCCGCGGCGCCGACGACATGGAACTGGTCGCCGTCGCGGCGCACGGCCGCGAGGGCCTCGAGGCGCTGGACCGGTACCGTCCCGACGTCCTGCTGGTCGACCTCGACCTGCCCGACGTGCGCGGCCTCGAACTGATCCGCCACGCGCACGTGCACGTGCCCGAGTGCGACGCGATGGTCGTCACCGTGTTCGGCGACGAGCGCCACGTGCTCGAGTCCATCGAGGCGGGCGCGACCGGCTACCTGCTGAAGGACTCGCAGCCCGCGGACATCCTCGATCACGTCCGCGGCCTGCGCGCGGGCGGCAGCCCGATCAGCCCCGTGATCGCGCGCCTCCCGAGCTCTCGGAGCGCGAGCAGTCGGTGCTGAGCTTCGTCACCAAGGGCTTCACCTACGACCACCCGGTGCGGCCCGCCGACGGGCCGCTCGCCGTGTACCTCCCGCGCTTCATCCCCGGCACCGGCTACGCCGATCTCTACCTGAACGGCGAACCGATGGACGTGCCCGGACTGCGCGCCGCGAATCACTGGAACCAGCCGGTTCTGGTCGAGGTCCCGGAGCGCATCCGCCTCGCGCGCGAACGCCTCGAGGTGATGATCGCGGTCACCTACGACGTGCGCACCACCTACGGGCTCGCGCCGATCTCGGTCGGCCCGGTCGCGCCGCTGCACCGCGCGAAGGCGCTGCGCGACTACCTGCACAGCGGCGGGCCGGAGGCGCTGAGCTACGCGTTCCTCGTCGTCGGCGTGTTCGCGCTCGGTTTCTGGGCGCGGCGCCCGCGCTCGGTCTCGAGCCCGCGACCACCGCCTCGCTCGCCTACCTGCGCCAGTCCGTGGTCGCGGTCGGCGTGACCGTGCTGCTGACGCACGACGCCGTGCGCAGCCGTGCGCGCGAGGCGGTGGTGCTGTCGATCGCGCTCTGCTGAACCTCGAGCGCCGTGCCCGCAAGCTCGGGGGCGAGGTCGGCATCCGCTCGGACGCGCGCGGCACCGTGCTGTGCGTGCGCTTCCCCATCGACCGCCGGGATCCGGCTCGCGCCGGCGAGCCGGTGGCCGTCGAGCGCCGTCGGCCCCGGACCGGCCCCGTCGCGGCGGCGGCCGAGCCCACGCGAAGCGCCTGAGACGGTCCAGGACGCCGACGGGCCCATGCCGGGCCCGGAGCGCGCCGGCCCCGGGACCGTGCCCGGGTGCCACACGCAGCGGTTCGTGCGCTTTCCTGCGCTGCAAAATGAGTCCATGATCGGCGGGGCACGTTCTGCCCCGGAACCCCGATGCTCGACCCGACCGACGCCGCGACTCGCCTCGCGCAGCAGTCCGTTCCGCCGTCGCCCGCCGCGCCCGCGGACGACGCGCCGCGGCTGCGCGAGATCCCCTACAACTACACCTCGTTCTCGGACCGCGAGATCGTGCTCCGCCTGCTCGGCGACGAGGGCTGGCGGCTCGTGCAGGAACTGCGCGGGGAGCGCCGCACCGGCCGTTCGGCGCGGATGCTCTACGAGGTGCTCGGCGACATCTGGGTGGTCGAGCGCAACCCCTACCTGCAGGACGACCTGCTCGACAGCGGCAAGCGGCGGCGCCAGCTGATCGAGGCGCTGCACCACCGGCTCGCCGAGATCGACCGCCGCCGCGGCCCCGAGCACCTCGACCGCGACCAGCGGGTGGTGCGCCTGCTCGCACTGGCGCGCGAGGCGGTGCAGCGCTTCGCGGACTTCTTCGAGCGCACCGCGAAGCTGCGGCGCGACGCCCGCCGCCTGCTCGGCCGCCACACGCGCGCGGACAACATCCGCTTCGACGCGTTCGCGCGCGTCAGCCACGTCACCGACGCCACCGACTGGCGCGTCGAGTACCCGGCCGTCGTGCTCTCGCCCGACACCGAGGCCGAGATCCCGGCGCTCGTGCGCGCCTGCGTGGAACTCGGGCTGACGATCGTCCCGCGCGGCGGCGGCACCGGCTACACCGGCGGCGCGGTGCCGCTCACGCCGTATTCGGTCGTGATCAACACCGAGAAGCTCGAGCAGCTCGGCGTCGTCGAGCGCACGAGCCTGCCGGGCGTGGCCGAGCCCGTCCCGACGATCTTCAGCGGCGCCGGCGTCGTCACGCGGCGCGTGTCGGACGCGGCGGATCGCGAAGGTCTCGTGTTCGCGGTCGATCCCACGTCGGCCGACTCCTCGTGCATCGGCGGCAACGTCGCGGTGAACGCGGGCGGCAAGAAGGCCGTGCTGTGGGGCACCGCGGTCGACAACCTCGCCTGGTGGCGCATGGTCGACCCGGACGGCAACTGGCTCGAGGTGCAGCGGCTGTCGCACAACCTCGGCAAGATCCACGAGGTCGAGAGCGCCGAGTTCGAGCTGACCTGGAAGGACGGGCGCAGCGCGCCGGAGTCCGCGAAGGTGCTGCGCACCGAGCGGCTGTCGATCCCGGGCCGCGCGTTCCGCAAGGCCGGGCTCGGCAAGGACGCGACCGACAAGTTCCTCGGCGGCCTGCCGGGCGTGCAGAAGGAAGGCACCGACGGGCTGATCACCGCCGCGCGCTGGATCCTGCATCGCATGCCTGCGCACGTGCGCACCGTCTGCCTCGAGTTCTTCGGGCAGGCGCGCGACGCGATCCCGTCGATCGTCGAGATCAAGGCCTACCTCGACGGCGAGGGCCGCGCGAACGGCGCGATCCTCGCCGGGCTCGAGCACCTCGACGAGCGCTACCTGCGCGCGGTCGGCTACGTCACGAAGTCGAAGCGCGGTGCCGGCGGCGTGCCGAAGATGGTGCTGATCGGCGACATCGTCGGCGACGACGCCGAGGCCGTCGCGGGCGCGACTTCGGCGGTCATCCGCCTCGCGAACGCGCGCACCGGCGAGGGCTTCGTGGCGGTCTCGCCCGAGGCGCGCAAGAAGTTCTGGCTCGACCGCGCGCGCACCGCCGCGATCGCTAAGCACACGAACGCGTTCAAGATCAACGAGGACGTCGTGATCCCCCTGGAGCGCATGGGGGAGTACACCGACTCGATCGAGCGCATCAACGTCGAGCTGTCGACGAAGAACAAGCTGAAGCTGGTGGACGAGCTCGAGAAGTACCTCGCGGCCGGCAACCTGCCGACCGCGAAGGTCGCGGATGCCGACGTCGAGGCGCTCTCGACCGCGGAGCTGGTCGGGGACCGCGTCGAGCAGGCGCTGGCGCTGGTGCGGCGCGTGCGCGAGCGCTGGAGCTACGTGCTCGGCCACCTCGACGCCCGCGTGCTCGAGATCCGCCCGCGGCTGCTCGAACTCGGCTACGAGCGACTGCAGCCGGAGTTCGCGCGGCGCCTCGTCGAGAAGCCGCACCTGCGGCTC
Source organism: Steroidobacteraceae bacterium (assembly GCA_027531255.1). Classification (GTDB taxonomy): domain Bacteria; phylum Pseudomonadota; class Gammaproteobacteria; order Steroidobacterales; family Steroidobacteraceae; genus JAPZRU01. The sequence goes on along the minus strand of JAPZRU010000002.1, from coordinate 164,250 downwards.
TTCGACCTCGTGCAGGACCGCTCGATCCGCCTGTCCTGGAAGACGGAACTGCGCCAGCCGCTCGCCCAGCTCTTCGCCGGCACGCTGTCGCCGGCGCTCGCCGAGTGCGAGAAGCTCCACAGGCGGGTGCTCAAGTCCCGCGTGTTCGTCGCGCTGCACATGCACGCCGGCGACGGCAACGTGCACACCAACATCCCGGTCAACTCCGACGACTACGGGATGCTGCAGGAGGCGAACGCGGCGGTCGTGCGCATCATGAAGATCGCGCGCGACCTCGACGGCGTGATCTCGGGCGAGCACGGCATCGGCATCACGAAGTACGAGTTCCTGACGGACGAGGAGACCGCCGAGTTCCGCGCCTACAAGCAGCGCGTGGACGCGGAGGGGCGCTTCAACAAGGGCAAGCTGCTGCCGGGCGGCGACCTCGCGCGCGCCTACACCCCGAGCTTCGGGCTGATGGGCTACGAGTCGCTCATCATGAAGCAGAACGACATCGGCGCGATATCCGACTCGATCAAGGACTGCCTGCGCTGCGGCAAGTGCAAGCCGGTGTGCTCGACGCACGTGCCGCGCGCGAACCTGCTCTATTCGCCGCGCAACAAGATCCTCGCGACCTCGCTGCTGATCGAGGCCTTCCTGTACGAGGAGCAGACGCGCCGCGGCGTCTCGATCCGCCACTGGGACGAGTTCGGCGACGTCGCCGAGCACTGCACGATCTGCCACAAGTGCGCGAACCCGTGCCCGGTCGACATCGACTTCGGCGACGTGTCGATGGCGATGAAGGACCTGCTGCGCCGGATGGGCAAGAAGCGCTTCAACCCGGGCGCCAAGGCCTCGATGCTGTTCCTCGAGGCGCAGAACCCCGAGACCATCAAGCTCGCGCGCAAGGTGATGATCGACTGGGGCTACAAGGCCCAGCGCCTCGCGCACGAACTGCTGAAGCCCGCGGCGAAGCTGCAGACGAAGGCGCCGCCGGCGACCACCGGCGGGCGGCCGAAGGTCACCGAGCAGGTGATCCACTTCGTCAACAAGAAGATGCCCGGCGGGCTGCCGAAGCGCACGGCGCGCGCGCTGCTCGACATCGAGGACAAGAACTACGTGCCGGTGATCCGCGACCCGAAGGTCACCCAGCCCGACACGGAGGCGGTCTTCTACTTCCCCGGCTGCGGCAGCGAGCGCCTGTTCTCGCAGGTCGGCCTCGCGACCCAGGCGATGCTGTGGCACGTCGGCGTACAGACCGTGCTGCCGCCGGGGTACCTGTGCTGCGGCTACCCGCAGCGCGGCGCGGGCGAGTTCGACAAGGCGGACAAGATCATCACGGACAACCGGGTGCTGTTCCACCGCGTCGCGAACACGCTGAACTACCTCGACATCAAGACCGTGGTGGTGTCCTGCGGCACCTGCTACGACCAGCTCGCCGGCTACGAGTTCGACAAGATCTTCCCGGGCTGCCGGCTGATCGACATCCACGAGTACCTGATGGAGAAGGGCGTCAGGCTCGAGGGCGTCACGGGCGTGCGGTACATGTACCACGACCCGTGCCACACGCCGATGAAGAAGCACGATCCGATCAAGGTCGTGAACGAGCTGATGAACGCGGGGCTGAACGGCAAGGTCGCGAAGAACGACCGCTGCTGCGGCGAGAGCGGCACGCTCGCGGTCACGCGCCCGGACGTCTCGACGCAGGTCCGCTTCCGGAAGGAAGAGGAGATGAAGAAGGGCGCCGAGGCGATCCGCTCGACCGGCCACCAGGGACCCGTGAAGGTGCTGACCTCGTGCCCGAGCTGCCTGCAGGGCCTCAAGCGCTACAACGACGACGCGGACCTCGACGCCGACTACATCGTCGTCGAGATCGCGAAACACGTGCTTGGGCCGGACTGGATGCCGAAGTACGTCGCGGCCGCGAACGCCGGCGGCATCGAGCGCGTGCTGGTCTAGCCCCGCAGCACCTCCACCCGGCCGTTCGCCGGGTGGAGCACGACGCGCACCGGCGTACGCCGAGCCGCGGGGTGGCCGCGGTCAGCGGACCGACGCGAACCGCGGCGTCCGCGCGAAATCGGCGGGTCCGAACGGCTGCTCGCGAAACACGTAGGGCCAATAGAACGCGCGCAGTTCCGCGTGGAATGCGCGGATCCGCTCCTGATACTCGAGTTGCGCGGCGACGTCGGTGCGCGCCAGCCGATGCAGCGCGCGCTGCAGCCCGATCGGTGGCAGCACCCAGCCGATCGCGCCGGCGAGCCGTTCGCGGCGCTCGATCCCGTCGCGATACGCGCGCGAACGCTCGGCGACATGCTCGTCGCCCAGTTGCTGGAACGCGAAGTACCACTTCCAGTGGAACGGCCGGTCGATCGCCGCGTAGGGCGCCCACTCGGGATGCGAGCTGACGAAGCGCGCCATCGTCTCCGCGCGCGGCCGGTCCCAGGCACCGTGCACCGCTTCGCGGTTCTCGCGTGCGAGTTCGGCGCCGGACGGGATCGGCACTGCGGCGTTGACCGCGAGATGGCCGGCAGCCGGGCCGACCAGCACCAGCGCGAACCACGCCGCGCAGAGGATCGCAGCGTTCACGGCGGAGCGGCGACCGCGCAGCGCGATCAGCACCGCGAGCAGCGTCCAGAACGCGACGGTGCCGACCATCACGCCGAGCCCACCCAGCGTCTCCAGCAGGCCCGCGCCGGCGAGCGCAGCGCCGAACCCGAACGGCACTGCGAGCGCGAGCAGCACCGCGATCGCGCGCACGCCCGCACGCGCCACCCACAGGCGGCGCGTGGCCCCGGGCATCGAGAGCAGCAGCCCGAGGCGCCCGGCCTCGCGCTCGGCGGACTTCAGGTCATGCAGCAGCGCGACGAGCACCAGCGGCGCGAGGTACACGAGCACGAACGCGAGGTCGAAGCGGCCGGGCAGCGCCAACTCCGGGTTCTGCGCATCGCTCTCGTAGAGCTGGCCTTCGAGCGCCAGCGCGCGCACGCGCAGCACCCACGGTGCCGCGTCCCGCTGGCCGAGCGCGGCGAACGCCAGCGGCGAAGGAGAGTCCCAGGTCGCGTGTGCGGTGTAGTAGGCCGCGGAGCCCGCGTCTTCGGCGAACCCGGCGATCGCCGCTTCCTCGCTGGCCTGCAGGTCGAGCACGCGCTCGATCGCCGCGTGCTGGCGGGCGACCTCGCCGAGCCCGAGTGCGACCGCGACCGTCGCGAGCGCAGCCAGCAGCGCGACGGACGCCACCGCCGACGTGCTGCGCAGCCACAGGGCCGCTTCGCGCCGCCAGTCGCCGAGCGCGCCCGGGCGGTGACGCGGCGGCGCGACGCCGGCCGCCTCCGTCATTCCGCTCGCGGTCACGCGGTGCGCTCCAGGCGGCGCGCGGCGAGCGCCAGCACGCCGATCAGTGCGGCGACCCAGCCGCCCAGCGCGAGCAGCGCGGGTCGTGCCGCTGCGAGTCGCTCGCGGGGGCTCGCGGGCTCGAAACGGAAGTCGGGCAGCTGCTGCCAGTGCGAGGCGACGACCCGCGTGCGCCGCTCGGCCGCCGCGTCGCGGCTGCGCTGCACGTCGTCGGCGTACGCGACGCCGTCGGCATGCAGGCGGTTAAGCCGCTGGATCAGGTCGTAGCGGTAGGCCTCGGCCTGCGCCAGGAAGCGCAGGTGATTCTCGAGGTCGCTGCCAGCCGCCGTCATCGACGCGCGCCGCACTGCGAGCGCAGGCGTGGCCCAGGCGAACGCGTCGACCCGTGCGCGTTGCGCGCGCTGGATCGCAGCGAGCCGTTCGGCGTACTCGACGAACAGCCGGGAGGTCAGCGTCTCGCCCTCCGCGGAGACGAGGCCGCGGAAGTTGACCGGCAGGTCCTCGATCCGCTCGACGCCGTAGCGCTCGAGCGTGCGGCGGCGGAACTCGGCGAAGAACGGGTCGTTCGCGTCGTGACTGTCGCCGAGCTCGCGCAGCTCCGCCTGCAGCCGGAGGTCGGTCTCGACGCGCGAGGGCAGCGGCTCGGCGCGCAGCGCGTACTCGGCGGCCACGCGCGGCAGGACCACGACGGCGACGGTCCAGGCCGCGACCAGGGCGACGAGCGCGGTGCGCGCCGTACCCGCGAACGCGGAAATCGCCGCGATCGCGAGCACCCACGCCGCGAGGTAGAGCAGGTGGCCCGCGGCGACGGCGAGCGCCGCGGGCACCTCCGCGGGCACGCTCGCGGCGGCCGCGACCAGCGCGATTCCGGCCGGCAGCGCGACGGCGAGCGCGACCGCGCCGAGCGCGAGCGCCTTGCCCGCGAGCACGTCCACGGCCCGCGCGCCATGCGAGTAGAGCTGTCGCAGTCCGCCCGACTCGCGCTCGCGCGCGACCGACGCGTAGCCGAGGAACACGAGCAGCAGCGGCGCGAGCGTCTGCAGCACGAACGCGGGCGTCAGCTGCCCGAAGCGCAGCAGGCCCGAGGATTCGCGCGCGGCGCCGAAGGCCGCGACGTTCTGGCGATGGCCCTCGAGATACAGAGTCGTGCCGGTGTACGGATCGACGCCGGGGTCGAACGCGGCCAGCGGCCCGAGCGGCCGGTGCGCGTAGGTCCCGTAGTGCACGACCCGGTGCGGGTGTCGGGCCGGCTGGTCGTCGAACAGGCGATCGACGGCCGCCTGGTGCGCCGCACGGGTCGCGTGCTCGCGCGCGACGTGCGCGCTCGACGTCCATGCGGCTACCGCGGACAGCGCGAGCAGCGCGCCGAGGCCGATCGCCGCGAGCCGCGACCGCAGCAGCAGCCGCAGTTCGCCGCCGGCGACGACGAGCGCGCGCCTCACGCGGTCGACTCCGCGAACCCCCGGTGCAGCGCAGCGAGATCGAACCGCGCCGGGCCGGGCGCCGCGCACCACTCGTGCGTGAGCCGCCCGCCCGCGAGCAGGCCGATGCGGTCCGCCAGCTCGGCCGCACCGAGCAGGTCGTGGGTGACCATCAGGATCGCGACGCCGCGCCCGCGCAGCGCGTCGAGCAGCCGGTGGAACTCGCGCGTCGCGCCGGGATCGAGGCCGGTCGTCGGCTCGTCCAGCAGCAGCACCGGCGCGCGGCGCAGCAGCGCCAGCGCGATGGCGGTCTTCTGGCGCATGCCCTTCGAGTAGGTGCCCACGCGCTGGCGCGCGGCGTCGGCGGCCAGCCGTACTTCGGCGAGCGCGGCGTCGATCTCGTCCGCACCGCGCCGCTCGCCCGCGAGATCGAGAAAGTAGCGGACGTTCTCGACCGCGCTCAGGTGCTCGTAGAGCGCGACGTTCTCGGGCAGGTAGGCGACGATCCGCCGCACCGCGTTGAGCTCGGCCTGTGGCGAGCGCCCGCAGACCGCGAGGCTGCCGGCGCGGGGCGCGAGGAAGCCGAGCAGCGCCGCGAGCGTGGTGGACTTGCCGGCGCCGTTCGCGCCGAGCAGCGCGTAGACCTCGCCGGCCGCGACCGACAGCTTCAGGCCGCGCAGTACCGGACGGTCGCCGCGGTCGGCCTCGAGGCCGTCGATCGCGATCGCGATCGCGGGCGCAGCGGCGGCTGCAGCCGCGGGAGCCTCGAGCGCGCGCATCGCCTAGAATCGGTAGCGGAGCGACAACGAGCCGCGGCGCGGCGCGCCCGGCGCCACCCACAGGCGCGAGAACGAGCTCGGGTACCACTCCTCGCCGAACAGGTTGTCGATCTCGGCGCGGAGTGCGAGGCGCTCGGTCGGCTGCCACGCGGCGTAGACGCGCGCGAGAGTGTAGTCCGGCAGTTCGAACGTGGTCGCGGTCTCGCCCAGGCGTTCGCCGACGTGGCGCACGCCGCCGCCGAGCGTCAGTTCGGTGCCCTGGACGCGGAACGTGCGCGACAGCAGCAGGCTCGCGGTGTGCTCGGGCACGTTGATCAGCGGGTCGCCCGCGCGGATCGCGAGCCCGAAGTTGACGTCGCGCGCGTCTCTCGCGGCCTCGGCGTCCACGTACGCGTACGAGAACCAGAGGTCGAAGCCGCCGGGCAGACGGCCCGCCAGGTCGAGTTCGAGGCCGCGGCTCTCGGCCTCGCCGATCGCGAGCGAGAACCCGGCATTCACCGGGTCGGCCGTCAGGATGTTGGTCTTCTCGAGCGAGAACAGCGCGAGCGTGCCGGTCAGCGCACCGTCCGCGAGGGCGAACTTCGCGCCGATCTCGTACGACTCCGATTCCTCCGGCTCGAACGCGCGGCCCGCCGCGTCCGCGCCGGAGTTCGGCCGGAAGCCCTGGCCGTAGCCGGCGTAGAGCGAGACCTTCTCCGTCACGTCGTACACCACGCCCGCCTGCGGGCTGAACTTCGAGTCCGAGAAGCTCGTGCGGGCGCCGTTCGCACGGTTCAGCGAGTCCTGCGAGAAGTCGTCGTAGCGGCCGCCGACGCGCACGTGCAGCCGCTCGGTCAGCTCGACGTGGTCCTGCAGGTACACGCCCCAGGCGCGCTGCTCGTCGAGGCGGTTGGTCTGCGGGCCGGGCGTCGGCAGCGGGAAGCGGCCGTAGACCGGCGCGAGGATGTCGATGTCGTTGGCGGCGAGAGCGGTCGTGGCCGGAGTGATCACGGGCGGCCGGGAGCGCAGGAAGAGCTGCGAGTTGTCGAACGCGTCGTAGTCGACGCCGACCATCACGTTGTGAGTCGCGCGGCCGGTGGCGAAGCGGCCGGCGAGCTCCGCCCGGTACACGGCGTGCTCGGCGTCGTAGTCGCGGAAGCGGCGCTGGCGCGACAGCGAGCGGCCGTCGACGAACAGCCGCTGCCGGCTCGTCGCGAGTTCCGGCTCCGTCGAGAAGCCCTCGAGGTCCGTGTCGCGCCGGCCGGCGCCGAGCAGCAGCGTCCAGTCGGCGCCGAGCGCGTGCTGCAGCTGCAGCTGGTGGCCGAGCGCCTGCGCGACCAGCGGGCCGTCGCCGGGCTCGCCGAGGAACCGGTCCTCGGGAAGCGCGCCGAGCACGCCGCCCGGCGCGACGATGCCGCGGTCGAACGGGATCTCGTGGCGCGCGACCTCGAGCTCGTAGGTCACGCTCGTGGACTCGCTCACGCGCCACAGCACCGAGGGGTTCGCGCCGTACCGCGTGGTCTCGAGGGTGTCGCGGAAGCTGCCCGCATCCTCGTAGAAGCCGACCGCGCGCACCGCGACCGCGCGGCCTAGCGGCTGGTTCCAGTCGAAGTCCGCGCGCTTGAGGTCGAAGCTGCCATACCTCAGCCCGACCTCGCCGCCGGCCTCGAACGACGGCCGCTTGGTCACGAGGTTCACGCTGCCGCCGGGCTCACCCCGACCGTACAGCGCCGCGTTCGGCCCCTTCAGCACCTCGATGCGCTCGATGCCGGAGGCGTCGCGCGGGCCGCCGAAGCCGCGGCCGGCGTTGAAGCCGTTGACGAGGTAGCCGCTCGGGTTGTTCTCGTCGCCGGCGAGGCCGCGCACCGCGAAGCTGTCCCACAGTCCGCCGAAGTTGTTCTGGCGTGCGACCGAGGCGGACAGGTCGAGCGCGTCCTGCAGGCGGGTGATGCCCGCGTCCTCGAGCATCGCCACGTCGATCACCGTGATCGACTGCGGCGTGTCGACGATCGGCACTTCGCCGCGGTAGGCCTGCCGCTGGGCGGTGATCACCACCTCGTCGAGGGTGGCCGCGCCGGCGGCCTGGGCGTTCGCCGCGGCCGGTGCGAGCGCCGCGACGACGGCCAACGCGAGGCCGGACGACTTCGAGGTAGGGGACATCGATCTGGCTCCTGGGAACTGCCGCCGGGCCAGCGCGGGCGCGGCGGGAATCGGGAGCGAGATACTATAACATCACGCCCGGGCGACGAGGCTTCCGCCGCGCGCCGCCGAAGGCCAGCCTCGCCGCGAGCGTCGCGAACGCCAGTCCCGCGAGGCTCACGGCCCAGATCGTCGCTTCCCACAGGCGCGGGCGTTGCAGCAGCCACTGGACGTCGAAGCTGTGCAGCCCGTGGTAGAGCCAGCGTCGGACGCGGGTCGCGGGGCTGGTGGTCGAGAGCGGCGCGCCGGTGACGCCGTCGAAGTAGAACCAGCGCCCATCACTCGCGATCACGCGCACGGCCGGCAGCGGCCGGTGCCGCTCCTTGCGCGCGTAGTAGTGGTCGTCGAACCGCGCGAGCCATTCCGTGCGCAGCACGCTGGCGCCGGTGGCCGACACCGCGGCCGCCGCGTGCGCAGTCGCAGCCTCGCGCGACCACGGGGGCTCGATCTGCCACGCCTGCCCGCGCGCCAGGTACACCCGACGCTCGTCGAGCGATACGAGCGCGACCAGCGCGGGCCGGCCGGCGCGGCGATGCCAGTGGAGTTCCCTTGTCGGGCCGGCCGCGACGGGCGCCGGATATGCCTCGAGCGGCGGCGGTGGTCCTAGCGCGGCCGCCTCCGTCCGCGCGTCTACCGCGGTCGGAGGGAACATGCGCCCGGGATTCATCGAGAGGAGGCCGCTCGTGACGAAGGTCAGGCCGAGCACGCCGAAGGCGAGGCCGCTCCAGTGATGGCGACGCAGCGCCGGCGCGGCGTACGGGATCGCGCGGGCGCGTCCGGTCCACCAGCGACGCAGTCGCAGCCGCGCGATCCCGAGCACGAGCCCGATGACGCAGAGCAGGACGCCGAGCGCCGAACTGACGATCACGACCGTCCGCCAGGCCGAGTCCGCGCTGCGCAGCGGCGCGAACGAGAAGTAGTGCAGTCCCGGCCCGAGCAGGTACAGCAGCCGGCTGCCCGGCGTCGTCGCGACGACCGGCTCGCCGGTACGGCTCGAGAAGTAGACGTCGCGGTGCAGCGGACCGTCCGTCGCGAACCGCAGCAGCGGCAGGTGCGGTCGCGCGCCTGCGAAGAAGGTCCACTGCGTGTCGCCGTCGACCTCGCCGACGTACCGCCAGGACCGCGCATCGCCCAGCCAGCGTCGCGCCTCGGCCGCGAGCGCGTGGCCGTCGAATCGCGCCGGCGTGCCGTCGTCCGCCCATGCCGCCTGCCAGCCGTCGCCGGTCCGCCAGCGATAGAGCCAGCGTTCGCCGAACCGCGCGAGCCGCAGGTCGGAGACGTCGGGCCACGCGGCCGCGAGCGGGGGCACCGCGGCCGCCGGCAGGACGCGCGTCGTCGCCGTGGTGGTCGCGTCCAGCGGCGCGGCGAAGCCGAGGCGCTCCGCGTCGTCGAGCAGCGGCGGCCGGTAGTAGACCATCGCGATGCCGGACGCGAACCAGGTGACGAACAGCGCCGCCAGCGCGAGGCCGAGCACACGGTGCAGGCGTGCCGCCACGTGCAGTCCGCGCTGCAGCCGGATGCCCACGCGGGCGCGACTCAGAGCGACCAGCGAAGCGCCACTTCGACCGCGCGAGGGTCGCCGAGTGCCCACTGCGCGCCGGCATTGTAGGGCGCCACCACCCAGTCGCGGTCCGCGACGTTGCGGACGCGCAGCGACAGCGTCGCGTCCGATGCGAATCGCCAGTCGGCGTATGCGTCCACAAGCACGTACGACGGGATCGCGAGCGTGTTGGCGTTGTTGGACCAGCGCGGCCCGACGTAGCGCGCGCCGCCGCCGAACTCGACGCGTCCCGCCGGCCGGACCGTCACCCAGAGATTGGCGAGGCGCTCGGGCGCGTTCGGCGGCACCCGGCCGGCCCTCGCCACCAGGGTCCCCGCGACCAGTTCGTTGAAGTCGTCGAAGCGCGCCTCGAGGACGCTGCCGTTCAGGTCGAGCCGCAGCCAGCGCACGGGCTCGAAGCGGGTCGCGAGTTCCACGCCCCTCGACGACTGCCGGCCGATCTGTTGCGCCAGGTTCGGATTCGCCGGGTCGCGCGACACGAGGTCGTCCTTCGTGATCCGGTAGGCCGCGACCGACCACGCGAGGCCGGCCGCCGGCAGCGAGTGGCGGAGGCCGAGTTCCACCTGGCGGCCCGTCTGCAGTCGGGCGGCATTGGTCGCCGGGAGACTGATCAGCGAGCCGGCCGCGTCGTTGCCGACGACGTACTGTCCGTAGGCGGTGACGCCGTCGCCGAGCGGCCCGACGAAGCCGGCTCGCCACGTCAGAGGCTCGAACGCGAGCCCGACGCGCGAGCCGTCCGCGCGATTGAAACGCTCGAGGTCGATCCGCTCCGCGCGCACTCCGCCGACCGCACGCCAGCCGCGCCCCAGCGCCACCGTGCCCTCGGCATGTGCGGAGCGCTGCACGGTGTCGGTGCCGAGCGCGGGTGCGAGCCCCGGCCCGGGATCGAAGCGACCGGGCGTGAACGCATAGGGATCGACGCTCGTGCCACCGCGCGTCACCGTCAGCGTTTCGTAGTCGACGCGCGTGTACTCGATGCCGAGCGCGATCTCGGCCGGGCGCCCGCCGGGCGTACCGGACCAGGTGACGTCGAGGCGGTTGCCCCACTGCGCCTGGTCGATGTCGGTGCCGAAGTTGAAGCTGCGCGCGACCCGGCCCGTCGCCGGCACCCACGTGTAGTTCTCGAGATTGCGGAAGTCCCGGAACGTCGTCAGCCGGTAGGTCTCGTTGCGGATCGCGAGCCCGGGGCGCGGTCGCCAGTCGATCCGCGCCCGCACCCAATCGTTGTCGAACGTCGTGCTCGCGTCCTCGACGTTGAAGTTCGCGCGCCGGGTGCGCGGGTCGATGCGGCCGCCGATCAGCGGCGTGCCGAAGTAGCCGCGATCGTCGATGCGACCCCCGTCGTAGAAGCCCGACACCGTGAGCGTGGGCGAGAGGTCGCGGAGCACGGCGACCGAGGCGGCCCAGCGCGCCTGCTCGTTGCGCGCGACGTAGCCGTCGCTGCGGTGTCGTACGGCGTTGACGCGGAACGCGGTGGCAGCGCCGAGCGGCCCGCTGGCGGCCACGCCGAGCCGATGGGTCTGCCAGCTGCCGGTCGCCGCGAGCGCCTCGAGCGCGAGCTGGTCGCGACGGATCGTCCGCGGTGCGTAGTTGACCGCGCCACCGATCGTGCCGGCGCCGTACAGCACCGACGCGGGCCCTGCGAGCACCTCGACGCGCTCGAAGGCCCACGTGTCGACCGGGAAGCTCATCGCGCCGCCGCTGACGAGCAGCCGCTGCCCGTCGTAGAGCTGCCCGATCGAGGCGTTGCCGGTGAACCCGCGCGCCGCCAGCGCCGACCCGGCAAAGGCGCTCATGCCGACGGTGGTGAAGCCGGGCGCGCGGGCCACGGCCTGCGCCGTGGAGTGGTCGCCGCGCTGGAGCAGTTCGTCGCGCGCGATCCAGTGCACGCTGGCCGGCAGTTCGCCGGCCGGCAGCGCCAGCCGCGAACCCACGCCGACGGTCGTGCGCTCGCGCTGGCCGATGACGGTCACCGATTCGACGGTCGAGGACGCGGCCGCGGCGCCGACCTGCGAAGGCCAGAGCCCGGCGCCGCCGAGCAGCAGGGCGGGCACGAGGGATCGAGACGCAAGTGCGCGAGGCGGGCAGGGGATGGACACGGGCGTCCTCGCCGGGAGTCGCAAGAGGAGTGATGTTATAACATCACTACTCTCGAGAGGGCCACGTGCCCCGCCTAGAGCGTCCAGCCGCGCACGGTGCCGCCGGCGTCGGCGACCGCGAGCCGTTCGTCGTCGCCGTCTGCGCCCCAGGCGAGCCCGGCCACCGCGTGGCCGAGCGGCTTCACGGCCAGCGGTTCGCGCCGCACCGGCGGCACCCACAGGCGCAGCTCGCCCGCGCGGCAGCCGCTGACGAGCCCCGCACTGCGCGGCGCGTACGCGACCCACTCGACGGGCGCGGGGTGCTCCGGCAGCAGCAGTGGCTCGCGGCCTTCCGGACCGCGGCCGTCGAACGGCCAGACGATCACGGCCGGGCCGCCGCTGGTCGCGAGCCACTGCGAATCGGCACTGAACGCGAGCGACTTCGGCTTCATCGCGTAGCCGGACATCTGCGCGTCGCGGCCGTCGGCGAAGCGCCAGAAGTGCACCGTCGCGTCCTGCAGCCCGGCGGCGACCACGCGGTCGTTCGGACTGAGCGCCAGGGCGATCAGCGAGCCGTTCCACCGGAAGCGCCGCGTGACGGCGAGGCTGCCGGCGTCGTGCACGGCGACGCCGCCGTAGCAGCAGGTGACGATCTGCCGGCCGCCCGCGCGGAAGGCGAGCCCGGTCAGCGTGCTGGCCTGCGGCGCGCTGCTCGCGAGGCGCCGGCCGTCCGCATCCAGCTGATGCAGCGTGCGGCCCTGCACCGCGACCAGCCGCCGGCCGTCCGGCTGCCACGCGAGCCGTTCGAGCCAGCCGCCGTCGAGCGGCGTTTCCGCCTCGCAGCCATCGGCGCCGTACAGCGCGACCACGCCGGACTGGCCGCCGACCGCGAGGCGGCGGGTGCCCGGCTGCCACGCGAGCGCGAGCACGCCGGCGGCGTCCGCGCTGTGCCGCGCGAGCACGCGCCCCTCGGCCGCGTCGACGACGACCACGGTGCCGCCGGCATCGCCGATCGCGCAGCAGCGCCCGTCGCTCGCGAAGGCGAGCGCGGTGGGGTACTCGTCGGTCGCGATCGACCAGGCCTCGTCGAGCGCCGCGTCGGCGGTGGCCGTCACGCCACGCACCGGCGCAGGCCCGCCTCGAGCGCCTCGCGGTCCAGTTCCTTGCCGATCAGCACGAGCTGCGTGCGCCGCGGTCGCTCGCCCCACGGCCCGAGCGACTCGGTGTCGACCAGCATGTGCACGCCCTGCAGCACGGTGCGCTGGTCCGTGTCCGCGAGGTTCAGGAAGCCCTTCGTCCGGTAGATCCGCGTGCCCTGCTCGCGCAGCAGGGCACCGAGCCAGCTGCGGAAGCGCGTCGGGTCGAGCGCCGGCTCGACCTCCAGGCTGATGGAGCCGACGGCGTCCTCGTGCGAGTGCTCCGGCGCGAACTCGCGGGTCGCGCGCGGCGCGACGGTGGCGCCGCGAGAGTCGCGGACCTCCAGGGCGAACTCCTCGGGCCGGTGCTGCGTCAGCAGCAGGTACTCGCCGGGCGTCGCGATCTCGATCACGAAGCGCTTGGTGCCGGTGCTGCCGAGCGCTAGCTCGTAGAGCCGCGGCTCCGGCGCGAGCCGCTCGCCGGGCCGCACGTCCCCGGCCGTGCCCGAGAACAGGCGGAACAGGCGCTCGGCCGCGCGCCGCAGGTCGTCGGCCTCGCCCGGCCGCGCCGCGTCGAGCACCATCGTCATCGCCGGGTCCGGGCCGTCCTCGACGCGCAGTTCGTAGCGGCCGGCCTCGAGCGCGTAGACGCCGGCCCACTCGAACGGGTACTCCGGTGCGAGGAACGTCGGCTTGTGCTCGAGCGCGCGCCGCAGGTCGAAACCGCCGATGCCTAGCACCTCGGCGATCGGTACGTCGGCGAGTCGCGCGCGCTGCAGGCGCGCCATCGCGTTCATGCCGCGCAGTCGCCGCTCCAGGCCGTCGAGGCGTTCGGGCGACGCGAGGTCCGTCTTGTTCAGCACCAGCACGTCGGCGAACGCGATCTGCTCGCGCGCTTCCTCGCTGTCGTCCAGGTGCTGGTGCACGTGCGCTGCGTCGACCAGCGTGACGATGCCGTCGAGCGCGTAGGCCTCGCGCACGTCGTCGTCGACGAAGAAGGTCTGCGCGACCGGTCCGGGGTTCGCGAGGCCCGTGGTCTCGAGCACCACGCGGTCGAAGCGGTCGCGGCGCCGCACGAGGTTGCCGAGGATGCGGATCAGGTCGCCGCGCACGGTGCAGCAGATGCAGCCGTTGTTCATCTCGAACACTTCCTCGTCGGCGTCGATCACGAGGTCCTGGTCGACGCCGATCTCGCCGAACTCGTTCTCGATCACCGCGATGCGCTGGCCGTGGTTCTCGGCGAGGATGCGGTTCAGCAGCGTGGTCTTGCCCGCGCCGAGGAAGCCGGTCAGTACGGTGACGGGGATCTTCGCGGTGCTCATCCCGGGTTCTCCTGGGCGGCGGTGGACGGGGGAACTGCGGCGGCCGGGGCGTCCGCGTCCGAGCGGGCGGGTTGCACGCGGTCGACCAGCGCTGCGAGCAGCGTCTCCGCGTTGTGTCGCATCATCCCGAGGTAGGTCGATGCGGGGTGTCCCGGCGGTGCCAGCGCGTCCGAGTACAGGCGGCCGCCGAACCGCAGCCCGGTGTCGGCCGCGAGCGTCCGGACGAGCCGCGGATCGGCGATGTTCTCGACGAACGCGGCGCTCGCGCCGCCGGTGCGGGCCACGCGCACCAGTCGCGCGACGTCCGCCGCGCTCGGCTCGTTCTCGGTGGTCCAGCCCTGGAGCGTCAGGAACTCGACGCCGTACGCTGCGCCGAAGTACGCGAACGCGTCGTGCGTGGTGATCACGCGTCGCCGCGACGCCGGCACCCGCGCGAAGCGGGCGCGCAGGTCGGCGTCCAGCGCGTCGAGTTCGTCGACGAACGCGGCGGCCGACGCGCGGAACGTCGCCGCGAGGGCCGGCACGGCGCGCGTCAGGCCGGCCAGCACGTTGTTCACGTACGCCTTCACGAGCGCCGGGTCCTGCCACGCGTGCGGATCGGGATGCCGCCCGCCCGGCCGCGCGGCGATGCCCTCGGTGGCGGTGACGACCGGCCCGCGGTAGCCGGAGGCACGGATCAGCCGCGGCATCCAGCCCTCGAAGCCGAGGCCGTTGACGACGACCAGCGCGGCTTCGCGCACGCGGCGCGCGTCCGCGGGCGACGGTTCGTAGACGTGCGCGTCGCCATCCGGGCCGACCAGCGCGCTCACGCGCGCCGCGGGTCCCGCGACCTTCGCGACCAGGTCGGCGAGGATGCTGAAGCTCGCGACCACGTTGACCGGCGGTGCCGGCGCGGCGCGCGCGGCGGTGCCGGCGAACGAGGACAGCAGGGGCAGTACGAGGAAATCGCGACGGCGCATCAGGCCTCCCGGTGACGCAGGCGCAGGCGGCCTTCCGGGCCGAGCAGTGGCGCCGCGAGGAGCGACGCGAGGTAGAGGAAGCCGGCCGCGAGGACGATGGTCGGCCCGGACGGCAGGTCCCGGTGGAACGAGATCAGCAACCCCGCGCCGCCGGCGGCGAGCGCGAAGCCGGCGGCGAGCGCGAGCGTCGCGCCGAGGCCGAGCCGCCAGAGCCGCGCGGCGGCGGCCGGCAGCATCATCAGGCCGACCGCCATCAGCGTACCGAGGACCTGGAACGCCGCCACCAGGTTGGCGACCAGCAGCGCGACGAACAGCAGGTGCCAGCCGCCGCCGCCGCCGTGCAGGCGCAGGAACCCGGGATCCAGCGTCTCGACGACCAGCGGCCGGTAGCAGACCGCGAGCACCGCGACCGTCAGCGTCGCGACCGTGGCGACCAGCAGCAGCCCGGCGTCGTCGACGGCGAGGATCGTGCCGAACAGCAGGTGCATCAGGTCCACCTGCGAGCCGCGCAGCGACACGAGCAGGACGCCGAGCGCGAGGGCGATCAGGTAGAACGCGGCGAAGCTCGCGTCCTCGCGCAGCACGGTGCGGCGCGCGACCACGCCCGCCGCGAGCGCGACCAGCAGCGCCGCCAGGAAGCCGCCCGTGCCCATGGCGACGAGAGTGGGGCCGGCGACCAGGAAGCCGACCGCGGCACCGGGCAGCACCGCGTGCGCGGTCGCGTCGCCGACCAGGCTCATGCGGCGCAGGACCAGGAAGACGCCGAGCGGGCCCGCGCCGAGCGCGAGGGCCGCGACCGCCGCCAGCGCGCGCCGCATGAACGCGAACTCGACGAAGGGCTCGACGAGCCAGGCGCCGAGGCCGGTCATCGCCCCTCCCGCAGGCACCAGGCCGCGTCGTCGACCCACGCCTCGGCGAGCGCGCGCGCGCGTCGGAGGTTGCCCGCGGTCAGTACCTCGGCCGGTGGACCGGCCGCGACGCCGCCGCGCGCGAGCAGCAGCGCGTCCGGGAAACTCTCGCGCACGAGCTCGAGGTCGTGCAGCACCGCGACGACGGTGCGGCGCTCGGCGTGCCAGTCCTTCAGCACCTGCAGCAGGTCGGCGGTGGTGCGGGCGTCGACGGCGTTGAACGGCTCGTCGAGCAGGATCAGCCGCGCGTCCTCGAGCAGCACGCGCGCGAACAGGGCGCGCTGCCGCTGTCCGGCCGAGAGCGTCGCCAGCAGCCGCCGCTCGAAGCCGTGCAGGCCGACGCGTCGGAGCGCCTCGCGCACCGCGGCCGACTCGTGCGTGCCCACCGCGCCGAACGGACCGGTGCGCGACCAGGCGCCGAGCGCCACGAGATCCTCGACGGTGACGGGCACGTCGGCCGACAGTGCGCTCTGCTGCGGCAGGTACGCGACCGAGCGCGCCAGTTCCGCGTCCACCTCGAGTCGCCCGGTGCGCGGTGCGAGAAGCCCGGCGAGCGCGTTCAGCAGCGTCGACTTGCCGGCGCCGTTCGGGCCGACGATGGCGGTCAGCGTGCCCGCAGGCCACTCGAAGTCGAGATGGTGCACGGCGGCACGCTCGCCGTAGCACAGCGTCAGGTCGACGCCGCGGACGGCGGAGCCGGTCACGCGGACAGCGCCCACACGACCAGCGTCCACAGCGCCAGCCCGGCGAGCGCGACCCGTGCGAGTCGCCGCGCCGCGCCCATCGCGAGCAGCGAGCGCGCGCGCGAGGGCGCGGAGTCCGGCGCGGTCGGCTTCACGCGGCGGCGTCCGATTCGAGCCGCCAGCGCGGGAACGGGTCCGGCAGACTCGCCCACGCCTCCGGCCCGCGGTCCATCTCCGCGTCGTCGAGCAGGCAGGCGTCGAGTCGCGCCCGCAGGCGCGCTTCGTCCATCCCGATGCCGATGAACACCAGCTCCTGGCGCCGGTCGCCCCACTGCGGGTGCCACTCGACGCCGAGCAGTTCGAGCGCCCGCGCCGGATCCGGCCGCTCCGCCGCCGGCGCCGCGGCCCACCAGAAGCCCGCCGCCTGGTGCTGGAGCGCGCCGCCGGCCTGCTGCATCTCGCCGACCCACTCCATCCGCGTCGCCAGCCAGAAGAAGCCCTTGCTGCGCACGACGCCGGGCCAGTCGCTCTCGAAGAACCGCATCAGCCGCCCGGGATGGAACGGCCGGCGCGCGCGGTACACGAAGCTCGAGATGCCGTAGGTCTCGGTCTCCGGCGCGTGGTCGCCCGCGAGCTCGCGGGCCCAGCCGGCCATCCGCTGCGCGCGCTCGAAGTCGAAGCGGCCGGTGTCCAGGATCTCGCGCAGTGGCACATGCCCGTGCGTGCACTCGACCACGTGCGCCGACGGGTTCAGCGCCTTGATCAGCGCGAGCGCCTGCCGGCGACCCGCCGCATCGACGCGATCGACCTTGTTCAACACGATCACGTCGGCGAACTCGAGCTGCTCGGTCAGCAGGTCGACGAGCGCGCGCTGGTCGCCGTCGCCGGCGACTTCGCCACGGTCGGACAGCAGGTCCGGCGAGCCGAAGTCGGCGACCAGCGTGTGCGCGTCGGCGACGGTCACCATCGTGTCGAGTCGCGCGACGTCGCCGAGCGAGAAGCCCTGCTCGTCGCGCACGGCGAAGGTCGCGGCGACCGGCATCGGCTCCGAGATGCCGGTGGACTCGATCAGCAGGTAGTCGAAGCGGCCCTCGGCGGCGAGCCGCCGCACCTCCTGCAGCAGGTCGTCGCGCAGCGTGCAGCAGATGCAGCCGTTCGAGAACTCGACCAGCTTGGCCTCGGTGCGGCTCAGGCCGCCGCCGTCGCGTACCAGCGCGGCGTCGACGTTGACCTCGCTCATGTCGTTGACGATCACCGCGACGCGCAGTCCCTCGCGGTTGCGCAGCACGTGGTTCAGCAGCGTGGTCTTGCCGGCGCCGAGGAAGCCGGACAGCACGGTGACGGGCAGGCGTTCGGGCATGGGCAAGGTCCTCTCGCGGGCGCCGCCGGGAGTGCGGCGCGGGATGCAACGGGGGTGCATGCGGCGCGCGCCGCGTTCCTGCTAGAGCGCGTCGAGCGTGACCATCGCGCGGAACGAACCGTCGGGCGGCGGCGAGCGGTGCACCGCGCCGCGGCCGGCGTTGCCCGGCCAGCTCTCGCCCTTGAAGACGCCGACGTCGAAGGCCGCGAGCTGCCGGATCGCCGCGCCCGGCCGCAGCAGGCCCGAGCTCTCGTCCGGCAGGCCGCCGGACCCGGGCCCGAGCCGGCGGCGATCCACGTCGTCGGGCTCGAGCCACTGGGTGCCCGGCCCGCGCAACGTGGTGATCAGGCGCAGGCCCACCCGGTCGACGTGGAATCGCGGGCACGGCTGGCCGGCGGTGACGCAGAAGCGCAGGCCGACGCGCGAGGCGTCGGTGAGGATCGCGTAGAGCTCGACCAGTTCGGCGAGGTGCCGCGCGAGTGCGGCTCGCTCCGGTGCGTCCGGCAGTGCGCGCAGCACGTCGGCCAGCTCCGGCTCGTCCGGGCGCACCTGGGCGAGCTCGAGCACCTCGGCCCGGGGCAGGGCGTGGGCGAGCCAGGCGTCGAGCGCGGCGGGCGCGGGCCGCTGCCAGGCGGCGACGGCGACGCCGTCGCCGAAGATGCCTTCGAGCACGGCCACGTCGGGACCGAGCTGCGAAGCGATCGCGGGTGCTGCGGCCGTCGCGCGGACCGCGGAATGGCTGAGCGGCATCGACCCCGGGCTCCGATCCGGCGAAGTCCGTGATGTTATATAGTAACTATCGGCGTCGCAATGCGGGGCGCGACGGCGCTCCCCCGCCCGGCGTGCTCGGGATTCCGGGACTGCATGCCGGCCCGCGTGCGGCCGGCGAGGGGGGCGACGCTCAGGCCGCGCCGGAGCAGCGCGCGCAGAGCCCCTTCACCTCGAGCGCGGCGTCGCAGCGGAAGCCGTGCTCGGCGGCGGCGGCGTCCACCGCGCGCTGCACGCGCGGGTCGTCGATCTCGGTGACCTTCCCGCAGCGCCCGCAGACCAGCAGCTGGCCGGCGTGGCGCTCGGTCGCGCGATCGCAGCCGATGAACGCGTTCAGCGAGTCGAGCCGGTGCACCAGCCCCTGCTCGACCAGGAAATCGAGCGCGCGATAGACGGTCATCGGCGCCGCCGGCCGGTCGCCGCGAGGCAGCTTCGCGATGATGTCGTAGGCGCCGATCGGGTCGTGGCTGCTCCAGACGATCTCGAGAACCCGGCGGCGGATCGGGGTGAGGCGCACCACGCGATCCGCGCACACGCGCTCGGCGGCGCGCAGCGCGTCGCCCACGCAGCGCGAGTGGTCGTGCTTCGCTGCCGCCGCGGCCGGCTTCACGCTGGAAATCTTCATGGTGCGCGCACGGTAGCCGGTGCCGGGCCGCAGTTCAACGCGGTCCAGGACGCGGACGCGTTCCGCCCGCTGTTCGCGCGCACCGGCACCCGCCGGCAGTCGGAGCTGCTGCTCGTGCCCGCCCGGCTCGGCGCCGAATAGCGCGCCGCGGTCAGCCCGTCTCGCCGCCGTCCGCGGCGCGGCCGCGGTCGATCACGGTCAGCCGCGGTGCGCCGGGGGCCGCGCTTCCCGCCGGCGCCCGCATCTCCTCCGCCTGCAGTTCCCGCGGCACGAACTCGATCGACTTCACGTCCTCGAGCTTGTCCTCGGCCCGGCGGTTGTCGCCGCCGATGTTGAGTTCGCGGAAGCGGCGCAGCGACGGCAGCACCCGCACCTCGAGCGAGCCCACCGCCTCGTTGTACGAGGTGAGCGCCTTGCGCAGCCCCTGGCCCATGTCGGCCCAGTGGCCGGCCATCGTCGCCACGCGGTCGTAGAGTTCCTTGCCGAGCGCGGCGATCGCCCGCGCGTCCTCCGCCAGCGCCTCCTGCCGCCAGCCGTAGGCCACCGTGCGCAGCAGCGCGATAAGCGTGGTCGGCGTCGCGAGGATCACCCTCTGGCGGATGCCGGTCTCGATCAGGCTCGGGTCCTGCTCGAGCGCGGCGCTGTAGAACACTTCGCCCGGGATGAACAGCACGACGAAGTCGGGCGTGTTCTCGAACTGGTCCCAGTACTGCTTGCGCGACAGCTTCGCGACGTGGTCGCGGATCTGGCGCGCGTGCTCGGCGAGCTTCGCGCGGCACGCGGCCTCGTCGGTCAGCTCCAGCGAGTCGAGGTAGGCCTCGAGCGGCGCCTTCGAGTCGATCACGAGGCTCTTGCCGCCGGGCAGCTTCACGACGAGGTCGGGTCGCAGGTCGCCGTCGTCGGTGCCGACGGTCTCCTGCTCGACGAAGTCCACGTGGTCGAGCATGCCCGCCATCTCGACCACGCGCTTCAGCTGCACCTCGCCCCAGCGGCCGCGCACGCTCGGGCGGCGCAGCGCGCCGACCAGGTTGCCGGTCTCGCGCTTCAGCTCCTGCTGGCCGAGCGCGAGCGTCTGCACCTGCTGCAGCAGCTGCGAGTACGCGCCGACGCGCTCCTTCTCGACCTCCCCGATCCGCGCCTGCACCTTCTCGAGGGACTCGCGCACCGGCTCGACCAGCTGCGCGATCGACAGCTGCCGCTTCTCGAGGTCGCCCCGCGCGGACTCCCTGATCTGTTCGAACTGGGCCTTCGCGAGGTCGATGAACTGCTGGTTGTTGGCGCGCAGCGACTCCGCGGCGAGCGAGCGGAACGCGTCGGCCAGCTTGGCCTGCGCGTCGGCGAGCAGCTGCCGCTGCTCCTCGAAAGCGTGCTGCTGCGCCTCGAGCCGCGTCTGCAGCTGCTGGCGGGCCTCGCCGAGCGCGCGGGCCTCGCTCCGCAGCGTCCGGAGGTCGTCGTCGCGAGCCGCGAGGTCGCGGCGCAGCGCCTCCAGCTGCGCCGCGAACTGCCGCGCGGTCGCCTCCGCGGCGGTGCGCTGTCCCGTCTCGGCGAGCAGGCGGTCCTCCAGTTCGCCGGTCTCGCGCTCCGCGGCCGCGGCGCGCCCGGCGAGACCACTGCGCTCGGATTCGAGCACGGCGAGGCGCGACTGCAGGTCGGCGAGCTCGCGCGCCGCCGCCGCGCCGCGCCGCGCGCCGCCGGCGAGCCAGCCGACCGCGATGCCGGCGAACGCCGCGAGCGCGGCTACCGCGAGCAGCCAGGACGGATCCAAGGGGAGCCCCTCCGATGGGAACGTGCCCGCAGTGTAACGCCGCCGGCCCCGGCCGCTGCAGCGCGGCGACGTCCCGCCGCACCGTGCCGGCGACTGCAGAACGCGCGGTCCCGGCCGATGTAGCGGACAGGACAGCGCCACCCCGACACTCCGCATGCCCACGCCGGAAGCCGAGCTCGCCGCCACCCCGCCCTCGTTCGGCCCCGGACCCTTCGAGTTCGCACGGCGCGTCGCCGCCGAACTGTCGACGGCCGAGGTGCGCCTGCCGTCGTTCCCCGACGTCGTCGCACGCGTGCGGCAGGTGCTCGACGACGAGCGCGCGGCGCCGGCGCAGGTGGCCCGCGTGCTCGCGGCCGACGCCGCGCTCGCCGCGCGCGTGCTGCGGATCGCGAACTCCGCCACCTTCAACCCCGGCGGCAAGCCGGTCACCGAGCTCGCCGCCGCGGTCGCCCGGCTCGGTCACGAGCTGGTGCGCTGCGTCGCGGTGTCGTTCGCGACGCAGCAGATGCGCCAGTTCGGCGGTCACGAGGCGCTGCGCGTGCAGCTGCAGGAGCTGTGGCGGAAGGGCACGCTGGTGGCGGCGCTGTCCTGCGTGCTCGCGCGCGAGACGCAGGTGGCGAACCCGGACGAGGCGCTGGTCGCGGGCCTGCTGCACAACGTCGGACGGCTCTACCTCGTCACGCGCGCGCACGAGGCAGGAGAGCCGATCGCCGCCGATCCCGCGTGGGACCAGGTGGTGCAGGACTGGCACCCGCGCATCGGCTGCTCGATC
Source organism: Steroidobacteraceae bacterium (assembly GCA_027531255.1). Taxonomy (GTDB): domain Bacteria; phylum Pseudomonadota; class Gammaproteobacteria; order Steroidobacterales; family Steroidobacteraceae; genus JAPZRU01. The sequence goes on along the minus strand of JAPZRU010000002.1, from coordinate 142,605 downwards.
CTCGAGCACTGGAAGTTCCCGGAGCCGATCCGCGCGGCCGTCGCCGAGCAGCAGCGCTGGGCCGTCGACGCCGAGCGCGCGCCGCTCGCCCAGGTGCTGATCTGCGCGGTCGTGCTGGTGCCGTGCGTCTGGTACCGCGACCTGCTGCCCGAGACCGTGCGCGCGGTCGGCGCGTTCGGGCGCCTCGGCCTCTCGGACGAGCGCTGCAATCGACTCCTGGCCGACAGCGCCGAGCCGATCCGCCAGCTGCGCGACGCGCTGTCGGGCGGCTGAACGCCGCCCGCCGGCGCACGAGATCCCGGTACGCCGCGTGCAGGTACCACTGCGGGTAGTGGAAGCACATCGTCTCGAAGCCGGACTCGACGGGTACGAGCGACGACGCACCGCCCGGAGCAGCCCGCCGGTGTTGCAGGTCACCGCGGCGTCCGTGGTCACGACACGCCGCGAGTCCGGGTCGTCGTAGACCGCGATTCGGCCGGCGCGGCGAGCAGCATGCTGCGCCGAGCGACCGTTCGCGTCAGGCGAGTGCGAGCCGGTCGGCGGACAGCGCGCGCCGCAGCCGGCCGAGCGCGTACTTCTTCCGGCTCAGCACCGTGTCGACCGGGGCGGCGGTTCGAGCCGCCATCTCGCGGATGCTGCGACCCTCCACCCAGAGCGCCAGCACCGTGCGCTGCGCGTCCGGCAGTTCGTCGAGGGCGCGCGCGATCAGCCCGGACACCTGGAAGCTCTCGACCGCGTGCTGCGGGTCGGCCTCGGGCGCGCAGCAGCTTGAGCCAGGCGACCTGCGCCAGGTCCTCGGCGCGCGGCTGGCACCGGGTGTAGCGGGTGAGGAATCGCACCAGCAGGGCGTGGTGGCGGCGGACGAACGGGCCGAGGTCCGGTCCCGGCTCGGGCGTATCGGCAGTCTGCATCGGTGTCCCCCCGTGGGCCGTCGAGCGCGGCGTGGGGGCGAGCACACCGCGGCGGCACCCGGGGAGTCCTGACGCCGGCTTAAAGGATTCCTGAAGGATTCCTGAAGGATTCCTGGACGGGCCTCCGTTAGACCAACGTTCGCTCCACGCTCGTTGACTGGACGCCCCGCGGTGCGCCGCGCCACTCCAGGATCGACCGTGAGCCAGCTCTACACCCCGACTCTCGTCCCGCGGAGCCGCGGAAGCCGCGCGCGGACGCTCGCGGCCGCCTGCGTCGCCATGGCCGTCGTCGCGGCACTCGGCGGCGGTACCACCCGGGCACAGGGCTACCAGGATCCGCAGGCGGCCGGGGGCTACGGCCAGCAGGGCGGGTACGGACAACAGGCCGCCTACGGGCAGCAGGGCGCATACGGGCAGCAGGGCGGGTACGGTCAGCCCGGTGCGATGCCGAGCGCCGGGGATTCGCTGCGCGCGCTGTTCGCGCAGACGCTGGCGAGCGTCGTGCAGGTCGGTGGGCAGGCCGTCGCGGCCCACCTGCAGGGCCGGATCACGAACTGGCTCGACCGTAAGTCGCGGCCGCCCGGTGGCTACGGCCCGGCCGCGATCGCGCCGGGCCCGGCGCCTGCGCCGTCGTGGTCGCCGCCGCCGCAGCCGTACCCGGCGCCGGGGCCCGCATATCCGTCGCCGCAGTCGCCGTATCCGGCGGCCGGCGCCAGCGACCCTTCGCCCGCGCCGGAGACCGGGTACGGTCCGGCGCCGGGCGTCGAATCGCCGGCGCCGACCTACGACTCCGTCTCGACCGCGCGCTACTACGACACCGAAACCGGTGCGCCGACCGCGGCGGATGCGACCACGCGCAGCCTCGGTGCGCGCTACGCCGGCGTCGCCTACGAGGTGCACGCCTGGTTCCCGGGCGGGCGCACCGAGGCGGTGAACCCGGCGACGCACGAGTTCCGCACCGGCGACCGCTTCATCGTGCACTACCGACCGCTGCTGCCGGGCCGTCTCGAGGTCTACAACGTCAATCCCGCGGGTCGCGAGTCGCACGTGGACTCCGTCGAGATCGCGGCCGGCCAGCTCGCGACCCTCGGGCCCTACGAGTTCACCGCCACCACCGGCGAAGACCAGCTGCGGTTCGTGCTGCAGCCGTGCAGCACCGGCGAGCTGCAGGCGCGCACGCGCGACATCGTGCGCGTCGCGCCGGAAGCGCTCGACGCGCCGACGCCGACGGCGAGCGAGCCGGACACCGTGGGCGCGGCGCCGCTGCGACTGGCCAGCTGCGGCGTCGTGGACGCGCGCGAATTCACGATCGTGTTCCGCCACCGCTGAAGACGCAGGCGTCCCACGAGGCAGGCCAGTCAGTACGCCGGACTCCTGTTCGCGCGGGTCGCCGGCGACGGCGGCCGGGACACCTACACGGGTCGCGGCGCGGTCGGCCGCTACGGCTTGGGCGGAGAACGGCGGCACGACGATGTGGACCTACCCGGATGGCTCGCGTAAGCCCTGGGAGCGTCCGTGGCGCGCGCGCTGCTAGACTGGCGACCGGGCCTGTAGCTCAACGGTCAGAGCAGGGGACTCATCGTCCGCACCGTCGCGCATTGCGCGGCGGCCGGGCCGGTGCCTGCGCGGGGTGACCCGCGCAGTGGACGGGACGAATTCAGGGAAACCTTCCGGGTCCGCGACGGCGCGCGCGAGCGAGCCGCAGCGGACCGCCCGATGGCGATCCTGAGCCGAGCCGGCGGTGCACCGCCGGAAGGTGCAGAGACTACCTGGGGGCTGGACGGCGTCGCGCGAGCGGCCCGTCCGAGTGCCCTTGATCACAGGCAGGAGCGTCCCGCACCCGACCGCGCGTACCGAACGTTCGTTCGGCACGCGCGAGGGTGAAGAGATAGTCCGCTCCCGCGGGAAATCGCGGGGTACAGCGAATCCCTTGGTTCTGGGTTCGAATCCCAGCGGGCCCATCGCTCTCTTTTCCCCGGCCGCGCCCTACGCAGGAAACCAAAGTCTGGCCGGAATGGCCAGACTTTGGTGGCGTGCCGGCAAAGACTGGCCAGCAGCCTCTCCAGGCCGAGATTGACGCGCTGATGGATGGCCACGACGAGCACCCGGCGCAGGATCACCGACCCTCGACGAGCTTCAGACGGTCCGACGCGCGGTTCGCGCTCTTGGGCTGGTGTCGGATCACTCAGCAAGATGCAGGTTCTGCCCGCGCATGTCGCATGGGCGGACCTCTACAGACTTGAATTGACGGCGTGCGCGCGTTCGGAGTCATTGCGACGGCCGCATGTTCCCCAGCTGCACCGGAAGCGTCGTAAGCGGACGCAAACGCGCATACCCCACTGAGCCGGAGCCTCGTCGGGTCGGGCCATCTTGCAGCCCTTACGAACGTAATCTGCGGGTTAACAATGCTGCGGTCCACATTCCGGTATCGGCCATGAACGGACCTTACCTGGCCCAGATTGGCCTCCCGAAAGCGGACGGTTTTCATACGCCATTGGCGCATATCCTCCAGCGGCGTATACTTCCCCTGTGATCTTCCTGGAAACACCAGTCTTCACTCGTCAGATCAAAGGGTTAGTCGACGACGAGGAGTACCGGTTGCTGCAGGCGCGGCTGATTGCGAATCCCGACGCTGGCGACCTGATTCCTCGAAGCGGTGGGCTGCGGAAGATTCGAATGGGCGTTGCCAGTCGCGGTAAGCGCGGCGGTGCCCGGGTCATCTACTACTGGGTCACGGCGAAGTCGCAGATCTACATGCTCCTGGCCTACGCCAAGAACGTTCAGGAAGACCTGACGGAGGAGCAGCTGCGGGTGATGCGCGACTTGGTGAAGCAGGAGTTCGGCTGATGGAACGCAAGCTGTTCGAGGAGCTCGCGAAGAGCGTGAAGCAGGCTGGTGCGATCGCGCGTGGCGAGCGGAAGCCGTCGCGGAAGTACGTCTACTCACCGTCTCGAGTTCAGGCAGTGCGAGAGAAGGCCGAGTTGTCGCAGGCGCAGTTTGCCCGACTGCTCAACGTTAGCGTCCGGACGCTCCAGAACTGGGAGCAGGCTCGCCGCGAACCGACCGGCCCCGCCAAGGCCCTGCTGCGGATCGTTGAGAAGGAGCCCGCGATGGCGCTCCGTGCACTGATGCAGTCGGACGCTGCGTGACTCGCTGCCGTAAACCGGCCGCGTGCTAACTTCCGTTTCGGGTCGACAACGGACAGTATAGGCCGTGGGTTCTGGCGGTCGCGCAGTCGAACGTCAGCGCAACGGGTGGTGTGAGTGAGCGTATGCGACTGCGGGTCAGCTTTGCTGATGGAGCCTATGGGCCGGGCGACTTGGACCCGGTGTTGGTCGAGAATCTCGGCGAGGTTTTCGGCCCCGAGCTGCCGAATTGGCGAGGCGCCTACATGCTGGTTCGGTGCGTAACTCCCGTAGCCTTCCGCGGAAGTCTGCTCGAACTGCTGATAGTGGCGCCGCGCTACTCAGGCGTCACCCTGCCGTCGTTACGCTCGGACGGTGGAATCGCCGGTGTCGCTCGCGTGCTCCCTGGGTCTGTACTAGCCGCGGTGCAGCACTTCCGCCCTGAGAGTGTCGAGGACTTCGCAGTGGCTTCTGTCACCCCCGAAGAGGTCTGACTTCTCGATGACGGACGTGTGCGATTGGCAGCTCCGGGTAGGGAGCGGCCGAGGAATCGAATCGTTGCAATCCACGGCCACTTTCGCAGCACCGGGCCAGGCTGAGCGCTACGTTGCCGGGGCTTGTGGAACGCGGTAGCGTCCGCGCTCGGCAGCGTCGCAGCTGGAGGCGAACCCGCGTGTCGACCCGAACGGCACTGGAGGCCCGCTTCATTTCCGCTCGGGTATGGGTTCACCTCGCTCTTGCCGCGGCGTTCGCGGCCGGGTTCGCGTGGATGCTTGTCGACGCATCCTGGCTGGCCGCTCGCGACGGCGCTCTATGGCGGTTCAGAATCTACGCACTGCTTCCGCCGTGGGCCCTGCAGGTCTTGGCCGGCGGAGGCGTCCTGCTGGTCCTCCGCCTCGCGTGGCGCCTGGTTAGGTTCGTCCGCGATCGCCAGCCTGCGCTCTCCATTTCAGCGCACGGGCTCACGTTCAGCGCCGCCATCTACGATGCGCCGATTCCATGGGCGACGGTCTCGAGTTGGCGCCTGGATCGAACCGGCTGGCTCGTCGTGCGCCACACTCCGCCGGCTGCCAGGGCTGGCCGCATGGTGACGACACGGCTGCAAACGTGGCTGACGGACGTGAGGCGGGAGCACTTGCTTCAAGCGCTGGCGTCGCTGTCGCGCAGCGATCCTCCGTCCGCACCCGCTCTTGAGAAGTGAGCGGCGCGCGCAGCGCATCTGTTGATCTGCATGGGGCAAAGGCCAGCACCCCATTGAGATCTCCACCCCAAAGCGGACACTGACCAGTGGTAGCTTTGGGTCAAACACAGGCACCCACATCGCGCTGCAGGCGCCGGATACGTTGAAAGAGACGGATGTAGGCCAGTGACTCGCCAATTGGGACCGGCGAGGCCAGTCGTCTCACCCGGCGCGCCTATGTGGTTAATCAGCGCCGTGAAGTCACGGCCAAACCTCCTTGATCGCGCGAAGCAGAATGTTCTTTGGCAACTTGGTTTCTGCGCGCAGCCGTCGCAGGATGGCTTTTCGGCTCGACCGGCGCAGACGCAGAGCGTTACGGCCCAGTGCCGAAAGCACCGCCGCCTGCGCCTCTAGATCCTTGCGACGCGCCTCTCGCCGGCGCCACGCATTGTGCCTGTGAACGAGTTCGGCGCACTGGGCGGGGAAGTGGTACTGCAGACACTGCTTTGACACCCCGGCAGCGCGCGCGACATCGGCTAGCGCAGCGGGTCGGATCTGCGGTGCCGTTAGTGCCTCATCGATGCACTTCAGCAGTCGAGCGCGATCGTGTCGCCGACCACGCTGCGTGGTCTTCATGGATCGAGGTAACTCCGCCGTCCATGCTGGGTTCAGGACGCCCGTAGTCTCGCGGAGAACACCCTCCAGGAGGTCTGTGAGGTTGATGCCCAAACGAAAAGCCAGCCGCTGGGCTGTGTGCAGTGTCACCGGCCGACTTCCGTCGATGATCATCAGGCACTCGTCCCTTGGAACGAGTTTCCATAGATGGAGGTCGCCGTCGGCAGTCCAAGCGCGGTCGAACAACTCGGACACGACGCGCTGGACTCCTCCAGACGGGAAGACGAGGTCCGGCTCGGCGCTACAGCGTTCTACTAGCCGGGCGAGTTCACTCGCCTCGCCAATCCAGCTAGGCGAAGGCAGTCGGATGCCGCCGCCGCGCTCCAGTGCTTCCCCACAGCGCGCACACCGACTGCACGCTTGGCGGGCGCCATACCCATGCTGTCCGCGGCCGCAGGCAGGGCACCTGTGCTCCAACGGCACTCGGTGGATCGGGCACACCTTTACGTGCGCCAGTTGCCACACCAACTTGTAGTAGGCCTCGGTGCCGGCGCCGTCGAACTCGGCCATGCAGTCCGGGCACCATCGCACGCGGGGCGAGAACGCGCCCATGGAGCGATTTAGAGCTTCCTTAAGGCACAGAAAGGTGCCGCTCCGCAGATTCGTCTGGCCCGTTGCATCAGAAAGCCGGTCGACTATTGCCGCGACAGCGGCACTTGGTCTGACGAGATACGAGATCGGTCCGGGATCCAACACATACGAGGGCAGCGTTGCCGGAAACTCACGGCGTCGGCCACGGAAGCCGAATGCCAGTCGCAGTACGCGTCCAATCGTCGTTTCGTGGGTGGCCGCGAGGCGGCTGGCATACGAGCTCAAAGACTCCACTTCCGGGGTGCCAGCGCCAAGGAGCCTCACTGGAAACAGTCGCGTTGTCACGGCCGCACCGGCTGGCCAACTGCGTAGCGCACCGAGTTGCGCCGTGGCTTCCTGCCGTGAGAGCGTCCGCCGCGGACCGGGGGCGCAAGTCGTTGAACATCGTCGATCGTTGCTCGGCCCTCGAGGAGCGCTTCACCCAGTTCGATCTCTGTTCGAAGCGCGTCGAACTCGTAGGCAGTGCGGCGCGTCCTTTCGAAGTGTTCCTTCTTCAGGTACTTGGCCTTGTCCACTTGCGCGGTTGCCAGGGCTCGGGTAATCCACTTGCGCAGATGGCCGATGCAACCGAGGGAGCCCTCATAGAGCATCTCGTTCCAGTCTCGCAAGGATTCCCGACCTCCAAGCGACACCATCTCCGAGTACGACGCCAAGATCTGCTCGAAACACAGGACGTCTTCGCGCGACGTCGCCCGATAGCGCGGAAAGTGTATCTGTGTCAGTCGGCCGATCAGGTGAGGGCACTGGGCCAGTATCAGCAGAAACGGATACGCTCCAACGAAGACGAGCACGCACTTGGCATCCCATGCGAGGTCCTTCAATGAGTTCGTGAACGCTACAGCTGCGTCCCGCCCGCCCCGCATGTGAAAGACGTTGTGAATCTCGTCGATTATCATGAATCGCGTCTGCCGCCTTTCCATCGCCTTACTGAGAGCCCGCTTGAGCCGCGTCTCCGACACCGAGTCGGCGAGCCGCAAGCCCTCGTCGTCGCCGTCGTGGTACTCGGGGTGATGAAGCTTCGCGAGCGCGGCAACCGCGAATGACTTTGTCTCGAAGAATCCGCCGTACCCGGAATTCGTGATCGTTACCGTGACGCACGGCTGCGTGCCGGTCGCATCAGGCGTTTGCCCCTGTTCGAATAGTGTTTCGCCCCGCGCAACGATCGTGCTCTTTCCAACGCGCGATGGCCCGACGACGCACACGATCTCGCCGCGACCAGAGGTCAGCAAAGCGGTCAGGAACTGGGACTGCGCGAGCTGGCAGTTCTTGTGCGGAATCCACGTTGTGTTCACCCGGGTGATGCATTCGCTCGTCCAATCCATGGGTCTACACCTCCGGGTTGGGATCGGTCAGGGGTTCAACTGGGAGCGCGCGCACCTCGTCAAACCACGAGCGCGCAGCTGATGTCCCTGTGCTTAGCGCAGCCTCCTCTGAAGCGAGGACACGATGCTTTCGCGACGCTTCTTCTGCGGCAATTCTCTTGCTGAGCGCTGTGCGCTCCTGCGCGCGCACCATTGCGGAAACGCGCGCGGATTCGACGACCCGCGTGACCTCAGCGAGCTGTGAGATCTCGTCGAGGTCGACGAAGTGCTGAACGCCGCGATGCGCGGCAACGTGCCATAGTCCGTTTATGCGCACATACAGGACGTGCGGGTTCTCGGGGTCGGGGCGGGCTTCGATCGACCTTCTTGCAGGACGCATCTCAAGCAAGGCCGGCGTGAAGTACCTTCGATCCCCAAGTCGGACGCCTTCTCGCGAATCGTACGTGCAGGTCTGGGCGGCAATCGACGTCGAGATCAGGAACTTCTGGTCCACGACATGCCGCGTGCCCGAGAAACCGAATCGTTCAATGCCTCGTCGAAACGCTTCCGTGGCGGTGAGTCGGTCGACACCAATCTCTCGCGAGTTTGCCCACTCCTGAAACTGGAGGAGATGCTTCCAGGCATCTTCGGGGGTGAGTTCGGCGAGTGCGGAGGGCGTATGGGAAGCGGAGACGGCGCGACCCCTTACGCCGTCAACGGCGTTGCCTGGTAGGCCTGGTAACCAAGATGACCGCATTAGGGCGAATACGGCTTCGACGGATTGGTTGCCACGGGGGAACGCGACCGGCGAGTGCAGGCAGTCGGCTTTCAGGTGTGCAAGCAGCCCCGGCCAGTAGTGGCTCGTGAAGTCAGCCCCGGAGTCGGAGATCACAGCCTCGAAGAACCGGCCGAACGCGCGGACGCACCGCCGCACGACGATTGCGTCGGTAGCGCGGCTTGGCGGCATCAAACTCATCCACAGCGCCACGATCAGGCCGGTTGCGACATCGCGAAGCACGGTGACCCACGGCTGGCGCGTGATTCGGATTCGCGGACCTGAGTGGAGCAGCAGCAGCAGGGGCAGCAGGCAGTGGTCGATGGACCCGATCTCGAAAGGCCGCAAGGGAACGAGTGCCCGGGACTCGACGGGTGTCGGCGCCGCCGCGGCATTGGCGGCGCGCTTGCCGCCTTCGCTGAAGGCTCGCTGCTCGAGTGGCCGTCGGGCCAGGCGCTCTGCGAAGGTGGTCCGGCTCAGCGGCGGCTCGTCGGGATGCGCTTGGGTCGCTATCTCCTTGTATTGCTCGTATCGCTGACTCAGTTGCAGCTTGCCTTTGCGGTCCTTGGCTTCATCGAAGTAGCGCTCCAGAGCGGCCAGTCGGGCTGAACTAATCCGAGGGCGTCGGTTTCCACATCGCTCGAATGCCGGACGGACTCGCTCGAAATCGGACTGACCTGAACTCTGCGTTCCCGTGAGCAGCTTGCGGATCCGCCGTCCGGTGCGCGAATTGGGGGCGTCCTTGACGATCTGCAGCCTGCGAAGCGCTCGCTCGGTCGCCGCTCGAGACGGGATGAATACAGGCGGCGCGGACATCAACGTGTTCAGAGTCAGCCGCCCTGCCGGCGGCGCAGCGATCAGGTGGTCGGCCTTCCGAGCCACCCATGCAGTGCTGACCACGGCCAGCCGGTCGTCTTCGAGGCGTGCGTGCAATACGCCGCACTTCACTAGCTGATATACGCGCGTAACGTCGGTCGACCCGAGAGCTGTAGCAACTTCGAGAACGGTGAGGCACGCACGGTCCTTGAAGACGGCCGCCACTTCTCCCAGCGAAGTGGTGGCGTCTTTCGGATCGAGGCTAGGAACCCGCCGAAGAAGTCGATAGTTGTCGACCTGTGTGGCGTTCAGGTCACGCGTATCGAGTACTTGGTGGGGTATGCCGACCGGGCGGAACGCATCGTCCGCGGGGACGAAGCTGAAGCCGCCGTCTGTGCGCACCCAACCGGACTTGCCTGTCGCGAGATAGTTGTCCAGCTCGGCGCCAGGCTTCACCTGAACCACGGAGGGGCCGCTCGTGTCCAGAACGAGGAAGTCAGGGTGGTAGCTGTATCTCCGACTCTGTCCGTTCTTGTCGATCAGCGTGACCTGACGCGGCTCAGGCTGGTCCCAGTACTCGAGCACGCTGGCGGAATGCTCAAGGATTTCGGCGACCGAGTATTCGGCCGTAGCACTCTCGCAAGCGATCGAGAATCCCATCTTGATGGAACTCAATGCCGCGATGCGGTTCCGTCGTGGACCGGACTGGACGGCTCGGGACGGCGGACGCGCGCGGGTGTCCCGTATGTATTGCTGCCCGCTGGCGGGGACGCAGCAACGAGCGAAGTAGGCCTCGAGTTGGGAGTCTGTGAGCATTGCTTCCCCGACGAACAGGCGCGCATCTACTCGAGTGCGCGAACTTCCGCGGGTGTCCGTGGGTGTCCGCGATCGGCAGTGACTGGCCGTACGTGTCCGGCTCGGCGGTGCTGAAGCCACCGAGCGACTTGCAATCGGCACAGAGTCGGGGCGAGAATCGGGGCGTCGAGAGGTCAATTCGACGCTTTTCGAGAGCCCCGGTATTGGCGTACCGGGGCTTTCTCGTATTCGGCCCCCCGCGTGGTGATCACGTCATGGGTGACACCCTCCTCGCTGCGCCGCGTCGGCAGCGTCCAGCAGGTCCGCAACCGCTCTCGTGAGCGCAAAATATCCCCGGCGCCCGGGCAAGCGCACGAGAGGGATCGGTAGGCGACCGCGCTCATGCGCCTTCCGGACGGATTCGGCGCTAGGCATCTTCAGTTCGAACGCGACTTCCTCGAGCGACAGGAGTTCGCCGTAGCGCTGAATCAGCGCGCTGCACCGTGTCTCGGTGCCTGAGTCTGTGGCGATTTGTCCGCGACTGACCACTTCCTCCAGCCTAGGCGGTACGTTGCCGGCGGCAAGGGTAAAGTTAACCCTTCGCCGCGAGCGTTATCTTTCCGGGCCGCCGTCCATGCCCTCAGAGAATCTCCAGCAGGCGATTCGATCCCTGACGGGCAGCCGTCAGCCACGGCGGCAAGTGGCCGATGTGCTGCGAGGGCTTGTCACGCTCGCATTCGCGCTTCATGCGAGGTCGCTGCCCCTGTCCGGCCTGCAGCGGGAGCTTTCGCGAGTGCATCCCGGGTCTGGGATCGATACCAAGCTGGTGTATCGCTGGGCGCGAGGCCGGACCGCGCTCTCTGCGAAGTCGGCGCGGCTGCTTGACACCGTTGCACCGGGTGCTAGCGCCGTCTACGACCATCCCGTGTTCGCGCTACTGCGAGAAGATCCTCCGCCATTGGCGAAGATCGAAGAGCTTCTGTCGCGCTGGAGGAATCCGAGAGGGCCGTTGCCGTACTGGTGGTTCGATGACTTTCCGCTGCGCGATCCTCAGCGGTTCGTGCCGACGATCCTCCGGGACGATACGCAGGCGCTGTTTCGGCGCGGCGATCTGGATGGGTTTACCGTAATTCTCGGCTTGGTCCGTGAAGCCGAGATTCGCGAGAACTCGCATGACCATATTCGCTTCATGCAGGACTGCTATCGAGCCTTGCCGGCAGTGCTTCGTTTGCCGTGGTTTCGGCCTCACATCGAAATGATCCAATTCTGCTTGATCCGCATACACACCCACGACTGGCTCTCGCTATGCGCGTTCGGCGTCAACCAAGACGTTATCAAGCGTCAGGTCGAGGCCGAAGTTCACGAGACGATCCGTGAGCGATGTCCGAGGAATCCCAGAACTGGCGCATTCATCGTTCCGGAGGACCCAATCTTCAGTACCCTTGAGGCGCCAGCAGTTGACCAATGGCCTAGTCCGCTTTCTGCTACTGACGTTTCTGGCTGGTGGACTCGCTTTGGGTAGCCGTTCACTTGGCCATGATGACGTGGACGACTATCGCGAGGGACAGCTGTTATTGCGGACGGATGAGCGGGCGGAGAAGACGATGGACGCTGGCTACCGCGGGTCGTTCCACTGCTCGTCGAACTCCGCCTTCGCGCGCATGTAGTGGTTGCCACACTCGACCTGCGCTTCCCAGGACGGAGGTCGCTCACAATCGGCCGGTGAGCGGTAGAAGTCCAGCCAGGCGCGCTCCTTCGCTTCCTGCGCTTCGGCCGCGGCGGCGAGTTCGACTGCGTGCCGGCGGTCGGCCTCGGCGGAGGCGGCCTCGGCCTGCCGACGCGCCAGCGCGGCGTCGTGCTGGAGAGCGCGATCGCGTTCGGCGCGCGCCGCGGCTCGGGCGGTCTGCTGCTCCATCATTTTCGTGATCTCGCCGCCGACATGGCTCGCGGCGGCGCCGACCATCAGCAGCGACAGCAACCAGAGCATCAGGGTCGCGATGACGATGCCGGCAGCGATCTGCAGCGCGAGCTTCATGGGCGCGAGCATGCCGACCCGAGTTATGGGCGTGCCTTGACCGTCCGCACATCGCGGGTTCGGGGGAGCCCTGGACGGGCGTCGTACTGAGGTGGGCGTCACGCCGGATGTGACACGCGTCCGAGCCGAGATCAGCCCGCGATCCGGTGGGCCACCAGGATCACTTGCTGGCGGAGTCCCGGGCAGGTCGAGCGTGATCACGAACAACATCTTGGTCGGTGTGCTGATCTCGCGATCCTGATCGGGTGGGCGTTGCTGGCCGCGGTTCTGATCGCGGCGTTCTTCGCGAGCGTGGTCTTGACGACTCATCGGAGGTGGACGCTGGCACCGTAGGTTGTCCCGCGGAACGCAAAGTAGTCGATCAGTCTGTGCCGGTTGTCGAGCAGTACCAGGCAGAAGTACCCACACTCCGCGTCCCGATGGTCACGCACTAGGAACTCGCGCTCCACGGGCCGGCTGGGCAGGGCACCGGCACCGTGCAGTGGGTTTCAGTTGCCTCTTGGCCACCTGAAGACGGCCGAATCCCCGCCCGCAGCCGGCCGAATGTCTCTGGGCCCAGTGACGCCCATCGCAGCCGTGCGACCGCAACGGAGCCGAGGAGCCGCGCTCGTGACCCGAGTCACGGGCGTCAGGCAGAACGCGCCCTACCATCGAGGCATCTGGCACAAGGATCGGCCATGACGTCCCGTCCGGGTTGGCTTTCCCTACTTCTCGCGATCGCGCTGGCGATGCCTCTCGGCGCCGCTGCCCAGACCAATCCCGTCCTGGTGGGCACCGTGATCGATGCCGCTCGGTGCGGGGCGTCCTCACTCGAATGATCCGCTCGAGACCATGACCGCGGACCCCACGGCCGCCGCGACCGCACGTCAAGCACCAAGGGAGGTGGACCCGCGACATGTGTCACAGCCGCCGGTCTGCGCGCGAGCCGAAAAAGCGTCGACCGTAGCTCGTCACCACGCCACGGAGGCGATCGCGCCCGGCGAGATCCCCGCTCGCACCTGACCAGCCGCGCTCCTTCGTCGGCCTCACCGTCCAAGGAAAGATAGAATACGCTTGCGCCCGGGATTACCGACTAGAGTCGCGTTTAGTCCAGATAGCTCGGCTCGATCGCCCTCCTCTGGTACCGGCGAAGAGGTTTCACGGGAAACGATCCAATGACGACAGAGCCTTGGGCCTCAGTGGACGACGTTGCCAAGCACCTCGGAGTCGCGAAGGACTCGGTGTACCGATGGATCGAGAACCGGAGCCTTCCCGCCCACAAGATCGGGCGCCTGTGGAAGTTCAAGCTCTCCGAGGTCGACGAGTGGGTTCGAGCCGGTGGCGCTGAAGCCGAGCACGGCGCCGATAAGGGAGGTACCCGGTGAGCACGGACCTCGACCTTGATCGTTTGCTTAAGCTGCGCCTGATTGTCGCGCGCTTCGGCGAGATGGACGTCGCCAAATGGTGGAACACTAAGGGCCAGCTCGGGCGCCTCGGTGCCGTCGCCCTTCGGCGCGGCTTCCCGCGCACGCACCACTTTGCGCAGGCCCGCTGCGTGTTCGCGGTCGCGGCGCACCGCTGCACCGAAGTCTTCGACCCCCCCGCCTGCGTCACGCTCTGGCGTTTGCCCGAAGCCGTCGAGGAAGCCTTCGACGCGCGATGGGAGCAGTGGCTCGATAACGCGGGCGAGTGGACCGCCTTTTTCGAGACGCTCACGTCACTCTCGGGCAGTGACCTCACCGAGATCCTCCGCGCCTTCCAACTCGTCGAGTACAGCGACCTCGAGGCTTACGGGAAGCTGCGCCGCTCGGCGGAGGGCCGCGCCGTGCCACTGCCCGGAATCTTCTCTGGCACCAACGCCGACGTCACGCAGCTGGCGCTCGGCTTCGCGCGTGGCGAACCGTCGGCGCTCGCCGTTCCTTATGCCAGGAGGGCCGAATCTTGACGGCTGGCTCGCGCGCAAATGTCGTCTCGTCTTTCACGATCATCAAAGGCGCAATGATCGACGAGACCTACGCAGTGTTCGCGGCGTGGGACTTCGAGCGTTCGAAGCGCGAGAACCTGGACCGCCTCCGTGAGGAGAATTTCATTGGGGCCAAGAGCACAACGTGGCTGCGGGACGTCGCGTGGGTGCTGAGTCGCCGGTACGATCCTGACGGCCACGATCGCCCGCTGGTCATTCTCGCGAAGCACGGCCTGTCCGTCGAAGAGTGGAAGCCCCTGCTCCTCTGGCACATGACGCGCGACGAGTTTCTCGTCCGCGACTTCCTCGAGAATTGGCTCTTCGCAGCCTACGAGTCGGGCGCCTATCGAATCCGCGGCGAGGACGTTGAGAAGTACCTGGGCGAAATCGGCACGCGCGGTGGCACGACCGAGCACGCTTGGTCCGAGCACACTACGAAGCGCGTGGCAGCCGGTCTCCTCAAGATCGCCGTCGACTTCGGCCTGCTGCGCGGCTCCATCACCAAGGAGTTCGTGTCGTTCCACATGCCGGAGAGGAGCTTTCTTTACCTCCTCCACGCGATGCACGATGAGAAGCTGAGCCCCGGCAAAGTGGTCGCGTCGCGCCGCTGGCGCCTGTTCCTCATGCGCCCCGCCGACGTCGAGCACGAGCTCCTCCGCCTCCACCAGTATCGCAAGCTTGAGTATCACGTCGCCGGCAGTCTCGTGCAGCTCGCGCTGCCGTGCACGAGCACCCGCGAGTACGCGGAGAGGTTGGTTGCATGAGCGACCTTGAACACCGCATCAAGCAGAGCCTAGAGCCCGTGCTCGAGCTGCCCGATCCGCGGCAGCGAATCAGTGCGTACCATGACATGCCGTATGCGCTGTTTCGCTACGATCCGGAAGAGGAGTTCGAGCTGCGCAAGCAGGTGACGCTGCTCGAGACCCGTCTTTCGCAGAAGGGCAAACGCGTCGGCCGGATCTCCCTGGCCGAGTGTCTGGACGAGGCCATGCGTTCACAGCGCCCACTGGAGGAGTGGTTCACCGCCGAGCGCGAACAGGGCGTCGAGACGATCGTCGAGACCGTTCACTCGGTGCTGTCCGAATACTCGCCGCTAGTCGAGCTGGTCGCCGCTCGCATGCCCGATGACCCTGATCCGCTGCGGGACGTGGTTTTCATCATGCGCACGGGCGCGCTCTTCCCCGTGTACCGGACCTTCTCGCTCCTCGAGCAGCTCAAGGGTCGCGTCCACGTTCCGACCGTTCTCTTCTACCCCGGCGACCTCGATGGCGCTGCAGGCCTGCGCTTCATGGGCGTGCTCGACGCGGAGCACAACTATCGCCCGAAGATCTTCTGAGGACCACCGACGATGACGACGCCCATCAAGACGCTCTTCGCCAACGACATCCACCGTCGTATCGAGGAGGTCATCAAGGTCGACCAGACCGACGAAGAGATCATCCGAGACGAGATCAACGAGTACGTCATCACGGACGCGATCCGCACCCACTACACCGGCATCTTCGAGGCGTACCGAGAGACACCGAACAAGCCGCACGAGGGCGTCGCCATCTGGGTCTCTGGATTCTTCGGGTCGGGTAAGTCGAGCTTTGCGAAGATGCTGGGTCTCGCGGTTGCAAACCGCACCATCGCGGGTCAATCAGCCGGCGAGCGCTTCACCCAGCGTACCGGCGACAACAAACTCTCGGTTCTTCTGAACGCTATCAACGAGAAGATCCCGACGCATGCGGTCATCTTCGACGTCTCGACGGACCGGGGCATCCGCAGCGGCAATCAGACGCTCACCGAGATCATGTACGGACTCTTCCTCCAGAGCCTCGGCTATGCGAAGGATCTCGACCTCTCGGAGCTGGAGATCGGCCTCGAGGAGCAGGGTGAACTCAGCCGCTTCGAGGAAGAGTACAAGCGCCTGTTCAAGAAAGACTGGGCCGCCGAGAAAGGGAAAGTGGCGTTCGCGCTTTCGGAGGCGAGCCGCGTGCTCCACAGCCTAGACCCCGACACGTACCCGATGGCCGACTCGTGGGTGAAGGCCGTCAAGAACAAGGCCGACGTTACGCCGGGCAAGCTCGCCGAGCGCGCCGGCGAGCTCATGAAGCGCAGGAAGCCTGGACTCTCGCTGATGTTCGTGGTCGACGAGGTTGGGCAGTTCGTCGCCCGCGACGTTCAGAAGATGCTCGACCTGCAGGCCGTCGTGCAGCAACTCGGCGTGAAGGGGCGCGGCAGGCACTGGGTCGTGATCACCTCACAGGAGAAGCTCGGCGAGCTCGTCTCGGGCCTCGACGACAAGAAGATCGAGCTGGCCCGCTTGATGGACCGCTTTCCCCTGCAGGTCCATCTTGAGCCGTCCGACATCTCCGAGGTCACCAGCCGCCGCGTACTCGCGAAGAATGCCTCCGCGCAGACTGCGCTCGGGAAGCTGTTCGACGAGCATCGTGGTCGCCTTACCCAGCACACCCGTCTCACCGCCGACATCAAACTCCCGGAACTTTCGCGCGACGCGTTCATCGACCTTTATCCGCTGCTCCCTTACCAGATCGACCTCATCATCCAGGTCGTCTCGGGACTGCGCACGCAGGGCGGCGCCAGCAAGCACGTCGGCGGCGCGAACCGCACGATCATCAAGCTCGCGCAGCAGCTCCTCATCAACCCGGCGGTGAACCTCGCCGACGCGCCGCTTGGGGACCTCGTGCGGCTCGATCAGGTCTACGACCTCGTCGAGGGGAACATCGGCTCGGAGGTCCGGGCCAAGATCGCGGCCATCTCGAGGGAGCTGAGCCACCCGCTGGCGCAGCCGGTGGCGAAGGCGATCTGCCTGCTTCAGTACGTGAAGAGCGTGCACCGTAGCGCGGAGAACATCGCAGCGGCGTTGCACCGCAGCGCTGCCGGCGATTCGCAGCTCGCCTCGGTGAAGGAGGCCCTCCGTGAGCTTGAAGCGGCCAACAAGGTGCGCCGCGGCGACGACGGCTACCGCATTCCGACCCCCGCCGAGGATGACTGGGAGCGGCTGCGCAATGGCATCAGCCCGAAGCCCGGCGACTCGCACCGCCTCCACTCCGAGGCGCTGTCGGCGTTCTGGCAGCCTCAGCCCTCGCACACGCTCTTCGACACCAAGACCTTCAAGGCGGGCCTCGCCATCCACGGCCGCGACATCATGAGCGGCGACATGGTGTTCCAGGTTCACCTCGCCCAGGACGGGAAGGACTTCGACGAGCTCGCCGCCGAGCTGCGCACACGCAGCCAGCAGGAGCGCAAGCACGTCTTCTGGGCCATCGCGCTCACCGATGCGATCGACCGCGAGACCGTCGAGCTGTTTCGTAGCAAGGAGATGCTCGCGCGCAAGGAGCGCGAGACAAAGGGCGAAGACACGCCCGCTCTCATCGCCGAGGAGCGCGTTCGTCTGCGCCGGCACAACGACGAGGTTCGCCGTCTGCTCCGCGTTGCCTGCCTCTCGGGCCGCATCCACTTCAGGGGAAACGACCGCAGCCCCACCGACCGCGCCGTTGACGTCGGCAAGACCGCCGCCGAGGTGCTCGGCCAAGTGCTTCCCGAGGTCTTCGACCGCTTCAAGGAAGCAGCCGCCAAGGCGACCGACGTGAAGAGGGGAACCGATGCCCTCTTCACCGCGGAGAACCTCCAAGGCCTCCCGAGCGTATTCGGCAGCATCGGCCTCCTTCGCGACGAGAAGGGCAAGACCGTCTTCCGTACCGAGAGTGGCACGTTGAAGGAGATTCTCGACCGCATCGACGAGCGCGCCAACTACGGCGACACCGCGAGCGGACGCTACCTGACCGACGAGTTCGCCAAGGAGCCGTTCGGCTGGGACTTTGACGTCTTGCGCTTGCTCGTACTGTCGCTCTTGCGTGCTGGGAAGATCGAGGCGACCAGCAGGGGGCAGACGATCGACAGTGTCACCGGCCTGGAAGCGCGCGACACATTCTCGAACAACAACCTGTTCCGGCAGGCGGCTTTCCGCCCGAAGAAGGGCATCGAGTTCGAGGAGCTGGTGAAGGCATCCGAGGCCTTCCGCGACACCTTCGGCAGTGACGTGAAGGAGCTGAACGCCGGCGCTATCGTCACCGAGCTCCGCAAAGAGGTCGCCCGCAACGAGGACATCGTTGCCTCCGCACTCGCGACACTCACAGCGCACCGCCTGCCGGGCGGTACGGTGCTCGACAGCGCCATCGGCCACATGAAGGCCATTCTCCGGGGCTCCGAGGACAACGCGATCGCGACGTTCAATACGAGCCACCGAGGCATCAAGGATGCCATCAAGCGAGCCGTGGAGCTCGAGCAGGGACTCAACGAGCCGCGCCTTCACGACCTTGAACGCGCGCGAAAGGCACAGGACGTGCTGTGGAGCTTCCTGAGCCAGGAGTCAGACATCACCGACGAGCTGCGCATGCGCGCCGCGTCGCTCGACGATCTCCTTGCGCGCGAGACGTATTTTAGGGAGTTGCCGTCCATCGAGCAGCACACCAAGGCCATCGAGACAGAGTACGCGCGCCGCGAGGACGAGGCACTCGATGCCCGCGTCGCCGCGTACACCATGGCGTTCGACAGGCTCATCAAGACGCCGGGCTGGTCAGAGATCGACGAGGATCAGCAGCGCCGCCTCGCCGACCCCTTTGAGCGATGCAAGAGGCGTGGCGTGGAACGCGTGTTGATACCGCAGCTACGCGCCGATCGCGACGCCTGCGAGGGGCGCCTGCGCGCGGCCGTCGCCGAGCTTCGGCGGATCATCGACGGCGAGCGTGTTGTCACCGTGAGCGTCGGCAGCTACTTCGCGGGCGGCGTCGAGACCGAGGAGCAGCTCGAGGCCGCGCTCGACGGCGTGCGCGAGGAGTGTGCGCGTCTCATCGGCGCCGGCAAAAAGGTCATCGTTCAATAGGTGATGCGCGACGATGGATAAGGACACACGAAACGCCATCGACCGTGCCACCCAGCGCGCGCGGAAGCTCCTCGAGGAGGACTTCGCCGCGCAGCTCGAGGGCGACTTCGACGTGCACCGCGACGGCGCAGTGGCCGCGAAGGCCGGAAGCCACCTTTCGGCCCGCCAGACGTTTCAGCGCGAGCGCATCGTCGCCGCTGTCGAGCATAAGCGCGCTGCGGGCATGAGCGCTGTCGACGCCGCTCGCGACTACCTGAGGGACGCCGCATTCACGACGCTCAACCGCTTCGTCGCCCTCAAAATGCTCGAGGCCCGAGACTTGGTACAAGAGTGCATCACGAAGGGCGAGCAGTCCGCCGGCTACCGCGAGTTCTGCGGCATGGCACCTGGACTACCGCTCCTCCCTGATGGCGCTGGCTACCGGCTCTACATCGAGTCGCTTTTTGATGAGCTCTCGACCGAGGTGAAGGTCCTCTTCGACCGCCGCGACCCGTCGAGCGTGCTGTGGCCGAAGCGCGCGACCTTCGAGCTGCTCCTTGAGATCCTGAACGCCACGGAGCTCGCCCGCGTGTGGAGCGAGGACGAGACCATCGGCTGGGTCTACCAGTTCTTCAACGGCCAGGACGAGCGCCGCAAGATGCGCGAGGAGAGCCAGGCGCCGCGCAACAGCCGCGAGCTGGCCGTTCGCAACCAGTTCTTCACGCCGCGCTATGTGGTGCAGTTCCTGACCGACAACACGCTTGGGCGCATCTGGTACGAGATGCGTGGCACCAAGACCGTGCTCGCGGAGCGCTGCGAGTACATGGTTCGCAAGCCCGGGGAGGAGCTAGCGCCTCGAGCGAAGAAAGACCCGCGGGACCTGCGCGTGCTCGACCCGGCCTGCGGCAGCGGGCACTTCCTGCTCTATGCCTTCGACCTCCTGCTCGCGATCTACGAGGAGGCCTACGCCGACCCGGAGAGCCCGACGAGCGAGGCCACTGGTAGGACACTCGCCGAGGACTACCAGAGCCTCCAGGCGCTACGAATGGCGTTGCCGGGGGTAGTGCTCGCGCACAACCTCCACGGCGTCGACATCGACCCCCGTTGCGCGCAGATCGCGCAGCTTGCCCTGTGGATGCGCGCGCAGAGGGCGTACAGGGACCTCGGCATTGGTCGTGATGAGCGTGCGCTGATTCGTCGCTCGAAGATCGTCGTGGCCGAGCCGCTCGTCGCCGATGAGCAGCTCGCCAAGGAGTTCGTCGCGAAGCTCGGCGACGCCGAGCTTGGGCGCATGTTTACCTCCCTGGTCGAGTCGCTAAACCTAGCGGGCGACCTCGGGTTCCTGCTCCGTGTCGAACAACTAGTGGTACGCCAAGCGAAGTCGGGCAAGACCGGAGATCTGTTCGCCCCGCCGGAGCAACGCATTCGTGACGCGCTCGATCGGTTCGCGCGTGAAGAGACGAGCGCGACAAGTACGCGGCGGAGACTCTTCACCGACGACACGGCTCACGGCGTAGCGCTACTCACCATAGTGGAGAAGAAATTCGACATTGTGCTGATGAATCCGCCGTTTGGCCAGGGAAGTACGCGCGCGAAGAGGGAGTTCGACCGCGCTTATCCACTAACGAAGAACGATCTCTACTCAGCGTTTATCGAACGTGGTATCGAGCTGCTCTCTGCGTGTGGACGTGTGGGTGCCATTACGTCGAGAACAGGATTCTTCCTGTCCAGCTTCCAGAAGTGGCGGGAGGACGTACTTCTCAAGCGGGCGCCTCCGGTCGTCTTCGCGGATCTCGGCCAAGGCGTCCTAGATAGCGCGATCGTCGAAACAGCTGCTTACTGTCTGCAAGCGCGGTCATGACAGTGTTCATTCGTGTCCTCCAGCCCCCCGTTGAAGAGAAGCACAAGGCGCTACGCGCAGCAATTGTATCGGTTCGTAACGGTACTTTTGACCCCGAAGTATTCTGTAGAGATCCGGACGGTTTCAGGTCTGTGCCGGGAACGCCGTTCGCGTACTGGCTTAGCGGTTCGGTGCGCGAAATCTTTCGTCGCTTCGAGGCTTTCGAGGACGAGTCGGCTGGGAGAACAACTCGATGCGGGCTTGGAACACTCGACGACTTCCGATTCCTTCGACTCAGATGGGAAGTCACGGCGCGTGACTCGGGTTGGGTCACCTATCACGGAGGCGGTGTATTCAGCCCCTTTTACGATCAAGTCCCTTTGGTTGTTCGATGGTTGACCACAGGAAAGGAAGTCAAGACCTTCGTCGAGCAGAAGGTCGGCAGCGCTAGCCGTAAGGTGCAGGGAGAGGATCTCTATCTGTCCGAGGGTTTCGTTTTTCCGCGACGAACGAAAGCCCTCGCGCCCAAAGTGATGCCGCCCGGAGGAATTTACAGCACGGGCGGCCAAGCAGGTTTTGCGCCGCGAGACGAGCTTCTCGCAACGATCGCATTACTTTCCTCCCGCATTTCCTCCTATTTGATCGCTGTCGCACAGGGACGGACGGGCGACGCCGCGCAATTCGAGGTAGGACTCATAAAGAGAATCCCGTGGCCGCTGCCGAGTGCGAATGCTGCAACCCGCAGCTCACTTACGAGCCTTGCACGTCGCGCTTGGTCTCTGAAGCGTTCCCTCGACACGAGCAACGAGAACTCGCACGCGTTCCTTCTGCCGCCCGAACTGAACGTGAGGGTCGCGGGGGTCGATGGAGCGGTCATCGAGCGCGAGCTTATCGATATCCAAGCGAATATCGACGACCTGACGTTTAGCCTCTACGGCGTTAGCGCCGAGGACCGCGCCATCATCGAGGGATCAGGCAAGGCGGCGGCGCCCGCTTTGGACGATGCTGAGGTTGAATCCACCGACGGTGCCGATGGCGGGGACGACGCCGACGATGAAGCTATCGTGGGTGGCGGCTCAGGCGCACTTAGCTCCTGGCTCGTAGGTGTCTCTTTCGGCCGCTTCGACCCGCGCCTTGCCACTGGCGAACGCGCCATCCCGCCCGAGCCCGAGCCCTTCGACCCGCTGCCTTCGCGGTCGCCCGGCATGTACCCCGAGCGCGAAGAGCCCGTCGATCGGACGGACATCCTCGTCGATGACGTGGGGCACGTCGACGACCTCGCCGCGCGTGCCACCGCCGTTGCTGATCGCGTCAAGGTCGAAGCGCCTGAGAACCTCCGCGCGTGGCTCGCGAAGGAGTTCTTCCCACTGCACATCAAGATGTACTCGAAGAGCCGTCGCAAGGCGCCGATCTACTGGCAGCTCGCGACGCCTTCAGCGAGTTACTCGGTATGGCTCTCCATCCACGCCTTCAGCAAGGACACGCTCTTCCGCGTTCAGAACGACTACGCGGCGCCGAAGCTCGCGCACGAAGAGCGGCGCCTCGAGTCGCTCGCCAGCGAGCTGCGCGACCGCGCGACCGCCGCCCAGCGCAGGACGCTCGCTGCGCAGGAAGCGCTCGTTGACGAGCTGCGCGCATTCCTAGGCGAGGTGAAGCGCGTCGCGCCGCTCTGGAAGCCGAATCTCGACGACGGCGTGATCATCAACTTCGCGCCGCTCTGGCGGCTTGTTCCGCAGAACAAGTCTTGGCAGAAGGAGCTGAAGTCCACCTGGGACGCGCTCTGTGAGGAACAGTACGATTGGGCCCACCTTGCCATGCACCTCTGGCCCGAGCGTGTAGTCCCGAAGTGCGCGAAGGACCGCAGCCTCGCCATCGCCCACGGGCTCGAGGACGTGTTTTGGGTCGAGGGCACAGACGGCAAGTGGACCGCCCGGAAGACGCCCACGCGCAGCGTGGACGAGATCGTGCGCGAGCGAGCCTCGCCCGCCGTGAAGTCCGCGCTGAAGAGCCTGCTGGAAGCGCCTGCGGCGGCGCTCAAGAGCGGCGGGCGTCGTGGTGGTGACCGCCGCGGGTCCGCTACCGCGGCCGAGGGAGCAGACGGCTGATGCACACGCTTCACGACTATGTGGCGAAGCAGCTCGCTGACAAGATCAAGTCCAGGTCTGTCGTCGTCTGGTACGACGAGCGCGGCGAATTCCAGCCGTTCGTGGACGAGGTGCGCGGCGGCCCGCAGGCTGGGAACGAGCCAGTTCCCGTGGCTGTGGCGGGCGCGAAGGCCGGCCTCGTCCAGTACGCGGGTTCGATGTTCGAGCTGCGCGCGGTGGTCGAGCCGCACGTGAGCGGGGACACGCCCACCTCGGTGGTCATCTACGTGCCGGGCATCGCACGCGACCGCCATTCGTCGGTGTTGATGGAACTGGAGAAGGCCGGCACGACATGGGAGCCGCGGCTCAAGCAGCTCGCCAAAAACGTCCTGCTGAAAAAGTACACACTCGGCGTCGTCGACGAGATGCTGCCCTTTGACCGCACGGTCTCCTACGAGGACCTCGCGCGGGCGGTTGCCGGCAACTCCGGAGCGGAGCCGCCTTCGATCCTGAAGAGCATCTTCCACGACGCCAGCGGCAACGACGGGCTCCTCACGGCGTGGCTCGGGAGCGATGCACGCGATGCGGAGATCGACGGCAAGGAGGCGACGCGCGAGTTGACCAAGCTCGTGAAGGCGCGGCTGGGGCTCGACCTCGTCGCCGACTCAACGCTCTCGAAGCTCCGCGCCATCACGCTGCGCTACGTGCTCGCGGGCGAATTCCGCCTCGACCTGTCCTGTGACGCGCCCCCTTCGCTCGACAGCGTCGGGAAGCCGCCAACGAAGGACGAAGAGTCGGCCGTGCGCGAGATCGCGCGGCGCCTCCGCACCGGGCACCCTGATGCTTACGCGGTGCTCGCCGACCGCGTCGAGGAGGAGCTCGGGCTCAAGAACGCCGAGCTGCCTCCGGGCGCTCTGGGCTCCATCGACACATTCCGCTTCGAGGAGCGCGCGCTCCTTCGCCACGCGGGTGGCCTCATCTCGAACGGCAAGTTCGGTGAGGCGTTCGCGCTCGTTGCGGACCGAGAGCAGAGCTTCTGGCTTGACCGAGACGTCAGCAGAAAGGCCCAGTGGGAAGCCACTCGGCGCATGGCCGAACTGGGCAACGTCGCGATCGAAGTACGTAAGGCCGTCAACAAGACCTCGGGAGACGCGGCAGTGTGGCTCGATGCCTACGTGTCGAAGGACGGGTGGTTCCGTCTCGACCAGGCCCAGCGTCGCCTCGAGGCCTGGGTCGCGAACCTCGACGAGGAGCCCGAGGAACGCCCGCTCGGTGTGGTCCGGCGCGCCCACGAGGACACGTGCCACGCGATGGCGGAAGGCTTCACGAAGGCCCTCGTGAAGGCCGGGTGGAGCGTGCCCGGGGCTCTCCACCAGACGCGCGTCTGGAGCGAGGTCGTCGCCGCTAGACCTAAGCCCGTCGCCTACTTCCTCGTCGATGCGATGCGCTTCGAGATGGGCGTCGAGCTCGCCGAGCGCCTTCCCAAGACCTCCGAGGTCTCCGTGCGCGCCGCCGTGGGCGCGCTGCCCAGCATCACGCCCATCGGCATGGCGGCGCTGCAGCCCGGCGCCTCCGCGAGCTTCTCCGTCGTCGATCAGGGCGGCAAGCTCGGTGCTCGTATCGACGACAACTTCCTGCCCGACGTCGCCACCCGGAAAAAGCACGCGACCGCGCGTGTGCCGAAGCTCGTTGACGTTGCGCTCGACGAGTTGCTGAGCCTCCAGCCGTCGAAGCTCACGAAGAAGCTCGACGAGGTGCAGGTCATCGTTGTCCGCTCCCAGGAGATCGATCACGCCGGCGAGATGGGCTTCACGTTCCAGGCTCGGCAGGTGATGGACACGGTGATCGACAACCTCGCGCGAGCCATTCGCAAGCTCGCGGCGGCGGGAGTAGAGCATGCGGTGGTCAGCGCCGACCACGGCCACCTGTTCTTCGCCAACGACCGCGACGAGTCGATGCGCACCGACGCCCCCGGCGGGAACACTCTGGAGCTGCACCGGCGCTGCTGGATTGGTCGTGGCGGTGCCACGTCGGCGGGCTGCGTGCGCGTGGCCGCGTCGTCGCTCGGCTACGCCTCGGACCTCGAGTTCGTCTTTCCTGCGGCAACGGGCGTGTTCAAGGCGGGCGGCGATCTCGCCTTCCACCACGGCGGCCCCTCGCTTCAGGAACTGGTGGTTCCGGTGCTGACCATACGCACGAAAGTGCGCGAGTCCGCGCCTCCGTCGACGGCCCCCATCGCGTCGACCGGGCTGCCGGACGCGGTAACCAACCGTATTTTCAGCGTCACGTTCAAGCTCGCACCCATGCAGCTGTCCCTCGGCGCGAAGGTCGAGTCGGCGGTTCAGGTGCGTCCGCTGCTGATGGCGGCCGGCAAACAGGTCGGTGGCGTTGGCATGGCGGTGGACGCGCAGTTTGATCGGACAACCGGCACCGTGAGGCTCGAGCCGAACAAGCCAGTAACTGTCGCCTTCTTGCTGAGCGATGAGAGCGTCACGTCGTTGCGCGTGGTGGTGCAGGACCCGACGACTGACGCGGAGCTGTACCGCTCTCCCGCTGACATCCCGGTTCGACTTGGAGTGTAGTCCATGAGCAACGGAACAGCCCCGACACGGGATGCACTCGACGACAAGGTGAACCGCCTGTTCGCGGGGAAGGTGGTGCGAAAGGACCTCGTTCGAAAAGTGAAGGTCGGCGCCAATGTTCCGGTCTTCGTCCTGGAATTTCTCCTCGGGAAGTACTGCGCCTCCTCCGACGAGGTCGCGATTCAGATGGGGCTGCAGGTCGTCAACGACACGCTCGCGAACAACTACATTCGCTCCGATGAGTCGATGAAGGCGCAGGCGACGGTCAAGGACCGAGGGCGGCACACCTTTATCGACAAGGTGAAAGTCCGCCTCGTCGACTCGGACTACTGGGCGGAGGTCATGAACTTCGGTCACAAGAACGTTCACGTGCCCGAGCACTATGTCCGGGACTATGAGCGCCTCGTGATGGGAGGCGTCTGGTCGCAGGTCGACATGCGGTTCGAGTACGACGAGGAGTCCAAGGGCAAGAATCCGTTCTGGATCGACAGGCTCACGCCCATCCAAATCGCGACTTTTGATCTCGAGGAGTACCGCCGCGTCCGCAGCGGGTTCACGACGGACGAATGGCTAGACCTGATCATTCGCAGCATGGGGTACGAGCCGGGTGAGATGTCGCGGCGCCTCAAGTTGCTCTTCCTCGTGCGCCTGATACCGCTCGCGGAGCGCAACTACAACGTGGTCGAGCTCGGGCCCCGCGGGACCGGCAAGAGCTACGTCGTCCAGGAGGTCTCACCGTACTCGGCACTACTCACCGGCGGCACGACGGTGGCCAACCTCTTTGGCCACATGAACGGCCGCCAGAAGGGCATGGTGCAGATCTGGGACGTCGTCGGGTTCGACGAGGTCGCCGACCTCCAGAAGATGCCGAAGGAGGTCATCACGACGATGAAGACCTACTGTGAATCCGGGACCTTCCAGCGGGGGCAGGAGGCGGTTTCCGGTGACGCTAGCATCGCGATGTTCGGCAACACCAACCAGCCCGTCGACGTGATGGTCCAGACCGGCCACCTCTTCGCGCCGATGCCCGACATCATCCGCGACGACATGGCCTTCATCGATCGGATGCACTTCTACCTCCCTGGCTGGGAGATCCCGAAGATGCGGAACGACCTCTTCACGGACCACTACGGGTTCGTGGTCGATTACCTCGCCGAAGCCCTCCGCGAGATGCGGAAGCACAACTTCACGGAGGTCATCGATCGGCACTTCTCGCTGGGGGCGCACCTCAATGCTCGGGATCGCAAGGCGGTGCGCAAGAGCGTCTCGGGTCTGATGAAGATTCTCTTCCCGCACGGCGAGGTCGTGCAGGAGGACCTCGCGGAGATCCTCGAGCTCGCCATCGAAGGCCGCCGCCGCGTGAAGGAGCAGCTCAAGAAGATGGGCTCCTTCGAGTACTACCACACATCCTTTAGCTACTCAGACAGCGGGACCGGCGAAGAGAAATTCGTCGGCGTGCCCGAACAGGGCGGCCGTGACCTCATCTCCACCGACCCGCTCGCTCCTGGAAGCGTCTACAGCGCGGGTGTGACGGCGGACGGCACGGTTGGCCTATACCGCGTCGAGGTCTCCGTCTCGTCGGGCACGGGTAAGTTAAAGCTCGCGGGCGGAGTGGCGGGTGCAATGAAGGAGTCCGTGCACCGTGCATTCAGCTACGTGCAGGCCAAGAAGACGGAGCTCGGCATCGCGCGCGAACTCGACGTCTCCGACATCCACGTCGAGGTGATCGACCTGCTCGCAAACCGAGTCGAGGCCGAACTCGGCGTAGCGTTCTTTGTCGCTTGCTACTCGGCGCTGCGGAAGGCGTCCGTCAGCCCCGCACTCCTCATCCTCGGCGACCTCAGCGTCCAGGGCAACATCAAGCCCCTGCGGTCGCTCACCGAGCCCCTTCAGATCGCCAAGGACAACGGCGCCAAGCGTGCCCTGATCCCGATCGAGAACAAGCGGAGCTTTCTTGACGTTAGCTCGGACATCATGGAGCACGTCGACCCAATTTTCTTCGGGGATCCCAAGACGGCTGCCGCGAAGGTGCTTGGAAGTTGAGCGGGCAGGGTCGCGTGATATTCAGGGTCGGGCCATGGTTCGAGTGTGACCTGTTCGTCGTGAATCGCGTCCATTCGAGGCCTCCTCTTGATTTCCGCGCCAACAGTGCCGGTGTGTGAATCCGCGATTGCTGAGAAACAAGGGCGCTCCTCCGTCGTTCTTCTCGTTCAACCCAAGTCCTGACGTGCTCGTACGCCCTTGATGCTGCTCAGCTGTCGGCGCGGCGCGCTAAAGCACTGGCCAGAGCCACTCCGGCTGCTCCGGATGCGGTGAGAAGACACTCCCCACCCGGTTCTGCGCGACGGCGAGCGCATAGCGCGCGTCGTCGTAGAGGCGCTTGGGCCGGTCTGGCGGATACGCGTCCTCGCCGACCTCCAGACTTGCGACCATGAACGCGACGGCGGCGGCGTAGGGCCCCGGATACTCGCCGATCCGCCGAAAGCCGGCCGTGGGCCCATCGTCGGTCGCGGCGAAGTAACCCATGACGTCCTGCGCGATCGCGCGCAACTCGGTCGGGTCCTCGATCGGGAAGCGTCGTGCGGTCTTGCTAGGCACGGGTGGTCTCCTCAGAAGGCCTCGGCCGCCGTGGCGTGTTGGGCGTCGCGGCGGGCCGCCAAGTTCGTGACGCGGAGAAACGCGGGTACGCCGTCGGCGAGTGCCGGCGCCGTCGCCCTGGGCGGGGTGCGGAGCAGGAGCGTGCGCACGGGTCCCTGCAGCGTTCGCGGGACCCAGTGTCCCGCGGCCGCGGTCCGCCGACCGCCAACTGGGCCTCAGTTCCAGCGAGGCCGCGCCCGTTTCGAAGAAGAGACGATGTGTGACCGGTCACACTCGTTGTCGCCGCCACCGGCGCAGAATGCTGCCAGTCGCTGTGCTGCGGACGTGTTGCACGTGAGAGCGTTGCGGACTTCGGCGCTCCAGCCGATCTGGCGACCGGCAGTCGAGCTCGCGCGTTTCGAAGCCGCCAGAGAGGGACGTGCCGCTCTCGTTGGCCAGCGCCACGCGCGTCGGACAGACTGCCGATCTGTCCCAGACGGAAGCAGCTGCGGAACTCCGCAGGGCGCATGACCGTATGGGTGACCCTCCGATGTCGGCAGACCTCCTCGCAATGCAAGATCTCGCGTTGCAGAAGATCGGCCGGAACCTGGTCAACTTCCAGCGCATGGAGGCGATGCTGAAGTTCGTGCTGAAGTTCGGCAGCATCTCGGTACCGATCTCGAAGCTGGCGCCGCACTTGATTGCGACAGACCGAAGCCTGCGCCGCAAGCCCATGGGCACGCTCGTCGACCGTGCCGCGGAGGCGCTGCACGGAGAGCCGCCCCCGGCGCCGTGTGACCTGAAGGAGGTGTGGATCACGCACTCCTTCACGCTCGAAGGCGAGGGGGCCAGCGCCGAGACGTGGCGCAAGGCCATGAGCGTCGTCGTGAAGGAGCGAAATCGGCTGGTGCATCGAACGGCTGCCGAATGCAATCTCACGTCGATCGAGAGTTGTCGCGCGTTGTGCGACGAGCTCGACGCGCAGCGCCACCGGATTCTCCCCTCCTACCAGCATCTCGAGTCCGTGGTCAGGGCGATCAAGGAGTCTAACCAGGAGCTGGCCTTGTGGGATCCGGGCGCAGGCTCGACCTCGCCGTCCACCTAGATCATCGACGGCGGGCGTCATCGGCGGGCCGAGCGCGGGGCGCGCTGAGAGGGTTTAGCGTGGAGAACGGACCGGACGCGAGGTCTAGGGGTGGCCCACCCGCGCGGTATCGCCACATTGGGCTAAATCGTACGAAGGAGGCCGAGCCATGCTGGGCTCGAGCATCGAGATCAGACCAGAAGGCGACGCTGACGCTGTCCTCGGTACTTGGCTCGTCGGCCCGTTCGGCGTGAAGTGGCTGAACGAGCTCGTGAAACGCGGGGAGGCCGAGTTCACCGACAACCTCGGCTACCCGAACACCTACACGCTGGCCGCCGGGCTCGTCCGGCAGGCGCTAGCGGATGGCATTCCGACCGGGGGCGGTCCGCCCGTGATCGGTGACGATTACGAGTTGCCTTCCGGGCGGGTCGGGGACCCGCGGGTGGACCTCGACGCGCTGAATGCGCTTCCGGCCGACGCGCGGCTGGTCGTGATCGCTTGGGATCAGAGTTGACCGAGTCGACGACGCAGGAGCGGCGACGATGAACTTCCTCGAACAGCTGTGCGCCGAGTGGCTCGAGTACTGCGGCTACTTCGTGCGGCGGAACGTGCACGTCGGCAAGCGCCCCCAGGGCGGGTTCGAGTGCGAGCTGGACGTCGTCGCACTGCACCCGAAGAGCCGACACCTGGTGCACGTCGAACCGAGCATGGACGCGGGTAGCTGGGAGACGCGGGCGCTGCGCTACCAGAAGAAGTTCGACGCCGGGCAGAAGTACATCCCGGGCCTGTTCGACGGCCTGGGCGCGACCGCCGACATCGACCAGGTCGCGCTGTTCGGACTTGGCAGCCGAAAGACCCATCCCACATTGGCCGGCGGCCGCGTCATGATCGCGCCGGAGTTGATCGCGGAGATCCAGGCGGTGCTCGCGACGCGGCACTATGCGAGCCAGGCGGTGCCCGAGCAGTACGTCTGCCTTCGGACGCTGCAGTTCGCGGTGCACGCGGGACACGCGGGCATGGGGGACGAGAGGCTCGCTCGGGTGGTGGAGGAGGCGTGAGCCGCGGTGCACCGCCGGCGAACACGGTGGTGCGGCAAACAGGGGTCCCGCGGTATTGAGTCGGCGCGGACGCCGGCTCGCGCGCCGCGCGTGTACAGGCGATCGCGCCTGGCGCGAGCATCCCCGGCGTGCATGCCCTGCAGAACGCAGCCTACATGTTGAAAATCTCCACGCGAAGGCGCGTAGGTGTTGGCAGGTTCCTCATCTCGCAAACGCGGCGACGGTGTTCCGGCAGAACACACACGCGTCGAGGTGCGCGCGGATTCGCTCGGGAATCAAGTCCACTTCGCTCGCGTCGCGCACCACACGGATCTCGTCCAGCCCGAGGTGGTCCTCGTCCGGAAAGGCGTCGTACCCCTCACTCTCGGCCATTAGCGCGGCGTCCAAGGCCTCGCGCGAGCCGCCGGCCACGCGTGCCCGCGCACCCTCATAGTCCCAAGCCCGTCGCTTCGCCGCTCTGTCTTCGTCCTGATCGGCCATGCCTGTTCTCCCAGCATCCACAAATATATAGGCGTCAAAACGGCCGGTGATTACACGGCCGTTGGCAACGGGTTGATTGTCTTCAGTTTATTCTTCGACAGCCGAGAGCGCGGCACGTGCCGCCGGCTCCCTTAGGCTGACCGGTCTCGGGGGGTGCCGTCAGGAGGCCCGTACGCCGCGATCATGCCCGGAGCACGACATCCGCCCGATGGGTCGCGGACCGACGCAGCACCGCGCACGCCGGCCACAGCGCAGGATGTGCTCGGGCGGTCACTGGCGGAGGCGCGCCGCCTTAAACGGTATTGGCCCGGCGCCGCGCTCTTCTACCGAAGCAGCCACCGATGAAGCGCGTGAGTCGCGCAGTTTCGACCGCCCAGAAGGGCGTTACGCGACGGCCAGACTATGCTGACCGCCCGCGGTCAGTGTTTGGTTTCCTGCGTACGCCCGCGCCCGCGCACGTCGCGCGCGGCGCGCTGCGCCCCGCTCCGTGTGGCATCCGCAGACGCGCATGCGGGTCCTCACGGTGTTCAATCGGTGTTCGACGCGGGAGCGTGGGACGCGATGAACACGCTGGGACTGACACGCGCCGGGTGTGCGCGCGCATTGGAGAACTACCAGCGACGGGTCGAGAAGCTCGCCGCGGTACTGCGCGAACCCGGCGGCGAGGCAGCGACGCAGCAGGCCGAGGCGCTGCTCGAGGCGCTGCGCTTCGACCTCGAGGTGGACGTGCGGGCGCGTGCCACCGACGCGGGCAGCGTGCGCATGAGCCGGGTCGAGTCCGAAACGCTCGAGCCCGCGCTGCGCCAGGCCTGGCTGCGCTTCGAGCGCGACCTCGCCGGGCGAGCTTCGCCCGGCTGGCTGCCGGCGCTGCGCGAGGTCGGCGACGCGCTCGCCGCGTGGCGCGCGTGTCTCGACCGGTGCGACGACTGCACCGCGTGCGCGCGCGGCGGCCGCACCTCGGGTCGTCGCGACGCGCTCGACAAGAGCCTGGACGCCTGACGCGAGGCGCGCGGCACGGGCCACGAGACGCGGTCCAGCGCGAGCCTGCTCGTGCTCGCCGTGTTCGGGGTCGCGCGCGACCTCGCCGACCTCGCGCGCTGCGAGCCGGGCTTCAGCGTGCGCACCGACGCCACGCGCCTCGGCGCGCCGCAGCTGCGCGGGCTGATCGCCGACGCGCTGGCTCGCGAGGACCCCTGACGCCGACGCGCTCGGCCGTCCATTCCCCTCGATGCCTGCCCTCGAGATCCGCGCCGGTCCCGTCGCCGCTCGCCACCTGCGCGCGCACGGCCGGCGTCCGGGAGCGGTACGGGCGCGACGAGCCGAGCCGCATCCGGGTCTGGACCCGGGCGGTGCGCGAGGCCGAGCGGCTCGCCGAGGAGTTCGCGGCGCTGGCTACGAGTCCAGGCCGCCTGGAGATCCATCCGCTCGCCTGAACGAAGCACTCGCCGCGGCGACCGAGGCTGGTCGGCGCCGGGCCTGCTATCGTCAGCGCCGGCCGCCGGTGCGGCTGTCAGGAGCCGCCGTGGAGCCGACGCCACTGCGCACGCTCGTCGGGTCCGAGTGGGCACGCCGCGACGGCGAACCGCTGGCCGACGCGATCCTCGACGCGGTCTCCGACGCCGTGATCGCGATCGACTCGCACTACCGGGTGATCTGGATCAACCGCGCGGCGGCCGCGCTGTACCACACGACGCCGGAGGCTGCGCTGGGCCGCGGCCTGCGCGAGCTCTACGCGTACGAGTGGGATCGCCCGGAGGACGAGGCGGCGGCGTTCCGCGCGCTGGAGGAAACCGGGTCCTGGCGCGGCGCCAATACCCACGTGCTGCCGAACGGCACGCGGCTGCGCGTGGAGTCCACGGTCTCGGTGCTGCGGCGCTCGATCGCCGGCGCGGCCCGCGACGAGGACCGCACGCCCGGGCTGCTGGCCGTGATCCGCGACTGCACGGCCGAGCACGCGGCCCGCGCGCGGGCCGCCGAGGAGCGGGATTTCTTCGAGCGGCTCCTCGACCTGATGCCGGTCCTGGTCACGCGCTACGACACGCGGCTCTCGCGGGTGTATTTCAATCGCGCGTTCGTCGCGACCCTCGGCTGGACCGAGGCCGACTCGCGTGCTCACGACATCATGGAATTGTGCTATCCCGACCCCGCGGTACGCGCGGCGGCCGCGGAGTTCATGGCACGGCCGGGCTCCGGGTGGCGCGAGATCCCGACGCGCGCCAAGGACGGCCGCACGCTGCAGGTGCTGTGGGCGAACGTGCTTGTCGCCGGAGACATCCAGGTCGGCGTGGGCTTGGACGTCAGCGATAACCGCCGCGTCCAGCAGTCCCTGCGCGACAGCGAGGAGCGTGCACGCGTCGCGCTCGACGCCGCTGAGCTCGGCAACTTCCGGCACGACTATGCGACCGGCGTCGTCCAGCTGGACGAGCGCTGCGCACGGCACTTCGGCTTCGACCACACGCAGGTGAGCCTCGCCGATCTCGTGGCGCGCGTGCACCCGGACGACCTGCCGCCGCTGCGCGAGGCGGTGCGCCGGGCCTGGCTGCCCGACAACGACCCGCACGATTATCGCGCCGAGTACCGGGTGGTGCACCCTGACGGTACCGTGCACTGGCTCGCGGTGCGCGGCCGCGTGCACTTCGGAGGCACGGGTTCGGCGCGCCATCGCGTGCTCGGCGTCGCCGTGACGCAGGACGTCACCGCGCGCAAGGACGCCGAGCTCGCGCTGCGCGACTACGCCGAGCGGCTCCGGGAGGCGGATCGCCGCAAGGACGTCTTCATCGCGACGCTCGCGCACGAACTCCGGAACCCGCTCGCGCCGATCCGCAACGCGGTGCGCGTGCTGGCCTCCACCGCCGCGGGCGCGCGCGAGCAGCAGTGGAGTCGCGACGTGATCGACCGCCAGGTGTGCACGATGGCGCGGCTGCTCGACGACCTGCTCGACGCCGCGCGGATCACGCAGGGCAAGGTGGAACTGCGGCGCGAGTCGGTCCTGCTGGCGGGGGTCGTCGAGACCGCGGTCGAGACCAGCCGGCCGCTGATCGACGCGCGGCAGCATGCGTTCGAGACTGCATTGCCCGAGGTGCCCGTGCGGCTCGACGCCGACCCGGTGCGCCTCTGCCAGGTGATCGCGAACCTGCTGAACAACGCGGCGAAGTACACGCCGCCCGGCGGCCGCATCACGCTGCGCGCGACGCTCGAGGCGGACGAGGTGCACCTCGTCGTCACCGACTCCGGCATCGGGCTCGATCGCCCTTCGCTGGCGCGCATCTTCGACGTGTTCGAGCAGGTCGAGACCAACCGCCTGCAGTCGGAGGGCGGCCTCGGCATCGGCCTCGCGCTCGTGAAGGGGCTCGTGGAACAGCACGGCGGGCGCGTCGCTGCCGAGAGCGCGGGTCCTGGGCTCGGGGCCGCGTTTCACATCTGGCTGCCGGCGGCGGGCCACGCGCCCGCGGTCGCGGAGGCGACGGCCGACCGCGCCGGAGGCGCGCGCCGGCGGGTGCTGGTCGCGGACGACAACCGCGACAACGCCGAGATGCTCGCGATGCTGCTGCGGCTCGAGGGCCACGAGGTCGCCGTCGAGCACTCGGGCGCCGCCGCGCTCGCCGCCGCGATCGAGACCGAGCCGGAAGTCGCGTTCCTCGACATCGGCATGCCCGGTCTCGACGGCTACGCGCTGGCCGAGCGGCTGCGTGCGCACCCGTTCGCGAAGCGGCCCGTGCTCGTCGCCGTCACCGGCTGGGGCCAGGCCGAAGACCGGCGGCGCGCCCTCGCGGCCGGCTACGACCACCACCTGACGAAGCCCGCGGATCCCGCGCTCGTGTCCGCGATCCTCGACGCCGCCGGCCAGTGACCAGACCGCGCTCGTCGGCATCGGTCTCTACGGGCCACACCTGCTGTTCCGCGTGACGCCCGAGACGCCGTTCGAGCGGAAGGTGAAGCTCGAGACCTACAAGTGGTGCCGCTTCTGCCACACGGTCGAGAAGGGCGGGAAGCATCTGGTCGGCCCGAATCTCTACGCGATCTTCGGCCAGCGCGCGGGCACGGTGCCGAATTTCCACTGCGCCGAGGCGATGGCGGGCGCGGGCCGCAACGGCCTGGTGTGGACCGACGAGACGATCGCGCAGTACATCGCGGGGCCCGACCGCTTCGTGCCCGGCACCTCGACGATCATCTCGAGCGGCCCGGTGCGCACGCCCGAGGAGCGCGCCTCGATCGTCAACATCCTGAAGCGCGAGACGATGCCGCCGGAGGCGATCGTCGCGGCGCCGTGAGCGGATGCGCCCGGCCTCAGCGTCCGCCGAGCCGTGCCGCCTCGGCCTCGAGCGCCTCCCAGCGCTCGAGCCTGGCGAGCAGCAGGTCCTCGAGCTCCTGCAGTCGCCGGCCGTCCGCGGCGATCCGCTCGGCGCCGCCCGCCCCGTAGTCGGCGGCGCTCATGCGCTCGGTGATCGCGCGCTGCTCCGCCTCGAGCCGCTCGATCTCGCCGGGCAGCGCCTCCAGTTCGCGCGCTTCCTTCCAGCTCAGCTTGGACTTCGCGCGCGGCGTGCCCGGCGCGGTGCTGCCCTGACCGGCCGTGCCGGCGCTCGCGTCCGCCCGTGGGCTGCAGGGAGCCGCGTCGCCGCTCCGGACGCCTGCGCCATATCCGCCCGGTCCGCGCTGCGCGAGCCAGTCCGAGTACCCGCCCACGTACTCCTTCCAGCGCCCGTCGCCGAGCGGCGCGAGCGTCTGCGTGACCACGTTGTCGACGAAGGCCCGGTCGTGGCTGACCAGCAGCAGCGTGCCCGGGTATTCGAGCAGCGTCTGCTCGAGCAGTTCCAGCGACTCGATGTCCAGGTCGTTGGTCGGCTCGTCGAGCACGAGCACGTTCGCCGGGCGCGCGAACAGCCGCGCGAGCAGCAGGCGGTTGCGTTCGCCGCCCGAGAGCGCGCGCACCGGCGTGTTCGCGCGCTGCGGCGGAAAGAGGAAGTCGCCGAGGTAGCTCGACACGTGCTTCCGCTGCCCGCCGATCTCGACCCAGTCCGAGCCCGGGCTGATCGTCTGCGCGACGGTGCGGTCGGGGTCGAGCTGCTCGCGCAGCTGGTCGAAGTAGGCGACCTGCAGGTTCGTGCCGAGGCGCACGCGGCCGGCGTCCGGCTGCAGTTCGCCGAGGATCAGGCGGATCAGCGTGGACTTGCCCGCGCCGTTGGACCCCAGCAGTCCGATGCGGTCGCCGCGCATCACCACCGTCGAGAGATCCTCGACCACGCGGCGTTCGCCGAAGCGCTTGCTCACGCCCTGCAGTTCCGCGACGAGCTTGCCCGAGCGCTCGCGGGCGTCCACGGTCAGCTTCACCTGCCCGAGCCGTTCGCGGCGCGCGGCGCGTTCCTCGCGCAGCCGCTCGAGCCGCTTCACGCGGCCCTCGTTCCGCGTGCGGCGCGCCTCGACGCCGCGGCGGATCCAGGCCTCTTCCTGGGCCCAGAACTTGTCGAACTTCCGGTTCGCGACCTGCTCGGCCGCCAGTTCGTCGCGCTTGCGGGCCTCGTACGCGGACCAGTTGCCGGGGTAGGAGCGCAGGTATCCGCGGTCGAGCTCGACGATCCGCGTCGCGACGCGGTCGAGGAACACGCGGTCGTGCGTGACGAACGCACAGGCCCCGACCCTCGGCAGCAGCTCCTCGAGCCGCGCGATCGCGTCCACGTCGAGGTGGTTCGTCGGCTCGTCGAGCAGCAGCAGTTCGGGGTCGAGGGCGAACGCGAGCGCGAGCGCGCCGCGCTTGCGCTCGCCGCCGGAGGCCTTCGCGGGTTCGCCGTCGGCGCGCACGCCGAAGCGGTCGAGGAACTCCGCGAGCCTGGCATCGAAGCGCCAGCGGTCGCGCTCGTCGTGCGCGTCGTCGGGTCCGTAGCCGCCGCGCAGCCGCAGCGAGTCGAGCAGCGTGGCGGCCGCCGGCAGCACCGGCTCCTGTTCGACCACCACGATGCGCAGCCCGTCGCGCACGTGCAGCGCGCCGTCGTCGAGCGCCACGCGCCCGGCGAGGACGCCGAACAGCGAGGACTTGCCGGTGCCGTTGCGGCCGATCACGCCGATGCGTTCGCCGTCCTCCACGAGCAGGCCGGCGCGGTCGAGCAGCGGCGTCAGGCCGTAGGCGAGTTCGGCGTCGACGAGGGAGAGCAGCGTCATGCCACCAGTATCGCCGATGCGGCGGTGCCCGCGTCGCCGGGGCGTCGTCTCGGGCGGGGCCGCCGCCCCCGCTCGCGCCGGGACCTCGACCCGCGCAGGGCCACCCTGCTCAAGGCTCGGTCGTTGCGAGGGCCTCCTCGGTGCCGGCCGCGAACTGCAGGCGCGCCAGCCGCGCGTACAGGGGGCTGGCCGCCAGCAGTTCCGCGTGCGTGCCGACCGCGACGACGCGGCCGTGATCCATCACGACGATCCGGTCCGCCTTGAGTACGGTCGCCAGCCGGTGCGCGATCACGAGCGTCGTGCGTCCGCGCGTCAGCCGCTCGAGCGCCTCCTGCACGAACCGCTCGCTCTCGGCGTCCAGTGCGCTGGTCGCCTCGTCCAGCAGCAGGATCGGCGGGTCCTTCAGGATCGCGCGCGCGATCGCGATCCGCTGCCGCTGCCCGCCGGAGAGGCGCGTGCCGCGCTCGCCGAGGAAGGTCTCGTAGCCCTCGGGCAGCCGCTGCAGGAACTCGTCGGCGGCGGCCGCGCGCGCGGCGGCCTCGATCTCGGCGTCGGTCGCGCCGGGCCGGCCGTAGCGGATGTTCTCGCGCGCGCTCGCGCCGAACAGCACGGTGTCCTGTGGCACCAGCGCGATCTGCGCGCGCACGTCCTCGGGCGCGAGGTCGGTCAGCGGCACGTCGTCCACCAGCACGCGGCCGGCGGCCGGGTCGTAGAACCGCAGCAGCAGCTGGAACGCCGTGCTCTTGCCGGCGCCCGAGGGGCCGACGAAGGCCACGGTCTCGCCGGGCTCGATCTCGAGGGTGAAGCCGTCGAGCGCCTTCTGCCGGGGCCGCGACGGGTAGCGGAACTCCACCTGCTCGAAGCGGATGCGGCCCTGCACCCGCGGCGGCAGGCGGGTCGGCGCCGCGGGCGCGCGGATCGCCGGTTCCGCGGTCAGCAGCTCGGACAGCCGCTCCATCGCGCCCGCGGCGCGCTGGACGTCGCCCCAGGTCTCGGACAGGGCGGCGGCGCTCGCGCCGACGAACATGGCGTACAGCAGGAACTGGCCGAGCTGGCCACCGCTCATCCGGCCGGCCAGCACCTCGTGCGCGCCGAGCCACAGCACGAGCGTGATCGCGCCGAACACCAGCATCGTGCCGAGCGCCGTCAGCCACGCCCGCACGCGCGTGCGCTGGATCGCGACCACGAAGCTCGCCTCGGTCGCCGCGCCGAACCGGCGACTCTGCAGTTCCTCGAGCCGGAACGCCTGCACGGTCTGCACGGCTTCGAGGGTTTCGCCCGCGAGCCCGCTCGACTCCGCGATCCGGTCCTGCGAGGCGCGCGACAGTCCGCGCACCTTGCGCCCGACCAGGATCAGCGGCGCGATCACGAGCGGGATGCAGACGACGATCACGCCCATCAGCTTCGCGCTGGTGAGCGCGAGCATCACGAGCGAGCCCGCGAGGTTCAGTGCGGAGCGCAGCGCGATCGACAGGCTCGAGCCGGCGATCGTCTGCACGAGCGTCGTGTCGGTCGTCAGTCGCGACAGCACCTCGCCGGTGCGCGTGACCTCGAAGAACGCGGGGTCCATCCGGATCACGCGGCGGTAGACGGCGTCGCGCACGTCCGCGACGATCCGCTCGCCGACCCAGGTGACCAGGTAGAAGCGCACGGCCGCGAAGCCGCCGAACAGGCCGGCGGCCAGCAGCAGCGCGCCGAAGTAGCGGTTCAGAGTCTCGGCGCTGTTGGCCGCCAATCCGTAATCCACCAACTGGCGCACCGCGACCGGCAGCGCGAGCATGGCCCCGGCGGCGAAGAGCAGCGCGACGAGCGCCAGGGCGACGCGGCCGCGGTACGGACGGACGAAGGGGGCGAGCGCCCGGAGGGGCTTCAGCGAGCGGCCCTTCGGGCGCTCGGCGGCGACGGGGTCTGGCATCGGCGGCATGATCGCACGGGCACGCGCGCCGCCGCGATCGGGCGTCCCGACGGGCCGTCCCGACGGGCCGTCCCGATGGGCCGTCCCGATGGGCGGCCGCGGCGAATCAAATCGCACCGGTCGTCGGCGCGGCGCCGCTATCCTGACCATGGGAGCAGAGGGCATGATCTACCAGTTCACGACTCGCGCCGGCGGCCGGATCACCTACACGTCGACGGTCGGCGCCCAGATCCTCCACATCGTCGGCAAGAACCCCGGGCCGCGCGGCGTGATCACCGTGGCGGAGGTTCCGGCCGCCCTCGCGGCGCTCGAGGCCGCCGTCGCGCGCGAGCGGGCGCGTCCCCCGGAGGAGCAGCAGGCGGTCGACCCGCACGACACCCGCGGCAACACGGCCGAGGAGGACGAGCGCGACCGGGACCCTCCCGTGTCGCTAGCGCAGCGCGTCTACCCGTTCGTGGACCTGCTGAAGTTCGCGCTGCGCGAGCAGGAAGACGTGACCTGGGGCCTCTGAGACGCGACGGTCGGCCGCCGAGCGGCGGCACCCGTCGCGCCGCCCGCCTAGAATGGCGCTCGCTGCGCTCCGCCCGCCGGGGCGCGGCCGGCGAGACCCTCACGAGGAGTGCACACGATGAGCGCGAACCCGGGCCGCGGCACCGCGGCGCAGATCGACAACGGCATGGATCCCGCGCAGCGCAAGGAGATCGCGGACGGCCTCTGCCGCATGCTCGCGGACAGCTACACGCTGTACCTCAAGACGCACAACTACCACTGGAACGTCACGGGGCCGATGTTCAACACGCTGCATCTCATGTTCGAGACGCAGTACACCGAACTCGCGCTAGCGGTCGACCTGATCGCGGAGCGCATCCGCGCGCTCGGCTTCCCGGCGCCGGGCACCTACCGCGAGTTCGCGCAGCTGTCGTCGATCCGCGAAGTCGACGGCGTGCCGGCGGCGGAGGCGATGATCGCCGACCTCGTGAAGGGCCAGGAGGCGGTCGTGAGGACCGCGCGCTCGCTGTTCCCGGCGGTGGACGCCGCGCACGACGAGCCGACCGCGGACCTGCTGACGCAGCGCATGCAGGTGCACGAGAAGAACGCCTGGATGCTGCGTTCGTTGCTCGAGAAGTGACGGCGACGGGCGGGCCGCGTCAGCCCTTGGCGTGGCCCTGCCGGTGCGACGCGAAGCTCATGCGGTCGAGCACGCCCATCAGCACCGCCGAGATCACGAAGGTCAGGTGCAGGACCACGTACCAGAGGATCTTGTCGTTGTCGATCTTCTGCGCGTCCATGAACACCTTCAGCAGGTGGATGGACGAGATCGCGACGATCGAGGCCGCGACCTTCAGCTTCAGCGTGCCGGCGTCGAGCCGCCCGAGCCAGTCGAGCTTCTCGCCGGTCGAGACGTCCATCCGCGACACGAAGTTCTCGTAGCCCGAGAACATCACCATCACGATCAGGCTGCCGACCAGCGCGATGTCGACGAGCGCGAGCGTCGTCAGGATCAGGTCGGCCTCGCTGGTCGTCAGGATGTGCGTGACGACGTGCAGCGCCTCCTGGAAGAACTTGATGCCGAGCGCGACCAGCGCGAGCGCGAGGCCCAGGTAGAGCGGCGCGAGCAGCCAGCGGCACGCGAACAGCAGGTTCTCGACGAAACGCTCGAGCATGGCGGGACTCCGGAGGCAGGCGCGCCGCTGGCGCAACGCTCCCGTGAGTCTAGCGGACCCCGCCAGTGCGAGGATCGGGGCGTGTCCTTGCGGCAACCCGCGGCCGCGCGGCTGCGAGCAGCAGTGCGACCAGCGCGGCGAACAGGTCGAGCACGCCGAGCGAGCCGCCACCGCCACCTCCGCCACTTCCGCCGCCGCTCGACGGCGGCGGCGGCGGCGCGGGCGGTCCGGAAGACACGACGAGCGACACCGACGTGCCCGCCGCCGCCGCGGTGCCGGCGACCGGCGACTGGCTGATCACGTTGCCGGACGCCACGTCGGTGCTCGCCTGGGTGGTCACGGTGCCGACGACGAAACCGGCGCCCGTCAGGGTCGACGTCGCGGCGGACTGCGACTGGCCGACGACGCTGGGCACCGTGGGCTGGGCCGGTGGTGCGCCGCTCGAGACGACGAGCGCGACCGGGGTGCCGGTCGCGACGCTGCTGCCCGCGGCGGGAGTCTGCGAGATCACGCCGCCGGCCGCGACGGTCGCACTCTGCTGGTTGGACACCGTCCCGACCTCGACGCCCGCGGCGGCGAGCGCCGTCGCAGCGGCGGCGCGGGTCTGGCCGGCCACGTTCGGCACGACGCTCAGCAGCGGCACCGCGACGGTGTCGCTCGCGCCGCGCGAGTCGGTCACGACCAGCTGCACCGAGAGTGCGCCGGCGGACGGCAGCGTCAGCGACGTGGCCTGCGCGGTCGGCGAGCCGAACGTCGGCGTGCCCGTCGCGCCCGGCTGCACGCTCCACGACCAGCCCGACACCGACGCACCCGCACCGGCCGAACTCGCCGCCGCGTCGAGCTGGATCGTCTGGCCCGGCGCTATAAGGCCGCTGGTGGCAACCGCCGCGACGGGCCCGGGGATCGCCGCCAGCGCGCGCTGCGCGTCGGCGATGCCGGCGCCGCAGGTCCGCGGCGTGCAGTTGCACTGGCTCAGCTGCGTGTCGCTCTCGCCGGCCGGCACGCGGCACTGCGGGATCGGCTGGTTCGTGCCGGGGTCGGTCTCGTTCACCACGGGGAACGGGCGCGCGGCGTCGCGCAGCCGCGCGATGACCTGCGGCGGCGTCAGCGTGCCGTGCACGGCGTACATGAGCGCGGCGATGCCGGACACGATGGGCGCCGAGAAGCTGGTGCCGAAGTTGGCGTTGAACTGGTCCGTGTAGCCGTCCGCGCCGGGCACGGTGGTGCCGAGGTTGGTGGTCGTGTCGAGCGAGA
The DNA here is from genome assembly GCA_027531255.1 of Steroidobacteraceae bacterium. Taxonomy (GTDB): domain Bacteria; phylum Pseudomonadota; class Gammaproteobacteria; order Steroidobacterales; family Steroidobacteraceae; genus JAPZRU01. The sequence continues at coordinate 100,901 of JAPZRU010000002.1, read as the reverse complement.
ACAGGCACGGCTGGCCGGTGCCGACGTTCACGCAGTTGCCGCCGGGTGCGGACAGCGCGAGGTTGGGGCCGAGGTTCGAGAAGCCGACCTTGTTGCCGACGTGGCGCAGCGCGCCGATCGCGGCGACGCCGCGGCAGTTCGCGGGCTGGTCCGCGGTCGACCCGTCGTTGCCCGCGGAGACGATCACGAGCGCCTGGCGCTGCGTGACGATCTCGTCGATCGCGGCCTGGTATGCGTTCGAGCAGGCGCCGTCGCCGCCGAGGCTCAGGTTCAGGATGCGGGCGGGGTTCGGATTCGTCGGCACGCCCTGAACCGGGAGCCCGGCCGCCCAGCGCATGCCCGCGATGATGTCGGAGGTGAAGCCGCCGCACTTGCCGAGCACGCGCACCGGCAGGATCCGCGTGTCGAAGCCCACGCCCGCGATGCCGGCGGCGTTGTTCGTTCGCGCCGCAATGATCCCTGACACCCGCGTGCCGTGCCAGGACGACGTCGGATCAACCGAGCAGTTCGTGAACGGCGCGCCCGAATCGCGGTCGGCCTGCGAGACCCAGTCGCCCGGGTCCGACGGGTCGTCGTCCCAGCCGTCGCCGTCGTTGGCGGTCCGCGTCTGCCCGTTCGACTCCGCGCTGACGAAGTCGTAGCCGGGCAGCAGCTTGCCGCCGTTCGCGACCCGACCCAGATCCGGGTGGTCGAGGCGCACGCCCGTATCGAGCACCGCGACGACCACGGTGCTCGAGCCGCGCGTGCCGTCCCACGCGGTTTCGGTGTCCGTCGCCGAGGCGGTCGGTCCGTTCGGCGTCGTCGTGACCGCCCGCAGGTACCACTGGTTAGCGAACAGCGGATCGTTCGGCGCCAAGTGCCGGCGCATGCGCCGGTCCGGCTCGACGTACTCGACGTCCGCATCGGCCCGCAGTCGCGCGAGCGCCGCGGCTGCGTCGGCGGCTTCGAGCCGGACCACGTGCAGGTCGGGCGCGACTGCGCCCAGCGACCGCATCGTGACGCCCGTCCGGGACGCGAGCCCCGCCATCCGCTCGCCCGCCGTCGGCTTCGCGGCGGCCGCGCCGCCCGCCGACTGCGCGCTCGCGCGATCGCCGCGCAGCTTCACGAGCACGCGGTCCGCAGCTTCCGGCTCGACGCTCCGCGGCGTGGCCCAGGTCTCGCCGCGACCTGCGCCGGCCGCCGACGCGGCGTCCGGCGCCGCACCGGGCGCGAACAGCGCGGTGGCCGCGAGCAGCGCGCCGGCGAGCAGCGAGGCGAGGGCGCGTGATGCCGACGAGGGCGGACGCTTCATCGTGGGCCTCCGAGGATACGGGTCACTGGCCAAGGTGCCGGAACTGGCGCTCGTCGAGATCGACCGACTTCACGAGTTCGTGCCGTCGCAGTGCCGCGATGCCGGCGTCGCAGGTGGTGTCGGGGCCAGTGAGCCGGAGCAGCTGCGAAGTGCCGAGCGTCCGCACGTAGCGCAGGTGGTACCCCGTGCCGCGCAGCAGGCCGGCGACGAAGGCCTGGTTGCCCGGCGCCCCGACGCGCGGCGAGAACTGCACGAGCAGGTCGACCGAGCAGCCGTCCGCACTGGCGGTCGCGCCGGCCGCCGGTCCGGGACCGCCGGTGGCGGGGCCGGGACCGTCGGGTGCGGCCGCGCACCCGGCGAGCAGGGCGGCGGCGATGGAAGCCATCAGGTGTGCGTTGCGGGACATACCTTGGAGATTCGGTGCCCGGGCAGGAAGTGGATGCAGTCGACCGTGCCCGGACGATGCCACCGGCGGACCACCGTCCGGAACGACTCCCCGTCGCCGGCCGCCGACGACTCAGCCGCGTTCGACGAAGGCCACCATCCCGCGCGCGATCTCGAGTTCGCCGACGATCACGTGGCTCGCCCCGTGCCGGCGCAGATGCTCGAGTTCGGCCTCGGCGTGGGCGCGCGCGACGATGGGCAGGCCGGCGCGCTCGCGCCGCGCCTGCTCCGCGACGGTGCCGGAGACGAACGGGTCGGGGATCGCGAGGCACACGGCGGAGGCGAGGCCGAGCAGGTCCGCGTCGAGCTGCACGGCGCTGGTCGCGTGGGCGCGCACCACCTGGTCCATGCCGTCGCGGCGCGCCGCCTCCGCGGCGTCAGCTTCCTGCTCGATCACGACGATCCGCGTGCCGGTCCGCTTCAGGTCCAGCGCGCACGCGCGGCCCACGCGCCCGTAGCCGACCACCAGCACGTGGGTCGGTCGGCTCGGGGGTGGCCGGTACAGATCGCCCCCGGCTGCCGCGATGCCGTCGCCCATCGCCTCGAAGCGTGCCGCGAGACGGAACACGGCCGGGTTCAGCAGGATCGACAGCATCGCGCCGCCCAGGATCAGGTCGCGGCCTTCCGGCGGCAGCAGCGCCAGCGACACGCCGAGGCCCGCGAGGATGAACGAGAACTCGCCGATCTGCGCGAGGCTGGCGGAGACGGTGGCGGCCGTGCCGCGGTCGTGCCGGAGCCACCGCACGAGCCAGTAGGCCGCCACCGACTTGCCGACCAGGATGATGAACAGCGTGCCGGCCAGCGCCCACGGCTCGCGCAGCACGATGGTCCAGTCGAACAGCATGCCGACGGAGACGAAGAACAGCACCGCGAACGCGTCGCGCAGCGGCAGCGACTCGACCGCGGCGCGGTGCCCGAGCGGGGACTCGTTCAGCATCATGCCGGCGAAGAACGCGCCGAGCGCGAACGAGACGCCGAACAGCTTCGCCGCGCCGAAGGCGACGCCGAGCGCGATCGCGAGGATCGCGAGCCGGAACAGTTCGGGCGAGCCGGTGCCCGCGACCACGTGGAGAAGGCGCGGAATCGCCTTGCGGCCGACCAGCAGCGCGAGCGCGGCGAACGCCAGCACCTTGCCGATCGTCAGTGCGATCGTGCCGGCGATCGCTGCCGGGCCTGCCGTCGCCGCGCCGCCCGCGGCCGGCGCGAGCGCCTCCATGACTGCCGGGATCAGCACGAGCGCGAGGACCATCACGAGGTCCTCGACCACGAGCCAGCCGACGGCGATGCGGCCGCGGCGCGTCTCGACCATCCCCCGCTCCTCGAGCGCACGCAGCAGCACTACCGTGCTCGCGACCGACAGCGCGAGGCCGAAGATCAGCCCTGCGCCCACGGACCAGCCCATCAGGAGCGCGAGTCCGAGGCCGAGCAGCGTGGCGGTCGCGATCTGCAGCGTGGCGCCGGTGACGGCGATGCGCCGCACCTCCAGCAGGTCGCGCACCGAGAAGTGCAGCCCGACGCCGAACATCAGCAGGATCACGCCGATCTCGGCCAGTTCGTACGAGAGCCCAGGGTCGCCGACGTAGCCGGGCGTATGCGGCCCGATCATGACGCCGGCCAGCAGGTAGCCCACGAGCGGCGAGACGCGCAGGCGCTGGGCGAGGAGCCCGAGTGCGAACGCGAGCACGAAGCCGATCGAGAGGATGCCGAGCAGCGGGTAGTCCTGCATGCCTCGATCCTAGCTGACCGCACGATGGCCGGGCTGGGCTCCGGGGGCGGGGGCCGCGCCGACCTGGTCGTGCTCGACACGACGCTCGTGATCCCGGGCGACCTGGGCGAGTTGGTGGCAACGCGCTCGCGGCGGGACCCGCTGCTCGCGGACTGAAGCGGAAGACCCGCCCCGAAACGACGAAGGCCGCTTGCAGGCGGCCTTCGTGGTCGTGAGACGCGGAACGGAGAGCAGCCCCTTCGTTCGGCGCCGACGAAACAGGGAGCGTCCCCGTTTCCGCGGGAGGAAACGGGGAGAGTCCCTCAGTCCTCCATCAGGAAGCTGCGCAGCTGCTCCGAGCGGCTCGGGTGCCGCAGCTTGCGGAGCGCCTTCGCCTCGATCTGGCGGATGCGCTCGCGCGTGACGTCGAACTGCTTGCCGACCTCTTCCAGCGTGTGGTCGGTGTTCATGTCGATGCCGAAGCGCATGCGCAGCACCTTCGCCTCGCGCGGCGTCAGCTGCGCCAGCACCGCGTGCGTGGTCTCGCGCAGCGATTCCATCGTCGCGGACTCGAGCGGGCTCTGCACGCTCGTGTCCTCGATGAAGTCGCCGAGATGCGAGTCCTCGTCGTCGCCGATCGGAGTCTCCATCGAGATGGGCTCCTTGGCGATCTTCAGGACCTTGCGCACCTTGTCCTCGGGCATCTCCATCCGCACCGCCAGCTCTTCCGGCGTCGGCTCGCGCCCCATCTCCTGCAGCATCTGCCGCGAGATGCGGTTCAGCTTGTTGATGGTCTCGATCATGTGCACCGGGATGCGGATCGTCCGCGCCTGGTCCGCGATCGAGCGGGTGATCGCCTGGCGGATCCACCACGTCGCGTAGGTCGAGAACTTGTAGCCGCGGCGGTATTCGAACTTGTCCACCGCCTTCATCAGGCCGATGTTCCCTTCCTGGATCAGGTCGAGGAACTGCAGCCCGCGGTTCGTGTACTTCTTCGCGATCGAGATCACGAGGCGGAGGTTCGCCTCGACCATCTCCTTCTTCGCGCGCCGCGCCTGCGCCTCGCCGACCGCGACCTCGCGGTTGATCTCCTTGACGTCGTGGATCGTCAGGTGCAGCGCGGACTCGAGGTCCTTGATCTTCTGCTGGCGCTCGAGGATGTCGGGCTTCAGGCGGCCGAGCGCCGCCGAGTGCTTGCGCTTCAGCTTGATCTGCTTGTCGATCCAGCCGGGGCGCGTCTCGTTCTTCGGGAAGATCTCGATGAAGTCCTTGCGCGGCATGCCGGCCTGCTTCACGCAGATCGACATGATCTCCTTCTCGAGGCCGCGGATCGTGGCCACGTGGTCGCGCAGGTGGTTGATCAGCGCGTCGAACATCTTCGGCGCGAGCTTCAGCTCCATGAACTGGCCGGCCAGCTTCTTGCGGAGCTTCTGCGTCTTGACGTCCTTCGGGCCCGCGCCGTCGAGAGCCTTCACGACCTGCGCGTGCAGCTTCTGGATGGCGACGAAGCGGCGCGCCGCCTCCTCGGGGTCCGGGCCGGTCTCGAGCGCTTCCTCCTCCTCGTCGCCGTCGGCCTCCTCGTCGCCGTCGGCGGCCTTCTCGAGCGCCATCAGCTTCGGGTTCTGCGGCTGCGCGATCTCGTCCGGCGCGTTCGGGTCGACGAAGCCGGTGATCACGTCGATCAGGCGGCCCTGGCCGGCCTTCACGGGTTCGTACGCGGCCAGCAGGAACTCGTAGGTGGCGGGAAAGTTCGCGAGCGCGGAGCGCACCGCGTCGAGGCCTTCCTCGATGCGCTTCGCGATGCGGATCTCGCCTTCGCGCGTGAGCAGTTCGACCGTGCCCATCTCGCGCATGTACATGCGGACGGGGTCGGTGGTGCGGCCGAATTCGGCGTCGACGGTGGCGAGTGCGGCGGCCGCTTCCTCGACCGCCTCGTCGTCGGTCGCGACCGGACCGTCGGCCAGGATCAGCGACTCGGCGTCCGGTGCCTTCTCGTACACCGGGATGCCCATGTCGTTGATCATGTTGACGATGTCTTCGATCTGCTCCGGATCGACGATCTCGGAAGGCAGGTGGTCGTTGACTTCGCCGTACGTGAGGAAGCCCTGCTCCTTGCCCTTGGCGATCAGGAGCTTGAGCTGGGACTGCCGTTCGTCCGGGACGCCGCCCCCGGGGCCGAGGGGCCCACCGAGTGCCAGGCCGAGTGCCTTCTTGTCGCTCAAGGGCGTACCCCCTGTCCGGATTCAAAAGAGCCGCGCATTCTACACGGACCGTTTCCGCAACCCAAGGTTCGGATCTGAAAAAACGGAGCTTGTCAAGAATCGTGCCGAACGCGGGGGCGTAGGTCCTGCATCGGCTTTTCGTCGCCATCGGGCCGGCTCGAAACGCGACGCGCCGTAGCGCCCGCCGGTGGCGGGTCCGCACCGGGCCGTCGGTACGAAAATCGTACCCGGGGTGCCTTCAGGGCGCGCCCGGCCGGCGCCGCACCTGCAGCGCCCGCAGCTCGAGCTTTTCTTCGTCCGTGAGCCCGACCTGGCCGGCCTTCTCGATCAGCGCTTCCAGCCGCCGGTCGGGGCCGAGCTCCTGCAGGAGGCGCGTCACCGCGCCTGCGAGCTCGCGACCGACCGCGGCGTCGTCGAGTTCCGGCAGCCGCACCGCCGCCAGTTCGCCGAGCCGTTCGTGCTCCGCCGGGCGGTCGCGCCAGCGTTCCAGCAGTTGCGCGGAGAGGAGATTGGGTTCCGCGTGCGCGCTTTCAATCAGCTCGGCCAGCACCTCGAGACCGCGCTCGCCGCTCGCGCGCAGTTCGGCGACCTCGGCGGCCTCGACCGCGCGAGCCGCGCGCGGCTGCTGCACCACGCGCGCGATCGCCTGGCTGACCAGCGTGCCGCGTCCGGCGCGGCCGGCCTCGCGGGCGACGCGCCGCACCGGAGCGGACGAACCGCCGGGCGCGCCGCCCGACCCCGGCCCACCGGCGCGGCCGCTGCCGGCGCTCCCCGGGCCGCCGCCGAAGCCGCCGCCGCTCGCAGCGCCGCCGTCGAGCCCGAGCAGTGCGGCGAGCCGCGGTGCGGGCATCTTCACCTCGCGCGCGAGGCGGTCGACGAGCAGCTCGCGGTACACGCCTTCGGGCACGCGGCCTAGCAGCGGCCGCGCGATCTCGGCGAGCCGCGCGCGCCCGTCCACGGTGTCGAGTTCCACCTGCGAGGCCAGGTGCGTCACGAGATACTCCGACAGCGGCATCGCGTGCTCGACGCGTGCCTCGAAGGCCTCGCGGCCTTCCTCCGCGACCAGCGTGTCCGGGTCGTGACCTTCCGGCAGGAACAGGAACTTCAGCTGCCGGCCTTCCTTCGCGAACGGCAGCGCGGTCTCGAGCGCGCGCCACGCGGCGGTGCGCCCGGCCTTGTCGCCGTCGAAGCAGAACACCACGTCGCCGCAGACGCGGAACATGCGGTTCAGGTGCTCGGGCGTCGTGCTGGTGCCGAGCGTCGCGACGGCGTAGTGGATGCCGGCCTGCGCGAGGCGCACGACGTCCATGTAACCCTCGACGACCAGCAGTCGCGCGATGTTGCGCAGCTGCTGGCGCGCCTCGTAGAGGCCGTACAGCTCGCGGCCCTTGTGGAACAGCGGCGTCTCGGGCGAGTTCAGGTACTTCGGCTCGCCCTGGTCGATCACGCGGCCGCCGAAGCCGACCACGCGCCCGCGCGAATCGCGGATCGGGAACATCACGCGGTCGCGGAAGCGGTCGTAGACGCCGGCGGACGAGGCCGCGCCGGCGGATCGCTGCGCATCGCCAGGCTTCGGCTCGCGCTCGATCACGAGGCCCACGGACAGCAGCGCGTAGCGACCGGCCTCCGTCTGCCCGAACTTCCGCACCAGGTTGTCCCAGCCGGACGGCGCGTAGCCCAGGTGGTAGCGCACCGCAGTCTCGCCGACGAGGCCCCGGCTCTTCAGGTAGTCCTTCGCGCGATCGGACTCCTTCAGGCAGTCGCGGAAGTGCTGGTCGACGTTCGCGGTCAGCGCGAACAGGTCGTCCTGCAGCCGGTCGCGCGTCGTCTCCGCCTGCCCCTCGCGCGGCACCTCGAGCCCCGCGCGGTTCGCGAGATCCTCGACCGCGTCGGGAAAGCTCATCCGGTCGTGGTCGATCAGGAATCCGAGCGCGGTGCCGTGCGCCCCGCACCCGAAGCAGTGGTAGAACTGCTTCTGCTGCGACACGTAGAACGACGGCGTCTTCTCGCCGTGGAACGGACAGTTCGCCTTCCACTCGCGCCCCGCCTTCCTGAGCGGCACGCGCGAGCCGATCACCTCGACGATGTCCGTGCGGGCGAGCAACTCGTCGATGAACGACTTGGGAATACGACCGGCCATGTGGCACAGGATAGCCGCTGGCCACGCCCGGCGAGGCGCGCCCCCCGATTGGCTCGGCGTCCGGGACGAAGCGGCGGTGCCGAGCACGCCATCCGGCGCCAGGAGCGCCGTCTAGAGGCGGGCGCGAACAGGTAGAAGAAGGATCGGTCCCGTCGGACTTCCGGGGGGTAGCGGAAGCGGGGGGCCGACGAGACCGATCCGGGGACTGGCCCGCCACGACGGCGGGTGCCTTCAGCGGCGGCGGCCCGCAGGCCGCCACCCGGTGGGCAATACGTGGGGACGCGGTGCGCTTTTTCCACCCCTCGGTCAGCGACGGCGACGGCGGCCGGCGCGGTTCGCCCGCGCCGGCGGCGGGGTGGTGGTGCCGGCGTTGCGGCTGCCGCAGGCCCCGAGCATCAGAGTCGACGCGGCCATCGCCGCGATCAGCACGTACTTCCCGCGCATCTGCCACCTCCAGTCTCGTCGTACACCCGGATTCGAACCGAGCGCGCAGGGTGGCGAACGTACGGAGGCCGCGAAGGCGGGCGGACGCCGCGCGCGCGTAGGAACCGCGGAAACGTCGGGATTCGCGGACGCCCAAGCAGGGGCGCTCCATGGAGTTGCCGTGGCGACGACGGGATCTCGCGCGGGCCTGGGTCGCGCGAACGGTGCACGAACGAAAAGGCCCGCGTTGCGCGGGCCTCGGGACCAAGGAGCGAACGCGCGGGGCGCTCGCCGGGGCGGCGACGCGTCAGCCGCCGAGGCGGGCCTTGATGCGGGCCCCGACCGCCGCCATGTCCGCGCGGCCCGCGGCCTGGGCCTTCACGACGCCCATTACCTTGCCCATGTCCTTCACGGAGGCGGCGCCGGTGGAGGCGATGGCCGCCTGGATCAGCGCGTCGACTTCGGCCTCCGAGAGTTGCGCCGGCAGGTAGGTCTGCAGCACCGCGATTTCGGCGTTCTCCTTCGCGACGAGGTCCTCGCGGCCGCCGCTCTGGAACTGCGCGACCGACTCCTTGCGCATCTTGATCATCTTCTCGACCACCGCGAGCGTCTGCGCGTCGTCGAGCTGGATGCGCTCGTCCACTTCACGCTGCTTGATCGCGGCCTGCAGCATGCGGATCAGGGCGAGGCGATCCTTCTCGCCGGCGCGCATCGCCGTCTTCATGTCCTCGGTGATCCGGTCCTTCAAAGTCGCCATGGTGTGCCGCCCTGGAACTGGATGTGGTGCGCGGGGACCGCGCTCAAATGCAAAGGGCCGGCGTCGCGGTGCGACGCCGGCCCGTGCCGTCCTCCGGGGACGAACCCTTGGGGACGAATCCGGGGCGCCGCTCAGCGCGGCGCGCGCATCGACTCGCGCGAGATGCGCTTCAGGTGGCGCTTCACCGCGGCCGCCTTCTTGCGCTTACGCTCCTGCGTCGGCTTCTCGTAGAATTCGCGGCGCCGCAGCTCCGTGAGGACGCCCGCCTTCTCGCAGGCGCGCTTGAAGCGCCGCAGGGCGGCATCGAAATACTCGTTCTCGCGGACACGTACGCTCGGCATGCGAAAAACTTCCTCGGGCCGGTTCGATCTACTTTCGATCTACTTTCGATCTACTAGACGGTCTGCAGGCCTGGCTGCGGGGCCGGGTTGCAAAGGGATGCCCGGCCTGAACCGGGCGAAAGGCCGGCAAGCTTACATGGGCCCCTGCGAATTCGAAAGCCCGGGGCGGCGCCCGTGAGGGTGCTGGCCGTGGAGTCCTCCTGCGACGAAACCGCGGTGGCCATCTACGCCTCCGATCGGGGCCTCCTCGCGCACCGGGTCTACACCCAGGCCGATCTCCACGAGATCTGGGGCGGGGTGGTGCCGGAACTCGCCTCCCGGGACCACGTCCGGCGCGTCACACCCATGATCCGTCAGGTACTTGCGGACGCCGGACTGGCGGTTCCCCCGCGTGCGGGACCGGGGCCCGGCCCCGGCGGCCGCGGGCCCGGCGGCGCACCGCGGTCGCCGGTGGACGGAGTCGCCTACACCGCCGGGCCGGGGCTCGTCGGCGCGCTGCTGGTCGGGGCGGCGGTGGCCCGCGGGCTCGCCTACGCCTGGGGAGTGCCCGCGGTCGGCGTCCATCATCTCGAGGGGCACCTGCTCGCCCCGCTGCTGGAGGTCGATCCGCCGGCCTTCCCGTACCTCGCGCTGCTGGTTTCGGGCGGTCACACGATGCTGGTCGACGTCGAAGGCCTCGGGCGTTACCGCGTGCTGGGCGAGTCGCTCGACGACGCGGCGGGCGAGGCCTTCGACAAGACCGCGAAGCTGCTCGGTCTCGCGTACCCGGGCGGTGCGAAGCTCGCGCGGCTCGCCGAATCCGGGCGCGAAGGCCGGTTCGAATTCCCACGGCCGATGCTCGACCGGCCCGGTCTCGACTTCAGCTTCAGCGGTCTCAAGACCGCGGCGCTGGTCGCGATCGCAGGCAGCGAGCGCGAGAACGGCCGGCCGCTGGACGAGCAGGGCCGTGCCGACCTCGCGCGCGGCTTCGAACTCGCGGTCGTGGACACGCTGGTCGCGAAGACCGTGCGCGCGCTGGACGCGGGCGCGGGCCGCTACCGTTCGGTCGTGGTCGCGGGCGGCGTCGGCGCGAACCGCCGGCTGCGCGAGCGGCTCGCGGCCGCCGCGCGCGCGCGCGGCGTCGAGGTGCACTATCCGCGGCCGGAGTTCTGCACCGACAACGCGGCGATGATCGCGTTCGCGGGTCACGCGCGGCTCGCGGCCGGCGAGACGACGGACCTGCGCGTGCTCGCCCGTGCGCGCTGGCCGATCGAGGAACTCGCGCCGCCGGGCGCGACGCCCTCACAATAGCGCGGCCTCGACGGCCCCATCGCCCTGATCACCATCCCCCTCATCCCCATCGCGCGGCGCGACGCCGCGAGGACTTCGACGTGGACCGCATCTTCCTGCGTGAACTCAAGACCGAGGCGATCATCGGCATCTTCGACTGGGAGCGGAAGGTCAAGCAGACCATCAGCATCGACCTCGAGATGCCCGCCGACATCCGCCGCGCGGCGAAGACCGACCGCATCGAGGACACGCTGAACTACAAGGCGGTCGCGAAGCGCGTGCTGGCGTTCGTGGAGGCCAGCGAGTTCCAGCTGGTCGAGACGCTGGCCGAGCGGATCGCGGAGATCTGCCTGCGCGAGTTCGACCTCGAGTGGATCAAGCTGACGCTCAACAAGCCCGGCGCGATCCGCGGCAGCCGCGACGTCGGCGTGATGATCGAGCGCACGCGCGCGGACCTCGAGCCGTGAGCGGCGCGGCGCGCCCCGAGCGCGTCTACGTGGCCGCAGGCGGCAACGTGGAACCGCTCGCGCGGCTTCGCCAGGCGCTCGCGCTGCTGCGCGCCGAGTTCCCGGGCCTCGCAGCGTCGCGCGCGTACGCGAACGCGGCCGTCGGCTTCGAGGGCGAGGACTTCGTGAACCTGGTCGTCGGCTTCGACACGACGCTGGACCTCCCCGACGTGCTCGCGCGCCTGCACGCGGTCGAGGCCGCCTGCGGGCGCCCGCGCGAGGCGCCGAAGTGGGCGCCCCGCGCGATGGACCTCGACGTGCTGCTGTTCGGGGACCGCGTGGGCGAGTTCCCGGGCGCGGTGCTGCCGCGGCCCGACCTCGTGAAGCGCGCCTACATGCTGGGGCCGCTGGCCGAACTCGCGCCCGACGTCGCGCACCCGACGCTCGGCAGGACGATCGGCGAGCTGTGGGCGGACTTCGATCGCGGTGCGCACGCGCTGCGCCCCGTCGCGCTGTGAAATGGGGACGATCCCCTTTGCCGCGAAAGGGGCTATGCCCCCTTTTTCAGAAGCCGCCGACGGTGCGCCCGCCGTCGACCGGCAGCACCTGCCCGGTGACGTAGGGGGCGTCGCGCACGAAGAACAGCGCGGCCTTCGCGATGTCCTCTGGCGAGCCGATGCGCTTCAGCGCGGTGCGCTCCAGGATCTTCGCCTGCAGTTCCGCGTCCATCGGTCCTTCGGGCCACATCACCGGCCCGGGCGCGATGCCGTTCACCCGCACCTCGGGCGCGAGCTCGCGCGCCAGCGACTGCGTGAGCATCCAGAGCCCCGCCTTCGCGGCGCAGTAGACGGGATGCCGCTTCAGCGGCCGCAGCGCGTGGATGTCGACGAGATTGAGGATCAGCCCGTGGCGTCGCTGCAGCTCCGGGGCCGCGGCCTGCGACAGGAACAGCGGCGCGCGCAGGTTCGAGCCGGTGAGGTCGTCCCACTGCTCGAGCGTGATCGAGCCGACCGGAGTCGGGTAGAACGTGGAGGCGTTGTTGACCAGCACGTCGAGCCGGCCGAAGGCCTCGAGCGCGGCCTCGACCAGGCCCGGCAGTCGCGCGACGTCGAGCAGATCGGCGGCGTGCAGCGCGCACGAGCCGGCGCGCGTCGCGTTCAGCCGGGCGGCGAGCGCCTCGGCCTCGGCGGCCGAGCCGCGGTAGTGCAACAGGACGTTCGCGCCCTCGGCGTGGAGCTGGCGCGCGATCGCGGCGCCGAGCCGCCGCGCGCCGCCGGTGATCAGCACGGCGCGACCGTGCAGCGGGAGGGACGTGGTCATGAGCCGAGCATAAAGGATCGCCGCGACGCGGAGCCACGACGGTGAGACGCCTCGAACTGCCCGAGCCGACGGCCGACGAACTCGCCCATTCGCAGCGCGTGCGCGGCCACGTGCTGGACGCGATCGCGCGGGCCGGCGGCTGGCTCCCGTTCGCGCGCTACGTCGAACTCGTGCTCTACGCGCCGGGGCTCGGCTACTACTCCGCGGGCGCGCGGAAGTTCGGTGCCGAGGGCGACTTCGTCACCTCGCCCGAGATCTCGCCCGTGTTCGGACGCTGCCTCGCCACGCAGTGCGCGGACGTGCTGCGTGCGCTCGGCGGCGGCGACGTCGTGGAGCTCGGCGGCGGCACCGGCCGTCTCGCGGCCGACCTGCTCGCCGCGCTCGAGAGCGAGGGTGCGCCGCCCGCGCGCTACCGCCTGCTCGAGGTGTCCGCGGACCTGCGCGAGCGCCAGCGGGCGCAGGTGGCGACGCTGCCCGCGCACCTGCGCGACCGCGTGGAGTGGCTCGACGCGCCGCCGCCCGAGCCGTGGCGCGGCGTGCTGCTCGCCAACGAGGTGCTCGACGCCCTGCCGTTCGAGCGCTTCCGTCGCACCGCGGACGGCGTCGAGCAACTGGGCGTCGAAGCCGACGGCGAGCGCTTCCGGTGGTCGGCGCGCACCGCGCCGCCGCCCCTGTGCGAGGCCGTGACCGCGCTCGAGGTCGAACTCGGCACGCCGTTCCCGGCGGGCCATGCGAGCGAGGCGTGTCTCGCGCTCGACGCCTGGCTGCCGGCGGTGACGCGGTCGCTCGAGGCCGGCCTCGCGCTGTTCGTCGACTACGGCTTCCCGCGGCGCGAGTACTACGCGCCGGAGCGCGACGACGGCACGCTCGCCTGCTTCTACCGGCATCGGCGCCACGACGACCCGTTCCTGCATCCGGGCCTGCAGGACGTCACCGCCTGGGTCGACTTCACGCGCGCCGCCGAGGCGGGCGTCGCGGCCGGCTTCGAGGTCGGCGGCTACACGACGCAGGCGCACTTCCTGCTCGCCACCGGTTTCGACCGCCACGTGCAGGCGCTCCGCGCCGAACTCGAGGCGGCCGGCGATCCGGGCGGCGCCGCGCTCGCCGCGCACCGCGCCGCACGGCTCGTGCTGCCCGGTGAGCTCGGCGAGCGCTTCAAGTGCCTCGGGCTCGTGCGCGGCCTCGCGCACGCGCCGCGCGGGTTCGGACTGCGCGACCTGACTGCCAGTCTGTAGAATCCGCCGCTTCGTCGCGCCGCGCCCCCTCCCGGAGCTCCCCTTGGATCCGATCCAGAGCGTCGTGCTCGCCATCGTGCAGGGCATCAGCGAGTTCCTGCCGATCTCGAGCTCCGGCCACCTGATCCTGGTGCCCCGGTTCCTCGGCTGGGAGGACCAGGGCCTCGCGTTCGATGCCGCCACGCACGTCGGCACGGCCACCGCGGTGCTGCTCTACTTCCGGCAGGACCTCTGGCGCATGTTCGTCGCCGGCCTGCGCTCGGTCACGCATCGCGAATGGAATGCGGATGCGCGGCTGGCCTGGGGCGTCGTGCTCGGCACGATCCCGGTCGGCCTCGCCGGCCTGCTGTTCAAGGACAGGATCGAGACCGCGTTCCGCAACCCGATGCTGGTGGCGGCGAACCTCGCCATCTTCGGCATCCTGCTCTGGCTCGCGGACCGGTACGGCCGCGGCCGGCGCGAGGTGTCCGACATCCAGTGGAAGGACGTCGCCATCATCGGCGCGGCGCAGGCGCTGGCACTGGTGCCGGGTACGTCGCGCTCGGGCGTGACGATGACGGCGGCGCTCGCGCTCGGCCTGACGCGCCACGCCGCGGCGCGCTTCTCGTTCCTGCTGTCGGTGCCGGCGACCACGCTCGCCGGGCTGCTCGCCGTCTACGACTTCGTGTCGGAGCCTGCGGCGCAGGAAGCCTCGTTCGCGATGATGGCGCTGGCGGTCGTCGTGTCCGGCGTCACCGGCTACCTGACGATCCACTACCTGCTGAAGTTCATCCAGAAGGTGGGCATGGCGCCGTTCATGGTCTACCGGCTGGTGCTCGCCGGCGTCGTGGTCTGGGCGTTCGCCTGACCTCGGCGGCGCGCGCCGCGGCGGCCCGGCGCGCGTTGCGGCGGGTCGCGCCTCTCAGCCCGCCGGTGCAGGCCTTTCCAGGGCCGCGATTGCGGCAACGCGGGCGCGGCGGATCCTCTCGCCGATCGCCGGACCCGCGAGACCCGCGCGCTCTTCGGCGGTCAGTACGACCGCCGCCGCCGCCTCGCGCACCCGCGCGAGGAACGCGGCCTGGGGATACGGGCGTTCCTCGAGCCCGGTGCGGCCGCGGATGTCGGCCTCGCAGGCGAGCAGGAACTCGGCGAACCGCTCCGGGCGCCTGAAAGCGTCGAGGTTCTCGAGCAGTTCCACCAGGGTCGAGGGCCGCAGTTCCAGCGTGCGGTGACAGAGCCCGTGCCAACGCGCGACCGCGCGCGCCAGGTCCCGGAACTCGGTCGGCACGCGCAGGCGCTCTGCCATCGCGTCCACCAGCCGCACGCTCCGCTCCTCGTGGCCGTGATGCGCGGGCCAGCGGTCGGGGTGGGTCTCGCCCTTGCCGAGGTCGTGCGTCAGCGCCGCGAAGCGCACGCGCGCGAGCGGCGAGAGCTTCGCGGCCTGCTCGAGCACCATCATCACGTGCACGCCGGTGTCGATCTCCGGGTGCCACTTCGCGGGCTGCGGTACGCCCCACAGCCTGTCGAGTTCGGGGAACACGACCGCGAGCGCGCCGCAGGCGCGCAGCACCTCGAAGAACACGGTCGGCCGGTCCTCCCCGAGCGCCTTCACGGTCTCCGCCCAGACGCGCTCGGGCACCAGCGCGTCGGCCTCGCCGGCGTCGACCATCCGCCGCATCAGCGCCAGGGTGTCGGCCGCGACCGTGAAGCCGAGCGGGGCATAGCGCGCGGCGAAGCGCGCGACGCGCAGGATCCGCACCGGGTCCTCGGCGAAGGCCTCGGAAACGTGGCGGAGCAGGCGCGCGTCGAGGTCGGCGCGCCCGCCGTACGGATCGACGAGCGCGCCGTGCTCGTCCTGCGCCATCGCGTTGATCGTCAGGTCGCGACGCCGGAGGTCCTCCTCGAGGGTGACGTCGGGCGCGAAGTGGACCGCGAAGCCGCGGTAGCCGGGGCCGGTCTTGCGCTCGACGCGCGCCAGCGCGTGTTCCTCGTGCGTCCCGGGGTGGAGGAACACGGGGAAATCCCGGCCGACGGCCCTGAAGCCGCGCGCCTCGAGGTCCTCGGGGCGCGCGCCGACGACGACCCAGTCCCGTTCCTTGACGGGGCGGCCGAGCAGGGCGTCGCGGATGGCGCCGCCGACCAGGTAGGTGCGCATGTCGACAGTTTAACGGGGCATCCGCCCGCCCGGGGTCGCGCGGCCGGGCGCCGTCGCTAGACTGCGGGCATGGACCGCCCGCTCGTCGCGACGCCCCGTCATGGCCGCTCCTGCGCCGGTCGCGCCGGCCGGCTCGGCCGCGCGTTCGCCGCGCTCGTCGCGTGCCTGCCGTTGACGGGCTGCTACCTGCTGCACACCGCGAAGGGCCAGCTCGACCTGAACGCGAAACGCCAGCCGATCGCGCGCGTGGTCGCGGATCCGCGGACACCGCCGACGCTGCGCGCGCAGCTCGAGCGCGTCGCACGCATCCGCGACTTCGCGACCGCGGAACTCGGGCTGCCCGACAACGGCAGCTACCGCTCCTACGCGGACGTCGGCCGGCCGTACGTGCTGTGGAACGTGTTCGCCGCGCCGGAATTCTCGGTCGATCCCAAGACCTGGTGCTTCCCAGTCGCCGGCTGCGTCGCCTACCGCGGCTACTTCGACGAGTCGGCCGCGCGCCGCTACGGCGATTCGCTGCGCGGCCGGGGCTACGACGTGCTGGTCGGCGGCGTGCCGGCCTACTCGACGCTCGGGCACTTCGAGGACCCGGTGCTGAACACCTGGCTCGGCTGGAGCGAGCCGCACCTCGCGGGACTCGTGTTCCACGAACTCACGCACCAGCTGCTCTACGTGCCGGGCGACAGCAAGTTCAACGAGGCGTTCGCCACCGTCGTGGAGACCGAGGGCGTGCGGCGCTGGCTCGAGCGCGAAGGGCGCGCGCCGGACCTCGCGGGGTTCGCCCAGCGCCAGTCGCGCTACGCCGAGGTCGCGGCCGTCCTCGTGCGCGGCCGCGACCGCCTGCGGGCGCTGTACGCGAGCGCGCTCGAACCGGCGCCGCTGCGGGAGGCCAAGGCGGCCGAGTTCGAGCGGATGCGCGAGGAATACCGCGCGCTCGCGCAGGCGTGGGGGGACGGCGGCTACGAGCGGCTGTTCGGCCCGGACCTGAACAACGCGAGCCTGCTCGCGGTCGCGACCTACCGGCAGTGCGTGCCTGGACTCGAGCGCGAGCTCGAGGCCGTCGGCCGCGACCTGCCGCGCTTCTACGCGCGGGCGCGCGAACTGGCGGCGCTGCCGCGGGAGCAGCGTCGTGCGCTGCTGTGCGGCGAGGGTCCGGTCCTCGTCAGCGCGCCGGCGGCGGCTCCTGCGCACCCGTCGTCGCGATGACGCGCGTGATCAGCACGCGGTCGCCACGCCGCTCGAGGCGCGCGGTCTCGCGGCTCTCGGTCAGCTGCGAGCGGCCATCGAAGATCACGGTCTCGACCACCCGACTGTCCGCCACCATCGCGAGCCCGTCGACGCGCAGCGCGAGGTCGGCGATCGCGTAGTCGTAGCCGTCGAGCGAGTTCAGTGCCGCGAACCCGCCGGTCAGCATCTCGAGGTAGCTGGCGCGGTCGTGCCGGTTCACGTGCTCGCGGCCGTCGAACCGCGTGCGGATCTCGATCGTGGCGTCCGGCGCGAGCAGGTCGACGAGGCCGTCGAGGTTGCGGCGGCGCGCGGCGCGCTCGAGCGCAGTCATCACCTCGCGGGCCTCGGCCTCGGTGACCGCGGCGTGCACGGGTGCGCGTTTCGCGGCGCCCGCGGACGGGGCCGGGGAGGGGGCGGCGGCCGGTGCCGATGCGGGTGTGGCCGACGTCGCCGGCGTGCCGGCCGGGGCGGCGCCAGTGGCGGCGAGGCCCAGCACGGCGAGTGCGCTGGCGATGCGTGTCCGGCCGGGAGGGCGGGAGTTGCTCGACGGGCGCAGGGCGTTCATTGCCCGAGTCTCGGCAGCCCGGCGCCCGGCCGCCGCGACCCGCGTCACGATCAGCGCGCGTCGTAGTCGACGCGGGCGCCGGCGGCGCGCCTGAAGTCGTCCAGCCGGACGTTGCGCTGCTTCGAGCCGAGGTAGTCCGGCACGACGGCGCGCAGCGAGGTCGGTGCGATGCCGAGGCGCGCGAGGCCGTTCTCGCTGCAGACGCTGTCGACCGACAGCGAGCGGAAGTTGTCGATGGACAGCGGCTTGCCCGGCAGGAAATCCATCAGGAAGGCCTGCAGCGCGCCGACCGCGTCGGGGATGCCGAACACCAGCCGCTTCTGCCCGCGGACCTCGGCCACGTAGCGCACGAGGTCGGCGAGCGTGAACACCTCGGGCCCGCAGAGCTGGAACACCTCGCCGCAGACGTGGTCGTCGTTCAGCGCGCGCACCATCGCCGCCACGACGTCGCCGACGTAGACGGGCGCGAAGCGCGCGCCGGCGCGCGCGAGCGGCAGCGCCGGGAAGAGCGCGAGCAGCCCGGCGAACCGGTTCATGAAGCCGTCGCCGGGCCCGAAGATCACGGACGGCTGGAAGATCGTCCACTGCACGTGGCCCGATTCCTCGCGCACGATCCGTTCCGCCTCGCCCTTGGTGCGCAGGTAGTGGCTGGGCGCGGTCTCGGCGGCGCGCAGCGCACTCATGTGCAGCAGTCGAGTCACGCCGCTCGAGCGGCACGCGCTCACCACCTTGCGCGCCAGTTCGCCGTGCGCGTGGCGGAAGCCGGAGCCGCTGCGGCCGCGCTCGTTCAGGATGCCGACCAGGTTGATCACGACGTCGCGGCCGCGGAAGTGCTGCGCCAGCACCGCGGGCTCGTGCACGTTCGCGTCGTGGACCTCGAGGTCCGGCAGCACGAACAGGCGCTTCGCGCGCTCGCGGTTGCGCGTCAGCACGCGGACCGAGTGACCGTCGCGGACCAGCTGCGCGCAGAGTGGGGTGCCGACGAAGCCGGTGCCGCCGAGGACGCAGATGGACAGTGGGCGCATGGAGGACCGATGCCGTGGCCGCTGGGCCTGCGATTATAGCCAGTCGTGCCCGGGCCCTCGCCCGGGGCGCGCCGCGGCACGCGCCCGGGCCGAAACCGCGTTCGTCAGCGGACCGGCAGCACCAGCAGCGCGTTGCCGCGGCGCACGGCGAGCACGAACGAGGCCTGGTCCTTCAGCGCCGCGCGGAGTTCGCGCTCGTTCGCGACCGGGCGGCGGTTCACGCCGGTGATCACGTCGCCTTCGCGCAGGCCGGACTGCTGGGCCGGGCTGCCGGGCACGAGGTCGCGCACCAGCACGCCGCCGCCGGGGCCCGGCGCGTCGGTAAGGTCCGCGCCCTCGAGTGCGCGGTGCGGGCTCGCGGACACCGGGTCGGGCGTCTCGCCCGGCGGCGCCGCGTCGCGCGCCTGCACCTGCGCGGTGATCTGCAGCGGCTTGCCGTCGCGCAGCAGGCCGAGGCGCACGCTCTCGCCGATCGTCAGCATGCCGATGCGGTTGCGCAACTCGCCCTGCGTGCGGACCGGCTGCCCGTTGACGGCGGTGATCACGTCGCCCGCCTTGACGCCCGCGCGCGCCGCGGGCGAGCCCTCGACGACCTGGATCACCAGCGCGCCGCGCGTGTCCTCCTTGACGCCGAGGTTCTCGGCGGTTTCCGGCGTCAGCGTCGAGATGTTCACGCCGAGCACTCCGCGCCGCACCTCGCCGTTCTTCACGAGCTGGTCGGTGACCGACTTCACCATGTTCGACGGGATCGCGAAGCCGATGCCGATGTTGCCGCCGGTGCGCGACAGGATCGCGCTGTTGACGCCGATCAGTTCGCCGCGGAGGTTCACGAGCGCGCCGCCGGAGTTGCCCGGGTTGATGGACGCGTCGGTCTGGATGAAGTCCTCGTAGCCCTCGGGATTGAGGCCCGAGCGGCCGAGACCGCTGATGATCCCGTACGTCACCGTGTGCTGCAGGCCGAACGGGTTGCCGATCGCGACCACGTAGTCGCCGACCTCCGCGCGGCTCGAGTCGCCGATCGCGATCTCGGTCAGGCGCGGCGGGTTCTTCACGCGGAGCACGGCGACGTCGGACGGCGGGTCGCTGCCGACGACCTCGGCCTTGAGGTCGCGCCCGTCGAGGGTGGTCACGGTGATCTCGCTCGCGTTCTCGACCACGTGCGCGTTCGTGACGATCAGTCCCTCGCGCGCGTTGATCACGACGCCGGAACCGGCGCTCTGGAACTGCCGCTGCCGCGGGCCCTGTTCCGGGATGTCGAAGAAGCGGCGGAAGAACGGGTCCTCGAGCAGCGGGTTCCGCTGGCCGCGCTCGGTGATCGTGCCGCGGATCGAGATGTTCACGATCGCCGGCGAGACGCGCTTCAGCATCGGCGCGAGCGAGGGCACGGGCGTGCCGCGCTCGTCGGCGGGCAGCGGGCGCGACTGCGCCGACGCCGTCGCGGGAACGACGGCGACCAGGGAGGCGCAGGCGACGGCGGCGAGCGCCGGCAGGGTGCGTGCGCGGCGGAGGCTCGGAGAGATCATGCGGCCGGTGTCCTTCTTGGGCAGGTTCTGCGGGCGCGTGCGGCTCGTCCGGTAGTCGCGGCGCCGCGCGCGTCGCCGGAACCTGACCGGATCGTAGCCGGCAAAGTTCCGCGCAACGGAGCCCGGAACGCAAGTCGCGGGGCCGCCCGTACGGGCGGCCCCGGATGGCGTGCGACGCGCGAGCGCGCCGCGCGCGTCAGGCGGCCTCGACGCTGATGCGGCGGGGCAGGACCTGCGCCTGCTTCGGGATCGCGACCTCCAGCACGCCGTTCGCGAAGCGCGCCTTCACCGCCTGCGAGTCGGCGGTGTCGGGCAGCGAGAAGCGGCGGTAGAACTCGCCGGCGACGCGCTCGACGCGCCGGAAGCCGTTCTTCTCGTCGCGCGTCGCGAGCTCGCGGCGGCCGCGGATCGTCAGCACGCCCTTCTCGAGCGTCACGTCGATGTCCTTCGCCTCGACGCCCGGCAGGTCGGCGTGGATCACGAACTGGTTCTGCTCCTCGCGGATGTCCACGGGCGGCACCCAGTCCACGACCGCCTGCTGGGCCTCGTCGGCGTTCGTGGGCAGGTTGTTGAACAGGCGGTCGAGGTCGCGGTGCAGGCGGCTCATCAGCACCCAGGGCTCGTAGCGGGTCACGTTCATGCGGATCTCCTCGTGCGGTGTCGCGGACGCCTCGCGTCCCTGAGTGCGAGGTAGGGACCCCGCGTGCCATTTCAAGCGGCGGGGGCTGCGCGCGACACGTTCCGTGGTGGATTGCAAGCGACGCACGGTGGACAACCTGTGGGTGGAGAGTGCGTTTCCTCTGTGCCGGCGGTGGGTACAAGATGTTGGGGCCAAACGCTCCCGGAGCTTGACAGCGAGGCCGTGCGGGGGCTCCGGAACGAGCCTTAGCAGGTTTTTCTAACTGCTTGTCGGAAAAGGGTGAAATTCAGGGTTTTGCCCACGCCAAACAGCGCTTGACGCAGCGCTGCCCGAAAAATAACTTAACGCCCCCGACACAACATCTTGTGGTGCCGGGAACCCGGCGAAAGAGCCGGCTCGAGCCCTGCGGCAGACGGGAAGTGCGCGCGCCAAGCCGTCGCGACATACCCATCGCCGTCCGGGGCGGCTCGCGGGCGGGGCGACCCCCGCGAGCCTGTCGAAGGGGAGAGAGGTGCGGCTCGCGTCGCGCCTCGAGTCGTTTGAAATCACGCGTGGCCCGTCGGGCCGCGCAGGCGTGGATGGCGGCCGGCGAGCGCGCCGACGTTCGGTTCGGGTCCCGTGCGGAACCCACCGGACGACGGTCCGACGAGGGCCGCCCGGCGTCGGAGAACAGGGGAGCGCCCACTCAAGATGAGCACCGCTTACAAGATCGCGCCGGCCGGAGTCGACCAGATTCCGTTCCAGGAAGCGTCCGTCGACATCTGGGACAAGAAGTACCGCCTGACCGCGAAGGACGGCACGCCCATCGACCGCTCGATGGACGACACCTACAAGCGCGTCGCGCGCGCGCTGGCCGAGGTCGAGGCCCCGGCCGCCCGCGACACCTGGTTCGAGAAGTTCCTGTGGGCGCTGCGCAAGGGCGCGATCCCCGCGGGCCGCATCACGTCCAACGCCGGCGCGTGGGAGCACAAGCCCGCGACCTCGACGATCAACTGCACCGTGTCGGGCACGATCGTCGACTCGATGGACGACATCCTGAACAAGGTCCACGAGGCGGGCCTGACGCTGAAGGCCGGCTGCGGCATCGGCTACGAGTTCTCGACGCTGCGGCCGCGCGGCGCGTACGTCTCGGGCGCGGGCGCGTACACCTCGGGCCCGCTGTCCTTCATGGACATCTACGACAAGATGTGTTTCACCGTGTCGTCGGCGGGCGGCCGCCGCGGCGCGCAGATGGGTACGTTCGACGTCGGCCACCCCGACGCGATGGAATTCATCAAGGCGAAGCGCGAGAACGGGCGCCTGCGCCAGTTCAACCTCAGCTTGCTCATCACCGACGAGTTCGTCGAGGCGGTCAAGGCCGACCGCGAGTGGAGGCTCGCCTTCCCGCTCTCGACCAAGGAGTACGAGGCGGAGCAGCCGGACCTCGCGGACGCCTCGCAGTACGTCTGGCGCGAGTGGCCGCGCACCGAGGGCTACGTCACCCGCGACGACGGCCTGGTCTGCTGCAAGATCTACAAGAAGCTGCCGGCGCGTCGCCTGTGGGACGTGATCATGTCGTCGACGTACGACTTCGCCGAGCCCGGCTTCGTGCTGATCGACCGCGTCAACGAGATGAACAACAACTGGTGGTGCGAGAACATCCGCGCCACCAACCCGTGCGGCGAGCAGCCGCTGCCGCCGTACGGCTCGTGCCTGCTCGGCAGCGTGAACCTCACCCGCTTCGTCAAGAACCCGTTCACGCCGGACGCCGCGTTCGACTGGGACGAGTACCGCGAGGTCGTGAAGGTCTTCACGCGGATGCTCGACAACGTGGTCGAGATCAACGGCCTGCCGCTCGAGCGGCAGCGCGACGAGATCACCCGCAAGCGCCGGCACGGCATGGGCTTCCTCGGCCTCGGCTCGACGATCACGATGCTGTGCATGAAGTACGGCTCGAAGGAGAGCGTGAAGTTCACCGAGGCGGTCTCGCGCGAGATGGCGCTGGCCGGCTGGGAAGCGGGCCTCGAGCTCGCGAAGGAGAAGGGCTCGGCGCCGATCATGCTCGAGGAGTTCGAGGTCACGCCGAAGATGCTGCGCCAGCGCCCGGAGATGGCGCGCGACGGCTGGAAGGCGGGCCAGAAGATTCCGGGCCGCGTGCTGCACGCCCGCTACAGCCGCTACATGCAGCGGGTGGCGAGCATCGCGCCCGGCCTCGTCGACGAGCTGGCGCAGGTGGGTGCGCGCTTCACCCACCACACCTCGATCGCGCCGACCGGCACGATCTCGCTCTCGCTCGCGAACAACGCCTCTAACGGTATCGAGCCCAGCTTCGCGCACCACTACTTCCGCAACGTGATCCGCGAGGGCAAGAAGTCGAAGGAGCGCGTGGACGTCTACTCCTACGAGCTGCTCGCCTACCGCGAGCTCGTGAACCCGCGCGCGATGCCCGGCGCCACCAAGGCGGACGAGCGGCTGCCGGATTACTTCACGACGGCCGACGACATCACGCCGACCGAGCACGTCGACATCCAGGCCGCGGCGCAGAAGTGGGTGGACTCCTCGATCTCGAAGACGGCGAACGTGCCGACCGACTTCAAGTACGAGGCCTTCAAGGACATCTACCTGTACGCCTACGAGCAGGGCCTGAAGGGCTGCACCACCTTCCGCTTCAACCCCGAGGCGTTCCAGGGCGTGCTGGTGAAGGAAGAGGACCTGAAGAACACGTACTACGTGTTCACGCTCGAGGACGGCAAGGAAGTGCGTGTGCGCGGCGACGAGGAGATCGAGTACGACGGCGAGAAGCACACCGCCGCGAATCTCTTCGACGCCATCAAGGAAGGCTACTACGGCAAGTTCTGACCGCGCCGGGCGGCCCGGTGCCGCCCGGCCCGCCGGGGGATACGAAGAAATGGCCACGATCAAGATCGACGGCAAGATCACCAAGTACCGGGTCGAGAAGCCGGGCGACGCCAACGCGAAGGCCGAGGACAGGAAGCCGGCCGCCGACGTCCGCAAGGACGGCGGCAAGGTCATCTGGATGCACGAGAAGCTCGAGCGTCCGGAGGTGCTGATCGGCTCGACCTACAAGATCAAGACGCCCGTGTCGGACCACGCGATGTACGTGACGATCAACGACATCGTGCTGAACGAGGGCACCGAGCACGAGCACCGGCGCCCGTTCGAGGTCTTCATCAACTCGAAGAACCTCGACCACTTCCAGTGGATCGTCGCGCTGACGCGGATCATCTCCGCGGTGTTCCGCAAGGGCGGCGACGTCACCTTCCTGGTCGACGAGCTGAAGGCGGTGTTCGACCCGCGCGGCGGCTACTGGCAGCCGGGCGGCAAGTTCATGCCCTCGATCATCGCCGAGCTCGGCTACGTGATCGAGAAGCACCTGCAGACGATCGGCCTGATGCCGCGCCCGGAGCTCGACGAGCACCGCAAGAAGCTGATCGACGAGAAGCGCGAGGAATTCGCGGCGCGCAACAAGCAGCAGGACGCGTTCGCGCGTGGCCACTATCCCGAGGGCGCGCAGCTGTGCTCGAAGTGCAGCACGGCGGCCGTGATCATGATGGACGGCTGCATGACCTGCCTGAACTGCGGCGACTCGAAGTGCGGCTGACGCGCCCGGCGACCCCGCGCCGCGCCGCGCGGGAGCCCTGATCCCGTCGACACGCGCCAGGCCGGGACCCCTGTCCGGCGCCGCAACAGCGGGGTGCGCGTGTTTTCGAGCCCGCCCGGGTCACCCGGGCGGGTTTTTTTTCATGATGCGCCCGTTGCATCTGGCTTGGCCCCGCCGGCCGTAATGACCTGTTTGGGCTTCGTGATTGCTGATTCTTCGATCGGAATTCCAACCAGGCGGGGCGGCATGCGCAGGCAGGTGCGAGCGGGTTTCGGCGGACGACCGGCGGCGACGGGACTGGCCACGACGGGGCTCGCGCTCGCGGGCGCGGGGCAGGGGGCGGCGGCCGCCCCGCCTTCGGCCGGCAGTCTGCTGGAGGAGGTCACCGTCACCGCCCAGCGGCGCGAAGAGGCGGTGCAGGACGTGCCCGTCGCGGTCAGCGCGTTCACCGACCGGCAGCTCGCGCGGCAGAACGCCAACAACTTCGCGTTCTTCGACGTCGAGCGCGTCGAGATCCTGCGCGGTCCGCAGGGCACGCTGTTCGGGCGCAACACCACGGGCGGCGCCGTCAACGTGATCCTGAAGAAGCCCGGCACCGAGTTCGGGGGCGTCGCCGAGGCGGGCGTCGGCCAGTACGGCGGCCGCCTCGCGCGGGTACCGGGGCGTTGCGCGCGGCGCTGCGCTGGCTCGCGGGCGACAGCGTCACGTGGGACGTCGCCGCCGACCTGCAGCGCGGCGAGCAGATGAACATCGTGAACCTCGCCGCGGACGAGCTGCCCTCGGTCGGCGCCCCTGCGCGGGTTCGTCGTCGGCCCGAAGGGCGAGCTGCCGCTCGGCAACGAGGTGGAGTCGTGGTCGCTGACCTCGAACCTCGAGTGGCGCACCGGCCTCGGCACCGTCAACGTCATCACCGGCTGGCGCGACCTCGGCCAGGAGTTCTCGCTCGACTTCCTGAACAGCCTCGCCGCCAGCGACCGGGCCGACCGGCAGCTTCGCGATCGCGAACGACAGCACTCACGAGCAGTTCACGCAGGAGATCAAGCTCGACGGCGCGATCGGCGAGTCCCTGGAGTTCGTGGCCGGCGTCTACTGGTTCCGCGAGAAGAACGTCACCGACTTCGGCGACGTTTTCACGATTTCGCCGGCGCCGGGCGTGGCGGTGCCGCTGGTGCTCTAGGACCGCGTGCTCCGCAACGACGCGGAGGCGCTCGCGATCTACACCCAGTGGGACTGGAAGGTCACGCCGCGCCTGACCGCGACCCTCGGCGCCCGCTGGAACGACGAGGACAAGGAGATCCGTTACACGCCGAACGCGAGCCCGCGCATCACGACGGCGGCCGCGAACCGCATCTTCGACTCCGACGACTTCCAGCTGCCGTCCGCGTTCACCACCGCCACCGGCGCGATCCAGTTCCTGACCCGCAATTTCGCCGCGCTCCGCAACCGCGGCGTCGAGCTGGAGCTGGTGGCCTCGCCGCTCGACGGCCTCGACGTGTTCGCGACCGTCGGGCTGCAGGACGCCGAGTATCGCGACCTCGACCCCTCGAGCACCGCGCAGCTCGCGAGCTGCCGCGGGGCGCGAGCCGGGAGTTCGGGCTGCCGGCCGGCTGACGCTGACGCCGAGCGCGACCTGCACGAACTGCGGCAACGAGACCGTGGTCCGCACCGTGTTCGTCGAGCTGCCGTACTATCAGGACTCGCGCACCTGGTCGCTGACCGTGCGGGTGGACTTCTGAGCCGGAGGCCGTCGTGAGCACCGTCGAGACCTACCTTCCCGAGGGCTGCACCCGGCCGCTCCGTGCCGATCTCGACGCGTTCTGGGCGGCCGCCCGCGCGCGCGTGCCCGCGCTCGCGGGCGCGCCCGGCTACCAGGTGCGCTGGATCGGCCTCGACGCCGACAGCACGCGCGCGATCCTCGACCTGATCCGCGCCCGCGACAAGACCGGCACGTTCACTCTGCACTGGATCCCGGAACTGACGGACCAGCCGGTACCCGCGGTCGGCGACTGCATCGTGCTGATCGACATCGACGGCACGCCGAAGCTGCTGGTGCGCACCACGCGCGTGCACTCGACGATTTTCGGTGCGGTGACGGCGGCCGACATCGCCGTCGACGGCAGCCCGGTGCGCGACCTCGCGGTGTGGAAGCCGCTGCACACGCAGTACTGGAACGCGATCCTCGCACCGTTCGGCCGCACGGTCGCCGACGACATGGGCTTCTGGGTCGAGGCCTTCGAACTGCTTTACGACGCCGACGCCGCCTGACCGGGGGGGCGATCCGGTCAGGCTTCGCGGCGGGCCGGGGCGTGCCTCAGTCCCGCAGCGCGCGCTTCAGGATCTTCCCGTTCGCGTTGCGGGGCAGCGCGTCCACGAACGCGTACTCGCGCGGCACCTTGTAGCCGGACAGTTCGCGCGCGCAGTGCTCGATCAGCGCCTCGGGCGCGGGTGCCGGGGTTCCCGGGCGCAGCGCGATCACGGCTTTCAGCCGCTCGCCCCACTTCTCGTCCGGCACGCCGACCACCGCGACCTCGCCGACCGCGGGGTGCCGGTACAGCACTTCCTCGATCTGGCGCGGGTACACGTTGATGCCGCCCGTCACGATCATGTCCTTCTTGCGGTCGACGATGTAGACGTAGCCCTCGTCGTCCTGCCGCGCGAGGTCGCCCACGGAGAACCAGCCGTCGCGCGTCTCCGGGATCACCCGGCGACCGTCCTGCCAGTAGCCGTTGAACAGGTACGGCGTGATCGTGAACAGCTCGCCGATCTCGCCGCGCGGCACCTCGCGACCGTCGTCGTCGAGCAGTCGCACGCGCGAGAACGGGAACGGCAGGCCGACGCAGCTCTGCTTGCGCAGCTGGTCCGCGGGTCGGAGGTTCGTCGTCAGCCCGCACTCGGTGCTGCCGTAGGTCTCGTGCAGGATGCCGTCGCCCCACTGCGCGACGATCCGCTCCTTCATCGCCTGCGGGAGCGCGCTCGCATTCGAGATCATCGACTTCAGGCCCGTCTCGCGGTGGAGCGCGAGCAGCGCCGGGTCGAGCGTGAACATCTGGTGGAACTGCGTCGGCACCAGGAACACGCCGGTGTAGCGACGGCTGCCGAGGCGGCGTACGACCTCTTCCGCGTCGAAGCGGCCCATCAGGTCGCAAGTGCCGCCGAAGAACAGCGGCGCCAGTGCGAATGCGAGGCCTGCGCCGTGGGCGAGCGGCGCGATCGCGAGGAAGCGGTCGTCGGGCCCGAAGCAACCGTACTCGGCGGCCATCGTCGCGAACGCGAGCGCGCGCGAGCGGTGGGACAGCAGCACGCCCTTCGGCCGGCCGGTCGTGCCGGACGTATAGGGGATCGCGAAGACGTCCCACTCGCCGGGCTCGCGCGGCGGTGCCTCGGGCGCGTGGGCGGCGAGCAGACGCTCGTAGTCCTCGCCGAACCAGACCACCTCGCGCACGCCAGGCAGCTCCGCGGACTCGACGACCGCCCGGCAGGAGGGGTCGGCGAACAGCACCTTCGCACGCGCGTCCGTGCAGATGTCGCCGAGTTCCGTCGCGCTCAGGCGATGGCTCAGCGTCGCACAGGCGATGCCGGCATCCGCGAGGCCGAGGACGGCCTCGAGATACTCGAGCGAATTCGGGCCGACGACGGCCGCGTGGTCGCCGTGCGCGAGCCCGAGGCGGTGCCGGGCGGCCGCTCCCAGCCGGTGCATGCGCTCGGCCAGGGCGCGGTAGGTGTACGAGCGCTGGTCCTGTACGACTGCGAGCTTCTCGGGCGTGCGCACGGCGGCCGCGAGCACCGCGCCGGTGATCGTCAGCGGCTGGTAGGTCGCGGGAACGAGTATCGGGCGGTCGGGCACGGTCGGGAACTCCGGTCGATGCGGGGCGCAGCCGTGGCCGATGATACCTCCGGCCGGCCCGTGGATCGGCCGCCGCCTGCGGCGCGGAGTAGACTGCGCAGCGGCACGGCGGCGCTGCCGCCGCCCGCGTCATCGCACCGAACCCGAGAGGATCCCGTGTCCGGCTACATAGACATCGTCTGCAACCTCTACGACCCCGAGGCCGTCAGGAAAGGCCAGACGGGCCTCGACCTGGCGTTCAAGAAGCAGGTCCGGATGGACCCGAAGCTCTGGAACGGGATCACCGTGTCCGACTACCTGCGCAAGATGGACCGCGCGGGCATCGAGCGCTCCCTGCTGATCGCGGTGCGCGCCGGGGACCTCAACGTGCGCCTGTCGTTCGAACTGCCGTACGAGCGCGTGGCCAAGGTGTGCGCGAAGTACCCGGATCGATTCTCGGGGCTGGCGGGCGTCGACCCGTTCCGCGGCATCGCGCAGCTCAGGGACCTCGACTACGCGGTGAACGAGCTCGGCTTCGTCGGCGCGCACCTCTACCCGCACTGGTTCGGGTTGCCGCCGGACCACGCGAAGTACTATCCGATCTACGCCCGGTGCGAGGAACTCGGCATCCCGATCATGATGCAGATCGGGCACAACCTCGTGTACTCGCGCGAGCGGCGGCTGCCTTCCGTCGGCAAGCCGATCACGCTCGACCAGGTCGCGATCGATTTCCCGACGCTCAAGCTGCTCGGCATCCACATCGGCGTGCCCTGGACCGAGGAGGCGATCTCGATGGCGTGGAAGCACGAGAACGTCTACCTCGCGGGCGACGCGTACGCGCCGAAGCACTGGCCGAAGAACTTCGTGCACTACGCGAACACCTACGGCAGCCACAAGGTGCTGTTCGGCACCGACTGGCCGGTGATCGACCCGGAGCGCGCGGTCGAGGAAGTCAAGGCCCTGAACCTGCGGCCGGAGAGCTTCCAGAAGCTGATGCGCGACAACGCGCTCGCCGTCTTCGACCGGCTGCCGGGCGCGCGCGCGAAGGCCCATGCGGGTTCGTCGACCGGGCGGGCCACGGCGCGCCGCCGCGCCACGACCCCGCGGCGCTGAAGCCCGGTGAAGGCTCGCGCGGCGCGGCGCATGACCACGCTGCTCGGCATCGGACTCGCCGCGTACGGCGGCCTGGTGCTGCTCGCGTACCTCGGCCAGGAACGCCTGCTGTTCCTGCCGCAGCCGCTGTCGGAGCCGCAGGCCGCGGCGATCGCCGCGCGCCATGCCGGCGTGGCGCGCCTCGATTTCGAGGGCGCCGACGGCACCGCTCTGCACGCGTGGTGGGTCCCGCCGTCGCCGGCCGCGCCGGTGCTGCTCTACTTCGGCGGCAACGCCGAGAACGTCGCGTGGATGCTGGACCGCGTCCAGGGGCCCGGTGCGCTGGTGCCCGGTGCCGGCTGGCTGCTCGTCGACTACCGCGGCTACGGCCGCTCCGCGGGCCGGCCCGGCGAGACGGAGCTCGTCGCCGACGCGGTCGCCGCCCACGACCTGGTGCGCGCGCGAACCGACGCGGCCACGCCGATCCTGTCCTTCGGCCGCAGCCTCGGTAGCGGTATCGCCGTCCAGCTCGCCGCGCGACGTTCGCTCGCCGGCCTCGTGCTGATGACGCCCTTCGACAGCACCGTCGCGGTCGGGCGGCGTCACTACGCGTTCCTGCCGGTCGGCACGCTGCTGCGCCATCGCTTCGACTCGCTGGCGCTGGCGCCGACGCTGCAGGTGCCCGCCCTGTTCCTCGTCGCCGAGCGCGACTTCGTGATCCCGCCCGCGCACGCGCGGCGGCTGCACGACGCGTGGGCCGGTCCGAAGCGCTGGCACGAACTCCCGGGCGTCGGGCACAACGACACCGAGCGCGTGGACTACGGCGCTGCGGTGCGTGCGTTCGTGGCGCCGCTGCCCGCTCGCTGAAGCCCCGACACGCCGAAGCGGCCGGCGCTGTCCCGGCCCCCGCTCGTGGTCCACAAGGCCGCGAACCTCGGCACGATGCGCCCGGGCGCCCGGGCGCCCGGGCGCCCGGGCCGAGCGGCGCCCTCAGTCCGCCGACGCGGCCGACGCACGGCGCGTGAAGCGCGGGCGCCAGACGCCGACGATCACGTTGGCGAGCGACAGTACGAGCAGCAGCCACAGGCTGCCCCACTCGGACCGCACGACCTGCGCGAGCGCCGCCGGATCCGCGAGCGTGCCGGCCGCGGCGGCAGCCGAGAGTTCCGCGGCTCGGCGCGCGCCGGCGCCGACGGTGAGCAGCGTGCCCTCGAACATCACGATGCCGGAGACCGCCTTGGCCCATGCCCAGCCGGCGTTCTTGTAGGCCTCGGTGAACGCGATCGCGAGCAGTCCGCTCGCCAGCACGAGCAGCAGCGACGGCACCAGCAGCCACTCGGCGATCGCGGCGATGCCGGCACGCACCGCCGCGTAGGCGGCGGCGGAGTCGGTCGGCGCGGTCGCCGAGAGCACGAGGATCGCGGCCAGCGCGCCCATGACGCCGATCGCGCCCAGTTCGTGCAGGGCCTTCATGAGTCGCCTGAGCATTCGGATACCCCCGTGCGCGGCCCGGCATCGTAGCGTGCCGGGCGGCGCGCGGTCCGGCGATCACTGCCCCGCCGACGACGGCTCACCCGTCTGGCTCGTCACGCTCGTCTCCTCGACCGCGCCGCCGCCGCCGCCTACGCGGCGGGGAGTGCCGGCAGGCGGCCGCGGTGCCGGTCGTCGACGCGCCGCGTCGCTAGCATTCCTTGGGCCCGATCCGGATCGTCAGCGTCGCGATCCGCACCTCGACGAGGAACGCGACCAGCGCACCGACGAGCGCGAGCATCGAGGTCACGAACAGCCCGGCGACGACGAGGCCGAGGTCGAACTCCACGAACGCGCTGACGAACAGCGTCGCGACCACGATCGCGACCAGCAGGGCCGACAGCGTCGAGAGCGTGATCGCGGCGTTCGCGAAACGCGCGCGCTTCGACAGCCAGCGCAGGCGCCGCAGCAGGTCCTCGCGCTCCTCGCCGGCAGCGGTGACGAGCTTCTCCTCCATCGGGCGCGCGCGGTCCACCACCCGCGCGAGACGGCTGGTCAGCACCGACAGCAGCACGCCGATGCCGGACAGCAGGAACACCGGCGCGACGGAGAGCTGGATCGCCTCGACGACGCTGGAGACTTCCGCCTGCGACAGCTCCACGTTCAGCCCCCGGGTCCCGCGGCCGCCGGCCGCCGGTCGCGCTTCAGCCGCACGTACAGCTTCTTGCGCACGCGCGCGACCGTCTCGCCGCCGGCATCGTGCACCTCGATCACGTACTCCGCCAGCAGCCTGGTCATCGCGAACAGGCTGCCGCCGAAGCGGGTGCCGACGACGTTCCGCTTCCAGCGCCACGCGGCGAACTCGACCCGGGCGTAGTGACGGTCCGGCGCGATCTCGCGCAAACGTATGCCGGCCCCCACGAAGGGCGGCCGGAGGTTCATGAGTGCCCGCATCGCGGCAGGCGGCGGGCGAGGCAGCATCATGGCCGCAGTTTACCGGCATGCCCGCTTGCGGCCTTCCCCCACTCGAGTGCCGCCGCCGCCGGCCGAATCCCCCGCCATGACCCTGTTCAGGCGCTGCCCATGCTGGCCCCCGAGAAGCTGTTCGGCGACGTCGAGGCGCTCGTGTCGCTGCCCGAGGTCGTCTTGCTGGGCACGCGCCAGGTGCGCGACCTCACGCTCGGCCTGTCGGCGACCCGCGCGTTCGACGGCATTCCGAACTCGCTCGTGTCGATGAACTCGTTCCGGCACCACAGCGTGCTGGCCGCGGTCGGCGCGCGGCTCGTGGCGCAGGAGTGCCCGCGCGCGCGGCCCGAGACGAGCTTCGGCGCCGGCCTGCTGCACGACGTCGGGCCGCTGGTGCGGTTCGCGCGCTGGAACTCACGGTCGCCAGGCGCGAGGCGATCGGCGAAGCGGCTTTTCCAGCTGCTCGACCTGCACTGAGGCCGAATTTGGGACGAAAAAAAACCCTGCATCGGCAGGGCTTTCGTCGTGCGACGGGACGGGCCCGCGCGTACCAGTTCTCGCGCGCGGCCGCTCGGGCCTGCTGCGCGGTCGTCAGTCCGATTTCCTTCGGCTGGACGACTGTTCTCTCCCTAGCGAGTCCCCTGGCTCCCGTGATCCGGCCTCGAACCCAGCGTCGAACCAAGCAAACGCTGTGCCACGTGCTGGAAACAGGCACTTGCGCGCCGGGCCACCGCGGATCGTAAAGAAAGCCGACACCCCGCGCGCATGACCGCGGCTTCATCCCGGGCGCCTTGTGAGGGTCGTGACTGCACTGTATAAATCGCCCGTAACTTCTCGTTCGCGAACAAGTTTTCTACTGGAGGCGAGATGGCGGGAGTGGGCCTGGGACGGACCCTTCGGGCGTGGATCGTGTCGGTACTGGTCGCGTGGCTCGCCCTGCTCGTCGCCGGGCCCGTGGTCGCCCACTCCGCGCTGTTCCCGAGACCCGCCGAACTCGAGCCCGACGTCCGCTTCTGGGTCCGGATCTATTCTTCGGTGACCACCCAGGGTGGCCTCCTGCACGACGACCGCTTCCTCGGCGTCGTCTACGAGGAACTCCGGTTCCCGGCCGGCCTGTCCCGGCCCGAACGCGCCGAACGCGTGGACGCCGCGCGCGAGAAGTACCAGCGCATCCTGCGCCGGCTGGCGACCGGCGAGCGCGAGAACCTCACCGACGAGGAGCAGCGCGTGCTGGCGCTGTGGCCGGCCGACGTCGACGCGAAGACGCTGCTCGCGGCGGTGGATCGCGTGCGTTTCCAGCTGGGGCAGGCCGACCGCTTTCGCGAAGGACTCGTCCGCGCCGGCGCGTGGGAACACCACGTCGAGGCGACGCTGCGCAAGATGGGCCTGCCGGACGAACTGTCCGCGCTGCCGCACGTCGAGTCCTCGTTCAATCCGCGCGCGTACTCGAAGGTCGGCGCGGCGGGCATGTGGCAGTTCATGCCGGCGACCGGGCGCCGCTGGCTGCGCGTCGACGGCATCGTCGACGAGCGGATGGATCCCTACAGGTCGACGGTCGCCGCGGCGCAGTACCTGCAGCTCAATCACTCGATCCTCGGCACGTGGCCGCTCGCGTTGACGGCGTACAACCACGGCGCCGGCGGCATGCGGCGCGCGAAGGACATGATGGGCACCGACGACATCGTGACGATCGCGCGTAACTACCAGAGCCGCACCTTCGGCTTCGCGTCGCGGAACTTCTACGTGTCGTTCCTCGCCGCGCTCGAGGTGGACCGCAATTACCGGAGGTATTTCGGCGACCTCGAACGGATGCCGCGCGACGACAGCCGCGTCGTGCGCCTGCCGGACTACGTGCCGCTGGCCGCACTCGAGCGCGTGTTCGCCACCGACCAGGACACGCTGCGCGGTCTGAACCTCGCGCTGCGCGAGCCCATCTGGTCCGGCGAACGCTGGGTGCCGCGCGGCTTCGAGCTGCGCGTGCCGGCGCGCGCGGTCCCGGCCGAGCGCGCACTCGCGCAGCTCGCCGACGACGAGCGCCTCGATTCGCAGCGGCGCGATCCGACGCACCGCGTGCGCCGCGGCGAGACGCTCGCCGCCATCGCCCGGCAGTACGGCACCACGACGCAGCGCCTGGTGGCGCTGAACGGCCTGAAGAGCGCGCGCTCGGTGCGCGCCGGCATGCAGCTCAAGCTCCCGCAGGCACAGCCCGTGCGCGTCGCGCGCGCGGAACCGGCGCGGCCGGAGCCAGCACCCGCCGCCGGTACGAGCGCGGCCGCCGCCGACGAGATCTACGTCGTGCGCAGCGGGGACACGCTGACCGGCATCTCGAAACGCGTCGGCCTGTCCGAGTCCGAGCTGATGCGGCTGAACCGCATCCGCGATCGCGATTTCCTGTTCGAGGGACAGCGGCTGCGCGTGGCGCGCGCGGCCACTCCGGCCGCCGCGGCGGTCGCCGCGACCGCGGTCGCGACCGAGATCCCGCCGCTCGTCGCGCCCGACGATGCCGCCGAGGATGCGGCCGAGGACGCGGCCGAGGACGCGGGCGGCGTGGCACGGGAGCCGGCTCGCGTCGCCGGCGCCGCCGCGCGGGCGAGGGCGCAGCCGGTTTCGCGCGAGCAGGCCGCCGAGCTCGGCCCCGCGCTGGTGCCCGGCGTGCAGAGCGCCGCGACCGCCGACCCGACCGACTACTCGGTCGTCAACGGCGCGACGATCGTGCAGGGCTCGGAGACGCTCGGCCACTTCGCCGAGTGGCTCGAGGTCAGCGCTTCCCGCCTGCGCCAGTTGAACGGCATGAAGCCCGGCGCGGCGCTGCCGCTCGGCCGTCGCATCCGGCTCGACCTGTCGAAGGTCGACGCCGACACGTTCGAAGAGCGACGCGTCGCGTGGCACCGCCGCGTGCAGGAAGAGTTCTTCCAGCGTTTCCGCATCACGGGGCAGGAGAGCTACCGGCTGAGGGCCGGCGAATCGCTGTGGGCGCTCACGCAGCGTTCCAGCGTGCCGGTGTGGCTGCTGCGGCAGTACAACCCCGAGACCGACTTCATGAGCGTGCGCATCGGCGCCGAGATCGTGCTGCCGCGCGTCGAGGCGGTGACCGCGGCCGGCGGCGCGCGCGCGGAGCCGGGCTGATGGCCGGCCTCCACCACGCGTTCGCAGCCGCAACGGTGCTGTCGGCCGCGGCGCTGCTCGCAGGCTGCGCCACCTACACGGCAGGCGAGGGTGCGATCGAGGCCGCGAACCGCGTGCCGGGCGCGAACGCGACGATCGCGGCCGACCCGCGCGTGAGCGCGGGGCTGCCGTTGACGGTCGCGATCCGCAAGGTGGGCGACCTCGAGGTCGGCGTCGCGTACTCCGCCGTCTCGGTGCCGCCTGGTCGTCTGGTGCTGCTCGTGGACTGCACGCTGGCCGCGACGCGCACCACCACGCGCCACGAGCTGACGGTCGACGTCGAGCCCGGCGGTCGCTACCGTCTCGTCGGCGAGGAAGCGCCGGGCAACCGGCGGTGCGGGGCGGTGCGGCTGGTGCCGCGCTGACGGCCCGCGGAGCGAAGGCAGCGCGATCGTGCACGTCGTCTACGTGGTGCCGTTCTGCCTGGAAGCGACGCTGCGCTTCGTCGCGGGCGCGGCGCAGATCCCGGGCGTCGTGCTGTCGTTGCTGACCCAGGATCCCGAGTCGAAGCTGCCGCCGGAGTGGCGCCTCGGGATACGCGCGCACTGGCAGGTCCGCGACGCGGGGCGTCGCGCGGTGCGCGCGCTCGGCCTGCGCACCGGCATGACGCACCTCGAGTGGTTCCGCCGGCCGGACGGCGGCCTCGCGATCTCGGAAGTCGCGGCGCGCCCGCCGGGGGCGCAGTTCACGAGCCTGCTGTCCTACGCGCACGAGCTCGATTTCTACGCCGCGTGGCCGCGTCTCGTGGCGACCGGCCGGTTCGCGGCGCCCGAGCGGCGGTGGGCCGTGGGCGCCGCCTACGTGCGGGGGCAGGGCACGGGTCGCGTGCGCGGCATCCACGGTCTCGACGCCGCGCAGCGCGAGTTCGGGTCGCTCGTGGTCGAGTCGCGCCTGCCGCGGCTCGGCGACCTGCAGAAGGGCGGATACGAGGGCGCGGGCTACGTGATCCTGCGCCACCCCGACACGCGCGTGGTCGAGCAGGCGCTGATGCGCTGCGTGCAGCTCGTGCGCGTCGAACTCGGCTGAACTCCGTGGCGCACGGATCGCACCCGGCGCGCGGCGAGCCACGGCCGACTCGGCCCGCGCGCCCGCGCTGCGCATCCGTCGGCGGATTCCGGCGTGACGCGGTTCGCTTCCCGGCGGCCGCGCCTCCGTATAATCGCCATATGTCCAATCGCCCCAGCCCCGCGCTGGCCGGCCTGTTTCTCGGTGCGATCCTCGCGCTCGGCGGGTCCGGCTCGGTACACGCGTCCCTCGAAATTCCCCGCAACGTCGAACCGCTGCAGTTCGCGGACTCGCTGCTCGTCGTGAAGAGCGAGCGGCGCCTGTACCTGCTGCGCCACGGCCAGAAGATCCGCAGCTACCGCGTCGCGCTGGGCCTGAGCCCGCGCGGGCACAAGGAGCGCGAGGGCGACTTCCGCACGCCGGAGGGCCGCTACCGCATCTACCGTCGCAACCCGCGGAGCGAGTTCTTCCTGTCGCTCGGCATCAGCTACCCGAACGAGCGCGACGTCGAGCACGCGCGCCGCAACGGCTGGCAGCCGGGCGGCGCGATCATGATCCACGGCCTGCCCAACGTGCCGCGCCGGTCCCCGCACCACTACGCGAGCGCGGACTGGACCGACGGCTGCATCGCTCTGTCGAACGAAGACATGCTCGAGGTCTGGCTGCTGACCCGCACGAACACCCCGATCGAGATCCGCCCATGAACGCCCGTCCCGAACCGCACACCACCGTCGCCACCGTCGAAGCGGAGGTCGAGGCCGCGGAGGTCGTCGACGCGCGCGTCGCACCCCGCGGCAGCCTCGAGAACCTCTCGCAGCAGGAGGTCGCGAAGCTGCTCGACAGCGGCCAGGGCGGTCTCTACCCCCTGTTCCGCCGCTGCGCGCTCGCCGTGCTGAATACGGGCAGCCACTCCGACGACCCGCGCGACCTGTTCGAGCGCTACCGCGACTTCGAGATCCGGATCGTCCGCGAGTCGTGGGGCGTGAAGCTCGAGATGAAGAACGCGCCGGCGGCGGCGTTCGTCGACGGCCAGATGATCCGCGGCGTGAAGGAACACCTGTTCGCGGTGCTGCGCGACATCGTCTACATCTCGAACGAGATCGTCGAAAGCGGCCGCTTCGACCTGCGCGAGCCCGCGAGCATCACGAACGCCGTGTTCTGCATCCTGCGCAACGCGCGCGCGCTGGACCACAAGGGACGCCCGGATCTCGTCGTCTGCTGGGGCGGTCACTCGATCTCGCGCGAGGAGTACGAGTACACGAAGGACGTGGGCTACGAACTCGGCCTGCGCGGCCTGAACGTGTGCACCGGCTGCGGGCCGGGCGCGATGAAGGGCCCGATGAAGGGCGCGACGATCGGCCACTCGAAGCAGCGCATCCTGGCCGGCCGCTACGTGGGGCTCACGGAGCCCGGCATCGT
The DNA here is from genome assembly GCA_027531255.1 of Steroidobacteraceae bacterium. GTDB lineage: Bacteria > Pseudomonadota > Gammaproteobacteria > Steroidobacterales > Steroidobacteraceae > JAPZRU01. Next base: position 63,653 of record JAPZRU010000002.1, on the reverse strand, counting down.
CGCCGCGGAGCCGCCGAACCCGATCGTGAACAACCTCGTGATCATGCCGGACATCGAGAAGCGCCTCGAGGCGTTCGTGCGGCTCGGCCACGGCATCATCGTGTTCCCGGGCGGCGTCGGCACGGCGGAGGAGATCCTCTACCTGCTCGGCATCCTGCTCGACCCGGCGAACGCGCACCAGCCGCTGCCGGTGGTGTTCACCGGTCCGCCGTCGGCGGCCGCGTACTTCGAGCGCATCCACGAGTTCATCGGCCTGACGCTCGGGCCGGCGGCGCAGGAGCGCTACCGCATCGTGGTCGGCGACGCGGCCGAGGTCGCGCGCGCGATGGTGTCGGGACTCAACAAGGTGCGCCACCACCGCAAGGACATCGGCGACGCCTACAACTTCAACTGGGGCCTCGCGATCCCGCCGGCCTTCCAGCTGCCGTTCGAGGTCAACCACCCCTCGGTCGCCGCGCTCGACCTGCACCTCGACCAGCCGGTGCACTCGCGCGCGGCGAACCTGCGGCGCGTGTTCTCGGCGATCGTCGCCGGCAACGTCAAGGAAGCGGGCATCCGCGAGATCGAGAAGCACGGGCCGTTCGAGATCCACGGCGACGTGCGGCTGATGAAGGCGCTCGACGCGCTGCTGCACTCGTTCGTCGCGCAGAAGCGCATGAAGATCTCGGGCGAGTACCGGCCGGTCTACCGCGTCGTCGCCTGACGGCCGGGGCGCGTGCCCCGGCGCGCGTGACGTGTCTCGCATCCGCGACGTCCCGCGCCGCCCGGCGCCGCGCCGAACCGGAGCCCTGTGACACAGTTCCTGTGGGGGTCGGGAGCCTCGCCGTACCGTCGTGGCGTCGAATGGAACGGTACGCGCAATGAGCGAAGCGAAGGTGACCCGCGGCGGCGTCCAGCCCCCGCCGAAGGACGCCGCGGCGGAAGGCTGGCGCACGCGACCGCCCCCGCGCGCGTCCCTGGGCGCGCCGTCGAAGAGCGCTCGTCCGGCGGCGCCCGCCGGGGCCGACCGGCACGCGGCCATCACGCGCACGCTCTACAACTACGCGAGCTACAAGACCTGGGTCGAGAAAGTGAAGGACACCTGGGTGCCGGAGTCGCCGCCGGTGAAGGTTCCGAAGACCTGACGCGGACGCCACGGGGCGCCCGTCCTGCACGGAGCGTTCAGCTCGCGGCCTCGAGCACCGGCGTCGACGCCTCTACGAGCGGCACCGGCGACGCGGTCGCCCCCAGCGGAGGTCGCGATTCAAGCCAGTCGATCAGCGGCAGCCACGTTTCCGTGTCCTCGCGGACGAGGTACGGCTTCATCTCGTGCAGTCCGTAGCCGAGTTCCGCGGCGCGCAGGTAGTTGGTCGAGTCGCGCAGCGTGGTGATCACCGGGATCTGCAGCGTCGCGAGGAAGCGCATCAGCGTGTTGAACACGACGGTGTTGCGGCGCACGCGGTTCGCCACCACGCCGATGCGGCCCTCCGAGCGCCGGACCTTCGCGACCAGCAGCAGGTCGGAGATGCACTTCGAGCAGGCGTGGATGTCGATGTCGGACGGCAGCACCGGCACGAGGATCGCGTCTGCGCCCTTCACGAGGTCCGGCATCCCGTGCGCGGGCACGCCCGCCGGCGTGTCGATCACGACGCGCTGCGTGCCGGGGGGGATCCGCAGCAGGAAGCTGCGCGTGACGCGGAAGTTCTTCTCGTAGGCGGCGATGCCGTGGATCCGCGGCTGGTCCTGGAGGCGTTTCTTCAGCCAGCGCGTGCTCGACCCCTGCGGGTCGTGGTCCATCAGCACGGGACCGAGGCCCTGCGCCGCGTAGTATGCGGCGAGGTTGATCGCGATGGTCGTCTTCCCCGAGCCGCCCTTGGGATTCAGGACGACGATCTTCCGCGTCATGGACTGCCCCGGTCGGCCCGGCCCCTCGACCCGAGATCCCTCCGCCACCCGGGGGGAATCCGCGCAAGCCTACGCAGGCGACGGGGCGCAATGCAAGCAACGTTCGATAGTTAGGAGCGTTTCTTGCTAGTCTTCCTCCGTCGCGCCGGGGTGTGAGCCACCGCACGGTCCGCGAATCCCCCGACGACTAGGCTGCGAACGTGATCGCACCCGACCTGCTGAACCCGGTGCCCGCCATGGAAGTTCTGCTGCTGATGCTGGACGAACTCGACGACGCGGTGGCGATCCTGCGCCACCGCGCCGCCGCCGTCCTGCCGTTCCTGGCCGCGCCGCGCTGAGCGGCTGAAGCTCACCCGTCGCCTTCGCGCCGGCGGGCCGGCGCATCCCTGCGGCTCCCTCGCCCCGGACGGCCCGGCACACTGCGTCGCGGGCCGTTGCCACCCTTGAATCCCGGCCCGGCGCCCCCAGACGAGGACCGCCGCGGGCTTCCGGTCCCGGACGGCCCGACCGCGTCCCGGGGACGGCGGCGTCGGGGCGCCGGAGCCGGCGCGCGCACGAATTCCGCTCGACCGAGCTTCGTTCAACCACTGCACGGCGCCCGCGCCCTCGCGGCCGGCGCCGGCCACGGGGGCCTTCGAGATGACGACTGCGACCCAGCGCGAGACCCGCGGCTTCCAGGCCGAGGTGAAGCAGCTGCTGCGCCTGATGATCCACTCGCTGTACTCGAACCGCGAGATCTTCCTGCGCGAGCTGATCTCCAACGCGTCCGACGCCTGCGACAAGCTGCGCTTCCGCGCGCTCGCGGAGCCGGCGTGGCTTCCGGCCGGCGAGCAGCTCGCGATCGACGTCGACTTCGACCCGACCGCGCGCACCGTCACGATCGCCGACAACGGCATCGGCCTGTCGCGCGAGGAGGCGGTCGAGCACCTCGGCACGATCGCGAAGTCCGGCACCGCGGAGTTCCTCTCGCAGCTGACCGGCGACCAGCAGAAGGACGCGCAGCTGATCGGCCAGTTCGGCGTCGGCTTCTACTCGAGCTTCATCGTCGCGGACCGCGTCGAGGTTTACTCCCGCAAGGCCGGGCTGGATGCCGCGCACGGCGTGCGCTGGGAGTCCGACGGCAGCGGCCAGTTCACGGTCGAGAGCGTGGAGCTGCCGTCGCGCGGCACGCGCATCGTGCTGCACCTCAAGGAGGACGCGAAGGAGTTCGCCGACGCCTGGCGCCTGCGCGGCCTCGTGCGCCGCTACTCCGACCACATCGCGTTCCCGGTGCGGATGCCGACCGAGGGCAAGGCGACGGCGGAGCGCGAGACCGTCAACAACGCGCAGGCGCTCTGGACCCGCGCGAAGTCGACGCTTTCGGATGAGGACTACGTCGAGTTCTACAAGCACGTGTCGCACGACTTCGGCGCGCCGCTGGCCTGGAGCCACAACCGCGTCGAGGGCAAGCGCGAGTACACGACGCTCCTGTACGTGCCGGGCCGCGCGCCGTTCGACCTCTGGAACCGCGAGGCGCCGCGCGGGCTCAAGCTGTATGTCAAGCGCGTCTTCATCCTCGACGATGCGGAGCAGTTCCTGCCGCTCTACCTGCGCTTCGTGAAGGGCGTGGTCGACTCCTCCGACCTGCCCCTCAACGTCTCGCGCGAGCTGCTGCAGGAGGATCCGGAGATCGAGGCGATGCGCTCCGGCATCGCACGCCGCGTGCTCGACCTGCTGACGAAGCTCGCGAAGGACGAACCCGAGAAGTACGCCAGCTTCTGGAAGGAGTTCGGGCAGGTCCTGAAGGAGGGCGTCGCCGAGGACGCGACCAACCGCGAGCGCATCGCGAGGCTGCTGCGCTTCGCGACCACGCACGCGGACCGCGAGGCGCAGGACCAGTCGCTCGAGCACTACGTCGCGCGGATGCGGCCCGGCCAGAAGCACGTCTACTACGTCGTCGCCGACACCTGGAACTCGGCGCGCCAGAGTCCGCACCTCGAGCGGTTGCGGCAGAAGGGCGTCGAGGCGCTGCTGCTCCACGACCGCGTGGACGAGTGGATGATGTCGTACCTCGGCGAGTTCGAGGGCAGGAGCTTCCGCGACGTTAGCCGGGGCGACCTCGACCTCGGCGACCTCGTGAGCCCCGAGGAGAAGGCCGCCGAGACGCAGAACGACGAGGCGGCGGCGGCGCTGTGCGGCCGGCTGCGCGAGGCGCTGTCGGGTCGCGTGGAGTCGGTGCGCGTCACGCAGCGGCTCGCGGAGTCGCCGGCCTGCCTCGTGCGCAGCGAGAACGACTACGGCCTGCAGATGCGCAAGCTGCTCGAGGCGGCGGGCCAGGCGCTGCCGTCCGCCCGCCCGACGCTCGAGATCAACCCGGCGCACCCGCTGGTGAAGAAGCTCGAGCAGCTGCCGGACGGCGAGCAGTTCCGAGACCTCGCCGGGCTGCTGCACGACGAGGCCACGCTCGCCGAAGGCGGCCAGCTTGCCGACCCGGCCGGGTTCGTGAGGCGGCTGAACCGGCTGCTGCTCGCCGGGGCATAATCGCAGCGTCGTCTAGTCACCGGATGGCACCGATGCCGCTGCACCTTTCCGTGCTCCGTTCCGTCGTCACCGCCGCGCTCGTGCTGGCCGCCACCGTCGCGGTGGCCGCGGAGGGCACGCCGCCGGCCGCGACCGCGCCGCCGGCGTCCGCGGCAGCGCCGGCCGCGACCGCGCCCGCGCCGGCGCCGGCCCCCGCGACGCTGCCCGACCCGGTGACCGACGCGCGCCGGGCCGCCGAGGCCGAGGGTCTGGTGATCAGGGAACTGAAGATCGGTACCGGCACCGTCGCGCTGCCCGGCATGAACGCGCGCGTGCACTACACCGGTTGGCTGTACGACCCGAAGGCGCCGGAGGGCAAGGGCCGCGTCTTCGACAGTTCGCGCGATCGCGGACGGCCGTTCATGTTCCCGGTCGGCGGCGGCCGCGTGATCCGCGGCTGGGATCTCGGCGTCGCGGGCATGCAGCCCGGCGGACAGCGCCGCCTCGTGATTCCCGCGCAGCTCGGTTACGGCGACCGCGGCGCGCCCGGCGTGATCCCGCCCGGCGCGACGCTCGTGTTCGACGTCGAACTCCTGTCCCTGGTGACGCCGCGCTGAGACGCGGCGCGACCCCGCCCGCACGCAACATCACAGCAGAACGAGGGGCTCCCCGATGTCCGCACGTCTCGCCGCGGCCCGCGTGGCCGCGCTGTTCGCGCTCGCTCCCGTGGCGATCGCGCCCGCGCTCGCCGACGCCGCCACGCTGATCCACGCCGGCAGGCTGATCGACGGCGTGGCCGACCGTCCCACGACGCAGGTCACGGTCGTCGTCGAGGGCGACACGATCAAGGCGATCGAGCGCGGCTTCCGGGCGCCGGCACCGGGCGATACCGTGATCGACCTGCGCGACGCCACCCTGATGCCCGGCCTGTGGGACATGCACGTCCACATCTCGAGCGAGTACAACTCGCGCTCGCAGCTCGAAGGCTTCACGCTCAACGAGGCCGACGTCGCGCTGCTCGGCGCGCAGTTCGCCAAGCGCACGCTCGACGCCGGGTTCACCGCGGTACGCGACCTCGGCGCGGGCTTCAACGCGGCCACCGCGCTGCGCAATGCGATCGACCGGGGGGTCGTGCCGGGCCCGCGGATCTACTCCTCGGGCAAGTCGATCGCCACGACCGGCGGCCACGCCGATCCGACCAACGGCTGGGCGCAGCGCATCGTGATCCCGACCGGCCCGAAGGAGGGTGTGATCGACGGCCCGATCGAGGCCGCCGCCGCCGTCCGCGAGCGCTACAAGGAAGGCGCCGACACGATCAAGATCACCGCGACCGGCGGCGTGCTGTCGATAGCGAAGAACGGGCTGAACCCGCAGTTCACCGAAGAGGAGATCCGCGCGGTGGTCGACACCGCCCGCGACTACGGCTTCAAGGTCGCGGCGCACGCGCACGGCGCCGAGGGTGCGAAGCGCGCGGTGCGCGCCGGAGTGCACTCGATCGAGCACGGCACGTTCCTCGACGACGAGGCCATGAAGCTGATGCGCGAGCGCGGCACCTACCTCGTCGCGACCATCTCCGCCGGCCGCTGGGTCGGCGACCGCGCGAAGGAAGCGGGCTTCTTGCCGACGATCGTCGTGCCGAAGGCGGCAGCGGTCGGCCCGCAGATCCAGAAGACCTTCGGCCAGGCTTACCGGGCCGGCGTCCCCATCATGTTCGGCACCGACACCGGCGTCTCCGCGCACGGGCGGAACGCGCAGGAGTTCGTCTACATGATCGAGGCCGGCATGCCGGCCATGAAGGCGATCCAGTCCGCCACGAGCGTGCCCGCGCGCTTCATGGAAGTCGCGGACCGCCTCGGCTCGGTCGAGCCCGGCAAGCTCGCGGACCTCGTCGCGGTGCCCGGCGATCCGCTGGCCGACATCACCGCGATGACGCGCGTGAAGTTCGTGATGAAGGACGGCCGAGTCCATCGTCACGACCGATGACCGCGGCCTTCCGTCCCCCGGCGCCGGAGCGCCTCGCGATCCCGGGCCCCGTCGGCGCGCTCGAGGCCCTCGTCGAGACGCCGGAAGGGTTCGACGGCACGCGCGCCGCGGTCGTCTGCCACCCGCACCCGCTGTACGGCGGCACGATGGACAACAAGGTCGTGCACACCACGGCGCGCGCCCTGCAGGAGTCCGGGTACGCGACGGTGCGCTTCAACTTCCGCGGCGTCGGCGCGAGCCCGGGCGTGTTCGACGAGGGCCGCGGCGAAGCCGACGATGCGACCGCCGTCGCGGACTGGGTCGCCGACCGCTGGCCCGGCGCGACGCTGACGCTCGCGGGCTTCTCGTTCGGCTCGTTCGTCGCCTTCCAGGTGGCGGCGCGGCGCGCCACGCGGCAGCTGTTCACGATCGCGCCGCCGGTGCGGCGCTTCGACTTCACGAAGTACCCGGTGCCGTCGGCGCCGTGGGTCGTGATCCAGGGCGACCAGGACGAACTCGTGGACTACCGCGACGTCGTCGCCTGGGGCGAGCGGGTGACGCCGGCGCCGACGATCGTCGTGATGGCGGGCGCCGAGCACTTCTTCCACGGCCGGCTGAACGGCCTGCGCGAAGCGATCCGGGAGCGCCTGCGATGAGCCTGCTCGCGAAGATCCGGGCCCAGTTCGAGAAGGACGGCGCGGGTGCCGCGGCGCCGACGCGTGCCGGCGCCGTCCGGCTCGCCACCGCCGCCCTGCTCGTCGAGACGATGCGCGCGGACTTCGACGCCACCGCGGTCGAGCGCGGCGTGCTCGTGGACCTGCTCGAACGGCATTTCGGCCTGACGGGCGCCGAGGCGGACGACCTGGTCGCGGAGGCCGAGCGCGCGGCCGAAAAGTCGGTGTCGCTCTACGAATTCACCCGCGTGCTGAACGACGGGCTCGCGCCCGGCGAGAAGCTCGACGTGGTCGAGCTGCTGTGGCGCACGTGCCTCGCGGACGGGCGCCTCGACCACTACGAGGACCACCTCGTCGGCAAGGTGGCCGAATTGCTGCACGTGTCCCGCAGCGACGTGATCCGGCTGCGCAACCTCGTGCGCGGCGGCTGAGCGAACCGGCCGCACCGCCGCGCGGCGGTTTCTCCGGGGACCGGCGCAGTCGCGCGGTGCGGCCGCGCCGCGCGGCGACCGCTCAGTCGGCGGCGTGCAGTTCGCGCGTGAACTCCGCCTCGAGCGGCGCGGCCGAGTCCGGCAGGCGCGCGGACACCGAGAACACCAGCGTTTCGCGGCCGCCCGACTCGAGTTCGCCGAGCCACGACACCGCGCCCCCGCGCTCGACCCGCTTCACGCGGACCGGCCGGTCCTGGCCCAGCAGCGTGCGCGCTCGCATCGTCACGTCCGCGCCGCCGGGTGCGGCGGGATCCCCGGCGCGCACCAGCGATACGCTGATGACGACGCCGCGCGGACGCACCGCGACCCCGTAGGCCTCGGCCATCGAAGGCTCGAGTTCGGTGGCGCGCAGCGCGTTGTAGTAGAGCGTCCAGTTCCCGAGCGTGGCCTCGCCGGGGTCGCTCCATGTCCTGGCCGGCGCGGCCTGTTCCGCGCCGCCGCCGCAGCCCGCGAGCGCGGCGAGGAGCAGCAGGCCCAGCGCCGCGGCCGTGCGGCGTAGGGCGAGGGTGCGGACGACGCAGGGCGACACGGCGTGCCTCAGAGCCCGAGCAGCAGCGGGGCGATCCGGCCGTTCAGCACCATCCGGACCACGGAGATCAGCAGGATCGCCACCAGCGGCGAGAGGTCGAGTCCGCCGAGCGACGGCAGGGCGCGACGGAGCGGCGCGAGCACCGGCTCCACGAGGTCGCCCAGCAGGCGCGCCACGGGCGAGTAGCCGCCCGGCGCGACCCAGCCCAGGATCACGTAGACGAAGATCGCCACCAGCAGGATCAGCAGCGCGAGGTCGAGCACCTCGACGAGCGACAGCAGCAGCAGCGGCGCGATGCCGGGCAGCGGCGCACCCGACAGAGCCACGACCGCGGCGGTGCGCAGCATCTGGGCGAGCAGCAGGGCCACGACCGAGGCGGTGTCGAGCCGGCCGATCGGCGGCAGCACCTTGCGCAGCGGCACCACCAGCGGATTCGTCACGCGGACCACCGCCTGCGCGACGGGATTGCGGAAGTCCGCGCGGACCAGCTGGAACAGCAGCCGCAGCAGGAAGGCGCCCACGACGAGCGCGAACAGCGAATCGACGACGAAGATCAGCTCACGCATCGGGCGCGGGGCTCCTGGTGGGCGCGGGCCGCATCAGCCGCGACCGGCGGCTTCGGCCAGCTCGCGCGAGCGCGCGGCGCCGGCGGCGACGGCGCGCGAAACGATAGCACGGAGATCCGCGGACTCGAGGACCGCGAGGGCGGCGGCGGTGGTGCCGCCCTTCGAGGTCACCTGGGCGCGGAGCGTCGCCGGATCGTCCGCGGACTCCCGCGCGAGCTTCGCGCCGCCCCACGCCGTGTCGATCGCGAGCCGGCGCGCCACCACCGGCGGCAGGCCCTGCTCCACGGCGGCCGCCTCCAGCAGCTCGATCAGCAGGAAGAAGTAGGCGGGCCCGCTGCCCGACACGGCGGTGACCGCGTCGAGCTGCTCCTCCGCATCCACCCAGACCGTCGTGCCGACGGCGTCGAGCAGCCGGCCCGCGACCTCGCGCCGCGCGGCGGCGACGCCGGGCGGCGCATACAGCGCGGTGACGCCGGCGCCGACGAGCGCGGGACGATTCGGCATCGTGCGGACGACCTCGGCGCGTGGGCCCAGCCAGCGCGCGAGATCCGCGGCGCGGACGCCGGCGGCGACCGAGATCGCGAGCGGTGCGGCGGCCGAGGCCTGCGGCGCGAGCTCGCGCGCGACCTCGGGCAGCTGCTGAGGCTTGACGGCCAGCACCCAGACGTCGGCCGAGGTCGCCGCGGCGGCGTTCTCCGCATGGATGCGCAGGCCCGGGAAGTCGCGCAGGAGGCCCTCGCGCTGCGCGGCAGAAGGGTCGGATACGTGCACGTCGGCGGGCGCCAGCCCGCGCGCGAGCCAGCCGCCGATCAGCGCACGCGCCATGTGGCCGCCGCCGATCACGGCGACGGGGGGAAGTCGGACGTCCACGTTCGCTCCTGTCATGTCATGCCTGCCGTGCGCCGAAGATCGCGGTGCCGACCCGCACGTGCGTGGCGCCCTCGAGGATCGCCGCCTCGAAGTCGGCGCTCATGCCCATCGACAGCACGTCGAGCGCGTGGCCGGCGGCGTTCAGCGAATCCTCGAGTTCGCGGAGTCGCGCGAACGCGCGACGCTGCTCGCCCTCGTCCTCGCGCGGTGCGGGGATGCACATCAGGCCGCGGAGGCGCAGGCGGGGCAGTGCGGCGACCTGCGCCGCGAGCGCCGGCAGCTCGGCCGGCGCGACACCGCCCTTCCGCGGCTCCGCGTCGAGATCCACCTGCAGGCAGACCTGCAGTTCGGGGCCGTGATGCGGACGCTGCGCGGACAGCCGCTCCGCGAGTTTCGCGCGGTCCACGGTGTGCACCCAGTCGAAGTGCTCCGCGACCGGTCGCGTCTTGTTCGACTGCAGCTGGCCGATGAAGTGCCAGGTCACGCCGTCGCGCGGGAGCGCGGCGAGCTTCGCGACGCCTTCCTGGACGTAGTTCTCGCCGAAGTCGCGCAGCCCCGCGTCGAGGGCGCTGCGCACCGCTGCGGCCGGGTGCGTCTTCGAAACCCCGACGAGCGTCACGGATGCCGTGTCGCGTCCCGCGCGGGCACAGGCCCGCGCGATCCGGTCGCGGACGACGGCCAGCCGGGCGGCCGCATCCCCAGCCGAAAACTGCGGACCAATTAACATATGGCTGCCGGATACCCGCGGCTATACTGCGGCCGATCTCGCCCTGCGGCAGGGGACTCCATGGCCGTCGACATCGCCCAGCTGCTCGCGTTCGCCGTCAAGAACAACGCCTCGGACCTGCACCTGTCCGCCGGCATGCCGCCGCTCATCCGCGTCGACGGCGACGTCAAGCGGATCAACATGCCGTCCCTGTCGCACAAGCAAGTGCACAGCATGGTGTACGACATCATGAATGACAAGCAACGGAAGGCGTACGAGGAGTTCTTCGAGACCGACTTCTCCTTCGAGATCCCGAAGCTCGCGCGCTTCCGCGTCAACGCCTTCAACCAGAACCGCGGCGCGGGCGCGGTGTTCCGCACCATCCCTTCCGTGGTGATGTCGCTCGACGAGCTGAACGCGCCGAAGGTCTTCAAGGACCTCTGCATGCTGCCGCGCGGCCTGGTGCTCGTCACCGGCCCGACCGGTTCCGGCAAGAGCACGACACTCGCCGGCATGATCAACCACTGCAACGACAGCCGTCCGGACCACATCCTCACGATCGAGGACCCGATCGAGTTCGTGCACGAGAGCCGCCGCTGCCTGATCAACCAGCGCGAGGTGCACCGCGACACGCTCGGCTTTGCCGAGGCGCTGCGCTCCGCGCTCCGCGAGGACCCGGACATCGTCCTGGTCGGCGAGATGCGCGACCTCGAGACCATCCGCCTCGCGCTCACCGCCGCCGAGACCGGGCACCTGGTGTTCGGCACGCTGCACACCAGTTCGGCCGCCAAGACCATCGACCGCATCGTCGACGTGTTCCCGGCGGCCGAGAAGGAGATGGTGCGCTCGATGCTGTCGGAGTCGCTGCGCGCGGTGATCTCCCAGGCGCTGCTGAAGCGCATCGGCGGCGGCCGCGCCGCCGCGCACGAGATCATGATCGGCACCCCCGCGATCCGGAACCTGATCCGCGAGGGCAAGATCGCGCAGATGTACTCGTCGATCCAGACCGGCCAGGCGGTCGGCATGCAGACGCTGGACCAGTGCCTGCAGGAACTGGTCACGAAGGGGGTCGTCAGCAAGGAAGAGGCGCGCTACAAGGCGCAGAACAAGGACTCGATCTAGCCCCCGCGGGCCGGCTCGACGGTACGGGGAGAGGACGCAGCCGTGGAACGCGATCAAGCCATCAAGCTGATGCAGGACCTGCTGCGGCGCATGGTCGAGCGCAAGGCTTCCGACCTGTTCGTCACGGCCGGGTTCCCGCCCGCGATCAAGATCGACGGCGAGATCCGCCCGCAGACCGACCGGCCGCTGACGCCCGAGCAGAGCGCCACGCTCGTCCGTGCGATCATGAACGACAAGCAGACGCGCGACTTCGACTCGACCAAGGAGTGCAACTTCGCGATCGCGCCGCCGGGCATCGGTCGCTTCCGCGTCAGCGCGTTCGTGCAGCAGCACCACACCGGCTGCGTCATCCGCACGATCAACGCCAGGATCCCGACGATCGACGACCTCCAGCTGCCGCCGATCCTCCGCGACGTGGTTCTGACGAAGCGCGGGCTCGTGATCGTCGTCGGCGGCACCGGCTCCGGCAAGAGCACGACGCTCGCGGCCATGGTGGACTACCGCAACGAGAAGACCCGCGGCCACATCGTCACGATCGAGGATCCGGTCGAGTACGTGCACAACCACAAGGGCTGCGTGGTCACGCACCGCGAGGTCGGCGTCGACACCGACAGCTGGCACGCGGCGCTCAAGAACACGCTGCGCCAGGCGCCGGACGTGATCCTGATCGGCGAGATCCGGGACCGCGAGACGATGGAGTACGGCATCCAGTTCGCCGAAACGGGACACCTCGTGCTCGCCACGCTGCACGCGAACAGCGCCAACCAGGCGCTCGACCGCATCATCAACTTCTTCCCGGAGGAGAAGCGCGAGCAGCTCCTCATGGACCTGTCGCTGAACATCCAGGCGCTGATCTCGCAGCGGCTGATCCCGCGCGAGGCGGGCGGCGGCCGCATCGCCGCGATGGAGATCATGCTGCACAGCCCGCTGATCGCCGACCTGATCTTCAAGGGCGATGTCGCCCAGATCAAGGAAGTCATGGCGCGCTCGAACGGGCTCGGCATGAGGACCTTCGACCAGGCGCTGTACGAGCTCCACGAGTCGCACCTGATCTCGTACGAGGAAGCGCTGCGCAACGCGGATTCGAAGAACGAGCTGCGCCTGCGCGTGAAGCTCGAGAGCAAGCGCGAGGACAAGCTGTCGCACGAGCAGGCGAGCTCGCTGCGCATCGTGGAAGAGAGCCATGGCAAGGTCTTCTGAGGTGGCGCGTGCTCCCGAGCCGCCGGAGTCGGAAGGGCCCGATGCTGCCGATCTGGGATCGCCGCGGCTCAACACGAAGCCGCTGTTCAGGCTGATGGTCGAGAAGAAGGCCTCGGACCTTTTCTTTACGTCGTACGCGCCGGTGAAGATCAAGATCGAAGGGCAGATCTTCCCGGTCAATAAGCAGATCCTGACGCCCGACATGGTCAAGCAGGCCGCGTACGGCACGATGAACGCCGAGCAGATCGAGTACTTCGAGGAGGAGCTCGAGATCGACTTCGCGATCTCGGAGCCCGGGCTCGGCCGGTTCCGCGTCAACGTCTTCCACCAGCGCGGCTACCCCGCGATCGTGCTGCGCTACATCACCGCCGACATGCCGCGGCTCGAGCAGCTGGGGCTTCCCGAGATCCTAAAGGACCTCGCGATGCTGAAGCGCGGGCTGGTCCTGATGGTGGGCGCGACGGGCTCCGGCAAGAGCACGACGCTCGCCGCGATGATCAACCACCGCAACGAGACCGCGTCCGACCACATCCTCACGATCGAGGATCCGATCGAGTTCCTGCACACGAACAAGAAGTCGATCGTGAACCAACGCGAGGTCGGGCTCGACACCAAGAGCTTCCACCGCGCGCTGCGGAGCGCCATGCGCGCCGCGCCCGACGTGATCCTGATCGGCGAGATCCGCGACCGCGAGACGATGGAGGCGGCGATCGCGCTGGCCGGCACCGGGCATCTCTGCGTCGCGACGCTGCACGCCAACAACGCTGCCGAGGCGCTGGACCGCATCATCAACATGTTCCCGCGGGACCAGCACGACCAGATCTTCCTCGACCTGTCGCAGTACCTGAAGGCGATCCTTTCGCAGCGCCTGGTGCCCGGCAAGGACAAGAAGCGCGTCGCGGCGATGGAAGTGATGCTGAACACGCCGCACATGCAGGAACTGGTCAAGAAGGGCGACGTGATCGGCATGAAGGAAGCGCTGCGCACCACGACCGAGCGCGGCATGCAGGACTTCGACGCCGCCCTCTACGGCCTCGTGAAGGCCGGCCGCATCGAGCTCGAGGATGCGCTGAGCCACGCGGACTCGCGCCACAACCTCGAGGCGCGCATCAACTTCGGCTGAGTCCATGGAGGTGGCGATGGGCGTCGGCTGCCACGCGACGTACCCTTCGAGGACCGGAGTCCCGGCTGGCGCGGGCGCCGCGCACGCCGCCGTCCGCAGCGCCGTGCGCGCCGTGGCGGATGCCATGGCGCTCGCCGCGCGTCGCGCCGTGCCGTGCGTCGCCCTCGCGGCGGGCCTGCTCGGCGGGGCCGACGCGGCGCGGGCCGGCGGCGCGGCCGCGGGGCTGCCGGACGGCACGATCCTCGGCCAGGCGCGCTGCGACTGGCCGGACGACACCTACCGCCAGTACCTCGAGCGCGCGGTCGCGACCTACCGCGAGGACGCAGAGGCCGCGAAGCGCGCGCGGCTCGGAATCCGCCCGCAGTCCGAACTCGCCGGCGTGCTGCTGGCGGAGCCGGACTGGCGCGGCCGGCGCCTGTACCGCGACTACGTGTGCGAACGTCTCGTCTACGCCAGCGACGGGCTGCAGGTGATCGCGTACCTGTGGCGCCCGGCGCGCGTCGAGGGCCGCACGCTGCCGCTGATCGTCTTCAACCGCGGCGGCGTCGGCGAGCAGTCGAGGCTGCGCCCGAACACGCAGTTCGGCTTCTGGCGGTTCGTGCAGGCCGACTACGTCGTGCTCGCCACCCAGTACCGCGGCAACGACGGCGGCGAGGGCCGCGAGTCGTTCGGCGACGGCGACGTCCGCGACGTGCTGAACCTGTTCCCGCTGGCGGAGCGCCTCGGCTACGTCGACGTGACGAACGTGTTCATGCTCGGCTACTCGCGGGGTGCGATGGTCACGGCGCTCGCGGTCCGCCGCGGCGCGCCCGTCAACGCGGTGGCCACGGTCGGCGGGCTGTTCGACCTCGTCGCCGCGGCGGCCGAGCGGCCGCAGCTGCGCGAGCTGGTCGCGGGCGCGCCGGTGGATCCGGCGCGCGTCGAGGCCGCGCTCCGCGAGCGTTCCGCCGTGTACTGGCCGGAGCAGATCGGCGTGCCGATGCTGCTGCTGCACGGCGGTGCCGACGGCGTCGCGCGGGCCGCGACCCAGTCGCTCGCGTTCGCGCAGCGGCTGGCCGAGCGCCGGGCGCCCTACCAGCTCGTGATCTACGACGGCGACACCCACGGCCTGACGTTCAGCGCGCAGGATCGCGACCTGCGGATCCTCGACTTCTTCGCGCGGTGGCGGCGGGCGCCGGAGCCCGCCGCCCCGGCACCCGCGGGCCCGGCGACCGGTGCGGCCACGCCCTAGGCACGGCCTCGCGAGGTCCTTGCCGCCGTGCCGCGGTGCGGGAGTGACGCCTCCGACCCGCAGCATTCGCAACAGCCGCCGGGTCCCGAGCAAGGTCGACGTCGCCGCGTTGCTCGCGCGGGATCGCGGCGGGCCGCACGGCGGCCCGCTTCAGCGCCGAGGCACGGCCTCGACGAGCTGCACGATCGCGCCGTCGGGACTGCGCACGTCGGCGACGCGCACCCGGCCCCAACCCTCGATCGTCGCTTCGGATACGGCGCCCACGTCGTAGCCGCCGTCGCGCGCCGCCTTCACGCGTTCGTCGAGCCTCGCGGTCGGGAAGCGCACGGCGACGATGCCGAAGTTCGGGATCCGCGCGCGGTCCGCGAGATCGCGGCCCTCGAGGCCGACGAACTGCATCACTTCCATCTGGCGCGCGCCCGCGGCGTCGCCGAGGCCCGCGACGCCGATCCCGAGGATCGCGTGGCGGCGCGACACGCTCGTCACGAGATTCGCCGGCACGCCGAAGTTGTTCGGGCCCGGCTTCGGGTCGAGGAACTCGGCGTTCGACAGCACCTCGTAGCCGAACACGCGCAGGTAGAAGTCCCGCGCGCGGTCGCGGTCGCGCACCATCTGCATCGCGTTGAACGGGCTCGACAGGCCGCGGATCGTGGTCCAGCCGCTCAGCGGCGGGCGCACGCGCTCGTAGATCGCGAGGTTCACGCCGTCCGGGCCGCGCAGCACGACGTTCCTGATCTGCACGCCCTGGTAGTCGAAGAAGATCGGGTCGGACACGCCCGTGTAGCCGAGCGCGACGTGGCGTGCGAAGGCCGCCTCCGTGTCGCGCGAGCGGGTCATCAGGCTGTAGATGCCGCCGGGCTCCCAGGCCTGCGCGCCCGAGCGGATCTGCACCTGCGACGGCACGCCGAGGAAGCGGATCAGCCGCACGCAGGCGGACTGGTCGCCGGGATTGCAGAGCAGCGCCTCGGCGCCGCTCGCGGTCGGCGGCAGGCCCCAGTGCTTCAGCAGTGCCGGGTCCGTGGTGCCGCGCCGCCGGACCTCCCAGCGCGCGACCGAGGTCAGCCACTCGATCGAGCGCGCGAGGCTGGAGACGCTGACGACGGCTTCGCTCCAGCCGCCGTCGACGACCGGCGGGCCGAACGGCGTGTCCGGCCGCGTCGCCTCGGCGGGGGTCGCGGCCCGCGCGGCCTGCGCGGCGAGCAGCGTGGCGGCGAGCAGCGTGGTGGCGAGCAGCGTGGTGGCGTAGCGGCGGTTCATGGGCTTGCGGTCTCCCGCGCGGACGACAACGCCGCGCGCAGTTCGGCGACGGCGACCTCGAGCGCCGCGACGCGCGCCTCGAGCGTCGCGACCGTGCCGGCGTTCGCGTCTGGCGAGGCGCCGGCGGACGGCGCCGCCGCGACCCGGTCGGCGTCCGTGAACAGTTCCGCGTAGCGCGACTCGCGGGCGCCCGGCTGGCGTTCCAACCGCACGACGAACGGGCCGTCCTCGCGACCCGCGAGGCGCGCGAGCGTCGCTTCCACTTCGCCGAGGTCCGCGAACGACGCGAGGCGCTGCGCGCGCGAGCGCAGTTCGCCCGGCGTCTGCGGTCCGCGCAGCAGCAGGTCACAGACGATCGCGAGTTCCTGCGGTGAGAACTGCAGCGGGTTGTGGTCGCCGTTGCAGAGCCGGTGACGGTACTTCACCACGCGGCTGCCGAAGCCGCTGCGGTCCAGCACGAGGTGGCGCTTCGACAGTCCGTCGAGCGTCTCCTGCACCGTGCGCTCGTCGAGTTCCAGCACCGGGTCGCGGTTGGTCTTCTGGTTGCAGGCCGCCACCAGCGCGTTCAGCGACAGCGGGTACTGGTCGGGCGTCGTGATCTCCTTCTCGACGAGCGCGCCGAGCACGCGCGCCTCGAGCGCCGACAGTCGCAGGTTCATTCGGGGGCTCTCCGGGCGCTGGCGGATGCGCCGGGCCTCGCCGTTCGGGACGGTACGCTCGGCACGCCGATCACGCGAGCCCGGCTGCCGCGCCCGGCGGGAAGACCGCGTTCGCGTCGAACACCGGTCCGTCCACGCAGACGCGTTTCATCGCCGGGCCTTCCGGCGTCTGCACGAGCACCGTGCACCCGGCGCAGCCGCCGACCGCGCAGGCCATGTACTCCTCGAGCGACACCTGGCACGGCACGCCGAAGCGCTGCGCGACCTTCGCGACGGCCTTCAGCATCGGCGTCGGGCCGCAGGCATACATCTCGACCTCGGCGAGCGCGGCGGCGTCGAGTCCCTGCAGCCACTCGGCCGCGAGGTCGGTCACGTAGCCGTGGAAGCAGCCAGGGTAGTCCGCGAAGCTCGACAGCCGGCTCGGCACGCCCCACGAGTCGAGCAGCGGGTGGCAGGCGATCGCGCCGGCCGGAATGCCGGGCACGAGGATCGTCGACGGGCGAAGCCCGAACGGGAACGGGATCTCCGAGCCCATCAGCACCAGCGGCTTGAAGCCGTCGCACGCGCGGTCGCGCAGGTGCTCCGCGAGGAAGATCATCGGCGGGATGCCGACGCCGCCGCCGACCAGCAGCGCGCGCGGGCGCTTCGGATTCGGCACGAAGCCGCGGCCGATCGGCCCGAGGCACGACACGCGGTCCCCGGGGCGCAGCCGCGACAGCGCGCGAAGGCCCTGGCCGTGCACCTTGTAGAGGATCTCGATCCAGCCGGCCTCGGCGTCGGCGCGCTGGATCGACAGCGGGCGGCGCATCGGGATGTCGGCGTCGCAGGTGACGTGCGCGAACGAGCCGGGCGTCGCGTGCGCCGCGCACTTCGGCGCGCGCAGGCGGATGACGTACTGGTCGCCCGGCCAGGTCTCCTGGCCGAGCACCTCGGCGTCGTCCTCGAGGAAGATCGTGCCGCGGTGGCTGCGGTCCACGGCCGGGGCGGCCATGGCCCGAGTGGCCACGGCGGGGGTCTCGTCGGCGCTCATCGCGGCGGGCTCCAGCGGCGGTTGCGGTTTTCGATCACGGTCTCGAGCACCGCCATGCGCACCGCGACGCCGTTCGTGACCTGCTGGCGGATCACCGAGTGCGGGCCGTCCGCGACCTCGCTCGCGATCTCGATCTCGCGGTTCATCGGGCCCGGGTGCATCACGATCGCCTCGGGGCGCGCGAGCTTCAGTTTCTGCTTCGTCAGGCCCCAGCGCGCGAAGTAGTCGTGCGCGTCGGGGATCGCGGCCTGCGCCATCCGCTCCTTCTGGATGCGCAGCATCATCACGACGTCGGCGTGCTCGATGCCGCTCTCGAGCGTCTTGAACCGCTTCGCCTCCGGCATCTCGCCCTCGTCCGGCATCAGCGCGTCCGGCGCGACGATGCGCAGTTCGCCGACCTCGAGCGCGGTGAACACCTGGTACGCGGAGCGCGCGACGCGCGAATGGCGCACGTCGCCGACGACCGCGACCACGAGGTCGCGGAAGCCGCCCTTGTACTGCAGGATCGTCAGCGCGTCGAGCAGGCCCTGGGTCGGGTGCGAGAGGTGCGCCTCCCCGGCGGACAGCACCGACACGTGCGGCGCGACGTGCTCGGCGACGTACTGGCAGACGCCGGGCTCGGCGTCGCGGATCACGAACACGTCGACGGCCATCGCCTGCAGCGTGTAGACGGTGTCGAGCACCGTCTCGCCCTTGACGCGCGACGACAGCTGGATCTCGAGGTTCAGCACGTCGGCGCCGAGTCGCTTCGCGGCGAGCTCGAACGACGAGCGCGTGCGCGTCGAGGGCTCCGTGAAGATGTTGCCGACCGTGATGCCGGCGAGCGAGCGACCGTGGGCGGGAATCTCGCCCGGACGGCGGAGATAGCGCTGCGCGCGGTCGAGCAGTTCGCGCACCTGCTCGCTGGTCATGCCCTCGAGCGTGATCAGGTGGCGGAGGTGGCCATGGGCGTCGTACTGGCTGAACGGAAGCATGGTCATTCGCTCGCGGGTTGTGCGGCCGGCGCGCGCAGCCACTGCTCCAGCAGCACGCACGCGGCGACGGGGTCGACGTCGCCGGCGCGCACCCGGCGCCTGCGGCTGCCGCTCGCGCGCGAGCGGCGCAGGATGTCTTCGGCCTCTCGCGAGGACAGCCGCTCGTCCACGGGGATCACCTCGACGCCGAAGCGGTCGCGCACGGCGAGCGCGAACTCGCGCGCGGGCTGCGTCAGGCGGCTCTCGGTGCCGTCCATATTATAGGGCACGCCCACCACGGCGACCGCGGGTTGCCACTCGCGGAAATAGCGTTCGAGCGCGGGCCATTCGGGGCGGCCCGCGTGCGCGGGCACGGTGCCGAGCGGGCGCGCGGTGCGCGTCAGCGTGTCGCCGGCGGCGACGCCGATGCGCCGCTCGCCCCAGTCGAGGCCGAGCGCGAGACGCGGAATGGCGGGAGGTCCGCCCGGCGACGCCGCGCCGGCCGGTGCGTCAGGCATGCCCGGCCTGGAGGCTCAGGCGGCCGAGGTCGATGCCGATGAGGTGCGCGGCGGCCTGCCAGCGCGCCTCGAACGGCGTGCCGAACAGGATCGATTCGTCGACGGGCACGTTCAGCCACGCGTTCGACCGGATCTCCTCCTCGAGCTGGCCGGCTTCCCAGCCGGCGTAGCCGAGCGCGATCGCGGCGGGCGCGGGCCCGCGGCCCGCGGCCATCGCGGCGAGTACGTCCCGCGACGTGGTGACGTGCAGCCTGGGCGAGACCGCGAGCGTGGAGTCCCAGCGGCCGTCCGCGGGGCCGCCCGGCAGCGCATCCGGGTGGTGCAGCACGAAGCCGCGATCCGGCTGCACCGGGCCGCCGCGCAGCACCGGCTGGGCGCGCAACTCCGCGTCGCCGCACTCGAACGACAGCTGGTCGAAGACCTCGCCGAGGGTCATCTCGAGGGGGCGGTTCAGCACGATGCCGAGCGCACCCTTGTCGGTGTGCTCGCAGATCAGGGTCACCGTCTGCGCGAAGTTCGGGTCCGCGAGCGACGGCATCGCGATCAGCAGCTGGTTGGTCAGGTAGGCGGCGGCCATGGGGCTAGTATCGGCCCGGCCGACGGGCACGGACAAGGTCGGCGGCGCGGCCGTCGCCGCGCGGGCCTCAGCGCGTGTTCGCCGGCACCCGGACCGACGAGCCGCCGAATTCGCCGTCGATGAACTGCCACTCGTAGGCGAGCCGGAGCGCATCGTGGCGGGCGGCCAGCGAGGCGGGGAACGGCTCGAACGGCGACGCGAGCTTCAGGATGCTGACTGCGGCGTTGTCCAGCTCGGGCACGCCGCTGGAGCGGCGCACGGCCACGGTGCCGAGCCGACCGTCCGCGAGCAGCTGCACCTCGAGTACCGGGTTGCCGCTCATGCGCTCGCGACGGATCGCGCCGAGCGGGTAGTTCATCGTGCCGACGCGCTCGATCCGCCGCCGCCACGCGTGCAGGTAGACCGCGACGCTCGACTCGCGCGTGTTGGCCGTCACGAGCAGTTCGCGCTCGGTGCGGCCCCGGAGCGACAGCTCCTCGCCTTCGTCGGCGCCGGACGCTTCGGACGCCGGCAGCAGCACGAGCGGCGCGCCGGCGCGCGGCCGGGTGGCGTCGGCCGCGAAGCGGCGCGCGTCCGCCGGGTTGGCGCGCGTCGCGACCACGTCCGGGTCGCCGTGGACCGCGCGGTCGCCCGCCGCGTCGGCGCCGCTCGCGTCCGGGTCGCCGTCCCGCTCGGCGGCGGACACCGCGCTGCGCGGCGATGCCGCGCCGCGGGCGTCGGGGCTCGTGCCCGAGCCGCGCTGGTTCACCTGGGCGAGATAGTCCGCGTCCTCGTTCGGCGCGGGATCGACGACCGGGTCGTGGACGACCAGCACCTCGAGCGAGGGCGCCGCGTCCGTGCGCACCGCGTCGGGGCCGCCGAACGTGACGCCGAGGATCACGATCAGGTGGAAGATCGCGACCATGAACACCGCGGTGGTCATGCGGTCGCGGATCGGGGGCGCCCGGTCCACGAAGCCGGTGGCTTCCGCCGCCAGCGTGCCGGCCGCGGCGTCGTTCAAGGCGCGCCCCGCAGCGCGCGCGCGTCGAGGCGCTTCGCGATCGCGTCCATCAGCAGGCCGCCGATGTCGCAGCCGAACTGCTTGTCGAGCTCCCGGATGCCGGTGGGGCTCGTCACGTTGATCTCGGTGACGTAGCCGCCGATCACGTCGAGCCCGACGAACAGCATGCCCCTCTCGCGGAGCGCCGGACCGATGCGGTCGGCGAGCCAGCGGTCGCGGTCGTCGAGCTCGCGTCCCACGCCCTTGGCGCCGGCCGCGAGGTTGCCGCGATTGTCCGCCGCGGACGGGATGCGCGCGAGCGCGTAGGGCACGGGCGCGCCGTCGACGAGGATCACGCGCGAGTCGCCGGTGGTCACGATGTCGGGAATGTAGCGCTGCACGATCGCGTAGCGGGTGCCGTAGTCGGTCAGCGTCTCGAACACCACGTTGGCGTTCTTGTCGCCCTGATCCAGGACGAAGATCGAGCGTCCGCCCATCCCGTAGAGCGGCTTGCAGACCGCCCTGCCGTGCTCGCGCAGGAACGCGTGCATGTCGTCCATGTCGCGGGTGATCAGCGTCGGCGCGCAGCACTCCGGGAACCAGGCCGTGTAGACCTTCTCGTTCATGTCGCGCAGGCCCTGCGGCCGGTTCACGACCAGCACGCCGTCCGCCTCGGCGCGCTCGAGCACGTAGGTCGTGTAGATGTACTCGGTGTCGAACGGCGGATCCTTGCGCATCAGCAGCGCGTCGAGTTCCGCCAGCGGCGCGATCCGCGGCTCCCCGAGCGTGTACCAGTCGTGGAGATCCGCGCGCACCGTCAGCGGGTGCAGCCGCCCGTACGCCTTGCCGTCCCGCAGCCACACGTGGCGCTGCTCGAAGTAGTGCAGTTCCCAGCCGCGCGCCTGTGCCGCGAGCAGCATCGCCAGCGTCGAGTCCTTGGCCGGCTTGATCTCGTCGATGGGGTCCATCAGGACGCCGAGGCGGACGGGCAGGGGCATCGGGTCTCCAACAGTTCGGCGGCGGGCGGTCGATATCCGAAAGCGTGATGCCGTTCACCCACGCGGCTACGGCCCGGCATGTTACATCCGAGGGCCGACCGGCAGGGCGCCGGGCCGGCGCGCCTCCGGGCGGACGGGCCGCCGGAAGTGCGCGGAGGGTTACGGATTTCTGTGACGGGCGTCCAAGCGGCCGCGTGGTCGTTCGGGGCTCGATATGTTAAAACGCCGAAGCTTGGCGCTCCGCGCCGGGCGGTCCAGGTGCACGCGATGGAAAACGCAGTACAGGCGGCTCCGAAGTCCCGGCTGGCCGGCCTCAAGGTCCTCGTGATCGACGACAGCAAGACGATCCGCCGCACGGCGGAGACGCTGCTGTCGAAGGAGGGCTGCGAGGTCTACACCGCCGTTGACGGCTTCGACGCGCTGTCCAAGATCGCGGATCACCAGCCCGACGTCGTGTTCGTCGACATCATGATGCCGCGGCTCGACGGCTACCAGACCTGCTCGCTGATCAAGCACAACAAGGTCTTCCGCTCGATCCCGGTGATCATGCTGTCGTCGAAGGACGGACTGTTCGACCGCGCGCGCGGCCGCATCGTCGGTTCCGAGCACTACCTCACGAAGCCGTTCACCCGCGACGAGCTGCTCTCCGCCATCGAGCAGCACGTGGGCGCGGGCGCGGCCCGCCAGAGCTGAGAGGTCCCGGCCGTGGCACTGATCCTGATCGTCGACGACTCGCCGACCGAAGTGCACGTCATCCGGAAGGCGCTCGAGAAGCACGGCTACCAGACCGCGGCGGCCGGCGACGGCGCCGAGGGCATCCGCCTCGCGCGGCAGATGAAGCCGGACCTGATCCTCATGGACATCGTGATGCCGGGCGTGAACGGGTTCCAGGCCACGCGCCAGCTCGCGAACGATCCCGAGACCAAGCGCATCCCGGTGATCCTGGTCACCAGCAAGTCGCAGGAGACCGACCGCATCTGGGGCATGCGCCAGGGCGCGGTGGACTACCTCGTCAAGCCGGTGACGCCCGAGAAGCTGGTCGAGAAGGCGCAGGCCGCCCTCGCGGGCTAGGCCGGCCCGACCGCCTCCATGCCCGCCGCCGCCCCGAGCCTCCGCGAACTCCGCGACCGCCCGTTCGAACTCCTGCGCGAGCTCGAGCGCCGCGGCCGTGCGGTCGCCGGCGGCCGCGAATCGGCCGCCGGCCGCGAGTGGGTCGGGGTCGCGTTCCGGCTCGGCGCCGAGACCTTCCTGGTCGCGCGCGAGGAAACGCGCGAGATCATGGCGCTGCCGTCGTTCCTGACCCGCGTGCCCGGCGCGCGTCCGTGGATCCGCGGCCTCGCGAACGTCCGCGGTCAGCTGCTGCCGATCATCGACCTGCGCCAGTACCTCGGCAGCGGCGCGACCAGCACCGGGCGCAACGTGCGCGTGCTGGTCGTCAACCACCGCGACATCCCCGCGGGACTGCTCGTGGACGAAGTGCTGGGCTTCCGCCGCTTCACGGACCCGGAATTCCAGCCCGAACCGCCCCCGACGCTGGTGCGCTGCGAACGCTACCTCGCGGGCGCGTTCCGGCGCAGCCACGATAGCTGGCCGGTCCTGTCGCTGAAGCTGCTGGTCGAGAGCCCGAGTTTCCTGCAGGCGGCGTCGTAGGGCGCGCCACGCGCGCCGGCGCCGGAGAGACCGATGGAACCGAACAACGACAACCAGAAGGCGGCCAGCCGCCTGCCCTCGCTGCTGGTCATCGCGCTGGTCGCGGGTGCGCTCGCGGTCGGGCCGCTCGTGCTGGCCGGTCTCGGCATCGAAGGGCCGCTCGCCAGCCCGTGGCTCGCGCTGGTCCCGCTCCTCGTGGCGCTCGGCGCCGTCGGCGTCGCGTGGGGCGCCTACGCCAAGGGCGCGACGCTGCGCGCCGCCGCCGAGCAGCAGGCGCGGCAGAACGCGCGCAACCAGGAGGCCATCCTGCGCCTCCTCGACGAGCTCTCGAGCCTCGCCGACGGCGACCTGACGGTGCAGGCCACCGTCACCGAGGACATCACCGGCGCGATCGCGGACTCGATCAACTACGCGATCGAGGCGCTGCGCGAACTGGTCACCACGATCAACGAGAGCGCGATCTCGCTCGACGCCGCGGCGAAGTCCACGCAGGCCGCCGCAGCCCACCTCGCCCGGGCGTCCGCCGGCCAGTCGAAGCAGGTCGCTTCCGCGACCGAGAGCGTCGCCGAGATGGCGGTCTCGATCGAGGAGGTGTCCGGCAACGCGGAGCGCGCCTCCGACGTCGCGCGCCACTCGGTGGACATCGCGCACAAGGGCGGCGACGCGGTGCGCCGCACGATCGACGGCATGAACGCGATCCGCGAGACGATCCAGGAGACCTCGAAGCGCATCAAGCGCCTCGGCGAGAGCTCGCAGGAAATCGGCAACATCGTCGAACTGATCAACGACATCGCCGAGCAGACCAACATCCTCGCGCTGAACGCCTCGATCCAGGCCTCGATGGCCGGCGAGGCCGGCCGCGGCTTCGCGGTGGTCGCGGACGAAGTGCAGCGGCTCGCGGAGCGCGCGGCGAACGCCACCAAGCAGATCGAGGTGCTGGTCCGCACCATCCAGGCCGACACCAACGAGGCGGTCGTCTCGATGGAGCGCAGCACCACCGACGTGGTCGGTGGCGCGCTGCTGGCCGAGAACGCCGGCGCCGCGCTCGAGGAGATCGAGCAGGTCTCGAACCAGATCGCGAGCCTCGTGCAGAACATCAGCGCGAGCGCCCGGCAGCAGGCCGCGGTGTCCGCGAACATCTCCAGGAACATGCAGGTGCTGCGCGAGATCTCGACGCAGACGGCCGAGGGCACGACCGGCATGTCGCAGTCGATCGGCAAGCTCGCCGACCTCTCGGCGCAGCTGCGCAAGTCCGTCGCCGGCTTCCGTCTCCCCGAGGGCGCCGGTGCCGCGATCCAGCAGAAGCTCAAGGCCGTGAAGCTCGTGGTTCCGGGTCCCGGTGCCGCCGACGGCGCCGAGCCGAAGGCGTCGCCGGCCGCGCCCAAGCCCGCCCGCCAGGCCGGCGGAGCGAAGGCCTGAGAGCCATCATGGCCGACGTCGCCCAGCAGACGCTCCACGTCGTCGCGAAGGAACTGGGTCTCACGCTCGGCGAGGCCCGGCAGTCGCTCGAGGCCTACGCCGAGCGGCCGGACGACCCCGCCGCGCTCGCCGTCTGCGCGGACCGCCTGCACGAGGTGCACGGGGTCCTGCGCGTCGTCGAGGTGTACGGCGCCGCGCTCCTGGCCGAGGAGATGGAGCAGGTCGCGCGTTTCCTGCTCGACGCCGAGGAACGCCCGACGGCCGGTGCGAGCGCCGAGGGCCTCGACGCGCTCATGCGCTCGATGGTGCAGCTGCCCGCATACCTCGAGCGCGTGCTCGGCGGTGGTCGCGACCTCGCGCTCGTGCTGCTGCCGCTGCTGAACGATCTCCGCGCGGTGCGCGGCCAGGCGCTGCTCAGCGAAGGCACGCTGCTGCTGCTGAACCTGACGTCCGACCGCCAGCCGCAACCGGTGCCGCCGCAACCCGGCGAGCCGCCGCTGAACGTCGCGCAGTGGGCGCGCCGGCTGCGCCCGCGCTATCAGGTCGGCCTGCTCGGCTGGATCAAGGGCGAGCGGGCCGCGCAGCACCTCGAGATCCTGAGCGCGGTCGCCGAGCACCTCGAGCAGGTCGCGACCCGCCAGCCGGTGTTCCAGCTGTGGTGGGTGGTCGGCAGCATCGTCGAGGCGCTCCGCGAAGGCGGTCTCGACGGCACGCAGACCGTCAAGCGCCTGCTCGGCCAGGCCGACCGCGAGCTCAAGCGGCTCTACGAGACCGGCGAGGCGCGCTATGCCGAGATCCCGCCCCTCGACCTGCTGAACAACCTGCTGTACTACGTCGCGCGCGCCACCACGAACGGGCCGCGCGTCGCCTCGGTCCGCGCCTCGTTCAAGCTGCAGGAGCTGCTGCCGGTCTCGGAGCAGGTCGAGCAGGAGCGCGAGAGCCTGTCGGCGCCGTCGGTCAGGCTGATGCAGACCGTCGCGGCCGCCATCAAGGAAGACCTCTCGCGCGTCAAGGACGTGCTGGACATCTTCGTCCGCAAGGGTGGCGCGCAGGTCGAGGAGCTGAGCACGCAGCTCGACATGCTGCGCAAGATCGCCGACACGCTCGGCGTGCTCGGCCTCGGCCACCTGCGGCAGAAGGTACAGGGCCAGATCGCCAGGCTGCAGGAGGTCGTCGCGCGCCGCGCCGCGCCTTCCGACGGCGTGCTGGTCGAGGTGGCCGCGACGCTGATCGCCGTCGAGGACAGCCTCGACTCGCAGCTGGTGCGCCTGATCATGCCGCAGGCGCACGGCGGCCCCGTGCCGGATGCCGTCGAGGAAGACGGCGACTTCCGCCAGGTGCAGGAGGCCGCGCTGCGCGAGTGCATCGTCAACCTCGCGCGCATCAAGGAGACGATCGCCGCCATCGTCGGCCGGCGGGAACTCACCGGCGCCGACCAGGTGCCGCAGCTGCTGCGCGGCCTGACCGCGGGCCTGCTGATGCTCGGCCGCTCGCGCGCGGTCGAGATCATGGAAGGCATCGCGCGGCACGTCGAGGACGTGCTGCGGCCGAACGCGCGCCTGAACCCGGGTCGGCTCGACCGCCTCGCCGACGCGATCGTGTCGATCGAGTACTACATGGAGACGCTGCAGAGCGGTCGCAGCGATCCCTGGTACATGCTCGACAACGCCGAGAGCTGCCTGCGCGCGCTCGGCGCGCCCGACGCGCTCGCGTTGCCGACGGATTCCGCTCCGGCCAGTGGCGACACCGGCGTCTACGCGAAGACGCTGAAGCTGGATCCGCCGGCTGCGTCCGCGCCGGCCGCGGGACCCGCGCTCGACCCGGAGCTCGTGACGCTGTTCGTCGAGGAAGCGCGCGAGGAGCTCGCGAAGATCGAGCGGTACCTCCCGATGTGGGACGAGAACCCGCTCGACCAGGACTCGCTCGTTCGCGTGCGCCGGTCGTTCCACACGCTGAAGGGCAGCGGCCGCATGGTCGGCGCGCGGGTCGTCGGCGAGTTCGCGTGGAGCATCGAGAACCTGCTGAATCGCGTGATCAGCGGCACGCTGGCCCGCGGGCCGGCGCTGCTCGACCTGCTCCGGGCCGCGGTCGCCACGCTGCCGCAACTCGTCGACGAGCTCGAATCCGGACGCACGCCGAGCGCGGCCGTCGGCCTGCTGATCGGCCGCGCGCAGGCGCTGGCCGAAGGCCGCGACCCGGCGCAGGCCCAGGCCGTCGACGTCGCGCCCCAGGAGGCGGTGGCGGCGCGCAAGGTGCCCGACGCGCCGGCCACCGTGGCCGCGCCGCCGCCCTCGACGTCGGAGGAAACGTCGCTGATCGCGACGGAGGACCTGCTGTCGAGCGATCCGGCGCTGCCGAAGCCGGTGCCGCCGGCCGCGGCCGACGGCGCGTCGCCGGTGCTCGAGCCGCCGACGCGCTTCGTCCGCGTCGTCGACCAACCCCGTCCGGACGAGGACGAGCGGCGCCGCTCGGCGAATCCGCCGCCGCCCCCGCCGTCGGGCAGCGAGTTCGTGATGAACCGTCCCGAGCTCGGCGCGCCGGCCGGCAGCGACCCGGTGCTGATCGACATCTACCGCAAGGAAGTCGGGAGCCACGTCGCCGCCGTGCGCGCGTGGCTGGCCGAGTGCGACGGGCGTTTCCCGCCGTTCCCCGTCAACGAACAGTTGCACCGCGCGTGCCACACGCTCGCCGGTGCCTCGAAGATGGCGGAAGCCGAGGCGGGCATCCGGGTCGCCGAGCCGCTGAACCTGTACGTGCGCAAGCTGCACGACCACGGCCTCGGCTTGTCCGAGGCCGGCAAGCGCGTGCTCGCGGACGCGATGGTGGCGATGGACGAGATCGTCGCGCGCATCGAGGACCCGGAAGCGCGCTTCCCGGCGCACGACGAACTGCTGACGCGCCTCGCCTGGCTCGACGGCGACGCGAATCGCGAGATCCAGCGTCGTGGCCTGCGCCCCATCGACCCAGCCGAGCAGTCCGGCCCGCTGCCGCTACCGGGAGTCGACCTGATCGACGTCGACGCGATGCTCGAGGCGCCGCCGCCCGCACCCGCCGCGCCTGCGCCCGCGCTCGCACCGGCCGCGTCGGTCGCGGCGCCGCCTGCCGAGGCGGAGCCTTACGATCCCGAGATCGCGATGATCTTCAGCGAGGAGGCCACCGAGCTCCTCGAACTCGCTGACGCCGCGCTGGCTGCGTACCGCGACGACGCCGCCGACGAAGGCCGCATCACCGAACTGAAGCGCGTGCTGCACACGCTGAAGGGCGGCGCGCGGATGGCCGGCGTCACCGCGATGGGCGACCTCGCGCACGAACTGGAGTCGCTGCTGATCCAGACCGAGACCGCGCGCACCACGTCCGAGCCGCGCACGCTCGACGTGCTCCAGGCGAGCCTCGACGAACTGCACCGGATGCGCGAGACGGTGGCCGCCGGACGTCCGGTGGTGCCGGCTCGCGACCTGATCACGCGGATCCGCTCGCTGTACCGTCCGGCCGGGCCACCGGTACTGAGGACCGTCGCGCCCGAGCAGCCGCTGCCGACGCCCGCTGCGGCACCGGCCCCGGCGCCGGCGACACCCACCCCCGCGCCGCCGGCCGTCGAGTTGCCGGTCGTCAAGGACATCGCCGCGACCGGCCGCTTCCGCCAGCCGCCGGAGGCGCCTCCGGTCGCGGACGAGTCTCCGGTCACCGGCACGCCCGCCGCACCGACCCCGCCTGCCGACGACGCGCTCGCGATGCGCGCACCGGACGAGGGTCCCGATCAGCCGGAAGCCGTCCTCGACTTGGACCTCTCGGACACCGCGCTCGACTTCGATCTCACCGCCGCTGCCGAGGAAGCGCCGGTCGCCGCGGCCTTCGCGCATGCAGCCGAGCCGCCGGTGGAACCGCCCGCCGCGGAGCCCGCGGCGGCTGCGCTCGCGGCGGAGGCACCGACCTACGACGACACCGCGTGCACGTCCATGCCACCGACCCGGGTGCCGCCGGTCGCGGACGAGGCGCCCGAGCCGGCCGTCGTCGGGGCGCCGGAGCAGTCGCGGTCGTTCGTGCTGCCGCCCGGCCGGGAGCCGCCGCCGGCGCCCGAGCGCCAGGAGCTGGCGCGCGTCGATGCCGAACTGCTCGACAGCCTGTTGAACAGTGCGGGCGAGGTCAGCATCTTCCGCGCGCGCCTCGAGCAGCAGCTGTCGTCGGTCGAGTTCAACCTCTCCGAACTGTCCCGCGTCGTGCAGCGCCTCAAGGACCAGCTGCGCAACCTCGAACTCCAGACCGAGGCGCAGATCCTCCACAAGCACGGCGAGAGCCGCCGCCGCGAGGACTTCGACCCGCTCGAGCTCGACCAGTACAGCGCGCTGCAGCAGTACTCGCGCGCGCTGGCCGAGTCGACGTCCGACGTCGCGAGCGTGCAGGGCCTGCTCGACAGCCTCACGCGCGAGGCGCAGAACCTGCTGATGCAGCAGGCGCGCGTCGTCACCGACCTCCAGAACGGGCTGATGCGCACGCGCATGGTGCCGTTCTCGCGGCACGTGCAACGCCTGACGCGCATCGTCCGCCAGGTCGCGAACGAGACCGGCAAGCAGGTGGAGCTCAACGTCTCCGGCGCGTCAGGCGAGCTCGACCGGCAGGTGCTCGAACGCATGCTGCCGCCGTTCGAGCACATGCTGCGCAACGCCGTCGTGCACGGCATCGAAGCGCCGGCCGAGCGCGTCGCGCGGGGCAAGGCGCCCGGTGGTCGCATCGACGTGCAGCTGAAGCGCGAGGGCGCCGAGGTCGTGATCGTCGTCGCGGACGACGGCAACGGCATCGACGTGCGCGCGATCCGCGCCAAGGCCGTGTCGCTCGGCATGCTCGAGCCGAAGCAGACGCTCTCCGACGAAGAGGCGATGCAGCTGATCCTCGAGCCCGGCTTCTCGACCGCGCAGACGATCAGCCAGGCCGCGGGCCGCGGCGTCGGCATGGACGTGGTCGCCACCGAGATCAAGAAGCTCGGCGGCGCGCTGCACATGGAGACGACGCAGGGCAAGGGCACGCGCTTCACCATCCGGCTGCCGTTCACGCTTGCGATCTCGCAGGCGCTGATCGTGCGCACCGGCGACGAGATGTACGCGCTGCCGCTGCCGACCGTCGAGGGCGTCGTGCGCCTGCCGAAGGCCGACGTCCTGAAGCACCTCGCCCAGGAGACGGCCACCTACGAGTACGGCGGGCAGCGCTACCGGTTCCAGCATCTCGGGCTGTTCGTCGGCGGCCAGCCGTCGCAGCTGCCGGAGCAGGAAGTGCCGGTGCCGGTCGTGCTGATCCGCGCCGGCGAGAGTTCGACCGCGCTCGTCGCCGACGAACTCGTCGGCTCGCGCGAGATCGTCGTCAAGAGCGTCGGTCCGCAGATCGCCGGCATCCGCGGCATCTCGGGCGCGACGATCCTAGGTGACGGCCGCATCGTCGTCATCCTCGACATGGGCTCGCTGGTGCGTACGGACTGGCGCCTGCGCCCGGCGCCCCCGGACGCCGCCCGCGAGCGCGCCGACCGCCGCACGTTCGCGCTGGTCGTCGACGACTCCATCACGGTGCGCCGCGTGACGCAGCGCCTGCTGGAACGCAACGGCATGCGCGTGATGACGGCGAAGGACGGCGTCGACGCGGTCGCGATCCTGCAGGAGCACGTTCCCGACGTGATCCTGCTCGACATCGAGATGCCGCGGATGGACGGCTACGAGCTCGCGGCGCACGTGCGCGGCGAACCGCGGCTGAAGCACGTGCCGATCGTGATGATCACGTCACGCCAGGGCGAGAAGCACCGTGCGCGCGCGATCGAACTCGGCGTGGACGACTACCTCGGCAAGCCGTACCAGGAGAACCAGCTGCTCGATGCGATCGAGCCGCTGGTGAACGCGCGGCGCGACCGTGTGCCGGAGGCGATCTAGTGGCCGCGGACGACGGCGACGACCTCTACGGGCTGCTGGTGCCGCTGGCCGGCGAGCGGCTGATCGTGCCGCGCGCCTGCGTCGCGGAAGTCGTGGCGTGGCAGCCGCCCGAGGCGATGCCGGGCGCGCCGTCGTGGTACGCGGGCACGGTCCCTTGGAACGGCCGCTCGATCCCCGTGATCTCGTTCGAGGGCACGCTCGGGCAGGCGATTCCGGAGGCGGGCGGGCGCACGCGCATCGTCGTGTTCCACTGCCTCGGCACGCGGCTGCCCGCCGGCTGCTTCGGCGTGCTGACCCAGGGCTTCCCGCAGCTCGTGCGGCTCAATCCCGACGTCGTGAAGCCCGACCCGGTGCGCTCGTTCCCCGAGCGCAGCCCGGCGCTCTGCAGCCTGCGGATGGTGAACGAGGCGCCCCTCGTGCCGGACCTCGAATACCTCGAGGCGCTGATCGCGGACGAGACCTCGGTCGCCGCCTGAGAAGAGGGGTCGGACCCGCTTCGCAACGTCACGTGCCTTTCACGCCACCGTAACGTGCATGGCATCACGCGCGCGTCACAATGCGGCCTTCCGCGTTCGGAGCCGGGGAGAGGCGATGGATCCGCGGGTTTCACGGTTCAGGGAACATCTACGTCGACTGGCGGCCAACGCACGGCCGTCCTACGCGGACTGCATCGAGCGCGATCGACGCCGCGCCGAGACGGCGCGCGAGGCGCCGCGCCGCGCCGTGCGCTGGTTGGTCACCGCCGCTCGCGCGGCTTGATCGACCGCAAGGCGGCTCTTCGTGCCGCCACCCGTCGCGGCCCCGTTCCGTCCCCCGGCGGCCGGCGACGCGCTGCTCGACGCCGCTGGCCTCGCGCGACCGGGTGTTCGCGACGCCGAGCCGTCCGCGTCGATCCGCCGCTTCAGCGGGACGGCTGGCCCTCGGGCGCGCCGCGGCCCAGGCGATCGGGCAGGGGGGCGCCGTCCGCCACGAACTCGAGCGATACCGAGTTGATGCAGTAGCGGCGGTACGTCGGCGGCGGACCGTCCGGGAACACGTGGCCCTGGTGACCGCCGCAGCGTGAGCAGCGGATCTCGGTGCGCACCATGCGGTAGCTGCGGTCCTCGACGTACTCGACGTGCGCCGGGTCGTAGGGCGCGGTGAAGCTCGGCCAGCCGGTGCCTGAGTCGAACTTCTCGCCGGCGCGGAACAGCGGCAGTCCGCAGAGCCGGCAGCAGTAGGCACCCGGCTGCTTCTGCTTCAGCAGCGCGCCGCAGAACGGCGCCTCGGTGCCGTGCTCGAGCAGCACGCGCCGCTCGTCGGGCGCGAGCTTCGCGGCGAGCGCGGCTTTCTCGGCGGTCGCGGGCGGCGAGAGATCGAAGCCGGCGTTCGAGCGGGCGGGGCGGGCGAGCGTCATCGACGGGCTCCGGAAGTGCGCGGCGGAATTCTGGGGACTCGCGACGCCGGGCGTCACGGGCCGGCGGCGCGTTCTGCCGTCCGCGCCTCGGCGTTGCGGCCCTGCTCGCGCAGCGCCTCGGCAAGCAGCTTGTTGGCGTTGGCCTGGGCGCGGCGGTCGCCGGTCGCGAGCGACAGCGCCTTGCGGGCGTAACTCTCGGCCTGCTTCGGCTCGTCCTGCGCGATCCGGACGCGGCCGAGTTCGATCCACAGCAGCGGATTGCGCGGCTCGATGCGCAGCGCCCGGTCGAGGGTGGTCGAGGCGGCATCGAGTTCGCCCCTGGCGATCTGCGAACGCGCCTGCGTGACCAGCGACTGCGCGGCCGCGCCGAGCTTGTAGGTCCGCGTGACGGGCGCGGGCGGCGGCGTCGGCGCCGGGGTGGGCGCGGACTCGACCGGCACGTTCGGTGGCTCGCCGGTCGGCGGCGTCGGGCGGGTCGTCGGGCCGGGCACCGGCGCGGGCGGCGATTCGGTGCGGTAGGGATTCGGCAGCGAGCAGCCGGCCAGGGCCACGAGCATGCAGGCCGCGAGCACGCGGGTCGCAAGCGCCGGCGACGCGTGCCGCCCGGGCCACCGAGGCGCCGTGCCGCCCCGCGCGGTCGTCCCGCGCGCCGCCTGCACTGGGTATTCCGTCGCGACCGCCATCTTCTTCACGGCCTCGCCCTCTCGAACCACGACCTCACCCGGTCGACGACGCCTTCGACGGCGCGCTCCACCGGGTCGCCGATGGTATCGCCGCCCGGCAGGCCGGGCAGCCCCGGGCACCCGGCCTGCGCCGGCAACGACACGCCCTGCACGGTGGCGATGCGCGCCGCCTGGTCGCTGCAGTCCGGCCGCGTCTCGTAGCCGGTCGCGTATTCGATCCAGCGTTCCTCCAGCAGTTCCGGCACCGGCGGGTCGAACGACGCGGGCCGCAGACTCGCCATCGTCTCGGCCCAGATCGGCAGCGCGCCGCTGCCGCCGGTCTGGCCCGTCGGCTGGTAGTCGTCGTAACCGACCCAGACCACCGCCAGGTGACTGCCGGTGAAGCCCGCGAACCAGCTGTCGCGTGTGTCGTTCGAGGTGCCGGTCTTGCCGGCCGCGACCACGTCGGGTCCGAGCCGCGCGCCCGCGGCGCGTCCGGTGCCGCGCTCCACGACCTGCACGAGCATCCGATCGAGCTGGTAGACGGTGGCGGCGTGCGCGACCTGTTCGACCTGCACCGGGAAGGTCCTGAGCGCCTTGCCCTCCGAGTCCACCACCGCGCGCACCGTGCGCAGGCGCGCCTTGAAGCCGCCGTTGGCGAACGGCGCGTAGAGCTGCGCCACCTCGAGCGGCGAGAGCTCGAGGGCCCCGAGCAGCAGCGAGGGATTCGGCGGCGGGCGCCGCTCGACGCCGAGCTTCGTCAGCGTGCGCGCGACCGCCGGCAGGCCGACGTCGAGCCCGAGACGCACGGTCGCGAGGTTCAGCGACTCGCCGAGCGCGTACACGAGCGGCACCGGCCCGTAGACCTCGCGCGTGTAGTTCTGCGGTGCCCACCGCTTGCCGTCCGCGAGCTTCAGCTCGATCGGCGCGTCGTCGACGATCGTGTGCGGGCCGTAGCGGCCGGTCTCGAGCGCGGCGAGGAACACCGCCGGCTTGACGAGCGAGCCGATCGGCCGCCGCGCGTCGAGCGCGCGGTTGAAGCCGTCGAAGCCGGTGTCGCGGCCGCCGACGAGGGCGATCACGTCGCCGCTGTTCGGGTCCGCGATCACCATCGCGCCCTCCAGTCTCGCGTTCCTGCGGCGGCTCGCCTTGTCGAGGCGATCGAGCTGGCGCGTCAGCGCGCGCTCCGCCACCGCCTGCGCGCGCGGGTCGAGGCTCGTGTGGATCGCGAGGCCCGCCGCGGCGAGGTCGGCCTCCCCGTAGTCGCGCTTCAGGTGCCGGCGCACGAGATCGAGGTACGCGGGCACGTACGCGCCGCCGGGCGGACGGATGCCGAGCGGTTCCCGCTGCGCGGCCTTCGCCTCGGCCTCGGTGGCGAGCCCGGCATCGGCGAACTGCCGCAGTACGAGGTCGCGACGCGCCTTCGCGCGTTTCGGGTGGCGGCGCGGGTCGTAGAACGACGGCCCCTTGACCAGCCCGACCAGCAGCGCGGTCTCGTGGAGCGCGAGTTCGTCCAGCGGCTTCGCGAAGTAGAACTGGCTGGCGAGCCCGAAGCCGTGCACCGCGCGCTGCCCGTCCTGGCCGAGGTACACCTCGTTGACGTACGCGTTCAGGATCTCGGCCTTGCCGAAGCGCCGCTCGAGGCGCACGGCCATCACCGCTTCCTGGAGCTTCCGACGGTAGGTCTGCGCGTCGTTCAGGAAGTAGTTCTTGACCAGCTGCTGCGTCAGCGTGCTGCCGCCCTGCTCGACGCGCCCCGCGCGCAGGTTGGCCCAGAACGCCCGCGCGAGCGCCCGGAAGTCCACGCCGCCGTGCCGGTCGAAACGGCGGTCCTCGACCGCCTTCAGACCCTCGCTGAGGAGCTTCGGCACCTCGTTCGGCCCGAGCACCAGCCGATCCTCGCCGTGCACCGGCGTGTAGCTGCCGATCAGGAGGGGGTCGAGCCGGAACAGCGGCAGTTCCTCGCCGCCGCGCCGTTCGAGTCCGGCGATGCCGCTCCGGTCGGTGCGGATCGACACGCGCACCGGGTCGCGGGTTTCGTCCGCGAAGCGCACGCGGCGTGCATGGAGGTCGAACTCGCCACCGCGTCGGCGGTAGAGTCCGGGACCGCGTGCGGGATCGCCGGCACGGTAGTGCAGCCGCTTCAGCTCGCGCTCGAGGTCCTCGGCGGTGAACGGCGCGCCCGCGTAGAGTTCGATCGGCTGCGCGTAAACGCGCGCTGGAACCGACCAGCGACGGCCCTCGAACTGTTCGACGACCCGGCGGTCGAGGTGGACCACCCAGGCCACCACGACGGCGCACGTCAGCACGAAGAGCGCGACGAGCGTCAGGAGGATGCCGCGGAGGTGCGGCCGGAAGCGGAACCGGGAGCGGGGCATGGACGCGGAGCGGGCGGGTGTGGCGACTGGCCGCGGCATGCGGCCGTACGGCGCGGGTGCGTCAGGTTAGCCGCGGACGGAACGGTTCGGTAGTGAACTTGGCGTCGCCGTGCGCAGTCGGACGGCGCCTGGACAAGGCAGCCGCGGATGCGGCGGGGAGCGGGAATGAGCAGAGGCGGACCGGCGGCGGCACTCGCGGTGGTGCTCGCGACGGCGTTCGGGATCGGTACGGGCGCTCCGGCGGCCGCGCAGGAGTTCGCGACCGCGCAGGGTCGCGTTCGCGTCGTCGCCGTGGCCGCGGGGCTCGAGCACCCGTGGGGCCTCGCGTTCCTGCCGGACGGCCGCTTCCTGGTCACCGAGCGTCCGGGGCGCCTGCGCGTGGTCGGCGCCGACGGCCGCCTGTCGGCACCGGTCGAGGGCGTGCCGGCGGTGGCCGCCACCGGCCAGGGCGGCCTGCTCGACGTCGTGCTCGATCCGCAGTTCGCGACGAATCGCCGGATCTGGCTCTCGTACGCGGAGCCGGGCCCAGGGCGCACCGCTGGTACCGCGGTCGCGCGAGCGCGCTTCGATGGTCCGCGGCTGTCGGACGTCGCCGTGGTCTGGCGGCAGGAACCCAAGGTCGACGGCGGCCTGCATTTCGGCTCGCGGCTCGTGTTCGCGCGCGACGGTCGCCTGTTCGTGACCACCGGCGACCGCAACGAGCGTGACAACGTGCAGTCGCTCGGCGCCACGCAGGGCAAGGTGATCCGGATCGACACCGAGGGCCGCACACCGGCAGACAACCCGTTCGTCGGCCGGGCGGGCGCGAAGGCGGAGATCTGGTCCTACGGCCACCGGAACATCCAGGGTGCCGCGCTGCACCCGGTCACCGGCGAACTCTGGACCCACGAACACGGCCCGCGCGGCGGCGACGAACTGAACCGCACGCTGCGCGGCGCGAACTATGGCTGGCCCGTGATCACGTACGGCCGCGAGTACTACGGGCTCGCGATCGGCGAGGGCACGTCGAAGCCCGGGATGCAGCAGCCGGTCAAGTACTGGGTGCCGTCGTTCGCGCCGAGCGGGCTCGCCTTCTACCAGGGCGACCGCTTCCCGGCGTGGCGCAACAGCGCGCTGATCGGCGCGCTCGTCAGCGGCGAGGTCGTGCGGGTCGAACTCGACGCCGACGGCCGCTTCGTCCGCGAGGAGCGGCTGCTGACGGGCCTCGGGCAGCGCATCCGCGACGTACGAGTCGGGCCGGACGGGCTCGTCTACCTGCTGACGGACGCGCGTGACGGACGGCTCCTGCGCGTCGAGCCCGTCGCCACGGGAGCGCCTGGACGCTAGAGTTCGGGGCGATTCCCCAACCGTCCCGCGTGGCGCCTCGCCGTCGCTTCGTGCCTGCCTCCTGCTGCTGGTGGTCGCCGCCGTCGGCGGGCTCGGCGCCGCCGGCGACGACGTCGCGTTCTCGAACGGCGGCGGCGCGAGCCGGCGCTACGTGCCGGTGGCGGGCGCGGACGCCACCGTTCCCGCGGTCACCCACGTGCGCGTGAATCCCGAGGGACGCCCCGTCTGCACCGGGAGCGGGCCGGGCCGCGAGTTCGATCTCGAGTTGGACGTCGTCGTCCGCTGGCGCGCCTTCGGGGCCCTCAGGCGAGGTCGCCGCGGAGCGCCTGCAGCACCGCGATCGCCGCCGCCGCCGCCGTCTCGGTGCGCAGGATCCGTGGCCCGAGCCGCAGGCCGACGAAGCCGCGCGCGAGCGCGAGGCTCTCCTCCTCGGTGGTGAGCCCGCCCTCGGGTCCGACGAGCAGTTCCGCGGCGTCGAGCCGTTCCGGCAGGTCGCGCGCCGCGTGCGTGCCCTCGGGTGCGAGCACGAGGCGCACGTGGCTTGCCTCGGCCGGCGGGCGCGCCTCGGCGAGGTACTCCAGGTAGCGGCGGGGCGGCAGCAACTCGGGCAGCCGCGCGCGCCCGCACTGTTCGCAGGCACTGGTCGCGACGCCGCGCCAGTGCTCGAGCTTGCGCTCGGCCTGCGAGGCGTCGAGCCGCACCACCGAACGCTCCGCGAATACCGGCACGATCCGCCGGACGCCGAGCTCGGTCGCCTTCTGGATCGCGTAGTCCATCCGCTCGCCGCGCGAGATGCCCTGCACGAGCGTGATCGCGAGCGGCGACTCCGCGGCCGCCGCGCGCGGGGCACCGAGCACCACGTCGACGCGATCGCCGCGCACCTGCGCGAGGGTGGCGTCGTGCTCGCGCCCGGCGCCGTCGAACACCGCCAGCCGATCCCCCGCGCGCAGCCGCAGCACGCGCACGAGGTGGGTGGCGGCGCGTTCCGGCAGCGCGAGCGTCGCGCCGTCCGCGAGCGGCAGCGGCACGTGCACGCGGGTCAGGCGCACGCGACGTCCAGGCACTCGCGCGTGACCTCGACGAGGAAGTCCACTTCCGCGTCGGTGATCACGTACGGCGGCACGTAGTAGAGGACGTTGCCGATCGGGCGCAGCAGCACCCCGCGCGACAGTGCGTGGCGGTAGGCACGCAGGCCGCGGCGTTCGACCCAGGGGAACGGCTCGCGCGTGCGGCGGTCGCGCGCGAACTCGATGGCGACCAGCGTGCCGGTGCGGCGCACCTCGGTGACGTTGGGATGCTCCGCGAGCGGCGCGGTCGCGCGCTCGAGGTGCTCGCCGAGACTCACGATCCGCGCGCGCGTCGCCGGGCGCTCCAGCAGGTCGAGCGTCGCGAGGCCCGCGGCGCAGGCCAGGGGGTTGCCGCTGTAGGTGTGCGAGTGCAGGAACGCGGTGCGCTTCACGTAGTCGTCGTAGAAGGCCTCGTAGACCGCCTCGGTGGTCAGCACCACGCTCGCCGGCAGCCAGCCGCCGGTCAGGCCCTTCGACAGGCACAGGAAGTCGGGCCGCACGCCCGCGTGCTCGCACGCGAACGTGGTGCCGGTGCGGCCCATGCCGACCGCGATCTCGTCGGCGATCAGGTGCACGCCGAGCCGGTCGCAGGTCTCGCGCAGCAGCTGCAGGTACACCGGGTGGTACATCCGCATCTGCCCCGCGCACTGCACGAGCGGCTCGACGATCACGGCGGCGATCTCGTCGGCGTGCGTCTCGAGCAGCGCGCGCATCGGCTCGAACCTGCGGCGGGAGTGCGCCTCCCAGGACTCGCCGGGCTCGCGCTCGTAGCAGTCCGGCGAGGGTGCCGTCAGCACGTCCATCAGCAGCGGCCGGTAGATCTCCTTGTAGAGATCCACGCTGCCGACCGCGAGCGCGCCGAGCGTCTCGCCGTGGTAGCTGTTCGCGAGCGTGACGAAGCGCCGCTTCTTCGGTCGGCCGACGTTCTTCCAGTGGTGGAAGCTCATCTTCACCGCGATCTCGATCGCGGCGGAGCCGCTGTCCGCGTAGAAGCAGCGCGTCAGGCCCGCCGGCGCCAGCCGCACGAGGCGCTCGGCCAGCTCCACCGCCGGCCCGTGCGTGAAGCCGGCCAGCATCACGTGTTCGAGCTCCGCCGCCTGGCGCTGCACGGCGGCGACGATCTCCGGGTGGCAGTGCCCGAACACCGAGACCCACCAGGAGCCGATCGCGTCGAGATAGCGCCGTCCGTCCACGCCCTCGAGCCAGACGCCTCGCCCGCGGCGGATCGCCACGGGCGGGAGTGCCTCGTGGTCCTTCATCTGCGTGCAGGGGTGCCAGACCACCGCGAGGTCGCGGCGGACGAGGTCGGCGCCCGGCGGGTCGGCGGCGTGGAGCGGTTCCATGGTCGCGCGAGTGTAGCGGGCCGCTGCACTCGGGCGCGCGGCGTAGCGGGCGGTCGCGTGCCGCGGACTGCCCCGATGGCTTAAGCTGCCCGCATGCCTCATGCGATCGACACCGGTCGGGGACTCGTCGTCGGCGCGCGGTTCGTGCCGTCGCCGAACCAGGACGCGCGCCCGCCCGGCGCGACGCTCGACCTGGTCGTCGTGCACGGGATCGGCCTGCCGCCGGGCGAGTTCGGCGGCGACTGGATCGAGCGGCTGTTCACGAACCGCCTGCTCCCGGAGGCGCACCCGTACTTCGCGACCATCGCGCACCTGCGGGTGTCCGCGCACGTACTGGTGCGCCGGGACGGCGAGCTCGTGCAGTTCGTGCCGTTCCACGCGCGCGCCTGGCACGCGGGTGCGTCGAGCTGGCGACACCGCCTCGCCTGCAACGACTACTCGATCGGCCTCGAACTCGAGGGCGACGACCACGTCCCGTACGAGGCGGCCCAGTACCGCGCGCTCGCCGCCCTGGTGCGGGCGCTGCGGCGCGCGTATGCCACGCTCGCCGCGGATGCGATCGCCGGCCACAGCGACGTCGCGCCGGGCCGCAAGACGGATCCCGGCCCCGCGTTCGACTGGGCGCGGCTCCATGCCGAACTCGCCGGGGCCGACACGTGAGCTTCCTCGCGCTGCTGGTCGCGCTCGGTCTCGAACGGCTGTTCTCGTCGCGGCTGCGCGTGCGCGGGCCCGGCTGGCTGCTGGCCTACGTGCGCGGCGCGCTCCGAAGCGTACTCCGCGCCTCGTCCGGGTCGCGCCTCGCGTGGACCCTCGGCGGCGCGGTGCTGCCCGGGCTCGCCGTCGCCCTCGCGATCGGCCTGCTGGGCGCCGATCGCCACGGCTTCCTCTGGACCGTGCTCGCCGCGGTCGTCCTGTTCTACGCCCTCGGGCCGCGCGACCTGCAGCAGGAGGTCGACGAATACCGCGCCGCGCTGGCCCGCGGCGACGCGCCCGCAGCAGCGCGCGTGGCCGCCGAGATCCTCGAGCACGACGCCAGGCAGCGCCGCGGCCCGGTACTCGGGTCCGTCGCCGAGGCGGTGTTCGTGCAGGCCAACAATCGCCTGTTCGGCGTCGTCTTCTGGTTCGTGCTGCTGGGGCCCTTCGGTGCGGCGACGTTCCGCGTCACCGACCTGCTCCGGCGCGAGGCGCTGCTGCACGCCGGGCGCGTGGACGCGCCGCCGGTCGCCGCGGGCGTGGCCCAGGACTGCCAGCGCGTGCACGGCTGGCTCGCGTGGCTCCCCGCGCGGCTGCTGGCGCTCAGCTACGGGCTGGCCGGCAGCTTCGAAGATTCGTTCGCCGGGTGGCGTCGCTACCTGCGGGAGGAGTCGGACCACTTCGCGGACGCCAACGACCGGCTGCTGGTCCACGCCGGCCGCGAGGCCCTCGGCGCGCGCTGGACCGCGGCGCCCGACGAGGCCGCGCGCGTGGGTCACGCCGTCGGCCTGGTGCACGTGGCGCTGGTCGCCTGGCTCGCGGCGCTGGCCGCTCTGACGCTGGTGGCGTGGCTGGCCTGAGTAGGAGAGAACGCGTCCATGCTGCACAGTCGTCGCCACTATCCGTGGCTGATCGCCGCCTTCGGGCCGCTGATCATCTTCGTCAGCAATGGCCTGACGACCACCGCGATCACGGTGTTCGACGCCGAGATCATCCGCGAGTTCGGCCTGTCGCGCGGCGATTTCAAGCTGCGCGACGCGATCAGCTACTGGGGCGTCGCGCTGCTGGTGCCCTTCACGGGGATGCTGGTGGACCGCGTCGGCCCGAAGCGGATGATCCTGTTCGGGATGGCGCTGCTCGCGCTCGGGTACTGGTGGTACGCGCGCGTCGGCTCGCTGCAGGAGATGTACGCGATCCACGCGCTGTTCGCGGTCGCGCTCGCCTGTGCCGGCACGCCGCCGGTGATCCTGCTGGTGTCGAGCTGGTTCCGGAAGTACCGCGGACTCGTGATCGGCCTCGCGGTCACCGGTACGAGCTTCGGCACGATCGTGCTGTCGCCGTTGAACGGCTGGCTGATCGAGAACTTCGGCTGGCGCCAGGGCTTCCTCTACGAATCGGCGCTGCCCCTCGCGGTCCTGCTCCTCGTCGCGCTGCTGGTGCGCAACACGCCGGGCGAGGTGGGACGCACCGCCGTGGGCCAGGCGGCCGGCACGCCGGAGCTCCGCAGCGAGGGTCTCACGTTCGCGGAGGCGATCCGCACGCGCACTTTCTGGGCCATCGGCCTGTCCGGCATGTTGCTCTTCTACACGACGCTCGCGTTCGTGAGTCACCTGTTCCTGCACATGACGGATCTCGGCTACGAGCTCGGCGTCGCCAAGTACGCCCTGTCGATCTTCGGCCTCGTCGCGCTGGTGGCGAAGTTCGGCCTCGGCTGGATCGCGGACGTCGTGGACCGCCACAAGGTGTTCTTCGCGTGCCTCGGCGTCGCGCTGATCGGCGTGGTGCTGCTCGCGACCATGCAGAAGTCGCTGGTCTGGGCCGCGATCGTCGTGTTCGGCCTCGGGTGGGGCGGCCTGTTCACGCTCTACAACATGCTGGTCGTCAACAATCTCGGCCTTCGCAACGCGGGCACGATCAACGGCTCGATCAGCTTCATGGAGTCGCTCGGCGGCGGCCTCGGGATCTGGCTGACGGGCGTGCTCTACGACCGCCAGGGCAGCTACGAGGACGCGTTCCGGCTGCTGGTGGTGCTGGTCGTGATCGGCATCGTCGTCGCCACCCAGGTGCGGGACGAGGTGGCGCGCCGCAGGGCGGGGGTTGCGCCGCCTGCTACCGCCGGCGCTAGATAGGCGGATGACGACGGCCGAGACCCCATGAGCGTTCCCTACCGAGAAGGCCAGTTCTTCCTCCTGCCGCTGGACCGCGACCACTTCGCGACCGGCCTGATTGCCCGTGTGCCGCGGCGCGGCGGCGTGCTGCTGGGCTATTTCTTCGGCCCGCGCCGCACGTCGGTGCCCGGCCAGGAGTGGCTCGACGGCCTGCGGCCGCATCACGCCGTGTTCGTGTGCCGCTTCAAGGACCAGCAGTTGTACCGCGGCGAATGGCGGCTGCTCTCGGTGCGCGAGCCGTTCGAACGCGGCGGGTGGCCGGTGCCCGCGTTCCACCGCTTCGACGGTACCGCCACGCAGGCGCCGGGCATCGACGCGGTGCAGCACTGGCGCGTCGAGTACGCCGACGACAACCTGATCACGCCGGTGCGCGAGCGCGCGGCGGACAGCGCCGATCAGCAGCTGCCCGAGGATTTCGCGTTCGACGCCGG
This sequence comes from Steroidobacteraceae bacterium, assembly GCA_027531255.1. Lineage (GTDB taxonomy): Bacteria > Pseudomonadota > Gammaproteobacteria > Steroidobacterales > Steroidobacteraceae > JAPZRU01. The sequence goes on along the minus strand of JAPZRU010000002.1, from coordinate 21,383 downwards.
GCTGCTGGCGCACGAAGTCGGCAAGCGCGTCCGCAACGCGATTCCCTCCGCGGACGACACGACCTGGCGCTGAGGCGCGGGCGTCGCGCCCGCGGCTACTTCCGGCCGCGCTTCCAGAGCACTTCGGAGCCGTTCTCGTGCCGCGCTAGCACGCGCGCGATCACGAACAGCAGGTCGGACAGCCGGTTCAGGTATTGCGAGACCTCGGGCGCCACCGTCTCGACGCGTGCGAGCGTCCACACGCAGCGCTCGGCGCGCCGCACGATCGTGCGCGCGAGGTGGCAGGCGGCCGCCGCCGGTCCACCGCCCGGCAGGATGAATTCCTTGAGCGGCGGCAGTTCGTCGTTGAACGCGTCGAGCACGCCCTCGAGCCGCTCGATCCATGCCGCCTCGACGACGCGGTAGCCGGGCACGCAGAGCTCCGCGCCGACGTCGAACAGGTCGTGCTGCACTTCCGTCAGGCACGTCGCCACGGCCTCCGGCAGGTTCGGCACGGCGAGCACCATGCCGATCGCGCTGTTGGCCTCGTCGACCGTCCCGTACGCGTCGACGCGCAGCGACTCCTTGGGCACGCGCGTGCCGTCGCCGAGGCCGGTCGAGCCGTCGTCGCCGGTGCGCGTGTAGATCTTGCTGAGGCGGTTGCCCATCGTCGTGTCTCCTCGCCGCCGCTCAGCGGAAGCCGTAGCGCGTCGCAACCATCACGGCGCGCCGCATCGTGTTGAAGCCGCTCGCCAGCTCGTAGCGGCGGTCGAGCGCGTTCTCGAGCCGAGCCTGCACGGTCCAGGCGGGCGTCAGCGCGATCCGCGCGTGCAGGTTCACGAGCGAATAGCCGCCGAGCCGCACGGGCCGCGGGAAGCCGAAGTCCTCGCGGTCGCCGGACACGAGCGCGTCCGCGCCGAACTCGTGCCGGCCGACGCGGCGCGCGAGCGCGAACGTGTAGCTCTGCTCGGCGCGGCGCAGCAGGCGCGCGCCGGTGTTGCGATCCTCGGGCTGCTGGCGGATCGCGGTCGCGCGCGCGCTGAAGGATGGCGAGTCGTACTGCCACGTCGCCTCGACGCCGCGGATACGCGCGCGATCGACGTTGCGGTTCTCGCCGCTGAACGGCGTGAAGGATACCGTGACGAACTGGATCAGGTCGTCGATGTGGTTGTCGAACGCGCTCACGCCGAGCACGTGGCCCGGCGCCAGCCGGTGCCGCAGCCCCAGCTCCACGTTCCTCGAGCGTTCCGGGTCGAGCGCCGGGTTGCCGCCGAAGCCGAAGCGGTCGGTCGCATCCGGCGCGCGAAACGCGGTGCCGACCGCGGCCGTCAGCGTCGTGTCGCGGCCGAGGGCGTGGCCGTACTCGACGTTCCAGGTGGCGTGGCCGCCGAAGGTCTCGTGGTCGGTGTAGCCGGTCGCGAGCAGCAGGCGGTGCGCGCCGAGCCGCACCTGGTTCTGCGCGTAGAAGGTGTTCGAGTCCGTGGCGGTGTCGAAGCCCGAGCCGAACGACAGCGTGCGCGTGTCCTCGCGCGTCAGCAGGGCACCGAAGGTCAGCGAGTGGTGGCCGAGTTCGAGTTCGTTCTGCCAGTCGACCGAGTCGCGGCGCGTCTGGACGAAGTCCGGCGACTGCGACTGCTCGACGTCGTCGAGGATGCGCGACACGGTCACGCGCGAACGGAACGCCTCGTTCGCGCGCCAGCCGGCCTCGACGGCGGCGGCGGAGTTCGTGAAGTCCTGGTCGACCGGCGTCAGGAAGAAGTCCGAGTACTCGGTGTTGCCCGCCGCGCGCCAGACGCGCGCGCCGAGCTCCACGGGTCCCGCCTCGGTGCGGGCCGAGAGCGCGAACGAGCGGTTCCGGTAGCCGCGGTCGGTGGAGTCGCCGCGGCGGGTCGGGAAGCCGTCCGCCTCGGTCGAGTTCGCGGACAGCGAGACCTCGGCCGCGTCGCCGACCCAGCGGCCGGACGCGGTGAACTGCTGCAGCCCGTAGCGGCCGAAGCCCACCATCGCGTCGAGGCCGCTCCTGCCGCCGCGCCGCGTGATCACGTTGACCACGCCGCCGATCGCGTCGGTGCCGTACAGCGTCGAGCGCGGGCCCTTCACGATCTCGATGCGCTCGACAAGTTCGGGCGCGACGTTCTGCAGCGCGGCGCCGCCGATCGTGCCCGGGTTCACGCGCACGCCGTCGACCAGGAAGATCGCGTGGTTCGAGTCGGTGCCGCGGATGAACAGCGAGGTGGTCTGGCCAGGCCCGCCGTTGCGCGCGAGTTCGAGCCCGGCGTGGAAGCGGAGGAGGTCGGCGACGTCGGGCGCCAGCGAGCGCTCGATCGTCTCGCGGTCGATCACGACGACCGGCGCCAGCACCTCGGCCGCGGGCTGCGGCACGCGCGTGGCGGTGACGACGACGTCGTCGGCGAGGCCGCGGCTGGACGGCGCAGCGGAGCCGGTCGCGGCGGACTGCGCGACTACGGCGCCCGCGACGAGGGTTTGGGACAGGACGACGGATACCGCGACCAGGACGGCCGCGGCGACACGATGGCGACGCATGACTGCTCCCCCATGCACTCCCGCATGGAACGGTGGCTGTAGTTGTTCGCCAGGCCGGTCTCCGGACTCCCGAGCGGGCCACTCGCGTGACCGGGAACCGTCGCCTTCCCACGCCGCGAGGCGCAGTGGCTGCCACGAACACCGGCGACGGATCGCTGGGGGCTCGCGGCTGACGGTTCCGCAACTCGGCTACCGTTGCGGGGGCAGCGCCGGCATGGCGGTCTCGCGACCGCGGCACCGACTTCCCGTTTCTCTCGCCCGGGCGGCGTCTTCCTTGCGCGGAGGACGCATCCTGAACGAGTCACCTGACGCGCGGATGGTCGTCGGGCGGGGTGCGGGTGTCAAGGCGATTGACAGGTCGCGCCGCGCTGGCCAGTCTCCGCGCGCTCGCGAGACAGGCGCACGCATTGCTGCGCCGCGGGAGCCGGAGTACCGTCGATGAGCCTTTCGACCGACACCGTGGGCGTGCCGAGCGCCGAGCTCGCCTGCGCGCTCGAGGCCGCCGAGGCCGCCGCGCGCGTGATCCGCGAGCTGTACCAGCGCAACGTCGCGGTCCAGCTGAAGGAGGACAAGTCGCCGGTCACCGAGGCCGACGTGCGCGCGGAGCAGGCGATCCGCGGCGTGATCCAGTCGCGCTTTCCGCAGCACGCGTTCTACGGCGAGGAGACCGGCCGCACGGGCGACGCCGACTCGCTGTGGCTCGTGGACCCCATCGACGGCACCAAGGCCTTCGTGCGCGAGTACCCGATGTTCTCGACGCAGATCGCGCTGATGCGCGAGGGGCGGCTCGTGCTCGGCGTGTCGTGCGCGCCGCTGTACGGCGAACTGGCGTACGCGGAGCGCGGACGCGGCGCGTGGCTGAACGGGCGACGCCTGCAGGTCAGCACGATCGACGCGATCGAGAACGCGGCGCTTTCGGCCGGCAACCTGAAGACGCTCGCGTCCGGGTCGCGGTGGTCGAGGTACGGCGCGCTGGTCGCGCGCGTGAACCGCATCCGCGGCTACGGCGACTTCCTGCACTACCACCTGCTGGCCGCCGGCAAGATCGACGCGGTGCTCGAGTCGGACGTGAACATCCTCGACGTCGCCGCGCTGGTCACGATCGTCGAGGAGGCGGGCGGCCGCTTCACGGACCTCGAGGGCCTCGAGGTCGGGCTCGCGACGACGACGGTGCTCGCGACGAACGGGCGGCTGCACGGGGCGATCAGCGCGGCGCTGTGAGGAACGGGGTCGGACCCCTGCTTCGGCCCCGCGGCAAGAGGGGTCTGACCCCGTTTCTCACAGCGCGTAGAAGACCCGCCGCCCCGCCGCTTCGATCTCTCCCATCGGCATGCGGTAGAGCTCCGACAGCGTGGGCGCGCTTAGCACCTCCGCCGGCGTGCCGTAGCGCCACCGCCCGTCGCCGTAGAGCAGCAGCACGTCGTCCGCGTAGCGCAGGGCGAGCGTCGGGTCGTGCAGCGTCGCGATCACCGTGCGCCGCGAGCCGCCGCCGACGCGGGCCCGGAGCAGCTCCAGCACGTCGCGCTGGTGGTGCGGGTCGAGGTGGTTCTGCGGCTCGTCGAGCAGCAGCACGTCCGGGTCCTGCGCGAGCACCGCCGCCAGCGCCACGCGACGACGCTCGCCGCCGCTCAGCGTGTCGACTCCGCGCGATTCGAAGCCCGCGAGATCGCAGGCCGCGAGCGACGCGCGCGCGACCGCGAGGTCCGCAGGCCCTTCCCACGCGAAGAAGTCGAGGTGCGGATGCCGGCCGACCAGCACCGCGTCGAGCACCGTCACGGGGAACGGGTCCTCGGTCGCCTGCGGCAGCAGACCGAGCCGGCGCGCGCGCTCGCGGCGCGTCCAGTCGGCGAGACCGCGCCCGGCGAGGCGCACGTGCCCCGCCGCCGGCGCGCGCTGGCCCGCGAGCGCGTGCAGCGTGAGCGTCTTGCCGGCGCCGTTCTCGCCGAGGATGCAGAGCATCCGTCCGCAGGGCAGGGCGAACGACAGCTCGCGCACCAGCGTGCGCCCGCCGGCCTCGATCGTCAGCGACACCGCCTGCAGCGCCACGTCGCCGCCCACGTCGAGCGCGGCCGGCGCCGCGCCTACTTGCACAGGCTCTCCACGCGGGCGCGCATCTGCGCGATCGTGCGCTCGCACTCGGCGCGGTCGTCGCCCGTGCAGCGCTTCGCAGGATCCATCTCGGCGAGCTGGGCGGCCGCGTTGCGGCAGACGGGCGAGTCCTTGCCGAGCGAGATCACGCCGTCGTTCCTCCCGCACGGCCCGGCGTGGACGAGCCGCAGCCTGGCGCGATCCGTGCGGTCGCCGCGCACCGATTCGGTCTCGACGCGATAGGCGCCCGTGCCGTCCGGGTCCCGCGTCACGGTGCTGCGCGTCCGCGTCGGCGGGTCGCCCGTGCAGCTCACTTCCATCACGGCGCGCTCGGCGGTGTTCTCGAGGTAGCGCGACTCGCAGCGGCTGCGGCCGGCCTGCTCGCCGCGAGACATCGCCTGGGCCGCCGTGGTGCACACCGTCAGCCCGCTCGCGAACGCCTGCGCACCCTGCGGTGGCGCGCCGTTCACCTCGAGCATCTCCATGCGCCACGCGCCGCGCTCGGCGGGCGCGTCGCTCATCACGCGCGGCGGCGGCAGGTCCGCGGCCAAGACGGCTACGGTCGGCGCCAGCGCGAGCAGCAGGGCGACGAGCGGCAGCGAACGCGCGCGCGCGAGGCGGCGCGCCGGGCGCGGTGCAGGGGCGGGCATCGGGATTCTCCCGGCGGGTCGAAGGCCGCAAGGCTAACGCGGGCCGGCGGCGCCGCGCACCTGTGGATCAACGGCGACACTCACCGGCACGCGGACCGCGCCGGCGTTCGGAGCCCGGGAGCCGCTGCCTCTTCGCCCGCTCAGGGCTGGAGCCGCGTCACGTGCCAGGCCGTGGAGTGGAAGCGGTGACCGTCGGCCAGCGGCGTCAGCGTGCGCGTCCAGCGCGCGCGGTCGTGGATGCGGTATTCGCCGCCGATCCACAGCTCGACCGCTTCGACCCACAGTCGGTACCCGCCCCAGTTCGGCGGGCGCGGCACTTCGACGCCCTGCGGATCGTCGTCCGCCTCGTCCGCGTCGGGGCCGACCGGCGGCGTGTCGAAGCGCTTCGCGGCCGCCCGCCACTGCTCGATCAGTTGCGCGCGCGACCCGATCGGGCGGCTCTGCTGGCTGGCCCACGCGCCGACGCGGCTCTGCCACGGGCGCGTCGCGAAGTAGTCGTCGCTCTCGGCCGCCGGCGACTTCACGACGAAGCCCTCGACGCGCACCTGCCGATAGACCGTGTCCCAGTAGAGCACGCCGGTGGCGCGCGGATTGGCCGCCAGCTCGGCCGCCTTGCGCGAGTCGTAGTTCGTGTAGAACATGACGTAGCCGTCGGGCAGCATCAGGTCCTTGGCCAGTACCACGCGCGCGGACGGCTGCCCGCCCGCGCCGACGGTCGCGAGCACCATCGCGTTCGGGTTCGGCTGCACCTGCTCGTCCCAGGCCTGTCGCAGCCACTTCTCGGTGATCTGCAGCGGCTCCGGCGGGAGCGGGTCCGGCAGCAGCTGGGACATCGCCTTGTTGGCCATTCTCGTTCGGTCCGTTGCGGTTCAGCGGGCGCTCAGCCTCGCATGGAGAGCATGCGGGCGTCGTCCGTAAGGAGTGCCTATGAAAGTTGCGAACACTACCTACCGGGCAGGCGGACGGGCCGTGCCGGCGGCGCTCGCGCTCTCGACTCTCGGTTTCGCCGGGCCGGCGTGCGCGGATTCGGACGAGCGGCGCGGATGGTACGCTCCGGAGCGCGGCGGTTGGACCTACGTCGGCGAGGTCAGCCCGGTGACCCGCGTGCCGCTCTAGCGCTCCGCTCGCGGTCGCACCGCGGCCGACTTGCGGGCGGCCGCAGCGCGGCGCTCAAATACGGCTCCTGCCGACGGGGAGCCGCATGGACCTGACCCAGCTGCGCGAGCGCCTCTCGCGCGTAGACCGCGAGTTGCTAGAGCTCGTGGCGGAGCGCCAGCGCCTGTCCCGCGAGATCGCGCGCGTGAAGCGCGCGACCGGCCGCCCGACGCGCGATTTCGTGCGCGAGCGCGAAGTCATCCTCAATGCGCGCGCCGCCGCCGAGGCGCTGGACGTTCCTCCGGACGTCGCGGAGCAGATCCTCCGCCTGCTGATCCGCTCGTCGCTCGCCACGCAGGAGCGCGTGCAGGTCGAGGCCCGCGCCGGCGGCCGCGGCAAGCGGGCGCTCGTGATCGGCGGGCGCGGCAAGATGGGCGGCTGGTTCGTCGAGTTCCTCGGCAGCCAGGGCTGGGACGTCGAGGTCGCCGATCCCGCGGGTCCCGTCGCCGGCCATGCGCACGTCGAGCGCTGGCAGGATTCGCCGCTCGACCACGACCTGATCGTCGTCGCGACGCCGCTCGGCGTGACCGCCCGCGTGCTGGCCGAACTCGCCGCGCGGCGGCCGCGCGGCCTCGTCTGCGAGCTCTCGTCGCTGAAGACGCCGCTGCGGGCGGGTCTTCGCGCACTCGTCGAAGCCGGCTGCCGCGTCGCGCCGATCCACCCGATGTTCGGTCCGGATACCGACCTGCTGTCCGGCCGCCACGTGATCCTGATCGACCTCGGCGATCCCGCCGCGCTGGCCGCGGCCGAGGAACTGTTCGCCGCGACGATGGCGAACCGCGTCGTGATGAGCCTCGACGAGCACGATCGCCAGATCGCCTACGTGCTCGGTCTCTCGCACGCGGTCAACATCGCGTTCTTCACCGCGCTCGCCGAGAGCGGCGAGGTGGCCACGCGCCTGACGCGCATCTCGAGCACCACGTTCGGCGCGCAGCTCGAGGTCGCGCGCCGCGTCGCGAGCGAGTCGCCCGCCCTGTACTACGAGATCCAGGCCCTGAACGACTACGGGGGCGAGTCGCTCGCCGCGCTGCTGTTCGCGGTCGAGCGCCTCCGCGCGGTGGTTCGCTCCGGGGATCTCGCCGGCTTCACCGAGATGATGGTGCGCGGGCGTCACTACCTCGACGAGCGCCCCGCGCCGGATGCCGTCACCACGGCCGAGGTGACGCCCGGTCCAGCGTCCCTGCGCGTCGGCGGAGAGCCCGCGTGAGCGTCGGCCCGCGCGACGCCGAGATCGACGAACTGAAGGCGCTGATCCGCGCGCTGCGCGAGGAAGCGGCGCGCAACGAGACCCTGCTGAAGCGCCGCCAGCAGGTCGAGATCGAACTGCTGCGCGCCGAGACGCTGCCCGAGCTGTTCGGCCAGGCCACCGCGGGCCTCGAGAGCGCCTACCACCTCGAGCAGGTGTCGCTGCTGCTCGAGGATCCGCAGCACGAGATCCGCCACCTGCTGATCGGCGCGGGCGACCACCCCGAGGACTTTCCGGACGTGCACTTCGTGGACACGCTGGTCGGCCTCGCACCGCAGCTCGCCGCGCTGCACCGGCCGTGGCTCGGCGCCTACGTGAAGCCCGACCACCAGCTGCTGTTCCGCGGGCCGCGCGCGAAGGAACTGCAGTCGCTCGCGCTCGTGCCGCTGCGTCGGCAGGCGCGCACCGTCGGCGTGCTGTGCTTCGGAAGCCACGACCGCGAGCGTTACACGCACCGGATGGCCTCGGACTTCCTGCAGCACCTCGGCAGCATCGTCTCGGTCTGCATCGAGAACGGTTGCAACCGTGCCCGCGTGCTGAAGAGCGGCCTCGCGGACTACCTGACCGGCTGGCACACGCGCCGCTACCTGCACGCGCGCCTGCGCGAGGAGCTCGCGCGCGCGCAGCGGACCGGCACTAGCGTGGCCTGCATCATGATCGACGTCGACCGGTTCAAGGAGATCAACGACACGCACGGTCATCTCGGCGGCGACGAGGCGATCCGCGAGATCACGAGCCGCGTCGAGACGCAGATCCGCGCCAGCGACACGACCGCGCGCTTCGGCGGCGACGAGTTCGCGCTGCTGCTGCCGGACACCGCGCTCGCCGACGCGGCGATCCTCGGCGAGCGCATCCGGGCCGCGCTCGCGCCACCGGTCGAGATCGGCCACGGCACGCGCCTCGCGGTGACGCTGTCGATGGGTGCGGCGGCCGTGCAGCCGACGCGGTCGGACGCCGACCTGAAGGCGCTCGCGGACCGGCTGCTCGCGGACGCCGACGCCGCCCTGTACCGCGCCAAGGCGGCGGGGCGGGACCGCGTGGCCGTCGCCGGCTGAGACAGCGCGGGCAGCGGCCGCGCCTCGGCGCCATCCGAAACTTCCCCGTCCCGAAATCCCGCTACGCTTTGCTATCATGTTTGAGAGTGATTCTCATTCGTGCTCGGACGAGGGGCGAAGTCCATGAATTCATTGAAGTTCCTGCTCTGCTTCGGCGCCGCCCTGTTGCTGGCCGCCTGCGGCCGCGGTGGCGATGCCCCGACACAGACCCCGGCCGGCACCGACCCTGCGGCCGCACCCGCGGCAGCGGCGGGCGAGGTCGTGGTCTACACGGCCCGCAAGTACCAGCTGGTCGAGGAGCTGTTCGAGCAGTACACGAAGGACACCGGCGTGCGGATCCGCGCCGTCACCGACGACGCCGGCCCGCTGATCCAGAAGCTCAAGGCCGAGGGCGCCAACACCCCCGCGGACGTGCTGATCACGGTCGATGCCGGCGATCTCTGGTTCGCCGCGCAGGAGGGGCTGCTCGCGCCCGTGCAGTCCGCGACGCTCGCGGCGAACGTGCCCGAGAACCTCCGCGATCCCGAGAACCGCTGGTACGGCCTCGCGGTGCGCGCGCGCACGATCGCGTACGGCACGCAGGGCACCACGGCCGAGCAGTTCGCGTCGCAGGTGAAGGGCTACGCGGACCTCGCCGACCCGAAGTGGAAGGGCAAGCTGTGCCTGCGCAGCTCGAAGCACGTCTACAACCGCTCGCTCGTCGCCGCGCTGATCGCGCGCTACGGCGAGCCGAAGACGGAGGAGATCGTGAAGGGCTGGGTCGCGAACCTCGCCACCGACCCGTTCTCCAGCGACACGCTGCTGCTCGAGGCGATCGCCGCCGGCCAGTGCGGCGTCGGCATCGTCAACCACTACTACCTCGGCCGCATGATCGCCGAGAAGGGCACGCAGCCGATCGCGATCCGCTGGCCCGACCAGGACGGTGCCGGCGTGCACGTGAACATCTCCGGCGCGGGCCTCACCGCGCACGCCAAGAACCGCGACGCGGCGCTGAAGCTGCTCGAGTGGCTCTCGACGCCGGAGGTGCAGGCGAAGTTCGCCGGTGCGAACCAGGAGTACCCGGCCAATCCGCAGGCGCAGCCCTCCGACATCGTGAAGGGCTTCGGCGAGTACCGCGCGGACCCGATCTCGGTCGCGAAGGTCGGCTCGATGCAGCCGGACGCCGCGAAGCTGATGGACCGCGTCGGCTGGAAGTGAGGCGGGCGGGAAAGCTGCCGCGGCCGTGATGAACGATCGATCCGCGACCGGTGCGGGAGTGCGAGCGCGATGAGCGCCGTGCCGGCCGATCCCGCGATCTCCGGCCGCAGCCTGCGTCGCGGTGCGGATGCCGCGCGCGCGACGGCCGGACGCTGGCCGCTCGCGGTCGCGGCGCTCGTCGCGCTGCCGCTCGTGCTGGTGCTCGGCGCGCTGGCGCAGGGCGCGTTCGGTGGCGACGCCGAGGTGGTGTCGCACCTGTTCCGGCACGTCGTGCCGGGCGTGGTCGTCGATACGCTGGTGCTGGTAGCCGGTGTCGCGCTGGTCGCGGGCCTGCTGGGCACCGGGCTCGCGTGGCTCGTCTCGACCTACGACTTCCCGCTGCGCGGCTTCTACGCGTGGGCGCTCCTGCTGCCGCTGGCCGCACCCGCGTACGTGCTCGCGTTCGTCGCGATCGCGGCGCTCGACTACGCGGGCCCGGTGCAGGGCTGGCTGCGCACGGTGGTCGGTCCCGAGCTCCGGCTGCCGCCGATCCGCTCGACCGGCGGCGTCATCCTCGTGATGGGCCTCGCGCTGTACCCCTACGTCTACCTGCTCGCGCGCGGCGCGTTCGCAACGCAGGGCCGGCGCGCGCTCGAGGTCGCGCAGTCGCTCGGGCTTTCGCCGCGCCAGGCCTTCCTGCGCGTGCAGCTGCCGCTGGCACGGCCGTGGATCGCCGGCGGCATCGCGCTGGTCGCGATGGAGACGCTGGCCGACTTCGGCACGGTCGCGGTGTTCAATTACGACACGTTCACGACCGCGATCTACCGCGCGTGGTCGGGCCTCTACTCGCTCGAGGCGGCGCTGCAGCTCGCGGGGCTGCTGGTCGTCCTGGTCGCCGGCGCCCTGGTCGTCGAGCAGCGCGCCCGCGCCGCGCAGCGCCACACGGCGCTCGGCGGCCCGGCGGCGGACCGCCGGCGCCTGCGCGGTTGGCGCGCGGCGCTGGCCACGGCCGCGCCGGCCACCGTGCTGACGGTCGCCCTGGTGCTGCCGCTGATCGCGCTGGTGAGCTGGAGCGCGCGCCACGCCGCTCGCGACCTCGACGCCGACTACTTCGACGCCGCCTGGCGAAGCCTCCTGCTCGGGCTGATGGCCGCCGCGCTGGTCTGCGCGCTGGCGCTCGCGCTGGCCTACGCCGTGCGCGCGCGCCCCGGCGCGGCGACGCGCGCGCTGGCGAGGCTCGCGACGCTCGGCTACGCGCTGCCGGGCGCGGTACTCGCGGTCGGCGTCTTCGTGCCGGTCGCCACGCTCAACAACGCCTTCGAAGCGGTCGGCGCGCGTCTCGGTGCCGACTGGCCGTTCTACCTGCAGGGCACGTTCGTCGTGCTGCTGATGGCCTACGCGGCACGCTTCCTGGCCGTCGGCCACGCGCCCGTCGAGGCGAACCTGGGACGCGTCACGCGCGCGCTGGACGACAGCGCGCGACTGCTCGGCGCCTCCGGCCTGTCGCTCGTCGCGCGCGTGCACCTGCCCCTGCTGCGGGCCGGCCTGCTCACGGCGGCGGCGCTCGTGTTCGTCGACGTGATGAAGGAGATGCCCATCACGCTGATGACGCGTCCGTTCGGATGGGACACGCTCGCGGTCCGCGTGTTCGAACTGACCTCGGAAGGGGAGTGGACGCGCGCCGCGCTGCCGGCGCTCGCGATCGTGCTCGCCGGCCTCGTGCCCGTCGCGCTGATCCTCCGGAGGGTCGACCGTGCGGCTTGAAGTGCAGTCGGTCGAACGCGCGTTCGGCGGCCATGCCGTGCTCGACGGCATCTCGCTCGTGCTCGAGCCCGGCACGATCGGCTGCGTGCTCGGCCCGAGCGGCTGCGGCAAGACCACGCTGCTGCGCGTGATCGCGGGCTTCGAGCCGGTGGACGGCGGTCGCGTGCTCGGCGACGGCCGGCTGCTGGCCGCGCCCGGCGTGCACGTGCCGGCGCCGGAACGGCGCGTCGGCATGGTGTTCCAGGAACACGCGCTGTTCCCGCACCTCGACGTGCTCGGCAACGTCGCGTTCGGCCTTCAGTCTCGACCCGCCGCCGATCGCCGCGCGCGCGCGCTGGAACTGATCGCCGCGGTCGGCCTCGAAGGCCTCGAGTCGCGGCGGCCGCACGAACTCTCCGGCGGCCAGCAGCAGCGCGTCGCGCTCGCCCGTGCGCTTGCGCCGGGTCCGAGCCTGCTGCTGCTCGACGAGCCGCTGTCGAGCCTCGACGTCGAGTTGCGCCAGCGGCTCGGCGCGGAACTGCGCGCGATCCTGAAGCGCTACGGCACGACCGCGCTGCTCGTGACGCACGACCAGCAGGAAGCGTTCGCGATCGCCGACGAAGTGGGCGTGATGCGCGCGGGGCGCCTGGAGCAGTGGGCCACGCCGTACGACCTCTACCACCAGCCGGCGACCCGCTTCGTCGCGGAGTTCGTCGGGCTCGGCACCTTCCTGCCGGGTCGCTGCCTGCAGGACGGCACGGTGGAGACCGCGCTCGGCCTCGCGCGCGCGCCGCACGCGGCGCACTGCCCGTGCACGCCCGGTTCCGGCGTCGACCTGCTGCTGCGCCCCGACGACGTCGTGCACGACGACGCGAGCCCGCAGACCGCGGAGGTGGTGCGCAAGGCGTTCCGGGGCGCCGACTTCCTCTACACGCTGCGGCTCGCGGACGGCACGCAGGTGCTGTCGCTGGTGCCGAGCCACCACGACCACCGGATCGGCGAGCGCATCGGAATCCGCCTCGAGACCGATCACGTCGTCGCGTTCAGCCCGCAGCACGAGTGCGGCGCATCAGCGCCAGGAACAGCGGCACGCCTACCAGCGCGGTGAGCGCGCCGACCGGCAGCATGCGCGGTGCGAAGGCGGTGCGCGCGAGCAGGTCGGCGACGACGACGAGCGTGCCGCCGGCGAGCGCGGCGGCCGGTATCACCCAGCGGTGGTCCGCGCCGAGCGCGAGCCGCACGAGGTGCGGCGTGACGAGGCCGACGAAGCCGATCGTGCCGACGCTCGTCACGGTCACCGCCGTCAGCACGCTGGCGGCGACGTAGAGCCCGATCCGGAGCGCGCGCGTCGGCACGCCGAGCAGTTCCGCCTGCAGTTCGCCGCGCGACAGCACGTTGAGCGGCCGCGCGAACGCGAGTCCCAGCGGCACCGCGAGCAGCGCGACGCCGAGCAGCGCCCACGGCGCGCCCGCGAAAGAGAGATCGCCCATCAGCCAGAACAGCATGCCGCGGAGCTGCGTCGCGTCGCCGAGGGCGAGCAGCAGGCTGACGAGAGCGCCGAAGCCGGCGGCGAGCACGACGCCGGTCAGCAGCAGCCGCGACGGCGTCCACGCACCGGCACCCAGGTCGCTACCGCGCGCTAGCGTGAACACGAGCAGCGTCGCCGCCAGCGCGCCGCCGATCGCGCCGACCTGCACCGCCAACATCCCGAGTCCGAGCAGCATCGCGCCGAGCGCCGCGACCGCCGCGCCGCCCGAGACGCCGAGCACGTAGGGGTCGGCGAGCGGGTTCCGCAGCAGCACCTGCATGCAGACGCCGGCGAGCGCGAGCGCCGCCCCGGCGCCGAAGGCGTTCAGCGCACGCGGCAAGCGCAGGTCCAGGACGAGCGCCTCGACGAGCGGATCGCTGCCCGCGAGCAGCTCGCGCCAGACCGCGCCCGGGCCGGGACCGGCGGTGCCGATCGACACCGCGAGCAGCAGCGCGAACACGGCGAGCGCGGCGAGTGTAGCGAGCACCGCCGCAGGTCGCCGCCGTGGCGCGCTGGCGAGCGGCAGGCCGAGGTCCGTGGAACCGGTCATGCGGCTAGCCTACCGAATCGTCGGCAGCGGCATTCGAGCCGTGCGTACGGAGCGGTCCCGTCGCGCGCCCGCGTGCCCGGGTCCGCCCGCCGGTTGGCCTCCCCGGGGCCCTGTGGAACAATCGTTGCGAGACGAAAGATCGGAGACGGCGCGCGCGATGTCGGACTGGATCGACGGCCAGGGCTTCCGCGCCAACGTCGGCATCGTGCTGATGCGCGACGACGGCCAGGTGTTCCTCGGCGGCCGCCCCGGCGGTCGCGGCTGGCAGTTCCCGCAGGGCGGCATCCGCCGCGGCGAGAAGGTCGAGGACGCGCTGTTTCGCGAGCTCGAGGAAGAGGTCGGGCTGCGCGCCGAAGACGTCGAGGTCGCCGGAACCACGTCCGACTGGCTGCACTATCGCCTGCCGCGCCAGTACGTACGTCGCCATTCCACGCCGCTCTGCATCGGCCAGAAGCAGCGCTGGTTCCTGCTGCGGATGCGCGCTGCCGAAGACCGAGTGCGGTTCGACCGGACGCTCGAGCCACCCGAGTTCGACCGCTGGCGCTGGGCGGACTACTGGGAGCCCGTGCGCGAGGTGATCTACTTCAAGCGCGAGGTCTACCGCCGCGCGCTGCACGAACTGGGGCGGCACGCCTTTCCCGCCGGCCTGCCGCCGTACCCGGAGTGGTGGCGCGCCGAGAAGCCCGCCATCGCGAGCGCCGAACGCTGACGTGAACCGCATGCACCGCAAGCCGTCGCGGACGACCAGCACTGCCATCGTGGTCGCGGTCGCGGTGTTGGTCGCCGGCGGGTGCGCCGCGCCGGGTTCGACCGGTGCGCCCGGCCCGCGCGCCACGGCAGGCGCGAGCGCCGCATCGGGCACGACCCCGAACCCGGTCGCCACCGCGATCGCGCGTCCGACGCTCGTCGGCTTCGCGCGCCTCGACGCCGAGACGTGGGCCGAGGGCCCGACGTCAGGACGCTTCGTCGCGCCCGCCAACGGCGTCGTGCCGCCGTTCGGGTCGCGCGTCCCCGTGCAGGGCTTCTCGAGCGTGATCGCGGGGCCGCGCCCCGGCACGTTCCGCGTGCTCGTCGACAACGGCTTCGGCACCCGCGCGAACTCGCCCGACGTCGTGCTGCGCGCCTACGCGGTGCGCCCGGAGTTCCGCAGCGCCGCTGGCGGCGACGGCCGCGTCGTCCCGGTCGGCTTCGACGACGGCCGTCCGCGCCGGACGTTCGACGCGCGCACGTGGCTGGCGCTGAGCGATCCCGGGCGCCGTCTCGGCTATCCCGCGGTCGCGGATGCCGAGACCTATCCGTACGCCGGCACGGGTCCCGGTGCTCCCGGCGCGCCCGTGGACCCGCGCGTGCGCCGCGAACGCCTCCTGACGGGCGGCGATCTCGACCCGGAGGAGTTCGCGCGCGACGCCCGGGGGCGCTACTGGTTCGGCGACGAGTTCGGCCCCTTCCTCGTCGTCACCGATGCGCGCGGCCGCCTGCTCGCGCCGCCGGTGTCCGTGCCCGTGCCGCCGCCGCTCCCGGCGGCGCCCGACGCGCCGGTGCGCTCGCCGCAGAATCCGCTGCTCGCGGGAGCGCGACCGAATGCGCGCGCTTCCGCGGGCTTCGAGGCGGTCGCGATCCCGCCGGGCGGTACGCGCCTCTACGCGATGCTGGAGGCCCCGCTCGTGGGCGATCCCGACCCGAAGCGGCTGCCTCTCTACGAGTTCGACACGGAGTCGATGCGCTTCACGGGACGCGTGAGCCACTACCGTCTCTCGACCGAGGGCACGAACGTCGGTGGCATGGCCGCCCTCGACGGGCACAGGCTCGTCGTGATCGAGCGCGACTCCACGCAGGGCGATCCGAACGAACCGGCGCGCTTCCCGGATCCCGCGCGCCACAAGAAGCTCTACCTCGTGGATCTCCGCGCGACCGACGCCGACGGCTTCCTCGCCAAGCGCGAGCTCGCGAACCTGCTCGACGTGGCCGATCCGGACGACCTCGACCGCGACGGCCGCACGCGCTACACGATGCCGTTCGTGACGATCGAGAGCGTCGCGGTCGTGGATCCGCGTACGCTGCTCGTGATCAACGACAACAACTTCCCGGGCAACGGCGGGCGCACCACCACGGCCCCGGAAGCGACGGAGTTCGCGCTGATACGGCTGCCCGAGCCGCCGTGAGGCGTCCTCGCAGTGCCGGACGTCCGGGCCGATCCGGCGGGGCGGGCCCCGTCAGAACGGCTTCACGATCGCGAGGATGACGATGCCGAACAGGAACAGGGTCGGCACCTCGTTGAACGCCCGGTACCACTTCGAGGAGTGCACGTTGCGGCCGTCGCGGAATCGAGACACTAGCCGGCCGCACCAGACATGGTAGAACACGAGACCGGCGAGCAGCGCGAGCTTCGCATGGACCCACCCGGCCTGCAGCAGCCCGGGGTTCATCGCGAGCAGCGCCACGCCGAAGGCGGCCGTCAGCGTCGCGCCCATCGTCATCAGCAAGTAGAGTCGGCGTTCCATGATCTTGAAGCGCTCGCTGCCCACGTCGTCGCGCGCGTCGGCGTGGTAGACGAACAGGCGCGGCAGGTAGAAGAGCCCGGCGAACCAGGTCACCACGAAGATCACGTGCAGCGCCTTCACCCACAGGTACGTCATCCGCTTCTCCCGGCCGCCGGGCGCCGCGTGCGCCCGTTCGCGCGCCCGCGCGCCCCGGTCGGATTCTAGGGCCGGATCCGCCCCATGCCCACGGACACCCGCCGTCTCGTCATCCGCCCGCAGGGCCCGCGCCGCACGCTCGCGCTGTACGCGGGCTTCGCGCTCGCCGCGCTGCTGCTGCTGTGGGGCGTGTTCGAGGCCGGACGCGCATCGGCGGGCTTCTCCGTGGCGAGCTGGTACGCCGAGCGTTCCGCGCTCGTGGAGCGCGCCGAGTCCCTGCAGGCGCAGGTCGCGGAGCTCGAGGCGCGCGTCGCCGGCGCCGAGATCGCGAAGCGCGTGGATCGCGAGGCCTACTCGCAGGTCGAGAAGTCGCTCGCGGACCTGCAGGCCCAGCTCGGCGAGCAGTCGCAGGAGCTGGCGTTCTATCGGGGCATCGTCAGCCCGGCGGACGGCTCCGCGGGCCTCCGCGTGCAGCGCCTGCTCGTCGTGCCCGGCGAGAAGCCCAGCCACTTCCGCCTGCGCATCG
Organism: Steroidobacteraceae bacterium; assembly: GCA_027531255.1. Classification (GTDB taxonomy): domain Bacteria; phylum Pseudomonadota; class Gammaproteobacteria; order Steroidobacterales; family Steroidobacteraceae; genus JAPZRU01. The sequence goes on along the minus strand of JAPZRU010000002.1, from coordinate 4,507 downwards.
TGCTGATCCAGGCCGCGCGCGGCGACGCCCGCATCGCGGGGCGCGTCGAGCTCCTGGTCGAGGGTGCGCGCGCCGGCCGGCCGGCGAGCCTGCCGCTCGACGCCATCGCGCAGGATGCCCGCTCGAAGAGCCTCGAGTTCTCGTTCCGCTACTTCCAGGAAGTCGAGGCCGAGGTGGTTCTGCCGGCCGATTTCGTGCCGCAGCGCGTGCAGGTGGAGGTGCGGCCGCGCAATGCCGACGCGCCGGTCCGGCAGACCTACCCGTGGAACATCGCGACGGCCTGACGGCCGGGAGACCCCATGTTCAAGCGCAAGCCGAAGGTCGAGTCGTCCCAGGTCGAGACGCTGGTCGGCGCGGGCACACGCGTCGAAGGCAACGTGCAGATCGGCGGCGGCATGCACCTCGAGGGCTACGTCAAGGGCAACGTCACCGGCGCACCGGAGGCCGCCACGTGGCTCGCGATCGCCGAGAAGGGTACCGTCGAGGGGCTCGTCGACGTGCCCCGCGTGGTCGTGCACGGCGAGGTGAAGGGCGACATCCGGGCCCGCGACAAGGTGCAGTTCGGGCCCACCGCGCGCGTCAGCGGCAACGTGCTGTACGGCACGATCGAGATGGCGGCCGGCGCCGTGATCCAGGGCCGCCTGATGGCGGTGGCCGGCGGCGCGCAGTCCGCGGAGCCGGCCGAGCGCGGCGGGGGAGGCGGCGAACGCGGTGGCCTGTCGGGGCCGGCAACGGTCGAGCCGGCCGGCTAGGGCCCGATCCCCGCCCCGCCCCGCCCCGAGCCGGACCGAACCGGCCGCGGCAAGCCTTTTTGCTACCCGCGGGCCGTACCTCTAGAATCCGGGCAAGTACTTGATTCCGGAAGCTCCCATGAGCCAGTCCCAGACCCTCGACACGGTCGGCGCGGAAGAGATGCCGCCGATGCCCCTCGTCTTCACGGATGCCGCGGCCACCAAGGTCGCCGAACTCATCCGCGAGGAGGCCAACCCGGCGCTGAAGCTGCGCGTGTACGTGCAGGGCGGCGGCTGCTCGGGCTTCCAGTACGGCTTCACCTTCGACGAGGCGATCGAGGAAGGCGACTTCACCGTCGAGAACCAGGGCGTCACGCTCATCATCGACCCGATGAGCTTCCAGTACCTCGCCGGCGCCGAGATCGACTACCGCGAAGGTCTCGAGGGCGCCCAGTTCGTCATCCGCAACCCGAACGCGAAGACCACGTGCGGCTGCGGCTCCTCGTTCGCCGCCTGATCCCCACCGCCCCGATTCTCGCCTGAACGCGAACACGAGAACGGCGACCGGCCTCGCGGCCGCCACGCTGCGCCCTGCCATGGCCACGGCCCCGGACAAGATCCCCGACGTCCTCGCGGCCGTCGACCTCGGCTCGAACAGCTTCCACATGGTCGTGGCGCGCTACAGCCACGGCCAGCTGACGATCGTCGACCGCCTGCGCGAGATGGTCCGCCTCGCGGCCGGCCTCGACGACCAGGGCCGACTGTCGAAGGAGGCGAGCGACCGCGCCCTCGGCGCGCTGCAGCGCTTCGGCCAGCGCCTGCGCGACATGCGCGCGAAGAGCGTGCGCGTGGTCGGCACCAACACCCTGCGCAAGGCGCGCCGGAAGGCCGGCTTCCTCGAGCGCGCGCGCGAGTACCTCGGCCACCCGATCGAGATCATCTCGGGCATCGAGGAGGCACGCCTCATCTACTCGGGCGTCACGCACACCATGCCGCTCGAGCCGGGCCGCCGTTTCGTGATCGACATCGGCGGCGGCAGCACCGAGTGCATCGTCGGCGAAGGCTACGAACCCCGCATCCTCGAGAGCCTCTACCTCGGCTGCGTCGCGCTCTCGCAGGAGTACTTTCCGGACGGAAGGGTCGTCGCCAAGCGCTTCGACCGCGCCGTGATCGCCTGCGAAGCGGAGATGGAGCCGATGCGCGCGCCGTTCCGCGCGATCGGCTGGGAGCACGCCATCGGCAGCTCCGGCTCGGCCCGCGCGATCGGCGAGGCGATCCGCGAACTCGACCCCGCCCAGCAGACGATCACCGCCGACGGCCTCGCGATGCTGCGGGAGCGGCTCGTGCAGGCCGGCAACGTGCGCGCGGCCGGCATCACCAGCATCAACGAGGAGCGCTGGGTGGTGTTCCCGGGCGGCCTCGCGATCATGATCGGCATCTTCAAGGCCCTCGGCATCGACGAGATGCGCGTGGCCGAGGGCGCGCTGCGCGAAGGCCTGCTCTACGACATGATCGGCCGCTACACCGACGAGGACGCGCGCGAACGCAGCGTGAAGTCGTTCGCGGCACGGTTCCACGTCGACGAGCAGCAGGCCGAGCGCGTCGAGAAGACCGCGATCGACTTCCTGCGCCAGGTCGAGGAAGCGTGGGGCGTGAAGGACCCGCTCGCCGAGAACGCGGTGCGTTGGGCCGCGCGCCTGCACGAGATCGGCCTCGACATCTCGCACTCCAGCCACCACAAGCACGCGGCGTATCTCCTCGAGCACGCCGACCTGCCGGGCTTCCCGCGCGAGGAACAGCGACTGCTCGCGTGCATCGTCGGCAACCACCGGCGCAAGGTCTCGCTCGACCGCACCGACGACCTGCTGCCGCCCTGGCACGATAAGGTTTTCAACCTGATCGTGCCACTGCGCCTCGCCGTGCTGCTCCACCGCGGCCGCTCGCGCATGCCGCTGCCGCAGATCCGCCTCGTGCCCAAGCCGCGCTCGCTGGAGCTCAACTTCCCGCGCGGCTGGCTGAAGCAGCACCCGCTGACGCTCGCCGACCTGCAGCAGGAAGTCGAGTTCCTGAAGGCCGTGGGCTTCCGCCTGCGCGTGTTCTGAGAGAGGGGATCGCCGATGCTCGTCCACACCGTCCTGTTCTGGCTGGACCGCAACCTGTCGGAAGCGGACCGCGCCGCGTTCGTCGCCGACCTCGAGGCGCTGCGCGGCATCCCCAGCGTGCGCTTCGTGCAGGTCGGCCAGCCGTCGGCGACCAACCGGCCGGTCGTGGACCGCACCTACGACGTCGGCGTCGCGGTGCACTTCGACGACCTGAAGGGCCACGACGAATACCAGGTCCACCCGCTGCACACGGGCTTCCTGCAGCGCAACTCGTCGAAGTGGGTCCGCGTGCTGATCTACGACTTCGAGTAGCGCACGCCGCGCCCCTCGCGCGCGCCGCTTCCCTGGCGCCCGCCGCCCGCGCGGCAATCCGGACCGGCAAGCCCGTCCAGCGGGCTCGCGACGCTCCGGTGCACGTCCTCGACGTGCGTGTAGATCATCGTCGTGTCGAGCTTCGCGTGCCCCAGCAGTTCCTGCAGCGTGCGCACGTCCGTGCCCGTCCGCAGCAGGTGCGTCGCGAACGCGTGGCGCAGCGTGTGCACCGAGGCCGCCTGCGCGATTCCCGCGCGGCGCACGGCCTGCCGGAACTCCCGCTGGAGCGTCGAGGGCGAGGCGTGCCAGCGTTCCCAGCGCCCGGTCTCCGCGTTCCAGCGATCGGTGGCGGCGGAAAACACGAACTGCCAGGGCAGCGCGCGTGCAGCCGCCGGATGCTTGCGCACCAGTCGACCCGGCAGCGGTGCGTACCCGCCGCCCCGCGCCACGCGCAGGCGATGTTCCGCCGCGACCTTCGCTACCTGCGCGCGCAGTTCGTGCCGCAGGCTCGCCGGAAGCAGCGTGAGCCGATCCTTGCCGCCCTTGCCGGCGCGCACGACGATCGCCGCTCGGTCCCACTGCAGGTCCTTGACCCGAAGCTCGAGGCACTCGCGCAGCCGCAGGCCCGAGCCGTAGATCAGTCGCGCCTGCAGCGCCGCCGTGCCGTCCATCGCCTCGAGCACGCGCGCGACCTGCTCCGGCGAGAGCACCGTCGGTAGCCGCTGCGGGCGTTTCGGTCGCTCCAGCGTATCCAGCCATTCGAACGGCGTGCCGAGCACGTCGCGGTAGAGGAAGACGAGCGCGCAGAGCGCCTGCGAGTGGGTCGCCGCAGCCACGCCGGTGCGGATCAGCGCGTCGAGAAACGCGCGAACGTGCGATTCGCCGAGCTTCGTCGGATGCGCCTTGCGGTGGTGCAGCACGAAGCGCCGCGTCCAGTAGACGTAAGCTTCTGCCGTGCGCGCACTGTAGTTGCGGCGGCGGCAGCACCACGCAACCTGGTCGAGGAGGCGCGACGGACGCGTGGAGGACATGGGGGCGTTCCGTAAAGCGGAGACGCCAGTGTGCGGAGGACGGAGGAAGTGGGTGCGGCGCGTAATGCACCGCTACGCGTAGATATGCCGCCTAACGGGAAGAACTAGTGGATGATTTGGCGGCAGATTCGTGCAGAAGAGGGCGGCGGAATCCACGTCCTGATATGTTCCGCCTTACCGTACATAGGATGTTAGGCGCGTGTCACGCCACTTTGCCGGCTTTGCGCTCCCAGGAGCGTCGGTGTAGGTTTGGGCCATGGCAGTCACCCTCAAGTCCCTCGGAATCGACCAACTCGGGGTCGATGAGCGTCTCGCGCTGATCGAGGCGCTG
>JAPZRU010000018.1 GCA_027531255.1 Steroidobacteraceae bacterium | reverse complement strand
GCCTTGTCGACCTGCTCGATGCCGGCCGACTGCTCCAGTGAAGCGGCGGCGATCTCGGCGACGATGTCCGCAACCTTCTTCACCGCGCCGACGATCTCGGTCAGCGTCGCGCCCGACTGTTCGATCAGCTTCGCGCCGTCGGCGTTCTGCTTGACCGTGCTGGTCATCTCCTCCGTCGAGGAGGCGGTCTCCTCGAGGCTCGAGGCCTGCTCCTCGGTCCGCTGGCTGAGACTGGCGTTGCCGTGCGCGACCTTCTCGGTGCCGCTCTTTACCTCGTGCGCGGCCCGCACCGCCTCGAGTTCGCGCGTCCTCGCGTCGTCGCCCGGGAGACGCCGCAGTCCAGCCACGATGCTCATCGTTCTCGCTCCGTCGTGTCGGACGACCGGTCGCGCTGGGCCTATTCGGTAGGCGACGGATCGACTGTCCGGGACGGAACTTCGGGGTTTGCCCGAGGCTTGCGGGAACTCCTCAGGCCGGCGGGCCTTCGGGGTACCGTGGCAGCGGATCGTGTATGCGGTCCCAGCCGGCGCTGGAGCCGACGTAGATGTGGGCGGACGGCCGTATGCCCGGGTCGACGTCTAAGCTGCCCGCCGCGACCACGGCGACCCCCCGGTCGCGCTGGGGGCGAGGTACCGCGGCACCGCAGTCCCGGCAGGACGCGGTGCCGAAGAATCGCGCGCCCGGCAGCGCGTACCGCGAGACGCGGTCTTCACCGCGGCGCCAGCGGAACGCGTCGAACGCGTAGAACACGTTGGTGGCGAAGGCGCTGCCGCGGGCCTTGCGGCAGCGTTCGCAGTGGCAGTGGTACATCTTCAGCGGCGGGCCGTCGACCTGCCACGCCACGGCGCCGCAGAGGCAAGCGCCGCCGACCGCGCCCGGTTCGAGGTCCGAGACCGGCGAGGGCGCCGGCGTACCGTGCTTGCCGGGCGGGAATGCGTCGTAGGCCGGCAGGCCGTCGTCGAGAGCGATCCACGGCGCACGCGAAGCGGCGAAGGCGTGGAGTTCCGGGGCCCGCACGTAACCCGCGCCGAAGTTGCCCGCGGGCATGCGCACTTCCTCGCCCGCGTGCGCGGGCACCTTGACGCCGCAATGAGCGCAGAACGCGCGCTCGAAGCCGGGCGAGCGGGCCCAGCGGCGCACCGCGTCCTCGCCCGCGAGCCACCTGAAGCCGTCGCGGGAGCCGACCGCGAAGGTGGCGTAGGAACCGCCGTGATGGCGGCGGCAGACCGTGCAGTGGCAGTTCACTACGCTCGACGGTTGCCGGTCGAAGCGCCAGCGCACGGTGCCGCAGAGGCAGGCACCTTCGAGCGTCGTATCCATCCCCCATTGTAGCCACCGCCCGCTAGAATCTGGCGCCCCGACCCCCACGACGGAGCGCCCGATGCCTTCGAACATCCGTACCGAGTACGTCACCTACACCGCCGGCGGCAAGCGGCTCACGAGCTATCTCGCGTGGGATGCCTCGATCGCGGGCCCGCGGCCCGGCATCGCGCTGTTCCCGGAGTGGTGGGGCTCGAACGAGTACATCAAGCGGCGTGCGCGCGACATCGCGGCGCTCGGCTACGTGGGTCTCGCGTGCGACGTGTACGGCGACGGCGTCGAGGCCGCGGACTCGACGCAGGCGGGCGCGCTGATGAACGGCCTGTTCGCCGACATGACCGCGACGAGCGAGCGCGTGAACGCGGCGCTCGACCAGCTGAAGGCACGGCCGGAGGTGGACGGCGCGCGCCTCGGCGCCATGGGCTACTGCCTCGGCGGCGCGCTGTCGCTGCACGCGGCTCGGCTCGGCCTCGACCTGCGCGGCGTCGTCAGCTTCCACGGCTCGCTCGGCCCGACGCACGCGGCGAAGCGCGGCGACGTGAAGGCGAAGGTGCTGGTGTGCCACGGCGCCGACGACGTGCTGGTGCCCCCCGACCAGGAGGCGGGCTTCCACAAGGAGATGGCGGATCTCGGCGTGGACGTGGACTTCCGCGCGTATCCGGGGGCGAAGCACGGCTTCACCAATCCCGAGGCCACCGCGAAGGGCCAGAAGTACGGCCTGCCGCTCGCCTACGACGAGAAGACCGACGCGCAGTCGTGGGCCGACATGCAGGCGTTCTGGAAGAAGGTCTTCGCCTGATCGAAAAGGGGTCGGTCCCCCGTTTCAGTGGGCGGGGCGCAGCCGCGCGACCCCGGCGGTGGCGACCGCGAGCAGCAGCGCGATCGCCAGCACGCCGATCGACGCGAGCACGTTCGTCAGCAGTTCCGGCGCGAACAGCAGCACCGCGCCGAACGAGCCCATCATGTAGCCGGACACGAGCTTCAGCTTCCGGCCTTCGTTCTCGGTCAGCTTGCGCGCCCCCATCGTCCTGGTGAACGCGATCACGATCGCGAGGAGCGGCAGCACGTAGATCGTGTTGTAGACGCCGAGCCAGGCGTAGTACTGCCACGGCTCGAGGTCCGCGAGCGTCAGCGCGCGCGTGTAGACCATCGGGAAGCCCGCGGTGCAGACCAGCTCGTAGGAGTTCGCGACGATCGCCAGCAGCACCGTGCTGGCGAGCATCGGGCCCGGGCTGCCGCTCGCGACCACGCCGCGCATCCGCTTGAACAGACCGGGCTTCGCGGACTCCGGGATCGACAGGCTGACGCCCTGCCTGAACCAGAAGTAGTCCTTCACGTTGATCAGGCCGATCGTCAGCGCGAGCAGGCCCGCGGCGAGCGTCACGACCTTCAGCTCGCCGGCGATCAGGAAGAAGTTCAGCCACGCCGCCATGAACGCGAAGTAGGCGACGCCCGAGATCAGCACGAACGTGCCGCCGACCAGCAGCATCCGCGCGCGGCTCTTCGCGTGCACGAGCAGCGACAGCAGGAACAGCAGCACGAAGAACGCGCACGGGTTGAACGCGTCCACCGAGGCGAGCACGACGGTCAGCACCGGCAGCGACCAGCGCTCCGCGCTGATGCGGCCGAGCAGCGGCACGTAGGCGTCCGGCCCGCCGCTCGCGCCGAGCGCGGCGCCGCTCGCGGGCGTCGAGGTCGCGCCCACGCTCGGCGCGCCGCCCGAGCCGGTCACGGCCGTGACGCCCTGCAGCGCCGCGGGATCCGCGAGCAGCCGCGCGCGGCACCGCTCGAGTTCGCGCACCAGCCACTCGCCGGTGGTCGCCGCGGTGTCGTAGCCGATCTCCGCGGTGCGGCAGTACAGGAGTCCGGGCACCGAACTCGCCTGCCTGCCGACCGACTTTGCGGTCTCGAAGTAGAAGCGTGCGTTGGCCCGGTGGTCCTTCACGACCAGGCTGACGACCTCCACCCACGGCAGCCGCTGCGGCAGCGCCTCGACGAACGGCTTGGCCTCGCGGCAGTGCGGGCAGGTCGGCGTCCAGAAGAAGTAGAGCCGCACGCTCGGCCCGCCGTCGGCGGCGCGTCCGTACCAGAACGCGGGTGCCGAGGGGTCGGTGCCGCCGGGGCGCGGCGCATCGGTCGCGGTTTCCGCGGCGGCGGAGCCCGTCGGTCCGGGCCCCGGCGCGAGCGCGGCGCCGAGCGCGAGCAGGCAGGCGAGGAGGGCGGCGAACGGCCGCGGCAGCGCGCGGCGCAGGCTTCCGGTATTCATGTGCGGCAGCCTAGCGATGCGCGGCGCCCGGCCGAGAGCGGGGATTCCGCGACCGCGTAGTGGAAATCTGCAGCCCGCGCCGCAGCGCGTGCGCGGAACTTCCGGCGTGGCCGTGGGATCTGAGGCAGAATTCGCGAACTTCCGGGCACCCGTTCACCCCGATGACAGTCGCCGGGCGCCGGACCTACCGCCATCCCCAAGGAGCGAATCGATGCGCAGGCTCGTACTGCAGACCGGACTGCTGACGCTGGGATTCTCGCTGGCGCTGGGTGCGCCGCTGGCCGTGGCTCACGATCAGCAGAAGGCGAAGCCGACCGCCGCCGCGGCGAAGCCGGACGCGGCGCTCGTGGCGGCCGTCGCGGGCGACGTGCGCGCCGCCGAGAACAGGGCGCGCGACGAGTCCCGCCGGCCCGCCGAGGCGCTGGCCTTCTGGGGCCTGAAGCCCGGCATGACGATCCTCGAGGTGCAGCCCGGCGGCGCCCCGCAGTACTGGACCGAGATCCTCGCGCCGTACGCGAAGGCCACCGGCGGCAAGTACTTCGCGACCGCCGCCGACCTGAACGACCCGAAGCTCGCGGACCGCAGCCGCCAGGCCCGCATCGGCTTCGAGCAGCGCTACGCGGACATCGCGAAGTGGGGCCAGGTCGGCCTCGTGAACTGGGGCCTCGCCTCGGCGCCGCCGCCGGCGAACACGTTCGATTTCGCGCTCGTGTCGCGCTCGGTGCACGGCTGGATGCGCGGCAACGACCGCAACGTCGACATGGTCGCGAAGTCGTTCCGCGACCTCTACGCGGCGCTGAAGCCGGGCGGCATCCTCGCGATCGAGCAGCACCGCGCGAGCGGCACCGAGCAGACCGACCCGCGCGCGATGAGCGGCTACGTCACCGAGGCCTTCGTGATCCAGCAGGCCGAGAAGGCCGGCTTCAGGCTCGACGGCAAGTCGGAGATCAACGCGAACCCGAAGGACACGAAGGATCACCCGTTCGGCGTCTGGACGCTGCCCCCGAGCCTCGCGAGCCAGAACTACGGCGACCCGAACTCGAAGCCGGACCCGAACTTCGACCACTCGAAGTACAAGGCGATCGGCGAGTCGGACCGCATGACGCTGCGCTTCGTGAAGCCGAAGGGCTGAGCACCGGCGTACTGGCAGCCCGCCCCGGATCACCCGGGGCGGTGCGTCGATCCCGCGGCACGGGCCGCGCCCGACTCCGGTCAGGCGCGCCCGTGCCGTTTCATTTTCTCGACCAGCGTGGTGCGGCCGAGGCCCAGCAGCCGAGCCGCGTCGGCGACCACGCCGTCCACGCGGCCGAGCGCGTCGTCGATCAGGGCGCATTCGAGTGCGCTCAGGTAGTCGCGCAGCTGGACGCCGTCCGGGGGCACCCGTAGCGAGCGTGGATCTGGCAGGTCCGTGCCTTCGCGCGCATGCGCGTTCGCGCTCGCATCGCCGCCGGCGTGCGGCGAGCCCGGGTCGATCGCTGCCCTGGGTCCGGCCGTCGACGATTCCTTTGACCGGTATCCCGCCGGCAGATCGATCGCATCGACCTGGCGCGCCGCGCCCGCGATCGACGCCGGACCGGTGCCGCCGGCGATCGCCAGTCGTTCGAGGAGATTCTCGAGTTCGCGGACGTTGCCGGGCCAGCGGTGGGTGCGCAGTGCGCCGAGCGCGGCGGCGGTGAACTCGACCCGCACGAAGCCGCGCCCCGCCAGCCGCGTGTTCAGCGACTCCAGCAGCGCCGGCAGGTCCTCCACCCGCTCGCGCAGCGGCGGCAGCGGGATCGGGAACACGTTCAGCCGGAAATACAGGTCGCCCCGGAACCGCCCTGCCGCCACCTCGGCCTCGAGGTCGCGGTTGGTCGCCGCCACGATCCGCACGTCGGCCAGGCGCTGCTCGCCGCTGCCCACCCGCTCGTACACCCGTTCCTGCAGCACCCGCAGCAGCTTCACCTGCATCAGCGGGCTCATCTCCGCGATCTCGTCGAGCAACAGCGTGCCGCCCTGCGCCAGCTCGAAGCGCCCGCGCCGCGTCGTCAGCGCGCCCGTGAACGCGCCCTTCTCGTGCCCGAACAGTTCGCTCTCCAGGAGCTCCGCCGGAATCGCCCCGCAGTTCACCGGCACGAACGGGCCCGCCGACCGCGGGCTCAGCCGGTGCAGTTCGCGCGCCACCCCCTCCTTGCCCGTGCCGCTCTCGCCCGTGATCAGCACCGTCGTGTCGAACCGCGACACCTGCGCGATCTGCTCGCGCACCCGCCGCACCGCCGCACCGCCGCCCGTCGGGTGTACGGGTTCGACGTGAGCCGCGGCCGGGACGCGCGGAGTGGAAGCGAACACGGGGAGGGCGCCGCTCGCGTACCGGTCAGGCGCCCGCCGCGCCCGGCACGCGAAGGCCCGCGTTCCACTGGAAGCACAGCGCCGGCAGTTCCTCGGGCGGCACGGCCGTGCCGATCATGAAGCCCTGCACCCGGTCGCAGCCGAGCCTCTCCAGCACCGCGAGCGTCTCGGGCTTCTCGACGCCTTCCGCACAAACCTTGAGGAACCGCGCGTGGCCCTGCGCGATCGCGTTGGCGCAGGCCCGGCGCAGCTCGGCCGAGCGCTCCAGTCCAGTCACGAGCGAGCGGTCGATCTTGATCTCGTCGCACTCGACCAGGTCGATCCGGGTCAGGCTGCCGAGTCCCGCGCCGAAGTCGTCGATCGCGATCCGGACGCCGAGGGCGCGGAGGCAGGCGATCGACCGGTCGGCGCTCTCGAAATCGTCGATCGCCGCGCCCTCGCCGAGTTCGAGCAGGAGGCGCTCGCCGGGAAGCGAGTGGCGCGCGAGCGCATCGGCGACGTCGCGGCCGAGCGCCGGGTCCGCCAGCGCACCGGCGTGCAGGTTGACTGCCAGACGCAGTTCCAGTCCGCGCGAGTCCCACGCGCGAAGCTGCCCGAGGCCGACGTCGAGCACGTGCCGGAACAGTTCTCCAAGCGCGTCGAATCGCGCGCAGGCGCGCAGGAACACGTCAGTGGACCAGCCGAGCGCGGGGGTGGTCGGGCGCATCAGCGCTTCGACCCCGGTGACCAGCCAGCTGCCGTCGGCGCATCGCGAGGCGACCGGCTGGTAGGCGACGGCGATGCCGCCGCCGCGGATGGCGTCGAAGACGAAGGCGCGCTCTGCGTCGAGCAGGGTGTTGGAGTGAGCGGGGGGGGCGTTCATCGCGGGCCTCGTGGCTGTCGGCGAGCAGTCAGCAAGATGCATGCCACGGCCCCGAACGGCGTCGCGGCGGACCTGCGTCACGTTTCCGTCGCTCGTGCTCGCGCCGCGCCGGTCGTCGCTGCAGACTGCGCCGCGTTTTGCTTCGCGATCTGCGGGCGGCCGCCCGCGGAACGTGAACCGCGTCACGCGGCGCGCCGATTCTGCGCTGCGCCGTCGCTGGCACGCGCGTTGCAAAACGGAACGCATGTCGCTGCCGCTGCGAGACACGGACCGGAGATCGACGCTTGTCCAACGACTACACCGCCGGTACGCCCGCCGCGCCGGCTGAACGCGAGTCCCTCGCGCTCGCGCGCCTGCTAGGCGCAGTGACGCTCGTGCAGACGACGTTCCTGCTGCACAACGACGCACGGCCCGCGTTCGATGCCAGCCTCGAGGCCCTGCTGGAATTGACCGGCAGCAGCTTCGGGTTCATTGCCGAGGCGGCCTGCGACGCCGACGGCGCTCCCTACCTGCGCACGCACGCGATCACCGACATCGCGTGGAATGCGGCGACCCGCGCGCACTACGAGCGCTACCACGCGCAGGGGCTCGATTTCCTCCGGCTCGACACGTTGTTCGGCCACGGGCTGGTGACCGGGCAAGTGGTGATCTCGAACGACCCGGCGAACGATCCGCGGCGCGGCGGCCTGCCGCCGGGTCAGGCGCCCCTGCGCTGCTTCGTCGGCGTTCCCCTGCTGGCCGGCGAGCGCCTCATCGGGATGATCGGGCTCGCCAATCGTCCGGGCGGCTACCACGAGGGCGTCGTTCGGATGGTGCAGCCGCTGTCGTCGACCGTCGGCGCGATGATCGCCGCGCGCCGCTCGGAGCTGGAGCTGCGCGAGGCGAAGGAGCGGGCCGAGTCGGCGAACCGCGCGAAGTCGGCGTTCGTCGCCGCGATGAGCCACGAGATCCGCACGCCCGTGAGCGCGATCCGCGGCGCGATCGGCCTGCTCGAGGAAGTGCCGCTCGACCGCGACGCCGCGCGCGTGCTGCGGGTCGCGCGCCAGTCGGCCGACGTGCTGATCACGCTGATCGACGACGTGCTCGACTTCGCGAAGATCGAGGCCGGCAAGCTCGAGGTCGAGGCGGTGGACTTCGACCTCTTCGTGCTGCTGGACAGCGTGACGCACCTGCTCGCGCCACGCGCACGCAAGAACGGTGTCCACATCTCGACCTACGTGGACCCCGCGGTGCCGAGGCGGCTGCACGGCGGCCGCGACCGCATCCGCCAGGTGCTGCTGAACCTCGTCGGCAACGCGGTGAAGTTCGCGCCGAACGGCGCGGTCCGCGTCACCGTGCGCCCGGCCGCGGCAGGCATCCGGTTCGAAGTAGTGGACGACGGGCCCGGCATCCCGCTCGAGGCGCAGCCTTCCCTGTTCGTGGAATTCTCGCGCGTCAGCGAGCGCCGTGCGGAGTCGGCGGGAGGCACGGGCCTGGGTCTCGCGATCTCGCGACGGCTCGTCGAGCTGATGGGCGGCACGATCGGCGTCGACAGCGCGCCCGGCCGCGGGAGCACGTTCTTCTTCGACGTGCGCTGCGCGGCCGCCGGCGAGCCGCAGTTCGGACACGACCTGGCGACCGGTCTCCGCGTGCTGGTGGCCGGCGAGCCGCCGCTGCGGGGCGCGCTGCGCGACCAGATGGCCGCCTGGGGCTGCGCCGTCTCCGAGGCGGTCGATCTCGACCACGCGCAGCGGCTGCTCGAGACCTCGGGGGACGCGCCCTTCGGACTCGCGCTGATCGATTCGCTCGGCGAGCGGCTGGCGCTGCAGGCGGACCAGGAAGCGCTCGCGCGGCGCTGCCGCGCGCTCGGCATCCCGGTGGCGCGCGTCGCCGAGGGGCCGGCCGTCTCGCTCAGTCCCGGACGCGACGGGATCGGCGCGGACTTCCTGCTGCCGTATCCGGTGCCGATCGCGGAGCTGGCGGCCTGCGTCGCCCGCTTCGCGGGTCGTTCGATGGACCACGGCGACGAGTCCGCGACGACCCGCATCCGCGCCCGGCTGCCGTCGCTCGGCCGGCGCATCCGCGTGCTGCTCGCCGAGGACAGCCAGTCGAACCGCCTCGTCACCGCGGAGTTCCTGCGCCGGCGGGGCTGCGAAGTGGACGTGGTGGTCAACGGCCTCGAGGCGGTCGCGGCGCTGCGGACGCTGGTCTACGACGTCGTGCTGATGGACATCGACATGCCGGAGATGGACGGCGTGACCGCCCTGCGCGAGATCCGCGCCTTCAAGAATGCGGTCGCGCGCATCCCGGTCATCGCGATGACCGCGCACGCGACGGCCGGTGCCGCCGAGCAGTACGTCGCAGCCGGCTTCGACGACTACGTCGCGAAGCCGGTCGACGGCGAGGCGCTGATCGAGCGCATCGCGCGCTGGGCGCCGCCCGAGCCGATGGAGACGCAGGCGATCGAACTGGCGAAGTTCAAGCGTCCCGGCGTGGCGGCCGACGAGGCGTCGGGCTTGCTCGACGCCGCCGCGCTCGACCGCCTCGCGCTCGACGTCGGCCACGAGCGGCTGCCCGAGATGGTCCGCATCTTCGTGCGCGAGCTCGCGAAGCGCGAGCGCCGCGTGCGGTCCGCGCGCGGCCACTCCGACCTCGAGGCGCTCGCGCGCGAATCGCACGCGCTCAAGAGCAGTGCCGCGACTTTCGGTGCCGCGCGGTTGCGCGCCGTGGCGGAACGCCTTAACGAGGCTGCCCGCGACCGGCGGACGGGCGCGGCGCTCGCGGCGGCGGACGAACTGCTGGCCGTGGCCACGCCCTCGGTCGCCGCGCTCGCGCGGCGGTTCCGGATCGACCTGGACGCGGGAGAGGCCGCATGATCGCCCGGGTGCTGCTCGTCGAGGACAGCCCTTCGCAGGCCGCGGTGTACGCCGCGTACCTGCCGGCCACCGAGTATCGCGCCGAAGTCGTCGGCAGCGCCGAGGAGGCGCTGGAGTGCTTTGACTCGACCGATCCCCACGCGGTGGTGCTCGATCTCGGGCTGCCGGGCATGCAGGGGCTCGAGCTGCTGCCCGAGCTGCTGCGCCGGCGACCCGGCCTGCCGTGCATCGTGATCACCGACCACGCCTCCGCGGAGACGGTGGCCAGCGTACTGAAGGCCGGTGCCTTCGACGTTCTGACGAAGCCGTTCGGCGCCAGCCGGCTGCTCGCCACGCTGCGCAATGCACTGCGGCAGGGCGAGCTCGCCGCGATGGTCGAGTCGTATCGCGACCGGCTCGGCGGCGACCGCCACGGCTTCGTAGGCCGCTCGCCGGCGATGCAGGCGGTGTACCGCACGATCGACGCCGCAGGCCCGAGCCGCGCGACCGTGTTCGTGACCGGCGAGAGCGGCACCGGCAAGGAACTCTGCGCGCGCGCCGTGCACGCCGCGAGCCCGCGGCGCAGCGGTCCGTTCGTCGCCATCAACTGCGCTGCGCTGCCCCGCGAGCTCATCGAAGCCGAGCTGTTCGGCCACGTGCGCGGCGCCTATACCGGCGCGCACCGTGATCGGGAAGGCGCGGCCGGCCACGCGGACGGCGGCACGCTGTTCCTGGACGAGATCGGCGAACTCGAGCTCGGCCTGCAGTCGAAGCTCCTGCGATTCGTGCAGACCGGTGAGTACCAGCGCGTCGGCGACGGTGCGCTGCGGCGCGCCGACGTGCGACTCGTCTGCGCGACCAACCGCGATCCGTTCGCCGAGGTCCGCGCCGGGCGTTTCCGCGAAGACCTCTACTATCGGCTGCACGTCGTGCCGCTGGCGCTGCCGCCGCTGCGGGACCGGGCCGACGACGTGCTGCTGCTCGCGCGCCACTTCCTGCGCCAGCAAGCGCGCGAGGAAGGCCGCGCGTTCGTGGACTTCGCGCCGGACGCGCAGGCACGCCTCTGCGCGCACGACTGGCCCGGCAACGTGCGGGAGCTCGAGCACGTGATCCGCAACGCGGTCGTGCTCAACGACGCGCCGTACGTGTCGGCCGCGATGCTCGCGCTGCCGTCGCGTGGCGCCCCGGCCGACGCCGGTCGGCAGCCGGCCGCAGCGATCGACGTCGCGCCGGCGGCGGTAGTCACGACGGCCGCACCCGTGGTGCCGCCGGCGGTCGTGCCGGCCGCGATCCGGCCGCTCGCCGAGGTCGAGCGCGAGTACATCGAGCTGGCCCTCGAGGCCTGTGGCGGGCACGTGCCCCGCGCGGCGGCGGCCCTCGGCGTCAGCCCGTCGACGCTCTACCGCAAGCTGCACGCCTGGGAGCGCGGTTCCGGCACCGCCCGGAGTGCATGAAACTGCAAGGTTGCCCGTGCTCCTGCCGATCCTGAATCCGAGGCCCTGCGCATGGCGGGGCAGGGCCGCGGGGGGCCACGGATGCGGCTCGGAGGCTTCGCACCCAGCATCGAGCTCAAGGTTTCGCTGATCGTCGCGGCGGTAGGCGTACTGGGCTTCGCGGTGCCGGTAGGCGCCTGCTCGAACTCGGCGACGCGGGCCCTGAGAGCGCTCTCGTGATCGCGCTCGCCGCATCGGTGGACGCCTTCGCCGATGGAACTTCCGTCGAGCGTCCGTCGCCACCTGTCGAGCGGCGCGACGAGACAGGCCGGCTGTGCGCCGCGGCGGGATCACGCTCGTCGGCCCCGAACGCTACGCGAAGGTGGCGCCCGAGATCCGCCGCGCAGCAGCAACACCGGCCGCACCTTAGGGGGCATTGGGGGATGTCCCGGTAGGTGCTTCGGGGTCGTGGGGCCAGAATCCCGCAATGGCAGCCGACCCAGCCCAGACGGATCTGGCAATCACCGCACTCGATGCGGGCAGTGCGTCGGCCTTCCTCGAAGCCGTCGCGGACGGCGCGTTCGTCGTGGACGTCGCCGACGGAGCACCGCGGCTGGCCTGGACGAGCAGCCGGCTCCTGGCGCTGCTGGATCCGCTCGAGGGCCCGCGCATCGGCGGCGGGGTCGACTTCGGCCGCGACAACTGGCGTCTGCGGCACCATCCGGACGACGGCCCCGAGGTCGAGGCGCGGCTCGTGCGGCTGCTGCGGCGCGAGGAGACGGCGGGCGAGGGTCGCCTACTGACGGCTGCCGGCGACGTGCGGCTCGTAGGCGTGGTCGAGGACTTCACGCCGTCACGCCGTCACGCCGTCACGCGTCGCGGCCGACGCGGCCGACATGGCCGTCTGGCGCTGGTACCCGGACCGCGACGAGGCCGCGGTCGAGTACCGCGGCAGCGCGATGGCGTCCAGCACCCCGGAGCAGCCCACGCTGCAGGGATGGCTCCGGCAGATCGTGCCGGAGGACCGCGAGCGCGTGGCTCGCGGCGCTGCACCGCGTGTTCGAGCACGGCGAGCGCTTCCGCTTCGAGAGCACTTCGGACGCCGTCGACGGCACGCTCCGCTACGACGAGCACCGGCTCGGGTCGATCCGCACCGGCGGCCATGTCGAGGGCGTGATCGTCTACACGACCGACGTCACGGACCGCCGCGCCGACGAGCGCCGCCTGCGCACGCAGGCCAGCGTGCTCGCGACGGCGACCTCCGTGGTCATCGGCAGCGAACGCTTCTTCATCACGGTGCGCAAGGACATCACCGAGCTGCGGCGGCTCGCGGCCGGGGTGCTGCGCATCAGTCAGCACGAGAAGGAACAGCCGGCGCGTAAGCTGCACGACGGGCTCGGCCAGCAACTCTCCGGCATCTCGTTCCTCGCGTCCTCGCTGCGGGCCGAGGCGGCGCGTACCGGCTCGCCGCTCGCGCCCCAGGCGGAGCAGCTCGCGCAGCGGGTGTCCGACGCGGTCGGCTCGGCGCGGCGGATGGCGCAGGGCGCGACCGAGTTCGCGCCGCATCACGGCGGTCTCGACACGGCGCTGCACGAACTCGGCGCCGAGTGCGAGCGGCTGGCGCAGGTGCGCCGCCTGATCGGATATCGTGCGGGCCTGCTCGGCGCCGCACTGGCGGTCCGGGCCGGGAACGGCCGCGGACACGAGATCGAGGTTTCATTCCCACTGGCAGCCCTCGGCGACGCGAGGGCCGGAGACGAGCGATGACCAACGGCACGTTGCGCAAACAGGGTGAGCCGGCTGCACGGCGGCGCAACCGGGTGCTGATCGTCGACGACCACCCGATCGTGCGGCAGGGCCTGCGCCGGCTGATCGAGCAGGAGGAAGACCTGACGGTCTGCGGCGAGGCGGAGTCGACCCGCGAGGCGAAGGGCGCGATCCGGGAGCTGAAGCCCGACGTCGTGATCGTCGACATCTCGCTGAAGCAGGGCGACGGCATCGAGCTCGTCAAGGACGCCCGCTCGCACTACCCGAGCCTGCCGATCCTGGTGCTGTCGATGCACGACGAGTCGATCTACGCGGAGCGCATGCTCTCGGCCGGCGCGAACGGCTACATCATGAAGGAGGCTGCGAGCGACCAGTTCCTGGTCGCGCTGCGGCGGGTCCTCGAGGGCGGCATCTACGTCAGCGAGGTCGTCGGCAACAGCATGATCCAGAAGTTCGCCTCGGGTGGGGCCTACATCTCGGCCAACCCGATCGACCGGCTGTCGAACCGCGAACTCCAGATCCTGCACATGATCGGTCGCGGCCTGTCGACCCGGCAGGCGGCCGAGGCGCTGAACCTGTCGGTGAAGACGGTGGAGTCCCACCGCCAGCGCATCAAGCGGAAGCTGAACCTGAACACGGGGTCGCAACTCGTGCAGTTCGCCGTGAACTGGTTCTCAGGCCGCGAAGCCGGGGCCGCGCAGGCGCCGCGCGGACCTTGAGGTTTTCCCCGTACCGGGCTGGGCCCCGTCGAGTCGAGACCGGGGACGGTCGATGAGGAACGGGTGGCGAGCCGTCTCGCCCCGGCCCGTTCGCGCCCGAGACCCGATGCAGGCCCACGCAGTCACCATCCCGGAACCGCTCCCGCCCGGACTCGCCGACGCGCTGGACGAAGCGGTCGGCGCGTGGCGGATCGTCGGCGTCGAGGTGCAGGGCTGGGATCGCCCCGAGGTCCACGTCACCGGCAAGCTGGGCGCGGGCGTCGAGCGTCTCGAGCTCACGACGCAGGGTACTCGCACGGCGGTGCGCGTCGTGCTGCCGAAGGGGCGCTACTGGAACGCGGACAACGAGGCCGATCTCGTGGTGCGGATGCCCGGCACGGCCGGCCTCGCCGCCTCGCTCGTGAGCGCGGACGTCACGACCCGCGGTGTGCTCGGCGAACAGCGGCTCCAGACGGTCAGCGGCGAGATCCGCGCCGAGCTCGGGCGCGAGGCACGGCTGCGTTCCGTCAGCGGCGACTTGAACGCCACCCGCCACTCCGCCGTCCGCGGGGCCGGGCGCGTCGAGGCCCAGACGGTCAGCGGCAACGTCGAGCTCACCGGCATCGACGGCACGCTCGAGGTCAGCACCGTCAGCGGGGATTCGCGCCTGCGGTTCGGCCAGCTCGTCTCGGGCCGCTTCGAGACCGTGTCCGGCGACTTCGCGGTCACGGCGACGCTCGCGCAGGACGCCCGGCTCGAGGCCGAATCCGTGAGCGGCGACCTCGCATTGCGGTTCCCGGGAGCTCCGCCGGCCGCCGAGTACGAGATCGAGAGCTTCAGCGGCGACGTGGACAACTGCTTCGGTCCCCGGCCGACGCATGAGCAGTACGGGCCGGGCGTGCGCCTCGTGTTCCGGGAAGGCGCCGGTTCCGCGCGCGTGCGGGCCGACACCAAGAACGGGGACGTGACGCTCTGCAACCGATAGGCGGACGCCTCGGGAAGGTCATCCGAAAGCGCGTCCGCGACCCCCTTAAGGCTGGCGCGATGCGGCCGATAACGCTGAAGACGGGACGCTCGTCCCGTTCCTGGAGCGATCTTTGTCCCCAGTCCCGACTCTCCCGGATTCGGCCGGCGCGGCGCCGGCGGCGCTGCCCCGCGTACTGCTCGCGGACGACGACCCGGTTGCCCGCCTCCTGACCTCGCGACTGCTGAAGAAGGCCGGCTACGATGTCGTCGCGGTGGCGGACGGCGAGCGCGCGCTCGCCGCGCTGCGCGAGAGCTTCTGCCCGGTGCTGCTGACGGACTGGGAGATGCCCGGTCTCGATGGCGTCGGGCTGGTGAAGGCCGTACGCGCCGACGAGTGGCCCGGCTACGTGTACACGATCCTGCTGACTGGCCGCGATTCCCCCGAGCACGTGGTCGCGGGTCTCCAGAGCGGGGCGGACGACTATCTGAAGAAGCCGGTGCACGAGGCCGAACTGCTGGCCCGGGTGAAGACGGCCGTGCGGGTGGGCACGCTCGAGCGCCGGTTGCGCGCGGCCGAGCAGGAGGCGCGCCGTCTGTCGCTGACCGACGCGCTGACGGGCGTCTACAACCGGTGCTACCTGACCACTGAGCTCGCGCGCGAGTTCGAACGCGCCCGGCGCAACCAGCGACCGCTGTCGCTCGTGATCTGCGACATCGACCACTTCAAGAAGATCAACGACACGCACGGCCAGCAGGTCGGCGACATGGTGCTGCAGGCGTTCGCCAGCGTGCTGGCGGAGAGCGTGCGGCACGAGGTGGACTGGGTGGCACGCTACGGCGGCGAGGAGTTCGTCGTCGTGCTGCCGGCCACCGACCTGTCCGGCGCGGCGACACTCGCCGAGAAGCTGCGCCGGCTCGTCGAGAACTCGGAACTGCGCGCTGGCGAGACGCTGCTGCGCGTCACCGCGAGCTTCGGCGTGGCGGCCCAGCCGGGCGGCTGGCCGTCGGAGACGGCGCCCGCGACGCTGGTCGAGCGTGCGGACGTCTGCCTCCATCGCAGCAAGCAGGAAGGCCGCAACCGCGTCACGAGCGCGGAAGCCTAGCGACCCGGCACGACCGGCTCGCTCGGCTGCGCCTCAGCGCCCGCCGAGATATTCCACCGCGATCCGGTAGTCACGCTCGAGGGCCGTCAGGGCTTCACGGCACGCGCGCCCGTCGGCCGCTGCCGCGGCGGCCTCGAGCCGCGCCGCCGCGCTCGCGACGCCCCGCGCCCGGAGGTTGGCGCCCGCGCCCTTCAGGGCGTGCGCGTGGGTCCGGAGCTTCCCGTAGTCGTCTGATCTGAGCGCCTGCGCGATGGCCGCGAGCTCGCGGTCGCCGCTGGCGACGAACACGGCGACGAGTTCGCGCGCGAACTCCGCATCGCCGTCGGTGAGGCCGCGCAGCTCGTCGAGATCGACCGGCGCGCTCGCCTCGGTCGCCGCGGGCACGGGGTCCGGCGTCGCCGCGACGGAGCGGCCCGTCGTACGCGCCGCGCCGTGCGGGAGAGGTGCCCCTGCGCCGGGCTCGCGCGGCGCGGCCAGCCAGCGCTCGAGCGTGGCCGCGAGCCTGGCCGGTTCGAGCGGTTTCGTCAGGTAGTCGTCCATGCCGGCGGCCAGGCAGGCCTCGCGGTCGCCCTGCAGCGCGTTGGCGGTCAGGGCGACGATCGGCACACGCCGGCCCGCCGGCTCGCGACGCCGGATCTCGCGCGTGCAGCCGAACCCGTCCAGCAGCGGCATCTGGCAATCCATCAGTACGAGGTCCCACGAGCCGGCTTCCCAGGCCGCCAGCGCCTCGAGACCGTTGCCCGCGACGCCCACGCGGCAGCCGAGCTTCACGAGCTGGTGCTCGGCGACTCGCCGGTTCACGGGGTTGTCCTCGACCAGCAGCACGCGCCGCTCGCGCACGCGGGAATCGCGGGGCGCCTCGGCGGCGGCCGCGCCGTCGCCGTCGAGCAGGCGTGCTAGCCGCTCCAGCGCGAGCTGCGTGCGCAGAGGCTTCGACAGCACGGCGTCGGCGCTGCCGACGCCGGGCGCGCCGCCCAGCGGCGCGAGCTCGACGATGCGGATGCCGGGCACGCGCGCGCGCAGTTCCGCGTGGAGCGCGGCCGGATCGAGGCCGCCGAATCCGGTCGAAACCAGCGCCGCGACACACGGCGGCGCGTGGATCGCCAGCTCTTCGCGCAGGCCGGCGAGCGACGTGCACGGCCGCGCGACGTAGCCGCCGGCCGCGAGCGCGTCGGCCGCGTAGCGAGCCGCGATGACGCGCTCGTCGAGCACCAGCAGGCGCGCGCGCGGTGCGGCCGCCCGGCCGTCGCCCGCTACGCCGACGACCTGCAGCGCGGCGGTGAACCAGAACGTCGAACCCACGCCCGGTTCGCTGGTCACGCCGACGGTGCCGCCCATCAGTTCCGCGAGGCGCCGCACGATCGAGAGGCCGAGCCCGGTGCCGCCGTGGTGTCGCGTGGTCGAGGAGTCCACCTGGCTGAATTCGCGGAACAGGCGGTCGAGCCGATCGGGCGGGATGCCGATCCCCGTGTCGCTCACCGCGAAGCGCACGTGGGCCGTGCCGGCCGAGCCGCGGAGCAGCTCGACGTCCAGGGCGACGTGCCCTTCGGACGTGAACTTCACCGCGTTCGCGAGCAGGTTGTTCAGGCACTGGCGCAGGCGTCCGGTGTCGCCGCGCAGCAGGTTCGGCACCTCGGGCGACACGCGCGCGACCAGCTCGAGCCCCTTCGCGTTGGCGCCGTAGGCGCTGCCGCCGACCGCGTCGTCCACGAGGGCGCGTACCTCGAAGTCGAGTTGCTCGAGGTCCATGCGGCCGGCCTCGATCTTCGAGAAGTCGAGGATGTCGTTGACGAGCAGCAGCAGCGACTCGCCGCTCGAGCGGACGATCTCGACGTACTCCCGCTGCTCCGCCGTCAGCGGCGAGTCGAGCAGCACGTGCGTCATGCCGATCATGCCGTTGATGGGCGTGCGGATCTCGTGGCTCATGTTGGCCAGGAACTCGCTTTTCGCGAGGCTGGCCTGCTCGGCCGCGTGGCGCGCGCGCTCGAGTTCCTCGGCCTGCCGCCGGCGGTCGGTGACGAGCTGCAGCGAGCCCGAGACGATGGTCTCGCCGCTCGCGTCGTCGCGCGTCGCGCGGCCGCGCGAGCGGAACCACTGCCACGCGTCCTGCGCGTCGCGGAGCCGCAGCTCGACGTCGTATGGAATGCCCTCGCTCAGATGCGCCTGGTTCGCCGCGCGCATCGGTTCCCGGTCGTCCGGGTGCACGAGCGCGAGCAGCTGCGCCGCGTCGCGCGGCAGGTCCGCGGGGGCGCAGTCCAGCAGTTCCGCGACGCGCGGCGCGAGCCACAGCTCGCCCGTCGCGGGCCGCCATTCCCACAGCCCGTCGCTGGTGCCGTGAACCGCGCGCGACAGGCGCTGTTCGGCCTGCCGGAGCGATTCCGCCGCGGCGCGCAGCTCGTCCTCCGCGCGCCGGCGGCGCGTGATGTCGACGATCGAGCCGACGATGCGCCGCGCACCCGCCGCGCCGTCGCCGAGCACGCGGCCCGCCGCGCTGAGCCAGGCCGTCGAGCGGTCCGGGCGGCGGCAGCGGTACTCGGCGGCGAACTCGCCGCTTCCGCCGAGTGCGGCGCCGAAGGCGTCGACGAGGCCCTCCAGGTCCTCGGGATGCACGAGCGCCAGCCACTGGTCCTGGGTGATCCACTCGGTGCCCTCGGGGAGCCCGATCAGCGCGAAGAACTGCCGCGAGCCGCGCAGGCGCCCGGATTCGAGGTCGAGATCGAAGACGCCGACGCCGCCGACCGACTGCGCGGCCTCGAGCAGTTCCCGCGAGCGCCGAAGTTCGTCCTCGGCGGCGCGCCGTTCGGCGACCTCGACCTGCAGCGCGACGTTGCCGTGGCGCAGCTGGCGCGTCGTGGACTCGAGCTCCCGCTCGCGCGCCCGCACGCCCTCGATCAGGGCGACGAGGCCGGCTGCTATCTCGCCCACCTCGTCGCTGCGATCGGCCGGCAGATCCACCGGCGTGCCCGGGTTCTCGCGGAAACGCCGCATCGCACCTGCGACCTCGGCCAGCGGCGCAGACAGCCAGCGACGCGTCCACCACGCCAGCAGCAGGGTCAGCACGACGACGGCGCCGATCACCGCACCGAGCACCGCGAGCGAGCGCCGGACGTGGTGCTCGAGGCCCGTGAAGGCGGCGTCGCCGGAAGTCTCCGCGCGCGTGATCAGCCCCGTGAGCCCCGCGCTGACACGATCGAACTGCAGGTTCGAGGCCGTGACGTCCGCACGCAGTTCCTGCGGGGTACGCGGCAGCGTGACGCGCGCGACGACGTCCCGGAACTCGACGAGCGACTCGGAGACTGCAGTGAGCGCCACGGCCTGGACGCCGGTCCTGTCGCGCCGGAGTTCGTCGATCTCGGCGGTGAGATCCAGCAGTTCGCCGAGCAGCGCGTTCACGCCGGACTGCCGGCGCGGGTCGAGACCGTCGGCGAGACGCGCGGTCGCGAGCTCGAGGTAGCGGCCGTGCAACCGCTGCGCGTGGTCCAGCGCGGCGGCGTATGCACGGGCCTCGCCGACGCCGTGCTGGACGACCGCGCGCGCGTACCCGTCGTAGAGCGACTGGGTGTGGGCGGTGAAGGCGAGTGCGCCTGCCAGCACGAGCGCGCTGAGCACAGGGACCAGCAGCAGTTTGGCGGTGATCCCCAGGTGCTTGGGCATTGGCATGACGGCGAGGCGGTCGCGCGTCGCGACCCTGTATTGGTATCGGCCGCCCCTCGGATCCACTTGAGGGCCCCGGGGTGGACGTGGCTTACACTGGGGCGTCCCCCGCAGGTGATCGATGCCCCGGATTCCCCGCTGGGCGGCGTGGAGCGCCGCGCTGCTGCTCGTCGTCGGCCTGGCGGCTGCCCTGGCCTCGCTGCTGGGGCGCGATCGCGTGCGCCTGGAACTGGAGGATCGCCTGTCCGCGGCGCTCGGCCGGGAGGTCTCGATCGCCGGTCCCGTGCATCTCGTGCTGCAGCCGACTCCCCGGCTCGACGTTGCGGGCCTGCGCGTCGCGGGCGCCGGCGGGCCCCTGCTCGAGATCGGGCGCGTCGCGGTCGAGGTTGACGTCGCGGCGCTCGCCGCCGGCCGGGTCGCGCTCGGTACGGTGCGGATCGAGCGGCCGCGCCTGCGGCTGGCGGTCGATGCGGCCGGACGGGGCAACTGGGAGCCCCTGGCGCCGACGGCCGCGGCCCCGGCAGGACCCGCGCCCGAGTGGTCGGTCCGACGCCTCGAGATCGTCGACGGCCGCGTCGACTGGCAGGACGCCCGCGACGGCACGTCGGCGAGCCTGGAGGGCCTGTCGGTCGTCGCCGGGCCGGTGAGCGTGCCCGGCGAGGTGCTTTTCGACCTGCGGATCGAGGGCGCCCAGTACGGGGCCGCGCGTCTGCGCGCCGCCGCACGCGGTGCGCTCGCGATCGACCCCGGCGCCGACGAGTACGGTGGTCGCGATCTCGCCCTGGAACTCGTGCCCGAGAAGATCCCTGGATGGCCTGCCCTGGCGCAGCAGACGGTCCGCGTCGTCGTGAACTCGCTCACCGCGTCGGGGCGCGACGGTCGCGCGCGGATCGAAGGACTGCGGGCCAGCGGCCTCGGTCTGGACGTGCGCCTGGACGGGGAAGCGCGGCTGGCCGAGGCTCCGGGGCCGGCCTTCGGTGGGCGCATGCGCGTGGCGCCGTTCTCGCCGCGCGAGGTGTACGAGGCGCTCGGGCGCGAGTTGCCGACCACGCAGGATCCCACCGCGCTGTCGCGGGCCGCGCTCGACGCCCGCGTCGAGTGGGGCGGCGGCGAGTTCCGGTTCCGCGAACTCGATGCGCGACTGGACGACTCGCGGCTGCGGGGCGCGGTCACGGTGGGTCTCGGTACCGCGCCCAGCTGGCGGTTCGATCTCGCCATCGACCGTCTCGACGCCGAACGCTATCGGGAGCCGGAAGCGCTGCGCCACGACGCGCCGGTCGAACTGCCGGTCGAATTCCTGCGCGAGCTGGACGCCGTGGGCGTGCTCGCGTTCGACGAACTGCGCGTCGGCGGCACGCGCCTGACCGGCGTGCGCGTGCAGCTCGACGGGGAGTCCCGCGCACGATGAGCGAGCGCGATGCCACCGCCGTGCGCGCGTTCGCACCGCGGCTGCTGGCCTGGTTCGAGCGCCACGGTCGTCACGACCTGCCGTGGCAGGTGGATCGCACGCCGTACCGCGTCTGGGTGTCCGAGGTGATGCTGCAGCAGACGCAGGTGCAGACCGCGATCCCGTACTTCGAGCGCTTTGTCGCGCGCTTTCCCGACGTGCGTGCGCTCGCGGATGCGCCGCTCGACGAGGTGCTGCACCTGTGGTCCGGTCTCGGCTACTACGCGCGCGCCCGCAACCTGCACGCCGCGGCGCGGGCGATCCGCGACGCACACCGCGGCGAGTTCCCGACGGCCTTCGACGACGTGCTCGCATTGCCGGGAATCGGTCGATCCACTGCCGGCGCGATCCTCGCGCAGGCGCACGGCGAGCGGCACGCGATCCTCGACGGCAACGTCAAGCGCGTGCTCGCGCGCTGGTTCGGCATCGAGGGCTGGCCGGGCGAGACCAGGGTGGCGGACTCGCTGTGGGCGGCGTCGGAAGCGGTCACGCCGCCGGACCGTGCGGCCGACTACACGCAGGCCATCATGGATCTCGGCGCCACGCTGTGCACGCGCGCGCGGCCCGCCTGCGTGCTGTGCCCGGTGGCCGGGGACTGTGTCGCGCGGGTCTCGGGCCGGCAGCACGAACTGCCGACGCCGAAGCCTGCGAAGGCGCGACCGCGCAGGCGCGTCGCCTGGCTCGTGCTGCGCGCAGGCGATGCCGTGCTGCTCGAGCGTCGCCCGCCCACCGGCCTGTGGGGAGGGCTGTGGGGTTTCCCGGAGTTCGAGTCGCGCGACGCCGCGGTCGAGTTCGCGCTCGCCCGGCATGGTGCCGCGGAGCTGCGCGCCTGGGCGCCGCTAGCGCACGCGTTCAGCCACTTCGATCTCGACGTCGAGCCGTACGTCGCGGACGTGACGGCGTCGGCCGCGGTCGCGGAGCCGGAGCGCTGGACGTGGTACGACCCGCGCTCGCCCAGTAAGCTCGGTCTCGCGGCGCCCGTGGCCGGTCTGCTCGCCGCCGTGCTCGAGGACTGAACATGCCCCGAATGGTTCATTGCGTCGTGCTCGGCCGCGAAGCCGAGGGTCTCGCCTACGCGCCGTATCCCGGTGAACTCGGCAAGCGCATCTGGCAGCAGGTCTCGAAGGAGGGCTGGCAGCGCTGGGTCGACCACCAGACGATGCTGATGAACGAGTACCGGCTCACGCCGATCGACCCGAAGCACCGCCAGTTCCTCGCGCAGGAGATGGAGAAGTTCCTCTTCGGCGGCGGTGCCAGCACGAAACCCGAAGGCTACGTGCCGCCCGCCGAGTAGCGACGCGCCGCACGCTCCGACTCGTCGACCCGAACGCCGGCGGCAGCGCGACGGCGATCACCGCGCCGGTGCGCGTGTCGCGCGAGGGCTCGGCCACCACGGGCGTACTGCCGATCCCGGACGGCCAGCGCGTCGTGTTGGAGCGCTCGGTCGACGGCCCGGCGATGCTCGGCGTCGCGGACGTGCGCGCAGTGCCACGCAGCGCGTGCGGTACGACCGCGGCCGGCGCACTGGTCGGGGTGCCCTGTGCGCATGCCGCGAGCGGCCGTGGTTGCCGGCCGGGTCCAGGGCGCAGCCAGCCGGCGCCCCGGTCGCCGTTGCTTGACGGGCGAGCCGGCCGGCCGGTCTAATACGCGTTCGACTCGCCCGCCGGCCCGGTGGGCCGCGCCGCGGTTCTCGCGTGGCCAGGTAGCTCAGTTGGTAGAGCAGCGGACTGAAAATCCGCGTGTCGTTGGTTCGATTCCGACCCTGGCCACCATCCCACTTCCACAGAGATTCGCAGACGTCCGCGGACGTCTGCAACTGATTGTTTCTATTGCCGGCAGTGGTCCGGCGGCGTAGGTTGGCGTCCATCGCCGTCCGCCCGAGGTCGAGGCTTTTTTGGGGGTACGTGGGTCCGCCGGACACCAGATATCCCCAACGTCCGAAATCCCAAGGGCGCTGACCGATGCCGCGATCCGCTCCGCCGAGCGGGGCCCCAAGCCGTACAAGATGCACGACGAGGACGGCCTGTTTCTCGTAGTCACGCCGGCCGGTGGCCGGTGGTGGCGCCTCAAGTACAGGTTCGAGCGGCGGGAGAAGTTGCTGGCGCTCGGCACCTATCCCGAGGTGCCGCTGAAGCGGGCTCGAGAGAAGCGTGACGAAGCCCGGCGGCTGGTCGCGGACGGGCGCGACCCGGCCGCCCAGCGCCGCGCCGAGAAGCGGGCGCTGGTCAGCTCATTCGAGGCAGTCGCCCTCGAGTGGATGGAGCAGAAGACCCCGACCTGGACCCCCGACCACGCGACGATCGTCCGCCGCTTGCTCGAGCGGGACATCTTCCCGTGGATCGGCTCGCGGCCGGTCGCAATCCTTCACGCGGCGGACGTGCTCGACTGCCTGCGTCGGATCCAGCGGCGTGGGGCGCTCGAGACCGCGCATCGGGCGTGAGCCAACTGCAGTCAGATCCTCCGCTATGCCGTCGCGACGCGTCGCGCGGACCGCGACCCGATCGTCGATCTGCAGGGCGCGCGGACGGCCGAGCGCGAGCGCCCTGCGGGGCGGAGACGCCGTCGCGGCGCTGTCGATCCAGCGGCGCGCGTGCACCGATCGCCGCCGGTCAGGAACTGAACCGGCGTGCGAATCGATCTCGACCTGCTGCGACGCACGCCCGCCTATTCGTTCGCGGAGGCCGCGCACTACCTCGGTGTGCCGAAGGCCACCCTGCGCGCGTGGTGCGTCGGCCAGACGTATGCGGATCGCCGCGGCATTCGCAAGACGCTTCGGCCGCTGATCCGTCTCGACGGTGCGCCGAGCGAAGGGCTGTCGTTCCTGAACCTGGTGGAGTCGCACGTGGTGGCCGCGATCCCGCGCGATCACGTGATCCAGCTGCCGACGATGCGCCGTGCGCTCGACTACGTCGTGAAGCGAATCGAGAACGCGCGGCCAATCGCGACCGCACGCTTCGGCACGCACGGCGTCGATCTGTTCGTCGCGGAACTCGGGCGTCTGGCTAGCGTGAATCGCGATGCACAGGCGAGGATCGCGGAGCGCGTGCGCGGACACGTCGACCTCGTGGAATGGGAC
Organism: Steroidobacteraceae bacterium; assembly: GCA_027531255.1. Taxonomy (GTDB): domain Bacteria; phylum Pseudomonadota; class Gammaproteobacteria; order Steroidobacterales; family Steroidobacteraceae; genus JAPZRU01. The sequence goes on along the minus strand of JAPZRU010000018.1, from coordinate 114,952 downwards.
GACGGGGGCCTGCCGATCCGCCTGTACCCGTTCACGCGACGGGGCGAATCCGGCCACGCGCCGATGCCGATTGTAATCGACCCGCGCGTCGCGTTCGGTCGCCCCGTGATCGTCGGACGCGCCGTGCCGACTGCCGTGCTGGCCGACCGGTTCAAGGCGGGCGATCGCCTGAACGATCTCGCAAGGGACCATGACGTCCCGCCGGAAGCGATCGAGGAAGCGCTCCGTTGCCAGCTCAACTGATTTCCGAGACGGAGTCTCGGAGTTCGTTGGCTCCCAGGGCCTCGCCGAACGCCACAGACTGCCTCGCTTCTATCCATCCTCCGCCTCACTAAGTCGAATAGGCGCTTGAGCTCGACGGCTCCACGTACGGCGCGCGCGTCGCCGTCCGCCTCGGATCAGGAATTCAGCCTTTCACCTGGCCGTCCAACAACCTTTCAATCAGCCGAACAATAAGGTTTCAATCAGCCGACTCCTAACCTTGCAATTGGACGAAGCGTAAGTCTACGATCGGACGCATGGCCGCCGCCCCGCTTTACCGTCGATTCGCAGAGGCGGGCCTCGTCGAAGCCCTCTCCGATACGCCCGCAGTCCTGATCCACGGCCCGCGCCAGTGCGGCAAGACGACGCTGGCGCGAAGCGTCGGCGACGCGAGGGAATACACTTACTTCAGCTTCGATGACGACGTGACCTTGGCGGCAGCGAAAGCGGACCCCGTGGGCTTCGTCGCGGAACTGCCCGAGCGCGTGGTGCTCGACGAAGTCCAGCGCGCGCCGATGATCTTCGCGGCACTCAAGTCGGCGATCGATCGACGTCGGACGCCAGGCCGCTTTCTCCTGACCGGCTCGGCGAACGTGCTGCTGCTGCCGGCGCTCTCGGACTCGCTCGCGGGCCGCCTGGGCCTGCTGCGGCTGCATCCGCTGGCACAATGCGAGCTGGTCGCGCACGAATCGAGCTTCATCGACCTCCTCTTCGACGGCGGCTTCAAGATCCGGAAGCTCGGCCGACTGGGGAAGGCTCTCGCCGAGCGCATCGCGGCCGGTGGCTACCCGGCCGCGCTGGCACGTAGCACCGCGCGTCGCCGGGCTGTCTGGTACCGCGATTACATCGAGACGCTCGTGCAGCGGGACGTCCGTGATCTCGCGCGCATTGCCTCGCTCGACACGCTGCCGCGCCTGCTGGCGCTCGCCGCCGGGCAGACCGCGCGGCTCATCAACATCAGCGATCTCGCGAGTCCCTTCCAGCTCAGTCGCCCGACGATCCGCGATTACGTCACGTTGCTCGAGCAGGTTTTCCTGATCGACGAACTGCCGCCCTGGCACAGCAATCGACTGAGTCGTCTGGTCAAGACGCCGAAGCTGCACGTGGGCGACACGGGCGTGGCATGCGCGCTTCTCGGTGTAGATGCAGCGGGCCTTTGGCAGGACCGCAGCACTTTTGGCCAGTTGCTGGAGACCTTCGTCTATCAGGAACTGCGCCGCCAGGCCAGCTGGTACACCGGCGAAATCCGCTTCAGTCACTTCCGCGACAAGGACGGCGCCGAGGTGGACCTCGTGCTGGAGCGCGAGGGCGGGCAGATCGCCGGCGTGGAAGTCAAGGCGGCCGCGACAGTCACGACGGCGGACTTTCGAGGACTGCGCAAGCTGAGGGACGCATCAGGACGAAAGTTTGCCTCGGGCGTCGTGCTCTATGACGGCGAAACCGTCGCAGGCTTCGGAGACGAGATGCACGCCGTCCCGATCCGGACGCTGTGGGAGTAGTACGCGGCTCGCCGACGAGATGCTCGGCAGGCCTCTCTTCTGGATGGATCGCGACGGTGGCGCTGTTCCACCGATTGCCCCGGAGACATCGACGTGCCGACACCACCCCGCCCACGACCCGTGGCACTCCGAATCGAGCTGCTGGACGTCACGCCGCTCGTCTGGCGTCGCGTGCTGGTCTCGAATCAATGGACCCTCGCCAGCCTGCACGGCTATCTGCAGTGGGTGATGGGGTGGACGGATTCCCACGCGCACGAGTTCGAGACCGCCGGCGGCATCGTCGCGCCCGACTGGTGGATTCACGAGGCCGGCTGGGACACTGACGCGAGTACGTACCGCGACGAGCGCCGCGTGTCCGTCGCTGCCGTCGTGTCGGAGTCGGGCTCCCGCGCCGAGTTCGAGTATCGCTACGACATGGGCGACGGCTGGCGGCATCGAATAGTCATCGAGCCGCCGACGGTGATCGAGTCGATACCGGACCTGCCGCTGCCGATCTGCCTGGCCGGGGAGAACGCGTGTCCACCGGAAGACGTCGGCGGCCCGCACGGCTACGAGTCGTTCCTGCAGATCCTCGGCGATCGCACTCACGAGGAGCACGAGGACACGGTGCGATGGATCGGCGGCGTGTTCGACCCGAAGGGCTTCGACCTGAACCGGATCAACCGGGACTTCAAGCGCTCGGCGAAGCGTCGACGCTGATCGCTGCCCTCAGCTGACTGCCCGAGGCGACGCGGTCCCACCCGGCGCCCGCCGCGCCTGCGGCCCGATCGTCCGGTTGTCTGCCGTCCGCGCACTGCGCATCGCTGAGCCCGCCTCTCGGGCCTTCACCCGCGCGGCCAGCCACGACTGCACTTCCGACTCGACCCAACCGACGGAGTGGGCCCCGAGAGGCACGCGGCGCGGGAACGTGCCGTTCGACTCCAACTCGTACACCAGGGACCGGCACAGTCCCGTGACCCGACAGACATCGGGAAGCCGAAGAATGATGATCGGCGGGGATGAAGCGTCGGCAGTAGCCCGGTCCACTCGCGCCGGGGTCGTGCCATCGCTGGAAGCGGCCAGAGTCAACTGCTGCTGTGCGCTGTTGGTGCGTCGCATCGTGGGTCCGTCGGGGAAGGGGGCCACGATGTCGATCCTGTCGCCACGACACCTTGGAAGCGAGCGTAGTGGGTTTCCAGAATCTGCCGAAACTCGCTCCCTTGCCTCGAGGGTATTGGTTGATCTCGTGCAGAAACTCGGAGGGGTCGGGGATGCGGTGTAGGCCGGAGGAAGACTCGGTTGGCGTCCACCCGCGGGCATTCGACCGACCCGACGTTCGAGGGACGTAGTTGCGGCCATCAGTGCAATCGATGGGCTGGAAATGCGTCCAGGTCGGTGAACTATGCTGTCGTCGGCGCAAGGGAGTTGGCGCACGCGAAGAGGGCGGGGTGGGCGTCGGGTAGCATTCGGGGGTAACCGAATCTGTAGACTGCGTCCGGACCTGTAAACCAAGCCGATTTCCGCGAAATTGGATTGAGACCCTGGCCACCATCCTCCGCCCGCCATGATTTCCCGTCCACTCGGCCGCGCGCTGCTCGGCCTCGCGCTCGCGGTGCTCGCCGCCTGGGGCACTGCCGCCGGGGTGCGCTACGGCCTGATTCAGCGGGACGATCTCGGCGCGATCTGCGAGGCGCCGGGTTCCGGTGCGCCGGGGTGGTGCGCCGTGCGGCTGATGTTCATCCACGGCTTCGTATACGAAGTCTATGCCTGGGCGAGCCTGGCGTTCGCCGCGCTCGCGTTCTGGCGACGCTCGCCCGCGGCCGCCTACGCCGGCGTCGCGTTCGGCACCTGGGGCATGGTGCTCTACTCGTTCACCTGGTCAGCCGTCGGCTTCCTGGCCGGCGCGCTGGCGTTCGCGCGCCTGCAGGACGAGCGGCACCAGCACCGCGAGGCCTAGCACGGCGCTGGAGGCGCCCCAGGCGATCGAGCGGGCATTCGCGAAGCCCTCGAGCAGCGGCACCAGCACCGCCGCGACCACGAGCCACGCGGCGAGCAGCACGGCGGCCGTGTCCGGGCGCGAGACGAGCAATGCGGTCCACGCGGCGGGACGTGCGAGCGCCACGCTCGCGAGCGCGAGCACTCCCGGCAGGAACAGCCAGACCGGGAAGTCGCGGTAGCGCGCGTCGAACACGAGGCCGAGCCCGCAGTAGGCGGCCGTCAGCAGCAGCGCGAGCACGAGCCACCGGGGCGGCACCGTCACGCCACCGGCATCGCCAGCGGCCGACGCACCGTCCTCGCCCCGCGCGCCGCCGAGCGAGCGGAGCGCGTACGCGAACGCGAGCCATGCGATCGCGGCGGGCGCGAGCGTCAGCAGCCACGCGGCGATCCCGACGTTGCCGTCGACCACGTAATCCCATTGCCGCGCGCCGACGCCGACTGCGAGCGCCGCCGCGCCACCGCCGAGCGTCGCGCCGAATGCGCGCCGGCCACGGGTGGCGAGCGCGGCCGCGAACAGTGCGCCGGCGAGTCCGACGCCCAGCGCGGCCACGGCGATCGTGCGCCCGTGCGGTGCTTCCACCACCGGCCCGGCCCACGCGAACTTCTCGCGACGGTGCGAGTCGTGCAGCCCCCAGTGCCCGCCGACCGTGCCTTCGTACGCGATCTTCCAGGGCTGGTCGAAGGCCTCGATCACGCTGTACTCCCAGCCGCGCTCGCGCGCGAGCGCATCGAAGCCGCGCAGGAACCGCACCTGGTTCACGAGCGTCGCCTCGTTCGGGCCGCGCGGTCGTCCGGCGCTCGGCCACCCGGTCTCGCCGACGAACAGCGGCTTGCCCGCGAACTCGCGGGCGAGGTCGGCCATCAGTGCGTCGACGAACGGCAGCACGTGGTCGATGCCGAGCGGTTCGTCGTCCCAGTACGGCAGCACGTGCACGGTCACGAACGCGACCTCGCGCGCGAGCGCGCGGTGCTTGCGCCAGTAGGCCCACACGTCGGCGTAGGTCACCGGCATCCCGCTCGCCGTCGCGACCTGGCGGATCAGCCCGGCCAGCTCGGCCTCCGGCAGTTCGCGCCGGAGCATCACCTCGTTGCCGACCACCAGCGCGCGGACCACGTCGCGGTTGGCGCGCGCGAGCGCGACGCCGGCGGCGATCTCCTTCGCGTTGTGGGCGCGGTCGCGACCGATCCAGAGGCCGAGCAGCACCTCGAGCCCGAACTCCCGCGCGATCTCGGGCACGCGGTCGAAGCCCTCGGACACGGTGTAGGTGCGGATGCAGCCGGTGTGACGCGCGAGCACCGCGAAGTCGAGCCGCAGCTGCTCGACCGTGACGTCGCCTCGCCCGTCCGCGCCCTCGCGCGCCGGAGCGTAGGAGATGCAGGGCAGGCGACCGCCCGTGCCATCGGGCACGGCGACCGGCCGCGCGTCCAGCCACCAGCCGGCGAGCACGGCGAGCGCGAGCAGCACGAGCAGGCCTGCGGCCCACGCTGGGCGGCGTGGCGCGGACGTCATCGGGAGGGGCGGCGGCTCACGGTCGCGCGCGGGGCTTCACGGCCTTCGGGAGGCGTGAAGGATACGCGAAAGGCGGAGCCGGGCGGTGCGCACGGCAGCCGGGCGACGAGCGCGAGCCGCGCCGCGACTCGCGAATCGGCAGCGCCGCGAGTGCGGCAGCGCGCGTTTCCGTGATCCGGTGCAGGGCGGGGCGAACCGGCCCCGCGTTTCCGTGATCCCGGTCGCGGCCCTACACTCGGGCGCAGCGGACGATCCGGCGCATCGCATCCAGACCCTCGCCGGGAACGGCGGCCGAACCTCATGCCGATCTTCATCGACACCGAATTCACCGACCTGCGTGCGCCGCAGCTGATCAGCCTCGGCCTCGTCGCCGAGGACGGCCGCGAGTTCTACGCCGAACGCTGCGACCTCCCCGTCGACGCCTGCACGCCGTTCGTGGAGCGGAAAGTGCTGCCGCTGCTCGGCGCGACCTGCCGCGAGGCCTGCGAGGACTTCTCCATGCTGCCCGGGATGCGCAGGCACCACGCGCTGCACGACGCGCGGGCCAATCGACACGCTGGCCGCGCCCACGTGCGGCCTGCGATGAGCGCTTGAGCGGCTTCGACTTCGGGGTCGCGGCGGGCCCGGGGTCGCCCCGCGAGATCGCGCCGCAGGTCACCTGGCTGCCGCACTTCGTCGCCACCGCACCGCTGCGGGACGCGATCGACCGCATCGCCGCCGCTGCGCCGTTCCGTCACCTGGTCGTGCCGCGGGGCGGCCGCATGTCCGTCGCGATGACCAACTGCGGGACCTGGGGCTGGCACAGCGACCGTCGCGGCTATCGCTACGTCGACGTCGATCCCGAGACCGGCCGGCCGTGGCCGGCGATTCCCCCGGCCTTTCTCGACCTCGCGGCGCGCGCCGCCGCCGCGGGCGGCTTCCCAGGCTACGTACCGGACGCCTGCCTCGTGAACCGCTACGCGATCGGTGCGCAGATGGGAGCGCACCGCGACTACGACGAACTCGACATGAGCCAGCCGATCGTCTCCGTGTCGATCGGCCTGCCCGCGACGTTCCTCTGGTACGGCGCCAGGCGCACCGACCCGCCCGTGTCGGTGCTGCTCGAGGACGGCGACGTGCTCGTCTGGGGCGGTAGCGCGCGTGCGGGGTACCACGCGGTGCGCAAGCTCAAGGCGCCGCGCGGGATGGCGCCGGTCACGGGCGACGCGCCGCTGCGCTACAACCTGACGTTCCGTCGGGCGCGCTGAGAACCCGCTCCGTCCCCGTCCGCGGGCGGCGACGCGGCCGGGCGCATCCCGGCACCGCCCGGGCGGTCTCAGGCCTCGCGACGTACCGCGTCGTCGAGGAACGGATAGTCCGTGTAGCCCTTCGCGCCCGGCGAATAGAGCGTCGCGCCGTCGAGCGGGTTCAGCGGCGCGTTGCGCGCGAAGCGCACTTCGAGGTCCGGGTTCGCGATGTAGAGGCGGCCGAACGAGATTGCGTCGGCGCGGCCTTCGCGCAGCGCCGCTTCCGCGCTCGCGCGATCGAAACCGCCGTTCAGCACCAGCGGGCCGCGGAAGTGCGCGCGCGCGACGCGCGCGAGCGCCTGCTCCGCCGGCAGCGAGTGATCGGCGTGCCGCAGTTCGAGGAACGCGAGACCGCGCCGGTCCAGCTCGGTCGCGACGTGGCGCACCAGCGCCTCGGGATCCGAGTCCACCATGTCGTTGAACGCGACGAGCGGCGAGATGCGCACGGACACGCGGCCCGCACCCCACACCTCGATCGCGGCGTCGGTCGCTTCCAGCAGCAGCCTGGCCCGGTTCGCGAGCGGGCCGCCGTAGTCGTCGGTGCGGTCGTTCGTGCCGTCGCGCAGGAACTGGTCGAGCAGGTAGCCGTGCGCCCCGTGGATCTGCACGCCGTCGAAGCCGGCCTCGCGCGCGCGCGAGGCGGCGTCGCGGAACAGCTGCACGTACGACGGCAGTTCCTCGCGCGCGAGGCGGCGCGGGACCTCGTAGGGCTCGGTGCCGGCCGGCGTGCGGATGGTTGCGTTGCGGATCGCACGGTCGGTGGACGACACCGGCCGTACGCCGCCGTTCAGAGCCGAGTGCGCCGCGCGGCCCGGGTGCCACAGCTGCACGGCGATGCGGCCGCCGCGCGCGTGCACCGCGTCGGTGACGCGCTTCCAGCCCGCGGTGGTGGCGTCGTCGTACAGGCCGCCCTCGCCGGTGAACGCGCAGCCGTCGGCGGCGACCATCGTCGCCTCGGTCAGGATCAGGCCGGCACCTGCGCGCTGCGCGTACTGTTCGGCCATCAGTTCGTTCGGCACGTGCGTGCGGCCGGCGCGCGCCCGCGTCAGCGAGGCCATCAGGAGACGGTTGGGCAGCTGCAGGTCGCCGACGCGCAGCGGTTCGAAGAGCGTGGTCACGCGATGCTCCGCAAGGGGAACGAACCCGGGAGGTGGGGCCGGCGAGTCACGAATCAAACGGGTGGCGTCGCGCTCGCGGTACGGCGATCGGGCATGCCGCCATGACGATCGGATCGGTCGCGCGAAGCGCGGGTCCGCGTCGCGACGTCCGCCGTTCAGCCCGCTGCGAGCGCCGCACGGATCGCGCGCGCCACCGGTACCACGTCGGCGCTCTTCAGACCCGCGATGTTCACGCGGCTGTCCGGCGCCATGTAGACGTGGTGCTCGGTTCGCAGCCGCTCGACGACCGCGGGGGGCAGCCCGAGCAGCGAGAACATCCCGCGCTGGTCCGCGACGAAGTCGAAGCGCCCGTCGTGGCCGTCGCGCAGCGCGGCCGCCAGGCCGCGGCGCAGTTCCAGCACGCGGGTGCGCATCTCGGCGACCTCGCGCTGCCAGTCGGCGCGCAGCTGCGGATCCGCCCAGATGCCCGCGACGATCGCCGCACCGTGGTCGGGCGGCATCGAGTACATGCGGCGCGCGATCGTCTGCAGGTGGCCCATCGCGACGCTCGCCTGCGCGGGCGCCTGGCCGACCACGAGCGTCGCGCCGACGCGCTCGCGGTACAGTCCGAAGTTCTTCGAGCACGACACCGCGATCAGCACTTCCGGCAGCCGCTCCGCGAGCAGGCGCACGCCGTAGGCGTCTTCCTCGAGGCCGTCGCCGAGGCCCTGGTACGCGATGTCGACGAACGGCACGAGCCCGCGCCTGTCGAGGAGATCCGCGATCGCGTGCCACGCCGCGCGGTCGAGATCCGCGCCGGTCGGGTTGTGGCAGGAGCCCTGCAGCAGCACGAGCGTGCCGGCGGGCAGCGTGGCGAGGGCGTCGAGCATGCGGTTCGCATCCGCGCGGCCGGTGGCCGCGTCGAGATACGCGTACTTGCCGAGCCGGAGGCCCGCGCTCGACAGCAGCGGGACGTGGTTCGCCCAGGTCGGGTCGCTGACGACGAGGTCGGTCGCGCCCGCGAACTTCGCGAGTTCCGCACCGAGCCGCAGCGCGCCGCAGCCGCCCGGCGCCTGCAGCGTCACGACGCGGCCGGCCTTGCGTGCCGGATGATCGGCCCCGAGCGTCAACTCCTCGAGTGCCGCGGCGAACTCGCGGTTGCCGGCCGGCCCGACGTACACCTTCGTGGTGCCGTTCGCGATCACGCGCCGCTCGGACTCGCGGACCGACCGCATGATCGGCGTGATGCCCTGCTCGTCGCGGTACACGCCGACGCCGAGGTCGACCTTCCACGCGCTCGTGTCGGCGCGGAACGCGGTGGTGATGCCGAGGAGAGCGTCGGGCGGTACGGGCGAGAGCGTCTGGAGCATGGGCGTGGTCCGGAATGCGGCGGGGCCGACGGTGCGCGATTCTGACCGAACGCGCCGGAAATTGCCTGTGCCCATATGGTCATTTAATATGGTCAGATCGTACGGAGATGCCCGTGCGCACCGTCAAGGCTTCCGAGTTCAAGGCCCGCTGCCTCGCGCTGATGGACGAGGTCGCACGCACCGGCGAGCCCGTGCTGGTCACGAAGCGCGGCCGTCCGGTCGCGGAGCTGCGCCCGGCCACCGGCCACGGCAAGCGCGGCCTCGCGGCCTGGAAGGGACAGGTCCGGATCGTCGGCGACATCGTCTCCCCGCTCGACGAGCCGTCGGAGGCGCGGGAGTGACGCGCTTCGCGCGGGGTCGCGGCGCAGCCGGTCGCCGCCCGCCTTGAAGGTCCTGCTGGACACCCACGCGCTCGTCTGGCTCGCCACGGACGACGTGCCGCTCGGCCGGCGTTCGCGGCAGCTGGCGAACGCGGCGTCGACGGACGGCAGCCTCTACGTCTCCGCCGTCAGCTTCTGGGAAGTCGGCATGCTGGTGGCGCGCGGCCGGCTGGCGACCCCGACGTCGGCCGCGGAGATGCGCGCGCAGGCGCTGGCGGCCGGCTACCTGGAGCTGCCGCTGACGGGACCGGTCGCGCTGCTCGCAGCCACGCTCGACCTGCATCGCGATCCCGTGGACCGCTTCCTCGCGGCCACGGCCATGCTCCACGATGCGGTGCTGGTCACCGCGGACGAGCGGCTGCTCGCCTGGCCGAATGCCCTGCGGCGCCAGGACGCGCGGCGCTGAATCGACCGTCCGCGCCCGCGACAACCCGAGTCCACCCGATGGTCCCCGCGAACCCCGAGCCGATGGACACAGCCTACGACGTCCTCGACGACGTGCTGCACCGGCTCGGCTACGCGAGCTTCCGCCCCGGCCAGCGCGAGGCGATCGAGACGCTGCTCGACCGCGGCCGCGCGCTCCTGGTCGCGCCGACCGGCGGGGGCAAGAGCCTCTGCTACCAGGCGCCCGCGCTGCTGCTGCCCGGGACCACGCTGGTCGTCAGCCCCCTGATCGCGCTGATGCAGGACCAGGTGAGCGCGCTGCAGGCGCGCGGCGTCGCGGCGACCTTCCTCGCCTCGACGCTGGACGCCGCGACCGCGCGCGCGCGATTCGGCTCGGTGATGCGAGGCGAGTACCGCCTCGTGTACGTCGCGCCGGAGCGGCTCGCGAACGCGGACTTCCGTGCGCGCCTCGCGCAGCTCGAAGGCGGCGTGCCGCTGGTCGCGGTCGACGAGGCGCACTGCATCAGCGAGTGGGGCCACGACTTCCGCCCCGAGTACCTGCAGATCGGCGAGCTGATCCGCGAGCTCGCGCCCGCGCACGTGCTCGCGTGCACGGCCACCGCGACTCCCGTGGTGCGCGACGAGATCCTCGTGCGCCTCGGCCTGGCCGCCGACACGCCGCAGCTGGTGCGCGGCTTCGCGCGACCCAACCTGAGCCTGCGCGCGGTCGAGGTCGAGGGCGCGCGCGACCGCGAGCGGCGCGTGGACGCCGCGCTGGTCGAGGCGCTCGGCGATCCGCGCACGCGCGCGAAGGGCCTCGGCCACGGCGCCGCGATCGTCTATGCACCGACGCGCCGGCAGGCGGAGGAGGAGGGTGCGCGGCTCGGCGACGCCGGCTGGCGCGTCGCGGTCTACCACGCGGGGCTCGACGCGGAGCGCCGCGCGAAGGCGCAGGCCGCGTTCACGACCGGCCACGCGGACGTCGTCTGCGCGACCAACGCGTTCGGCATGGGCATCGACCGCGGCGACGTGCGCGCGGTCGTGCACCTCGGGCCGCCGGGCTCGATCGAGGCCTACTACCAGGAGGTCGGCCGCGCCGGTCGCGACGGTGCGGACGCGCTCGGCCTGCTGTGCTGGTCGCAGCAGGACCTGCCGCTGCGCCGCCGCCTGCTCGAACGCCCGCTGGACGACGGCGAGACGCCGAACGCCGACGTCGTCGAGCACAAGTGGAACCTGTTCCTCGAGCTCGTCCGCTGGGCCGAGGGCGGCAGCTGCCGGCACGACGCGATCCTCCGCTACTTCGGCGACGAGGCCGAGACGCTCGCCGGCTGCGGCCGCTGCGACGTCTGCACGTCGATCGACGCCGGCGATGCGGTCGAGGGCGACGCGACCGAACTCGCGCGCATCCTGCTGTCCGGCGTAGCGCGGCTGCACGGACGCTTCGGGCTCAAGCAGGTCGTGCGGCTGCTGCACGGCGAGCCGGAGGAACGTCTCGAGCGCCTCGGCCTCATGCAGGTGAGCACGTTCGGCCGCCTGAAGGACCGTCCCGCCGACTGGATCCAGCGCGCGCTCGCGCGCTGCGTGACCGCCGGCTGGGTGCAGTTCTCCGGCGACGAGCACCCGGTCGTGCGCCTTACGGACGACGGCGTCGCGGTGATGCGCGGCCAGCGCCAGGCGCGCTGGCTGCCGCCACCGGCCTCGCGGCCGAAGAGTACCGGCGGCAAGGTCGCACGCTCGCGGGCCCGTGTCGACGCCCGTGCGAGCGTCGCCGGAGACGGGTCGTCGGACCGCGCGAGCACGACGGGTGCCGCGCGCGGTGCGGCCGCCCCGGGCGTGGCGGCTGGGGTCGACGCTGATCTCGACGCCGCCGGTCTCGCGCTGTTCGACGCGCTGCGCGCCGCGCGCCTCGAACTCGCGCAGTCGCAGGGCGTGCCGGCCTACGTGGTCGCGCACGACCGCACGCTGCGCGAACTCGCGCGCCTGCGGCCCACGAACCCGGTCGCGCTGCTGCAGGTGCCGGGCTTCGGGCCGCAGAAGGTCGAGCGCTACGGCACCGCCTTCCTCAGGGTCATCGCCGCGAACCCGTGACCACCACCCGCGCCACGCTCGTTCCGCACCCGACCACGCCCGCCCCGCTCGTGCAGGGGCTCGGCGTGCACGCGACCCTGACGGCCAGCGGGCGCCTGCAGCTCCACTACGTGCTGCGGGCGCCGCTGGCGGAACTCGCGATCCCGACGCTTGGCCCCTTGCGGTTCCGCGACGAGCTGTGGCGCCGCACCTGCTTCGAGGCCTTCGTGCGCGCCGACGGCGACCCGGCCTACCGCGAGTTCAACTTCGCGCCCTCGCGCGAGTGGGCCGCGTACGCGTTCACGGCCCAGCGCGAGGGGATGCGCAGGCTCGACCAGGTCGTGCCGGCGCTCGAGATCCGCCGCACCGACGAGCGCCTCGAACTGTCGGCGGCGGTCGAACTCGCGGGCCTGTACGATTCCGCCTGGCGCACGTTGAAGCTGGCCGTCACGGCCGTGATCGAGGACGCCGCCGGGAACCGGTCGTACTGGGCGCTCCGCCACCCGGCGGCACGCCCGGACTTCCACCATCCGGGCGGCTTCGCGCTGACGCTGTCGTGAGAGGTCCGCCCCGATGAGGTTCGGCATCGATCGTCTGCTCGCCGAAGCCGAGCTGCGCAAGCCGCTCGCCGGTCGTCGCGTCGCGCTGCTCGCGCATCCCGCCTCCGTCACGCGCGATCTCACGCACGCGCTCGACGCGCTCGGCGCCAGGCGGGGCGTGAAGCTCTCCGCCGCCTTCGGCCCGCAGCACGGCCTGCGCGGCGACAAGCAGGACAACATGGTGGAGTCGCCGGACTTCCACGACCCGGTGCACCGCATCCCGGTCTTCAGCCTCTATGGCGAGGTCCGGCGGCCGACGAGCGCGATGCTCGACACCTTCGACGTGCTGCTGGTCGACCTGCAGGACCTCGGCTGTCGCATCTACACGTTCATCACGACGCTGCGCTACGTGCTCGAGGACTGCGCGCGCACGGGCAAGGCGGTGTGGGTACTCGATCGCCCGAACCCGGCCGGCCGGCCGGTCGAAGGCCTCGAGCTCCGCGACGGCTGGGAGAGCTTCGTCGGCGCCGGACCGCTGCCGATGCGCCACGGGTTGACGATGGCCGAACTCGGGCAGTGGTTCGTGAAGCGCCACGGGCTCGACCTCGAGTACCGCGCGATCGCGATGCAGGGCTGGCAGCCGGAACGCGCGCCCGGCTACGGCTGGCCGCTCGGCGCGCGCACGTGGGTCAACCCGAGCCCGAACGCGCCGAACCTGTTCATGGCGCGATGCTATGCCGGCACGGTGATGGTCGAGGGCACGACGCTCTCGGAGGGCCGCGGCACCACGCGCCCGCTCGAGCTGTTCGGCGCACCCGATCTCGACGCGAACGCGGTGGCCGCGAAGATGCGCGAACTCGCGCCGCACTGGCTGCGCGGCTGCCGACTGCGCCCGTGCTGGTTCGAGCCGACCTTCCACAAGCACGCGGGCCGGCTGTGCGCGGGCCTGCAGTTCCACGTCGAGGACGGCAGCTACGACCACCAGGCGTTCCGGCCGTGGCGGCTGCAGGCGCTCGCGTTCAAGGCGATCCGGCGGCTGTACCCGGACTACCCGCTGTGGCGCGACTTCCCGTACGAGTACGAGCGCGACCGCCTCGCGATCGACCTGATCAACGGCAGCCCGCTGCTCCGCGAGTGGGTCGACGACCCCAACGCGGTGCCGGGTGACCTCGACATGCTCGCACTCGCGGATGAAGCGGCCTGGCGCGAGCAGCGCGCGCCGTTCCTGCTGTACCCGGCGGCCTGACCGCGCGCGACCCGCGTATCCTAATGACGCCATGAAGATCGCGAAGCCGATGCTGCTGGTCTCGACGCCGATCGGCCTCGCCTGGGGCCTCTACGAGGGCTGGCAGCTCGCCGGCGGTCTCGTCGTGCTGATGTTCGCGATGATCGCGGTGCTCGCGAGCGCGTTCGGCCTGCTGGTGCACACGATCCGCCGGGAGAAGGCCGACGCCCAGGGTTGCGCGCCGGGAACATCCGGTTCCGGGCGCGACTAGGCGAGAGGGACGACCGCGGCGATCGGGTGCGCGACTCGCCGGCCGGCGGGGGCGGTCAGGCCGACCCGCCGCGCCGCACGCGCCACGCGTGCAGCGTGGCGAGCGTCAGCACCAGCAGCAGGCCGAACGTCGCGCCCGTCTCCGGCGCGCCGGGCCGCTCCGCCCAGTTCCGTGCCAGCAGCGCAACCCCCGCCCACGCTACGGCGAACACGTAGGCCGGTTCGGCGCGGCAGCGCACGACCGCCCACGCGGCAAAGGCGGTCGCGCCCGCGGCGATCGCGACCCACACCGGCGTGGCGTCCTCGGTCACGTGGCCCTCGGCGAGCAGCATCGCCGCGAGGTTCGCGAAGCTCGCCGCCGTGATCCAGCCGGCGAACAGGCCGACCGTCACGCGCAGCAACCAGCGGTCCGCGCCGCGCGTCGCGACCTGCGCCCGCTCCAGCGCGCCGAACAGCGCGACCAGCAGCGCGCCGATCACGAGTACGCTCGCGACGCTCAGCCCGTCGAACTGCACGATCAGCGGCCACGCCGTGTTCGCGGCGAACGCGGCGACGAGCCACGGCCCGACCGCGCGGTGGATCTCGCGCGCCCGCTGCGAAGGCCACGCCTGCCAGAACGCGTACGCCGTGCAGCCGAGGTAGATCACGCTCCAGATCGCGAACGCGTAGCCGGCCGGCGTGTTCGGCGTCATCGCGAGGTCCGCGCGGGTGCCGATCGGCAGGCCGTAGCCGAAGCTCGGCAGCGCCGGCGCGAACAGCTGCGCGAGCGCGAACAGCAGCACCAGGGCCTGCCGCGCCGCGTCGGGAAGCCGGGGACGAGCGGACGTCATCGGTGTGCGCGTCGCGCTGATCCCGCTCTCAGCCGAGTTGCGCGGCCACGTTCGCGACCTCGTCCCGGCTGCCGAGGATGACCGGCACTCGCTGGTGGATGTCGGTCGGCTGCACGTCGAGGATCCGCTGGCCGGGTGCCGCGAGCGCGGCCCCGCCGGCCTGCTCGATCAGCATCGCCATCGGGTTCGCCTCGTACATCAGCCGCAGCTTGCCGTCCGGCGCCTTCTTCGTCGGCGGGTACATGAACACGCCGCCCTTCAGCAGGATGCGGTGCACGTCCGCGACCATCGAGCCGACGTAGCGCGACGAGTAGCCGCGCTCCTGAGCCCAGTCGAGGTAACTCTGGTAGCCCTCGGGGAACGTGCGGCGGTTGCCTTCGTTCACCGAGTAGCTCTTGTTCGCCGACGGGCAGCGGATGCCGCGCTCGACCAGCATGAACGCGCCGACCGCGGGGTCGAGCACGAACATGTCGACGCCGTCGCCCACCGTCAGCACGAACACGGTGGACGAGCCGTACAGCACGTAGCCCGCGGCCACCTGCTCGCGCCCCGGCTGCAGCAGCGAGGAGGGCGCGTCCTTGGCGCGACGATCGTGCCGCAGGATCGAGAAGATCGTGCCGACGCCGCCGCAGACGTCGAGGTTCGACGAGCCGTCGAGCGGATCGAACAGCACGCAGTAGCGGCGCTCGCCCGACGGGTCGTCGCGGATGATCACCGGCTCCTCGTTCTCCTCGGACGCGACGATCGCGACGCCCTCGCGCTGGCCGAGCAGTCGCAGCAGCACGTTGTTCGAGATCACGTCGAGTTTCTGCTGCTGCTCGCCCTGCACGTTGTCCGCGCCCGCCTCGCCGAGCACGTCCTGCAGGCGCGCGCAGCGCACCTTGTTCGCGATGATCTTCGCGGAGATCGACAGCGCCGAGAGGATCCACGACAGCGTGCCGGTCGCGCCGGGGATCGAGGCCTGCTTCGCCAGCAGGTGACCCTGCAGCGTGACGATGGGGCTCGCGTGGTCGAGAGTCAGCAGCGGGTCGGCGGCCATGGCGGTATCCGGAGCGTCTTGCGGCCCCGGATTGTGCCTGCCGCGCGCTCGGCTACGCCACCGCCGCCTTATGTCGTGCCGCCGCGCTCGTCGCGGCGCCTGCGAAGCGCATCCGGCGCCGCGCTCCCGGCCTCGCCGCGCTTGTGCGCCCCGGGAAGCCCCACGCGCCTGCGCCCGTCGACGAACAGGTGCCGGATCGACAGGATCGGGTGCGTCAGCAGCAGGCCCGGCCCGGTCGTGCGCATCACCTCGCGCATCTGCTCGCGCGGCGCCTTCCTGTAGCAGTGCACCGGGCAGTTGGCGCAGGTCGGCTTGGCCTCGCCGTACGGGCACTTCTCGAGCCGGAACGCCGCGTATTCGAGCAGTGCCGCGCACTCCTCGCAGAGCGTCGGGAACACCCCGGCCGCGAGCCGCGCCTGCTTCGGGAGATCAGGGTGCCTGCCCTTGCACCACGCCTGCATCATGAAGCCGAGCGTGCGGAATTCCCGCCGCAGGTGCGGAGTGGTGAAGACGGGCAGCCTCGCACCCGCATCGGCGGCGTCGAGCCGGGCGCTCATCGCGTTCAGGTGGCCTGGGTCGGATGGGTGGGGTACGACGACGGCGTCACGCGCGCGCGGGCCAGGAAGGCGCGCACCTGCTTCACCGCCGAGCGGTCCAGCGTGCTCCCGTGGTGCGGCCGGTGCAGCACGTCCTCGACGCCGGCCAGCCGCGCGCGGAAGCGCGCGCCCGACAACGGCTCGAGCGTGGCACCGAGGTGGTGCAGCAGCGACTCGATCTCGCGCCAGTGGACGTTGCCGGAGATCGGATCCCGGAACAGCGTCGTCACCAGCTGCTCGTGCTTGTGGCTCATGGCGGATCTCCGGTCGCTGCGCCCTGCGGCGCGGACCTGACTACGGTGCGCCCTGGCGAGCGCTTCGGCCATCCGCAAAGCCCATCGGCGGGTTTCGCCCTGCGCAGCGGGGCCGTACCCCGCTCGCCGCGGTGCGCCCGGGAATGCGACCATCCGCGGCGGCCCGGCCGGGACGCCGGGAGCGAGTCAACGCATGCGCGAGCCGACGCTGCGCTCCATCCTGCTGATCCGCGCGATCGAGGACGCCGATCCCGACGGCGGCCTGCTGCCGGCGGCCGACCGTGTCCAGGCCACGCGCGAGGCGCTCCGCGAGGCCGGCAGCCCGGGCGCACGGGCGATCGACGGGCGGCTACTCGAGCGCCTGCTGGCCGACCGCGCGCAACGGCTGCGGCGGCGCCTCGAGCAGAGCCATCCCGCGGTCGCGCGGCTCGCGTCCGCGCCGCCCGGCGGCCTGCCGCTGGCGGGCCTGCTGCCCGGCGGCGCGTTCTTGCTCGGCGCCGCGCTGGCGACGCTCGACGGCTCCCGGCAGGTGGACCTGCTCGCGTTCCCGCTCGCGGGGCTCGTGGCGTGGAACCTGCTCGTGTACCTCGGGCTGGCGCTGGCCGCGCTCCGCCGGCGCGGCGCGGCCGCCGGCGGGCCCGGCTTCGGCCTCGTGGGCCTGTATGCCGGCGCGGCTGCGCGCCGTGTGACCGCGTGGCTCGCACGCGCCAGCGAGTTCGACGCGGCGCTCGGCCGTGCCCTCGTGGGCTTCGCGCGCGAGTGGCGCGCGGTGCTCGGGCCGTGGCTCGCCGGCCGCGCACGCGCGCTGCTGCACTTCGCCGCGGCCGCGGTCGCCCTCGGCCTCGTCGCGGGACTCTACTTCCGCGGGCTCACGCTCGAGTATCGCGCGGCGTGGGAGAGCACGTTCCTCGCGGCCGACGGCGTGCGCGTCGCGCTCGCGTGGCTCTACGGCCCGGCCAGCGCGCTGACCGGCCTGCCGCTGCCGGCGAACGCAATCGAGACCGAGGCGCTGCGACGCGCGTACGGCGGCGTGCCCGCGGCGCCGTGGCTGCACCTGATGGCGGCGACGGTCGTGCTCTACGTCATCGTGCCGCGACTGCTGCTCGCGATCGCGAGCGGCCTGCGCGCGCAGTGGCGGCTGCGGCACCTGCCGTTGCCGGCGACGGTGCACGACTACGGGCAGGGCGTGCTGCGCGCCGCCGGGCTGCCGGTCGGCCTGCCCGCGGTCGAGGCGATCCCCTGCGGACGCGCGCTCGACGGCGGCGAGTGGGCCGCGCTCGAGCGCCTGTGCGCGCGGGCGCTGGGCTCGGACGTGGTGCTGCACCGACGCGAGGTGGTCCGCTACGGCGCGGAAGCGGAACTCGCGGACGCGCTCGCCGGCCCGGCACCGCTCACGGCGTCGCGCGTACTCGCGATCGTCGATCTCGCGGCGACGCCCGAGGACGAGACGCACGGCGCGCTCCTGCGCGGGCTTCGCGACGCGGCCGCGCGCCGCGGCCCGGCGGTGCGGCTCGCGGTGCTGCTCGAGGCGGGCGGCTACGCACGGCGGATGGACGCGGCCCGCGTCGCCGAGCGCGTCCGCGCGTGGGAGCGTTTCGTCACGGCGCAGGGTCTGCCCGCGTGCCGCGTCGATCTCGCGCGCGCCGGCGAGGCCGACGCGAGCGGCGAGCCGGTCGAGGGCCTGCGGCGGGCGCTCGCGAACGGTTCCGGCCAGGCGAGCTCGTGAACGACAGGCGGACCGACGCCGGGGTGGAGGTCGACGCCGGCGCGCCGCGACAGGTGCACGTCGCGCTCGTGTCGCACACCAACGCCGGGAAGACCACGCTCGCGCGCACGTGGCTCGAGCGCGACGTCGGCGAGGTCGCCGATCGCGCGCACGTCACCGACTTCGCGAACTCGTACGTCGCGCTCGAATCGTCGGCCGGCGATGCGCTGGTGCTGTGGGACACGCCCGGCTTCGGCGACAGCGTGCGCCTGCTGCGGAGACTGCGCGGCCGCGCCAACCCGCTGGGCTGGTTCCTGTCGGCCGTCTGGGACCGCTGGACCGACCGCCCGTTCTGGAGCAGCCAGCAGGCGCTGAGGGCGGCGCGCGACTCGGCCGATCTCGTGCTCTACGTCGCGAGTGCCGCGGAGGATCCGCACTCGGCCGCCTACGTCGAGCCGGAGCTAGAGATCCTCGACTGGCTCGGCAAACCGGTCTGCGTAGTGCTGAACCAACTCGGCGAGGCAGGCGCCACCGACCCCGCCGCCGACGTGCGGCGCTGGCGCGAGCGGCTGGAACGTGCGCCGGTGCGCGTCGTCGACGTGCTGCCGCTCGACGCGTTCACGCGCTGCTGGGTCCAGGAGCACGTGCTGCTCGCGCGGCTCGCGCCCCACGTGCCTGCGCCCAGGCGCGCGGCGTGGACGCGGCTGCTCGTCGCGTGGCGCGAGCGGCGGCTCGACACGTTCGAGCGCTCGATGCGCGTGCTGGGCGGCCAGCTGGCCGCGCTCGCGCACGACCGCGAGCGGCTCGGGGATCCCGGGCTGCAGGAGCGGGCGCGCGCGTGGCTCGGCCGCCTCGGGGCCGGCGCTGCGGCCGAGTCGCCGGAGGAACTCGCGGCGCGCGACGCGCTCGCCGGCCGCCTCGATGCGCGCGTGCGCGCGGCGACCGACGAACTCGTGCGGCTGCACTGCCTCGACGGGCGCGCGAGCGCCGAGATCCTCGAGGCCATCGCCCGCGACCTCGCGGTGGACCGGCCGGTGGACCCGCAGTCGGCCGGGGTGCTCGGCGGCCTCGTGTCGGGCGCGCTCGGCGGTCTCGCCGCCGACGTCGCTGCGGGCGGGCTGACATTCGGCGCGGGCGCCGTGCTCGGCGGCCTGCTGGGCGCCTTCGGCGCGCGCGGCGCCGCGAAGGCCTGGAACCTCGCCCGCGGGCGCGACGTCGGCGAGGTGCGCTGGTCGCCCGCGTTCCTGGACGAACGGTTCGCCGCGGCGCTGGTCCGCTACCTCGCGGTCGCGCACTTCGGCCGCGGGCGCGGCGCGTTCCGCGCGGTGCCCGTCCCGGACGCGTGGCGCGCCGCCGCGCGCGCCGCGGTCGAGCGCCGGCGGCCGCGACTCGCGGCGCTGTGGGCGGGCGCGCAGATGACGGCCGGCGACGCGCCGGTTAACGTCGGGGTCTCCGACCCACCGCTCGCCGACCGGCTCGGCGCCGAACTGCGCGCCGCCGGCGTCGAGGTGCTGGTCGAGCTCTATCCCGACGCGGCCGAAGTGTTCGGGCCGCGACCGCAGCCCTAGGAGTCCGACGACGATGTCGAGATCGATCCCGCTCCGGTCGACCCTGCCGGTCGCCGCTACGCTGTGTGCGCTCGCCACCCTGTTCGTCGGCGCGCCGGCCCTGGCGGCGGCTCCGGCCGTCGCCCCAGCCGCGGCGCCGGCGGCTCCGGCCGTCGCCCCGTCGCCCGCAGCCGCCGCGTCGTCCGCAGCCGCCGCGGTCACCCGCGTCGAGCGCGGTTCGCTGATCCTCGAGAACGTGCCCGAAGTGCCTGCGGTCGTGAAGGAGCGGCTCGACGCGTACCTGAACGCCCGCAGCGCCGGGCTCGCCGGCTGGACCCACGACGGCCGCCTGCTGATCTCGACGCGCTTCGGCGACGCCGCGCAGATCCACGTCGTCGACCGCGCGGGCGGCGCGCGCCGCCAGCTGACCTTCTTCCGCGAACCGGTCGGCAGCGCGCGACCCGCGCCCACCGCCGCCCGCGGCGGCTTCCTGTTCACGAAGGACACCGGCGGCGACGAGAACTTCCAGGTCTGGTTCCAGCGCTACGACGCGCCCGGAGCGGTGCGGCTGACCTCCGGCCGCGGGCAGCACGGCAGCGTGCGCTGGTCGAACGACGGCACGCGCTACGCCTACAGCTCCACCGCGCGCGACGGCCGCAGCTACGACCTGTGGGTCGCGGACCCGATCGCGCGCATCGCGCCGCGGATGGTGCTCGACGGGCAGCAGCGCCTGTGGTCGGTGCTCGACTGGGCCCCGGACGACTCGGCGCTGCTGGTGATCAACTCCGTGTCCGTCAACGAGGACCACCTGTACGTGCTCGATCTCGCGAGCGGCACGCGTACGCCGGTCGATCCGCCGCGCCGCGGCGAGCGCGTCGCGATCGGCGACGCGCGCTTCGCCGCCGACGGCCGCGGCGTCTGGTACTCGAGCGACCGGGACGCGGAGTTCCAGCTGCTCCGCTACTGGGATCCCGCCACGCAGCGCGCGACGGTGCTGACCGCGGACGTGCCGTGGGACGTGACGTCGATCGAGGTCGCACCGAACACCGGGCTCGTCGCGTTCGTCACGAACGAGAACGCCGCGAGCCGGCTGTACCTGCTCGATCCCACGACGCGCGAGCGCCGGCCCGCGCCCGCCCTGGTTCCCACGATGGCGCCGGCACTGATCTCGAACCTCGAGTTCGATCCCGCGGGCCGGCGCCTCGCGGTCGCGTGGTCCACGGCCCGCGCGCCCTCGGACGTGCACGTGCTCGACCTCGCGGCGCACGCCTTCGAGCAGTGGACCTTCAGCGAGCCTGGCCCGGTGGATACCCGCCGCTTCCAGGAAGCGCAGCTGTTCACGTATCCGACCTTCGACCGTGACGGTCGCAAGCCACGGCAGATCTCCGCGTTCATCGTGCGGCCGCAGGGCCCCGGGCCGCACCCGGTCGTCATCGACATCCACGGCGGCCCGGAAGCGCAGGCGCGGCCCGGGTTCGATCCGCTCACGCAGTACCTCGCGACCGAGCTCGGCTACGCGGTGATCGAGCCGAACGTGCGCGGCTCGACCGGCTACGGGAAGACCTTCGTCACGCTCGACAACGGCTTCCGGCGCGAGGACGCGGTCAAGGACATCGGGGCGCTGCTCGACTGGATCGCGACGCAGCCCGATCTCGACCCGAAGCGCGTCGTCGTGATGGGCGGCTCGTACGGCGGCTACATGACGCTCGCCACCATGACGCACTACGACGCGCGACTGCTCGGCGGCGTCTCGGTGGTCGGCATCAGCAACTTCCTGACCTTCCTCGAGGCGACGGCGGACTACCGTCGCGACCTGCGGCGCGTCGAGTACGGCGACGAGCGCGATCCGAAGATGCGGGAGTTCCTGCAGCGGATCTCGCCGCTGACGAACGCCGGCCGGATCACGAAGCCGATGCTGATCGGGCAGGGGCTGAACGACCCGCGCGTGCCCGCGCGCGAGTCCGAGCAGATCGTCGCGGCGATCCGGGCCAACGGCGGCGACGCGTGGTACTTCGCGGCCAAGGACGAGGGCCACGGCTTCCGCAAGAAGCCGAACCGCGACGCCTGGCTCGAGACGCTCGTGACGTTCCTGGCGCAGTTGAAGGAGTCGACCTAGGCCGGTTCCAGCGCCGGCTCGTTCGCGCGCCAGTCGACTCGTTCCCCGGCCGGGATGCACCAGATCTCGACCGGCGCCGCGCGGCCGCGCACGACCAGCTTCGGCAGCGGCAGCACCGGGCAGTCGAGGCCCGCCTGCTCGACCGCGCGCTGCACCGAGCGCGAGAACAGCGCCTCGCCCGCGCGGGCCCGCTGACCGAGTCGCGCGGCGACGTTCACCGTGTCGCCGATCAGCGTGTAGCGCCGGTGCAGGCGCGAGCCGACGTCGCCCGCGATCACCTCGCCAGCGTGGATGCCGACGCCGAGGCCCGTCTCCACGTCGAGCGCCGACTTCCAGCGACCTGCCAGCTCGCCGAAGCCCGCCAGCATCCGGCGTGCGGCCTGCACGGCGTGGCTCGCCGCCGCGGCCGCGTGCGGCGACGCGAAACCGCCGGCATCGCGATCCGCCGCGTCGGCCGGTTCGACGCCGAAGCCCGCCATCAGGCCGTCGCCGGCCAGGTGATAGACGGTGCCACCGTGCGCATCCGTCGCGTCGATCAGCACGGTGAAGTACTCGTTCAGCAGCGGCACGACCGCGGCGGGCGGCAGTCGCTCCGCGAGCGTCGTGAAGCCGCGCATGTCGGCGAACATGACCGCACCGTGCGAACGCACGTGGCCTTCGGTCTCCGCCCGCCGTGACCTCGGCACGCAGCGGCAGAAGCCCGCCTGGTGCAGTTCGACGAGGTTGCCGGCCGGATCCTTCAGGAACACCTGCATCGCGGCCGGACCCTGCGGACGCTCCAGCACGCGGTGCGGAACGCCGAGCCGCTGCAGTTCCGCACGCGCCTGCGCGATGTCGGCCACCGCCAGCGCGACGTGCGGCGCCGAGGCGTCGATGCCGCTCACCTCGTCGTGGCAGCCGGCCACGCCCATCAGGTGGATCTGCGCGTGGTCGCCGACGTCGAGCCAGTGGCCCGGTATGCCGGAGCGCACGCGACGGCCCGGGTCCACGGCGAGCCCGAGCACGTCCACGTAGAAGTCGCGGACCGCGTCCACTTCCGCGCCGGTCGGCCCGACGCGGATCGCGTGGTGATGCAGTTCGACCACCTTGATCGCCATGGAATGCTCCGATTCGTCCCGCCTCGCATCGTAGCCGTTAGTCCCCGCCGCCGACATGAGCGCAACCCCGCGCCGGCGGGGTCGGAAGGCGCTGAATCGGAGTCGCGGCGTACCACCCTTGATGGCTGGGGCGGCGCCGGCGAGCCTCGGTCGCCCACCCCGAGGACTCCCATGAGCCGCGCCGTCGGCCGTGGCGGGCGTCAGCGGCCGGTCGTCGCTGCGCTCGGCGCGGCGAACCCGCGCTTGCGCATCAGCGCGTCGATGCGCGGATCGCGACCGCGGAATGCGCGGTACGCCACTTCCGGGTCGACCGTATTGCCGGCGGAGTACACGTGCTCCTTCAGCCGCGCCGCGACCTTCGGGTCGTACGGCCCGCCGGCCTCGGAGAAGGCCTCGTACGCGTCGGCCGAGATCGTGTCGGACCACAGGTAGCTGTAGTAGCCGGCCGAATAGCCGTCGCCCGCGAACACGTGCTGGAAGTGCGGCGTGCGGTGGCGCATGACGATCTCGCGCGGCATGCCGAGGTCGGCCAGCGTCTTCCGCTCGAACTCGCGCGGGTCGATCCGCGTCCCGCCGGCCAGGTGCAGTTGCATGTCGACGAGCGCGCTCGCCAGGTACTCCACCGTGGCGAAGCCCTGGTTGAAGGTCTCGGTCGCGACGATCTTGCGCACGAGCTCCGCGGGAATCGGCTGGCCCGTGCGGTAGTGCAGCGCGAACCGGCTCAGGACCTCCGGCGTGGCCAGCCAGCGTTCCAGCACCTGCGACGGGAACTCGACGTAGTCGGTCGGCACTTCGGTGCCGGAAAGCGCGGGATAGGTCACGTCCGACGCGAGCCCGTGCAGCGCGTGGCCGAACTCGTGGAACAGCGTGATCGCGTCGTCCCAGCTGATCAGCACCGGCTCGCCGGGCCGCGGCCTCACGAAGTTCGAGTTGTTCGACACGATCGGCGTGATCGCGCCGTTCGCGCGCTCCTGGTCGCGGTACGACGTCATCCACGCGCCCGAGCGTTTGCCCCTGCGCGCATACGGGTCGAAGTACCAGAGCCCGACGTGAGCGCCCCTGGCGTCCTTCACCTCCCAGACACGGACGTCCTCGTGGCACACCGGCACCGTGCCCTCCGGGACCGGCACGAAGCGGAAGCCGAAGAGCTCGCCCGCGACCCAGAACATGCCCTCGCGCAGCTTCTCCAGCTGCAGGTACGGCTTCACGTCGTTCTGGTCGAGGTCGTACTGCGCCTTCCGCACCTTCTCCATGTAGTAGCGGTAGTCCCACGGCTCGATCGGGGCAGGTGCGCGACCCGCCGCCTTCGCCTCGGCGTCCGCGATGGCCTGCTGCGCGGCGACCTCCTCGCGCACGCGCGCGACCGCGGGCCTCCACACGGCTTCCATCAGTTGCATCGCGCGCTCGGGCGTCTTCGCCATCGTGTCGGCCAGACGCCAGTGCGCGTGCGTCGGGTACCCGAGCAGCTGCGCGCGTTCGGCGCGGATTCGCAGGATCTCGGCGATCGTCGCGTTGGTGTCGTTCGCGCCGCCGTCGTCACCCCGCATCACGAACGTGCGCCAGACCTGCTCGCGCAGGTCGCGTCGGTCCGAGTAGGTCAGGAACGGCTCGACCGACGACCGCGTGTTGGGCACCAGCCACTGGCCCTTCAGCCCCTGCGCCTCGGCGGCGGCGGCCAGCGCATCCGCGAAGGATTCGGGCAGGCCGGCGAGATCCGCCATCGACTCGAGCACGAGGAAGCGGTCGTTCTCCTCGGCGAGGATCTGCTGCGAGAAGCTCGTATGGAGGTCCGCGAGCCGCTGGTTCAGTTCCGAGAGGCGCGCCTTGGCCTTCGCGTCGAGACCGGCGCCCGCGAGCGCGAACCCGGTGTAGTGCAGCCACGCCAGCCGCTGCTGCTCGGGCGTGAGGCGGGACTTCGTGCGCGCGTCGTACACCGCCTTGATGCGCGCGTAGAGCTTCGCGTTCTGCCGGATGCGGTCCTCGTGCGCGGCGAGCTTCGGGGCCATCTCGCGCTCGATCGCCTGCAGTTCCGGCGTACTCAGGTTCGCGACGTGCACGTCCCAGACCGCGTCCACGCGGTCGAACGCGCGGCCCGCGCGCTCGTAGGCGAGGATCGTGTTGTCGAAGGTCGGCGGCGCGGGGTCGTTCGCGATGCGCTCGATCTCGTCGAGTTCCTCGCGCATCGCGGCGGTGAAGGCCCTCGGGAAGTCCGCGACGACGACGCGGTCGAACGGCGGCAAGCCGCCGTACGGGCCGCTCCACGGGGCGAGCACCGCGGGTGGCGCGGCTGGCGCGGGCTGCGACTCGGCGGGCGAAGCGGTCGGGGTGGGGCTCGGTGTGCTGGTCATGAGTATCCAGGCGGCTGCCGTGTACGAGACGCGTTCCTTGGGAACGGCGCGCGCGCCGGGCGCGGCGGAGCGGCATCATAAGCGCCGGCAGGGGCCGCGGAGCAGGGTCGAATGTCCGACACGACGCGACGAAACCGGGCGTGGGCGCGGGTGCGGCGGCTCACGATCCTCGCGGCCGCCGCACTCGGTGCGATCGCGCCGCTCGCGGCGAGCGCGGCGGCGACGGGCGTCGCGCCGGGGGAAGTGCGCCTGCTGCACGCCGATCACGCGCTCGCGGGCCGCGTCTGGTCGACGCGGGAACGCCGCTTCGTCGACGCTGCGGCGCTGCTCGCGCGCGCCGCGCAGGTGCGTTACCTGCTGCTCGGCGAGCGCCACGGCAACCCGGAGCACCATCGCCTGCAGGGCCGGCTGATCGCGGCCGCGGCGGAGCGCGGGCGCCGCGTAGCGGTCGTCGCGGAGCAGCTCGACTTCCCGGCGCAGTCGGCGATCGACGCCTGCGCGCGGGAGTGTACGGATTTCGGCCTCGAGCTCGGTGGGCGCGTCGGCTGGGCGCAGGGCGGCTGGCCGAACTACGCGCTGTACGCTCCCGTCTTCGCGGCGGCCGACGCCGTGGGCGCCCCGGTGTACGCGGGCAACCCGGGGGCGCGGCGGATCCGCGTACTGGCGGGCGGCGGCCAACCCGCGGCCGACGAGGCGGCGTGGGCCGCCCGCGCCGAGGCGGCGTTGCCGGCCGTCGGACGCGAGCGGCTGATCGAGGATCTCGTGGCCGGGCACTGCGGCCACCTGCCGCCGGAGCGCACGATCCCGATGGTCCACGCGCAGCGACTGCGCGACGCGGCGATGGCGGCGACTCTCGAGCGCGCGCGGGACGCCCTCGGCGCCGCGGGGACTCTCGTGGCTGCGGCGACGGCCGACGCCGCGCCGCTCGCCGTGCTGGTCGCGGGCAACGGCCACGCGCGGCGCGACTATGGCGTGCCGACCTTGCTGGGTGCCGAGTCCGTGCTGGTCGTGGGCTTCGTGGAGGTCGTGCCCGGCCGCGACGACCCCGCCGGCTACGAGCCCGCGGACGCGTTCGACTTCGTCTGGTTCACGCCGCGCGTGGACGAGCCCGATCCGTGCCGGCAGTTCCGGGAGCAGCTGGAGCGCCTGCGGCGGCCGGCGGAGGCCGCGGCCGTCAGCGCGCCTGCGGTACCGCGCTGACGCGCAGCCACTCGGCCTCCAGCGCGCCTTCCGCATCGGCTCGCTGCCGCATGACGACGTGCGAGCCTCGCGTGTCGACTTCGCCCAGCAGTAGCCAGCGCGCGCCCCAGCGGCGCTGGTCGTGGTACGTCGGCACGGCCGTGCCCTCGACGGCGCATCGCGCGATCGTACCGGAGGTGCAACGATGGCGCGGCGCGGGTCGTGGTGGAGGGACTTCCGCAGCCGGCCGAGGCCGCGCCGCGGTCGGCGTGCGCCTTCAGCCGCGGGTGTGCCGGCTCCTTGCCTTGCGCGGCGCGCAGTACGCAGCGTGCAGCGCTTCCATCACGGCCGCCGCGGGGCCCTGGGCCAGCGCGTACCAGATCGTCTGTGCCTCGCGCCGCGTGGCCACGATGCCGGCCGCGCGCAGCACCGCCAGGTGCTGCGAGAGCGCGGACTGGCTGAGGTCGACTCGATCGTTCAGTTCGCCGACCGACTTCGGGCCGTCGACGAGCGCGCAGAGCACCAGCAGCCGGTGCTCGTTCGCGAGCGCCTTCAGCAGCGCGGCGGCGGCGTCCGCGTGGCGGGCCATTTCCGCGAGCTCGGCGGCACGCGCGTTCATCCGGGCTTCCTCCTGGGGCGGCCGCGGTCGATTGGACCGCCCGGTCACCTGCTGCGAGTCAGTATAAACCAGCATCTACTAATTTAGTAAATCCTAATATAGTATTCGCTCCGACAGGTGGCCCGGGGGCCGCCGGGAGCGAACCGATGAGCATCGACCGCATCGTGATGGCCTTCGCGGGCAGCGTGATCCTGCTGAGCCTGCTGGCGGCGTACTTCGCGCACCCGAACTGGCTGTGGCTGACCGCCTTCGTCGGCGCCAACCTGCTGCAGGCCGCGTTCACGCGCTTCTGCCCGCTCGCGCTGATCCTGCGGCGGCTCGGCGCCCGCCCGGGCCTCGCGTTCGAGTGATGCCCGTGCGCCCCGCCGGCCTCGCCGCCGTGCTGGTCCTCGCCGCCGCCGGCGTGCTCGCCGCCTGCGGCGAGGCGCCGCCCGCCGCAGCGCCGGCGTCGGCGGGTGCCGCGCTGCCGACGCTCGAAGTGCGCGTCGGCACCGGCGCGGAGCGCCGCTACGACGGCAGCATCGAGGCGGTGCGCCACGCCACGCTCACGGCGCAGACCGCCGGGCGAGTGGCGGAGGTGCTGCACGACGTGGACGACCGGGTGCGCGCCGACGAACTGCTGCTGCGGCTCGCCGGCGTGGAGCAGCGCGCTGGGCTGCGCCAGGCGCAGCAGGCGCTGCGCGAGGCGCAGGCGCGGAACACGGTGGCCGCCGCCGAATACGAGCGCATCCGCGACGTGTACGCGAAGCGTCTCGTGGCCCGGTCGGCGCTCGACCGCGCCACCGCGGAGCGCGACGCCGCCGCGGCCCAGCTGGACGCGGCCGAGGCCGGCGTCGCGGCCGCGCGGGAGAACGCGGGCTACACCGCACTTCGGGCGCCGTACGCGGCGGTCGTCACGCGGCGGCACGTCGAGCCCGGCGAGGCGGTGGCGCCGGGCCAGCCGCTGATGGAAGTGGCGGCGCTCGAGCGCCTGCGCGTGGTGGTGGACGTGCCGAGTGCGGTCGCGGGTGTGCTCCGGGCGGCCGGCGAGCAGGCGAACGCCGTCGTCTGGGTCGGCGAGCGTCGCCACGAGGCCGGTGCGATCACCGTGTTCCCCGCGGCTACGGCGCAGTCCAGCACGGTGCGCGTGCGCGTGGACCTGCCGCCGGGCGCGGCGGGCGCCTATCCGGGCCTGTACGCGAAGGTCGCCTTCGCGGGCGCCGCGCCGGCCACGGACGCGATGCCTGGCGCTGCCGCCGTGCCGACGATCCCGACCTCGGCCGTGGCCGTCCGCAGCGAAGTCACCGCGGTCTACGTGGTCGGCGCCGACGGCCGGCTGCAGTTCCGGCAGGTGCGGCTGGGTCGTCGCTACGGTGACGAGGTCGAGGTGCTCGCGGGCCTCGCCGCCGGAGAGCGCATCGCCGCGAACCCGATCGAGGCCGCCCGGCGGCGCGCCGGGGTCGCGCCGTGAGCGGGCACGCCTCGCCCGGCACCTCGGCCGCGCCGGGCTCCGACGCCGTGCCCCTCGGCTTCGGCGGGCGCGTCGCGCGCGCGTTCTACCGCAACCAGCTGACGCCGCTGCTGGGGATCTTCGGCCTGCTGCTCGGACTGTTCGCGGTGCTCGTCACGCCGCGCGAGGAAGAGCCGCAGATCGAGGTCACGTTCGCGAACGTGATCATCCCGTTCCCCGGCGCCTCCGCGGCCCAGGTCGAGAGTCTCGCGGCCGCTCCGATGGAGCGTGTGCTCGGCGAGATCTCGGACGTGAAGCACGTCTACGCCGTCTCCCGGCCGGGGAGCGCGGTGCTCACCGTCGAGTTCGAGGTCGGCATCGCGCGCAACGAGGCGCTCGTGCGGCTGTACAACGCGATCTACTCCAACCGCGACTGGCGGCCGCCGGGGCTCGGCATCGGCGAGCCGCTCGTGAAGCCTCGCGGCATCGACGACGTGCCGGTGGTCACGCTGACGCTGTGGACGGCAGACCCGGCGCGGGGCGGTGCGGAACTCGCCCTGGTCGCGCGCTCGCTCGAGGAGGAGCTCAAGCGGATCCGCGGCACGCGCAACGTCTACTCGGTCGGTGCGCCGGAGCGCGTCGTCCACGTGCAGCTCGACCCGGCGCGCCTCGCGGGCCACGGCCTGACCGCCACCGAGCTGCTCGGTGCGCTGCGTGCGGCCAACGTCGTGACGCACGCGGGCAGCGTGGTGGGCGAAGGCGGTGATCGCCCGGTCACCGCCGGCGAGTTCCTCGCCGGCCGCGACGACGTCGCCGAACTCGTGATCGGCCTGGCCGACGGCCGCCCGGTCTACCTCTCGGACGTCGCCGCCATCACCGACGGCGCCGACCAACCCGAGCAGTACGTATGGTTCGGCGCGGGCCCCGCCGCCGCGCAGAGCCGGATCGAACTCGCCGGCGAATCGCCGGCGGTGACGATCGCGGTCTCGAAGCAGCCCGGCACGAACGCGGTGGACGTCACGAGCGCGGTCAACGACCGCGTCGAGCGGCTCCGCGGTACCGTGATCCCCGACGGCGTGGAGGTCACGGTCACGCGCGACTACGGCCTCACCGCGAACGACAAGGCGCAGAAGCTGATCCAGAAGCTCGCGTTCGCGACCGCGTGCGTCGTGCTGCTGGTGGCCTTCGCGCTCGGCTGGCGCGAGGCGGTCGTGGTCGGCGCGGCGGTCCTCGTCACGCTCGCGATCACGCTGTTCGCCTCGTGGGCCTGGGGCTTCACGATCAACCGCGTGTCGCTGTTCGCGCTGATCTTCTCGATCGGCATCCTGGTCGACGACGCGATCGTCGTGGTCGAGAACATCCACCGTCACATGGCGATGGGCGGGCGAAGCCTGCTCGAGGCGATCCCGCCGGCCGTGGACGAGGTCGGCGGCCCCACGATCCTCGCGACCTTCACCGTCATAGCGGCGCTGCTGCCGATGGCCTTCGTCTCGGGGCTGATGGGCCCATACATGAGCCCGATCCCGATCAATGCGAGCCTCGGCATGCTGATCTCGCTGGCGGTCGCGCTGGTGCTGACGCCGTGGATGGCGATGAGGCTGCTCGGCGGCGGGCACGGCGGCGCGGGCGCGAGCGCGGGCCCGGGCGCTGCGATGCCCGTGCACGCGCCAACCCCGAGCGCGCTCGACCGCGCCCTGGACCCGTTCTTCCGCCGCGTCATGGCGCCGTTCCTCGCCGGATCCGGCGCCCGCAGGGCGCGGCACCGGCTCTACCTCGGCACGCTGGTCGCGATCCTCGCGGCCGTCTCGATGGCCGGCCTGCAGTGGGTCGTGCTGAAGATGCTGCCGTTCGACGACAAGAGCGAATTCCAGGTCGTGCTGCACATGCCCGAGGGCGCGGCGGTCGAGGACACCGCGCGCGTCCTCGGCGAGATGGCCGCGGTGATCCGCGAGGTCCCCGAGGTCACGGACTGGCAGGCCTACGCCGGCACCGCCGCGCCGATCAACTTCAACGGCCTCGTCCGGCAGTACTACCTGCGGCGCGCGCCGGAACTCGGCGACCTGCAGGTCAATCTGGTCGACAAGGCGCAACGCGACCGCGCGAGCCACGACATCGCGCGCGCGGTGCGCCCGGCGGTCGCGGCGATCGCGGAGCGCCACGGCGCACGCGTGCAGATCGTCGAGGTGCCGCCCGGCCCGCCGGTGATGGCGCCGCTGGTGGCGGAGGTCTACGGGCCGGACTACGAAGCGCAGCGCCGTCTGGCGCGGGAACTCGAGCGCGCGTTCCGTGCGACGCCGGACGTCGTGGACACCGACACCACCGCCGAGGCCGACTCGCATCGCTACGTCGTCGCGGTGGACCGCGTGCGCGCCGCGCGTCTCGGCGTCTCGCAGGCCGCGGTGGCGGAGACGCTCGCGCTCGGCCTCGGCGGCCTCGACGCCACGTTCGTGCACGTCGGCCGCGAGCAGGCGCCGATCCCGGTGCGGCTCGAACTGCCCGTCGGCGAGAAGGCCGCGCTCGACCGGGCGCTGCTGCTGACCGTGCGCGCCGCCAGTGGTGCGCGCGTACCCCTGACCGAACTGGTAGCGGTCGAGCGCGTGCCGCGCGACCCGACGCGCTACCGCAAGGACGGCCTGCCGGTGGTATTCGTGTTCGGCGACGAAGCGGGCCGGCTCGACAGCCCGCTGTACGGCATGTTCGCGCTGGTCGGCGCCATCGGTGACGGCCGTGCGCCGCTGCCGTCCGCCGGCGGCGTCGAGATCGACCAGTACTTCATCTCGCAGCCGCTGGACACCACCGGCCCTGCGATCAAGTGGGACGGCGAGTGGCAGATCACCTACGAGACCTTCCGCGACATGGGCGCGGCGTACGCGGTCGGCCTCGTCTTCATCTACCTGCTGGTGGTTGCGCAGTTCCGCTCGTACGCGGTGCCGCTCGTGATCATGGCGCCGATTCCGCTGACAATGATCGGCATCATGCCCGGCCACGCACTGCTCGGCGCGCAGTTCACCGCGACCTCGATGATCGGGATGATCGCGCTCGCCGGCATCATCGTCCGCAACTCGATCCTGCTGGTGGACTTCGTCAACCAGGAGCTCGCGGCAGGCCGCGAGCTGCCGGACGCGGTCATCCGCGCCGGCGCGGTGCGCGCGAAGCCGATCGCGCTGACAGGCCTGGCCGCGATGCTCGGCGCGGTGTTCATCCTCGACGACCCGATCTTCAACGGGCTCGCGGTCTCGCTGATCTTCGGCATCCTCGTCTCGACGATCCTGACGCTGGTCGTGATTCCGATCCTCTACTACGGCTACCTGCGGCGCCGCGCGGCGCAGGTGGTCGAATCCGCCACATCGAAGGAGCAGTACGCGAGATGAGCTACTACATCGCGAAGCGCACCGCGCTGCCGCTGGACGCGGCCGTGTCGCGGGTGACGGAGGCACTGAGGGCCGAGGGCTTCGGCGTGCTGACGGACATCGACGTCCGGGCCACGCTGAAGGCCAAGCTGGGCGCGGAGTTTCCGGGCTACCGGATCCTCGGCGCGTGCAACCCGAAGATCGCGCACGAGGCGCTGCAGCTCGAGGACAAGCTCGGCGTGCTGCTGCCGTGCAACGTGATCGTCCGGGAAGCGGGCGGCGGCGAGTGCGAGATCGCCGCGATCGACCCGGTCACGAGCCTCGAGCGCACCGGGAACGCGGCGCTCGTCCGTTACGCCGAGGAAGTCCGCGCGCGGCTGGAGCGGGCCGTGCACGCAGTCACGCCCTGATCGGCGCCGTTCGCGCGCGGTACGCACGGGGCGCGATGGCGCCGCGCGGTGCGCCGTCCCGCGCGGTGGCTCAGCCGAGCACGACCGGCACCAGCCAGGCGCACGCGCAAGCGATCAGCACCACGCCCGCGAGATCGACCAGCGCGCCGACTCCCGCCATCTCCGGCACGCGCACGCGGCCGGTGCCGATCACCATCGCGTTCGACGACGTGCCCGCGGGGTTCGCGAAGCCCCAGCTCGCGGCGAGCCCGGCGGCCAGGGCGACCGGCACCGGGTCGTGGCCGGCGGCGATCGCCAGCGCGCCGGCGATCGGCACGAAGGTCGCGGCGGTACCGAGGTTGCTCGAGCACTCGGTGAGCAGCACGCAGATCGCGGTGACCACCAGCACCAGTGCGAACAGCTGCGCAGGCGCGAGCTGCTGGAGCTCTGCGCCGAGCCAGCGGCTCAGGCCGGTGCCGCCCACGGCGTCCGCCAGCGCGAGGCCGCCGCCGAGCAGGAGTACGAGGTACCACGGCGCGTCGCGCGCATCGTGCCACTCGAGCAGCGGCCCGCTCGCGGACCCCGTGCCTCGGGCACCGCTCGGCAGCACGAACAGCAGCAGCGCCGCGCCCACGGCGAGCGCAGCGTCCGTCACCCCCGGGAGGTGCTTCTCGTACAGCGGGAGCGTCACCCAGCCGGCCGCCGTCGCGAGCAGCAACGCCAGCACGCGCCGCTCCGGGCCGCTCCAGGGCGCCGCCTGTCCGGCCTGCGCCCCGATCGCGGCCAGCACGTCGGCGGGCGCGAGCGCGGGCAGCCGGAACGGCAGCACGACGCGGGCGATGAACCACCACGCCGCCGGCAGCGCGGCGAGCATGATCGGCACGCCGAAGGCCATCCATTCGGCGAAGCCGATCCGGACGCCGAAGTGCTGGTCGATCAGCCCGATCGCGACCGGGTTCACCGGCGTGCCGACCGGCGTGGCGAAGCCGCCGATGTTCGACGCTACCGCGACCGAGAGCGCGAGCGCCGCGCCGAAGTTGCGCGCGTCGCGGTCCTCGCCCTCGGCGCCGCGCGCGGCCAGCGCGAGCGCGCCCGCGATCGGCAGCATCATCACGGTGGTCGCCGAGTTGTTGACCCACATCGACACGAACGCCGTGGCGGCCATCAGCCCGAACAGCAGGCGCTCGGGGCGCGTGCCGGCCCGCGAAACGACGGCAATCGCGAGCCGGCGGTGCAGGCCCCACTTCTCGAGCGCGCGGCCGAGCATCGCGCCGCCGATCACGAGGAACAGCACGGGGTGCATGTAGTCGGCCGCGACCTCGCCGGGCTTCGCGACGCCCAGCAGCGGCAGCAGCAGGAAGGGAAGCGTGCCGGTGATGGCGGCGGGCACCGCGTCGGTGAACCACCAGACCGCCATCAGCGCGGCGACGGCCGCGGTCGCCCAGCCGGCGTCGCCCAGACCGGCGGGCGGGTCGAGGGTGCGGAGGACGAGAAAGACGGCGAGGCCCAGCCAGAAGCCGAGCCGGTTCACGGATCGCAAGTGCGGCAGCCCCCGCGCAGCGCGGCGCGGGATCGCCGCCACGCGTACCTGGGGAGTATGCGCGAAGGGCGGCCATGCGCCGAGTGGGTCGGCGGGCCGTGAGTTCTACCAGCTGCCGCCGTAGCCGCTGCGTGCGCCACTCAGGATCTGTGCTGCGCGGGCGCGTTGCAGGCGCGTTTCCGCCGCCGTCGCGCAGCGCCGAGCGTCGCGTTCGACGGTGGCCGGGTCCGGCCGGCAGGTCGCTCGGCGCGTGGTCTTGCGCTGCACGGCGGCCGCGCCCGGAATCGACCGCCGGTCAGCGGTTCTCGCTCTCGGCGCCCTGCTGGCCGGCGCGCAGCTTGGCCGAAGGTGCGCCCGCGAGGCTGCTCTTGCCGGGGCGCGCCGGCTTCTCCTTCGGCGGGATCATCAGCGACAGCACCATCGTGATCACGAGGATCGACGCGGTCACGCCGAGCGACCAGGCGACCGGGATCTTGTAGACGTCGATCAGCAGCATCTTCGTGCCGATGAACGCGAGGATGATCGCGAGGCCGTAGCTCAGCAGGTGGAACTTCTCGTGCATGTTCGCGAGCAGGAAGTACATCGCGCGCAGGCCGAGGATCGCGAACACGTTCGAGGTCAGCACGATGAACGGGTCCCGCGTGATCGCGAAGATCGCCGGGATCGAGTCCACCGCGAAGATCACGTCCACGATGCCGATCATGATGATCACGACGAACAGCGGCGTGGCCACCTTCACGCCGTTCTCGACGGTGAAGAACTTCTCGCCGTCGTAGCCCTTCGAGATCTTCATCTTGCTGTTGATCCACTTCAGCACCGGGTTGGTGCCGAGGTCCGGCTCCTGGCCGGCCGCCCACCACATCTTGACGCCGGTCAGCAGCAGGAACGCGCCGAACACGTACAGCAGCCAGTGGAACTTCGCGAGCAGCCACGCGCCGATCAGGATCAGGATCGCGCGCAGCACGAGCGCGCCCAGGATGCCGATCATCAGCACGCGCTTCTGGAACTCCGCGGGCACCGCGAAGTAGGTGAACACCATCAGGAACACGAAGATGTTGTCGACCGCGAGCGCCTTCTCGACGAGGTAGCCCGTGATGAACTCGAGCGCCTTGGTGTCGGCGAGCGCCGGGTCTTCCTTGCCGATGTACCACCAGAGCCAGCCGCAGAACGCGAACGACACGAGCACCCAGATCAGCGACCAGATGCCCGCCTCCTTCATGGAGACCCGGTGCGCGCCCTGCTGCTTCATCGCGAAGAAGTCGATCAGCAGGGCGACGATCACGAACACCGTGAAGATCGTCCAGAGGAGGGGCGTGCCGATGGTCATCGCGGCTCCGGGCCTGGGCGGTGGCGGGAAAGCGCGCGACTATACGGGAACGCGCTTTCGGAAAGCACGGTTCCTGACCCCCGGGCCGGACGCGCGGCTGTGCATCCGTACAGCCGCGCGGGTGGATTCCCGAGGCAGGCCATCGGGCTGTCGCCGATTGCCCCGTGCGGCCCCGGCCGCTTAGTCTGGTCACGGGGGTGTGCAACGGGGTGCCGGATGAGCATGGATGCCGAAGCGGGCGTCGCGGCGAAGATCCGCGTGCTGGTCGCGGAGGACAACGACGACCTCCGGCGCGTGCTCGCCGCGCTGTTCGATGCCGAGCCCGACCTCGAGTGCGTCGGGCGCGTCGCCACGCCCGAGCAGGTGCTGCCGCTCGCGCGGGAGGTGCAGCCGGACGTCGTCGTACTCGACCTGCTGCTCGAGGGCGGCAGCTCGATGCACGTGATCCGCGAACTGCAGGCCGCCGTCCCGGGCGCCAAGGTCGTGATGTACAGCGGTTACGGCAGCGACATCACCGCCCGCGAGTCGAAGCGGCGCGGAGCGAGCGCCTTCGTCGTGAAGTCTGGCGACTTCGACCCGCTGCTGGCGACGATCCGGCAGGTGGTGCGCAAGTAGAAGAGCGGTCGGGCCCGCTGCAGAGCCGCGCGCCGACGCCGGAGCCCGGCCCGGTTCCGCCGCCCGCGTCGGCGCCGTCTGCGTCGGTCGCGAGCACGAGCTTGCCGACGGTGCTGCCCGACTGCAGTTCGCGCAGCGCCTCGGGCGCACGGTCGAAGGGCCGCCGCCCGTGGACGTGGGGCGGCAGGGGGCTGAGCGCCTGCAGCGCGGCGTAGGCCTCGGGCACGCGGTCCACCGCGTCCCACAGCCAGATCAGGTTGAACGCGAGGCAGCCACGGTTCGTCGAGATCATCGCGAGCGGGTCGAGTCGCGGGCGCGTCAGCCACCGCCACGCGAGCCGCGGCCAGCTCGGGCGCGCGCCGCCGGTCATGAAGTCCGCGGCGCCGTACAGCACGTAGCGTCCCTCGGGAGCGAGGCGCGCGAACGTCGGCTCGAACCACGGTCCCAGCACGGCGTCGAACGCGACGTCGATGCCCCGCGCGCCGACGGCTCGCAGCGCGTCGTCCAGCCGCCGCGCGTAGTCGCGCGGCGGTCCGCGCACGATCACCGACTCGGCGGGCACGCCCGCGTGGGCGCCGAGGAACGCGACCTTCTCCGGCCGGCCGACCACCGCCAGCGGACGAGCGCCGAGCGCCCGCAGGATCGCGAGCGCCTGCAGGCCGACGCCGCCCGCGGCCGACTGCACGAGCACGA
Source organism: Steroidobacteraceae bacterium (assembly GCA_027531255.1). GTDB lineage: Bacteria > Pseudomonadota > Gammaproteobacteria > Steroidobacterales > Steroidobacteraceae > JAPZRU01. The sequence goes on along the minus strand of JAPZRU010000018.1, from coordinate 78,414 downwards.
CGTGGCCCTCGCGCACGGCGCCGAGCCGCACCAGCCCGTACCACGCCGTCAGCCCCTGCACGGGCCACGCGGCCGCGTGGGCGTAATCCCATCCCGGTGGGATCGGGTGGAGGTATCGCGCGTCCACGTTGAGGGCGGTCGCATAGCCGCCGAAACGCGTCAGTACGACCACGCGGTCGCCGGGCGCGAGGCGCGGCGGCTGCCCGGCCGGTGCGGGTCCGACCGCCTCGACGACGCCGGCGCACTCGAGCCCGGGCACGAACGAACCCTCCGGCGTCGCGGAGTAGAGCCCGAGACACGCGAACGCATCGGCGAAGTTCAGCCCGACCGCGTGCACGCGCACCCGCGCTTCGCCGGCCGCGGGCGGCGGCAGGGTTTCCTCGACGAGGCGCAGGCGATCCAGGGAGCCGGCGCGGTCGATGCGCCAGGCGAGGCGTCGCACGGTCATGCCCGCAGTGTAGGGAAGGGCCGGCCGGTTCGCTCCGGGTAGCGCGCGGTGGTCGGCCGCGCTCGGTTAGCATTCCGGAGGCTCGCGCCCGCGCCCGGGGGTCTCATGCGTCGCGTCCTGCCTCTCGCCCTCCTGTCCGCCGTCGGCCTGTCGATCGCCACCGCGGCGCCGCCCTCTCGGCCCGGGCCGCTCGCGGTCGCGAGCTTCTCGCCCGCGGCCGACGCGCGCGGTGCCGCCCAGGCGGTGCTGCGGTTCGACCGCCCGGTGGTTCGCTTCGGCGACGCACGGGCCGCCGCGCCCGCGGCAGTGCAGTGCCCGGTGCCGGGCGAGGGCCGGTGGCTCGACGAACGCACCTGGAGCTACGACTTCGCGACGCCGCTGCCCGCCGGCCTGCGCTGCAGCGTGACGCTCGACCGCCGGCTGCGCGCGCTCGACGGCACGCGGCTCGCGCAGGCGACGAGCTATGCGATCGACAGCGGCGGCCCGGCGATCGCTCGCAGCGCGCCTGCGGCGGGCGAGACGATCGACGAGCAGCAGGTCTTCGCGCTGCTCGCCGACGGCGACGTCGACCCCGTCTCGATCGGCGAGCACGCGCGCTGCGAGGCGGACGGCGTCGGCGAGTCGATCCCGGTGCGCGTGCTCGACGGCGCCTCGCGCGAGTCGGCGCTCGCCGCCCTCGGCGCCGAGCGCTGGCGGCTCGCCGTGCTCACCAACCCCGAGGCACCGTGGCAGGGTCCGAAGACCGCGGTGCTCGCGAAGGTGCTCGTGGTCGCCTGCGCGCGGCGCCTGCCGAACGACGCGGCCGCGCGCCTGGTCTGGGGCCGCGGGATCCGTTCCACCGCCGGCGTCGTGCGCACGGACGAACAGGTGCTCGAGTTCCGCACGCGCCCGGCTTTCGTCGCGCGGCTCTCGTGCGAGCGGCTCGTGCCGGACGGCGACTGCCTGCCCGTCACCCCGATCCGCGTCGAGTTCACCGCGCCGGTGCCGCGCGCCGACGCGGCCCGCGTCCGGCTGGTCGACGCCGCCAGCGGCCGCGCGTTCGTCGCGAAGGAGGGCGAGGCGGCCGAGCCGCTCGTCGAGTACCTGGTCTTCGCGCCGCCGTTCCCGGCGAACGCAAAGCTGCGGCTCGAGGTGCCGGCCGATCTCGAGGACGACGCCGGTCGCCGCCTCGCGAACGCCGCGCGCTTCCCGCTTGCCGTACCGATCGCGGCAGCCCCACCGCTTGCGAAGTTCGCGGCGAGCTTCGGCGTGCTGGAGCGGCGTGCGCAGCCGGCCTTGCCCGTCACCCTGCGCAACCTCGACGCGCCGGGCGCGAAGACGCCGCAGCCCGTGCCCGGTCGCGTGGTGAGCGTCACCGACGACGCGCAGATCCTCGCGTGGCTCGGCCGCCTCGACGCCGCGTGGGACGCGCGCAAGCCGGTCCTCGGTCCGCAGGACGCGGCGCGGGCGATCGCGGTGCCGCGCAGCACGCGCGAGGCGGAGGTGGTCGGCATCCCGCTGCCCGCCCCGGGGCTGCACGTCGTCGAACTCGCGAGCCCGACGCTCGGCGCCGCGCTGACCGGCGAGCGCGACCGCACCTGGTACGTGCGCAGCGCCGCGCTCGTCACGAACCTGTCGGTGCACGTCAAGACCGCGCCGGAGCGCTCGCTGGTGTGGGTCACGACGCTCGACACCGCGCGGCCCGTCGCCGACGCCAACGTCACGGTCCGCGCCTGCGACGGCACGTCGCTGTGGACCGGCCGTACCGACGCGCGCGGCCTCGCGTTCACCGGCCCGCTGCCGCTCGAGAACGGCGATCGACGCTGCCGCGGCGTGCGCGGCCTGTACGTGAGCGCGCGCACCGCCGACGACCTGGCGTTCGCGCTGACCGACTGGGACGAGGGCATCGCGCCGTGGGCGTTCGACCTCCCGTTCGGTGGGCAGGATGCGACGAACGCGGCGCTGCACGCGGTGCTCGATCGCACGCTGCTGCGCGCCGGCGAGACCGTGCACATGAAGCACTATGCGCGGCGCCGGACCGGCGCCGGCTTCGCGGCACTGCCGGCGCGCGAACTGCCGGAAGCGGTCACCGTCACCCACGTCGGCACCGGGCAGGAATGGCGCCTGCCGCTGCAGTTCCAGCGCGGCGCCGCGCTGTCGAGCTTCGAGGTCCCGCGCGACGCGAAGCTCGGCGACTACCGGCTCGCGTACGTCCGCGCCGACCGCTGGCTCGGCCTTGCGGGCGAATTCGCGGTCGAGGAGTTCCGCCTGCCGACGCAGCGCGCCACGCTGCAGCTCGAACGGGGCCCGCTGGTCGCGCCGGCCCGCGTGATGGCCGACGCGGCGGTCACGTTCCTGGCCGGCGGCGGGGCGGCCGGCGCGCCGGTGACGCTGCGCTGGCGCACCGAGGCGGCCTCACCGCGCCCGGCGGGCTACGACGACTACACGTTCGCCGCGGAGCCGATCCGGGTCGGCGTCGGTCGTGCCGACGTCGACGGCGAAGGCGACCTCGTCGAGGAGGCCGGGGAGGGCGACGCCGGTGCGGAGGTCGCGGCCGGCCCGAGTGCGAACGTCCGCGCGCTGCCCCTGGTCCTCGATGCGCAGGGCGGCGTCCGCGCCACGCTCGAGGGGCTCGGCCCGCTCGGTCGCCCGGCCAGCCTGGTCGCGGAACTCGAGTACCCGGACGCCAACGGCCAGCGGCTCTCGGTGTCCACGCGTGCGACGCTGTACCCGGCCGCCCTGCAGGTCGGGCTGCGCTCGCCCCGGTGGCCGCGCGCCGGCGAGCGCTTCGAGGTCGGTGCCGTCGTCGTCGATCTCGCCGGGCGGCCGCTCGCCGGTCGCCGGGTGGTGGTCGAGGCCTACTCGCGCACGATCTACTCGTACCGCAAGCGGCTGTTCGGCGGCTTCTACGGCTACGAGAACCGCGCCGAGGTGAAATCGCTCGGCCGCCTGTGCGAGGCGACGACCGATGCGCGCGGCCGCGTGCGGTGCGAGGCGGAACTGCCCGGCGGCCACCAGGTGCTGCTGCGCGCCTCCGCACAGGACGACCTCGGTCGCACGGCCGACGCCACGGACTCGCTGTGGCTCGCCGACCAGGACGCGTGGTGGGGCGGCACCGACAGCGAACGCATGGATCTCGTGCCGGAGCGGCGTCGCTACGAGGTCGGCGAGACCGCGCGGCTCGAGGCGCGCGTGCCGTTCCGCGCCAGCACGGCGCTCGTCACCGTCGAACGCGAGGGCGTGCTCGACGCGCAGGTCGTGCCGCTGGCCGCGCGCTCGCCGAACGTGAGCGTGGCCGTCCGCCGCGGCTGGTCGCCGAACGTCTACGTCTCGGTGCTGGCCGTGCGCGGTCGCGTCGGTGATCCCGCGCCGACCGCGCTCGTCGATCTCGCGAAGCCGACCTTCCGCGTCGGCTACGCGCAGCTCGAGATCGGCCGCGCGCCGCACGAACTGCGGGTCGACGTCGGCGCCGACCGCGCCGTCTACCCGACGCGCGGTACCGCGCGCGTCACCGTGGCGGCGCGGCGTCCCGACGGCACGCCGGCGGCGAACGCCGAAGTCGCGCTCGCCGCGGTCGACGAGGCGCTGCTGGAACTCGCGCCGAACGACACCGTCGACCTGCTCGGCGCGATGCTCGCACCCCGCCCGCTGCAGGTGCGCACGGCCACCGCCCACCTGCAGGTGATCGGCAAGCGGCACTACGGCCGCAAGGCGGCTCCGCCCGGCGGCGGCGGCGGCCGGTCGACCACGCGCGAACTCTTCGACACGCTCCTGAAGTGGCAGGGCCGCGTGGCACTCGACGCCGCGGGCCGCGCGAGCGTCGAGGTGCCGCTGAACGACAGCCTGTCGTCGTTCCGGATCACCGCCGTCGGTGCGCAGGGCGACGACCTGTTCGGCACCGGCAGCACCACCGTGCGCACGCACCGCGACCTGATGCTGTTCGCGGGCGTGCCCGAGGTCGCGCGCGTCGGCGACGTGCCGCGCGCGACGGTGACGCTGCGCAACGCCGCCGAGCGTGCGCTCGACGTGGCGGTCGACGGCAGCGTCGTGCCGGTGACCGCCGACGGGCGGCGGCTCGCCGCGATCGCGCTGCCCGCGCGGCCGGTCGCGCTCGCGGCCGGTGCGTCGCAGGAACTCGCGTGGCCCGTGACCGTGCCGCCGGAGGCCGCGCGCCTCGAGTGGCGCGTCGAGGCCCGTGCGCCGGGCGTGCCCGCGGACGCGGTCCGCGTCGTCTCGCGGGTGCTGCCGGGCCGCGCCGAACCCGCCGTGCAGCAGGCGACGCTGCTGCGGCTCGACGCGCCGCGTCGGCTGACGGTCGAGCGGCCGCGCGACGCGGTGCCCGGGCTCGGCGAAGTGCGCGTCGCGCTCGCCTCGACGCTGGTCGGCGGGCTCGCGGGCGTGCGCGCGTACCTCGACGGCTACGCGTACACCTGCCTCGAGCAGCGTGCCTCGCGCGCGATCGGGCTCGGCGACGCCGGGCTCTGGGCCGCGGTGACGAACGACCTGCCGGCCTACCTCGACGGCGACGGCCTCGCGCGCTTCTTCGCGACCCAGGAGCGCGGCAGCGACGTACTCACGGCCTACCTGCTGTCGATCGCGCAGGCCGACGGGCGCGAGATCCCGGCGGAGGCGAGGGATCGGATGCTCGGCGCGCTGAGCGCGTTCGTCGAGGGCCGGCTCGCGTCCCGCGACCAGCGGCGCGCCGGCGAACTCACGGTGCGGCGCCTCGCCGCCTACGAGGCGCTCGCGCGCCACGGCCGGCTCGAGCCGGCGATGCTCGAGCCGCTGTCCGTGCAGCCCGAGCTCTGGCCGACGAGCGCGCTGCTGCACTGGATCGCGACGCTCGAGCACGCGCGCGCGCTACCCGACCGCGAGGCGCGCCTCGCCGACGCGCGCGCGCTGCTGCGCTCGCGGCTCGCGTTCGCCGGCTCGCGCGTCGCGCTGTCCGGCGAGCGCGACGCGGCCTTCGGCTGGCTGCTCGACTCGGCCGACACGGACGCGGTACGCACGCTGCTGCTGGCGCTCGACGCGCCCGATTTCCGCGACGACTTGCCGCGGCTCGCAAGCGGTGCGCTCGGTCGCCAGCGCCGCGGTCACTGGGACACGACGCCCGCGAACGCGTGGGGCACCGTCGCGGTGCGCCGGTTTGCGGCGCGGTTCGAGACTGCGAACGTGGGCGGCACCACGCAGGCGACGCTCGGGGCGGCGCGCGCCGCGCACGCGTGGACGGCGGCTGCGCCGACGCCCGCCACGGGCTCGACCGCGGGCCCGGCGCGGGACGGCACGCCGATCGCCGACGGGACCCTCGCGCTGCCGTGGCCGGATGCGCGCGGCGCGTCGCTGGTGCTGGAACACGCCGGCACCGGCGCGCCGTGGGCGACCGTGCAGTCCGTCGCGGCGGTGCCGCTGACGCGCCCCGTCGCGGCGGGCTACCGGGTCGTGCGACGCGTCGAACCCGTGCAGGTCGCGACGCCGGGTGTGCTGTCGCGCGGCGACCTGCTGCGCGTGGTGCTCGAGGTCGAGGCGCGCCAGGACATGGCCTGGGTCGCACTGACGGACCCGGTCCCGGCGGGCGCGACGATCCTCGGCGGCACGGCTCGCACGGCGTCGACGCTCGCGACTGCGGACGCGGCGCCGCCACGGCGCGGCGAGCCGGCGACGGCGTACCCGACCTTCGTCGAGCGCGGCTTCGCCGGTTGGCGCGCCTACTTCGAGTTCCTGCCGCGCGGCACGTGGCGCGTCGAGTACATGCTGCGGCTGAACGCGGCCGGCGAGTTCGTCCTGCCGCCGACGCGGGTGGAAGCGATGTACGCCCCGGACCTGTACGGCGCCGCGCCGAATCCGGCCGTCGTCGTGCGCCCGGCGCCGTGAGGCGGCGGCGGTGAACCGGCGCGGGCGCCGCCTCGCGCTCCTCGGCGCCGCCGGGCTCGCGGCGGTCGCCGGGGTCGTGGCCGTCGCGCTCGGGGTCGCGGTCGTCCGCGTGCCTTCGTTCGCCGAGGTGCGCGCCGCCCACGTCTCCTCCGAGGCGATGCTCCTCGACCGGCACGGCCGCACGCTCCAGACCCTGCGGCTCGATACCGCGGCGCGGCGCCTCGAGTGGACGTCGCTCGACGCAGTGTCCCCGCGCCTGGTCGAGGCGGTGCTGGCGGTCGAGGACCGGCGCTACCGCGGCCACGGCGGCGTCGATCCGCTCGCGATCGGGGCAGCCGTGCGCGACGGGCTGCGGCGCGGCGAGTGGCGCGGCGCCAGCACGCTGACGATGCAGCTGGCCACGAGCCTGCGCCGCGAGCGCGGGCGGCCGACGCGCGGCGCGTGGGCGAAGCTCGCGCAGGCTCGCGACGCGCTCGCGCTGGAGGCGCGCTGGAGCAAGGACCAGATCCTCGAGGCGTACCTGAACCGCGTGACGTTCCGCGGCGAGCTGCAGGGCATCGCGGCGGCGGCACGCGCGCTGTACGGTCGGCAGCCGGGCGCGCTGACGGCGCAGGAGTCGTGGCTGCTGGCGAGCGCCCTGCGGGCTCCCGGCGCGACGCCCGCGGCGATCGCACGCCGCGCGTGCGCGCTCGCGCGCTGGCCCGCGCCGCAGTGCGCCGAGGCCGCTGCGCTCGCGGCGTCGGCCTTCGCGCGGCCCGCGGCCATCCCGCCGGCCGCCGATCTCGCGCCCCACCTCGCGCGGCGGCTGCTGTCGCGGCCGGGCGAGCGTGTCGCGACCTCGCTGGACGCCGAACTGCAGCGTTACGTACGCGACGTGCTCGCGGCGCAGCTCGATCGCCTCGGGTCCGAGCGCGTGCGCGACGGCGCGGCGATCGTCGTCGACAGCGCGACCGGCGAGGTGCTCGCCTACGTCGGCAGCGCAGGCCCCGCCTCGCGGGCCGCGCAGGTCGACGGCGCACGCGCGCGCCGGCAGGCCGGTTCGACGCTGAAGCCGTTCCTCTACGCGCTCGCGCTGGAGCAGCAGCGGCTGACGCCGGCCTCGCTGCTCGACGACGGCCCGCTCGGTCTCGCCACCGACGCGGGCCTCTACGTGCCGCAGAACTACGACCGCAGCTTCCGCGGACTCGTGAGCCTGCGCGTCGCCCTGGCCAGCAGCCTGAACGTGCCCGCCGTGCGCACGCTGCTGCTGCTCGGGCCCGACGCGCTGCACCGCGAACTGCAGGAACTCGGCTACGCCGGGCTCGTCGACGACCCGGCCCACTACGGCTGGTCGCTGGCGCTCGGCACCGCGGACGTCTCGCTGCTCGAGCAGGTGAACGCCTACCGCACGCTCGCCAACGGCGGACGGTGGTCGCCGCTGCAGTACGCTGTCGCAGCGGCCGCGATCACGGGCGGCATCGCGCACGCGCACGAGCCGGCCAACGCGAACGAACCGGCGAACGCGGCCGCGGCCCGCCAGGTGGTCGATCCGCGGGCGGCTTGGCTCGTCGCCGACATCCTCGCCGATCGCGGTGCCCGCGCGCCCACCTTCGGCCTCGAGAGCGCGCTCGCGACGCGCGCGTGGAGCGCCGTGAAGACCGGCACCAGCAAGGACCTGCGCGACAACTGGTGCGTCGGCTTCACGCGCCGCTACACGGTCGGCGTCTGGGTCGGCAACTTCGAGGGCGACCCGATGCGCGCCGTGTCGGGCGTCTCCGGCGCCGCGCCCGCCTGGGCGGCGATCGTCGATCGTCTGGAGGGCGGCGAGGGCGCGGCCGCGCCGCCCGTGCCGACGGGCCTCGTCGCTCGCGAGGTCGCCTTCGACGGGCGCGAACCGCCGCGACGGGAGTGGTTCTACGCGGGCACTGAACAGGAACGCGTCGTGCCGCCCGCGCCGCGCGCGCAGGTGGCTCGGATCGTCGCGCCCGCGGACGGCACGATCGTCGCGCTCGATCCCGACATCCCGCCGCACCTGCAGCGGGTGCCGCTGCTCGCGGAGCCGGCGAACGCCGGCCGCTGGCGGGTGAACGGTCGGCCCCTGGCCGAGGCGGCGTTCTGGTCGCCGGTCGGTGGTCGCCACCGCATCGAACTGGTGGACGCTGCGGGCCGTCCGCTCGCGGCGGTGACGATCAGCGTCCGGGGTGCGCCGCCGGGCGAGTGACCCGATTCAGCGCGCGCGGAAGGTCCACGCGGCGCCGTCGCCCCGGCACGCCTGCAGCACGTCCTTCTGCTTGCGACCGTTGCGCTCCGCCACCAGCTCGAACTCGCGGGAGCCGCCGCCGAGGTCGCGCAGCGGCCTGACTACGTAACCGACGCCCGTGGCCGGGTTGGTCCAGACTGCCGCGCGGCCCGTCTCGGCGAGTTCCAGCGAGTGCCCGATGCAGGCGCGATCGCGGTCGTCGATCGCGTCGCCGAGTTTCGCGCTCGGCGCAGTCGGGGCGGCTGCGCCTCGACGACGCGCCGCAGGCCGCGGCGACGCTCGAGCGGCTCGACCAGCTGCGCAGCCGCCTGCTTCTCGCCCTCGGCGTGGATGATCTTGGTGCGCCGCGTGCGCTCCGCCTCCGCCTGCTTCGCCATCGCGCGCACCATCGACTCGTCGAGGTCGACGTGCTTCAACTCGACGTTCGAGACCTTGATGCCCCAGGCCTCGGTCTGCTGGTCGAGGATCGACTGGATGTCCGCGTTCAGCCGTTCGCGCTGCGAGAGCATCTCGTCGAGCTCGTGCTGGCCGAGGACCGAGCGCAGCGTCGTCTGCGCGAGCTGGCTCGTCGCCTCGAACGGGCTTGCGACCTGGATGATCGACCGCGCCGGGTCGACGATCCGGAAGTAGATCACCGCGTTGACCTTCACCGAGACGTTGTCGCGCGAGATCACGTCCTGCGTCGGCACGCCCAGCGTTACTGCCCGCAGGTCGCCCCCGGCGACCTGCTCGATCAGCGCCCGGCTGACGCCGAAGCCGGGCGCGTCGGTGTCGATCAGGATCACCGAGCCGATCACGAACGCCGCGATGCCACCGAGTCCGAGCACGCCGGTGCCGGCGGCCAGCACCTCGCCGACGAGCATCAGCACGCCGAGCAGGATCAGCGCGAGTCCCGCGTACTTGACCGGCAGTACCTGGAAGGTGAACAGCGCGAGCACGAGCGCGATCGCCTCCTCCGCCGGCAGGCTCGCCGCGCGCCGTCACGCGAACCAGCAGTTCGCGGCAACGGTGATGCGGGTGTCCGAGCCGTGGAACGGCGTGACCTCGTGCACGAGGTACGCGGGGAACACGACCAGTTGGCCAGCCTCGAGTCGCACATCGTGGGCGCCCACGCGCCACGGCGACCGCAGCGCCGCGTTCGCCGCGTCGACGAACGCCCCGGCGCCGCCGCGAGGATCGAGGAACCGCAGCAGGCCGCTCTCGGGCCGGTCGGCGGGCGCTTCTCCGGCCCGCACGCAGTACACCGCCGACCACGACGCCATCGGATGATTGTGCGCGACGAACGAACCGCCGCGACGCGTCACGTGGAACCAGGCGTGGTGGTGCAGGCGCAGTCCCGCGAACCGCTGCAGCGGCACGCCAGCCGCAGCGGCGGCCACGCGCCCGACCGCGTCGAACACGAAGTCGCGGAGCCGCGCGACGCAGGGTTCCCGCCAGGCGAACAGGTCGAAGGCGCTCTCGAACAGCTCGCGCTGCGGGCGGTGGGTGGGCACCGGGTTGCGCCAATCATCGGTCTCGCGGGCCAGGAACAGGGACTCGAGTTCGGTGTTCAGCGCCGCGCAGTCCGCGAGCCGCGTCGTGGCGAACGGCACTGCGAACAGCGGCTGGAGCTCCGGCGAGGCGGACGACGCCGAAGACGACGTCGACGCAGTCGACGCGGCCGACGGCTGCGAAGCCGCGCTCACGCGCCCTCCGCGAGCGCGAAGCGGAACGTCGCACCGACGTACACGAGCGGCCGGGTGCAGGACTCCGGCAGTGGCGCGATCTCGTGGAGCAGGTGGGCAGGGAAGATCGACAGCTGGCCCGGCGACTGGCGTGCCCCGAAGTGGCCGTGCCCGTAAGGCATCCGCAGCCGGCCGTTCCCCGCGTCCAGGTACGCATTGCCGAGGCGCGGGTCGTACAGCCGCAACGAGCCTGCATCGAGGCGCTCCGCCGGTGCGTCGGTGGACTGCACGCAGTACAGCGCGCACCAGGACGCCATCGCGTGCTGGCGCGCGGGCACCGCGCCGCCCGGGCGCACCAGGCCGAACCACGCCTTCGCCTGCAGCCGCAGCGCGGCCGCCTCGGCGGCGCCGAAGCCGGACAGTTCGGCGGCCACGCGCCCGACGTGCTCGAGCAGCATCTCCCGCAGGCGCGCGACGGCGGGCTCCGGCCACTGGAACAGGTCGGGCCGGCTCTCGAAGCGGCCGGGGTCCAGGGGCGCCGCCGGATCGCGCCAGGCTTCCGTCGCGCGCGCGATCAGCAGCGGCGCGAGCTCGGCGTTGAGCTCCGCCGCGCCGGCCGGGACGGCCGAGGCGAACGGGGCGGCGAAGATCGGCGCGATGCGGAGCGGGGCGGGGGCGGACACCGCGCCATTGTAGGCCACGGCCTGCGGGCGCGAACGGTCAGTCCGCGCGGATCCAGCCGGTGATGCTGTAGCGCCCCGCCGGTGCGAACGGCGCGACGCACGTGACCGCGTGGGGCTGCGGCACGCGCAGCAGGTTCAGCGCGTTGAACGCCGGCGTGTAGGCCTCGGCGACGTGGCCGTCCGGGTCGAGGAACGCCAGCAGCCCGCCCCAGTCGGCCTGCCAGGCCGGCGTGAGGTTCAGCACGTAGGCGGCGATCCGCCGCTTCCGGTCGTCGCGGTCGTCGTGCCGCGTCAGGAAGTGGCCCTTCTCGAACAGCGTCGCCTGCGCATCCACGTGCGTCGCGTCGGGGCGTCCGGTCACGGTGCGCGCGAAATCGAGGAACGCGCTCGAGTTCAGGAACTCGTAGACGCGCATCAGCAGGTGATCGCGGAACCGGCCGGCCGCGTACTCGTCGTGGATCGGGAAGTTCTTGTAGTAGTACTGGAAACCGCGCGCGGCGTTGGCCAGAACCCGTGCCTCGAAGCCCGCGCGCGCCTCGGGCGCGAGCTGGGCGAACGCCTCGACGCGCACCGTGAAGTTGCGTTCGCCCTCGTTCGCGCTGACCGACCACGGCGTGTCGCGCTCGAGCGCGGCGTGGACGGCCGCGGCCGCGGCCGGCGCGAGGAAGCCCGGCACGTGGACGCGACCGCGCTCGCGGTACAGCTGCGCGACCAGCGGGACGTCGACTCTCGGGTCGATCGCGAGGCGCGCGTCGGTCGCGCGCGCAGCCTCGCCCTCGCCGGCCGCGCCTTCGCCGGTGGGCTCAGCCGCCGTGGCCACGCTGCCAGTTGCGCAGCAGGTCCACCGCCTGCTGCTCCTGTCGCGCCGCCTGTTCGCGGGTCCTGCAGACCCACTCCGGGAACCGGGTGCGCGACGGCGTCTCGTAGCCGCAGACCTCGTTCCACCGCAGGTTGGCGGCGATGCGCTGCGGGTCCGGCGCGACCTGCCGCCAGGCCGGCGCGTCCGCCGGCGGCTTCGCGGCGCACCCGGTCGTCAGTGCGCAGGCCGCGACGACCGGAACCAGGCTCGAAACACGCGGATGTTCGAACGGTTGCATGGCATGCCTCCGTCGCGGGCGACGGGCCCGCTCGGCCGGAGGCTACCACGGTCGCTGCCGATGCCGATGCGCGGCACTCGTTTCGGTGCGCCGGATCTCGAGCGGCGCGCGGCGCGGGCGGAGTTCAGCGCGGGACCGGAAAGTTCTCGACGATCCGCACGCCCTCGGTCGCCACCGGCTCGCCGTTCTCGAGACGCGGTGCGAACACCGCGCCTCGCACCGCCGCGCGGGCGTCCTCGAGCCGCCGCAGGTTGGTGTTCTCCTCCACGGTGCGAACGTCGCCGACGCGGCCGTCCGGTCGCACGGTGAACTCCGTCACCACGCTCTGCACCGTGAACTTGCCGGCCGGCAGGTGTGCGAAGTCCTGGGTCGACGCCGGGCGTCGGTACAGCAGCTGGCGAGGCGCGCGCAGCGGGTTTTCGAAACCGGTCGGGCGCCCCGCCGGATCGGCCAGCAGCGTCCACGCCTTGCGGTAGTGCTCGTGGGCGCGCGCGGCCTCGCCCCGCAGCAGGAACCAGTCGCCGGCCTCCACGTGCACGACGCCGCGCTGGAACGGCGTCACGCTCGGCTGCGCCTCGGCGATCCGCAAGGCCCGGAGCAACGGCGCCTCGCCGTCGGTCGACAGCCGCGGCGGCAGGTTGGGCCGCGTGAACGGGGTCGGCACCTGCTGGCAGACGGGCAGGCCGGTGCGCGGGTCCGTCACGCAGAGTGGCGGCGCGAACGCATTCTCGACCGGGCGACGCACGTCGGCCGTCCGGTCGGCGTGCACCGACATCGTCCGCGGGTCCACGATCCCGAAGCGGTACTCGAGCGCGTGGCTGCGCGAGAGGCCGAGCAGCGGCTTGAGCAGCCGGGGATCGTCCGGCGAGCCGCCGGTCTCGAGCAGCCGCACCATCCGCTCGAGATGCGGGCGCGCCTGCGCGCCGGCGGCGAAACTCGAGTAGAGCGTGGCGACCGCGTCGAGCGCCGGGAGCAGCGCGGGCGAATCGGTGCCGTAGCGGCTCTCCGCCGCCCGCAGCTGCGTCAGCGCTTCGCGCTCGGCCGCGTCGAAGCGACCGAGCGCCGCGAGCCCGTCGATCAGGCGCCCCTGCAGCTCGTCGGTGCCCGCCGTCCGCAGCCCGTCCCGGCGCCGCAGGATCGCGAGCGAGCGGGCGACCAGTTCGACTTCCTCTTCCCGGAGGCCGGCGGCCCGGGCCGCGTCCGCGAGCCGCTCGAGCGGCAGCAGCAGGGCCGTACCCTGCGGCCCCGCGGCGCGCTCGGCGGCGTCGAGGCTCGCGCGGTAGCTCGCATGGGCAGCGGCCGCATCGCCGGCGACCCGCAGCGCATCGCCGCGCATTAGCAGAACCTCGCTCATCTCGACGCTCTCGGCCTTGCCGTCGCGCGCCAGTGCCGTGGCGACCGGTATCGACTCCTCCAGCACCTCGAGCCACCGTTGCGCGGCGTGGGCGTCGCGCAGCCGGCCGAAGCGCTCGGCCGACGTGGGCCCCGCCGGGGCGGCCGCGGGCGTGGCGGCGGCGGATGCGGATACGGGTGCGGGCCGCGATGCGGGCCCCGCAGGCGCGACCGGGGCAGCCTGCGCATTCGCGGCGGGTGCGGTCGCAGCGATTACCGTCGCGGAGGATGCCACCGCCGCAAGTGCAGCCGCAGCGAACGCGCTCGCCAGCCGTGCGGCATTCGGCGGACGAGCGTCTGGACACGAGGGGGGGCGGCGCTGGCGCATGAAATCATCGAACCGCAGAACCCGGCCGCGACGCAAGCCGTTCCGTGGATCTCGCCGCCCTCGCGGGCGGGCAAGAAAATGGGGGCGGCAGTTGCCTGCCGCCCCCGAGGTTCCCGTCGCCGGGAAGATCGATCAGAACTTGAAGTTCACCTGGCCGAAGATCCGGCGCCCGATCACGTCGTAGAGCGACGGGTCGGTGCCCGACTGCACGTTCGGCGAGTACAGCGGCGGCTCCTTGTCGGTCAGGTTGTTGATGCCGACGCGGATCGACGCGCCTTCCATGAAGCGCCAGGTCAGGCCGAGGTCGACGTACGTCATCGACGGCACGCCGGTGAAGGTCGGCTGGCCGGCGAACTGCAGCGACGCACGGTTGACCATGCTGTCGATGAAGCGCAGCCGGACGTCCGCCGACACCGGGCCGACGCGGTAGCCCGCCGTCAGGTTGGCCTTGAGTTCCGGGAAGCTCGTGCCGAGGTCCTGTCCGAAGTACGAGACCGAACCCGCGTAGTCGATCTTCGGCACCGACGGCCGGTCCTGGCGCTCGAAGCTCAGCAGGTAGTTGACCAGCAGGTTCAGCCGCAGGTCGCTCTCCTGGCCGAACAGCGCCGGCATGCCGATGCCGTAGTCGACCTGCAGGTCGATGCCGTCGGTCGCGATCGTCGTCGCGTTGACGCCCGGGAACGGCACCACGCCCGGCGCGCCGTTGATGCGCGAGATGTTGTTCGCGCTGCGGATCACCTGCTGGCAGGCCGCGTAGGTGGCCGAGTAGGTCGGGTTGTTGCCGAAGTAGTTGTAGCAGTCCGCCACGAACAGGTTCGGGTCGGGCGTCAGGATCGCGCCGTCGATCTCGATCGAGTAGTAGTCGAGCGACGCGGTCAGGCGCTCGAGCGCACCGCCCCACGGTGAGTTGAACACGACGCCGAACGTGATCGTGTCCGCCTTCTCCGGGTTGAGCTCGGTGTTGCCCGTCACCTGCGTGGTGATCTGGCCGCCCGGCGTGGCCGCGAAGTTCGGGTACGCCGCGGCGCCGACGCCCGTCGCGACGCAGAGCGCCTGCACCTGCGCGGCGTTGGCGCCGCGCCGGATCGCACTCTCGCTCGAGCAAGGGTCGAAGTACTGCGGTGCCGACGTGTTGCCGTCGAACAGCTCGCCGAAGTTCGGCGAACGGACCGCCCGCTGGTACGAAGCGCGGCCGCGCAGGTAGTCCAGCGGCTGCCAGCTCAGCTCGACCTTGTAGGAGTCGCTGGTGTTGTCACCGGCCGTGTTGCGGCGCAGGTCGCGGAAGTCGGCCTGCGACTGGCGGTAGCCCAGCGTGAGGTCGAGCACCTGCGCGAACGGCGCGTCCTTGAGGATCGGCACGTAGAGCTCGGTGAACACGTCCTTGAACGAGTTCTTGCCGCGCGCCGGGGACTGCGAGTTGAAGCCGTAGATCGCGCCCGAGGCCGCGCCGGGGTTGAACGCGTACGTGAAGCCGCGCCACTCGGCGCCGAGCACCACCCCGACGTCGCCGGCCGGCAGTTCCGCGACGTTGCCCGTCACGAAGCCCTGCAGGATGCGCTGGCGGAACTCGCGGGAGATGCCGCCCTCGGCGCGCAGGAAGGACTTGCAGGCCTCGGACAGGTCGTTGCGGCCGAACGGGTTGTAGGTGCAGCCGCCGACGCTGCCGGTCGGGGACTCGAGCAGCGCCTGCATGTTCTGCGCGTTGACGTTGCCGGTCTGGATCTGGTCTTCCTCGGTGCGGCCCTCGTTGGCCGAGAACTCCCAGCGCCAGCCCTCGCCGACCGGCAGGTCGCCGCGGAAGCCCAGCGTGTACTGCGTGACCGAGAAGTTGTAGAGGCTCTCGCGCAGGCCGAGCGGCAGCGTGCGCGTGCCCATCAGGAACGGCTCGGCCGCGCCGGCGCCGACGAGACGCGGGTCGTCGCCGGTACGCGAGGCGAGGACCGTGCGCAGGTCGGCCGGGATGAACGGATTCGTCGCCGGCACCACGAGGCTGCCCGGGACGCTCTGGTTCGCCGCGACCAGGTTCGACTTCGGCCGGAACGGGTCGACGACGCCGTTGACGCCGGCCGGGTTCTCGGTGCCGGTGCCGGTCGGTACCGGCGTCGGCGCGATCGCCGTCGTGGAGTCGTACTCGGTCCAGCCGACCAGCGCGAAGGCCTCGACGCCGCCGCCGAGCTCGTAGTCGAACTTGGCCATGAAGCTGCGCCGCTTGTTCGGCAGGGTCAGGATGTTCACAGCATCGAAGTTGTAGCTGTAGAAGTCCGGGAAGAACCGCGTGTTGACCGCGAGGTCGATCGGATAGCGGAAGTTCTGGACGTCCAGCGGGCTGTTGAAGGTGCCGAGCGAGAACAGGGTTCCGTCGGTGTTCAGGCCTAGCGAGCTGACAGCGGCGTTCACCGCGCCGGCGGCGACACCGTACTGCGCGAACACCTGGTTCACGGCCGCCTGGCTGAAGTTGTTGCTCGGGTTCGGCCGGACCACGCCCTCGGGGATCGCGCCGGTGGTCTGAGTCGCGATCGCGGAGAACGGCCGCTGGCTCTTGATCAGGCCGTCGCGCTGGGCGAACTCGAAGCCGAGGATCGCGTTGCCGCGGCCGTCGGCGAAGTTGCCGCCGAGCGCCGCCGAGAGGTTGTACTCGCGGGCGTCCCACAGCTCGAGATGGTTCGAGTAGCCGGCCCGGATGTCGATGCCCTCGAAGTCCGTCTTGGTCTTGAGGTTCACGACGCCCGC
Organism: Steroidobacteraceae bacterium; assembly: GCA_027531255.1. Classification (GTDB taxonomy): domain Bacteria; phylum Pseudomonadota; class Gammaproteobacteria; order Steroidobacterales; family Steroidobacteraceae; genus JAPZRU01. Next base: position 61,983 of record JAPZRU010000018.1, on the reverse strand, counting down.
GACCGCGTCCGCGCCGTACACGGCGCCCGCGCCGCCGGTGATGATCTCGATGTTCTCGATGATCGCCGCCGGGATCGTGTTCAGGTCGACCGTCAGGTTCGACGCCGACACCATCGCGCGGCGACCGTCGATCAGCACGAGGTTGCGGTTCGCGCCGAGGCCGCGCAGGTTGATGTTGGCCTGGCCGCCGTTGCTCGGGTTGTTCGAGGTGGTCGTGCCGGCCGGGTTCACCTGCGGCAGCGTGTTCAGGAACGTGTCGAGAGTGACGTCCGCGTTCGCGGCGATCTGCTCGGCCGTTACGGTCTGGATCGGGCTGTTGGCCACGAAGTCCTGACGAACGATGCGGCTGCCGGTGACGACGACTTCTTCCAGCGTCGTGTCGGCGGCTTCGGATGCCTGCTGCTGCTGCGCCAGCGCGGAGGCGCTGACGGCCGTCATCGCGCTCAGCGCGAGTGCGTAACGCACGGCGCGCGCAACATGGTTGCGACTCGTCATCGTGAAGCTCCCTGTGTTGTAAAGACGCCGCATGTGAGTGGCGCGGCCGTCGGGGCTCGAACTCGACATCCAAGCTCCGGAAGGGCGAGCGGCCACACCGGAAACTCACTGCGGCCTGCAAGTTTGCTCTCAGAAAGAAGCGAATGGAAGCGCGGGGAAACCCTGACTGCCGGACGGCACCGCCAGAGGTCGGGTCGCGTGTGGCGCTTCAGCGACGATTTCTGTTGTCTATTCGCGACAAGGCCTGCGGCGTGGCATCCGCACCACGGCCGCGACGGGTAGAGCCGTCGGACGGCCGGCACCGGGGCCGCGCGGGCCCCGGCGCAGGCCTCGCGCTCACGGGGCCGGAACGGACGTCGTGAACTGGAGCGCCACGCGACGGTTCTGCGCGCGGCCGTCCGGCGTCTCGTTGTCGGCGATCGGCCGGGTCTCGCCGAAGCCGACGGCCTTCAGCGTGTTCGCGGGGATCCCCTTCGAGACGAGGTAGTCGACGACGGCCTGCGCCCGCCGCTCCGAGAGCCGCTGGTTGTAGGCGTCGCGGCCGACGCTGTCGGTGTGGCCGCGCACCTCGACGGTGGAGTGCTGGCGCTGCCGCAGCAACTCGGCGGTGGAGTCGAGCACGGCGATCGATTCGGGCTTCAGGGTCGAGCGGTCGGTGTCGAAGTTGACGCCCCGCAGCACGATCTCCTCGATCTCGCAGCCGTTCGCGTCCACCTTGAGCCCCGCGGGCGTGCCCGGGCACTTGTCGAGCCGGTCGACCACGCCGTCGCCGTCGGAGTCGAGCTCGCAGCCCTCCGCGTTCACCTTCGCGCCGGCCGGTGTGTCGGGGCACTTGTCGTTCGCGTCGATCACGCCGTCGCCGTCCGAGTCGGGCGGCGGCGCCGCGGCCGGCTCAGGCGTCGGTTCGGCCGGCGCCTCGACGGGCACGGCCGCCAGCGGTCGCGCGGCACCGAAGCTGAACTGCAGGCCGATGCCCGCCAGGAAATCGTCGGGCTTCTGGCGGCCGGACTCGTTGGCCAGCGTCCAGCGGCCCTTCACCTCGCCGCGCAGGGTCACCACCGCGGTGCGCGCGGCGTTCGTGTAGAGGTCGCCCATGAGGCCGATGCCGCCCTGCACCATCGTCAGCGCGTCCGAACCGCCCGGCGTACGCTCCGCGTCCATGTAGACGAGGCCGGCCTTGAGGTACGGGTGCACCCGCGACTCGCGGTAGAAGTGGAACAGGGCATCGGCGCTGAACGAGTCGAGCTGCAGGCGCGGGGTGCCCGGCCGCGGGTCGAAGTCGCCGTGCAGGTAGCCGATCTCGGCCGACACCAGGTCGGTGAAGTTGCGGCCCACTGCCAGCCCGTACGAGAAGTCGTCGTCGACCCGGTACGTGTCCGACGGCCACGTGCCGTAGAGCATCGGGGTGACGTACCACTTGCCGACGGTCTCGTCGGCCTGCGCGGTCGTGGCCACGCCCAGCGCGAGGGCGGCGTGGAGGGCGGCACCGAGGGCGAACGTCTTCCTGTTCACGGCCGGACTCCTTGTGGCTGCGGGCCGGCGCGCACGCCGGCCGGCGCGCGGGCCGCGATCATACCCGAGGAGTCAGCGCCGTTCGAACGCCGGATGCCGCAGGCGGTGCCCGGCGCGGATCCCGAGCCTCTGCGCCGTGCCGGCGCGCACTTCCAGCACCCCCAGCGCGACGCCCATCGAGTCGATCGGTGCGAGCGAGTGGGGCTTCGCGTCCGCGGCGATGCGGATGATGCGGCCGTCGGGCGCGACGAACAGCAGGTCGAGCGGCACGAAGGTGTTCTTCATCCAGAAGGACATCGCCTGCGGGCGATCGAACACGAACAGCATGCCGCGGTCGGCGGGCAGTTCGCGCACCCACATCAGGCCCTGGGCGCGACGCGGCTCCGTGTCGGCCACCCACACCTGGAACGCGTGGCTGCGGCCGCCCGTATCGACCACCACGCGCGACTGCGGGAAGCGCTCCAGCGGTTCGCGCAACGACTCCTGCGTGGTGCCGTCGGCGGCGCGCGACGGCGCCGGCCCGAGGACCGGTACCGCGAGGCACGCGGTGGCGCAGAACGCTAGGAGCGCGGTGCGGAGGCCGCGGAATCGGCCGGGGAATGGAGCCACGTGAGCACACCGACGAAATCGAACGTGGCGACGAGTATCGCATCGTTCGTTTCGCCCGCGACTGCCCGCGCCGGCTCGAGACAGAAGCCACGCGCCTCGATGCGCCAGCGGCGCGGTTCGGCCGCCTCGCGCGGCGGCGGCTCCACCGCGTCGAGCGGCGCCTGTCGCACCGAGTCGAGCGTGCAGCGGTCCTCGCCCTGCGTGCCGTAGACGCCGCGGCCGTCGCGTATCACGGTGACGTTGACCGGCACCCCGGTGCCGGAATCGCCCTCGGCGAGCCGCGGGATGCCGAACACGAACGTCAGGCGTTCGTCGCCCGCGCGTCCGGCGAACACGACGCGCACGCCGCGGCCGTCCGGCCGCGCCATGCCCTCGCACTCGAGTTCGGCGCCGCGCCACTGCAGTTCGCGGTCGACCCCGCCGGCGAGGCGCGCCCGGAACTCGGCGTCGGGGAGCGCGGTGCAGGCCCGCGGCAGCGTTCCCGCGAGCGACGGGGCCGGCGTTGCGCTCGCCGTCGATGCCGGCGGCCCGGCCGGGGCGGTCGCGCACGCGCCGGCGCCCGCCGCGGCCAGCAGCGCCGCGGCCAGCACCTGCCGACCGCTCAAGCGGTCGCCTCGCGCGCCGGCGCGACCAGCAGCGTCTTCGCGAACCAGCCGTGGCCCTGGCCGATCCACTTCGCCGCGTGCATCAGGAGCGTCGTCAGCACCACGCCGCCGACCAGCATCAGGGGCGCCCACAGTGCGGAGATCGGCTCGCCGTCGATGCCTACGTTCTGGCCGACGTCGACGCCGACCGCCTGCAGGATCAGCACGAGGCCGCCGACGACGAACCCGAAGCCGAGCGAGAGCCCGACCACCGCGCCCACGAAGTAGGCGACGCCGAGCGGCAGCATCAGCAGCAGGTACAGCATCGTGGTCCACGTGCGGCGGTCGACCAGCATCTCCTTGATGCGCTCCAGCACCCCCGCGTCCGCCGTGCGGCGCACCGGCCGGCGCGGCATGCGCACGCCGAGCAGCGCCTCGACGAGCCGCCCTTCGACCAGCGACAGCAGGCGCGTGAAGCCGACGAACATCAGGAAGAACGGCACGCCGACGATCAGGATCGCGAGCCCGGCCGACATCGACAGGCCCGTGACCGTCACCGTGAAGTAGAAGATGCCGGTGACCAGCGCCAGCACCATGTAGAACAGCGCGGTCCACGCGCGGCTGTCCGCGTAGACGCCGAAGAAGCGGCCGAACGGCGTGCGCCGGGTCGGCGGCGCCGGCGGCGCGAGCGCCGCGCGGACCGTGGCTTCGGTGGTGCGGTACGCGTCGGCCACCTCGTCCGGCGCGCCGTAGGTGCTCGCGATCAGCTCGAGCACGTCCGCCTCGCTCCTGCCGGCGTGGGTAGCGAGTTCGGCGCGCAGGTATTCCTCGGCGTCGTAGAGCGCGTCCTGCACCAGCGCCGGATCCTCGCCGCGCAGCGCCTCGCGCAGCTGCTCGAGGTACTGGTCGATGGAACGGGGGGCGGGGCGGATCATTTCTCGGTCCTCGGATCGATGGGCGCGACGCCCTCGGTCGTCTGCTCGACGAAGCCGCGCGTGCGGCGCCAGATGCCGAGCCAGCGGGCGAGCGTGGCGCGGCCGAGCTCGGTGATGCGGTAGTAGCGTCGCGGTGGCCCCGCCACCGACGGCACCACGCGGCTGGTCAGCAGCCCCTGCGCGGAGAGCGTGCGCAGCACGGGGTAGAGCGCTCCCTGCTTGACCGGCGCGCCTTCGCCGTCGGCGGCCCCCTGGAGCTGCTTCGCGATCTGGTAGCCGTAGAGCTCGTCGCCGGCGCGGTCGAGCACCGCGAGCAGCACGAGCGCGATCAGCCCGGAGTTCAGTTCCTTCTGGAACTTGCGGACCAGGGCCTCCAGGTCCGCCGACTCGGCCGGTGCCGGGGTCTCGAAGCCGTCGATGCCATCGTGGGGCTGCATACGTGAAGCACATCATAGTATTAACCAAATACTAGTCAACACTTCGCACTAGCGGCTGGTCGCGATCGGCGGGCGGTTCGTCGCAAGCCGCAGCGAGCGGCGAAAAGTGCCGAAACGCACCGCATACGGCTGCGTGACGGCGCGTTAAGGCGGGTCCGGGGGTGCGTCTGTAGACTTGCGCGCTTGCGGTTCGCCGGATCCCTCTGCCCATGTCCCGACAGAAGTTCGTCCTCGAGGTCAACCCGAGCCTGCCGGCGCCGCTGGCGCGCCTGGAGGAACTCGCCGCCAACCTGCGCTTCAGCTGGCACCGCCCCACGCGCAAGCTGTTCGAATCCCTCGATGCCGAACTCTGGAAGAGCGTCAGCGGCAATCCGCGCCTGTTCCTCCGCTGCGTGGACCAGTGGACGCTCGACAGGGCCGCGGAGGATCCCGCGTTCCTCGAGCAGTACCGCAAGGTGCTGCGCAGCTTCGACGCTTACCGCTCCGAGCCGCGGCCCGCGACGGCCGCGCACCTCGAGCCCGGCGACCTGATCGCCTACTTCTGCGCCGAGTACGGGTTCCACGAGAGCTTCCCGATCTACTCGGGCGGTCTCGGCATCCTGGCCGGCGACCACTGCAAGACCGCGAGCGACCTCGGCCTCGAGTTCGTCGCGGTGGGGCTCCTCTACCGGCAGGGCTACTTCACGCAGACCGTCGACACCGCCGGCAACCAGCTGCCGCAGTACCGCGACTTCGGCTCGCAGGACCTGCCCGTGCAGCAGGCGGTCGACGCGCACGGCCACCCGGTGCGGATCGTCGTGCGCCTCGCGGCGCGCGACGTGCACGCGCAGGTCTGGCGCGCCCGCGCCGGCCGCATCGACGTCGTGCTGCTCGACACCAACGTGCCCGAGAACGACGAGCGGGAGCGCGAGATCACGCACAAGCTCTACGGCGGCGACGAGGAGACGCGGATCCGCCAGGAGATCGTGCTCGGCATCGGCGGCGTGAAGGCGCTGCGCGCGCTCGGCCTGCACCCGACCGTCTGGCACATGAACGAAGGCCACGCGGCCTTCCTCGGGCTCGAACTGATGCGCGAACTCGTCGCGGCGGGCGTGCCGTTCGCCGCCGCGCGCGAGGCGGTCGCCGCGCAGAGCGTGTTCACGACCCATACGCCGGTCGCGGCGGGCCACGACGCATTCCACGGCGAACTCGTGCTGCGCTACCTCGGCGAGTACGCGGGGGCGCTCGGCCTCGCGCCCGAGGCGTTCCTCGCGCTCGGCCGCATCCACGAGCACGCGCGCTTCAACCTGACGTCGCTCGCGCTCGGCCTGTCGCGCCGGCAGAACGGCGTCAGCCGGATCCACGGCGGGGTGTCGTCCGCGATCTGCGCGCAGGCGTGGCCGGAGGTGCCGCCCGAGGACAACCCGATCGGCTACGTGACCAACGGCGTGCACGTGCCGACCTTCCTGTTCCAGCGCTGGAAGGACCTGTTCGACGTGCAGTACGGCGACGAGTGGCGCACGCAGCTCGCGGACGCGACGTACTGGTCGCGCGTCTACGACCTGCCCGACACGCTGTTCTGGGAGACGCGGCAGGCCATCAAGTCCAGCATGCTGCGGCTGGTGCGCGAGCGGCTGAAGCGCCAGTGCACGCGCAACAACGTGAGCGAAGCGCACTTCCAGCGGCAGGCGCGCTTCCTCGACCCCGAGAACCCGCGCGTGCTGACGATCGGCTTCGCGCGCCGCTTCGCGACCTACAAGCGCGCCACGCTGCTGTTCCGCGACCCGCGGTGGCTCGACTCGATCGTCGGCGACCCGGACCGCCCGGTGGTGTTCGTGTTCGCCGGCAAGGCGCACCCGGCCGACGAGCCGGGCCGCCGCCTGATCCGCGAGGTCCACGAGATGGCGAACCGTCCGGAGTTCCTCGGGCGCGTGCTGTTCATCGAGGACTACGACATGGGCCTCGCGCGCTCGATGGTCGCGGGCGTCGACGTGTGGCTGAACAACCCGGTCTACCCGCTCGAGGCCTCGGGTACGAGCGGCATGAAGGCGGGCATCAACGGCACGATCAACCTGTCCGTGCTCGACGGCTGGTGGGCCGAAGGCTACGACGGCCAGAACGGCTGGGCGATCCCGAACTCGACGCTCGAGGACCCGAACCGGCGCGACGACGAGGACGCCCGCTCGCTGTACGAGATCCTGCAGGACCAGGTGGTGCCGTCGTACTACGAGCGCGACGAACGCGGCCTGCCGCTGCGGTGGGTGGCCCGCGCCAAGCGCTCGATGGCGACGGTCATCCCCGCCTTCAACACGCGCCGCATGGTCTCGAACTACGTGACCGGCCTGTACCGGCCCGCGGCCGCGCACGGCCGGCGACTGGCCGCGGACGGCTGCGCGGGTGCCCGCGAGCTCGCCGCCTGGCGCGAGCACGTCGGCCACGCATGGCCGGGCGTGCGCCTGCGCATGGCTTCCGAGCGGCCCGAGCGGGTCGCCTTCGGCGACAAGGTGAACATGCGGGTCGCGGTGCACCTGAACGGCCTCGCGCCGGCGGACGCGCGAGTCGAGCTGCTGCTGACGCGCACGCTGCCCGACGGACCGTACGAGAGCCCGGCGCTCTGCTCGTTCGGCTACGAGGAGGAGCGCGTGCGGATCCGCGACGGCCACGAGGTCGCGATCGAGGTGTTCGTGCCGACCGGCGTGGTCGAGCCGGACGGTGCGCACGTCTATGCGATCGAGTGCACGCCTCCATGGTGCGGCCAGCTCTCGGCCGAGGTGCGTGCGGTGCCGCGCCACGCGCTGCTCTCGCATCCGTACGAGCTGGGGCTGATGCGCTGGCTGTGACCGCGAAACGGGGTCGGCCCCCTGTTTCGGCGCAAGCGGGGCCGACCCCGTTTCGCGCCGTCGCCACAACGGGCGCATCGGCGGGGGAGCGCCCGCCCCGGTTGCAGCACCCCGGTCCCCCGGTAACATAGCCCGCGTCGCCCCCCGCCCCGCATGAGCCGTGCCCACCCGTGAACACGTCGCCGAGCCGCGGACCGGAGAGCCACCCCGCATGAGCCGCGTCCCCCGCGCCAGTTCCGGCCGCTACGTCTCGCGCCTCACGAGCGGCACGCTCGCGGTGGTCATGGCCGGCGGTCGCGGCGAGCGACTCAAGCAGCTCACCACGCACCGCGCGAAGCCCGCCACCCCGTTCGGCGGCAAGTTCCGGATCGTCGACTTCGTGCTGTCGAACTGCGTGAACAGCGGCATCCGCCAGGTCTGCGTGCTGACGCAGTACAAGGCGCAGTCGCTGATCCAGCACGTGCAGCGCGGCTGGAACTACCTGCGCGGCGAGTTCGGCGAGTTCGTCGACGTGGTGCCGGCGCAGCAGCAGATCGGCAAGGAGTGGTACCGCGGCACCGCGGACGCCGTCTACCAGAACCTCGAGTACATCCGGGCCCATCGTCCCAAGCACGTGCTCGTGCTCGCGGGCGACCACATCTACAAGATGGACTACGGCCCGATGATCGCGTATCACGTCGAGAAGAACGCCGACATCACGGTCGGCGTCGTCGAGGTGCCGGTCGAGCGCGCCACCGAGTTCGGCGTGCTGTCGGTCACCGAGTGGAACCGCGTCGTCAAGTTCTCCGAGAAGCCGAGGCACCCGGAGCCGATGCCCGGCCGCCCGGACATGGCGCTGGCCTCGATGGGCATCTACGTCTTCAACGCGCGGCTGCTGGAGAAGCTGCTGGTCGAGGACGCGGCTCGCGAGGACAGCGCGCACGACTTCGGCAGGGACATCATCCCCGGCGCGCTCGAGCGCCTGCAGGTGTTCGCCTACGCGTTCCAGGACGTGCGCACGCGTGCCCAGGCCTACTGGCGCGACGTCGGCACGCTCGACGCGTACTACGAGGCCAACATGGAGCTCGTGTACGTGAACCCCGAGCTCAACATCTACGACGAGGAGTGGCCGATCTGGACCTACCAGCTGCAGCGGCCGCCCGCGAAGTTCGTGCTCGACGACGAAGGCCGCCGCGGCTGCGCGATCAACTCGATGGTGTCCGGCGGCTCGATCGTCTCGGGCGCGCACGTGCGCGAGAGCCTGCTGTTCTCCGACGTGCGGCTCGAGGAGCGCACCCACGTGCACGCCAGCGTGCTGCTGCCGAACGTCCACGTCGGCCGCAACTGCATCATCCAGCGCGCGATCGTCGACGAGGGCTGCGACGTCCCGGACGGCCTGCACATCGGCGTGGACCTCGCGCTCGACGCGAAGCGCTTCGAGGTGACCGAGAAGGGCGTCGTGCTGGTCACGCCCGACATGCTCCGCGGTCTCGGTTGAGCGCCGGCCGGTGAACGGCGCCGCGGACCGCCGCCTGCGCGTGGTGCTGTGCTGGCACATGCACCAGCCGCACTACCGGGACCTCGTCACGGGCGAGTTCGTGCAGCCGTGGACCTACCTGCACGGCATCAAGGACTACGTCGACATGGCCCAGCACCTCGAGGCGGTGCCGGGCGCGTGCGCGGTCGTCAACTTCACGCCGACCCTGCTCGAGCAGCTCGACGACTACAGCGCCGCGATCGGCGCGTGGCTGCGTACCGGGCAGCGCATCCCGGATCGCCTGCTCGCGGCGCTCGCCGACGGCGCGCCCGCGTCGCCGGCGGAGTGGCCGGAGCTGATGCAGGCCTGCCTGCGCGCGAACCGCGATCACCTCGTCCACCGGTTCGCACCGTTCCGCGAGCTGGTCGAGCGCGCGGAGCATCTGCTGCGCGAGTGGGGGCTCGACCCCGCCGGGTCGCCGCCGGTGTTCAGCGGCGGCCTGATCCATCCGGACGAGGACGCGATCGAGGGCGGCGGCGGCGGAGCGGGCGGCGGCAACGCCGACGCCGATGCCGCCCACGCGCGCCTCGTCGCCGGCCTGCGCGCGTTCGCGGCCTCGGCCGACCCGCGCTCGTTCCTCGACGACCTGGTCACCTGGTACCACCTCGCGTGGCTCGGCGAGAGCATTCGCCGCGGCGACGCGCGCGCGCAGGAGCTGATCGCGAAAGCGCGCGGCTACGGCGTCGGCGACCGGCGCCTGCTGGTCGAGATCGTCGGCGACGCGCTCGCCGGGCTCGTGCCCCGTTACCGTCGACTGATGGGCTCCGGCCAGGTCGAGCTCTCCGTGACGCCGTGGGGCCACCCGATAGTCCCGCTGCTGCTCGACTTCGAGTCCGCGCGCGAGGCGCTGCCCGGGGTGCCGCTGCCCGCGGACGCGGATTACCCGGGCGGCGAGAGCCGCGCGCGCTGGCACGTCGCGCGCGCGATCCAGGACTTCGCCCGCGCGTTCGGCGTGCGGCCGCGGGGCTGCTGGCCGGCGGAGGGCGCCGTCAGCACGCGGACCGTGCAGTTGCTCGACTCCTTCGGCTTCGACTGGCTCGCCACCGGCGAGGGCGTGCTGCGCGGCAGCCTCGAGCGGGCCGGCGCCGTGCCCGGGCCGTCGACCCTGAACCGCCCGTGGCGCGTCGCGGGCTCCCGCGCGGTCACGTTCTTCCGCCACGAGGAGATCTCGGACCGCATCGGCTTCGTCTATTCGAAGTGGCACGGCGACGACGCGGCGCGCGATTTCGTGCACCGGCTCGAGCACCTCGCGGATCTCTACGGCGACGATCCCTCGCGCACCGTCGCGATCGTGCTCGACGGCGAGAACGCGTGGGAGCACTACCCCTACAATGGCTGGTACTTCCTGAACAACGTGTACCGCGCGCTCGCGGACCACCCGCGGCTGCGGCTCGCGACCTTCTCGCAGGCGCTCGCCGAGGGCGGTGCGGAGGCGGAACTGCCTGCGCTGCGCGCGGGCAGCTGGGTGCACGGCACGCTCTCGACGTGGGTCGGCTGCCCCGCGAAGAACCGCGCCTGGGAGATGCTCTGCGACGCGAAGCGCACGTACGACCAGGTCATGGTCGAGGGCGGGCTCGACGACGGTGCCCAGGCCCGCGCCGAGATCCAGCTCGCGGTCTGCGAAGGGTCCGACTGGCCGTGGTGGTTCGGCGACTACAACCCGTCGGGCACGGTCGCGAGCTTCGACGCGCTGTACCGACGGCACCTGGCGAACCTGTATCGCCTGCTCGAGGAGCCGCCGCCGGACTACCTCGGCCGGGCCTTCGCGGGCGGGCTGGAAGCGTCGCGGGCCGGCGACGACGCCGAGCAGGTTGGTACGATGCGACGCGCGATCTGAACGCGTCACGAGGATCTCCCGCTTGAGTCCGCAACGGGGGCCCACGGCCGAGCCGGTGCTGGGCCGGCGTCGCGCCGGGGTTCTGCTGCATCCCACGTCGCTGCCCGGCGCCGCGCGCGACGGTGCGCTGGGCGACGTGGCGCGTCACTTCGTCGACTGGCTGGTCGCCGGCGGCTTCTCGGTCTGGCAGCTGCTGCCGCTCGGGCCGGTCGGGCCGGATCGTTCACCGTACTTCGCGCGCTCGAACCACGCGGGCAACCCGGGCCTGCTCGACCTCGCCGCCCTGGAGCGCGCCGGCCTGCTGCCGTCGGCCCGCGAGCGCGCGCACGTGCCGCACGCCGGGTGCGTCGCGCAGGCGGCGGCCGCGCTGCTCGCGTCGCGGGGCGCGGCGCGCGAGGCCTACGACGCGTTCGTCGCCGCCGAGCGCGACTGGCTCGGCGACTACGCGCTGTTCACCGCGATCCAGGCGCGCGAGTCCGGCCGGCCGTGGTGGGAGTGGTCCGTGTCGGCTCGCGACCGCGACGCATCCGCGCTCGCGGGCGCGCGCCGCACGCTGGCCGCGGAGATCGAGTGCGTGCAGGCCGGCCAGTTCTTCTTCCACTCGCAGTGGCGCGAGCTCCGCGCCCACGCGAACGCGCAGGGCGTGAAGCTGTTCGGCGACATCCCGATCTACGTCGCGCCGGACAGCGTCGAGGTGTGGGCGAACCGCGCGCTCTTCCAGCTGGACGCCGCGGGCCTGCCCACGGCCGTCGCCGGCGTGCCGCCCGACTTCTTCTCGGCCGACGGCCAGCTGTGGGGCAACCCGCTGTACCGCTGGGAGGAGCACGAGCGTACCGGCTTCGCCTGGTGGCTCGGCCGGCTGCGCGCGCAGTTCGCGCTCTACGACCTGCTGCGCATCGACCACTTCCGCGGCCTCGAGGCCTACTGGTCGGTGCCGGCGGGCGCCGCGACCGCGAAGACGGGGCGCTGGGTCGTCGCGCACGGCGAGGCGCTGCTGTCCCGTGCGCGCGAGGCCTTCGCCGCCCTCGCGGTCGTCGCCGAGGATCTCGGCGTGATCACGCCCGAAGTCGAGCGCCTGCGCGACGGCTTCGCGCTGCCCGGCATGCGCGTGCTCCAGTTCGGCTTCGACGGCACTGCCGGCAACGTGCACGCCCTGCACGAGTGGACCGCGAACGCGGTCGGCTACACCGGCACGCACGACAACGACACCACCGCCGGCTGGTTCGCGAGCCTGCGCGACGACGAGAAGCACCGCGTGCGCGAGTACCTCGACTGCGCGGACGCGCAGGTGGTCGCCCAGATGGTGCGCGTGGTGACCGCTTCGGTCGCGCGACTGTCGGTCGTGCCGCTGCAGGACCTGCTGGGGCTCGGCTCGACGGCGCGGATGAATCTGCCGGGGACGACGGAGTCGAACTGGGCGTGGGGTTTCGAGTGGTCCGACGTGCCGCCCGACCTCGCGGAACGCTGCCGTCGCCGGAACGCGACCTACGGTCGCTGCGACTGAACGGGGCGGGGCGGTCCCGCCCGCCGCGGGCGGAGGTTCACGGCGCCTTCAGGTCGTCGGTGGCACAATCGCGTCCGTCGCCAGGAGGTCCGCATGAACCCCCGTCACCGCCTCGTTCCGGCCCTGTTCGCGGTAGCGGCGCTCGGCGCGGCCGGCTGCGCCGGCCTCGTGCCGAAGCTCGAGACGCCGCAGCTCAGCGTGATCGGCGTCGAGGTGCTCGACGCGCAGCTGCTGGAGCAGCGCTTCAGCGTGCGGATGCGCGTCCGGAATCCGAACGACCGGGACCTTCCGATCCGCGGGCTCAGCTACACGATGCAGGTCGCGGGCCAGGACTTCGGACGCGGCATGACGGCGAAGGCGTTCACGGTGCCCGCGCTCGGGGAAGCCGAGTTCGACATGATCGTGACCACGAACCTCGCGGGCAGCCTGCTCCGCATCCTGCCGCAGCTCGAGCGCAATCCCGAATCTATCGAGTACCGGCTGGAGGGCAGGGTGAACACCGACCTCGGGCTGGTGCGCAGCATCCCGTTCGTCGAGAAGGGCCGGCTCTCGATGAAGTGAGAAGACGGGGACCTGCCCCGTTTCGTGCGCAGCCACGAAGCGGGGCACGTCCCCGTTTCACCCACGCCGCAGCACCCGGTGCTCGGCGTAGTGCATCCCGAGGTCCGCGCCGGTCTTCAGCAGCACGAACAGCGTCAGCGCGAAGGCGCTCGTGCTGCCGCCCGCGAGCACGCCGCCGAAGACGATCGTCAGGTGCATCGGGATGATGCGCAGGTAGGGCAGGGCCATCACCGTGCCGAGGTTCACGGGCACCTCGTCTTCCACCCTGCGGTTGCCGCGATACGAGTTCGCGTGCCCCCACGCGAACACGAGTACGAGCGCGAGGGTTGCCCAGAGATCGGTGCCGGTCGGCCAGCCGCCGTCGTGCGCGACGAACAGTGCGTAGCCGAAATGGAAGAAGCCGTAGTGCACGGCGAAGAAGGCCGCCGTGGACACGCGCCCCGCCCGGGTGGCGGGCACCGGCCGGCCGTTCGAGGTCATGCCCTTCGTGCAGATCCGCGGCGCCGTCAGCATCCGCAGGATCGCGAAGCCGCCGATCACGAGGCTCTGGAGGAGGTAAGGCCACATCAGCGTCGCGATGGGCCAGTCGAACCACAGCGCGAAGCCGAGCGTGACGAGGTTCGCGACGACGAGCCCGGTCGCCCCTTCGATCGGCGCGCGGACCTCGTCGGCGGTGGCGCTCAACGGCAGCGCCCCGTCACTGCGCCCGCACGCGCAGCGTCGCGCCGATCGTGTCCATCATCCAGCGGAGGTGGTCGTAATCCGGGTGCCGGATGCGGATCCACGCGTTCGCCATGTAGCCGGCCTCGATCGGCTGAGTCGGCGTGCCCGGCGGCGGCAGATGGGCCGCGACGATCCACTCGCCGAACTTCGCCCAGACGCGGTCGGCGCCCTCGTAGCCCGTGATGCGGCCGTCGCGGTCGGGCCGGAGCGCGATCATCCCGCAGGCGTAGCGCCGCGACGGGGTGGCGAGCGTGCGGCCGTGCGCAATCGCCATGCCCCACTCGCGGAAGATGTCGAACTCGTTGGCCGCGGCGTAGACGTCCCACTGCCCCACGCCCGGCGGCCGGCAGCCGATCTCGGAGAACTTGAGCCCCTTCGGGCCGAAGAACCACTCCATGTGCGTGGCGCTCGTGCCGATGCCGAGGACCTCGATGACCCTGCGCGTCATCGCCCTGACCTCGGCATAGCCCGGCGCGTCGAGGCGGTTCGTGGCGGCGATCTGCGGGCTGATCCAGCGCTCGCGCATCGCGACCAGCACGCCCGGGTAGTAGTGCGAGACGAACTCGTGCGCGACGCGGCCCTGGATCGCGATCGTGTCGATGAAGCCTTCGTGGCCCTCGACGAACTCCTCGAGCGCCACCGAGGCGCCGCGGTCCACGTGCGCCGCGCGGAGCGCCTGCGCGAGTTCGGCGTCGGTGTCGACGCGGGTCGTGCCGGACGCGCCCGCACCGGAGCGCGGCTTCACGACGAGCGGGTAGCCGACCGACGCGGCGAACTCGTGCGCGGACTGCAGCGAATCGACGCCGATCGACTGCGCGCACGGCACGCCGGCCTCGCGCAGCGCCGCCTTCATCGCGGGCTTGTCGCGGCACAGCCACGCCGTGCGCACGCTCGTCCCCGGGATCCCGCAGGCCTCGCGCACCTTCGCGCTCGTCATCACGTGCGCCTCGACGGTCGCCTCCAGGCGATCCACCCAGACGCGCTTCTGCACGCGCTTCACCGCCGCGAGCATGGCCGCCTCGTCGACCACCGAGCCGACCTGCTCGTAGTCGGCGAGCCACTGCTTGAGTTCGCCGTCGAGATGCGAGACCGGCCGCTCGCCGATGCCGATCACGCGCGCGCCGACGGCGCAGAGCCCGCGGACGAATTCGCGCTGGTTATGCGGAAACGCGGGTTCGACGAAGATGACGTTCATGCGTCCACCTGGCGGAAGACGGGGCAAGACCCCTCTTCTACAGGAGGCGGCGGTACTGCTCCACGTACAGCGCGCCCTGCCGGTCCCACGAGAAGTCCCGTGCCATGCCGTTCTGCATCAGCCGCCTCCAGGCGGTGCGGTCCGCGTAGAGGTCGAGCGCGAGGTTAAGCGCCCACCGCACCGCCGGCGCGTCGTAATGGTCGAACAGGATGCCGGTGCCCGTGAGCGTGGCGGGATCCCACTGCTGCACCGAGTCCGCCAGCCCGCCCGTGCGTCGCACGATCGGCACCGTGCCGTACTTCAGGCTGTACATCTGGTTCAGGCCGCACGGCTCGTACAGCGACGGCATAAGGAACGCGTCGCTCGCGGCCTCGATCCAGTGCGAGAGCTCCTCGCTGTAGCCCTGGTGGAACACCACCTGGTTCGGGAACGCGCGCTGCAGTTCGCGGAAGAACTGCTCGTAGCGCGGCTCGCCGTTGCCGAGCACCGCGAGGCGCAGGTCGCGTTCGCGCAGCACGGCGGGCAGCGACTCGGGGAGCAGGTCGATGCCCTTCTGCGCGACGAGGCGCGTCACCATCCCGACCAGCATCGTGGTCTTCTTCGCCGGCAGGTGAAGCCGCTTCAGGAACTCCTTCTTGAGATCGGCCTTCGGCGACAGCCTGCGGCGCGAGTAGTTGACCGGGAGCAGGCGGTCCGTCTCGGGATTCCAGTCGTCGTAGTCGACGCCGTTCAGGATGCCGACGACGCGATCCCCGCGCTCGCGCAGGTACGGATCGAGCCCGACGCCGTACTCCGGCGTGCGGATCTCGCGCGCGTAGCCCGGGCTCACCGTCGTGACCAGGTCCGCGTACAGCACGCCGTGCTTCATCGGGTTGACGAAGCCGGTCCGCAGGTCGTCCTGGTGGAGCAGCCACGCCGCGTCGCCGAGGCCGACGTCGCCGGCGCGCTCCGCCGGGAACAGCCCCTGGTAGCCGACGTTGTGGATCGTCAGTACGGATTTCGTACCGGCGAACAGGCGGTCCCACGCGTACAGCGAACGCAGGTACAGCGGCCCGAACGCCGTGTGCCAGTCGTTGCAGTGCAGGATCTCCGGCGCGAAGCCGAGGCGCTGGCAGCACTCGAGCGCGGCGCGCGTCAGCAGCAGGAACCGGACGTGCTCGTCGTCCGCCTCGGAGTAGATTCCCGGCCGGTCGTACAGCGCCGGGCAGTCCACGAAGTGCACCGGGAGGCTCGAGCCCGAGCCCGGGATCGGCCCTGCCAGGAGGGAGTAGCGGTACTCGCGTCCGCCGATGGTCAGAGCCAGGTTGCGCAGGCCCGCCACCGGGGACAGCGGCAGGCCGCGCTCGGCGATGCGCCGGTAGCAGGGCATGAACACGCGCACGTCGTGCCCCGCACGGTGCAGGTAGCGCGTGAGCGCCGTCGAGACGTCGGCGAGACCGCCGGTCTTCGCGAGCGGGGCGTACTCTGCGGTGACGAAGCAGATGCGGTGCGCCATGCCGCGGAGTATAGCCGCGGGCCCGTGGCGTCCCGGTGACGCAGGGATCCCGCGCGACCCGGCCGGATGCACGGCGCTCGGCTACCATCGGGCTCCGCGAAGGAACGAGGGCAGGCCATGAACGTCCTGATGCTGTCGCCGGGGTACCCCGCCGAGATGCCGGAGTTCACGCGCGGCCTCGCCGAAGTGGGGGCGACCGTGATCGGCGTCGGCGACCAGCCCGCCGGTGCGCTTCCCGACAGGGCGCGGCGCCATCTCGCCGCCTACGTGCAGGTGCGCTCCCTGTTCGACGAGGCGGGCGCGGTAGCCGAGGTGCGCGCTGCGCTCGGCGGCCGGTCGATCGATCGGGTCGAGTCGAACTGGGAGCCGCTGATGCTGCTGGCCGCGCGGCTGCGCGAGGCGCTCGGCAGCCCCGGGCTCACCGTCGAGCAGACCATCCCGTTCCGCGACAAGGAGACGATGAAGCGGAAGCTCGACGCCGCCGGCATCCGCACGCCGCGGCACGAGTCGGCGACCACGATCGCGCAGTGCTGGTCTGCCGCGGAGCGCATCGGCTTCCCGGTGATCCTGAAGCCGATCGCCGGCGCGGGGTCCGCCGACACCTACCGTTGCGACGGGCCGGACGACCTGCGCGACGTACTGCCGCGGCTGCGCCACGTGCCCGAGGTCAGCGTCGAGGAGTTCGTCGACGGCGACGAGTACACCTTCGACACCGTGACCGTTCGCGGCGAGATCCGCTACTACAACGTCGCGTGGTACCGGCCGCGTCCGCTGATCGCGCGCACCAGCGAGTGGATCAGCCCGCAGGTCATCGCGCTGCGCGAGCCGGACCGGCCCGAGCTCGCCGACGGCGTCCGCATGGGCTTCGATGTGATCCGCGCGCTCGGTTTCGAGAGCGGCTTCACCCACATGGAGTGGTACCGCAAGCGCGACGGCGAGGTGGTGTTCGGCGAGATCGGCGCACGTGCGCCCGGCGCGCACCAGGTCGACCAGATGAACTATGCCTGCGACTTCGACGTGTACCGCGAATGGGCGCGGGCGGTGGTGCGCGGCGAGTTCGGCGCGGTGATCCAGCGGAAGTACAACGTCGCGACCGTCTACAAGCGCGCGCAGGGCCAGGGCCGCATCCACGCGGTGGAGGGACTCCAGGAACTGCTGCACCGCTACGGCGGCGCGGTCGTCTGGAACGCGCTGCTGCCGGTGGGGGCGATGCGCCGCAACTGGAAGCAGACGCTGGTCAGCGACGGCTTCCTGATGCTGCGGCACCCGGAAATCGCGACGACGCTTGCGATGGCGGACGAGGTGGGGACGCGGTTGCGGCTGTACGCCGGCTGACGAGGCCCGCCCTGCGTCGGTGGCGCGATCTACCGCTCGGAACCGGCCGCGCAGGCGCCGCTCGCAAACGCCGGCAGCGCCGCGAGCGTGACGCGTGGCGCGACGTCTCCGGCGCCCGCGGCGCCGGCTGTGCCTGTCGAGTCGCGGGCGCCCGCCGCACTCGCCGCTCCGCCCGGCTCGACCGTCGTCGACCGACCCGCCGTGGCGCCGTCGCGCAGCAGGCTGAAGCGCCGGGTGCGGCCGGTCGCGCAGCGGAGCACGTAGTCGTCCGCCTCGCGCCCCGTTTCGAACACGTCGCCGCGCGGGCGCGCCTGCCAGCCCCGGCCCGAGTGGAACCCGACCGCCGCCTGGCAGTCGCGCGACGCGAGATCGCCGCTGCGTTCGCAGGTGACCGCGGCGCAGGCGCGCCGGTGTCCCTGGCGGCAGCGTTCGGCGTTCAGTGCAACGTACTGCGCGCGCGTCGTCGGGGCGTAGGTCCAGTCGTCGAACTCTGCAGCCTCGCGCATCGTCGCGGCCGCACCGGCGCGTCCCGGCCCGGCGACCGTGGGATCGTCGGCGTTTCCGCGAGCCTCGGTGGCCGCGCGCGGCGGGGTTGCGCTTCGGCCGGACGACGCCTCGGCGCCCCGAGACTGCGGCGGCGGCGCGGCGAAGTCGGGCGCATTGCAGGGGCGGTCCTGGAAGCGCGTCGTGCCATCCGGTTGCGGACAAGCGTGGATCTTCGGAGTGGCGAGCGCCGTCCCGGCGACCGCGACGAGGCCGAGTGCGAGCAGCAGCACGGCGTGCGGCGGCCGCCTCGCGATCCCGCGGACTACGCGCGCGCCGGGTCCACTGCTCGACGCCGCCGTTGCCACTCTCGGTCGAGTCATGCGCCGATCTTGCCACTCGCCCGCGGCAAGCGCCGGGATCGCCGCCGCGATGCCGTCCGCTGCGAAGGCGGCCGCCTAGGACAGCACCGGCAGTTCGCACAGGTGCCGGAAGTTGTCGCCGGAGCCGAGGATCTCGGGCGGCAGCGCTCCGGCGACCCGCTTCGGGCGCTCCGGGTGCACGCGGTGGCGCCGCATCGCGCCGACGCGCAGGAAGTACATCCGCACTCGGTTCGGAGGATCCGGCTACCATCGAGCGGACTGTTCGCCGGAGCCGAACAATGAACCATCTGCAGGCGATGCGGGTCTACGGTCGGGTGGCCCGCCTCGGTTCGTTCACGCGGGCGGCCGACGACCTCGGCCTGTCGCGCGCCGCCGTGAGCGACTGCGTGCGACGCTGGAGAAACACCTCGGCGCACGGCTGCTCGCGCGCACCACGCGGCGCGTGGCGCCGACGCCCGAGGGCGCGGACGACCTGCAGCGGGTCGAGCGCATCCTCGGCGAGGTCGAGGCGGCGGCCGAGGCCGTGCGCGGCGCGCAGGCCCGCCCCCGGGGCCGCCTGCGCATCGACGTGCCGACCGCGTTCGGGCGGCTGCTGCTGGTGCCGGCGCTGCCCGGCTTCCTGGCGCGCTACCCGGATCTCGATATGCTCGGCAACGTCGTCGAGCGCGGTCGGCTGGAGACCGTGCTCGACGAGTGGTCCGCGGCGGGCCCGCCGGCCTCGGTGATCTCGCCCGAATCGGTGCGCCGCACCGCCCGCGTGCGCGTGTTCGCCGACTTCGCCGCGGGTCTGCTGCTGCGCTGGCGCGAAGCGCTCGCCTCCGGTCGCGGGCCGGGGAGGCGGGAGTGACGGACGCCGATCGCCCGGAGCCGGTGGTGGTCCCGCACGACGCCCTCGACCCCGAGACGCTCCGCCGCGTCGTCGAGTCGTTCGTCCTGCGCGAGGGTACGGACTACGGCGAACGCGAGTACACCCTGGAGGCGAAGGTCGGGCACGTCCTCGACCAGCTCGCGCGCGGCGAGGCCCACCTGGTGTTCGATCCTGGTACGGAATCCGTACACATCGTGCGGGACTCCCGGGAGTGGCGCGCGCGCCGGGAGGCGGGCCTCGACTGACCGACCCGCGGGCGCAGCGCTCCCGTCCCGGTCGCAATGCCCCGGCCACGGGTGTAACTTACTGCGTAACGTCGCCGCGGCGGGGCGAGGAGGCAGACATGGACCGTCCACGGGTGCTGCTGGTGGAGGACGATCGCCAGCTGGGGCCGCTGTTGCGCGACCGGATCGAGGTGATGGGCTACGAGGTCTGCCACGTGCCGACGGCCGCGGAGGCGCTCGACCACGATTCCGCACACCAGCCGGACCTCGTCGTGATGGCCGTGGGTCTCGGCCAGGGCATCGACGGCATCGTCGCGGCGGGTGCCATCCGCCGCGCGCGCGACGTGCCGATCGTGTTCCTGACGATGCGCGCCGACGCGGTGACCCTGGCGCGGGCGGACCTGATCGAAGACTCGCGCTGCGTCTCGAAGACCTGCTCGGCGCAGGAACTGGAAACGGCGCTCGCCGCCGCGCTCCACGGGTCCACCGTCCGCCGGCGGCGCGTGCCGGAGCACCGGCAGGGCTGAACGGGACGCGCGCGTCCAGGGGTGCCCGGCGCCGCGTGCGTGTTCAGGCGTGCTCGGCCAGGTACTTCGGCAGCATCGCGCGCCAGGTGTTCCAGTCGTGGTCCCACTGCGGGCCCCACGGGTCCACGCGGTTCGGCACACCCTTCGCACCGAGCAGCCGCGCGATGCGCCAGCTCTCGCCGACGTCCTCCCACCGGCCCTCGCCGGTCGGCAGCAGCACCAGCCGCCGGCGCAACTGGTCGAGCTGCGCGCCCTCCGGAGCACCGGGCAGCCAGTGCACCGGCGACGAGAAGTAGAAGTCGAGGTTCATCCGGCCGCCGAGGTACTTCGACAGGTCGTACGTGCCGCTCATGCCGATCGCGAGCCGGAAGGCGTCCGGGTGGCGGCAGATCGACGCCACCGCGTTGAACGCGCCGATCGACGCGCCGGTGACGATCACCTCCAGATCGGCGGAGTTGCAGTCGCGCCGGATCAGCGGCACGACTTCCTCGTACACGTAGGCGTCGTAGAGGTTCTGCACCTTCGAGCAGTATTCCGGCGACTCCTCGCCGCGCAGCCACGTCTTCCCGGCAACGCTGTCGATGGAATAGACCTTGATGCGGCCGGCGTCGATCAGTTCGCCGAGCACGCCGACGAGGTGGAAGCGCTCGACCTCCTCGAAGTCCCCACCCGCGGTCGGGAACAGCAGGACCGGCGTGCCGTAGTGACCCCAGCGCACGACGCGTGCGGGCTCCGGAAGGCGTGGAGTGTTCCACGTCCAGGTCTGCTTCTGCATCGGGCCGCCTCCCATGACGCCCTCGTCTCCTCGTCCAGCGGCGCCACGCTCGCCCGCGCTCGCCCGTGGTGCGCCGCGCTCGCCCGCGACTGCCCGCGACCCGCCACGATCGCCGCGCGACGCGTCAGGCCGGGCGCGCGCCCTCGGTGGCGCGCCAGTGCTGGATCCGCTGCCAGAACAGCTCGGTGAACGGCTCGATCTCGTGCGCCGGATAGATCGCGGACACTTTCGCGCGCACCGCGTCGCGAGCCTCCTGGCTCCCGAAGAACTCCCACGCCACCTCGTCGAGGTGCGACAGGTGCTTCGCGCAGAACTCCTCGAAGCGGTCGGTCTCGAAGTGCGCACGCGCGAGGCGTGCGTACGCGGCGAGCCGCGCCGCGTAGGTCGACTCCCGCTCGGCCGCCATGAAGTACGGCTCCCAGTCGAGCGTGTGCCGCACGCGGCGCTTCGTCGCCGCGCAGTACAGCGACCACTTGAGGTTCGCCTTCACGAGCCACGGGAAGTGGAAGTGCAGCGACTGCACCTGCGAGTCCGGGCACGCGTTCGCGAAGTCGATCGGGTGCCAGGTGTCGCCGCGCAGCAGCGACTCGCAGGAGTTGAAGTCCCAGCCGAAGAACGCGTTGATGGTGAGCGTGATGTTCTCGAGTTCCGCCCGCTGCGCCGGCGTCAGGAAGTCCACGTCCATCCGGTAGCGGTCGTGCAGCGGCGCGGAAGGGTCGTAGTTCACGACCCGCGTCTGCGGCCCGAAGCCTATGCAGCGCACGAAGCGGTCGTAAGGGATCACGCCGGCCTGCAGGTGCATCAGCTTCGTGCCGCTGTCCTCGTAGGCCTGGCGGAGCTTCGCCTCGTCGTCGATCTTCGTGACGCCGACCCAGCCGCCGCCGTCGTAGGGCTTCATGAACAGCGGGTAGCCGAGCTGGCCGCCGATCCGGCCGAGGTCGAACAGCTTCGCGTAGCGCGTCAGCGTCGGCTTCAGGTCCGCGGTCTGTTCGTAGGACTTCGGCGGCACCATCCAGGTGTCCGGCACGTGCAGCCCGAGCCGCATCATCGCGCAGTAGGTGGTGTGCTTCTCGTTGGCCTGGATCGACCACGGGTTGTTGTAGACGTAGAGATCGTTCATCACGACCGCCTTCTTGATCCACTCGCGGCTGGTGAAGTACCAGTGCGTGAGGCGGTCGATCACGAGGTCGTAGCGCACCGGCTGGCGCAGGTCGAACGGCTCGATCGTGACGCGCTCGACCTCGAAGCGCAGGCGATCGCCGCCCCTTGGGATCGCGAGGTCGAGCCGCTTCAGCAGCGCCTCGTAGCACAGCGGCCAGCAGACGTCGGCGCCCAGCGAAAGCCCGATGCGGCGGGTGATCTCGGCCATGCGTCCCCCGGGGTCCGTCCCCTCGTTCGTGCGATGGGCAGTGTCCCCATCCGCTATTCGTACACCATCCAGAGCGGCCCCGGGAACAGGTAGTTCAGGCCGGCCTGCAGACGGTCGCGCCAGTTCTGCCAGTTGTGGCCGTCGCGTGCCTCGTCGTAGCGCACCTGGATCTTCTGGTCCTGCAGCAGCGGCAGCAGCGAGCGGTTCTCGTAGATCAGCGACTCGTAGATGCCGCAGCTCTGGTAGATCCGTTCGGTCGGCCGCGCCGGGTTCGCGCGGAACGCGTTGACGAACTTCACCACCGGCTCGAACACCGGCCCGCGGCGGTTCTCGCCGATGTCGGTGAACGCGAACGAGCCGGACTGCAGCAGCAGCCGCCCGAACGTGCCGGGATGCCGCCACGCCGCGTGCAGCGCGGCGACGCCGCCGAGGCTCGCGCCCATCAGCGCGCGGCTCGCGGGCTCGTCCTCCAGCGGGAATCGCGCGGCGAGGGCCGGCAGCAGGTCGTGCGCGACGAAGTCGGCGTGCGGGTCGAAGCCGACGTACTCCTTCAGGCGGTCCGGCGAGTTCGTGAGCGCGACGATCAGCGGCGGGATCTCGAGACGATGGATCAGGTTGTCGAGCACCGTCTGCAGGCCGGCGTAGCGCAGGTAGTCCTCGCCGTCGTGGCAGACCAGCAGCGCGTAGCGGCGCGAACGGCGGAACCGCGCGGGCACGTAGACGCGCAGTTCGCGGCGGCCGAGGTGGCGGGAGTCCACGGCGAGGCCGTCGAGCGTGCCGGGCCGCGCCGAGGGATCGTGGCGAGTCCATTCCGGCGGCTGGTACCCCCAACCCTGGCAGACGGAGTTGGCGCCGAACGGATCGGAAGCCCTGTGGGGATTCAGCGGATCGGTGATCCACTCCGAGGCGTGCCCGCGCACGACTTCGAACTTGTACTCGAAGCGCGAGCCCTCGGGCAGGTCGAGGCGCAGCAGCCAGAGGTCGGTGTCTCCGGCGCGCGACAGCGGCTGCGCGGCCGGCAGGCCCGAGATGAACATGCGCAGCACGACCGCGTCGACGCGGCCGCGGAACACGAAGGTGACGCCGTGCGGGTCGAGCAGCGGGAACGCATGGCTCGCGAGGAACCCGTCGATCGCCTCGGGCGACGGCGTGCCGTGCGCCAGCAGCTCGCGGAGCGGCTGCGCAAGCGTCACGATGCGGCCTCGCCCCGGGCTGCGTGCGCCGCGTGCTCCGCGACCACGCGCCCGCCACGCGTCAGTCGCCGCAGCCCGCGCGCCTCGACGAGTCGACCGCGGTGCCATCGGGCCAGCGTGCCGTGATCGAGAGCGAGGCAGCGCGCCGGGGCGAAACGGCGCGCGAACGCGCGTACGCGCGCGGGCAGGTCGAGCGCGAACCGCGTCTCGGCGTGGGGCAGGGGTTGGATGCCGCGCACCAGGCCGAGGCCTTCGTCCAGCACCTCGGAGTAGGCGATCCCCTGCGGCGTGCGGTCGTGGAAGAGGACGACGCGCTCGCCGACGGCCATTGCGCCCGCGGACCACGCGACCAGGGGCCGGCCGCGCAGCAGCGAGCCGAGCCCGAACAGTCGCAGGCGGTTCAGCAGCACCGCGACGTGGCCGCCTGCGATCAGCACGGCCGCCGCACGCTCCATCTCGCGGCGGATCTCGGTCACGTGCGGCATCAGGCTCGCGCGCCGCCCGGGATGCCACTCGCGCGTGAACGCGGCGTGCTCGCGCGCGATCGCGGCGAGGTGCTGGCGGTCGAGCCGCCGGATGTCCCCGAGCGCCGCGCGCCGCGCGAGCCTCAGCGCCGCGCCCTCGCCGGGCAGCGCGTTCAGTTCCTCCTCGGCGGCCTGCAGGGCCCGCAGGCGACGAACGTAGTGCTCCTGCAGTTCCTGCAGCAGTTCCTGCCGCTCGCGGTAGGCGCCGGCGAGCGCGGGGTCGTCCGCGTAGACCTGCTGCGTGCGCACGTACAGGCCGAGATCCACGACCTCGTGCGCGGCACCCACGTGCGAGCGCAGCTCGTCGATCTCGCCCTCGCGTTCCTGCCAGCCGGCGGTGATCGTCACGAGCCTGCCGTGCACGCCGAGGCCCGCGAGGCAGTCGCGCAGGTTGGGATCCCGGTACTGCGGCCCGAGCAGCGCGTAGTCCTGCATCGGGGCATCGTCCGAGGCGCACGCATCCGTTGTCAATTCGCGCGCGCGGCCGGCGTCACGGCGTCGGTGCCGCGGCTTGCCAAACGACGTGGCGCGTCGACAATGCACGCCTCCGTCGGACCACGAGGGGCAGGGCATGCGGGCGAGCGTTCGGCTTGAAGGGCGAGTCGCGGCGCTGCTCGCGGCGGTGGTGGGCCTCGCGACGGGCGTTCCCGCGGCGGGCGCTCCCGCGACGGGCGCTCCCGCGACGAGTGCTCCCGCGGCGGCCTCGAAGCTGCCCGCGGACTCGCTGCTGCGCCTGACGTGGTCCGCCGACCCGCAGATCGCGCCGGGTCGCGGCGCCGAACGCGTCGCGTTCGTGCGCACCACCGTGCACGCCGAGGCCGACGACTACTCGACCGACGTCTGGCTCGTCGAGCCCGGCCGCGCCCCGCGCGCGCTCACTGCCGATCCCGCCGCGGACCTGCTGCCGCGCTGGTCGCCGGACGGCCGGCGCCTCGCGTTCGTGTCCACGCGCAGCGGCAAGCCGCAGATCCACGCGTTCGATCTCGCCGGCGGCGAACCGTGGCAGCTGACGACGGTCGAGGACGGCGTCGGCGGCTACGCGTGGTCGCCGGACGGTACGCGCATCGCGTTCACGTCGACGACCCTCACGCCCGAGCAGAAGTCCGCTGCGCCCGCGAAGCCCAACCCGAAGCACGCCAAGCCGCCGTTCGTCACCGCCCGGCCGATCTTCCGGAACGACGGCGTGCCCGGCTGGCGGTCGACGAAGTCCCGGCACCTCTGGGTGGTCGACGTGTCTGCGGGCCCGAAGGCGCCGGCGCGTCGCGTGACCTCCGGCGACTGGGACCACGGCGACCCGCAGTGGTCGGCCGACGGCCGCACGCTGTATTTCGCGGCGGTCAGGAAGCCCGACGCCGACCGCGTGTTCGACGACACGGAGCTCTACGCGGTGCCCGCCGACGGCTCGCGCGAGCCCGTCGCGCTGACCGACCGCCGCGGGCCGGATTCGAACCCGGTGGTCTCGCCTGACGGCCGCTGGATCGCCTACACCGGCTTCGACGAGGCGAGTCCGCCGAACAGCTACGAGGTTTCGCACCTCTACGTGCTCGACACGCGCACCGGCGCGAGCCGCCGGCTCGCGGTGGACTTCGACCGCACGGTCGGCGACACCACGATCAGCGACATGGGTGCGCCGCGCGGCGACGGCATGCGGATGGTCTGGCGTGCCGACTCGCAGGCCGTCTACTTCACGACCGCCGACCTCGGCCAGGGGCACCTCGTCGAGGCGACCCTGGACGGCCGGCATCGTCGCCTGACCGCGTTCGAGATGGGCGAGATCCGCGGGTTCGACGTCTCCGACACGGGCCGCGTCGTCGCCGTGCACTCGGGGCCCGCGTCGCCGCCGGAGCTGCGCGCGTTCGCGGTGCGCGATGCCGGCCGCGAGAACGCGTGGACCCGGCTCACCGACTTCAACGCCGCGCTGGTCGCGAGCGGTGCGCTGCAGCCGTACGAGGAGATCTGGTACGAGGGTGCCGCGCCGAACGTCGTCGACTTCCCCGGCGGCGACGGCCCGGGACGCGCGGGCAGGGACCGCCAGTGGATCCAGGGCTGGATCGTGAAGCCGCCGGGCTTCGATCCGTCGCGGCAGTACCCGCTGATCCTGTACGTGCACGGCGGGCCGCACGCCATGTACGGCACCGGCTTCTTCCACGAATTCCAGGTGCTCGCGAACGCCGGCTACGTCGTGCTGTTCACCAACCCGCGCGGCAGCTCGGGCTACGGCGAGGCCTTCGGCGACGTGATCCAGTACCGCTATCCCGGCGACGATCACCTCGACCTGATGGCGGGCGTCGATGCGCTGCTCGCGCGCGGCTACGTCGACCCGCAGCGACTGCACATCGGCGGCGGCAGCGGCGGGGGACTCCTCACCGCGTGGACGATCGCGAAGACCGACCGGTTCCGGAAGGCGCTGGTCGAGCGAGCGGTCACGGACTGGCACTCGTTCGCCGGCACCGCGGACATCGGCACGTACCTGACGCAGCGCTGGTTCCGCGCGCCCCCGTGGCGCGACGCGCAGGACTACCTCGCGCGCTCGCCGCTCTCGCACGTCGAGCGCGTGAACACCCCGGTGCTCGTGCTGCACAATCAGGAGGACTACCGCACGGCGATCGACCAGGCGCTGCAGTACTACCAGGCGCTGCAGGCGCGCGGCGTGCCGTCGGAGCTCGCGGTGTTCCCGGATTCCTCGCACGGCATGAGCCGGGAGGGGCGGCCGTCGCAGCGGGTGCGGCGTATCGAACTGATCGTGGATTGGTTCGGACGCTGACGGCCGCAAGTTCCGGGTGTCCGATCCGCGCCCCGCGCGCTAACGTGCGGCCCATGGACACCACGGCCCTGGACCATCGCGACTACCGGCGCATCGCCGACGCGATCGCGTACCTCGACGCCCACTGGCGGGAACGTCCCAGCCTGGCCGCCGCGGCCGCCGCGGCCAACCTGAGCCCGTGGCACTTCAACCGGCTGTTCCGTCGCTGGGCCGGCGTCACGCCGAAGCAGTACCTGCAGTGGCTCGCGCTCGACGCCGCCAAGCTGGAGCTGCGCGAGGCCGAGGGTTCCGTGCTGGCCGCCGCCTACGCCGCGGGCTGCTCGGGTCCCAGCCGCCTGCACGACCTGTTCGTCTCGATCGAGGCGATGACGCCCGGCGAGTACCGCGCGGGTGGCAAGGGCGTGACGGTCCGCTACGGCTACGCCGATTCGCCGTTCGGCCGCTGCCTCGCGGCCCGCACGCTGCGCGGCGTGTGTCACCTCGCGTTCCTGGACGACGGCGACGACGCCGCGCTGGCCCGTCTGCGGACCGAGTGGCCGCGTGCGCAGGTGGTGCGGGACGACGCTGCCGCGACGGCACTCGCCGCCGTGCTGTGGCCGCGGACCCGGACCGGCGCCGAAGCGGGTGGCGGGGCGGTCCGGACGTCGGCCCCGGCGAGCCGCGCGATCACGCTGCATCTCCGCGGCACGAACTTCCAGCTGCAGGTCTGGCGCGCGCTGCTCGCGGCCGACGGTGCGACCACCTACGGTGAGCTCGCCCGGGCGATCGGCGCGCCGCGGGCCAGCCGCGCGGTCGGAGGTGCGGTCGGCGACAACCCGGTCGCGTGGCTGATCCCGTGCCACCGCGTGCTCCGCGCGTCGCGCGCGCTCGGCGGCTACCGGTGGGACCCGGTGCGCAAGCGCGCAATGCTGGCCTGGGAATACGCGCGCGAGTGCAGCGCGCGTGAATCGCTCAGGGATCCGTCCCCGTCGGCGCCTTCGGCGTCGCTTCGGCGGGCGGCTGCTCCGGCGCGCGGGGCTCGGCGGGCCGCTTCGCGCTGAAGGCGCTCGCCATCGACTCCTGCATGCGCGCCCACATCTCGAGGTTCTGACGCGCCATCTCGGCCATCGTCGTCATCGGCGCGTTGGCCATCAGCTTCGTCATCTGCGCCTGCATGGTCTCCTGCTGGCGCGTGAAGGTCTCGACGCTCTTCTCGAGGTAGCGCGCCATGAACTCCTGCATCCCGTTCCCGTAGAACCGGATGATCGACTCGAGCAGGGTGGTCGACAGGATCGGCTGGCCGAACTGCTCCTGTTCGGCGATCACCTGCAGCAGGATCAGGCGGGTGATGTCCTCGCCCGTCTTGTCCTCGACCACCCTGAGCTTCTCGCCCTGGATGACGAACTCGCGGACGTCGTCGAGCGTCACGTGCCGCGACTGCGACGCATCGTAGAGCCGCCGGTTGGCGTACTTCTTGATCAGTCGTTCGTTGGCCATGCGCGGAAGTCTACGCCTTTCCCGTCCGCCCCGCTTTGCACCGCAAAAACGCACCGCCGGCGCCGCCCACCGCGCTGACGGCTACCCCTCCGGCGTGCCGGCCGAGCCCTCGGTACGCGCCTCGGGCCACGGGTCGCGGTGCGCAGCCAGCACCCGCCCGCCCCTCCACCCCGTACTCCGCGCGCGCCACGCGCCGCGCGTCCGTACGCAGCGATGCGCCACGCCCCCGCCACGCCACACTCCGCGCGCGCCACGCGCCGCGCTCTTCCGCGCCCGTGCGGCGTGGCTGTCCCGAACCCCGGCCCTTCAGCAAGCGAACCGCGGGCCGTCCCGCGGTTCGCGGGTCGGGAGCGCCGGCAGGCGACTCCCGACGAAAAAAAAGGACGGCCCGCCGAAGCAGAGCCGTCCCGAGGGGGGAGGGTCGGGAGGGCGTCTGTGCGCCTCCCCGGATTCGTCAGCGGTCAGTTCAGGCGGCGGCCTTGGCGCGCGCCGCGAACTCGGACGAGGCCCGGTCGATGGCCTGCATCACGTCCGCCTGCGTCTCGCTCGCGATCTTCAGGAACTCCTGCGAGCGCTGCGTCTGCTTCTCGAAATAGCTGTTCGCGAGCTCGGCCTGCTTCTGCAGCAGCGCCGGCATGTCCTTGCCCTGCGCTGCGGCGTGCAGCTGCGCGATGCCGTAGTGCAGGTAGTCGCCCGCGACCTCGTACTGGTACTTCGCGATGCGCTCGAACGCGCGGGTGGAGACCTCGGTCATCTTCGTCATCGGCGCGACCATCTTCTTGCCGGCCTCGACGAAGGAATTGATTTCGGCAGCGGTGTTGCTCATGGTGTTCAAAGCCTCTACGTGATGGTTGTCGACGGATTCCGTGGCCTCGACTGCAGCCCTCACGGCCTTGACCACGCTGGGCGCGGCCTCGGACGCTCGCGGCTCTCTCTTGCTCACCGGCGTCCCGGCCTTGCCCTTCTTCATGACGTCCTGTCCGTGATGTCGGGTCTGAACCTGCGGCGGAACCGGCCCGTGCCGTCTCCTGTTGCAGTGCAGTATAGCCCACTGTTTGTGCAATGCAAAATATTTTCCGCGGGCTGCCGCGAGACGCCGGATGAGGCTTGGAAATCCAGTACATTCAAGGGCATGAAAAGCGCTCTCCAGGGCCAGTGCCGGTTCCGCCGACGTGCGTCGAGTGCTTTTCTGTGGCGATGCGGTAGGCGGGCGGCAGGCCATGGCCGCTGACTTTCGTCCCGGCGGAGCGGACGGGTGGCTGGGCGTCGTGGGCGCCGGCTACCTCGCCTGTGCGCGCGAACTGTGGGAGTGGTACGGGAGGCACGCCGCCGCGAACGATCCGGCGGTGGGTCCCGCGTGCGCGTTCGCGCCGGCCGCCACGGAAGCCCTCGCCGACTATGCACGCCGCTTCTTTCTCGGGTTCGCCGGGCCTTTCGCCGGCGCACCCCGGCCCGCCGTCGACTCACCGCCGTCGCCCGCGATGCCGCCTGCGGCGCCGGCCCTCGGCTGGCTCCGCGAGCATCAGGAACGCTGGCAGGCGTGGGTCGAGGCGGGTGCGCGATTCGGGCGCGCCCAGGCCACGTTCGGCACGGTGCTCGCACCGGCCGCGCGGCGTGCCGCCGAGGCCTTCGCGGCGCAGCTGGCCGCGTCGCCGCCGCCCGCGGGCCCCCGCGCGCTGTTCGACCGCTGGATCGACGTCGCGGAAGCGGCCTGGAGCGAACTCGCGCACTCCGCCGCCTACGCGGCAGCCTTCGCGGAGCTGGTCGATGCAGGTCTCGAAGTGCAGCGCCGCGGCCGGGCACTGGCCGACCAGGCCGCGCGAGCGTTCGGTCTGCCGACCCGCGTCGAGATCGACGAGATGCAGCGCGCGTTGCACGAACTGCGGCAGGCGGCGCGCGACCGCGACCGTGGGCCGCCGGCATGAGCGCCGCGCCGGGAGACGGCCGCGCCGAGGCGTGGCTCCGCGAGTCCGCCGAGTTCCAGCGGCGGCTCGCGGCCGCGAGCGCGCAGCTCGCTCGCCTCGGGCCGGTCGAGGTCGGTGCCTGCGCACGCGACGCCGTGTACGCGGAGGGCAAGCTGGTCCTCTGGCGCTACCGCTCGATCGCGAAGCCGGCCGGACTGCCGCCGCTGCTGCTCGTCTACGCGCTCGTCAACCGGCCGTACGTGCTCGACCTGCAGCCGGACCGCTCGCTGATCCGCGGGCTGCTCGAGGCGGGGCTCGACGTCTGGCTGATCGACTGGGGCTACCCCGACGCGGGCGACCGCTGGCTCACGCTCGCGGATTACGTGACGGGCTACCTCGAACGGTGCGTGGCGCGCGTGCGCCCCGACGGCGGGTCCGTGAACCTCGTCGGCGTCTGCCAGGGTGGCACGTTCGCGCTCGCGTACGCGGCGCTCGAGCCTGCGCGCGTCGCGAACCTGGTCACGATGGTCACGCCGGTCGATTTCCACACGCCCGAGAACCTGCTCGCGAAGTGGGTGCGCGGGCTCGACGTCGACGCGCTCGTCGAGACCTTCGGCAACGTGCCCGGCGAGTGGCTGAACGCCGCTTTCCTGCAGCTGATGCCGTTCCGGCTGACGCTTGCGAAGTATCTCGCGCTCGTGGACGCCGCGGACGACCCCGCCGCGCTCGCCTCGTTCCTGCGGATGGAGCGCTGGATCTTCGACAGCCCCGACCAGGCCGGCGAGGCGTTCCGCGAATTCGTGGTCGCGCTGTACCGCGACAACCGGCTGGTCCGCGGCACGTGGTCGATCGACGGGCGGCGCGTCGATCCCCGCCGCCTGCGCATGCCGATCCTCAACGTGCACGCGACCGAGGACCACCTCGTGCCGCCGTCCGCGTCGCTCGCGCTCCGGGGCATCGTCGGCACCGCAGACTACACGGATCTGCCGGTGCCCGGCGGGCACATCGGCATCTACGTAGGGCGACGCGCGCGGGAACTGCCCGGCACGGTCGCAGGGTGGCTG
Organism: Steroidobacteraceae bacterium; assembly: GCA_027531255.1. Classification (GTDB taxonomy): domain Bacteria; phylum Pseudomonadota; class Gammaproteobacteria; order Steroidobacterales; family Steroidobacteraceae; genus JAPZRU01. The sequence goes on along the minus strand of JAPZRU010000018.1, from coordinate 30,872 downwards.
CAGGAGCGGGCACCGGGGCGGCGCTGAAGTCGTTCGGTTATGATCGCGCGCCCGCGAATCCACCGAGGTTTCCCCCATGTCCGCACCCGAGAGCGCCGCGCCGGAACTGCTGGCGCAGCTGAAGTCCCGCGTCGGCCAGGAATTGCACGTCAGCGACTGGCTGGCCATCGACCAGTCCCGCGTGAACGCGTTCGCGGACGCGACCGGGGACCACCAGTGGATCCACACGCAGCCGGAGCGTGCGACGCGCGAGTCGCCGTGGCGGACCACGATCGCGCACGGGTATCTCACGCTGTCGCTGTACCCGCTGCTCCGCGGCATCGTCGACGCCGACCGGCCGCCGTTCCCGGGGGTCAAGACCGTGATCAACTACGGGTTGAACAAGCTCCGGTTCGTCAACGCGGTGAAGGTCGGCGCTCGCGTGCGCGGGCGCTGCACGCTGGTCGATGCGGAGGAGTTCAAGGGTGGCGTGCAGATCGTCGAGCAGTTCACGGTCGAGATCGACGGTGAATCCAAGCCGGCCTGCGTCGCCGAAGTCATCATGCGGCTGTATGTTTGAGGCGGCGCTTTCCGCAACGCCTGCTGCGCCCTGACGGACCGAAGATGACAGCCGCCACCCCGCGCCGCCGTTCCCCCGCTGCCTGCCTGCTGCTGGCGGGTTCCCTGGCGCTCGCCGCGTGCGACGGTGCCGGGGGCCCCGATGCCCCGGGCGGCCCCCCGTCGGGCGGTCCGGGCGCGCGGTCGGGCGGCGGTCCGGGCGGGGGCCCTGGCGGTCCCGTCGCCGTACTCACCGCGGTCGTGCAGTCGCAGGAGTTCGCCCAGGAGATCGAGGCCCTCGGCACCGCGCGCGCGAAGGAAGCGGTCGAGATCACCGCGAAGGTGTCGAACATCGTCACCGCGATCCGGTTCGACGAAGGCCAGCGCGTGACCGCCGGCCAGGTGCTGGTCGAGCTCGACGCCGCGCAGGTGCGCGCGGATCTCGCGGCCGCCGAGGCCGCGCTCGTCGAGAGCCGCGCGCAGGCCGAGCGCAGTCGCGCGCTGTCGGCGAGCGCCGCGCTCTCGAAGGCGCAGGTCGACCAGATCGAGGCGACGCTGAAGGCGAACGAGGCCCGCGTCGCGGCCGCGAAGGCGCGGCTCGCGGACACCGTGATCCGCGCGCCTTTCGGCGGCCGCACCGGCCTGCGCCGCGTCAGCCTCGGCAGCCTCGTCAGCCCCGGCAGCGTGATCACCACGCTGGACGACACGAGTACGATCAAGCTCGATTTCGCGGTGCCCGAGAGCTTCGTGTCGCTGATGAGCACGGGTCTGCCGATCGGCGCCACCAGCGTCGCCTACCCGGGCGTCACGTTCGAGGGGCGCGTCGCGAGCATCGATTCCCGCGTCGACCCGCAGACGCGTTCGGTGCTGGTCCGCGCCGAGGTCCCGAACGGCGACGGGCGGCTCAAGCCCGGCATGTTCATGGGCGTGCGCCTGCAGCGCGAAGTGCCGCCGACGCTCATGCTGCCCGAGGCCGCCGTGGTCCCGGACCAGGGGCGCACGTTCGTGTACGTCGTCGAGGACGGCAAGGCCGAGCGCCGCGAGGTCGCCCTCGGTCGCCGCCGCCCCGGCGAGGTCGAGGTGGTCACCGGCCTGCGCGCGAACGAGCGCGTGGTCGTCGAAGGCACGCAGAAACTGCGCGATGGGGCCGCGGTGCGCGAGGCCGGGGAACCGGCGCGGCCGGCCGGCGGTCCAGCCCAGGGCGCGGGCGCTCGCGCGTCCTGATCCCGCCCCGCTCGTCGGAGGGCACCCGGTGCAACTGTCCGAGATCTCGATCCGCCGTCCCGTGTTCGCGATGGTGATCAGCCTGCTGCTGATCGTCCTCGGCCTGATCTCGCTCGAGCGCCTGCCGATCCGCGAGCTGCCGGACATCGAGCGGCCCGTGGTCTCGATCAACACCACCTACCGCGGCGCGGCCGCGAACGTGGTCGAGAACAAGATCACGCAGGCGATCGAGGAGCGCGTCGCGGGCATCGAGGGCCTCGACGTGATGGAGTCCGTCACGCGCGACGAGCGCTCGAACACCACGCTTATCTTCGACATCGACCGGGACGTTGACGCCGCGGCCAACGACGTCCGCGACCGCGTGGCGCGCGTCGTCGCGCAGCTGCCGGAAGAAGCGGATCCGCCGGAGGTGGCGAAGTCCGACTCCAACTCCGAGCCGATCATATGGGTCAACTTCTCGAGCGCGCGGATGTCCACGCTCGAGCTGACCGACTACGGCGAGCGTTTCATCGTCGACCGCCTGGCCACGCAGCCCGGCGTCGCGCGCGTGCAGATCTCCGGCGGCCGGCGGGCCGCGATGCGCATCTGGATCGACCGCAACGCGCTCGCCGCGCGCGGGCTGACGGTCGAGGACATCGAGCGGGCGCTGCGCCGCGAGAACGTCGAGCTGCCGGCGGGCCGGCTCGAGTCGCAGGACCGCGAGTTCCAGCTGCGCACCGAGACGGGTCTCGACTCGCCCGACGACTTCCGCGCCCTCGTGATCGGCCGGGGATCCGAGGGTTACCTGGTGCGCCTCGGCGAGGTCGCGCGCGTCGATCTCGGCGCCGAGAACGAGCGCACGATCTCGCGCACCAACGAGGCGCCCGGCATCGCGTTCGGCATCGAGCAGCAGTCGAAGGCCAACACGCTCGAGGTGGCGCGCGGCGTGCGCGCCGAGGTCGAGCGGCTGCGGCAGGACCTCCCCGAGGGGTCGCAGCTGGACATCAACATCGACCGCTCGGTGTTCATCGAGGCCTCGCTGAAGGAGGTCGTCTACGCGATCGTCTTCTCGATGGTCGGCGTGCTGCTGGTCATCTACCTGTTCCTCGGCAACCTGCGCGCGACGCTGATCCCCGCGGTCACGATCCCGGTCTCGATCCTCGCCACGTTCGTGGTGATGTACGCGCTGGGCTACTCGCTGAACGTGCTCACGCTGCTCGGCATCGTGCTGGCGATCGGCCTCGTCGTGGACGACGCGATCGTCGTCCTCGAGAACATCTATCGGCGCGCGGAGCAGGGCCAGCCGCCGCTGCTGGCCGCGGTGGACGGCTCGAAGGAGATCGGATTCGCGGTGATCGCCACGACCGCGACGCTCGTCGCGGTGTTCCTGCCGCTGTCTTTCCTGCCCGGCAACGTCGGCCGGCTGTTCCGCGAGTTCGGCTTCACCATCGCCGCGGCGATCGCGTTCTCGGCCCTGGTCGCGCTGACGCTGACGCCGATGATGGCCTCGAAGCTGATCAAGGGCCACGGCCACGAGGGCAAGGTCGCGGGCGCGGTGGACCGCTTCTTCCGGCGGGTGTCGGTCGCCTACGGCCGCCTGCTCGATCGCACGCTGCGCCGGCCGGTGCTCACGGTCGGCGTGGCGGCCGCGCTGTTCGCCGGCTCGGTGCTGCTGCTGACGGGCGTGCCGGGCCTCGTCAAGGGCCTGCCCGCGGCGTTCGCGCCGCAGGAAGACCGCGGCATGCTCATGGTGATCGCCACCGGCCCGGAGGGCGCGAGCCTCGAGTACTCGAACCGGCAGGCGCGCGAGATGGAGCGCATCTTCGAGGCGGAGCGCGCCAAGGGCGGCATCCTCCGCTACAACATCCGCGTGCCGGGCGGCTGGGGCGGTGCGCAGGTCAACAGCGTGCGCGCCTTCCTCGTGCTCGAGGACTGGACGGTGCGCGAGCGGTCGGCCCGGGAGATCGGCGCCTCGATCCAGCGGCAGCTCGCGCAGCTGCCCGGCGTGCGGGCCCGCGTGCTGCAGATGTCCGGCTTCCAGGCCCGCGGCGGCGGCGCGCCGGTCCAGGCGGTGCTCGGCGGGCCCGACTACGAGACGATCTCGAAGTGGGCGCAGCAGATCGAGGCCCTCGCCGAGAAGAACCCGGGTCTCGTCAACGTCGAGAACGACTACCAGGAACGCCAGCCGCAGATCCGCATCTCGGTGGACCGCGATCGCGCGGCGGATCTCGGCGTCTCGCTCGAGGCGGTCGGCCGCACGCTCGAGACGGTGCTCGGCTCGCGCATCGTCACCACGTTCATCGACCGCGGTCGCGAGTACTACGTGATCCTGCAGGGCCGCGCCGACGAGCGCGCCTCGCCGTCGGATCTCGCGAATCTCTACGTGCGCGCCGAGCGCTCGGGGGAACTCGTGCCGCTGTCGAACCTGGTGACGACCCAGGAGACCGCGGGTGCCACCGAGTTCAACCGCTTCGACCGCATCCGCGCCGTCGAGATCTCGGCGTTCCTCGCGCCGGGCTACTCGATGGGCGAGGCGATCCAGTGGTTCCGCGACACGGTGCAGAGCGAGCTGCCGCCGACCGCGAGCCTGACCTGGGACGGCGAGTCGCGCGACTACGTACGCTCGAGCGGCCAGCTGTACACCACGTTCATCTTCGCGCTCGGCGTCGTGTTCCTCGTGCTGGCCGCGCAGTTCGAGAGTTTCCGTCACCCGCTCGTGATCCTGACGACGGTGCCGCTCGCGCTGATCGGCGCGGTGTTCGGCCTGAAGCTCTACCAGCTGTTCGGCGTCGAGGCCGCCTCGATCAACATCTTCAGCCAGATCGCGCTGGTGATGCTGATCGGCATCGCCGCGAAGAACGGCGTGCTGATCGTGGAGTTCGCGAACCAGCTGCGCGACCGCGGCTACGAGTTCGTCGACGCCATCCGCGAGGCCTCGGTGACCCGCCTGCGCCCGGTGCTGATGACGAGCCTCTGCACCGCGGTCGGCGCGATGCCGCTGCTGTTCGCGACCGGCGCGGGCGCCGAGCAGCGCGAGCCTATCGGCATCGTGATCTTCTTCGGCACGACCATCTCGGTGTTCATGACGCTGCTGGTGGTGCCGGCCGCGTACGCGCTCGTCGCGCGCAATACGAAGTCGCCGGAGTACGTGAGCCAGCTGATCGATCGGCTGCGGCAGCGCCAGCCCGAGGCCGGCACGGGCGCCGGCGGCGCCGGCGGCGGGGCAGTGGCGAACCGGGACGACACGCCGGTCTGAACGGCGTCGCACCGGCGTCGGACCGGCCCTCGGCCGGCCCTGTCAACCCGGGCCGCGCGCCACGAACCCCTTGCTCGTCATGGGGTTATGGCGCGGCGCGCCCGACTGCCGGGCATCCCGCTGGTAGAATCACGGGCGGCGCGTCCCCCGAGCCGCCGCCCCGGCCCCCCGGCCGGTTTCGACCGAACGCCCCCACGGGCCGCCCCGCGCGGCCACCGCTCCCATGCCCGCATCGCCCTACCAACAACTCGAGGAAGAGTTCCGCCGCCTGCACGCGTTCCGCGGCGCCGCGGCCGTGCTCCGGTGGGACTCCGTCGTGATGATGCCGCGCGGCAGCGCGGACGTCCGCGGCGAGCAGCTGGCCGCCCTCGAGACCGAGTGTCACGCGATCCTCTCGGCGCCGAAGGTGTCGCGCCTGCTGGACCGTGCGCAGGCCAACTCGCAGGGGCTCGAGGACTGGCAGCTCGCGAACCTGCGCGAGATGCGCCGCCAGCGCGACCACGCGATCGCGACGCCGACCTCGCTGGTGTCGCGCCTCGCGAAGGCGACCGCGCGCGCCGAGATGCACTGGCTCGAAGCGCGCCGCAGCGGCCGGTACGCCGACTTCGCGCCGCACCTCGAGGAAGTGGTGCACCTCGTCCGCGACAAGGCCGCGCTGCTCGGCAACGCTCTCGGCCTCGCGCCCTACGACGCGCTGGTCGACGAGTACAGCCCGGGCCTGACCACCGCCGAGATCGACGGCCTGTTCAAGTCGCTCGCGCGGCGGCTGCCGACGCTCGTGCGCGAGGCGATCGAGGCGCAGGCGGCGAGGCCCCACGTGCCCATCGTCGGCCGTTTTCCCGCGTCGAAGCAGCGCGCGCTGGCCGTCGAGGTCATGAAGGCGATCGGCTTTCCGTTCGACCGCGGCCGCCTCGACGAGAGCGAGCAGCCGTTCACGGAGGGCGTGGCGGGCGACATCCGCGTCACGACCCGCTTCGACGCCGCCGACCCGTTCCAGGGCCTGCTCGGCGCGCTGCACGAGACCGGCCACGCGATGTACGACCTCGGGCTGCCGCAGGCCTGGCGCGACCAGCCCGTCGGCCGCAACCGCGGGATGGCGCTCGAGGAGAGCCAGTCGCTGCTGCTCGAGATGATCGTCGTGCGCAGCCGGCCGTTCGTGCAGTACCTGCGCCCGCTGCTCGAGAAGCACCTGGGCGCGAGCGGGCCGGAGTGGGAAGCCGAGAACGTCTACCGGCACCTGACGCGCGTGCGCCGCAGCCTCATTCGCGTCGAGGCCGACGAGCTCACCTATCCCGTGCACGTCATGCTGCGCTACGACCTCGAGAAGAAGTTCCTGCTCGGCGAACTGCGCGTGACCGACCTGCCCGACGCCTGGAACTCGGGGATGGAGCAGCGCCTCGGCATCCGTCCCCAGAACGAGGTCGAGGGCTGCCTGCAGGACGTGCACTGGGCGATCGGGTCCTTCGGCTACTTCCCCGCGTACGGGCTCGGCGCGCTGATCGCCGCGCAGCTGTGGGAGAAGCTCCGGCTCGACCGCGAGGGCCTGGACGCCGAGATCGCGAAGGGCGAGTTCGGCGGCCTGTTCGAGTGGCTCCGCGTGAACGTGCATTCGCTCGGCGCGAAGCCGACGGTGCAGCAGCTCGTCAGGCTCGCGACCGACCGGCCGCTGTCGGCCGCGCCGGCGCTGCGCTACCTCGAAGCGAAGTACCTCGAGCCATGACCGCGACCCCCGACGCCGCCGAGCCGCGCGCGGCGGCCCCCGGGCCCCGGCCGTCCCGGAACTTCAAGCGGCTGCAGGCGCACCTGCGCAGCCTCGTCGGCAAGGCCATCGTCGACTACGGGATGATCGCCGACGGCGACAAGGTCATGGTCTGCCTGTCCGGCGGCAAGGATTCGTACACGCTGCTCGACCTGCTGCTGTCGCTGCAGCGCTCGGCGCCGGTGCGCTTCGAACTCGTCGCGGTGAACCTCGACCAGAAGCAGCCGGGCTTTCCCGCGCACGTGCTGCCGGGATACCTCGCTGCGCTCGGCGTGCCTTGGCACGTGATCGAGCAGGACACCTACTCGGTCGTGAAGCGCGTGATCCCCGAGGGCAAGACCACCTGCAGCCTTTGCTCGCGGCTGCGGCGCGGCGCGCTGTACCGCCATGCGGCCGAGAACGGCGTGACCAAGATCGCGCTCGGCCACCACCGCGACGACATCCTCGAGACCTTCTTCCTGAACCTGTTCTACGGCGGGAAGCTGAAGGCGATGCCGCCGAAGCTGCTGTCGGACGACGGGCGGCACGTGGTCATCCGCCCGCTCTGCTACGTGCCGGAGCGCGAGATCGCGCGCTACGCACGGGCGCGGAACTTCCCGATCATTCCGTGCGACCTCTGCGGCTCGCAGCCGAACCTGCAGCGCGAAGCGGTCGGACACCTGCTCGCGCAGTGGGAGCGCGAGCACCCGGGCCGCGTCGAGTCGATCTACGCGGCGCTCGGCGACGTGCAGCCCTCGCAGCTCGCGGACCGCGCGCTGTTCGACTTCGCGGGACTCGAGCGGCAGCGCGGCATCGCGCGCGGCCCGTCCCGCGCGGAGCTGGAACTCGAACCGCGCGACGCGCGCCTCGACTACGCGGTGCGGGCGGTGCGGGCCGCGACGACGGCGGGCGCGGGCGGCCCGGTGGACGACGGTCGCGATGCGGACGAGTCTCCGGGCGCGGACGACGATCCCGACGTCGTCGAGTCGTTCGACGCGATCGGCACCCTCGACGCGGATCCCGCGCGAGCATGAGCGTCTACGAGGACGCCGAGAGCGCGCTGCTGCCCGGCACGTACTGGGTGGAGTCCACCCGCCTGCTGGCGGGCGAGTATCCCGGCGATCCCGATCCATACCACGCGGAACAGCGCGTCCGGAGCCTGCTCGGCCTCGGGATCGACTACTTCCTCGACCTGACCTGGCCCGACGAGCTGCCGCCCTACGACGCGTGGCTGCCGAGCCCGTACGCGCGCGGCGTCGAGCGGCCGGTGGTGTATTCGCGCCGGCCGATCCGCGACCACGGCCTGCCGCGCGACCCGCTGCAGATGGTCGAGATCCTCGACGAGCTCGACGAAGCGCTGGCGGGGCAGCACCGCGTGTACGTGCACTGCCGGGCCGGCATCGGCCGCACCGGCACGGTGATCGGCTGCCACCTCGCGCGCAGGCTCGGCAGCGGCAGCGCCGCGCTCGCCGCACTGGACCAGCTCTGGCGCAGCGCCGGGCGGACCCGGGCGTGGCCGCGTACGCCCGAGACGGACGAGCAGGTCGGCTACGTGCGCGACTGGCGTGAAGCGCGCGGTGAGCTCGCGCCGCCGGGTGGCACGCCGCACGACAACCCCGGCGCGCCTGCGTCCGGTGCGCCGCTCCCGGCGCTTCCGGGCGAGGCGCCGCTGGCGCCGGTGAGCGCCGCGGACCGCCTGCAGGATCGCTACCGCGGCCAGCTGTTCGGGCTCGCGATCGGCGACGCACTCGGCATGCCGGTCCAGCTTCGGCGTCCTGGCACCTTCACGCCGATCGGCGACCTGATCGGCGGCGGCCCGTTCGACCTGCCGCGCGGCGCCTGGACGGACGACACCGCGCTCGCGCTCGTGCTGGCCGACAGCCTGGTCGAACGCCAGGCGTTCGACGCTCGGGACCAGGTCCAGCGCTACCAGCGCTGGCAGCGGGACGGCTATCGCTCCAGCACCGGCCAGTGCATCGGCATCAGCGCGACGACGGCCCGGGCGCTCGCGCAGGCGCAGTGGAGCGGCAACCCGTTCGCGGGGCCCCACGACCCGGCCAAGGCCGAGAAGGAGCCGCTGGTGCGCGCCGGGATCGCGGCCGCCTGGGCCCTCGCGGAGCCGGAGAAGGCGGTCGCGCTCGGTGCCGAGGCGGCTCGGATCACGCACCAGGCGCCGATTGCTCTCGACGCATGCCGCTTTTATGCGGCACTGGTGGTCGGTGCGCTTCGGGGTGACGCCCGGGAGCGACTGCTGCAGCCCGACTACGCGCCCGTGCCCGGTCTCTGGGAGCGCCGGCCCCTGCGGCGCGAGGTTGCGGCGCTGGTCGCCGGCGGGTGGCGCAGGGCCGTCGCGGACGGCAAGCCGCCGGGCGGACCCACGGCACTCGACGGCCTGACGGTGGTGCTCTGGGCGCTGGAGCAGGGTGCTGCGTTCCGTCCGGCCGTGCTGGCCGCCGTGAACCTCGGCGGGGACGCCGACACCTACGGTGCGCTCGTCGGCCAGCTGGCGGGCGCCCTGTACGGCTATGCCTCGCTGCCGCCCCACTGGCGCAGCGGCGTGGCCAGGGCGGACCTGCTGGCGGCCACGGCCGACACCCTGCTGGCGGGGGCGCTCGACCGCATCGCGAACGGCTGAGCCGCCCGCCCTGCGGCGGCGCCTGAAACCTCCTCGACCCGCCTTCCGGCGGTGTCCGCGGCCCGCTAATCTGGGACCCGTCCCCCGGTTCCTCCCGCCTCCTGCCGCGAGGTTTCGCGACCGCCCCATGGCCGCGCGCGCCGCATCCGCCCTGCGTTCCGCCGTCGCCGTCGCGCGCGACGCGCCCGTGCGCCGCGTGACGCCGCCGCGCGACCGCACGCGCAAGCGCTACTGGTGGACGCGACTCTCCGACGAGGAACTGCTCGACGTGCGCTTCTGCGACCTCGGGCTGACGCTCGAGCGTTCGCCGCTCGCGAAGCGCGTGGCGCGGTTGTACGCGGAACTCGATGAACGCGGCATCGCGTTCCGTCCGCACTGCTGGCTCGCGGTGGAGTGGTTCTCGCCCGACGGCACGCCCGGCATCGCGATCCCGTTCTTCCTCGCCCATCCGCGCCTCAGGAAGCTCGAGCGGCTGATGATGCAGGAGGTGGAGGGCGGCAACGACCGCTGGTTCATGCGCATCCTGCGGCACGAGGCCGGCCACGCGATCGATACCGCCTACCGCCTGCGCCGCACGCGCGCGTTCCGCGAGACCTTCGGGCCGGCGGGCCTGCCGTACCCCGACAGCTACCGCCCCCGCCCCGGCAGCCGCCGCTACGTGCAGCACCTCGGCAGCTGGTACGCGCAGAGCCACCCGACCGAGGACTTCGCCGAGACCTTCGCGGTGTGGCTGAAGCCGAACTCGCGCTGGCGCTCGCAGTACGAGAACTGGCCTGCGCTCGCGAAGCTCGAGTACGTCGACGCGACGATGCGCGACATCGCGGGGCGCGCGCCGCCCGTGCGCGCGCGCAACCACGTCGAGTCGCTCGCCACGGACACGCGCACGCTGCGCGAACACTACGCCGAGATGCTGGCGCGCTACGGCACTCCCCGGAAGCGCGCGGAGGACGAGTGGCTCGAGCGCGTGTTCACGCGCGAGCCCCGCGTGGCCCGCGGCGGGCGGCGCCGCCGGGCGAGCACGTTCCTGCGGCGGCTGCGCCCGAGACTGCAGGCGGCGATTGCCACGCGCGTCGGTTGCAGCGAGTATCTCGTCCACCAGGTCATGCGCACCGCGATCCGCCGGGCGGACGAGCTGAAGCTCTACGTTCGCGGCGACGCCCGCGCCGCGCGGCGCCACGCCGAGTGGCTGCTGACGAAGCTGACGCGGGACCTCGAGCGCAGCACGGGACGTACCCTCACGCTATGAAGAAACTCCGGATCCTGGTCGCGGTTCACGAGACCTTGATCCCCCCGGATTCGCTCGACGGCTACGCCGAGCGCGAGATCGACGAGTGGCGCACCGAGTACGACGTCGTCTCGCACCTGAAGCGGGCGGGCCACGAAGTGCGCTGCCTCGGCCTGCTCGACAGCCTCACCGAGCTCCGCGCCACCATCCAGGACTGGAAGCCGGATCTCGTCTTCAACCTGCTGGAGGAGTTCGACGGCATCGCGAAGCACGACCAGCACGTGGTCGCGTTCCTCGAACTGCTGCGCCAGCCCTACAGCGGCTGCAACCCCCGCGGGCTGATGCTGTCGCGGGACAAGGTGCTGTCGAAGCAGCTGCTCGCGTACCACCGCATCCCCACGCCGCAGTTCGCCGTGTTCCCGAAGGCCAAGCGCGTGGTGGTGCCGCGCAAGCTCCGTTACCCGCTGTTCGTGAAGAGCGCCACGGACGACGCCTCGCTGGGCATCGCGCAGGCCTCGGTGTGCGCGGACGCAGCCGCGCTGCGCGAGCGAATCCAGTTCGTGCACGAGCAGACCGGCAGCGACGCGCTCGTCGAGGAATACGTCGAGGGGCGCGAGATCTACGTCGGCGCGCTCGGCAACGACCGCCTGAGCGTGCTGCCGCCGTGGGAGATGAACTTCGGCACGCTGCCCGAGGGCCAGGCGCCGATTGCGACCCGCAAGGCGAAGTGGGACCGCCGTTACCAGCAGCGCCACGGCATCTCGACCGGGCCCGCGGAATCCCTGGGCGAGCCCACGCTCGCCGCCCTCGGACGCCTCACCAGGCGCATCTACCGGGCACTGCACCTGACCGGCTACGCGCGGATGGACTTCCGACTGCGGAACGATGGTACGATTTTCGTACTGGAGGCCAACGCGAACCCCAATCTCGCGGCGGCCGAGGACTTCGCGCGCTCCGCGCTGGCGGCCGGCATCGGCTACGACGAGTTGCTCGGCCGCATCCTCGCCCTCGGGCTCGGATACCAGGCCGCGTGGCGGGCCGCCGAAGCCTGAGCGCCGCCTGCCGCCGGCGCCCGCTCGGCAGGCGGACGCAGGAGCGCGGGACGCAGGAGCGCGTGACACGGGGGCCATCGTGCAGGAACTGCAGACCTACATCCGCGCCATCCCGGACTTCCCGCAGCCGGGCGTCACCTTCCGCGACCTCACGCCCCTGATGGGCGATCCGCACGCGCTCCGCACCGCGATCACGCGGCTGGTCGCGCCGTTCCGGGACGCCCGCATCGACGTCGTCGCCGGCATGGAGGCGCGGGGCTTCATCTTCGGCTCGCTCGCCGCATGGCAGCTCGGCACCGGCTTCGTGCCGCTGCGCAAGCCCGGCAAGTTGCCGGCCGAGGTCGAGGCGGTCACTTACTCGCTCGAATACGGCAGGGCCGGGCTCGAGGTGCACAAGGACGCGATCTCGCGCGGGCATCGCGTGCTGCTGGTCGACGACGTGCTCGCCACCGGCGGCACGGCCGCTGCGAGCATCGACCTCGTCGGGCGCCTGGGTGGCGTACTCGTCGGCTGCGCGTTCCTGGTCGAACTGCCCGTGCTCGGCGGCCGGGCCAGGCTCGACGGCCAGCGCATCCACTCCGTGCTGACGATGTGAGGTCGCGGGCGCGTCAGCGGTAAGGCAGCACCGCCGCGCCGCGCATCCGGTACGAAGTGGTCGCGAGCGCGGTCGCGCTTTCCACGAGCTCCATCCGCCCGACGATCCAGTAGGGCTCGAACAGCCGCGTCTCGATCGGTGCGGCGGGCGTCACGTGCACGATCTGCGCCGGCGGCGGCGCCGGCACGTGGATGCACGCTCCGGCGTAGGGAGCGAACAGGAACTCCTTCACTCGGCCGCGCTCGTCGAGCCCCAGCGGCACGACGAAGCCGGGCAGTCGTACGAAGCGGCCCTGCAGCTCCGGGTTCGGGCCGCCGAACACGAGCTGCGGCGCTGCCGGCGCGGCCTCGCCGAGTGCGCCGTGCTCCGGTTGCATCTCCGGGAACTGCAACGGGTCGTCGCGGTACTCGGGGGCGAGCAGGTCGTCCCACTCGAGCTCGCGCGCACGCTCGCCATCGCCCGCTGCCGCGGCGGCCGGGCCCGCGGCGGGCCCGGAGGCGGCCGCGCCCTCGCGCCCGCCGTCCGGTGACGCGCCCCCGCAGCCCGCGACGAGTGCGGACGCGAACAGCAGGGCGATGGCGACGCGAGTGCTCTTCACGTCACTGCCGCAGGTGACGACCGAGCCAGCCCAGCACCTCGCGGTGCCACTGCACGCTGTTCCGCGGCTTCAGGATCCAGTGGTTCTCGTCCGGGAACATCACGAGGCGGCTGTCGATGCCGCGCCGCTGCAGCGCCGTGAACGTGCCGATGCCCTGCGTGTACGGCACTCGGAAGTCGAGCTCCCCGTGCAGCACGAGCATCGGCGTCCTCCAGTTGCCGACGTGGTTGGCCGGGTTCCACTTCTCGTAGTCCGCCTTCGGGTCCCACGGCGTGCCGCCGTTCTCCCACTCGGTGAACCACAGCTCCTCCGTCATGTAGCCCATCGAGCGCGTGTCGAGGATGCCGGCGTGGTTCACGAGGCAGCGGAAACCGTCGGCCCAGTTGCCCGCGATCCAGTTGATCATGTAGCCGCCGTAGCTCGCGCCGAGCGCGCAGGCGTTGGCGGCGTCGATCCAGTCGAACTGCCGCGCGGCCGCGGCGAGCCCGAGCTTGAGATCCTCGAGCGGCTTGCCGCCCCAGTCGCCGCTGATCGAGTCGGTGAAGGCCTGGCCGTAGCCCGGCGAGCCGTGGAAGTCGATCGCGACCACCGCGTAGCCCGCGCCTGCATAGGTCTGCGGATTCCAGCGGTAGCTCCAGTTGTTCGCGAAGCTGACCTGCGGTCCGCCGTGCACGATGAACGCGAGCGGATACCTGCGACCCGGCTCGTGGTTCCACGGCTTCACGGCCCAGCCGTACACGGTGCGTCCGCCGGCGCCCGCGAACGAGAACGGCACGGGCTCGCCCATCCGTACGTTCGCGAGCCGCTCGGCGTTCGCACGCGTGAGCTGCCGCGCGGTGCGGGCGACCGGGGCGACCGGCGCGGGCGCCGTGGACGAACCATTGGCCGACGGCGCGCGAGCGCTCGCGACCGCGCGGGCGTCGAGCGCGTAGAACTGCGCGGCCGAGGCGAGGTGCTGCAGCGCGTAGACCACCGTGCCGCCGCTCGCCGCGACCTCGGCGACGGTCCCGCCGTCCGTGAGGCGCACGACCTGCCGCGTCGCGCGGCGGTCCACCGGGCCGATCCGGAACAGCGGCTGGTTGCCGAGCTCGTCTGCCGTGACCAGCACGGAGCGCGAATCCGCGGACCACTCGAGCGCGTGCGGCGAACGGTCCCAGGCCGGCGCGAGCTCGAACGACTCGCCGGTCTGCGTGTCGCGGACGAGGATCGCGTACCGATCCGCCTCGAAGCCGGGCCGCGCCATCGCGAGCCACGCCAGCCAGCGCCCGTCGGGCGAGTACGCGGGGTGGGTGTCGGTCGCGCGGTTCTGCGCGGTCAGGTTCTGCGGCGTGCCGCCGTCGATGGCGACCTCGTAGACGTCGAGGTTCGTCGACCATGCCTCTGCGCGCCCCGCGACGCGCGCGGCGAAGGCGACCCGCGTTCCGTCGGGGCTGATCGTGTACTCCTCTTCGCCGCCGAACGGCTTCGACGGCGCGTCGGCGTCGAGCGAGCCGGACAGCGACACCGGCTGGCCGGTCGCGCGGCCCCCGGAGTCGAGCGCCACCGAGTGCAGCACCGAGCGAGTGCCGTCCCGCCAGGCGTCCCAGTGACGGACGAACAGCTCGTCGTACGTGCGGCCGGTCTCCTGCGACTTGGCGCGCTCGTCGAGGCGGCTCTTCGTGCAGGCGAAATCCGGGCAGTCGCGGAATACCGTGGCCGAGAACACGAGGCGGTCCCCGCGCGGCGAGACCTCGAAGTTGGCCACGTCGACCGGGAACGCGGTGACCGGCATCGCCTCGCCGCCGGCCAGCGCGATGCGCCACACCTGCGAGTTGCCGCCGCGCGTGGAGAGGAAGTACAGCACATCGCCGGCGGGTGACCAGCGCGGGCTGGAGTCGCTGGCCTCGTGGCGGGTGATGCGCACCGGCTGCGCGTCGCTTGCGCGGAGGTCGAGCAGCCAGACGTCGGTGCGGCCGCGGTTCGCGTCGAAGTCGGTCTCGCGGACCACGTAGGCGAGCCGCGTGCCGTCGGGCGACAGTTGCGGGTCGCTGACGCGGTCGAGACGGGCGAGGTCGTCGGGCGTGAAGCCGCGCGGCGCGGCCGGCGGGCTCGTCGCGGGCGCGCCGGCGGCGGGCGCAGCGGCCTGCGCGGCGAGTGCGGAACCGGTGGCGAGCGCCAGCAGGGCGCCGGCGGCGAGGGCGGCTGCGCGCGGGGCGCAGCGGAACGAAGGAACACGGGCACGCAGCATGCGGGTCTCCGCGGCAGGGGGACACGCATTCTAGCGGTCCACCCGGACGGTGAGGACGGCCGCCGCTCAGCCGCGGCGCTGGAACACGCCCAGTGCGGTGGTGTAGCCGTGGACGTAGGTCGTGGCGCCGACCGGGCCGATCTCGCCGGCGCCGAAGAAGCCCGCGAGGGGCACGTCCGGCAGCACCTTCTGGAACGCCTGCGTGTCATGGCCGGGCCGGCCGTAGAGCCCCGCGCCGCGGCCCGTGCAGGAGATCATCAGCGCCGCGCCCGCGCCGTGCGCGAGCCCGCGGGCGCGGAATTCGCGGAGCCGCCGGTCGAGTTCCGCGCGCGACGTCGCGGCGTCGCGCAGGTGGAACTGCAGGATCGAATTCGGCTCGAGTTCCGAGCTGATCCAGAGCGCGCCGGTATCGGGGTCGAGGCCGAGGATGTTGCGCACCAGGAAATCCCCCGCGCGCATCTCGCGGTGCTCGCCCGGCAGCGCGAGCCCGACGAACAGCGAGTCCGTGAACAGGGCCTGGTCTTCGGGCGACAGCTGCCCGTGCAGCCGCGTCAGCACCTCGCGCGGGCTGCGACCGTCGAGCTCGCGCAGCAGGTGCTCGTGGCAGGCCGTGACGAAGTGCGGCTCGCCGATCGGCCGGCAGCCCTGCGCGACGATCGTGCCGAAGCCGACCTGACCGCCGATCGCGAGCACGACCGCGCCCTCGGTGTAGACGTCGCCGCCGAGCAGCAGCGCGTGACCGCCGGCATCCGGTCCGGGCTGGCGGCCGCCGCTCGCGAGTCCGCCCACCTTCGGCGCGGCCGGATGCGCGCGGTCGAGCCCGGCGACCAGCGCCGCGGCGTCGATCGAGTACGCGTCGGCGAACACCACGAACGCGGGATCCGGGAGGTCCACGCCGAGCAGGGCGCGCCAGGCCACCGTATCCGTGGCCGGCAAGCCCAGCAGCTCCTGCGGCACGTGGCGTGCCTCGAGTTCCACGCCCGGCAGCACGCCGGCGAGCAGCGCGACGGCGGGCTCGCCCTCGACCTCGCGGCCGCCGCCGGCCACGCCGTGCGCGGTCACGCCGACCAGCAGTCCCGCACCGAGCCAGCGCTCGAGGCGCGCGGCCACGCGGCGCGCCGCGGGCGCGTGGCTCGCGTGCAGGAACACGAACGCGAGATCGGGCTCCAGCTGGTCGAGGCCGCACGCGGCCTGCTCCGCGACGTCGGCCAGTGCGGCGTCGAGATCGGGCAGCGTCGAGATCGCGGAAACCCAGCGCATCGCACGATTCTAGCCACTCGTCGGGCGCACGCTTCGCGACTCGTGGCCGTGGCGTCCGACGGCCCGGTGGGCATGCGCCTACGCAGGGCCCGCGGCGGCCTTGCCCCGCGCATCCTCAGGCCAGGCCGACGTCGTCCCCGGCCGCGCGCTCCGTCTCAGTCTCCGCCGCCTCGACCCACGGGCGGAGCAGCGGGTCGTCGAGCACGGTGCGCAGGTAGGCGAGCGAGAGCGCGCCGAGTCCCTCGGCGCCGTAGGTCTGGAACCGGAACGCCACCGGCGCGTACATCGCGTCGGCCGCCGAGTACTCGCCGAACAGCCACGGGCCGCCGGCGGCGTGATGGTTGCGGCAGTCGGTCCACAGCGCGTCGAGCCGACGGATGGCGGCCGCGAGCGGCTCGGTCATGGGAACCCGCCGGTCGCGCGCCCGGATGTTCATCGGGTACGCCTCGCGCAACGCGCCGAAGCCCGCGTGCATCTCCGCGCTGACGCTGCGCGCGTGCGCGCGGGCGGCACGGTCCGCGGGCCAGCCGCGGCCCGCCTTCTCGACCACGTACTCGACGATCGCGATCGACTCCCACACGCGGAGCGCGCCGTCGATCAGCACCGGCACCTTGCCGGTCGGCGACCAGTGCTCGATCTCGCGGTGGAACTCGGGCGTGTCGAGCGGCAGCCGCACCTCGCGGAACGGCAGGCCGAGGTGCCGGAGCAGGATCCACGGGCGCAGCGACCAGCTGCTGTAGTTGCGATTTCCGATCACGAGCGTCAGGTCGGTCATGGGCGTCTCCCGGGCGTGGTCGCGCCGGCATTGTCGCCGTTCGCGGCCGAAGCCGCGCGGGCGGCGACCGGTGCCTTCAGCGGCCGAGCCAGCGCTGCGTCCGGTCCGGGAAGTCCGTGAACACGCCGTCGACCCGCGCGATCTCGAACAGCGCGCGATGCACCGCTTCCGGATCCGGTGCGTTCGGCGGCAGCTGGTCGATCCGGAACGTGTACGGGTGCACGACCAGCCCGACCGCGTGCGCGTCGCGCACGAGCGCGGTGTACGACGGCGCACCGCCGCCCTCGGGCCAGGTGACGACGTGCGGGATCCACGGCCCGATGCCGTCGGCGTAGCGCGCGACCTCGCGCAGTCCCTCGACGGTGCGGAGCCGCTCGTAGTCGGTGGCGGACTCGGCCCACGCGTTCTCGCCGATCAACTGCACGAGCCTGAGGTCGGTCGCGAGGTCCGTGCGCATGCGCCGCAGTTCGTCGAAGTCGAAGCACTGCACGTAGGCCCGATCCGCACGGTTGCGGTAGCCGAACTCGGCGAGCGTGCGCAGCACGACGACGCTCGGGTCCTTGCCCTGCGCCCGGTGCCACGCGGGGCTCTTCACCTCGGTGTACACGCCGACGTCGCGCCCCGTCGCCGCGTTGAGTCCGCGCACCAGCGTGAGTTCGTCGGCCAGCGAGTGGATGCGCAGCGGCAGCCCGCGCTCGTGGAAGCGGGCGGCCCAGCTCGGTTGCCCACTGGCCGGGTCGACGCGCTCGTGGACCGCGAGCCGCTGCAGCTCCGCGTGGGTGAAGTCGATCGCGTACCAGCGGCCGTCGGCGCGCCGGCGCTCCGGATAGACGGTCTCGACGTCGGTGACGCCCTCGAGCGTCAGGTCGTGCAGCACGACGGGCACGTCGTCCCTGGTCAGCACCACGTCCTGCTCGAGGTAGTCCGCGCCCGCCGCGTACGCGTAGGCCTTCGCGACCAGCGTGTGCTCGGGCAGGTAGCCGGACGCGCCGCGGTGGGCGATCACGAGCGGCCGCGCGGGAGCCGCGGGCGCGGCGGGCGCGGCTCGGGCCTCGCCGGCCGTGGCGGCGGCCGCGACGGCGCCCGTCGGCGCGTTCGGCCCGCTCACGCCGGTGCCCGCGGCGCCGAGGCTCGGCGCGGCGCAGAGCAGCCACAGCGCCGCGCGCGCGGCGAGACCGCGCGCGGCGCGGCCAGCGGGGCCTCGCTCGCATGCGGAGCGGGGCGGGAGGGGTTGGGCAAGCATGGCCTCCTTGTAGCCGTCGTCGATGACGCTTTCGTGATCGGCGGCGCGACCGGATAATGCCCCGATGCCGAGCCGACTGCGCGCCGTTTCCCTCGATCTGGACGACACCCTCTGGGAGACGCTGCCGGTGCTGGCGAATGCCGAGGCGCGCCTGCTGGGCTGGCTCGAGGTCCACTACCCTCGACTCGCGGCGGCCTACGATCCCGTCACCGCACGGGCGCGGCGCGTCGCGATCGCGCGCGAACACCCCGGGTTCGCGCACGACATGACCTGGCTGCGCACCGAATCGCTGCGGCGGGCGGCGCTCGAGGTGGGCTATCCGGAGGCCTGCGCGCTCGAGGCCTTCGAGGTCTTCCACGCGGCGCGCAACGCGATCGATCCGTACGCCGACGTGCGGCCCGCGCTCGCGCGACTCAGCGCGCGGGTGCCGGTCTACGCGCTGTCGAACGGCAACGCGTGCGTGAAGCGCGTCGGGCTCGGCGACTTTTTCGTGGGCGCGGTGGCGCCGCACCATGCCGGGGCCGCGAAGCCTGACGCGCGGATCTTCCGGCACCTGCTCGAGCTCGCCGGCTGCGCACCGCACGAGGTGCTGCACGTCGGCGACGATCCGCACACGGACGTCGGCGGCGCGCGCGCCGCGGGTCTCGCGAGCGCTTGGATGAACCGGTCGGGTCAGCCGTGGCCTGCCGATCTGCCGCGGGCCGATCACGAGGTCCGGGACATGAGCGAGCTGGTCGCCCTCGTCGAGGGGCTGCTCGCGCGCCGCAGCGCCTGAGCCGTCGCTCAGGCGCGCACGTCGAGCAGGGCGCCGAGCGCGCGGTCCGCCGCGCGGATCATCTTCGCCGAAGCGGCCACCTGCACGCGCGCTTCCACGGCCTGCACCACCGCCCCCACGGGCGGGAACTCGCCGCGGGCCGTGGCGCCCGCGACCTGCTGCGCCGCGTCCGCATAGGAGTGCAGGCCGCGATCGACGCCCGCACGGGCATAGTCGAGCGCGGCGACGAACGCGGCGAGCGGAACGGGTCCGGAGATCGTCGACATGCCTTCATCATCGGCCGCGGGCCCGC
The DNA here is from genome assembly GCA_027531255.1 of Steroidobacteraceae bacterium. Classification (GTDB taxonomy): domain Bacteria; phylum Pseudomonadota; class Gammaproteobacteria; order Steroidobacterales; family Steroidobacteraceae; genus JAPZRU01. Next base: position 11,461 of record JAPZRU010000018.1, on the reverse strand, counting down.
GAAATCCAGCGACGCGCCGCACGGCGCGGTCACGGTGGGTGTGCCCGGCGGGCATCCTGTGACGCGCGTCACGCGGACGGCGGGGCGCCGACGCCGCGGCACGTCGCGCCCCAGCTGCTAGAGTCCGGTCCGGAGGTGCCCGGATGGTCCGCTCCCTGCCGCTCGTCGACGCCACGCCCGAAGCGATCGCCCCTTACGGCGCGCTGCTCGCCGCCGGGCTCGGCGGCTCGCGCCGCACGCGCTTCTACGACGATGCGGTCGAACTGCACGACACGCCGGCGTTCCAGTCCGACGGCGACACCTGCCTGTCGGTTGCGACCGTGCGGCCGCGTGCGCCGGAGGTGCGCTGGCTCGAGCGCCACTTCAAGCACACGCAGGCGTTCCTGCCGCTGAACGCGCGGCCCTACGTCGTGGTCTGCGCGCCGCCCTCGTCCGGCGCGAGCGGCGGCCCGGACCTCGACGCGGTGCGCGCATTCCGCTTCCGTGCCGGCCACGGCTTCCTGATGCACGTCGGCACCTGGCACGAGTTCCCGTTCGCCATCGACGTGCCGGTGGAGATGGTGGTCGTGCTGCGCAACGAGACCAACCGCGACCTCGACGCCTTCGAGAACGGCGAGGCGCTCGGCGCGGACCTCGAGAAGCGCGCCGTGGCGCAGCGCTGGGGCGCGACGTTCCGCTGGCGCGCGGGCTGAAGGGCGGGCGAGTTCGCGCGGTTCCGCCGCGCTGCAGGTCCGCGCCGCGCGGGCGCGCCGTCACTTCTTCGCATCAGCACTCGCGACCCGCTGCTGCCAGAAGGTAGGCGCGATCCTGCGCGCGTTGCGGCTTTTCGATCACGGCGTGTCTGTGTCAAGTTCGGCGTGGAGCGGTCGATCATTCGCTCGAAGCACGCCGGAGGCACGATGCGGGACACAGCCGTGTTGCAGGTCGCGAGCCTCGAGGAGTTCTTCCGCGAAGCGCTGGACGGCGCGGCGCGGAAGCAGAAGCTCGCGCTGGATCGTCACACCGAGCACTACGTCGTGAACGTGCTCACCACGTTCTCGCGTGCGGAGGCACTCTACGAGCAGACGCCCGAGGGTCCGCGCCTGCGGCCGCTCGCGCTGATGCTGAAGGACGCCTGCGACGCGCGCACGCTCGCCGAGCGCGAGCGCGCGCTGCAGCGGCTCGGCGACGTCTCGCTGTTCGTCGCCGGGTTCTTCTCGCGCGGCTTCGCGCGCAAGCTGGTCGACGTCGACTACCACATCGCGATGGGCGGGCGCGCCTACGGCTCGCTCGCGGACGGCGCGCGTTCGGCGGCGGCGGCGCGCGTGCGGAGCGTGTTCGCCGAGCTCGCGCGCAAGTTCGGCGATCTCGTCGATGCGCTGAACGAGATCGCGGACGCCGGTCGCGGACCCTGCCACGACGACCTGCTGCGGCTCTACGAGACGTGGGCCAGGACCGGCAGCCGTCGCGCCGAAGCACGCCTGCGCAGCCTCGGGGTCGAGCCCGTCGCGCAGGCCCGGGTGCGCTGGAGCCACTGAGCGTGGCGCTCGTCGCCGAGGCGGCGGATCCCGGGGACGCGAAGGCGGGCGTGCGTGCGCTGCAGTCGCTGCTCGAGCGCATCTACGACTTCGAGATCGCGCACGACGTCCGCGACTACCTGATCACGGATCGCGCGGAGCTGGGGCGCCTGCACGCCGCGACCGCGGGTTCCGGTACGCCCGAGACGCTGCTGGTCGAGGAGGACGAAGGTGGGCTGCGCCTCGCGCTGTACCTCGACGCCGGCCTGCTGCGGCGGCTCGCCGCGAGCGCGCCGCTCGAGCGGCTCGACGACGACAACCTCGAGGACTTCTGCACCGCGCTGGAGGGAGTCAGCCACTTCGCGTGCGTGACGTGGAGCGCGGCGCGTGGTCGACCGGTGTCGGTGCTCGCGCTCGAGATGCAGGCCGAGGTCGACAAGTACGCGGCCAGCGTGCTGCTGGCCGGCACGCAGCGCGGCGGTCGGCTGGCGCATGGCCTGCACTCGAGGCTGTTCGAGCAGGTGCGGTTCCGCGACGATCTCGCGCACGATGCGCGGCGTCTCTACGAGGCCGCGAACCGCCACGCGGCGCGGTTCTGCCGGCGACTCGAGGACCGTTTCCTGCGGCGGCGCGAGGCGCGCGTCGGCGAGATGCTCGCGGAACTGCGGCGCTTCTACCGGCTGGGCGACGCGGCGAAGCTGAGCCTGGTGCAGGCGGTGTGAGCCGATCTCGATCGGGCGCAACGCCGCCGGGGCGGACCGGCCGGGTGGGCCGAACGCTGCTGGCGCCGCAGCTCCGTGGCGTCAGCGCTCGGGGGCTTCGCCGAGCTTCTTCTTGAGCGCGATCCACTCGGAGAGCGCGCGCAGGTTCCGCTTGCGCGGGCGCGGGGCGGCGTTGCGGTCGATCAGGCCGCTCTCGTACGGGTCGTAGCCCGATCGCAGCGCCGCCTTGTTGAACCGGACGGGCGCGCCCGGCGCCGCCTCTTCGTCATTGATCGCGAGGCCCACGTGATGGAGATGCGCGTCGAGCGTCTCGTCGTCCTTCCACTCCCACACCGCGTTGCCGCGATCGTCGCGCTTCACGCGGCCGGAGACGTGATCGTCCTCCAGCGCCGGGAAGTAGGGACGCCTCATCTTCGCGGTATCGGACACGGACATCGGCTCCGGGGTGGCCTGGATGCGGCTCGGGGCGGCCGTCGATGGTCGACCGGCCGCTGCGACCCATGTCGCAAGACGGCGACAAGAATACGCCCGCTCGTCGCGGCACACCGTGACGAGCGTCACAGCGCCGGCCTATGTCAAATCGAGCCGCGCCGCCGCACGGAGCAGGGCGACCGCCGACTTGCCGTCCTCGATCTCGCCACGGGCGGCCCAGGCCAGTGCCTCGCGCAGCGGGATCCAGCGTGTCTCGAAGACCTCCTCGATCTCGGGTCGCGGCGGGATCGCCTCGAGGTCCCGGGCCAGGTAGAGATGCACGATCTCCGCGAACACGCCCGGCGAGGCGAAATAGCGACCGAGCGAGTCCCACCGGCCGGCGCGGCGGCCGGCCTCTTCCTCGAGCTCCCTGCGCGCCACCACGTCGGGAGGCTCGCCATCGAGCTTCCCGGCGGGAATCTCCCACAGCCAGCCCCCCGCCACGTGCCGGTACTGACGCAGCAGGCAGACCTCGTCCTGGCCGTTCACCGCGACGACGGCGGCGCCGCCCGGGTGGCCGATGATCTCGAGCGTCGTCTCGTGGCCGTTCGGCAGCCGCACCTGCGCGACGTCGAGCGTCACGACGCGTCCCGTGTAGATCCGTCGTCGCTCGTCCATGCCGGCCTCCGCGGTCTCGCCCGATGATCCCACGCCCGCGCGGCGCGCCGGTAGACTCGCGCGTGTGGCCCGCTGCGTCGTCGTGCTCGGCCCGCCCTGCGCGGGGAAGTCCACCGTGGCCGCGCGGCTCGCGCGGGCGCGGGGCTGGCCGCTGCTCGCGAAGGACCACTACAAGGAGCTCGCGTTCGACGCGCTCGGCTGGAGCGACCGGGCATGGTCGCGCCGCGTCAGTGCGCTCGCGTGGCGGCTGCTCGAGGCCGAGGCGCGGCGTTGGCTCGCGGCGGGCGCCTCGTGCGTGCTCGAGGGCAACTTCCGCGCGGAGCATGCGGCGCGCCTGCGCGCGCTGGCGCACGTCACGGCCGTCGAGTGGCTCGAGGTGCGGGTGAGCGCGGTGCCGGCCGTGCTGCACGAGCGCTTCGTCGCGCGCGCGCCCGCACGTCATCCCGGTCACGTCGACGCCGAGGTGCTGCGCGAGGGCGTCGCCCCCGAGGTGCTCGCGGAACTCCGGGCCCCGCCGCCGGCGCTCGGGCTCGGCGCAGCGATCGACGTGGACACGACCACGGGTTTCGACACGGCCGCCTTTGACGTGCTGTTCGAAGCCTGGGCGGCCGGCGAGGGGAGAAAGGAACGATGCGATACCTGACGCTCGGGCGCACCGGGCTGCGAGTGGCCGAGCTGTGCCTCGGCACGATGACCTTCGGCGAGGAAACCGGCTTCGGCGCGGACCGCGCCGAGAGCCTGCGCGTCTACGAGGGCTACGTCGCCGCGGGCGGCAACTTCCTCGACACCGCGAACATGTACACGGGTGGCACGAGCGAGCGCTGGCTCGGCGAGTTCGTGCGCGGCCACCGCGAGCGGCTGGTGCTCGCGAGCAAGTATTCGCTGACCACGGACGGTACCGATCCGAACGCGGGCGGCAACGGGCGCAAGGCGCTCGTGCAGTCGCTGGATGCGAGCCTGCGGCGGCTCGGCACCGACTACCTCGACGTCTACTGGGTGCACGCCTGGGACGGCCACACCACGCCCGACGAGGTGCTGCGGGCGCTCGACGACGCGGTGCGCGCGGGGAAGGTGCTGTACACCGGCGTGTCGAACGTGCCGGCGTGGTGGACCTCGCGCGCGCACACGCTGGCCGAGCTGCGGGGCCTGACCCCGTTCGCGGGGCTGCAGGTGCACTACAGCCTGGTCGAGCGCACGGTCGAGCGGGAGATCGTGCCGATGGCACGCGCGCTCGGCCTCGGCCTGACCGCATGGAGTCCGCTCGCCGGCGGGCTGCTCACCGGCAAGTACACGCGCGGCGAGGCGGGTCGCATCACCACGACCGGCTGGAGCGGCATGTACAAGTCGCCGCGCGTCGAGGCGATCGTGCGCGGGACGCTCGCCGTCGCCGAGCGGCTCGGTCGCCCGCCGGCGCAGGTCGCGCTGAACTTCCTGCGGCAGCGGCCGTGGCCCGTGATCCCGATCGTCGGTGCGCGGTCTCGCGCGCAGCTCGAAGAGTTGCTCGGTTGCCTGGCGTGGGAGCTGGACCCCGAGTCGCTGGCCGAGCTCGAGCACATCTCGGCACCCGAGCTCGGCTATCCGTCGGGCATGCTGAACTCGCCGGGGATGCGGCAGTTCATCCACGGCGAGGTGGCCGACCGTCTCGGGAAGGGGGCCGGTCCCCGTTTCCGCGGAGCCGGGAAAGGGGACTGACCCCTGCCGAGGCGCGGCGCCGCAAGCCCGACGGCTGCCGCATCTTCGCGAGCGTCGAGGCGCACGTGGACGGGGCCGAGTACTTGCGGGACGTCTACCGGCGCCGCGCGCGATGAATTCACCGCGCCTGGGAGTGGTACTCCCGGTTCGGCATCATGTCGACCGCGGTCGCCAGCCGGTTCGAGAAGTTGAAGAAGCCCACGACGCTCGCAAGGTCCCAGATCTCGCGATCCTTGAAGCCGGCCTTCCGCAGGCGCGCCCGGTCCTCGTCGCCGACCTCGGCAGGCGTCACCGTCAGCTTGTGCGCGAACTCGAGCATCGCGCGCTGCCGCCGCGGCAGCTGCGCCACGCGCCAGTTAGTCACCAGCAGTTCGCCGAGCTCCGGGTCGCCCGACATCTCGCGCACGGCCGCGCCGTGCGCGACGAGGCAGTAGTAGCAGCGGTTCGCGCTGGACACGACCACCGCCACCATCTCGCGCTCGAGCTTCGTGAGCCCGGAGTCCGCGAGCATCAGGTCGTTGTACATGCCGACGAACGCGCGCAGCTTCGCGTCGTCGAAGCTGTAGGCGGCGAGCACGTTCGGCAGGAAGCCGATCTTCTCGTCGCAGACCGCGAAGTACTTCTGCATGTCCGGCGCGAGCTTCACGCGCGGCGGCGGCTTGATCTTCAGTGCGGTCAGGTGCTTCGGCTGGGGCATCGCGGACTCTCCTGGCAGGCGCTCAGCCGGGGCCGAGCTCGTCGACGGGGGACTGGCCGGTCACTCGGCGGCGAACGTGCGACCAGGACAGCCCGATCGCCAGCAGGAACGACAGCATGCCGAGCGTCGCCCACGTGACGATGCCCGTGTCGGCGAGGCTGAGCCAGCCCCACGACACGAACAGCCACGTGACCGCGGCGAAGAACGCAATGCCGAGCAGCACGCCGACCGCACCGAGTGCGGCCCACGTCGAGCGGACGAAGAACACCCAGCCGGCCAGCAGCACGATTCCGGCGACCGCCTGCGGCGGCTCGACCTTCGGGAAGGTGCCCGCGATCCAGTGGACGAACGACGTGCCGGTCGGGTTGTAGGTCGCGCCGACCAGCAGGATCGCGGCGAGCCACCGCAGCAGGAATCCGGTCACGCCGAGTCCGTCCATGAAGCTGCCTCGAGAGCGCGGCCAGGGGTCCGCGCGGGGTGGCGAATCTTAGCGCGCGACCGGCCTGCCGCGACGAGGCGGACGGGCGCGACGATCGCCGACCGGCGCTGCGCCGCGTCTGGATAAAAACACAGGTCGCGCCCGATAATGGCGCATGGCCGCCGATCCGCTCGAGACCCTCAATGCCGCGCAGCGCGCCGCGGCCAGTCACGGCCGCCGCGACGGCGCCCGCTTCGTCGCGGGCCCGCTGCTCGTGATCGCCGGCGCCGGCACCGGCAAGACGAACACGCTCGCGCACCGCGTCGCGCACCTCGTGCTGAACGGCGTGGACCCGGCGCGGATCCTGCTGCTGACCTTCACGCGGCGGGCCGCCGAGGAGATGACGCGCCGCGCGGAGCGTATCGTCGCGCAGGCGCTGGGTGCGGCGGGCGGTCCCGGCAGGGCCGACGCTGGATCCGTGGGCGGCGGCGGGGTGGCGGGTGGTGCGGCGGCATCCGTCGTCGGCCGCACGGCCGCCGTGCGTCTCCCGTGGGCGGGCACCTTCCACTCCATCGCGAACCGACTGCTGCGCCAGCACGCCACCGCGGTCGGGCTCGACCCCGCGTTCACGGTGCTCGACCGCGGCGACTCGGCCGACCTGCTCGACGTGGTGCGCCACGGCCTCGGCCTGTCGGTGCGCGACCGCCGCTTCCCGCGCAAGGACACCTGCCTCGCGATCTACTCGCACCGCGTGAACACGCTGCAGCCGCTGAAGCGCTCGCTGGAGGAGGGCTGGCCGTGGTGCCTCGAGCACGAGGCGGAGCTGACCAGGCTGTTCCGCGGCTACGTCGAGCGCAAGCAGGCGCAGGCGCTGCTCGACTACGACGACCTGCTGCTCTACTGGCACGGCCTGCTCGGCGACGCTGCGCTGACGCGGCAGGTGAGCGCCGGGTTCGACCACGTGCTCGTCGACGAGTACCAGGACACCAACCGCCTGCAGGCCGAGATCCTGCGGCGGCTGCGTCCCGACGGTGCCGGGCTCACGGTCGTCGGCGACGACGCGCAGTCGATCTACTCGTTCCGGGCCGCCACGGTCGCGAACATCCTCGAGTTCCCCGCGCAGTTCGCACCGCCGGCACAGGTCGTCGCGCTCGAGCACAACTACCGCTCGACGCAGCCGATCCTCGACGCCGCGAACGCGGTGATCCGCGAGAGCGCGCAGCGGCATGCGAAGGAGCTGCGCGCGGAGCGCGGCGCCGGCGTCCGCCCGCGCCTCGTCACCGTCGAGGACGATCGCGGCCAGGCCGAGTACGTCTGCGAGCGCGTGCTCGCCGCCCGCGAGGCCGGCGTGCCGCTGCGGCGGCAGGCGGTGCTGTTCCGCTCCAGCCATCACAGCGACTTCCTCGAGGTGGAACTGACGCGCCGGAACATCCCTTTCGTGAAGTACGGCGGCCTCAGGTTCCTGGAGGCCGCGCACGTCAAGGACCTGCTCGCGGTGCTGCGCTGGGCCGAGAACCCGAAGAACCGCGTGGCCGCGTTCCGCGTGCTGCAGCTGCTGCCGGGCCTGGGCCCGGCGAACGGGCAGAAGTGCCTCGACGCGCTGGAGGCCGCCGGATTCGCGCTCGCCACGCTCGGCGCGTTCCGCGCGCCCGCGGCCTGCGCGGACGACTGGCCGAAGCTGGTCGGGCTGCTCGAACGGCTCGCGGGCCCCGGTGCGCGCTGGCCGGGGCAGGTGGAGCTCGTGCGGGACTGGTATCGGCCGTACCTCGAGCGGCACTACGAGGCGGCCGCGGTGCGCGCGGCGGACCTCGACCAGCTCGCCGCGATCGCGGGCGGTTACCCGAGCCGCGAACGGTTCCTCACGGAGCTGACGCTCGACCCGCCGCAGGCCACCGGCGATCTCAGCGGGCCGCCGCTGCTCGACGAGGACTACCTGGTGCTGTCGACCATCCACTCCGCGAAGGGCCAGGAGTGGCGGCAGGTATTCCTGCTGAACGTCGCGGACGGCAACTTTCCGTCCGAGTTCGCGGGCAGCAAGCCCGAGCTGCTCGAAGAGGAGCGGCGGTTGCTGTACGTCGCGATGACGCGGGCGCGCGACGAGTTGCACCTCGTCGCGCCGCTGCGCTACTACGTGACCCAGCAGTCGCGCGGCGGCGATGCGCACGTCTACGGAGCGCGCAGCCGCTTTCTCACGGACGCGGTGATGGCGACGCTGGAGCCCGCGTTCTGGCCCGAGACGCTGCGCGAGGCGGACGCGGCGCCTGCTCCGGCCGCGGCCCGCGTCGACGTCGGCGCCGCACTGCGCGGGATGTGGGACTAGCGGCCCGTGCGGCCGTGCTGCGCCCGCGGCGTCCCGCCGCGGGCGCTCTGGACGCTACTTCTTCGCCGCCACCGGCTTGCGGAACTTCAGCGTGAACCGGTCGCTCTCGCCGATCGCGAGATAGCGCGCCCGATCGCGGTCGCCGAGCCGCAGCGTCGGCGGCAGCGTCCACACGCCCTGTTCGTGGTCACGGGTGTCCTTCGGGTTGGCGTTGACCTCGGAGGAGCCGACGAACTCGAAGCCCGCGGCCTCGATCAGTTCGATCGCGTGCCGTTCGTTCACGTAGCCGGACTTCGCGCGCGGATCCACCGGCGCCTTCGGGTCCGCGCGATGGTCCACCACGCCGAGGACGCCGCCCGGCTTGAGCGCGTCGTGGATCGCCTTCAGCATCGCCGGGGCCATCTCTTCGCGCGCCATCCAGTTGTGCAGGTTGCGGAAGGTCAGCACGAGATCGACCGTGCCGGGTGGCACGGGCGTGAGCGCGTTCGGCGCCTGCAGCGCGGCGACCTGCACCTTGCCGTAGACCTCGGGGTTCGAGTCGAGCTTGGTCTGGAACGCGCGGTTGCTGTCCTGGATGAACTTCATCTCGGACTTCGGATCCCAGCCGGCCGCGACGTACCGCCCGCGGTCGCGCAGTACCGGCGCCAGCACCTCGGTGTACCAGCCGCCCGCACCGGGCCACACCTCCATCACCGTCATGTCCTGGCGCAGGCCGAAGAACTGCAGGGTCTCCTTCGGATTGCGGTAGCGGTCGCGCGCGCGGTTCGCCTCCGAGCGGTGCGCGCCGGCGAGTGCGCGGTCGATCGCCTCGGCGGTGGCGCGCTCCGCCTGGGCGGCGGACGCCGCTGCCTCTGGCCCGGCGGTGCCGCCGGTCGTGGTGCAGCCCGCAAGAGCGGTCGCGAGCGCGAGCGCCGCGGCGAGCGGCGCGTGGCGTAAGGGGTTGGACATGACGGCCTCCTGGTGCCTCGACCGGAGCGCACGATACTCGCGAGGCCGAGAGCCCACCAGCGGCCCGCAGAAACAAGAACCCCGCCTCGAGGGCGGGGTCGAAGTTGCGCGCTGGGCGCAGCAGCCGGGTGGGACGGCCTCAGTAGCGGCGACTGCCGTAGCCGCCGCCGTAGCCGCCGCCACCGCCACCGCCACCGCCACCGCCGTAGCCGCCACCGCCACCACCACCGCCACCGTAGCCACCGCGCGATCCGCCACCGCCGCCGCCGAAGCCGCCGCCCGGGCGGGGGCCGCGCGGGCGCTCCTGCGCCTCGTTCACGCGGAGCGGGCGACCGCCCATGTTGAAGCCGTTCATCTGCGCGATCGCGGTCTGGGCGTCGCCAGAGGCCATCTCGACGAAACCGAAGCCGCGCGGCCGGCCGGTCTCGCGGTCGTTGATCAGCTTCACCGACTCGACCTTGCCGTGCTTCTCGAACAGCGCACGGACGTCGTCTTCCGTGGCGGAGAACGGCAGGTTGCCAACGTAGATCGTCGTCATCTGGAGCGTCTCACTTGCAAGCGGGCCCCCGGGAGCACCCTCGAGCGCCACGCGGTTCCTCTACCCCCGGCACCGCCGTCCGGTGCCGCACGCGCAAGTGCGACGGGCCGGGTTGCGGTGCCGAGCCCTAGGTCGTGCGCTGATCGTCACGACGGTCCGGCAAAACTGCCGGCTCTTCTCGAACGTGCTGGACGCGCGTGTACAACCGCAAACGATCCTACGCGGCGAAAAATCCGGAAGCAATTTTCGTGTTTATTTGCAGCTATTCGGAGTGCGGTGCAGCAAGTGCGTGCGCCGCGGTGGTGCACGCCCGCATGTGCCATGCAGCGGCTCCGCCCGGTGATGGTGCGCGCTACCGAACGGCGAACGCGGGCGTGGCGGGATCGCCACGCCCGCTGGGAGGCTCTCAGTGCCCGCCCTTGCCGCCCTGCGCCGGCTTCACCATCTTCTTGAAGTACGTCCAGCTGGTCTCGTTCGGCCGCTCGTCCGTGCCCGGCGGCGGCTCGCGGTAGATCGGGTAGTTCGTCGCGATCTCCTGCCGCATCCACTCCGGCAACTCGTCGTAGCCGCCCGCGAGCTTGCGGCCCGCGGTGTGGAAATAGAGCGAGCCCGCGCGGTCGCCCATCTTCATCCACGGCAGGAAGCCCGAGATGCGCACCCAGCCGATGCGCACGTCGGCGCTGTGCCTGCGCGGATCGACCAGGTCGTCCACGTCGCCGAGGAAGTTGAACATCTCGGTCGCGTGATACATGCCGCCGACGTACTCCTGGTAGTCGCCGCCGAGCGGGTCCCGGTAGAAGAGCGGCACCGTGAACGTGCTCCACCAGTGGTTGCCCTGGATCGTGCCGTTCCACGTCATCGGCGTCCGGCCGTCGCGGCCGTTCATCCACCACGTGCTGTTCACCGGGTCGTTCGCGACGTGCAGCACGTCGAGCTCCTCGCCGGTCCACGGGTTCTTCCACTTCCGCACGACGTTCGCGGTCGTCGCGGTCCTGGGATCCGTCTTCGGGTCCATGTAGAAGAGCAGCTCGCGCGAGACGAGCTTGAAGCCCGGGCCCCTCGCCGGGTCGTTCAGCGCGACGCACTGCCGTATGTTCATCCCGTGCACCTTGAAGAGCAGGCGGTCCCGCTCGCCCGGCACGCGCGAATACATGTCGCCGTGCCAGTAGTACGTCGCCGGCTGGTTGTCCTTCGTGGAGCACTGGATCTTGCGGTTCGCCGCCATCACGCCTTCGGGCGTGGCCAGGTCCAGCGGCTTCGGGCGCGCCGCGTCGGCCGCGAACGGCAGCACGACGCACGCCGCGGCCAGCGCCGCGAGGGAGGCTCTCTGCTTCGACATGGGGGATCTCCGTGTGACTCGCGGCGATTATCGCGCAGGGCAGGCGGTCCGCGGTGCGGCGCGGCCGCCCGATGGATGCGCGCGGGGCGCCCGGGGGGGGGGGGGGGGGGCCGCCCACAACGTGCCCGCCCCCCTTCCGGTCGGGGTGGGGGCCGGGGTGGCCCGGACCCCCCGGGGCGAAGCACTGGGCCGGGCCCGGGGG
>JAPZRU010000028.1 GCA_027531255.1 Steroidobacteraceae bacterium | reverse complement strand
GGGGGGGGTTTTGGGGGGGGTCTTGCCCGTTGGGGTTTGCGGACCTGGGGAACTCCCCCCCCCCGCGCGGGGGGCCCGAGGCCCCGGGGGGCCGCCCCGGGCCGCCGGGGCGGCGGGGCCCGACGCGTTGCCTAACGTATCACCGGCAACTCGATCCACGCTGGCCCGAGCAGCACGGTGCCGGTACCCGTCGCGTCGAGCGACAGGTAGCCCGGGAAGCTGCCCGCCGTCACGACGAGGCCGGGGGCGTGGCCGGCGTCGAAGCGGTACGCGAGATCCGAGAACACGACGTCGATTCCGGACGCGCCCTCGATCTTGACCATCGTCTCCCGCAGCAGACGCACTTCCCCGTCCGGCGTCACGTCGACGAGCTTCACCGCCACGTCCGTCGGCCCGTTCAGGGCGGTGCCGGCAGCCACCTCGATCCGCGCACGCGCACGACCCGTCAGGGTCGCCGCCGCGGCGAACGGCGCGCTCTCCAGCATCACGACGTCCTCCCGGTCGAGCAGCGGCCGCTGGTCCAGCATCCCCGACGGCGCCGTCAGGTGGTTGCCCCCCAGCGTGGGCGTCGACTGCGCCGTGCTGATCTTGAGCGCGCGGTCGGGCGCCGCCGCCACGTGCGTGCTCGCGCGGGTCTGCGGCGGCCAGGACTGGGCGGACTCGAGCTTGCCCTCCGGATCGCCGGCAACCACGTACTGCACGGTCGGCCAGGTCGCCGCGTCGTTCGCTTCGCCCTTCAGCCAGTGGTCGAACCAGACGAACATCGGCCGCATCGGCCAGCGCTCCTCGTCATCGACGTCATAGTGCGTGCCGTCCAGCACGATCAGCTTCTGGTCGCCGCGCCGGCCCTGCAGCCGCCCGAACTTCTCGAAGGCGCTTGCCTGGAAGAAATCGTGCCACAGGCTGACGTGCAGCGTCGGAACGTTCAGGGAGTCCGTCACGTCGAGCGCCCGCAGCTCGCTCGGCTGGTTGCGCAGCGCCAGCACGCTCGACCAGCGCGGCTGCAGCCGGCTGATCACCGGGTAGTTGTCGGTGGGCGCGCGCGTCCACCACTCGGAAGACCGGGGATCGAGCTCCTCGAGCGCCCCGAACATCTCGCCCAGAGCATCCTCCGCCTGTTCGACGAGATCCTCCAGTTCGGCCTCCGGAATACCCAGCGCGTCGGCATGCGCGTCGCTGATCTCGGTCGACTGGTTCAGGGTGAACGGAAGCAGCCCGTCCCACTTGATCCGTCCCTGCGGGTAGATCACGCCGCCGAAGAAATCCGTGGTCGTCGCCTGCGCGTAGGCGGCCTTCACAGACGAACGCCCGCCGGCGGCCGCCTGCAGCGAGATCACGCCGGTCGCCGAGTCGCCGAACACGCCGATCCTCTTGTTCGACCACGGCTGCTGCTCGACCCACGCGATCAGCGCGTCGCCGTCGGCGATCTCGCCGTTGAGCAGCGAGAACACGCCCTCGGATTCGCCGCGCCCCCTCGCGAACTGGATCACGAGCGCGTAGCCGCGGTCGGTCGCCTCCGTCCACCCGATGTCCTCTAGGCGAGCCTCGATCTCCTCGTTCTCGTGGTCTTCGGGGAAGCCGCTGACCGGGGTATAGGGCAGATCGTAGGGCGTGCGGGTGACCAGCGTCGGGAACGGACCGTTGCCCTCCTTCGGCAGATAGACCAGCGTCTGCAGACGGGTGCCGTCCGGCGTCAGCACGGCGTGCTCGCCGACGCGATGGCCGGCAGCCGCCACCTTGAACTCGTTCATCCGGAGAATCTCGACGGTCTGCGCCGTCGCCGGCGGCGCCGTCGTCGGTGCGCTCACGACCGACGACCGCGGGTCGCTGCCGGTGCTGCTGCTGCTGCATGCGGCCAGCACCGCGCTGACCGCGACCGCGCACACTGTGGATGCAATTCTCATGGTGTTCTCCTCGGGTTGAAGCCAGTGGATCAGTCGACTCGGGGGATGTACGGCACGCGGTCTCTCGTCGCGCGAGAGCGCTCCGTGCGCCCACGGTGCAACGGTACGGGCCCGATCCTTTCCGGCCCCTTGCAGGACGAGCTCCCCGGCGACGCATAGGCCGCCACCGGTAAGCACCCGGTAAGCTCGCGTGCGGCAGCGCCCGTGGCGACGGCGGGCGTCGGCCGCACCGTGCGCAACGTCGCAGCGAGGGTGCATCGCCGCGTCCGGGCCGGGCGCCGGGTCGGCGGCTCGAGAAGGGCGCGCCGGCTGGCCGCGTCCATCGAAAACCGGCCGTCCAGGAGTACTCGAAGCGCAGTCCGAACGTCAGCAGCGGCTCGTCCAGGCCCTCGACGATGTCGATGCCGCGCCGCTCGTCCCACTCCAGCGCGTCGCCGTTGCCGCATCCGTACGCGTTGCGGACATCCGCGAACGCGACGACGCTCACCGGACCGAACCGCGGTAGTCGACGCGCAGGCTGAGCACGTGGAACGCCGCCAGGCGCAGCGCGTTCGGCTCGAGGACCGGATCCGTGCACAGCACCTGATCGGCGAGGCGAAGCGGCTCGTGCGCGTGGCCGAGTCGAAGCCGCGAAGCTGGAAAACGGTGTTCGCGACGAACCCGCTGCGCTCGCCGCCGCACGCTCGCACTGCATGGTCGAGTACGCCGCGGTGTTGGCGCCTACTCTTGGAGGACTTTCAGGTCAGGTACACCTTTGGTACTGCGCCCCTGCAGCAGTACCTCGTCGAGCTCCCGGATGGCCGCGTCCACGCCCTCTCCGTCGCGTGGGACACCCGCCCGCAGGACGCGGGAGGCCAGCGCTGGTTCCACCTCTATCCGAATGAGCAGATCGGCCCCCGCGACGAGCTGCACTGGAGCGCCCGCGCACAGAACTGGCATCTCATGTGGGCCGACTGTCACTCGACGCATGTGCGCGATGGCTACGCTCCCGATACGGATACGTTCGAGGCGACCTACGCTGAGGCAGCCGTCGGCTGTGAAGCTTGTCACGGGTCCGGCAAGTAGCAGTTGGCGTGGGCGGCGCAGCCGAGCGACGACCCGGCCAAGGGCTTGACGAACGTCCTCGACGAGCGTCGGGGCATTACCTGGCACCTGGACTCGAGTACGGGAAAATTACGTCGCAGCGCCGCGCTCGCCTGCGATCGCGAGGCGCAGACCTGCGCGCAGTGCCACGCGCGACGTGCCCAGACCGCGGACGACTATCGAGCCGGCCTCGCGTTTCTGGACCACTACCTGCCGTCGACGCTGACGCCTGAGCTCTATCGTCCAGACGGGCAGCAGAAGGATGCAGTGTTCATCTTGGGTTCGTGGCTGCAGAGTCGAATGCAGCAGGCGGGCGTTACCCGCAGCGATTGCCACGATCCGCACAGCCAGCGGCTCCGCGCGTCCGGCAATGCCGTGTGCGTCCAGTGCCAGGCGCCGTCCACGTACGACACGGTGTCCCACCATCGCCACTCGGACGGCTCGACCGGCGCGGACTGCGTCGCGTGCCACATGCCGGCCACGACATACATGGTCGTGGACCCGCGGCGAGATCACTCCGTCGGATCGGGACATCCTGGTCGGGCTCGCATCGTTTCAGCGCTCGCGTGCGCGCTCGCGCAGAAGGCGTGTCGACGGGGCCGAACCGCGCTCTACGCGCGGCTGCTGCGGGCCGGAGCGTCGATGAACTCCACTCTCGTCGCTACCCACACGCTCTACGTGGACGCGCCGGTCTCTACGCGCGCGGCTGCGCCGGCGGCCCGTGCCCGGCATCCGCAGCCGTGGCGACGATGTCGCCACGACCTGCGGATGGCCGGTCGTCCTAGAAGCGCCAGCCGATGGCCACGGCCGCCGACCATGGCGCGTAGTCCGCCTTGACGCGGCCGAGGGCACCGTCCTCGCCGTCCAGTTCGACGCCGCTGGCGGCGAGGTAGCGCAGACCCGCGTCCAGGAACCAGCGCGACCCGAGCTCGTAGCGCACGCCGGCCATGGCCTGCACGCCGACGTCGCTGCCGCTGTAGGACACCTCGCGGCCGGCGGACTCGAAGTCGATGTCGATCTCGCTGAGCCACGCGACGCCCAGCCCGACGTAGGTACGCGCGCGGTCGCTGCCGAACGCGTTGAACGAGTACAGCCCGTTCAGGGCGAAGCCGGTCGACGCGAAGTTGCCGGTGCCGGACGCCGCCGCGATGGCGGGCGAGAGCCCGTCGTGATCGACCGACTGGTAGGTGAACTCGGCCTCGACGTGCCAGTTCGGCGTCAGCTCGTAGCCGACGGCCGCGCCGGTCAGCAGGCCGCTGCCCAGCGCCGCGTCGGCGCGCTGTGCCGGGCCGTTGCCGGTGAACTGGAGCGTCTGGTCCGACATCGTGGTCGCGCCGAACAGTGCCTTGACCGACCAGCGCGAGTCCGGGGCGTCTTCGGCGTGGGCGACCGGGGCGGCGAGCGCGAGCGCCAGCACGGCCGCGCGGCAGCCGGCGGCAATCGACAGGGGGGCGTGCGTATCCATGAGCAGTTTCCTTGCGAGGTACGTCCGGTAAGTCGGACGGCGTGCAGGATGCCGCTGGCCGCGTCGAATCGCGGTGAAGTGCGCGTGATGGGACCGTGAAGGCCGCCGCGCGCGGGGTGGCCGGGGGAGGGGGGCGAGGACGGCAGCCGGCGACCGCAGCCCGCCGCCTCAGGCGCGTTCGACGCGCACGGGCAGCGTGCGCATCCCGTGCATCACGTAGCTGGGCTCGTAGACGGGCACGAACGCCGGGTCCTGGAGCGCGATGACCGACGAGCGCTCCAGCAGCACCTCGAACGCGATGCGGGCGACCGCACGCGCCAGGGGCGCACCGATGCAGAAGTGAGGCCCGTAGCCGAACGCGAGATGCGAGCGCAAGCCGGGCCGGTCGGGGTCCAGGTCGTCGGGCGCGGCGTACACGGACTCGTCGCGGTTCCCGGAGCCGTACAAGACCCAGACGTGGGCACCCGCCGGGATGCGCACGCCGCCGAGTTCCGTGTCCGCGGTCGCGACGCGGAACAGCCCCTGCACCGGGGCGTCGTAGCGCAGCGATTCCTCGAGGAACGCCGGGATGTCGGCGGGTCGCGCGCGCAGTCGCGCCAGCAGCGCAGGGCGTGAGCACAGCTGCAGCATCGCCGATGAGATGAGCTTCGTGGTGGTGTCCGCACCCGCGCCGATGAGCTGCGAGCAGAAGCCGACCATCTCGTCGCGCGTCAGCGGCGGGTCGCCGTCGCGCGCGGCCGCGACCAGCGTGGACAGCAGGTCGTGGCCCGGCGCAGCGCCGCGGCGCTCGAGCTCCTGCTCGAAGAACTCCCAGAATTCCATCTGCACGCGGATCGTCGCGAGGATCTGGGCGTCGGTCATGTTCGCGCCGATCGAGGCGTTGATCGCGTTCGCCCAGCGCGCGAAGTCCGCGCCGCGCGCCGACGGCACGTCGAGCAGCAGGGCGAGCGCCCGGATCGGGGCGGGCGTCGCGTAGGCGGCCACGAGGTCCACCCGGCCGTCGGTGGGAAACGCGTCCACGAGTTCGCGGCACGCGCCGCGGATCGCCTCCTCGAGGCGGCCGACGGCGGTCGGCGTCAGCGCGCGGTTCAGGATCTGGCGGTGGCGGGTGTGGGCCGGCGGATCCGCGAGGAATAGCACGCCGCCGCGCGTCATCACGACGCCCGCCCGGGCGGCGAGTTCCGGCTCGAGGCCGGCAAGCACGCGCTGCATGCCGGAGATCGCGGCGAGCACCGTGGGCCCCATGGGGTTGCGGTTCGAGTAGAGCCGCGGCTGCGTGTTGACGCGCTCGATGTCCTCGTAGCGCGACACCACGTAGACGTCGTGCTCGGCGTCGTACCAGACCGGGCCGGCGGCGCGCAGCGGAGCGTAGTGCGGGTAAGGGCAGCGGATCGCGTCCTGCTCGCACGCGAACAGCGGTCGCAGGTCCGGGGCGGGGCAGGCGCCGGCGCCTTCAGCGTCGGTGCGGGAATCGGGTGGCGTGGTCAACACAGGCTCCGCTCCCTTCGCGGGCCGCCGGCGGCGGCTCACGATCGCCGGGAACGCCGGCGACCTGGATGATGCTGGGATCATGCCGAAGATTGCGCGCTCGGTCTGCCCCAAGGACTGTCCCGACACCTGCGGACAGCTGCGCGAGGTTGCCCACCTCTGTGCCACCACCAAGCCCGGCCCGATCCACCTCGGCGTCGGCCTGGAGCGCAACCTGAACGGCGGCCAGATGATCGCGACGATCGCCGCGCTCGCGGCCGCGACTGGCCAGGTCGGCACCCGGGGTGGTGGGGTGCTGTACGCGAACCTCGACTGGCGCTGGAACGACATCTCGCGGCCCGAGCTGCGGGCGGACGTGCCCGAGTTCTCGAACATGGTGCAGCTCGGGCGGACGCTCACCGACGACGATCGGATCAGGGCGCTGTTCGTCTACAACTCGAATCCGGAGGCGACCACGCCGCGCGCCTCGGCTACCGGGCCGCCTGCTTCCAGCAGTCCGACCAGGATGCGATCCGCGAGGCGCTCAAGGGCACGGGGCTCGATCTCGACGCGCTGTGGGGCGGGCCGGTGCCGGTCGAGGACCCGCAGCGGACCAGCTTCGAGGACGGCGCCTTCCCGACGCCGTCGGGCCGCCTCGAACTGCCCGTCCCGTCGCTCGCGACGCCGGCCGCGTCCGTGGCTGGAACGAGCGCGGTTCGGTCGAACTCGTCGTACGCATCGGCGAGTGCGTGCTGCCGGGCGTCGTCGCCAGCCGCATGGTGCGCTGGGGCGCGAACGCGAACGCGAACGCGAACGCGACCACCAGCGACGAGCCCGCCGACATGGGCGGGAACTCGACGTTCCACACCAACTACGTCGCCCTCGAACGGCTCGGCGGCGCGCACGGGTTGCCCGCCGCGTGAGGCGCCTGCCTGCTCGAACGAGCGTGAACATCCGACGCGGCAACCGTCCCGACGGTCGGCAGCGCTGCGCTCAGTTCGCGATCGCGTGGAAATTCCGTCGAGGATCGTCGAGATACTCGTCAGGGAACGAGGCGGCTGATCTCCACGGTCCAGCGCACCGGCTCCCGGTACAGTTCGCAGGCCGCGCGAATTCCGACCGTGGGCAGCGGAAAGCCCCGGTCTCGAGCCGCTCCACGGCGACCAGGGTCCGGCCCAGCCGACCTTCGCGACCTAGTGTCCTGAGTCGTTGATTCGTTGCTTGTTTGTGCAGCTTCGCGGTCCAAGGATAGAGTTGGACGCGAGGAACACCCGATGGCCCGAGGACGGCCTCTCCAACCGCTGCGCATCTCGCCGAGCGAGCGCGAGCGGCGGCTGGCGCGGACGCGGCGGCACAAGAGCGCGCGGGCGGTGGCGCTGCGGGCGCGCATCGTGCTGGGTGCCGCCGACTGATGGCGAAAGCCACTGGGCTGTCGCAGACCGCGGCGGTGTGGACCTGGAAGGCGTACGGGTTGCCGCCACATCGGGTGGCGACGTTCAAGCTCTCGGCCGATCCGCTGTTCGTCGAGAAGATCCGCGACATCGTCGGGCTGTACCTGAACCCGCCGACGAAGGCGATGGTGCTGTGCGTCGACGAGAAGAGCCAGATCCAGGCACT
>JAPZRU010000017.1 GCA_027531255.1 Steroidobacteraceae bacterium | reverse complement strand
GAGCCCCCCCCGGCTGGCTCGCGCGGGGGTGGCTGGCGCGGCTGTGGGGGGCGTGGCCCGGCGGGGGGGCGCGGCAGGCGGCGCCTGCGGCGCAGTCCCGGGGGGGCGCGCGCCCCGCGGCCGCGACGCCTCGCCCCGGGGCCGCGCGACCGGATGCGGCAAGGCCCGGCGCTCCAGCGCCGGCGGTGCCCGCCGCGGCGCCCGGTGTCGCGGCCGGCGCGGCGGCGCCCGCCGGCCCGCCGCCCCTGCCCGTCAGCCCGTTCCGCGACTGCCCCACCTGCCCCGAGATGGTCGTCGTGCCGGCCGGCACGTTCGTGCTCGGCACCTCCGGCGACGCGGTCGAGGTCGATCGCGCGCGCGGCGAGGCACCGCCGCTGCCGGTGACGATGAACCGGGCGTACGCGATCGGCCGCTACGAGGTGACTGTCGCGCAGTGGCGCGAGTTCGTGATCGCGACGCAGTACGTCACGCCGGCGGATTGCCGCATCCTCAGCGGTGGCGCGTGGATCCGCCTGCGCGACCGGGACTGGCAGAACCCCGGCTTCGCGACGCCGCAGGGCGACGACGAACCGGTCGTCTGCGTCAGCTGGGACGACGCCAAGGCCTACGTGGACTGGCTGTCGAAGCAGACCGGCCAGCGCTACCGGCTGCCGTCGGAAACCGAGTGGGAGTACGCGGCGCGCGGCGGTACCACGAGCCCGCGCTACTTCGGCAACCGGGACTCCCACGAGGAGACCGCGCTCTCGGTGGCCTGCGACTATGCCAACGTCTACGACGCCTCCGCGGTCACGATGCTCGACCTCGGCGTGCCGAACGCCAACTGCAACGACCAGCGCACGTACGCCGCGCAGGTCGGCAGCTTCGCCGCGAACGCGTTCGACCTGCACGATGCGATCGGCAACGTGCGCGAGTGGCTGCAGGACTGCTACACCGCGAGCTACCAGGAGCGTCCGCAGGACGGGCGCGCGTGGGAGTGGGCGGGCGGCTGCGAACTGCGCGGCGTCCGCGGCGGATCGTTCGCGACGCGCCCCGCCGGTGCGCGCAGCGCGGCGCGCGACGCCGAACTGCAGGGCCTGCGGCAGTCCGATCTCGGGTTCCGGATCGCCCGCGACCTGTAGCCGCCACGCTCCCCGTTGCGCGGCCGGCGCGGGGCGTGCCCTCGGGGCGATCCGCCCGTCGGGCTCGCGAGGCGCCTCGGGCCGTCTCGGCGGGCACTGCCGCGGGCGGCAGTTCGAGCGGCGGTGCCTCGGAGGGCGCGCCGTCCGGCAGTTCCGGCGGGCTGCCGGGTTGGGTCTCGGACGGTCCTGCCGGCGGAGATTCCGGGGGTGCTTCCGCCGGGCTCGGCGGCACGGCCGGCGGGATCTCCAGCGGTCGCGGCTCGGTTCCACTCATCGCGACACTCCTCGCGCCGCGAACGGGGCATGGCCCGCGGGCCGGGAATGCGGCGGCGCCGTGCCCGGCATCGTGGCGCACGACGCGGGCCGGCGATTGCCAACCCGGGAAATGGGGACATTCCCCATTTCCAGGAAATGGGGAATGTCCCCATTTCACCCATTTCAGACGCGCAGGCGGCGCCAGGCGCCCGAGCGCCAGCGCCAGCCGAGCGCTGCGCCGAGCGCGATCACGTAGACCACCGCGGCGATCCAGCCGCCGACCGCGCCGTAGCCGAACTGCGGCAGGAAGTCGACCCAGCCCTCGCCGGGCGCGAACGTGAGCATGTGCGTCGCCGGCACCCAGCCGAGCCACGCGAGCGTGGCGACGAGCACCGCCGGCACGCGCACGTCGCCCGCGCCGCGCAGGCAGAAGCTGCAGCCGAGCTGCAGCCCGTCGAAGGCCTGGTAGGTCGCCGCGATCCACAGCAGCACGACGCCGAGCGCCACCGCCGCCTCGGCGTTCGGGTCGGCCGCGTTGACGAACAGCGGCATCAGCCAGGGGCCCGCGATCGCGAACGCGAACCCCAGCACGCTCATGAAGCCGACCGCCAGCAGGATCACGCGGTTCCCGAGCCGCGCCGCCCAGTCGCGGTCGCCGGCGCCGATCGCCTGGCCGACCAGCGTGGTACCCGCCATCGCGATGCCGACGCCGGGCATGTACGCGATCGAGGTCACCATCACCACGATCTGCGAGGTCGCGCCGGCGACGGTGCCGGACGCGGTCAGCATCAGTTGGAACAGCGCGAGGCCCAGCATGTCCGCGGTCGCGGTCAGGCCCATCGGGAGGCCGAGCCTGAACTGGCGCGCGAGCTGCGGGTGCCGCCAGCCGAGTTCGGGACGGTAGCGCTGCCGTACGCGCGGGCCGAGGAAGAACGCGCCGGCGACGACGAGGCCGAGCGCGTTCGCCGCGACCGTGCCCCACGCGGCGCCGGCCACGCCGAGCCCGAGGCCGAACATGAACCACTCGTTGAAGAACACGTTGGATACGGCCATCACGCCGGTGACGAGCAGCGTCACGCGCGCGCGGCCGATGCCGTTGAAGAACGAGGTCAGTGCCCAGACCAGGAGGCCGACCGGGCCGCCCGCCAGCAGCCGCGGCCACCAGTATTCGAGCGCGAGCCGCTGCACTTCGGGATCGAGACCGGCGATCGCGAGCAGCGGCCCGCCGCCGTAGGCGGCGAGCGCGAACAGGGGAATGGTCAGCAGCGAGGCGTAGATCCCGGCCCACGTCGCCTGTGCCGCACGCCGGTAGCGCCCCGCGCCGTGCGCGTGCGCGGCCAGCGTCTGCACGGCCATGGCGACGCCGCCGAGGAAGATCAGCACGCAGAGGATCGGCCAGTACACGGCACCGACCGCGGCGGTCGCGGTCGTGGAGACGCGCCCCACGAACCACGTGTCCGTCAGGTTCATGATGGCCTGCACCGCACTGTTCGCGATCAGCGGACCGGCGAGCAGCAATACGGCGCGGTAATCGACGTGGGCACGGCCCCGCGCGTCGTAGCGGCGGGCCGGCAGGTTGGCGGCGACGGACGCGGCGGGTGTCGACGCGCCGGGCGCCGAGTGGGGCGAGGCGGGTGCGCCCATCAACCGCGCACGAACGGGTAGAGCGCGCGATACACCGTGATGACCCCGGGGTCGTCGGGGTCGACGCGCAGATTCATCCGGGCGTGCTGCGCCACCGCCAGCATCCCCGCGTTGACGTTGAGCACGTAGCCCTCGATGCGACGGTAGCCGAGCAGCCGTGCGCGCCTGATCACCTCGCGCATCAGCACGCCGCCGACCCCGCGGCCCTGCCACCGGTCGACGATCGTCAACGCGAACTCGCAGGTGCCCCTGCGGCCGGCCGGCACGATGCGGCCGCCGCCGATCAGTTCCTCGCGGCGGTCCGCGTGCTCGAACGTCGCGACCACGACCGCGGACCGCGACTCGTACATCGCGCGGATCAGGTCGCCCAGCGTCTCCTTCGTGAGCTGCGGCATCGGCGCCATGAAGCGCAGGTACCGTGTGCGTTCCGACAGCGCGGCGAAGAACTCGTTGGCGTGCTCGAGATCCGAGTCCCGGAGCGGGCGCAGGTAGACCGTCGTGCCGTCCGGCAGGTGCTCCGCGCGCGAGTGGTCGCGGATCCTCTGGTAGAGGTTCACGGAGGAGGCTGAGGGCCGCTCAGCGGGCCGGCGCGAAGGCACCCGCTTCGCGCGCGTCCGCCGCGCCGTCGGCCACGGTACCGGGGTGGACGAGTGGCGTGCACGGTCCGCCCGGGCGGCCTGCCACCCAGGCGTGCAGTTCGGCGGCGATCGCGAGCGCGATCGCCTCCGGGGTGGCGGCACCGAGATCGAGCCCGACCGGTCCGCGCAGGCGTCCCTCGAGGCCGCTCGCGAGCGTCCCGAGTTCGCTCAGCAGGCGTTCGCGTCGGGGGCGCGGTCCCAGCAGCCCGACGTAGCCGGGCGTCGCGGTCGCCGCAAGTGCGCGGAGGTAGGCCGCGTCGGAAGGCAGGTGGTGGCTCATCACGACGGCCGCGGCGAACGCCGGCAGCGGCAGCGTGCGGGCCAGTTCGGCCGGATCGACGCGCAGCACCGTGGCGCCCGGGATGCGGTCCTCCCGGGCGTAAGCCGGCCGGTGATCGACGACCGTCACCGGCCACCCGAGCGCGCGGGCCTGCCGCACGACCGGCACTGCGTCCGGGCCGGCGCCGCAGACCAGCAGCGTCGGGGGCGGCGCGAGGTATTGGACCCAGGCCTCGGTCGGCGTCGTCTCGTCGTTCCAGCGCAGGCTGCGCGAAGCGCCGAGCGCGAGCGCGTCCTCGCAGGCGGCGGCGAGCGCCGGGTCCGTGGCCGGCGCACCCGGCCAGGCGCGCGTGCCGAGCAGTGTGGCCGGGCCCTCGTGCACGATGCCGACCGCCGTCGCGCGGCCGGCCGCGGAGGCGGCCGCGACGTGCTCCAGTGCGGCCGCGGCCGGCGAACCGGGGCCCGCGGACTCCAGCAGGATGCGCATGGCGCCCTCGCAGCCGGCCCCGAGGCCGAACACGAGGTCGTCGTCGCCGCGCATGTCGTACTCCACGATGCGAGGCGGACCCCCGTCCCGGACACTGGCGGCGTGTTCGCGGAGGTCGCTCTCGAAGCAGCCGCCGCTCAGCAGGCCGTACCACTCGCCGTCAGCCTCGATCAGCATCCGCGCACCGGCCTTCCGATACGTGGAGCCGGCCGTCGCGACGATGGTCGCCAGCACGCGTCCCGCCATCGGTAGCGCGTCGCGCACGCGGGCGCGTTCCAGCAGCAGTTCGAGGTTGGTGTCGAGCCGGAAGGCGGGGCGGGGCGCGGCTGTCTCGATCATGGGTGGAATGCTAGCACCCGCGTGCGGCGCTGCCGTGCCGCGGGCCCGGAGCGGCCGGCCGACGCGCGCAGCCCCCGTGTACAATTCGCACCTTCGCAGCGGCCCCGGCAAGAAGCGAGGTAGGTCTTGAGCGATTCCGCATCCACGGCCGGTGCCCCGGGCGCCGGCGCCTCCCCGGGAGCCGATCCCGTGGTCACCGAGGTCGTCATCGTCGGCGCGGGTCCGTGCGGCCTGTTCCAGGTCTTCGAACTCGGCCTGCTCGGGATCAAGGCGCACCTCGTCGATTCGCTGAAGGCGCCGGGTGGGCAGTGCACGGAGCTCTACCCCGACAAGCCGATCTACGACATCCCGGCGCTGCCGGTCTGCGGCGCGCAGGAACTCGTCGATCGCCTGCTGCAGCAGATCACGCCGTTCGGCGCGGAGTTCCACCTCGGCGAGGAAGTGGTCGGCGTGCAGCGCCAGGCCGACGGCCGCCGCTTCCGCGTCGAGACCTCGGCCGGCACCGTCTTCGACACGGGCGCGGTCATCATCGCGGGCGGCGTCGGCTCGTTCCAGCCGCGCCGGCTGGTGGTGGACGGCGTCGAGCCGCTCGAGGGCGCCTGCGTGCACTACCGCGTGAAGCGCGCGGAGGATTTCCACGACAAGGACCTGCTGATCCTCGGCGGCGGCGACTCCGCGCTCGACTGGACGCTCGACTTCGCGGGCAAGGCGGCGAGCGTGACGCTCGTGCACCGGCGCGCGGAGTTCCGCGCGGCGCCGGCTTCGGTGGCGCGCATGAAGGAACTCGCCGCGGCGGGTCGCATCGCGTTCCGCGAGGGGGTCGTGCAGGGCGTCGAGGCCGCCGACGGTCGGCTGGCCGGTGCCGTCGTGAAGTGCAACGACGGCACGCTGCACCGCGTGAGCTGCAACCAGTTGCTCGCGTTCTTCGGCCTGCACCCGAAGCTCGGGCCGATCGCCGAGTGGGGCCTCGCGCTCGAGAAGAAGGCGCTCGTGGTGGATACCGAGAAGTTCCAGACCAGCGAGCCCGGCATCTTCGCGGTCGGCGACGTGAACACCTACCCCGGCAAGAAGAAGCTGATCCTGTCGGGCTTCCACGAGGCCGCGCTCGCCGCGTTCGGCGTACAGGCCTGGCTCTACCCCGAGAAGAAGCAGTTCCTGCAGTACACGACGACCAGCCCGGTGATGCAGAAGCGGCTCGGGGTCGGCTGAGAGCGTAGCGCCCCCGCTTCTGGTCGACGCGGTCGGCTCGAGCCGCCGCGCTCGTCTCAGGCCGCCGCGCTGGCGGCGGCTGCGGCGCGCTCGCCGTCGGCGGCGAAGTCCAGCAGGTCGGCGATCACCGCGGTCGCGGTCGGCGCGCGTCCCGCACCGCGGCCGTGCACGCGCTCCACGCGCCCATCGGCGCCCTGGAGTTCCAGCCGGTTTTCCTCCGCCGTCGCGCCGGCCAGCCAGTCGTCGGCGGCCAGGGCCTCGAGCGCGACGCGTGCACCGCGCTCGTCCCAGGTCGCGACCAGCTTGAGGCGCCGGCCGGCGGCGCGGGCCGCGGCTTCGCGGGCGGGCGTGTCGGCATCGATGCCCGCGACCGCGAACGACGCCGCCGTCCTGTCCAGCGCGCGCACCAGCAGCGACAGCTTGTGTGCGGCGTCGCGACCCGAGAGGTCGAAGCCGGGATCGGGTTCGGCGTAGCCGGCCGACTGCGCCTCGCGCACCGCGGCGTCCAGCGCGACGCCGGCAGCCAGGCGGTCGAGCACGTAGTTGCAGGTGCCGTTCACGACGCCGCGCAGGCCGACGACCCGCGTTTCGCCGGCGAGGCGTGCGAGCGTCTCGAGCATCGGCACCGCACCGCCGACCGCAGCCGATGCACGCAGCCGCGGCGCCGCACCCTGCAGGAACGGCGCGAAGGTGTCGTAGTGGGCGGCCAGCGCCGCCTTGTTGGCGGTGACCACGCGGCAGCCGGCGAGCAGCGCGGCCTGTAGCCATTCCGCCGCCGGGTCCACGCCCCCGAGCGCCTCGACGACGACGTCCGGTTCCCGGGCGAGCGCGGACCAGACGCCGGTGGCGAGCAGCGCGGCCGGCATGCCGCGGGCCGCGTGTCGCGCGGGATCCCGGACCACGGCGCCGACCACCTCGAACAGGTCGGGCCGCCCGAGGAGACGCTCGTACACGCCGCCGCCGACCGTGCCGAGGCCGAGCAGCGCGACGCGGAGCCGGCGTGGCGCCGCGGCCGGCTCGAGACACGAGAGTTCGCCTCCCACGCGCGTGTAGCCGCTCGCGCCGATCGCGCGGATCTCGAGCGCGCGGCCGGCCAGTCGCGCGGTGTGCAGCGTCTTCGGCTGCACCACCTTGCCACCGACGCGCAGCGCTTCCTCCCACGTCGCGCGCGCGTAGCGCCGGGGACGCGGCCCCGGCAGCGCGGGATCGCGCTCGTAGAGGCCGTCCACGTCCTTGACGAGCACGCAGCGTGCGTCGAGGTGCTCGGCGAGGAACAGCGCGGTCAGGTCCGAGCCGCCGCGGCCGAGCAGCGTCGTCGCGCCGTCCTCGCCCACGCCGCAGAAGCCGGGGAACACGACCACCCGGCCGGCGCGGAGCGCCGCCTCGAACGGAGCGACGTCGACGCCGGCCGGCTCGGCGTCGAGCACCGGGCCGCGCGTGGCCAGACTCACCGCGCGCGCTTCGAGCAGCCGCGCCGGCACGCCGGCGCGCTCCAGTGCCAGCGTCAGCAGCGCGGTTGACTCGAGTTCGCCGCCGGCGACGAGCGCCGCGGTCGCCCGCTCGCAGTCGCCGTGCTCGCGCGCCGCGGCGTAGAGCGCGTCCGTGCGGCCCGCGAACGCCGACACCACCGCGACGACCCGCTCGCCGCGGCGCACGTGCGCGTAGATCTCCTGCACCGCCCAGGGGAGGTCGGCCGGCGAGCGCAGTACCGAACTGCCGAACTTGAGGACGGCGCGCGGCGCGCGACGTTGGGACCCTGCGACCTGACCCATGCGAGAACTCCGTGACGGCGATCCGCGCCACGCGTGTGCGGGCGCGACGCCGGACCGGCCGGGGCTTGCGGGCGGAGCGGGAGCCGGCGGGGGGCGGTGGGCCATCGAAGGACCATCGGCCGCGGGCAAAAAAAACCCCGCTCAGCATGGCGGAGCAGGTGCTGCTTCGCTTTAGCTGCATTTGTAACGCGCCCGCAAGCTGAGGCTCAAATCGGCGCGAAAAATAGGGTGGCGAAATGCGGCCGGTTCGTCAAGACTGGGGTTCGCCGCTGCGGCCCGGTTCGGGACTCCCGTCACGGCACGAGTCCGCCGGGCGGCCTGCCACGAGGGATGCGCGATGGACGTGATGGCGCGAACGCTCGATCCGCCGCGGCGCGACCTCTGCACCGACTGCGGAGTGTCGCGCACCTCCGATCCGCGCCGCTGCGGGCGCGCGTGCCAGTTCATACGCCCGGACTACGCGCGCCTCGAGCGGCGCGTGCACGGCCGCGAGCGCGATCCCGCGCGGCCCGACGAACTGCACTTCGGGCCGTTCCGCCGCATGCTCAGGGCGCGGCTGCGCGCACCGCGGCCGGGCGCGCAGTGGACCGGCATCACGACCCGCATCGCGGAGCGCCTGCTCGAGACCGGCGCCGTCGACGCGGTCCTCACGATGAAGGCGCACCCGGACGATCGCTGGCGGCCCGTGCCGGTCCTCGTCACCGATCCGGCGGACCTCGTGCACTGCCGCGGGATGCGCATGGGCTATGCGCCGCTGCTCGCACTGCTGGAGCCCGCGCGCGCGGCGGGTTACCGACGGCTCGCGGTCGTCGGCATCCCGTGCCAGGTGTACGCGCTGCGCGAACTCGAGCGCGAGTTCGGCTTCGAGCGGCTCTACGTGATCGGCACGCCGTGTTCGGACAACACGACGACCGAAAACTTCCACCGCTTCCTCGAGCTGCTGGCGGACGACCCCGCGACGATCACCTACCTCGAGTTCCGCGCGGACTACCACGTCGAGCTCCGGTACGCGGACGGCCGCTCGCGGACGATCCCGTTCCTGATGCTGCCGATCTCGCGGCTGCCGCGCGATTTCTTCCCGCTCACGTGCCGCACCTGCGTGGACTACACCAACGTGCTCGCGGATCTCACGGTCGGCTACATGGGTGGGCAGGGCGAGCAGTGGCTGCTGGTGCGCAACGAACGCGGCGAGGAACTGCTCTCGCTGCTGGGTGACGAACTCGCGACCGCGGTGCCCGGCAGTGCCGGCAATCGCCGGGCGCCGGTGAAGGGCTTCCTCGCGAACACGCTGCGTGCCGCCGGCGGGCTGCCGCTGCGCTCGATGCCCCGCTGGCTGCGGCCGGTGGTCGGCTGGCTGATGCCGAAGGTCGGGCCGCGCGGGCTCGAATTCGCGCGCGCGCGCGTCGAGATGAAGGCCTGCGAGACGGTGGCGCACCTGCGGCGCGAGCAGCCGAAGCGCGTGCGCTCGATGGTGCCGCCGCACGTGTGGGCGCTGGTGGAGCCCTACGGACTGCGGTCGGGCGCCGGCGAACGGGACCGCTGAGGCCGCGTCAGTCGCGCAGCACGACCTCGAGCCGCTGGCCGACGCGCAGCGTCGCGCCAGCGCCCTCGGCGATCACCACGTTCTGGCCGAACGTGACGCCGCGCAGTTCGCGGTCCCAGCGGTAGGTCCTGAGAGTGCGCAGCGGCTCGGCCGCGTCCACGTCGCCGGTCGCCTGGTCGGTCATCGTCACCTTGCAGCGGGTGCAGGCCTTCACCGGGCGCAGTCGCACGCCTTCGGCGCGCAGTTCGACCACGCGGTCCTCGCCGTAGGCTCCCAGGCCGCGAACGACGACGTTCGGGCGGAAGCGGTCCATCGGGAGCGGCTGCGGCAGTCGTGCATTCAGGTCCTCAAGCGACTCCTCGCCGATCAGCAGGATCGGGTAGGCGTCGGGATAGCGGACCGGCACGGTCAGTGGGCCGACGCGCTCGGAGCGCTGCAGGCGCGGCACGCGCGTGTCGAACTCGACGAGCCGCACCGGGCGCCCGAGCAGGCCGCCGAGTCGCGCCGCGGGCGCGTCCCCGCAGTCGAGGCCGGCGCAGCGATCGTCCCAGACCACGACGTCGAGACGCTGCGCGGCATCGCCTGGCGCCACCGGGACGCGCGCTCCGTCCGGGAAGGTCAGTTCCAGCCGGCCGTCGGCTACGGCCGTGCCGACGCGGGCGAGCGCGGGCGCTTCGCGCTGCGTCACGAACCGTCCTTCGGGCGTGACCACCAGCCAGCGGCGGTCGTGCTCGAAGCCGGCGGCGTCGAGCCGCGCGCCGACGAGGTCGAGGCCTCGGCACGCCTTCACCGGATAGACGTGCAGGGAGGTGACGATCGCGTCCATGTCGCGCAGTGTAGGGCTTGCTGCTGCTGGCGTGGCGGCAACTGCGTCTACGTGCACCGCGAGCACGACCTCGTCGTGGTGCGGCGCTGGGTGCCGGACTGGATGCCCGTGATCACGGCGGTGCTGGAGTCGCTCGGGCGCCGACTGCGCCGCGGCGCGTGCTGGTGCGCCACGGGAACGCGCGCCGCGCGGCCGGGCGTCGGCGCGTTTCGGTTACCATGCGGCGCATGGACCAGCGACTCGCGGATCTACTGCACATACTCCAGCTCGAGCAGCTCGAGGTGAACCTGTTCCGCGGCGAGAGCCGCGACATCGGCGCGCCGCAGGTGTTCGGCGGCCAGGTGCTCGGGCAGGCGCTGGTCGCGGCCTCGCGCACCGTCGAGGGCCGCGCGTGCCACTCGCTGCACGCGTACTTCCTGCGTCGCGGCGACTTCAATGCGCCGATCGTCTACCAGGTCGACCGTTCGCGCGAGGGCCACAGCTTCACCACGCGACGCGTCGTCGCGATCCAGCACGGTGCGCAGGTCTTTCACATGTCGTGCTCGTTCCAGGTGCCCGAGGAGGGGCTCGACCACGCGCCGACGATGCCCGAGGCGCCACCGCCGGAGTCGCTGTCCGACTTCGAGAACTACCGGCAGGAACTGGTCGCGCAGCTGCCCGAGAAGATCAGCCGCTTCTTCGAGCACCGGCGTCCGTTCGAATTCCGGCCGGTGCAGATGCCCGACTTCCTCCATCCGAAGGTGCTGCCGCCGCGGAAGCTGGTCTGGTTCCGCACCGTCGACCGCGTGCCGAGCGACGATCCGGTGCTGCACCGGAACCTGCTCGCGTACGTGTCCGACTACAACCTGCTGGACACCTCGCCGCAGCCGCATGGGCGCTCGTTCCTGCACCTGCAGATGGCGAGCATCGACCACGCGATGTGGTTCCACCGGCCGTTCCGGATCGACGACTGGCTGCTGTACTCGGTGGACAGCCCGAGCGCGTCGGGCGCGCGCGGTTTCGCGCGGGGCGAGGTCTATACCCGCGACGGGCGGCTCGTCGCGAGCACCGCGCAGGAAGGCCTGATCCGCCTGCGCGAACGGACTGCGCCGCGCAGTTGAGCCGCGCGCGACCCCTTCAGGTCGCGAGGCCCGAGAGCCAGCCCGCCAGCGCGACGACCGCCCACGCGGCGAGGCCGACGAGCGCGAACAGGCCGAGCCCGACCCCGACGACGAGGCCGAGGCTCGCGCGGCGCGTGGCCGTGGGTGCCTCGAGCCAGCGATCGAGCAGCGCCAGGTTGCGCAGGTTGGCGCGGAAGCCGAGGTCGAACAGGTCGCCCAGTACCGGCACGCTGCCGACGACGCTGTCGAGTACGAGGTTGCCCGCCATGCGCAACCACACGCTGCGCGACACGCCGAGGCGCCGCGCGACGTACAGCCCGTAGGCGCCGATCGCGCCGCTGGTCAGGTCGCCGATGCCTGGCAGGAGGCCCAGCAGGAAGTCGAGGCCGACCCCCACGCGCGTGCCGGGCACGCGCACGGCCGCATCGAGCAGCTGCGCGAGCGCCCGGTACCGACGGTAGTGCTCGAAGTGCTCCCCGGGGATCATCCGGCGGCCGCCAGGCGCGAGGCGCGCGCCTGCCAGTCGGCGCGCCGGAGGGAGTACAGGTGGCAGTCCCACCAGCGGCCCTTCGCGTGCGCGTGCCGGCGCAGCAGGCCCTCCCAGTGCAGTCCCGCGTTGTCGAGCACGCGGCGCGAGCGCTCGTTGCGGACGTCGACGATCGCCTGGACGCGGGCGACTCGCAGCTGCCGGAAGGCGGCGTCCACGAGCGCGGTCGCGAGCTCGGTGGCGTAGCCGCGGCCCCAGTGGCGCCGCGCGAGCATGTAGCCGAGGTCGGCGTCCAGCGTGCGCGTGCCGGTCAGCGCGAGGTCGCAGGTGCCGATCACGCGGCCGGTGCGCGCGACCTCGACGGCGAGCTCCCACGCGCGGCGTGGCCGGTTGCCCTGCGCCGCGAGCACCCGGTCGAGGTGTTCGCGCAGCTCTGGCTCGTCGCGGGGCTCGTGAAGCACGTGCTCCAGCACCTGATCGTCGTTCGCATACGCGCGCACGGCCGCGAGGTCGTCCGCGACGAAGTCGCGAAGCACGAGGCGCGGGGTGCGCAGCGGGAGCGAGAGCGCTGGCGTCGAGCGGGGCACGTCGATCCGGGTTGGGCGGCGAGGCGGCGCCGTGCCGCGATCCTACGCAAGCCTCTCGTCGCGCGCGAGCGGCAGCGCGCCGAGTTCGCCGGGAAAGTGGCAGGCCGTCGCGCCGCCGCCGGCCGCGGGAGCGAGCGGCGGGGACTCGATGCGGCAGCGATCCCGGGCGATCGGGCAGCGCGGGTGGAATCGACAGCCGGCCGGCGGCTCCAGCGGCGAGGGCGGCTCGCCCGGCAACAGGATGCGCTGCCGCGCGCCACCGGCGCGGCGCGCGGGAACCGCGGAGATCAGGGCGGCGGTGTAGGGGTGCTGCGGCCGCAGGATCACGTCGTCGACCGCGCCGGTCTCGACGACGCGACCGAGGTACATCACGACCACGCGGTGCGCGACGTGGTGCACCAGCGCGATGTCGTGCGTGATCACCAGCAGCGACGTGCCGCGCGTGCGCTGCACGTCGAGCAGCAGGTTGACGATCTGCGCCTGGATCGACACGTCGAGCGCCGACACGGGCTCGTCCGCGATCAGCAGTCGCGGCTCCAGCGCCAGCGCGCGTGCGATCGCGATGCGCTGCCGCTGGCCGCCGGAGAGCTGCGGCGGACGGCGTTCCAGCGCGTCTAGTGGCAGCCCGACCTGCCCGAGCAGTTCGCGCACCCGCGCCGCGCGCTCCTCGGGCGTGCCGACGTCGTGCGCGACCAGCGGCTCCGCCAGGATCCGCGCGACGCTCCAGCGCGGGTCGAGGCTGCCGTAGGGATCCTGGAGGATCAGCTGCATCCGCCGGCGCAGCGCCTTCCGCTCGGCGCCGCCCGCGGCGGTGACGTCGCGGCCCTCGAAGCGCACGCGCCCGCCCGCGAGCGGGTGCACGCCCATCAGCGCGAGCGCGACGGTGGACTTGCCGGACCCGGACTCGCCGACCAGCGCGACGGTCTCGCCCGGCAGCACCTGCAGGCTCACGCCGTCCACCGCACGCAGTTCCCGGCCGCCCGGCCGGAACGTGACGCGCAGGTCGTCGGCATCGAGCAGCGGTTCGCGCCCGGTCACGGCTTCGCCCTCCGCGCGTCGTCGGCCGGGTTCCAGCAGGCGTACGCGTGCGGGCCTTCGGGCGCGAGCCGCGGGCGCTCCCCGCAGCGCGGCACTGCGCGCGGGCAGCGGGGTGCGTAGCGGCAGCCCGCGACGAGGTCGGCGGGCGAAGGCGGCGCACCCGGGATCGGCGCGAGCGGCCGGCGCTCGGGATCCAGCCGCGGCGCCGCCGCCAGCAGCGCCTGCGTGTACGGGTGGCGCGGCGATTCGAGCAGTTCGCGCGCGGGCCCGACTTCGACCACGCGACCCGCGTAGACGACCGCGACGCGGTCGCAGATCTCCGCCGCGACGCCGAGATCGTGCGTGACGAGCAGCAGGCCGGCGTTCGCGAGGCGCGCGCGCAGCAGGTCGAGGATCTGCGCCTGCACGGTCGCGTCGAGCGCGGTGGTCGGTTCGTCCGCGACGATCAGCGCGGGTTGGTTGATCATCGCGTGCGCGATCAGTGCACGCTGCAGCATGCCGCCCGACATCTGGTGCGGGTAGGCGTCCACGCGGCGTTCCGGCGCGGCGATGCCCACCTCGCGCAGCGCCGCGATCGCGCGCTCGCGCGCTTCCCGGCGCGACGGGCGCGCGCCACCGGCGGGGCGGTGCCGCAGCCACGTCGCCGCCAGCTGCTCGCCGATCGTGCGCACCGGGTTGAACGCCGTCATCGGGTTCTGGAACACCACGCCGACGTCGGCCCCGCGCACCGCGCACAGCGCCGGCTCGTCGAGCGCGAGCAGGTCGCGGTCGGCGACGCGCAGGCGCGTGGCGGCCACGCGCCCGGGCTCGGGCACCATCCTCAGGCAGGCCAGCGCGATCATCGTCTTGCCGGAACCCGACTCGCCGACCATGCCGAGCGCCTCGCCGCGGGCGATCGACAGGCTGACGCCGTCGACGATGCCGACCTCGCCGAGCGGCGTCGGGAAGTCGACCCGGAGGTCCTGCAGGTCGAGTGCCGGCGAGCCGACCGGGCTGCTCGCCGGGACCGGTTTGCCCGCCGCGCGCGCAGTGCCGCCCGCATGCGGGGCGTCGGGCGTGCTCACGGTGCCCGCCTCGCGCGGCCGCGCAGCCGCTCCGTCAGGCCGTCGCCGAGCAGGTTCGCGCTGACGACCACCAGCACGATCGCGCAGGCCGGCACGAACATCAGCCAAGGCGCGACGTAGAGGTACTGGCGGCTCTCGGCGAGCATGTTGCCGAGGCTCGGCTCGCCCAGCGGCGCCCCGAGCCCGAGGAACGACAGCGCGCTCTCGGCGACCAGCATGTCCGCGAGGTGGAAGGCGAGCATGACGAGCAGCGTCGGCGCAACGCCCGGCAGCACGTGGCCCGCGAGGATGCGCGTGCGCGAACTGCCGGCGAGCCTGGCCGCGAGCACGTAGTCGCGCTGCATCAGGCTCGAGGCTTCGGCGTAGATCACGCGCGCGAACACCGGCCAGCTCAGGCCCCCGAGCGTGAGCACGAGCGGGAGGTACCCATGGCCGACGGTCGCGATCACCGCGATCGCGACCACGAGGCCCGGGAACGACAGGAACGCATCGACCGTCTGCAGCACCAGCGTGCGCACCGGGCCTGCGCGCTCGGCGGCCAGCAGAGCCAGCACCGTGCCGATCAGCGCGGCGATCGCGGTGGAGGCGACCGCGACCGCGATCGACCATTCGAGGCCCGTGACGATGCGCGCCCAGAGGTCACGGCCGAGCGCGTCGGTGCCGAGCCAGTGACCGTCGCTGAACGGCGGGAGCAGCCGGCGGTCGAGGGTGGTGGCGGCGGGGTCCTGCGCGAGCCACGGCCCGACGATCGCGACCAGCAGCACGAGCAGCACCGCGAGCGCGCCCCACAGGAACTCGCGGCCCGCGAACAGTGGGCCGAGGCGAGTGGCCGCGGGTGCGGCCGTGGGAGTGACGGTGGCCACGGTCAGCTCCGCCGCTCGCGCAGCCGCGGATCGAGCGCCTTGAAGGCGAGATCCGCGCCCGCGTTGACGGTGAACACCAGGATCGCGATCACGATCGCGACCGCCTGCACGACCGCGAAGTCGGCGTTCTGCGTGGCGCGCACGAGCAGCGAGCCGACGCCTGGCCAGGCGAAGATCGACTCGGTGATCACGCTGCCGGACAGCAGGAACGCGAACTGCGTGCCGACCAGCGCGGTCGCACCGAGCAGCGCGTTCGGCAGCGCGTGGCGGTAGAGGATCTCGCGCGCGCTCGCGCCCGCGGCCCGGGCCGTGCGCACGTAGTCCTCGGCGAGCGCGCCCGCGACGTTGGCGGCCACCACGCGCGCGAGGCGGGGCACCAGGAACGAGGCGAGCGTGACGGTCGGCATGATCCAGGTGTCGAGGCCCTCGTTGCCGATGAACGGGAGCCACCGCAGTTCGACCGCGAAGATTTCGATCAGCAGCAGCGCGACGACGAAGCCCGGCATGCCCTGCAGCACGAACACGACCGCGCTCGCGGCGCGGCGCGCGGGCCCCGGCCGGCCCTGAGCGCTGCCGAGCCACGCGCCGATCGGGATCGCGAGAACGATCGTGAGCGTCATCGCGAGCGCGGCGAGCAGCAGCGTCCACGGCAGCCGCTCGACCACGTCCGCGAGGGCGGGCTTGCCGGACACCAGCGATTCGCCGAAGTCGAGCGTCGCGAGGCCGGCCATGTAGTCGGCGTACTGCCGCCACAGTGGTCGGTCGAGCCCGTACTGGGCGCGGATCTCGGCGACCTGCTCGGGCGTCGCGTCCACGCCGGCCAGCATCGCGGCCTGGTCCGCGGTGGCGCGCAGCAGGAAGAACAGCAGCGTGGTCAGCGCGACCAGCAGCACCGCGAGGTTGGCGAGACGGGTGAGCAGGAGCTGGCGCACGTGCGTCGAACCGCCCGTTCAGCGCGTCGCCGCGGCGGCGCGGAGCTCGGCGGGCTCCTCGAGCGGCACCGCGTTGAACGGCCCCGGCGCCTCCATCATCAGGAAGTGGCCGACGCCGTCGAAGGTGCGCTCCTCGAGGCGCGACAAGGTCGCGGCCACCTGCGGCCGTTGCCCGGGCGGTTGTGCGGCATTCAGCAGCACCACCGGGTCCGCGAAGCGCGCGGCCGGCGCGGGCGCATACCAGTCGTTCAGGCCGAGCAGTGCCGGCACGCCCACCTCTGGGTGCGCCGCCGCCATCGCGTTCGCGATCGGCTCCTGCAGCGCCGGGTCCGACTGCGGCACGAAGAACGAGCCGAGCACGAAGCCGCGCACGGTGCCGGCGAAGTCCTGTCGGAGCGGCGCGAGGCGCGCCTCGAGCTGGTCCGGCGGCAGCTGGGGACCGAGTTGCTGCGGCGTATCCGCGCCGATCGCCCGGAGCGCGCGCGCGCCGAGCTGCGCGCCCCAGTGGCTCGAGTCGCAGTTCCGGCCGTGGATCAGCGCGACGGCGATCTCGCCCCGGCCCTGCACCGCGCAGGCGAGCGGTGGGCCGACCGGGACCGTACTGGCGGATGGCGTCATCGGGGCTCCAGCGGTTCCGGTCAGGCGGCGACGAACACCCAGCTGTAGCCGTCCGGCGCGCGGCAGCCGAACGCGGGCGTGCCGAACTCGTCGGGCAGTACGTCGGTCACGTGCGTCGCGCCGGAGGCCGACACGCGCTTCCACAGCTGCTCGAGGTTCCGCGCGCGCCACGTGTAGCACGAATAGCCGAGGCTGCCGGGACGGGAGTGATCCATGCGGTCGGGCAGGCGACTGGAGCTCGCGAAGCGGACGATCTTGAGCTTGCCGGAGCGGCGCTCGGACAGCGCGTGACCGGAGCGGGGGTCGTCGAAGTCCACCATCCAGTGTGTCTCGCCGGTCGCGAGGCCGAAGATCCGCCGCGAACCGGTTGCGGTCGCGTACGGTCGCTCCGCGTCGAACCAGCGCTGCAGCCCGAGCGTCTCGTCGTAGAAGCGCAGCACCTGGTGGTCGTCGTTCACGATCATCATCCCGAAGTGCGTGTGCTGGCTCGTGCGGAACAGGCAGTGGGGATCGACCTGGCCGTACAGCGGGCTCTCGTAGCCGTAGCGCTGGAAGAACACCTGGCGGTAGTGCGGCTGCAGCACCACCATCTCGCGCACGCCGACGATCGGGTCCGCGAACGGCGCGGCGGCCCCCGCGCCGGTCACCTCGCCGATCACCGCCAGTATCGGGTCGATCACGGC
Organism: Steroidobacteraceae bacterium; assembly: GCA_027531255.1. Taxonomy (GTDB): domain Bacteria; phylum Pseudomonadota; class Gammaproteobacteria; order Steroidobacterales; family Steroidobacteraceae; genus JAPZRU01. Next base: position 214,707 of record JAPZRU010000017.1, on the reverse strand, counting down.
GATCGGTTCGCCGAGTTCCTGCGCGCGCTGCGCGTGGTTCGCCACGTTCAGGATGTCGGTGGTCAGGCGCACGCCCCAGCGGCTGCCGATGCAGCGGAGGTCCGGCCCGACGCCGAGCCCGTCGTTGACCGGGCGTTCCCACTGCATCAGGCGCACGAGCCCGTGGTCGGCGGTGCCGTGGTGCAGGCGCACGGAGCGTACGGGGGAGTCGACGCCGTAGAGGGCACGGGCCCGCGCGGCGTCCATTTCGACGGGGCGTGAAGCGCGGCAGCCGAACAGCTGGTAGTACGCGATCGCGGCCGCGAGGTCGGGCACGCCGACGAGCGCCTCGTAGAGCCCGCCGACGCAGGCTCCGCCGTCCGTCACACCGCTCGTCATGCCGCTCGCTCCTGTACGCTGCGCGAGCGCCGGATGCTAGCAAAGCGTCGCCGGTGCGGCACGCGCGGACGAGTGCCGGCTCAGCCTGCGATCGCGCGCCGGAACCGCGGCAGGCCCCACGCGAACAGCGCCGCCGCGAGCAGCGCCGCGCAGGTGGAGACGATCGCGAGCGAGCGGCCGACCGCAAGGTCGTCCGCGTAGACGTAGTCGTTCAGCAGCGCGACCAGCAGCGGCGCGAGGCCGATGCCGATCAGGTTCACGAACAGCAGGTAGATCGCCGAGGCCTGCGCCCGCAGGTGATTCGGCGTCAGCACCGTGATCGCCGCCGCCCCCGCGCCGAACGCGAACGAGGTGAAGAGACCCACGGGCACCAGCAGCGCGATCGCGACGCGCGGGTCGTCCATCAGCGTCGCGGTGGCGACGAACGGCACGAGGCCGATGCTTGCGATCAGGCCGGTGCGCAGCGCCGCGTCGACGTGACCGCGGGCGCGCAGCCAGTCGGTGATCCACCCGCCGGCTACGATCCCGAGCGTGCCGAACACCGCGATGACGAGGCCGATCCACAGCCCGGCCCGCGACAGCGGGAATTCGTGCACGCGCACGAACCACTGCACGCCCCAGATCTGCACGCCGTTCAGCACCATGCCGAGCACGGAGAAACCGAGGATCGTCGCCGCGTAGACGCCCCAGCGCGTGCGCAGGTGGTCGCGACCCTCGTGCAGGAAGCGCGCGAGCGGCGGCACGATCAGCCACGCGTACAGCGCGCCGAAGCCGAGCACCACCACCGCGATGCCGATGCCGCCCGTGCCGGGAGGCAACTGGAAGGCTTCGGCGAAGCCCGTGCCGCCGGGAATCTCGACGCCGGCGAGCGCGGCGACCAGCAGCGCCACCCCTGCGGCGAGCGGCAGGTAGTGGCCCCCGCCGGCCGGCGGCGCGGCCTGCGTCGGCGGCGCCAGCCTGCGGCGCACCGGTTCCGGCAGCGTCATCATCCACGCGGCGACCAGGATCCCTGGCAGCCCGACGACGATGAACACGAGGTGCCATGCCGAGAGCTGGCCGAACACCGGCAGCACCACCGGCGGGGCGGTGGCCGCGAACTGCACGACCGCGCCGCCGATGATCAGCGCGAGCCCGACGCCCATCGGCAGCCCGATCGTGTAGACGCTGAGCGCCCGGCCGAGCGTCCGCTCCGGGAAGCTGTCGGCGATCATCGAGTACGCGGCCGGCGACAGCGCCGCTTCGCCGACGCCCACGCCGATCCTCGCCAGCAGCAGCTCCCAGTAGTTGCGCGTCACGCCGCAGGCGGCGGTCATCAGGCTCCAGAAGAAGATGCCGGCGGCGATGATGTTGCGCCGGTTCAAGCGGTCCGCGAGCCGCGCGATCGGCACGCCGAGCGTGGTGTAGAAGATCGCGAAGCCGAAGCCGTAGAGGATGCTCATCGCGGTGTCGTTGACGCCGAACTCGGCGCGGATCGGGCCCACCAGCAGCGCGAGCACCACGCGGTCGATGAACGACAGCACGTAGGCGACCATCAGCACCGCGATCAGGTACCAGGCCTGCGCCGCGCTCGGCCACGGCGGCGTGGCGGTCGCGGGGCCGGTCGCGAGGGCCGACGCGGTGGGCGCCGCGGGGCGGGGCGCGGTGTCGTTCATCGGGGCTCCGGTGGATCAGTCGGCGGCGAGGTCGAGGGCCGCGTAGTCGATGGTGTGGAACGCGTTGCGCCAGCCGGTCACGCGCGGGCTCAGCGCGTCGAACATCACGACCTCGTAGAGGAAGATCGCGGGCGCCGCGGCGTGCGTGCGGCGCAGCACCTCGCGCGTCAGCTCGAGGCGGCGTGCCTCGTCGAGTTCGACGCGCGCGGCCCTGATGAGCGGCACCAGCGACTCGTCGCAGTACCAGCGCTTCGGCCACAGGCACGAGTGCAGCCGGAACGGGCGCATCGCGTCGAGCGTCGGCGTCGTGCCGTAGTCCATCCCGAACATGTCGCCCCGCCAGCCGCCGCCGAACACGTTGCGGATCAGCACGGCCGCTGGGATCGTCCGGAGCGTCAGGTTCACCCCGATCCTCCGCAGGTCCGCGGCGACGGACTGGTAGGCGAGCGCGTCGTTGGCGCCCGAGCCGACCACCACTTCGGCGGTCAGGTCCAGCCCGTCGGCGTAGCCTGCCTCGGCCAGCAGGCGGCGCGCCTCCGCGGGGTCGTACGGGTAGGCCCGCAGCGTGGGGTCGTACCCGGCCGCGATCCGCGGCGTCGCCTGGCTGGCCGCGACCGTCTGGCCGCGGAACAGCACGCGCGCGATCTTCTCGCGGTCGGCACCGAGGTTGAGCGCGCGGCGCACTCGCGGGTCGCGCAGCGGCTGCGAGCGTTCGGTGTTGAACTGCAGCGTCAGCACCGAGCCGCCGGGGCGGACGATCAGGCGCGCACCGGCGCTCGCCAGCGGCTCCGCATCGTCGGGGTTCATCTGCACGGCGGCGTCGATGCGCCCGGACTGCAGCGCCTGCACGCGCGAGGCCGGATCCGGCAGCTCGATGATCTCGAGCGCGTCGAGTCGCGGCGGCCGCCACGCGAGGGGGTTGCGCACGAGCCGCACCCGGGTCGCCTCCCACGACACCACCTTGAACGGCCCGGTGCCGACCGGGGCGGCCGCGAAGCCGGCGGGGCCGAGTTCTCGCCACGCCCGCGGTGCCACCATCCGGAGCACGCTCAGCAGTTCCGGGAGCAGGGGTGCCGGCTCCTTCGTGCGCACCTCGAGCTCGTGCGGCCCGACGACCCGCGTGGCCGCGATCAGCGTGCCGACGTCGCGGCCGGCCGCCTCGGTGCGGCCCTTCGGCGTCTGCAGGTACTCGAAGGTGGCATGGGCGGCGGCCGCGTCGAACGGTTCGCCGTTCGAGAACCGCACGCCCTCGCGCAGCCGGAAACGCCAGGTGACCGGGTCCGTGCGACGCCATTCCACGGCCAGCTGGGGCTCGAGGCGGCCGTCGGGCGCCAGCACGGTCAGCGTCTCGAACAGCGCCGGCCAGGTCAGGGCCGCCGGGAGGGCCGTACCGGTGTAGGGGTTCCCGAGGCCGGGTGGCAGGGCGTACAGGGCGATCCGGAAGCCGCGCTCCGGCGCGGGTGCCGGCGACGCCGGGGCTGCACCCGCCGGGAGCGCGACCAGCAGCGCCAGCAGGAGGCCCGTTAGCCGCGCGCCGGGCACCCACGGCCGCACGCGCCGGGACCCGAATCGCCGGGGCCGGGGACGCGCTGTCGACCGCCGGGATGCAAACGCTCTGAGCATGCGGGAACGGATATTGCGGACCTCTTGCGAACGGCGTCAAAAGCGACCCGGGCGTGGTGCCGCTGCGACGGCGCCGGGTGGAACGTGGCGTGGGGCTCGGCCGGGTCCCGACGCGATCCGTTGCATGGACGCCACGGACTTGCTCCACCGGGGCCGCGGGGGCACCATCGCGCTTCCGGTATACAACTTGGCCTTGGGGAGGGTACTCGAAATGAACAGCTTCGCTGCGCGCCGCCTGCACGCTGCCATCTGCGCGGCCCTCGGCGCCACCGCCGCCTGCGCGTCCACCGCCGCGCTCGCGCAGCAGGCCGCCGAGAGTTCGGTGCAGCTAGAGGAGATCGTCGTCACCGCGCGGAAGGAGGCCGAGTCGCTGCAGACTGCCCCGATCGCCGTTTCGGCGTTCACGGCCGAGACGATCGCCGAGCGCAACATCCAGGACATCAACGCGCTCGCGGCCTTCACGCCGGGCTTCAGCTTCTCGCAGGCCTTCGGCCGCCAGAACGACCGCCCCGTCGTGCGCGGCCAGTCGAACGTGCTCGCCGGCGTGCAGTTCGGCGTCGAGTCCGGCACCGCCTACTTCATCGACGGCGTCTACTACAACGGCGACATCCAGGCGATCGACTTCGACTCGCTGGCGCGCGTCGAGGTCATCAAGGGCCCGCAGAGCGCGCTCTACGGCCGCAACACCTACGCCGGCGCGATCAACTTCGTGACGAAGGATCCGGGCGACGCTTGGGAAGGCTCGCTCCGCGCCTCGGGCGCGCAGCACGACGAGCGCACGTTCTCGGCCTCGATCGCCGGCCCGCTCGCCGAGACGCTGTCCGTTCGCGTGGGCGGGCGCTACAACGAGTACGGTGGCGAGTACACGAACACGCTCACCGGCAAGAAGGTCGGCTCGGAGCGCGACTGGACCGTCAACACCACGCTGGTCTGGAAGCCGACCGAGAACTTCCGCGCGCGGCTGTTCGGCCAGCGCCGCGAGCAGCGCGACGGCCCGCTCGCGCTCTTCCTGTGGGGCGGTGACCAGAACAACTGCGCGCCCGGCTTCCGTTCGATCGGCTACCGCGGCGTCGGTGCGACCGGCGCGCCGTCGACGTCGTTCGCGCAGGGCCAGCTGCCGCCGAACGCCAACGTCAACCAGTACTACTGCGGCGCGATCCCGGCGCGCCCGGACCTGATCCGGCTCAACACCGACCAGATCAGCCGGGTCAACCCGGCCAACGGCCAGGCGACGACGTTCGCCGACGGCACGGCCTTCGACGGCGTGCTGAACCGCGAGAGCTTCCTCAGCCTGAACATCGACTACGACGTCGGCGGCACCGGCTGGACGGTCAGCTCGCTGACCGGCCTCCGCAAGAAGTACGACCTGTTAGGCACGGACAGCGACCACTCCGAGGTCAACCAGTTCATCCCGTTCCCGCCGACCGTGCTGCCGCCCACCGGCGCCGAGCCGCTGTTCGCGAACACGAACCGCAACAACACGGAAGAGTGGTCGACTGAAGTGCGCCTCGCCTCCCCGCGCGACGCGCGCGTGCGCGGCCTCGTCGGCGCGTACTACTACTACAACGACGACAAGGAGCGGGATCTGACGTACCAGAGCCCGTTCTTCGGCGTCTGGAATGCCAACGGCAACATCACCGGCATCAAGAACCGCGCGGTGTTCGCTTCCGTCGGCTTCGACGTCACGGAGCGCCTGAGCGCGACCGCGGAACTGCGCTACGCCGAGGAAGAGAAGAACCGCACCGAGTTCGTCGCCGCGCCGGGGGCCAACGCGTTCATCGCCGACGGCGCCGCGACCGGCACGCTGGTCGCGGAGTACAAGCAGACCACCCCGCGCGTCACGGTCGACTTCCAGGCTACGCCGGACCTGCTGCTGTTCGGCGTGTTCGCGAAGGGCGCGAAGCCGGGCGGCATCAACGGCTCGAACGGCGCGCTGCTGGGCCGGCCGACCTACACGCAGGAGACCTCGGACAACTACGAGCTCGGCGCGAAGGCGACCTGGCTCGACGGCCGCCTGCGCACCAACGTCTCGCTCTACTACACCGAGGCCAAGGACGTGCAGGTCACCCAGGCGATCCCGGGCGGCGGCGCCGGCGCGGTGACCTCGATCGCGGTCAACCAGGGCGGCGCCGAGATCCGCGGCGCCGAGCTCGAGGTCAACGCGCTGCTGATGGAAGGCCTGAAGCTCGACCTCACGTACTCCTACACCGACCCGAAGTTCACCGCGGGCTGCGACGACTTCGAGTACGTGCTGAACTCGGGCGGCTTCGCCTACCCGGCGCTGCTGGCGAACGACCCGACCGTGCGGCAGCTCTGCGACATCACCGGCAACCGCCTGCCGCTGGTGCCGAAGACGCAGGCCAGCGCGGCGCTCAGCTTCGAGCGCGGCTTCGGCGCGAGCGACTGGAAGTTCTTCGCGAACACCACGCTCTCGTACGAGAGCAGCAAGTTCGTGCAGGTCCACAACCTCGCGGAAACGGGCGAGACCACGCTGCTCGGCGCGCGGCTCGGCCTGCGAAACGAGAACTGGAGCATCGCGCTGTTCGGCCGCAACCTCACGGACGAGGACACGATCTCGCTGGCCACGCGCTGGTTCGACCTGCGCTACGGCGGGTGCATCGCGGCCCCGGTCCCGGGCCCGTGCCGCGGCCTCGCCGGCATCGCGCCGGTCGCGGCGGCCCAGCTGACGACCCCGCAGTCGTTCGGCGCGGACCGCGGGTCGCCGCGCGCGTTCTTCGCCACGCTGCGCAAGGGCCGGACGGTCGGCCTCGAGGTCCGCTACGACTTCGGCGGCAACCGCTGAGCGAGAAAGACGGCCCGGACCCTCGCGGGTCCGGCGCCGTTGCGCGACGATTCGCCGCCCTGGGCATCGCGTCCAGGGCGGCGATTCCTTTGGGGGGGCGATGCCGAAGTACGTGTTCGAACGCGAGATCCCCGGAGCGGGCCAGCTGACCGCGGCGCAGTTCCAGGGGATCTCCCAGCACTCCTGCGGCGTGCTGAAGGGCATGGGCCCATAGGTGCAGGGGGTGCAGCGCTACGTGACCGACGACAAGGTGTGCTGCGTGTACATCGCGCCGGCCTCCGACGATTCCGGTCCCGGCCCGTGCGCCGGGACCGGCGTCGGTCAGGCCCGCCGCGCCACCCGCGTCGGTCCCGCCGCCGCGAGCGCGCGCTGCGCCGGCCGCATCAGCGTGCTCTTGCCGAACAGCGACTCGACCAGGTCCACCGCGAGCTCGGCGGTGCGGTTGCGCACGTCGAGCGCGGGATTGAGCTCCACGATGTCGAGCGAGCCCACCAGTCCCGTGTCGGCGATCATCTCCATGCAGAGCTGCGCCTCGCGGTAGGACGGGCCGCCCGGCACGGTCGTGCCCACGCCCGGCGCGATCTCGGGATCCAGGAAGTCCACGTCGAAGCTGACGTGCAGGTGCGTGCTCTCGTCGAGGCCGGCGAGCGCGTGCTCCATCGTCGCGCGCACGCCGATCTCGTCGATGCAGCGCATGTCGTACACCTCGAGCCCCTGCTCGTGCACGAAGCGCTTCTCGCCCGCGTCGACGCTGCGGATGCCGACCTGGCGGATCCACTCGGGGCGGACCGCCGCGCCGGTGCCCGGGCCCGCGAGCTCGACGAGCTCGCGCGGCCCGAAGCCGCAGAGCACCGCGACCGGCATGCCGTGCAGGCTGCCGGTCGGGGACAGTTCGCGCGTGTTGAAGTCCGGGTGCGCGTCGAGCCACAGCACGCGCAGCTTCCGGCCGGCCTCGCGGCAGTGCCGCGCCACCGCGCTGATCGAGCCCATGCCCAGGCAGTGGTCGCCGCCGAGCAGGATCGGCAGCGCGCCGTCGGCGAGCTCCGCGTACACCGCGTCGTGCACGAGACGGTTCCACGCGATCACCTCGTGGAGGTGGCGGTAGCCGTCCACGGACGCCCTGTCCGGATTCCGCGGGCCGGCGAGATTGCCGCGGTCACGTACCACGAGGCCGCGCGCCTCGAGCGCGGCATGCAGGTTCGCGACGCGCAGCGCCTCGGGGCCCATCGAGGCCCCGCGGTGGCTCGCGCCGACGTCGGTGGGCGCGCCGATCAGCGTCGCCGTGCGCACGAGATCGACGATCATGCCGCCACCTCGAGCGCGGGCCGCGCCAGCACGGAGTAGAGGTCCTTCGGGTTCGGCAGCTGCGGGACGAGGTCGACCTGCGTGCCGCCGCGGTCCGCGCGATTCAGCGCGTGCAGGTAGCGGAGCGCGGAGAAGTCCTCGAGCGCGAACCCGACGCTGTCGAAGATGGTCACGTCGCGCTCGCTGGCGCGCGCTGCCGCGCGGCGTGCGACCACGTCCGCGAACTCGACGACCGGGAAGTCCGCCGGCAGCTGCTGGATCTCGCCCTCGATGCGCGACTGCGGCTCGTACTCGACGACGACGCGGGCGTCGGCACGCAGCAGGATGTCGCGGTGCAGTTCGGTCTTGCCCGGGCAGTCGCCGCCGACCGCGTTCAGGTGCATGCCGGCCGCCACCATGTCCGGTGTCAGGATCGTGGCATTGCGCTTGTCCGCGGTCACCGTCGTGACGACGTCCGCGCCGAACGCCGCTTCCGCGGCCGAGCGGCAGCGGATCACGCGCAGGTCGGCGAGGGCGAGCTTCGCGAGGTTGCGCTCGAGCTTCTCGGTGGCGGCCGGGTCGACGTCGTACAGCCGCAGCTCGCGGATGCCGCAGAGCCGGTGGAACGCGAGCGCCTGGAACTCGCTCTGCGCACCGTTGCCGATCAGCGCCATCGTGCGCGAGTCGGGGCGCGCGAGCCAGCGTGCGGCGAGCGCCGAGGTCGCGGCGGTCCGGAGCGCGGTCGTGACCGTCAGCTCCGACAGGAGGAGCGGGTAACCGGTGTCCACGTCGGCCAGCACGCCGAACGCGGTCACCGTCAGCAGGCCTTCCGCGGTGTTCTTCGGGTGACCGTTGACGTACTTGAACGAGTAGAGCCGGCCGTCACTCGCGGGCATCAGCTCGATCACGCCGACCGCCGAGTGCGTGGCGTGGCGCGGCGACTTGTCGAAGTCGGCCCAGCGCCGGAAATCCGCTTCGATCTCGCGTGCCAGCTCCTCGACGAAGACGCCCGCGCCGCGGCGGGCCACCAGTTCGCGGATCCGCTCGATGCCGATGTAGTCGACCATGGTCCGTCCGTCCGTGTTCGCGGCCGGCGGGGTCGGTCCCGGACAGGGTCCGGGCGAATCGCCGGCGGTGGATTGGGGCCGGCATCGTCGCCGGCCGCTAGAGTCTCCAGTACGGCAGTAGTCAACGAAAAGACAGAACTCTGCCCATGTAGACGGCCATTTTAATCACTATGATATAATTGTTTGACCATAGTGATCGAGCCAGGCGGGGCGACGTGGACGAAATCGACCGGCGACTGATCGCCCTGCTTCGGGACGACGGGCGGGCGCCCGTCGCCTGGCTCGCGAAGCAACTGGGCGTGGCGCGCGGCACCGTGCAGAACCGGCTCGCCAAGCTCGAGGCCGACGGCACGATCGTCGGCTACACCGTGCGGCTGCGCCCGCAGGTCGACGAGCAGCGCATCCGCGGCTGGATGACGGTGGAGGTGGAGGGCAACCGCGCGGACGCGGTGCTGAAGGCGCTCCGCGGGGATCCCGCGGTCACCGCGCTGCACACCACGAACGGTCGGTGGGACATCGTCGCGGAAGTGCGCGCGGACAGCCTGCAGGCCTTCGACAAGGTGCTGACGCGGATCCGCAGCATCGACGGCATCGCCAACACCGAGACGAGCCTGCTGCTGTCCACGCACAAGCTCTGAGACGACGCGCCGGCACGCGGTTCTCGAGCGCGCATCGGCTCAGGCTCGGGCTGCGCCCGGCACCGCAGCCGGCGCCTGCGCCTGCGGCGCGTCGCGCGCGCCGTCGCCGATCGTGGGAGCCGCGAGCACCTTGCCGGGGTTCATCAGGCCGAGCGGATCGACCGCCCGCTTCACCGCGCGCATCAGCTCGAGCGCCACCGGGTCCTCGTAGCGCTCGAGCTCGCCGACCTTGAGGCGTCCGATGCCGTGCTCCGCGCTGAAGCTGCCGCCGAAGCGCGCCACCAGGTCGTGGACCGCACGGTTGACGACCGGCGCGCGCGCGAGGAACGCCCCGGCGTCGCGGTCGCCCTCCGCCGGGCTCAGGTTGTAGTGCAGGTTCCCGTCGCCCACGTGCCCGTAGGCGACGATCCGCGCGCCGGGCGCGAGCCGCGCCAGTTCCGCCGCGGCCGCGTCGTGGAACGCGGGCAGCTGCGCGACGGGGAGCGAGACGTCGTGCTTGATCGACGCACCTTCCAGTTTCTGCGCTTCCGGAACGTGCTCGCGCCAGTGCCAGAGCGCGTCGCGCTGCGCACCGGAGTTCGCGACCACGACGTCGCGCAGCCGCCGGGCCTCCAGTTCCTCGACGAGGAATGCCTGGAAGCGTTCCGCGAACTCGGGGATCCGCGCCGGTACCGCGAGTTCGACCAGCGCGAACGCGGGGTGCGGGTGGTCGAAGGGCTGCACGGTGCCCGGCACGTGCTTCACGGCGAGCTCGTGCGCGATGCGCGGCAGGAACTCGAACGCGACGACGGCGTCGCCGAACGCGTCGCGCACGCGGCCGAGCAGCGCGACCGCATCGCCGAGGCCCCCGAGCGCGACCAGCGCAGTGGCGTAGTCGCCGGGCAGCGGGAAGAGCTTCAGGCTCGCGCCGGTGATCACGCCGAGCGTGCCCTCGGCGCCCAGGAACAGCTGCTTCACGTCGTAGCCGGTGTTGTCCTTGCGCAGGACGCGCAACTGGTCGAGCACGCGGCCGTCCGGCAGCACGACCTCGAGGCCCAGCACGAGGTCGCGCATCATCCCGTAGCGCAGCACCGCGGTGCCGCCGGCGTTGGTCGACAGGTTGCCGCCGATCTGCGCGGTGCCCTCGGCGCCGAGGCTCAGCGGGAACAGGCGGTTCGCCGCCCGCGCGGCTTCCTGCACCGCCTGCAGCGTGCAGCCGGCGTCGACGGTGATCGAGTAGCCGTCCGGGTCGATCGCCCGGATCCGGTTCAGCCGCGCGAGCGAGAGCACCAGTTCGGCGCCGTCCTCGCGGGGCGTGGCGCCGCCGCAGTAGCTCGTGTTGCCGCCGTGCGGCACGATAGGGATCCGGTGCGCCTGACAGAGATGCAGTACCGCCGCCACCTGCTCGACCGAGGCGGGGCGGGCGACCAGCGGCGTGGCGCCGCGATAGAGGCGCCGGAAATCGACCAGGTACGGCTCGACGTCGGCCGGGCTCTCCAGCCAGCCGCCGGGGCCGAGCGCCCGGCGCAGCGCCTCGAGCGCGTCGGAAGAGGGCTTTGTGTCCATGCGCGCAGGATAAGCCACCGGCCCGCCAGGCCACGACTCCGGGGGGCTCGGGCGGTGGGCGTGCGTCCATCGCGGCGCAAGCCGCGTCGCGGTCGCACCGAAGCGGTGTGCCGGTCGAGCCCGCGCTCGAGCTCTACTTCCGCCAGTGCGCGATCCTCGTCAACTCGGCCGACCTCGCGCGGATGGGGGCGACGCTCGCGAATCTCGGCAGCAACCCGTTCACCGGCGATTCGGTGTTCGAAGTCTCGGCCGTGCGGGACACGCTGTCGGTCATGTTCACCTGCGGGATGTACGACTACTCGGGGCACTGGGCGCTCGACGTCGGCATTCCCGCCAAGAGCGGCGTCGGCGGCGGCGTGGTCGGCATCGTGAATCGCCAGCTCGGGATCGGCACGTTCTCGCCGCGGCTCGACGCGAAGGGCAATTCGGTGCGCGGGCTGCGCGTGTTCCAGCAGCTGGCGAACGAGTTCGGGCTGCACGCCTTCGAGTGCACCAGCTACGGCTCCGAGCTGATGCGGAGCCTGGCGTGCGACGGCCCCGCAGCGCTTGATCGAAGGCGCCCCGTTGCGGTATCCCTGCGCGGGCAGGAGGACCGCATGGCGACGGGCTGGGCCGGCGAGAACGCCGTCAACGAACAGATCGACGCGACCGTGAACGACGCCGTGCGGCGGGCGCGCGGCCGTCTGCCTGCCGGCGAGAGCGCGACCCACTGCGACGAGTGCGGCGAGGCCATCCCCGGGCCGCGCCGGGCCGCGATGCCCGGAGTGCGCCTGTGTCTCGCCTGCCAGGACGCGCTGGACCGGCAGACCCCGCAGTTCTCGGGCTACAACCGGCGCGGCAGCAAGGACAGTCAACTGCGTTAGGCCATGAGCACCACGCATCCTTCGAAGCCGGTCGTGCAGGGGTCGTCGGTCGGGCCCGGCCGGCGCCGCCGCGTCGGGGTTCTCGCCGTCGCGATCGCGCTGGCAAGCCTCTCGGGCTGCACGGGCGTGCCGGACGGCGTGCAGCCGGTCCGCGATTTCGACGCGGCGCGCTACGCCGGCACCTGGTACTCGATCGCGCGGCTCGACCACTCGTTCGAGCGCGATCTCACGCACGTCTCCGCCACCTACTCGGCTCGACCCGACGGCCGGGTCGGCGTGGTCAATCGCGGCCTGGATCCCCGTGACTGCCGGTGGCGCTCGATCGAGGGCACGGCGCGCTTCCTCGGTGCGCGCGACGTCGGCAGCCTCGGCGTGTCGTTCTTCGGTCCGTTCACCGGGGGGTACCACGTGATCGCTCTGGACCCCGACGGCTATCGCTGGGCGATGGTGTCGGGACCGACGCGCGACTACCTGTGGATCCTTGCGCGCACGCCGACTCTCGACGCCGCGATCCGCGAGCGGCTGGTCGCGCAGGCGGCGCAGGCCGGGTTTCCCGTCGGTGAACTCACCGGTGTGGAGCAGGGGCTGCCGGCGCGCTGCGCGGACGGTCGCGAGGCGCCGCCGGTACCCGCCGGCGGCGACTGAGCGCGCGCAAGCTCGCCGCGAGGCGACCGGTCGGCGCCGCGAGCGGTGCTCTCAGGCCGCGGTGCGCGCCCGCGCGGCTTCGGCGAGCGCGGCCCGCGGGGGCCAGGCCTGCACGATCGGCGCGCGGCGGCACTCCGGCTTCGTCAGCAGCAGGTGCACGTCGCCGAGCTGCCGTTCCAGGAAGCCGCCCTCGCAGTAGCAGAGGTAGAACTCCCAGAGGCGCACGAACTCCTCCGGGTAGCCGAGGGCGCGGGTCTCCGGGAGCCGCGCGAAGCAGCGCTCGCGCCAGTGGCGCAGCGTGGTCGCGTAGTGCGGGCCGATGTCCTCGAGGTGGAAGGCCTTGAGGTCCGTCGCGCGCGTGAGCGAGTCCGCGATCGCGGTCACCGAGGGGATGAAGCTGCCGGGGAAAACGAAGCGCTGGATGAAGTCGACGTTCTTCAGCGCGTTCGCGTAGTGCTGGTCCTGCAGCGTGATCGCCTGCAGCAGCATCGCGCCGGTGGGCTTCAGCAGCCGCGAGCAGGTGCCGAAGTAGGTGTCGAGGTACTGGTGGCCGACCGCCTCGATCATCTCGACCGACACCAGCTTGTCGTAGGCGCCGCGCAGGTCGCGGTAGTCCTCGAGCAGCAGCGTGATGCGATCCTCCAGCCCCTCGCGCGCGATCCACTCCCGCGCGTAGGCGTGCTGCTCCTTCGAGATCGTGGTGGTGGTCACGCGAGCGCCGTAGTGCTTCGCGGCGTGGATCGCGAGCCCGCCCCAGCCGGTGCCGATCTCCACCAGCGTCTCGCCGGGCTGCAGGTCGAGCTTCGAGCAGATGGCGTCGAACTTGGCGAGCTGCGCCTCGTGCAGCGTCGCGTCCTCGTTCGCGTAGATGCCGCAGGAGTAGGCCATCGTCTCGTCGAGGAACAGCCGGAAGAAGTCGTTGCCGAGGTCGTAGTGCGCGGCGATGTTGTCGCGGCTGCCGTCCTTGCTGTTGCGGTTCGCCCAGTGCAGCAGGCGGCGGAGCGGTGCGGAGACGAACGCGAGGCCGCCTTCCATCCGCTCCATCACCTCGCGGTTGCGGACCATGATCCGCACGAGGCCCGTGAGGTCGGAGCAGCGCCAGTCGCCGTGGATGTAGGACTCGCCGGCGCCGACGGTGCCGCCGAAGGCAGCGTCCGCCCAGAAGCGCGGGTCGAGGACCTCCAGCGTGACGGCGACGTCGAAGGCCGGGGTGCGCCGCCCGAACGTGCGCTCGCCCTCGGCGTCGATCACGTGGACCTGCCCGACGTCGAGCCCGGCCAGCGCGTTCAGCAGCGCGCGGCGCCCGAGCGCGGCGAGGCCCATGGCGCGGCGGCCGCTCTGCACGCGCGTGTCGAAGCTGGCGCGCGCCTCGGCGGCGAGCCGGGCGGCGGACTCGCGTGACTGGGGGACGATCGTCGGCTTCATGCGTGGGCTCCGGGGTCCGCGGGCGGGCGGGCTCAGGGGTGGGGCGGAGGCGGGAACGGCGTCAGGCCGGCGCGCCCGGATCGGGGCGCGCGGCCCCGGCCTTCGCCGGGTGCACGTGGAACGGCGTGCGCTTGAGCAGCAGCTTCAGCGCCTGCCAGTGGATCATCAGCCAGACCCTGGCGGTCATGAACGGGTAGCCGGCCAGCGCACGCGCGAGGCTCGCGCCCGTGATCGGCTCGCGGGCGAGCGCGAGCGTCGCGTCGAACACGGTCTCGCCGGCGCGGCGGTTCACCATGTGCACGTTCAGCCGCTCTGCCGGGGCGTCGAAGCGCCACTCGTAGTCCATGTCCATCGGCAGGAACGGCGAGACGTGGAAGCGCTTGCCGAACTCCCAGGCGTGCGCATTGGCGTCGCGGCGCGCGCCGGCGACCGGCAGCACGTACGGGTGCCGCTCGCCCCAGGGCGTGTTGGTGATCTCGGCGACGATGGTCTCGAGGCGGTCGTCCGCATCGTAGCAGTAGTAGAACGTGACCGGGTTGAAGCAGTAGCCGAAGTAGCGCAGGTGCGTGAGCATCCGCACCGCGCCGGCGGGCCGCACGCCGAGCTTCGCCTCGACGAGGTCGCGCACCGCCACGTCGAGCGGGCGGTCGTGCGGGGCGAGATAGTCCTCGCGTACGAAACGCGCGAGCGTTCGACGCGTCGTCGACCAGAACCAGCGGCCGGCGAACACGCGGTCGAGTTCGGCGAGGTCGAGCCAGACCATGAACAGCCGGTAGCGGAAGCTGTTCCGGGTCGGCGCGACGCGCCGGTGCCTAACCCACCCGCGGTAGAGCGCGCTCTGCATCGGCCGCCCAGGCCTCGAAGTGCTTCAGCGCCGCGAGCCCGCTGACGACGCCATCCTCGTGGAAGCCGTAGCGCCAGTAGGCGCCGCAGTAGAACGTGCGGCGTGCGCCGCTGATCTCGGCGTGGCGCGCCTGCGCCGCGACGCCGGCCGGGGTGTAGACCGGGTGGTCGTAGTCGAAGGCGGCGAGCACCTTCGCGGGATCGATCCGGTCCTCGAGGTTCAGCGACACGAGGTAGCGCCGCTTCGTGTCGAGCGACTGCAGCACGTTCATGTCGTAGGTGACCGCGCAGCCGCGGTGCGCCGTGGTGCGCAGGTGGTAGTTCCACGCGGCGCGCGCGAGTTTCCGCTTCGGCAGCACCGTTTCGTCGGTGTGCAGCGTCGCGACGTTCGGCTGGTACGGAAAAGCGCCGAGGATCTCGCGCTCCTCGGGGCTCGCGTCGGCGAGCATCCGCAGCGCCTGGTCGGAGTGGCAGGCCAGCACCACGGCGTCGTAGTGCTCAACCTCGCCGCCACGCGCGCGCACCTGCACCTCGTGCGGCAGGCGCTTCACCGTTTCCACGGGCGCGTTCGTGCGGATGCGGTCGCGGAACGGCGCCGTCAGCACCCGCACGTACTCGCGCGAGCCGCCGCGCACCGCCAGCCACTGCGGGCGGTCGTTGACGGACAGGAAGCCGTGGCCCTTGAAGAACTCGATGAAGAACCGCGCGGGAAAACCGAGCAGCGGCGCTTCCTCGGCGGACCAGATCGCGCGGCCCATCGGCACGATGTAGTTCTCGACGAACGGGCGGCCGTAGCGCCCGTCGCGCAGGTAG
Organism: Steroidobacteraceae bacterium; assembly: GCA_027531255.1. GTDB lineage: Bacteria > Pseudomonadota > Gammaproteobacteria > Steroidobacterales > Steroidobacteraceae > JAPZRU01. The sequence continues at coordinate 199,128 of JAPZRU010000017.1, read as the reverse complement.
TCGCCCAGCGTCGTGGTCGCGTCGCCGGACCCGAGGAAGCGCGGCGCCTCGGCGTTGAAGCGCAGGATGTCGGCGATCATCCGAAGGAACGACGGCCGGAACAGGTTGCGACGCTGCGCGAACAGCGCATTCACGTTCGTGCCGTTGTATTCGAGCCCGTTGCGTTCGTCCTGAACGCTGAAGCTCATGTTCGAGTCCTGCACGCCGACGCCGAGGCGCGCGAGCATCGCGAGGAAGTTCGGGTAGGTCCACTCGTTGCAGACGATGAACCCGGTGTCCACGCCCACGACGCGCCCGTCGCCGTCGTCCACGTCCACGGTGTTCGTGTGGCCGCCGACCCAGGCGGCCGACTCGTAGACGGTGATCGAGTGACGCGGGTGCAGTGCGGCGGCGACGGTGAGCCCGGCAACGCCGCTGCCGACGATCGCGATCTTCACATGCTGCTCCCGCCGGGGCGCCCGATGCGCCGCGCGCCGCCGTCGCGGACGGCCGCCGGCACCGGCTTCAGGTCCCAGATGATCCCGAGCGCCGCGAGCGCGCGCAGGCCGTAGTAGGTCAGGTCCACCTCCCACCAGTAGAAGCCCTGGCGGGCCGAGTTCGGGTAGTGGTGGTGGTTGTTGTGCCAGCCCTCGCCGAAGGTCAGGAGCGCGAGCAGCCAGTTGTTGCGGCTGTCGTCGGGCGTCGCGTAGCGGCGCCTGCCGAACACGTGCGAGAGCGAGTTGATCGTGTAGGTGGCGTGGTAGCAGGCCACGGTCGAGACGAAGAAGCCCCAGACCAGCATCTGCCAGCGGTCCGTGCCGAGCGACGGCGCCCACGTCTCGAGCGCCCAGCCGAGCCCGAACACGCCGATCGCGAGCAGCACCGGCACGAGGATGTCGAAGCGGTCGAGCGCCCGCAGTTCCGGAAACTGCATCAGGTCGCGCACGCGCTTCAGGTCCGGCACGAAATGCCGGCGCGACAGGAACCAGCCCATGTGGCTCCAGAGGAAGCCGCGCTGCACCGGCGAGTGGACGTCTTCCGGCCTGTCCGAATGCGCGTGGTGATGACGGTGGTGCGCGGCCCACCAGAGCGGCCCGCGCTGCACGGCAGAGGCGCCCAGCACGCCGAACACGAACTGGCCGACGCGCGAGGTCTTGAATGCGCGGTGGGAGAAGTAGCGGTGGTAGAAGCCGGTGATCGCGAACATGCGGAGCGCGTACAGCGCGACGGCCACGCCGACCGCGACCGGGCTCCAGCCGACCCAGAACACCGCGAGGCAGGCGAGGTGCATGCCCACGAACGGCACGATGCGCATCCAGTCCACGGCGTCGGGCTCTCCCGCCTCGGGCCGGCCGTGCGTGCTGTCGAACCAGCGCGCGAGCGTGCGCAGCGCCGAGGAGCGAACCGCATGAGAATCGTTGGCGAGCGGGGTCTCGTCGGTCATCGGGGGCGGCGGGATCCGGGCAGGCGTCGGGCTATCATGCAGGAGACGCGCGTTCCCCGCGCAAGCCTCGACGCGGCTGGCGCTGCGGGTGACGGCGGCGCGGGCGGTCAGGTGGGCGTCCGGGTGGCGGCCGGACCGAGCGGCCGGACGCGCCGGTCGGGCACCGCGGTGCGTGCGGCCGGCCGGGTCGCGAGCCAGGCGCGGCCGACCTCCCGGAGCGCGTGGTCGCCGCCCCGCACGGGCCGCGGCGGCGCGGCGCGGGTGACGGGGGGCGCCAGGGACAGGCGGGCGAACGCCGGGGCGAGGGTCACGGTAGAGGCAGGAAGCACTGTGCGGATGCTGTACATGGTAATCCAGCCCTGTACAAAACTATTGCGGCTCAGGCTTTCCGTAAACGCATCGGAGACGTACTGGACTTTCGCGGCCGCTCCACGGCCGGATTCGCCGCGTCGCCGCGCAGTTGCCGGAACGTTTCGAGCGCCCGATCCCGGCTGGCCTTGAACTCCACGACGGGCGCCGGGTAGTCGGTCCCGAGCCGCACGCCGGCCCGCGACAGCACGTCGGCCGGCGCGGCCCACGGCTGGTGGATCCACTTGTCGGGCACGCGCGCGAGTTCCGGCACCCAGCGGCGCACGTAGGCCCGCTCGGGGTCGAAGCGTTCGGTCTGCAGCATCGGGTTGAAGATGCGGTAGTAGGGCGCCGCGTCCGCGCCGCAGCCGGCCACCCACTGCCAGCCGAGTGCGTTGTTCGCGAGGTCGGCATCGACCAGCGTGTCGTGGAACCAGCGCTGGCCCTCGAGCCAGTGCACGCCGAGGTTCTTCGTCAGCAGCGACGCGACGATCATGCGCACCCGGTTGTGCATCCAGCCGGTGTGCCAGAGCTCGCGCATCCCCGCGTCGACGATGGGATAGCCGGTGCGCCCGCGCTGCCACGCCTCGAGCGCGCTCGCGTCGTCGCGCCACGGCAGCGCGGCGAAGCGGGCGTCCATCGGCCCCGCGAGCGTGTGCGGGTAGTGGAACAGCAGGTGGTGCGCGAACTCGCGCCAGCCGAGCTCGCGGAGGAACGATTCGACGCCGGCCGCGACACCCGCGCCGGTGGTGCCCGCGGCGGCCGCGCTCGCGGCCGCGAGCGCCTGCCGCGGCGACAGTTCGCCGAAGTGCAGGTGCGGAGAGAGCCGGGAGGTGGCGGAGCGAGCGGGACGGTCGCGGCCCTCGGGATAGTCGGCGAGGCCGGCGTCGCAGAACGCGCCGAGCCGTGCGGCCGCACCGGCTTCGCCGGGCTGCCACGCCGCCGCGAGTCCCGCGTCCCAGCGGACGCGCGGCAGCAGCTCGAGCGCCGCGAGCGGCAGGCCGTCGGGCGCGCCTGCCGGCAGCGGGAGGCGCAACGGCGCCGGCCGCGGCGGCGGCCGCGAACCGAGCTCGCGCTGGCAGCTGCGCCAGAACGGCGTGAACACGCGGTACGGGTCCCCGGCCCCGGTCTTCACGGTCCACGGCTCGAACAGCAGGCTGCCGTTGGTGCTGTCCACCGCGAGACCCTGCTCGCGCAGCGCTTCCTTCACGCGCTTGTCGCGCGCGATTCCGCCGGGATCGTAGACCCGGTTCCAGCGCACGGCGCGTGCGCCGGTCGCGCGCGCGAGGCCGGCGAGCGCGTCGAGCACGGGGCCGCGGAGGATCACGAGTCGCGAGCCGCGCTCGCGCAGGCTCGCGTCGAGCGCCGCGAGCGAGTGGTGCAGCCACCAGCGGCTCGCCGCGCCCGCGCGCCACTCGCCGTCCTCGTCGGGCGAGTGCACGTACACGGGCACCACGTGCGCGTGTTCCGCGAGCGCGGCCTCGAGCGCCGGGTGATCGGCGAGCCGCAGGTCGCGGCGGAACCAGACGAGCGCGGTGGACATCGAGCCTCCGGGGCGACTGTTCGTGGACCCGCGGAGCCCGGATCCGACGGGGCCGGGCATCCGCCCGGCCCGTCCGAGTCCCCGCGGCGGCGCGCGTCGCACGGCGCGGCCGACGGCCATGCTAGCGCGGCGGGCCTCGCGGCGGCGCACCGCCGTTCGCGCGGATCGCCTCCGCACGCGCGCGGATCCGCGCGCGCTCCGCGTCCGCGAGGCGCCGCACGTTCCTGACCTGCAGCGCGAGCCGCGGATGCGAGGCGAACCGCTCCTCGTGGCGGTCGAGGAAGTCCCAGTACAGCGTGGTGAACGGGCAGGCGCGTTCGCCCGTCGCCTCGCCGGGCCGGAAGCGGCACGACCCGCAGTGGTTGCTCATGCGTTCGACGTACTTGCCGCTGGCGGCGTAGGGCTTCGAGGCCATGAGCCCGCCGTCCGCGTACTGCGACATGCCGACCGTGTTCGGCAGTTCCACCCACTCGACCGCGTCGACGTAGACGGCGAGGTACCACTCGTGCACGCGCTTCGGCTCCACGCCGAGCAGCAGCGCGTACAGCCCGGTGATCATCAGCCGCTGGATGTGGTGCGCGTAGCCGTACTGCAGCGTCTGCGTCAGTGCGTCGCGCAGGCACGCGGCCTCGACGTCGCCGGTCCAGTAGAACGCCGGTAGCGGCTCGTGGGCCTCGAGCGCGTTGCGTTCGAGGTAGCCCGGCATCTGCGTCCAGTAGATGCCGCGCACGTACTCGCGCCAGCCGAGGATCTGCCGCACGAAGCCCTCGACCGACTCGATCGGCGCGCGCCCCGCGCGCCACGCCGCCTCCGCGGCGCGCACGACCTCGAGCGGGTTCAGCAGCTTCAGGTTCAGCGCGGCCGACAGGCGCGAGTGGTAGAGCCACGGCTCGCCGGCCCAGATCGCGTCCTGGTACTTCCCGAAAGACGGCAAACGGTGTGCGACGAAGTCGTCGAGTGCGGCGAGCGCGTCCGTGCGCGTCAGCGGCCAGTCGAAGCGGTCGAGGCGGCCGGGATGGTCGGGGAAGCGCGACTCGACGAGGGAGAGCACCTCGCGCGTGATCGCGTCCGGCGGGTAGGCGCGCGGCGCAGGGAGCCAGCCTGGGCCCTGGCGGCCGAAGGTGCCGCGGTTCTCCGCGTCGAAGTTCCACGCACCGCCCGCCGGCTCTTCGCCGTCGAGCAGCACGCGCGTCCGCCGGCGCAGCCAGCGGTAGAAGAACTCGAGCCGCAGTTCCTTGCGGCCGCGCGCCCACCCGCGGAAGTCCTCGACGGTACAGAGGAAGTGGCGGTCCGGCCAGGTCTCGAGCGCGAGTCCGGCGGCGGCCGTGGCGGCTTCCAGGTCGCGCGCGATGCGCCATTCGCCGGGCTCGACGACGATCACGCGCTCGGGCCGCAGCCGCTCGAGGTCGGCGCGGAGCGCCTGCCCGAGAGACGCGTGCGTCGCGTCACCGATCGTGCCGCCGTCGCCGGCCGCCCGGACCGGCCCGGGCGCTCCGGCGGCCACCGTGACGCCGCCGTCGAGCGCGCGGTAGTGCACCGGCCGCCCGGCCGCACGCAGTTCGTCGCGGAAATGGCGCATCGCCCCGAGGAAGGTCGCGATCCGCGCCTTGTGGCTCCAGACGTGCGTGCTCTCGGCGTCGACCTCGGCCATCCAGACGAGGTCCCGCGCCGCATCGAAGTCGTCGAAGATCGCGCTCGCGTGGTCGAGCTGGTCGCCCAGCACGACGAACAGCCGCGCGGGCCGTTCGGTGTCCGATCCGGGGCGGGCGCGGGTCGGCGCGGCGCGGCGCGAAGGCCGCGCGCTCATTCTCGACGCGCCGGCGGCGACGAGGCCTGTGCGTCCGGCGACCGGCCCAGCGTCGCGCGCAGTTCGGATATTTCCTCGCGCAGGCGCCGCAGTTCCACCACCGTCGCGTCCTCGGGCTCGCGGCCCTCGCGAACGTTGGCTTCGTGCTGCGCCTGCATCGCGTTGACGATGATGCCGATGAACAGGTTCAGCACCGTGAACGTGCCGACCAGTATGAACGCCAGGAAGAACGCCCAGGCGAACGCGTAGCGCTCCATCGTCGCGCGCGCGATCTCGGCCCACCCCTCCAGCGTCATGATCTGGAAGAGCGTGAACATCGTGCCGCCGAGGCTGCCGAACCACTGCGGGAAGTCGGCGCCGAACAGCTTCGTGGCCATCACCGCGAACACGTAGAACACGAGCACCAGCAGCAGGACCACGGTGCCGAGACCGGGCAGCGCGCCGATCACCGATTCGACGATGAAGCGCATCCGCGGCACGACCGACACCAGCCGCAGCAGCCGCAGCACGCGGAACGCGCGGAGCACCGACAGCGCGCCGGTGGCCGGCAGCAGCGCGATGCCGACGATCACGAAGTCGAAGACGTTCCAGGGATTGCGCCAGAAGCGGAGCCCGAGCGCATAGAGCTTGAGTGCAAGCTCGACGACGAAGACCGCGAGGATCGCGCGGTCGATGGCCAGCAACCAGCCGCCGGCGGCGGCCATCGCGGCCGGCCACGTCTCGAGGCCGAGCGTGATCGCGTTGATCACGATCAGCGCCACTACGAGGCGCTGGACGCGCTCGCCTTCGACGAACGAGGCGAGCCGGGACCGGTGCGAGACCGGGCCCGGCTCGGGGGCCGTCACCGCGCTCACGGCAGGCGGGGCGGGGCGCTCAGGCGGCCGCGCGCAGCGCCGCGATGCGCTCGTCCAGCGGCGGGTGGCTCAGGAACAGGCGCTTCAGCCCGCCGACCTGGCCGCCGCTGCGGATGCCGAAGGCGCGCATCGCGTCCGGCAGGCCGTGGGCCTGCTCCTGGCCGCGCTTCAGCGCCTCGAGCGCGCGGATCATCGACTCCTTGCCGGCGAGGTACGCTCCGCCCTCGTCCGCGCGGAACTCGCGCTTCCGCGAGAACCACATGACGATCATCGTCGCGAGGATGCCCAGCACGATCTCGGCGACGATCGTCGTGATCCAGAACGCCGGGCCGTGTCCGTTCTCGGTCTTGAACACGACCTTGTCGACGATGTTGCCGATCACGCGGGCGAGCACGAACACGAAGGTGTTCACGACGCCCTGGATCAGCGACAGCGTGACCATGTCGCCGTTCGCGACGTGCGCGACCTCGTGGCCGAGCACCGCCTCGACCTCGTCCTTGCGCATGCGCTCGAGCAGGCCGGTGCTGACCGCCACCAGCGAGTTGTTCTTCGAGGGCCCGGTCGCGAACGCGTTCGGCTCCGGCGACTGGAAGATGCCGACCTCGGGCATCTTGATCCGCGCCTCGGCGGCCTGGCGCTGCACGGTCTCGACCAGCCAGCGCTCCACCTCGCTCCGCGGCTGCTCGATGATCTGGACGCCCATGGTCTTCTTCGCGACCCACTTCGAGATCGCGAGCGAGAAGAACGAGCCGCCGAAGCCGATCATCGCGCCGAACACCAGCAGCGACGTGAAGTTGATGCCCTGCTGGGCGAGCCAGGGCTCGAAGCCGAGCAGCCGCAGCGTGATGCTGGCGACGATCAGGATCGCGATGTTGGTGCCGATCAGCAGGAGTACACGCAGCATGGAACCGTGGACCTCTCCGTAGTGGCGGGCGGGACCGCACCGGCGGCCCGCGAGCTTCAGAACCTCAGTTTCGGCATCGAACCTTGCCGGCCCGACATGGGGCGCCAGGCGCGGCCGTTCAAGGCCGTGGACCGCAGCGTACCGGGTTCGTTCCCGGGTGTCGGTCCCATTCGACTGCCACGTGTTCGCCCCGGGCGGGCCGGTGGATTTCCCGGTCGCGGTCCGACGTTGCCGGTGTGGCGGCGAGCGCATCGCGCCGGCGGCAATCGCGGGCCGGCGTCGGCGCGGAGGCTGCCGGCCACCCCGCGGCCGTGCGATACTGCTTCCGGAAAGCGGATTGCAGAACGCCGACGTCTGAAAAAATATTCGCGTATAATACATCGGTAGTCAACCCCGTGTCGAGAGCCGCCGCCGACAAGCGTTCCGAGGCCGAGGTCGCCCCCTCGCGGAACTGGACGTTCCTCAGCAACCACGGCCACGTGCTCGTGTGCCTGGCGCAGAATCCGGACGCGCGCCTGCGCGACGTCGCGCAGGCGGTCGGCATCACCGAGCGCGCGGTCCAGAAGATCGTCTCGGATCTCGAGGAAGCGGGGGTGGTGGAGCGCGAACGCGAGGGTCGCCGCAACCGCTACCGGCTGCACCTCGAGCGGCCGCTGCGCCACCCCATCGAGTCGCACCGCACCGTCGGCGCGCTGCTCGGCATGGTGCTGGACCGCGCCGAGCTCCGCCGGCTCGCCGCGACCGGCGCGGAGTAGGGCGGGTGCGTCCGCCCCGCCGGTCGGCCCCAGGCGCCCCGGCGTGCACCTGACCTTCCACGGCGCCGCCGGCGAGGTGACCGGTTCCTGCTACCTCTTCGAGGTCGGCGCCACCCGGTTCCTGGTCGACTGCGGCCTCTTCCAGGGCGGTCGCGAACTCGCCGCCCGCAACCGCGAGCCGCTGCCGTATCCGGCGTCGCGCCTCGACTTCGTGATCCTGACCCACGCGCACATCGACCACAGCGGCCTGCTGCCGCGGCTCGCGCGCGAGGGCTTCCGCGGCCACGTCTACGCGACGCCGGCGACGCGCGACCTCGTCGGCGTCATGCTGCCCGACAGCGCGCACCTGCAGGCCGCGGAGGCGGAGCGTGCCGCCCGCCATCGCCGGCCGGGCCGCGAGCCGTTCGTCGCGCTCTACGACCTCGGCGACGTGCAGGCGATCCTCGCGCGCATCCGCCCGCTGCCGTACGACGTCGAGCGCGAACTCGCGCCCGGCGTGCGCGTGCGGCTGCGCGACGCCGGGCACATCCTGGGTTCGGCGAGCGTGGAGCTGTGGCTCGAGGACGCGGGGCGGCCGACGAAGGTGGTCGTCTCCGGGGATCTCGGCCAGCCCGGCAGGCCGATCCTGCGGGACCCGACGCCGATCGAGGACGCGGACGTGCTGCTGGTCGAGTCCACGTACGGCAACCGGGATCACAAGCCGCTCGAGCCGACGATCGACGAGCTGGTCGAAGCGGTCGAGCGCACGCTGCGCGTGAAGAAGGGCAACGTGCTGGTGCCGGTGTTCGCCGTGGGGCGCACGCAGGAACTGCTGTACTGGTTCGAGCGGCTTTCCGCCGAAGGGCGGCTCGGCGAGCTGGACGTGTTCGTCGATTCGCCGATGGCGACCGAGGTCACCGAGATCACCGCGCGCCACGTCGAACTGTTCGACGAGGAGTCGCGCCGGATGGTGCGCGACGGTCGCGACGGCACGCGGCGCTCGCGCGTGCGCTTCCACCACACGCGCACCGTGCAGGATTCGATGGCGCTGAACCGCGTCGGCGGGGGCGCGGTGATCCTCGCGGCGAGCGGCATGTGCGACGGCGGCCGCATCCGCCACCACCTGCGCCACCATCTCCCGAGCCCGCGCACGACCGTGCTGATCGTGGGCTACCAGGCGCAAGGCACCCTCGGACGGCGACTCGTCGACCGCGCCGGGCACGTGACGATCATGGGGGAGGAAGTGCCCGTGCGTGCGGAGATCGCGACGCTCGGCGGCTTCTCCGCGCACGCCGACCGCACGGCGCTGCTCGGGTGGCTGCGCGGCTTCCGCCGGCCACCGCGGCGCACGTACCTCGTGCACGGCGAAGCGGACGTCGCGCGCGCGTTCGCGGACGGGATCGAGCGCGAACTCGGCTGGGCGCCGGTCGTGCCGTCGCTCGGCGAGCGGGTGGCGCTCGCTTAGCCGCGTCCTCGTTGGCGGCTGTTCTCAGGCCGCTGCGCCGGCCAGCCACCGCACCAGCGTGCCGCGGTCCAGCGCGCCCGACTGACGCGCCACTTCGCGTCCGCCGCGGAACACGACGAGCGTCGGGATGCTGCGGATGCCGAACCGTGCCGCGAGGTCCGGCTCGGCCTCGGTGTCGAGTTTCGCGAAGCGCAGCCGCGGCTCCAGTTCGCGGCAGGCCTGCGCGAACGTGGGCGCCATGATCCGGCACGGGCCGCACCACGCGGCCCAGAAGTCCACGACCACCGGCAGCTCCGTGCGCGCGACGTGCGCGTCGAAGTTCGCACCGGTGAGTTCCACCGGCTCGCCGGCGAACAGCGCCGACTTGCAGCGCGGGCACCGCGGCCCGTCGCCGAGGCGCGCCGCCGGCACCCGCACCACGGCCCCGCAACCGGGGCACCCCACCCGAACGCCGTCTGCCTGCATCGTGTGTGCTCCTGCGGTCTCCGCACCTTGAAATGCAGCGCCGCCCACCCATCTGATCCTCGCGGCCGGCTTCGACCGGCCACTTCGGAAGTCGGGGCAGGAGCATGGAATACAAGGACTACTACGCGCTGCTCGAGGTGCCGCGCGGCGCCTCGCAGGACGAGGTCAAGCGCGCGTATCGCAAGCTCGCGCGACGCTTCCATCCGGACGTCAGCAAGGAGGCGAATGCCGAGGAGCGCTTCAAGGCGGTGCAGGAGGCGTACGAGGTCCTGAAGGACCCCGAGAAGCGCGCGGCGTACGACCAGCTCGGCGCGCAGTGGCGCGGGGGCCAGTCGTTCCGCCCGCCGCCGGACTGGGGTGCGAACTTCGAGTTCGCAGGCGCGGCCGGCGGGGCGGGCCGCGACGGCGCGCGCGCGCGGGGGGGGGCGGCCGAGGCTGACTTCAGCGACTTCTTCTCGAGCCTGTTCGGCGCGGACGGCCCGTTCGGTGCGGCCGGACGGCGGGCCGGCGCGGCGGGCGGCGGCGATCATCACGCCCTGCTCGACCTGACGCTCGAGGAGGCCTATCGCGGCGGCCCGAAGAACATCGAGCTGCGCCACCCGGAACTCGATGCGGCGGGACGCGTGACCTTGCGGTCGCGCACCCTGCGCGTGAACGTGCCCGCCGGCGTGACCGACGGACAGGTGATCCGCCTCGCCGGGCAGGGCCGTGGCGCGGACGGTACGACGGGCGACCTGTACCTGCAGCTGCGGCTGCGGCCGCACCCGCGCTTCCAGCTCGACGGCCGCGACGTCACTTCCACGCTGGCGATCGCACCCTGGGAGGCCGCGCTCGGCGCGACGGTACCGGTACCCACGCTCGGCGGCGACGTCGACCTGCGCATCCCGGCCGGCGCGCGCCACGACCAGAGGCTGCGACTGCGCGGGCGCGGCTGGCCCGGCGATCCGCCGGGCGACGCCTACGTCGTGCTGAAGATCGTGCTGCCGCCCGCCGACACGCCGCGCGCGCGGGAGCTCTACGAGGCGATGCGCCGCGACCTCGCCTTCGACCCGCGCGCCGCGGACCGGAGCTGACCATGGACGAGAGCCTGAACCTGGAACGGCTGGGGCGCCTGTGTCGCGCGGCCCATGCCGAGCTCGTGGAGTGGGTGGAACTGGGCGTCCTCGAGGTGCACGGCCGCGAGCAGGGCCCTGCCGGATGGCGCTTCGACGCGGAGGCCGTGCCGCGCGTCGCGGCGATCGCGCGGCTCGCGCGCGAACTCGACCTTGCGCCGCACGCCGCGGCGCTGGTGCACGACCTGCTGGGGGAGCGCCGGCGGCTGGAGTGCCGGGTCGCGATGCTGGAGCGGCTGCTCCGGTAGAAAACCAGGGGTCAGACCCCGTTTTCGGCTGCGCGAGAACGGGGTCTGACCCCTTTTCCCTACTTCAGCAGCGGTGCGACCTGGTTCAGCAGCGCGCGGTCGACGTAGGGCTTCTCGATGAAGTCCAGCGCGCCCGCGCGCATCGCGTCGACGGCACCGCTGACCTCGGCGTCCGAGGACAGCAGGATCGTCGGCACGCGGATGCCGCGGCGACGCAGCTCCGCCATCAGTTCGAGGCCCGACATGTCGGGCAGCGAGACGTCGGCGATCACGCAGGCGGGCAGCTCGACTTCGAGCGACGCCAGCAGTTCCCCGCCGGTGGCGTAGCCGTGCACGTCCGCGCCGAGCGTGCCCAGCAGCGCCCGCACGCCTTCGCGCACGCCGGCGTCCCCGTCGGCGACGCAGACGAGCGTGCTGGAGGGAACGGCGAAATCGAGGGGCAATTCGGCGGAACGCGTCGACATCCGGGTGCACGGACGGCAGGCGCAAAGCCCACCTCAAGTCCGTAAACCGAGTATCCGGACGGGTGCGACGGCCCTACATGCGGGAATCTACCTAGCGCTGCCGCGGAACTCGGCGTCACGACTGCGCTCGATCGTGACGACATTGACGCTGTTCGAAGCCGGCCCGGCGGCGCGCGGCCGCAATCCGGCTGCGGATCGCACAGGCCGGCGGTGCGCGGGACGCGGACGGGGCGGTCGACGTCCGCCCGGGGCGGGTGCCCGCGCCGCTCGGCCGGCGCGTCAGTTGACGCGCTCGGCCTCGATCACCATGCGGACGAGGTGGGCCAGGCTAGACGCGCCCATCTTCTCCATCACGCGCGCACGGTGGATCTCGACGGTGCGCTGGCTGACGTTCAGGTCGCCGGCGATGACCTTGTTGGCCTTGCCCTGCGTCACGAGTTCGAGCACCTCGCGCTCGCGCGGGGTCAGTTCTTCCATCCGGCGCCGGATCGCGTCGCGCTCCCGCAGGCCGGCGCGGTTCTCGCGGTCCTTCTCGAGCGCCTGGTTGATGCGGTCGATCAGGTCCTGGTCGCGGAAGGGCTTCTGGATGAAGTCCACCGCACCGTGCTGCATCGCTTCGACCGCCATCGGCACGTCGCCGTGGCCGGTGATGAACACGATCGGGATGATCGCGTGCAGGTCGTTCAGCTTCTGCTGCAGTTCCAGCCCGCTCATGCCCGGCATCCGGATGTCCAGGACGAGGCAGCCCGCGCGGTCCGGGTCGAACGCGTCGAGGAACTCCTGCGCCGAGGCGTGCGTCTCGACCGGCAGGCCCACGCTCTTCAGCAGCAGCCGGAGCGAGGTCCGGACGGCGTCGTCGTCGTCGACGACGAACACGGTGGCGGGTTTTTCCTTCATGCGACGAGCCTCCCCGGGGACGAGTACGTATTCTGTCACGCGGTGCGCAGCGGTGGCAGCGTGAACCAGAAGGTGGTGCCGCCGCCCGGCGTGTCCCGGTGCCCGAGTCGCCCGAGGTGGGCGCGCACGATCGACCGCGAGATCGCGAGACCGAGGCCGGTGCCGGCGGCCTTGGTGGTGAAGAACGGGTTGTAGAGGTTGTCGACGATCTTCGGCGAGATGCCGGCGCCCCGGTCCATCACGTAGACCTCGACGGCGTCGGGCCGCACGCGCGTGCCCACCACCACCTCGCGCACTGCCCCCTCCCGCTCGTTGGTGGCGTCGATCGCGTTGCGCACCAGGTTCAGCAGCACCTGCTGGATCTGCACCGGGTCCGCCGACACTGGCGGCACGCTCGGCGCGAGGTCGAGGGTCAGACGCACGTCGTTGACGCGCGCGTCCGGCTCGGCGAGCACCCGCAGGTCCTCGACGAGGTGGTTGAGGTCGAGCGTCTCCGTATGCATCGAGCGGTTCTTGACGAAGCCGCGCAGGCGCTTGATCACCTCGCCCGCCCGCAGCGCCTGGTTCGTGATCTGCGTGAGCGCGTCGCGGAGGTCGTCGGGGTCGGCGCCCGCGGCCGAGTTCACCAGGCGCGAGGCGGCCTGCGCGTAGGTGGCGATCGCGGTGAGCGGCTGGTTGATCTCGTGCGCGAGCCCGGTGGCCATCTCGCCCATCGTGGAGAGCCGGGCGACGTGCGTGAGCTTCTCCTGGCTCTGCCGCATCTCCTCTTCCGCGCGCTTGCGGTCGGTGATGTCGTGCAGCGTGCCGGTGACCACGACCGTCTCGCCGTCGGCGTCGGTGCCGACCTGCGCGATCGCGTGTACGTCGCGCACGGTGCCGTCCGGACGGACGATGCGGTACTCGAGATCTAACTTGCCGGTTTCGGTGATCGCGCGCTGCCACTCGCGGTTCACGTGTTCCGCATCGTCCGGGTGCACGACGCGCGCGACGAACTCGGGCGGCTCGACGGGGCCTTCCGCCGGGTCGCAGCCCACGATGCGGTACATCTGGTCGGACCAGGTGGAGCCGCCGGGCGACCTCACCTCGTAGTTGCCGAGACCGGCGATCTCCTGCGCGGCCCGCAGCAGCGCCTCGCTCTTGCGCAGCCGCTGCTCCGCGTCCCGGCGCTCGGTGACGTCCTCGCCCGAGGACAGCGTGCCGACCACCTGCCCGCGCTCGTCGCGCAGCAGCGAGGTGCGCCAGGCGATCAGCTTGGACTGGCCGTCGCGGGTGACGACCGTGTCCTCGATGTGGCTCAGCGGGTCGCGGGTGCCGGCCATCACGTCCACGAGCCCCGCCCGACTGTGGTCGCGCGTGCGCTCGGGCAGGCACAGCTCGAACCAGTCGCGGCCGAGGAGTTCGGCCTCGTTGTAGCCGAGGATCTCGCAGCCCTTCCGGTTGATGAGCGCGATCCGGCCGTCGACGTCGAGTGCCAGCAGCATCACCTCGGCGAGATCGAGGTAGCTCTGGGCGCGGTCGCGCTCGCGCCGCAGGGCGTCCACGGCGGCCTTGCGCGAGGTGATGTCGTGAATGAAGCCGACGAACCGCTGCGGATTCGAGCCCTTGATCTCACCGACCGCGAGCGAGGCCGGGAACACGGTGCCGTCCCGGCGCTGTGCGACGACCTCGCGGCCGATGCCGATGATGCGTGCGTGGCGGCTGCGCATGTAGTTGCCCATGTAGCCGTCGTGCTCGGCGCGGTAGGGCTCGGGCATCAGCACCGCCACGTTCTTGCCGACCACGTCGGTGGCGCGCCAGCCGAACAGGCGCTCGGCGGACCGGTTGAAGGTGTCGATGCAGCCGCGATGGTCGATGACGATCACGGCGTCGACCGCCGCGTCCAGCAGCGCCTTCAGCTCGAGTTCGGCGCGACCGGGCGCCGATGCGGCTGTCACCAGTGTGTCCAAGTCCGGGTCATCCGGTGCGGGTGCGCGGGACTGGCCGCCGCGTGGACGAAAACGCAGGCTGCCCTGCAGGCCTGCCGGCAGGAACGAGGTGGCGCGGACCGTCCGTCGGCGGGACGCGGAGCCGGCCGGCGGGAGGCGCCGGCCCGCGGGCCGGGCGGGACTCAGTAGTCGTCGCGGTCGCGATAGCCGTCGGACTCCTCGTCGTCGTCCCAGTCGTCGTCCTCGTCGTCCTCGTCGTCGTCGTCCCAGTCGTCGTCCTCGTCCTCGTCCTCGTCCTCGAGTTCTTCGTCCTCGTCCTCGTCGTCGCCGGAACCGGACCAGCCCTCGGGCTCGTCCGTCGGCTCCACGTCGAGTTCGGTCCACGTGTCGAGGTCGATCTCCTCGACGTCGCCGTCGAGGTGCTGGATTTCGATCAGCTCCTGGTCCTCGTCCACGGACAGCACCTGGAAAGTCTCGTCCGCCTCCAGGTCCCGATACCACTGTTTAGCGACCGGGTCGTAATCTCTGCCCACGGACTCTTTCCTCGCTGAATGGACGGAGCGTCGCGCACACGGCCACGGCCGTGGATTCCGCGGATGCGCCGCACGATTGGCCGCCGAATATTAGGGGCACGATGCCCCCTCAGGCAAACGCGGGAGTCGCGAGCGTGACTGCACGGCGAGGCGCGCGTACGGCGCGCGAGAAACCGGCGCCCGGAATTGCGCCGGGACTGCACCCGGGCGGCGCAGGCGCCGCTCGCGCGGCGCTGGAGCGCCGGAAGGCCGAACTCGAGGAGCGCCTCGCGCGGGTGCACCGGGACCTCGTGCACGCCGAAGTGCCGCTCGAGCACGACTTCGCCGAACAGGCGGTCCAGCGCGAGAACGAGGAAGTGCTCGCCCATCTCGAGTCGCACACCCGACTGGAACTGGTGCGCATCGGCCGCGCGCTGGCGCGTGCCGATCGCGGCGAATACGGCGTCTGCGAAAGCTGCGGCGAGGCGATCGATCCCGCCCGCCTCGCGGTGGTGCCCGAGGCGGACCGCTGCGTCCGCTGCGCCGGGCCGGGCTGACGGCAGGCCGGCGCGGTCCCGCGGGGTAGGCGACGGCCGGCCTTTCAGCGCGACTCGCCCGCGGGTGCGCAGTCCTCGGCGGCCGCGGCCGCGGTTGCGGTTGCGGTTGCGTGTGTGTGGGCGTGGGCCGCGTCGTGCGGGAGCAGCATCGGCGCGAGCGTCCACGCGGCACACGTGAGCACCAGCGCACCCGCCAGGCGCCGCACCGGCGGCCGCCGCAGCCACGTGCCGAGCGAGGCCGCGCCCAGCGTCAGCCCGAGCAGCGGCGGCAGCGTGCCGAGTCCGAACGCGAGCATCGTCGCCGCGGCCGCGAGCGGCTCCGCCGTCGCGGCCGCGACCAGCAGTACCGAGTAGACGAGGCCGCAGGGCAGCCAGCCCCACAGGAAGCCCATCGCGGCGTGGCGCGAAGCGCCGGGCAGCGCCATCGCGCGGCCGAACAGCGGCCGCAGGCGCTTCCACGCCCAGCCGCCGAGGCGTTCCAGGCCCAGCACGTCGCGGCCCGTCAGCAGCCGGATCGCGAGCGCCGCCATCACGGCGACGGCGGCGAGCCGGCCCGCCAGGGCGATCCGCTCGATCGGCAGCGCCGCGCCGAGCGATCCGAACAGGCCCGCGAGGCCGGCGCCGATGGTCGCATAGCCCGCCAGCCGCGCGCCGTTGAACGCGAGCGACGGGCCGAGCGCCAGGCCCTCTCCGGCACGAAAGCTCGCGCCCGCCGCGGTGGCGATGCCGCCGCACATCGCGGCGCAGTGCGCGCCGCCCGCGAGGCCCGCGGCGAGCGCCGCCGGCAGGCTCAGCATTTCGACGTTCATCGCGGCGCGCGCGGCGTACCGGCCTGTCGGGTGCCCGCCTCGGCCTGCGCACGGTCCGACGGCCCGTCGTCGCGCAGCACCGACCAGCCCGGCGACTCGAGATCGTCGAACTGCCCGTCGCCGACGGCCCAGAAGAACGACCACAGCGCGAAGCCGACCAGCACGAGTCCGAGGGGGATCAGCACGAAGATGATGTTCACGCGGCCTCCATCGCGCGGGGCAGCGGCACGGCAGCAGGTACGGTGGACGTACTCGCGGGCGCGCGCGCCAGCCGCAGCGCGTTCAGCACCACGAAGAGCGAACTGAGCGACATGCCGATCGCGGCGAGCCACGGCGGCACGTAGCCGAGGGCGGCGAAGGGCAGCGCGATCACGTTGTAGGCGGCGGACCACGCGAGGTTCTGGCGCACGATCGCGACGGTGCGGCGCGCGACGTCCACCGCTTCCGGAAGGGTCGCGAGGTCGCCGCGCAGCGCGACCAGGTCCGCACTGGCCTGCGCCAGCGCGGAGCCCGTGCCGAGGGCGACCGCGACGTCCGCGGCACGCAGCGTCGGCGCGTCGTTCACGCCGTCGCCGACCGCCAGCACGCGCGCGCCGGCGGTGCGCAATCTCTGCACGAGGGCGAGCTTGTCCTCGGGGAGCAGGCGCGCGTGCCAGTCGTCGATGCCGAGCACGGTGGCGGTGCCGGCGACCTGCCTCGCGTGGTCGCCGCTCGCGATCGTCGTGCCGAGCCCGCGGGCGCGCAGTCCGGCGACGGCGGCCGCCGCACCGGGGCGCGGCGCGTCGCCGAACTCGAACGCCGCGCGCCAGCCGCGCACGCCGCCGAGCACGACGGCGGCTTGCGCCAGCGCCTGCGGTACGGGCCCGGTGAGTTCGGCGACGAACCCGGCCGTGCCGATGCGCAGGCGTTCGCCATTCACCTCGCCCTCGACGCCGCGGCCGGGCTCGACTCGCACGGCCGTCGCGGGTGACGTCGGCACGTCGTCGAAGGCCCGGGCGAGGGGATGCTCGGAGGCGCGCTCGAGTGCCGCGGCGGCCGCGAGCGCGGCGTCCACGTCGCCGTCGAGCGCGTGCACCTTCGTGAGCCGAGGCCGGCCGAGCGTCAGCGTGCCGGTCTTGTCAAACACCGCGTGGGTCGCGCCGGCGAGCGTCTCGAGCGCGTCCGCCCGGGTCACGAGGAGGCCGCGCCGCGCCAGGAACGCGGTCGCGGCGGTGATCGCCGTCGGCGTCGCGAGCGACAGGGCGCACGGGCAGGTGACGACCAGCACCGCGAGCGTGGCCTCGAATGCGCGGGAGGGATCGACCACGAGCCAGGCGGCGCAGACGAGCGCGGCGCCGCCGAGTACGCGCACCACGAACCACGTCGCCCAGCGATCCGCGAGGCGCGCCAGCCGCGGGCGCTCGGTCTGGGCGCGCTCCAGCAGTCGCACGATGCCGGCGAGCACGGTGGCCTGGCCGACCGCGTCCACCTCGACCTCGACGGGCCCGCCGACGTTCGTGCTGCCGGCGATCACGCGCGCGCCCGCCGCCTTCGCGACCGGCTGCGATTCGCCGGTCAGCAGCGACTCGTCCGCCTGCGTGGCGCCCGCGACGATGCGGCCGTCGGCCGGAAAGCTCTCGCCGAGCGGCACGACCACGCGGTCGCCGTCGCGCAGTTCGGTGCAGGCGACGCGCTCGCGGCCGGCCGGCGTCACCTTCAGCGCCATCGCGGGCACGAGGCGCACCAGCGCCTCCGTGGTCGAGCCCGCGCGGTGCCGCGCGAGCATCTCGACGTAGCGGCCCGCGAGCAGCAGGAACACGAACATCGTCACCGAGTCGTAGTAGACCTCGCCCTGGCCGGTGAACGTGTTCCACGCGCTCATCGCGTAGGCGAGCCCGATGCCGATCGCGACCGGCACGTCCATGCCGACGTGGCGCGCGCGCAGGCTCGCGATCGCGCCCGCGAAGAACGGCCAGCCGGCGTAGAACGCGACCGGCGTGGTCACGAGCAGGCAGGTGAAGCGCAGGTACTCGCGGATCACGGGGTCCATGCCCTGCGTCGGCGCGAGCCAGAGCGCGTAGGCGACCATCATGATCTGCATCATCCCGAAGCCGGCGACCGCGAGGCGCTTCAGCGCCGTGCGCCGCTCGCGCGTCGCGACCTCGAGCGTGTCGGCCTGGCCGAGCACGTGCGGACGGTAGCCGAGCGCGGCGATCTCGCGCAGCAGCGTGCCGAGCGAGACCTGCAGCGGGTCCCACGCCAGCTGCGCGCGCGCGGTGGCCGGGTTCAGGCTGGCGCGCACGAGGCCGCGCACCTGCGCGAGCCGATGGTCGATCAGCCAGCTGCAGGCCGCGCAGCGCAGCCCCTCGACGAGCACGTTGACGACCGCGAGCGGGCCTTCGCGGCCGACCAGCGGCGCCTGCACCTCCGGCCGGTCGTAGCTCGACCAGACGTCGTCGGCGGCCTCGGGCCGCGGCGCCGGCGCCGCACGCCAGCGGTAGTAGTCGCCGAGGCCCGCGTCGCGGATCAGCTCGGCGGCCGCGCGGCAGCCGATGCAGCAGACCGCTCGCGCCGTGCCGTCCACCTCGACGTGCATGCGCACGCCCACTGGGATCGGCTCGCCGCAGTGGAAGCAGCCGCAGCCGTCGGCGTGGGCCGTGGCAGAGGCGGGCGGCGCGGGGCTTCGCGTCATCGCGCTCTCAGCCGGTGGGCGTCAGCGTCAGCGCGCCGGCCCGGTCCACGAAGTCGCCCGTCAGGCGCCACTCGCGGTCCGTCGGCGTCAGCTCGAGGTACCAGTGGCCGCGCGGCAACTCGCCGACCTCGGCGACGTAGACGCCCGCGGCGGTGCGCTCGAGCGTCACCATCCGGTCGTGCTCGGCGCGCGTGGCGTGCGAGAGCACGGCGACCAGCCGGCGCGGCGGCTCCGCGCGACCCGGTGCGAGCGCCGCGACGAGCCGCGGGCCATCCTGCCCGACGCGAGCCGCGACGCCGAGCCGGGCCGCCTCGGCATCGCGGCGCGGGTCGCGGTTGATCGCGAGGCCTTCCTTGCGGAAGTCGTCGCGGACGACGACGTCGCCGCCGACGTTCGCGATCACGATCGTCGACAGGCCGGCGACGACGGTCAGCGCCGGGATGCCGAGCACCAGCCACATCAGCGGCACGTCGTGCCAGCGCGAGGGTCGGGCAGCGGCCGGGGCGGGTGCGGTCGTGGCGAGGTCGCTCATGCGGGGCTCCGTGGGTTCGAGGTCGGTGGTCGGTCCGTGACGCGGCGCAGGTCGGGTGCCGCGGGCTCGGGCCGCGCGGCGTCCCGCTGTCGAGTCAGGGCGGGGCGATGAAGCGGGCGTCGGTGGTCACGTCGCGCAGGCCGCCGTCGGGCGTGGACACGGTGAAGTGCAGTTCGTGGCCGCCGCGCACCGCACCCGCGGGCGCCGCGACGCGGACGACGACGGAGCGCACCTCGCCGGCCTTCACGGTCCAGCCCGCGTCGGCGTCGAGCAGGCGCACGCCGTCGACGCCGGAGACGCGCAGGTCGAAGTGGTGGTCGCGCGCGTCCTTGTTGAGGATGCGTACGTCGTAGACGTTCTCGACCTGGCCGGCCGCGGTCTCGCGATACAGCGCGTTGCGGTCGCGGATCACGTCGAGGCCGAGCGGGTTGCGGAGCGCGAGCGCGACCACGCCGGCCACGAACAGGCCGCCGAGCAGCGTCGCATAGACGACCATGCGCGGGCGCATCACCCGGGTGGGGTGGCCGTCGAGCGCGTTCTGCGTGGTATAGCGGATCAGTCCCTTCGGATAGCCGACCTTGTCCATCACGGCGTCGCAGGCGTCGATGCAGGCCGCGCAGGCGATGCACTCGTACTGCAGGCCGTCGCGGATGTCGATGCCGGTCGGGCAGACCTGCACGCACAGCGTGCAGTCCACGCAGGAGCCGAGGCCCTTCGCCTTCGCATCGACGTTGCGGCCGCGTGCGCCGCGCGGCTCGCCGCGTTCGGCGTCGTAGGTGATGATCAGCGTGTCGCGGTCGAACATCGCGCTCTGGAAGCGCGCGTATGGGCACATGTACTTGCAGACCTGCTCGCGCATGTGTCCGGCGTTGACGTAGGTCGCGGCGCCGTAGAACACGCTCCAGAACAGCGCCCAGCCGCCGAGCGACAGCGTGGCCGCCTGCACCATCAGCGGCTGGATCGGCACGAAGAAGCCGACGAACGTGAGGCCGGTCCAGATCGAGAAAACGACCCAGAGCGACTGCTTCGCGCCCTTGCGCACGAGCTTCTCGCGGTTCCACGGCGACTTCGCGAGCTTGGTCTGCTTCGCGCGGTCGCCCTCGCAGAAGCGCTCGATCCAGACGAAGGTCTCGGTCCACACCGTCTGCGGGCACGCGTAGCCGCACCACAGGCGCCCGGCCAGCGCGGTGAAGAAGAACAGGGACAGGCCGGCCAGCACGAGCAGCCAGGTCAGGAAGATGAAGTCCTGCGGCCACAGCACGAGCCCGAACAGGTAGAACTTGCGCGCGGGGAGGTCGAACAGCACCGCCTGCCGGTCGTCCCACTGCAGCCACGGCAGGCCGTAGAAGAGGCCGAGCAGCGCGAACACGCTGAGGCGGCGCAGCCGGTCGAAGCGGCCGTCGACCGCGCGCGCGTAGACCTTCTGGTGCTTCGCGTAGACGGAGCCGGCAGCACTCTCGGGGAGGGCGGTTCGGGTCACGGGATGTCCCGCATCCAGGGCTCGATGCGCGGTCCCCGCTCCGGCCGCTGGGTCCGGGCGAGGTACAGCGTCAGCGAGCTGGAGACGGCCGTGATCGCCCAGAATACGAAGAAGCCGAAGGCGTAGCCGGCATTGCGGCTGGCCAGCAGCGCCTCGAGCGGGCCACCACGGCCGATCTCGACCGGGTCGAAGGCCGCGAAGAAGAACATCGTCGCCACGGCCGCGGCGAGGAACGAGGGCCAGAGCACGATCGCGACGTCCTGCCGCGCGCGGCTCCAGCCCGAGGCGCCGAGCGGCGGCGCGTGCGCACCGCCGGCCTCGCCTTCGTCCGGCAGCTCAGTGGCCGGACGCATCGCCGGTGACCGGCACGACCGCAGCCGCGGCGTCGGCCGCCGGGACGTTCTGCGCAGTCTGCGTGGCCGGCTCCGCGGCCGGCGGGCCGAGGCTCAGCACGTAGGCCGCGAGCAGCTTGACGCGTTGCTCGCCGAGCAGGTCGAGGTGCGCCGGCATCTGGTTCTGGCGGCCGGCGGTGATCGTCTCCTTGATCGCCTCGATGCTGCCGCCGTAGGTCCAGTACTGGTCCGTCAGGTTCGGGGCGCCCAGCACCGGCATGCCGGTGCCGTCCGCGCCGTGGCAGGACGCGCAGAACATCCCGAACTTCGCCTGGCCGCCCGCGACCAGGTCGGCGGGCGCCTTCCGGCCGGACAGCGAGTAGACGTAGCTCGCCACTTCCTCGACGCCCTGCGCGCCCAGCGCGTCGGCCCAGGCCGGCATCACGCCCTGGCGACCGAGCGCGATCGTCGCGACCAGCGTGTCCGGCTCCTTGCCGTACTGGAAGTTCGTCGCGTGCAGGTTCGGAAAGCCCTTCGCGCCGCGCGCGTCCGAGCCGTGGCACATCGCGCAGTTGTTGGCGTACAGGTTCCTCGCGACGCGCATCGCGTCGGGGTCGCGCTGCAGTTCGACGACGCTCTTGCCCGCGAATTTCGCGAACTGCTCGTTCGCGCGCCGCTCGGCCTCGAGGGTCTGCGCCTGCCACTGGCCGGCCTGCGACCAGCCGAGCGCGCCGCCGAAGCTGCCGAGCGCCGGGAACAGCACCATGTAGCCGACGCCGAACGCGACGGACCCGTAGAACAGCCACAGCCACCAGCGCGGCAGCGGGTTGTTGTACTCCTTCAGGTCGCCGTCCCAGGTGTGCCCGGTGGTGTCCGGGTCGCCCTGCTCGGCCCTGGCGTCGTTCGGCTCCCGCCGCGACGTGGCCCACAGCAGCCACAGCGCGCCGGCGACGTTGGCCAGCGTCAGCACCACGATCCAGCCGTTCCAGAAGCCGCTCATCGACGGTCCCCCTCGTCGTCGGTGCGCCGCTGCTCGTCCTCGAGCGGCAGCCGCGAGGCTGCGTCGAAGCCCGGCTTCGCGCCCTTGCCGTAGGCCCAGACCACGACCGCGAGGAAGGCGATGAGCGCCGTCACGGTCCCGAATGCACCCAGCAGTCCTGCGTCCATGTCACTTCTTCCAGGTCTTGGAGGCTGTGCCGAGTCCCTGGAGGTACGCGATCAGCGCGTCCATCTCCGTCCTGCCCTCGACCTCGGCGGCGGCGGCGGCGATCTGCTCGTCGGTGTACGGCACGCCGACGGCGCGCAGCGCGCTCATCTTCGCGGCCGTGCGCGAGGCGTCGACGGCGTTCTCCGCGAGCCACGGGTAGCCCGGCATGTTCGATTCGGGCACGACGTCGCGCGGATCGATCAGGTGCACCCGATGCCATTCGTCCGAGTACCGCCCGCCGACGCGCGCGAGGTCTGGCCCGGTGCGCTTCGAGCCGAACTGGAACGGGTGGTCGTACACGCTCTCGCCCGCGAGCGAGTAGTGGCCGTAGCGCTCGGTCTCCGCGCGCAGCGGCCGGATCATCTGCGAGTGGCAGTTGTAGCAGCCCTCGCGGATGTAGACGTCCCGGCCCTCGAGCTGCAGCGCGGTGTAGGGCTGCACGCCCGGCGCCGGCTGCGTCACCTGGCCCGTGAAGTACAGCGGGACGATCTCGACGAGCCCGCCGACGCTGATCGCGATCGCGGTCAGCACGCCGAGCAGGCCGACGTTCTTCTCGATCTTTTCGTGCTTCATGGTGTCGTTGCTCGCGTCAGGCGTGGGACGGCGCCAGCACCGGCTGGTCCGCCGTGCTCGCCTGCGGGTTGCGGATGGTCCTGAGCACGTTCCAGGCCATCAGGAACATGCCGGCCAGCACCATCACGCCGCCGAGCAGGCGCACCGCGTAGTACGGGTACTTGGACTTCAGCGACTCGACGAACGTGTAGGTCAGCGTGCCGTCCGCGTTCGTGGCGCGCCACATCAGGCCTTCCATGACGCCGGCGATCCACATCGCGGCGACGTAGAGCACGATGCCGATCGTCATCACCCAGAAGTGGGCGTCGATCGCCTTCGTCGAGTACATCTCGGTGCGGCCGTAGAGCCGCGGCACCAGCATGTAGACCGCGCCGATCGTGATCATCGCCACCCAGCCGAGCGCGCCGGAGTGAACGTGGCCGATGGTCCACTCGGTGTAGTGGGAGAGCGCGTTGACGCTCTTGATCGACATCATCGGCCCTTCGAACGTGCTCATGCCGTAGAAGGACAGCGAGACGATCATGAACTTCAGGATCGGGTCGGTGCGCAGTTTGTGCCACGCGCCCGAGAGGGTCATGATGCCGTTGATCATGCCGCCCCAGCTCGGCGCGATCAGGATCAGCGAGAACACCATGCCGAGCGACTGCGCCCAGTCCGGGAGCGAGGTGTAGATCAGGTGGTGCGGGCCCGCCCACATGTAGATCGAGATCAGCGCCCAGAAGTGCACCACCGACAGGCGGTACGAGTAGACCGGGCGGCCGGCCTGCTTCGGTACGAAGTAGTACATGATCCCGAGGAAGCCCGCGGTAAGGAAGAAACCGACCGCGTTGTGGCCGTACCACCACTGAACCATCGCGTCGACGACGCCCGGGTAGACCGAGTACGACTTCAGCGCGGTGACCGGCACGGCCATCGAGTTGACGACGTGCAGCACCGCGACCGTAATGATGAACGCCGCGAAGAACCAGTTCGCGACGTAGATGTGCTTGACCTTGCGCCTGACGATCGTGCCGAAGAACACGACCCCGTAGGCGACCCAGACCACCGTGATCAGCAGGTCGATCGGCCACTCGAGCTCGGCGTACTCCTTGCCGCTCGTGATCCCGAGCGGGAGCGTGATCGCCGCCAGCAGGATCACGAGCTGCCAGCCCCAGAACGTGAACGCCGCCAGCCCGTCGCTGATCAGCCGCGCGTGGCACGTGCGCTGCACGACGTAGTAGGACGTCGCGAACAGTGCGCTGCCGCCGAACGCGAAGATCACCGCGTTGGTGTGCAGCGGGCGCAGCCGGCTGTAGGTCAGCCAGGGCAGGTCGAAGTTGAGGGCCGGAAACAGCAGCTGCGCGGCGATCACGACGCCGACCAGCATGCCGACGATGCCCCAGACGACGGTGGCAAGCGTGAACTGGCGTACCACCTTGTCGTTGTACGTTTCCGCGAGTTGCATGGAGTTCCTTCGCGCGCGAGGGAAGAGCGGGAGGCCGGTTCTCGGCCGCGAAGCGATGGTAGGGAGCCCTTAGTAGGGCTCCCATACGTGCCTGCACCAGCGCCTTGCGGGAAACCGCGATTTCTCGCACGCTCGGCCCGTCTGGACGGGGACAACCGAATCGTGCGGAAACCGCGGCGTCTGCTCGCGATCGTCGACCTGGATGCCGAGGCGCATCCCGGGCTCGAGAAGGCCGGCCGCCTCGCGGCCGCGCTCGACGCGAGGCTCGAGGCCTACGCGTGCGAGTGGTCCGCCGTCGCGCCGCGCCGCGGCCGCGGCGCGAACCGCGCGAGGACCGAGGCGCTCGATGCGCGCGAAGCGGCGCTCGCGGCGCTCGTGCGTGCGGTCGTTCCGCCCGAAGTGCGGACGACCGTCGCGGTCGACTTCGAGCACCCGCGCGACGCCGCGATCCTCGCGTACGTCCGCGACGCCGCGCCGGACCTCGTGCTGCTCGATTCGCACTTCCATCCGGGCGTGCGGCGCGCGTTGTTCGGTCCGGCGGACTGGCCGCTGATCCGCCGCTGCCCGGTACCGCTGCTCTACGCGAAGCCGCGACCCTGGGGCGCGGCGCCGCGCGTCGCGGTCGCGGTCGATCCCGGGCACCCCGCGGATCCGGACGGGTCGCTCGACGCGGCGCTCGTCGCGGCCGGCGTCGCGCTGGCGGGCGCGCTGCGCGGCTCGCTGTGCCTGGTACACGCGTTCCTGCCGCTGGCGCCGGTCTTCGCTCTGCCGGCGATCGCCGGCGCACCGGGGCTCGACCCGTCGGCGGCGCAGCGTGCGGCGGTCGCCGCCGAGCAGGCGGCTCGCGAACGGGTCGGTGCGCTGCTCCCGCGGCGCGTCCACGTGCGCCCGGAAGTGGTCCTGCTCCACGGCGCCGCGGTCGAGACGCTGCCGGGCTTCGCCGAGGTCGAGCAGCTCGACGTGCTCGCCCTCGGGGCGGTGGCGCGGCGTGGCGCGCGGGGACGCCTGTACGAGGCGGTGATCGGCGCGACGGCGGAGCGACTGCTCGAGCGCGTGGATTGCGATCTACTCGTGGTGCCGACGCCGCGCGACCGGGCGCAGCGACGCGTGCGGCGCCGCGTGCGCTAGTGTCACGACTCCGTCCCGCCACGGGGCGCCGGGAGCGCGGTCCCGAGATGATCGACGACGCTGGCCACGCCACCGGCACGCCCTGGCACGCTCTCGAGCCCGACGTCGCGCTGCAGCGGCTCCAGTCCGCGCCGCAGGGACTGACCGCCGACGAGGCCGCCGCCCGGCTCGCGCGCCATGGCCCGAACCGCTTCCCGGCAGCACCGCGTCCCGGCGCGTGGCGCCGGCTGCTCGCGCAGTTTTCCAACCCGCTGATCTACGTCCTCCTGGCCGCGGCGGCCGCGAGCGCCGCGCTCGGTCACGGGGTGGACACGGCCGTGATCCTCGCGGTCGTGCTCGCGAACGCGGCGATCGGGTTCGTCCAGGAGGGCCGGGCCGAGAGCGCGCTGGCCGCGATCCGCGAGCTGCTGAACCCGCGCGCGGCCGTGCTGCGGGACGGGCGGCGCGCGGACGTGGAAGCCGCCGCGCTCGTCCCGGGCGACCTCGTGCTGCTGGAGGCGGGCGACCGCGTCGCCGCCGACCTGCGGCTGCTCGAGGCGCGCCGCCTGGCGATCGACGAGGCGACGCTCACGGGCGAATCGGTGCCGGTCGAGAAGCAGGTCGCGCCCGTGTGCGCCGAAGCCCCGATCGGCGACCGCGCCTCGGTCGCGCACGCCGGCACGCTGGTCACCGCCGGCCGTGCGGTCGGCGTGGTGGTCGCGACCGGCGCGGCGACCGAGCTTGGCCGCATCGGCACGCTGCTCGGCTCCGTCACGACCGTCAGCACGCCGCTGCTGCGGCAGATGGACGCCTTCGCGAAGCGCCTGACGCTGGTGGTGCTGGCGATCGCCGCCGGCGTGTACGCGTTCGGGACGCTGGTGCGGGACTACGCGCCGGGCGAGATGCTGATGATCGTCGTCGGCGTCGCCGTCGCGGCGATCCCGGAGGGCCTCCCGGCGATCCTGACGATCACGCTCGCGATCGGGGTGCAGCGGATGGCGGCCAGGCACGCGATCGTCCGCCGTCTACCCGCGGTCGAGACGCTCGGCGCCGTGTCGGTCATCTGCTCGGACAAGACCGGCACGCTGACGCGCAACGAGATGGTGGTGCGGCGCGTCGCGACCGCCGATGCCGTCTACGACGTCGAGGGCGCGGGCTACGCGACCACCGGCGCGTTGTGGCACGAAGGTCGCCCTGTCGCGGCGCACGCCGTGCCGGCGCTGGCGGCTGCGGCCCGCGTGGCGTCGCTCTGCAACGACGCCGAGCTGGTCGGTGCGCCCGATTCGCCCAGCGTCAGCGGCGACCCGATGGAAGGCGCGCTGCTCGCGTTCGCCGCGAAGGTGCTGCCGCGAGACGAGGCGCCGCGCCGCCGGTGGGAGCGAGTCGATACCCTGCCGTTCGACCCGGTGCACCGCTACATGGCGACGCTCGTGCGGTGCGGCGATGCGACCCGCCTGCTCGTCAAGGGGGCGCCGGAGCGCGTGCTCGCGATGTGCGGCCACGAATGCGTCGGCGCGGGCGAGCGCCCGCTCGCCGCCGCGCCGTGGCTCGAGCGGATCGACGCGCTCGCGGCCGGCGGCGCGCGCGTCCTCGCGCTCGCCGAGCGGGTCGTGCCGGCCGGGAACGATGCGATCGACGCCCTGCCGCTCGAGGGTGAACTGACGCTGGTGGCGCTCGTCGGGCTCGTCGACCCCCCGCGCGAGGACGCGATCGAGGCGGTGCGCGACTGCCGCTCGGCCGGCATTCGCGTGAAGATGATCACCGGCGATCATGCCGCCACCGCGCTCGCGATTGCGCGGCAGCTCGGCTTCCCGGGCGCTGCGATCGTGGCCACCGGCCGCGATCTCGACGGCCTCGACGGGACCGCGCTGCGGGAGATCGCGGTCTCGACGGACGTTTTCGCGCGCACGAGTCCCGAGCACAAGCTGCGCCTCGTCGAGGCGCTGCAGGCGGACGGCGCGGTGGTCGCGATGACCGGCGACGGCGTGAACGACGCGCCCGCGCTGAAGCGCGCCGACGTCGGCGTCGCGATGGGCCGGAAGGGCACCGAGGCGGCCAAGGAAGCGGCCGCGATGGTGCTCGCCGACGATCACTTCGCGTCGATCGTCGGCGCGGTGCGCGAGGGCCGGATCGTCCACGACAACCTGCGCAAGGCGATCGCGTGGGCTCTGCCGACCAACGGCGGCGAGATGCTGGTGATCGTGGTCGCCGTGCTGCTCGGCCTTGCGCTGCCCGTCACGCCGCTCCAGATCCTCTGGATCAACACCGTCACCGCGATCGCCCTCGGCGTGACGCTGGCGTTCGAGCCGGCCGAGCCTGGGCTGATGAGTCGCCCGCCGCGCCGGCCCGGCGAGTCGCTGCTGTCCGGCACGCTGGCCTGGCGCGTCGCGTTCGTGTCGGTGCTGATTGCGGTCGCCGCGTTCGCCGCCTTCGAGTGGGCGCTGGCCGAGGGCGCGACCACGGAGGTCGCGCGCACCGTGGCCGTCAACGCGATCGTCGTCTGCGAGGTGGCCTACCTGTTCAGCGTGCGCCGGCTCCACTCGACCGTTCTCGACCGGGAGGCGGCGCGCGGCACGCGCGCCGTGCTGCTCGGGGTCGGCGCGATCGCCCTCGCGCAGCTCGCATTCACCTATGCGCCGCCGCTGCGCGCGGCCTTCGGCTCGGCGCCGCTCGGCGCGGTCGAGCTCGGTTTCGTCATCGCGACGGGCGTCGCGTTCCTGCTGGCCGTCGAGGCCGAGAAAGCGCTGCTGCGGGGCCTGGCCGGGCGCGCTTCGACCGGAGGTTCGTGATGAGGACTCGCAGTCACGCGGAGCCGACCGTGGTCGTCACCGTCAAGGACCCGCACGTCGTGGATCGCGACTACCTCGCCAAGGCCGTGGCGCTGGCGCGGGGCCTCGACTGCCGGCTCGCGCTCGTCCACGTGGCTTCTAGCGCTCACGCGAGGAACGTCGCGCTGGCCGGCCGGGGCACGGCGCGCGACGTGCGCTCGTGGCTGCAGGAAGACGCGCTGCTCGGGCTGCACCGCTGGGCCGCGCGCGCGGTGGAAGCCGGCGCGGGCGCCACGCCGGTCGTGCTGTGGGGCTGGCCGGAGAGCGATCAGCTGGTCCGCTACGTGGTGCGGACCCGACCCCGCTTCGTGCTGGTCAGGTCGCCGGCGCGTCGTCCGCTCGGCCGGTTCTTCAAGGCCTACCACGACTGGGAGCTGCTCCGCGGCGTACCGGCGCCGCTGCTGCTGGTACGCGAAGCGGGGCCGTGGCGCCGGCCCCGGGTGGTGGCCGCCGTCGATCCGCTGCATGACCACGAGAAGACGGCGGACCTCGACGAGCGGATCGTCGGCACGGCCGCGGAGGTGGCCGCCGCGCTCGGCGGTGCGCTGCACCTGGTCCACGCCGCCGCGCGCACTGGGCTGACCGGGGTACCGGGACGCCCCGCGACGTCGGGCGCCGCTGGTCGCGCCGAGCCGGTATAGTGCGGCCCGCCGTCCGGCCCCGAGTCCGGCGCGGCAATCCGCATGTCCCAGTCGGAATTCCGGAGCCGCGCGCGGCGCCTCGTCGAGGCGCGGCGGCTCGTCGTCAAGGTCGGCTCCGCGCTGCTCGTCGACGCGAAGACCGGCCGCGTGAACCGCGCCTGGCTCGAGTCCCTGGTCGACGATCTCGCGCGGGCACACGGTCGCGGCCAACAGGTCATCGTCGTCAGTTCCGGCGCGATCGCGATGGGCCGGCGTCATCTCGGCCTGCCGGCCGGACGCCTGCGGCTCGAAGAGAGCCAGGCCGCCGCCGCGGTCGGGCAGATCCGCCTCGCGCACGCCTGGAAGGAGTTGTTCGACGAGCGCGGCATCGCGACCGCGCAGGTGCTGCTGACCCTCGAGGACACCGAGGAACGCCGCCGCTACCTGAATGCGCGCTCGACGCTCGACACGCTGCTCGGCCTGAAGGCGATCCCGGTCATCAACGAGAACGACACGGTCGCTACCGCCGAGATCCGCTACGGCGACAACGACCGGCTCGCCGCGCGCGTCGCGCAGATGGCGAGCGCGGAGTGCCTCGTCCTGCTGTCCGACATCGACGGGCTCTACACCGCCGACCCCGGCAAGGACCCGGATGCGCAGTTCATTCCCGAGGTCCGCGAGATCTCGGGCGCGGTCGAGGCGATGGCGAGCGGGCCGACTTCCGGGGTCGGTTCGGGCGGCATGACCACGAAGGTCGCCGCCGCGCGGATCGCGGTCGGCGCCGGCTGCAGCCTGTGCATCGCGAGCGGGCGACGCCCGAACCCGCTGCGCGCGGTCGAGGAGGGCACGCGCTGCACGTGGTTCCTGCCGGGTCGCGGCCGCACGCCGCACAAGGTGCGCAAGCAGTGGATAGCGGGCACGCTGAAGCCGGCAGGGCGGCTGACGGTGGACGCCGGCTGCGCCCAGGCGCTGACGCGCGGCAAGAGCCTGCTGCCCGCCGGCGTCGCGAAGCTCGCAGGGCGCTTCGAGCGCGGCGACACGGTCAGCGTGCTCGACCCCGAGGGCCGCGAGATCGCGCGCGGCCTCGTGGCCTACTCCGCCGAGGACGCCGCCCGCATCATCGGCCGCCGCAGCTCCGAGATCGAGGCGCTGCTCGGCTGGCGCGGGCGCGAGGAACTGATCCACCGCGACGACCTGGTGATGCTGCGCGACTTCGAGGCCTGAGATGACCACGACCGACGCCACCCGTACGGACCTGCCGGCCGCCGGCGAGGATCTCGCGACGACGATGGCACGCCTCGGGCGACAGGCCGTGGCCGCCGCCGCCGTGCTGGCGCGCGCCGACGCCGCGACGAAGAACGCGGCGATCGTGGCTGCGGCGCGCGCGCTCCGCGCCCGCGCCGCCGGGGTGCTCGCCGCCAACGCCGAGGATCTCGCGGCCGCGCGCGCCCGCGGGCTGGCGCCCGCGCTGCTCGACCGTCTCGCGCTCGACGCGGGCCGCGTCGAGGGCATCGCCCGCGGGCTCGACGAGATCGCGCTTCTCCCGGACCCGGTCGGCACCGTGATCGCCGAGTGGACGCGTCCGAACGGCCTGCGCTTCCAGCGCGTGCGCGTGCCGCTCGGCGTGATCGGCATCGTCTACGAGAGCCGCCCGAACGTGACCGCCGACGCCGGCGCCCTGTGCCTCAAGTCGGGCAACGCGGTGATCCTGCGCGGCGGCTCGGAGAGCGTCCGCTCCAGCCGCGCGATCCACGCGTGCCTGGTCGCCGGGCTCGTCGAGGCGGGGCTGCCGGTCGACTGCATCCAGCTCGTGCCGACCACCGACCGCGAGGCGGTCCGCCACCTGCTCGCCGAGATGGGCGACTACGTCGACGTCGTCGTGCCGCGCGGCGGCCGGAGCCTCGTCGAGCGCGTGCAGAAGGAAGCGCGCGTGCCGGTGATCGGCCACCTCGATGGCAACTGCCACGTCTACGTGGATCGCGCCGCCGACCTCGCGATGGCGCTCGACATCGTGCTGAACGCCAAGCTGCGCCGGACCGGCGTCTGCGGCGCCGCGGAGACGCTGCTCGTCGATCGCGGCTGCGCCGCGACGCACCTGAAGCCGCTGCTCGGCGCGCTGCTCGACGCCGGCTGCGAGGTGCGCGGCGACGCCGAGTGCCGCGCCGCGGATCCCCGGGTGCGCGAGGCCACCGAGGCGGACTGGGCCACCGAGTACCTCGACGCGATCATCGCCGCGCGCGTCGTGGACGGCGTCGACGAGGCGATCGCGCACATCGCCCGCTGGGGTTCGGCGCACACGGAGTCGATCGTCACGGCGGACCCGGCGGCGGCCGAGCGCTTCCTGTCGAACGTGGACAGCGCGATCGTGCTGCACAACGCGTCCACGCAGTTCGCGGACGGCGGCGAGTTCGGCATGGGCGCCGAGATCGGCATTTCGACGGACCGCTTCCACGCGCGCGGTCCGGTGGGCGTCGAGCAGCTGACGAGCTACAAATACGTCGTCCGCGGCAGCGGCCAGGTGCGCCCGAAGTAGGGTTTCCGGCCTTCAGTGCGGCGCCGCGGGATCGGCGGCCGCCGGCAGCCACAGCACGAAGCGCGCGCCGCTCGCCGACGGCTCGAGGACGACGTCGCCGCCGGCGCCCCGCGCGAACTCGCGCACCATCGTCAGCCCGAGCCCGGTGCCGCCGTCGCCGGGCCGGGTGGTGAAGAACGGCTCGAACACGCGGCTCCGCAGTTCCGCCGGCACGCCCGGTCCCGAGTCCTGGACCGCGATGCGGACGTACGGGCCGGCCTGCAGGCCGACAGCTGCACCGGCGCTCGCGTCGAGCCGGCGCGAGTCGACGGTGATCTCGAGGCGGCCGTGGTCGTGCATCGCGTCGCGCGCGTTGACCGCCAGGTTCAGCACGGCCATCTCCAGCCGGTGCCGGTCGAGCCAGGTGAACGCACCGCCGTCGGCATACCGCAGTTCGAGAACCGTGTCGCGGCCGAGCACCTGCCTGAGCATGGGTTCGAGGCCGTGCACCACCTCGGTCGCCGCCGCGAGTTCCGGTTCGCGGGCGCGGCGTCGTGCGAAGTCGAGCAGCCTCCGGATCAGTTCCTCCGCGCGGCGCGCGGCGTCCATCGCGGTGGCGAGGTGCTCGCGCTGCGCCGCGGTCGCTGGCCAACGCTCCAGCACCTTGAGGTTGGTGACGAGCACCTGCAGCACGTTGTTGAAGTCGTGCGAGAGGCCGCTCGTCATGCGGCCCACCGTCTCCATCTTCTGCGCCTGCTGGAGCGCCTCGGCGAGGCGCCGCGCCTGCGTCACGTCGAAGTGCATCACTACCGCGCCCCGCGACGAGTCTTCGCCGTACGGGGCGATCAGCAGGTGGAACCAGCGCGCCGCGCCGGGCGCGTCGCACGGATAGTCGCGTTCGAAGGAGTGGAGGCTGCCCGCCAGGACCGCGTCGAGCCCCTCGCGCGCGGCTACCGCGTGCGGATCGTCGCCGGCCGCGGCGCAGACGCGTCGGTAGTTCAGCCCCACGCCCGCGGGGTCGTGCCAGCCGTTGTCGTGCGCGAAGCGGCGCCACGCCGCGTTGACCGCGAGGATCGTCGCGTCGTGACCCACCAGTGCGGCGTTGGCGGGGATCGCGTCGAGCAGCGCCCGCTCCCGTGGTGTCGGTGCATCCGCCGGCGCCGCATCGTCCCGCGGACGCGCGAGGGCGCCGTCGTAGTCCTCGAAGTCTGCCATCGGTAGCACTCCATGCCGCGCTACCGTAGCACTGTCCAGGACAAATGGCGCGGCTACACGATGGTTAGCTCTTGCAGCGACCGAGGCGCGGTGTCGAACGGGACGCCCCTGCGGGGCTCGCCGTGCCAGCTACCGGGCGCTCGTCGCCCGGTCCAGGGTGCCGAGTGCCGCGAGACCGCCGTGCACCGACCACGCGCGCGCGATGCCTGCGCGGCGCAGGGCGAGCGCGGCGTCGCGCGAGCGCTGGCCGCGAGCGCACACCACCAGGTAGGCGCCGTCGGTGGCGAGCCGTTGCGGTTCGTCGAGCAGACGGGCCAGTGGAATCGCGAGGCTCGCGACCGGGACGGGCACGGCCGCGATCTCCGCCGGTTCGCGCACGTCGATCACGACCACGCCGTCGGTGGCCGCGCGAGCCAGCGCTTCCACGCCGCGTTCCAGGTCCGCCGGTGCGTCCGGCGTGGCGAGGCGGGTGCAGGCCGTCCCAGCACATCCGGCGGCGCGGCGTGCGCGCAGGCGCCGCGTCTCGAGCGTGGCGAGATCGACGAGCAGCACGTCGTCGCCGAGCGTCGGCAAGCCGAGGATCAGCTTCAGCGTCTCGAGCGCCTGGAGGCTGCCGAGCACGCCCGGCACCGGTCCCAGGACGCCCGCCTCGGCGCAGTTCCCGACGAGACCGTCGCGGGTCGCTTCGGGCCACAGGCAGCGCAGGCAGGCGCCGCCCGGCCGCACGGCCTGCAGCTGACCCTCGTACTGGTACACGCTCGCGAGCACCGCGGGCTTGCCCGCGGCCACCGCGACGTCGTTGACGAGGAACTTCGTCGCGAAGTTGTCGCTGCAGTCGACCAGCAGGTCGTAGCCCGCGGCGAGCGCAGGCAGGTTCGCGGCGGTCGCGCGCTCGGTGTAGGCGCGCACGTCCACCTCGGGATTCAGCGCGCGGAGGCGGTCGCGGGCCAGCAGGGCCTTCGGGCGGCCGACGTCGGCGAGCGCATAGCCGGTCTGCCGGTGCAGGTTCGACGCATCCAGCGTGTCGCCGTCCACGATGCCGAGCACGCCGACGCCCGCGCCGGCGAGATAGCCGAGCACGGGCACGCCGAGCCCGCCCGCGCCGATCACGAGCACGCGAGCGCGGCGGATGCGCGCCTGGCCCGCCGCGCCGACCTCGGGCAGCACGAGCTGGCGCGAGTAGTCGGGTCGTGGCAGTCCGGCCGGATGCGCGGCGGAAGCGGTGTGCACGTGGTCGCGACCGGGATGGTCGGGACTGCGATGATCATGAGCGTGCGCGTGCGCGTGCGCGTGCGCGTGGTCGTGACCGTGCTCGTGGTCGTGGTCGTGGTCGTGGTCGTGACCGTGGTCGTGGTCGCGATCCCCCATCCCGGCCTGCGCACAGCGTTCGCAGTTCACCCAGCCGGAGTCGCCGTCGACGTAGTACTCCTTCTTCCAGATCGGCACGCGGTGCTTCACTTCGTCGATCACGTAGCGGCACGCGGCGAAGGCCTCGGCGCGGTGGCCGGCGCTGACGCCGACCCACACGGCGAGGTCGCCGAGTTCGAGCGAGCCGACGCGGTGCACGCAGCGCACGTGCCGGACGCCGAAGCGGCGCTCCGCCTCGGCGACGATCCGTGCCCCTTCCTTGACCGCGAGCTCGACGTAGGCCTCGTACTCGAGGCGACGCACCGACCGGCCGTCGTTGTGGTCGCGCACCCAGCCCTCGAAGGTCGCGTAGCCGCCGCACGCGGGGTCCGCGAGCGCCTCGCGCAGCTGCTCGGGCCGCAGGGGCGCCGCGCTGAACTCGAAGCCGTGCATCTCAGCCGCCCGCCACCGGTGGGATGAACACGATGCGCGCGCCCTCGGCGAGCGGCGCCTGCCAGTCCGCGAACTCGCCGTCCACCGCGACGCGCAGCTGGGCGCGCGCCAGGTGGAAGCCGTGCCGTTCGCGCAGCTCCTCGTAGAGCGCGGCGGGCGTGGCCGCCTGCGTGGCGACGCGCTCCTCGCTGCGGCCTGCCTGTTCGCGCAGCACCGCGTAGTACTGCACCTGCACGTGGATCATGGGTTCTCCGTCGCCGAGGTCGCGGCGGCGCGCGGCGAGGCGGCGCCGCCGGCGAGCCGGGCCCGGACCGCGGCGTACTCCTCGGGTGTGTTGACGTTGTCGAGCGCGTTGGTCGCCGCCGGCGGCACGAGTCGCGCCGCGTGGTTCAGCAGGAACTTCCGCGGGCAGTGGCGCCCGCCCGCGACGAAGCTCCTGAGGGCGGCGTGCGCAGTCGGTTCCCAGATCGCGCAGAGCGGCTCGGGCAGTCCGTCGTGAGTGCTGGTATACGCGGTCGCGAGTTTTGCGGGATCGCGGGCGGCCAGCAGGTGCTCGAGCGTGTGCCGGTCGAGCAGCGGCAGGTCGATCGCGACCACGAGCCAGGCATGCGTCGGCCGCGTCGCGAACGCCGCCAGCAGGCCGGCCGCTGGCCCGAGCTCGGCGTCGCGATCGACCATGCGGGGGTAGGCCGCGCGCACGGGATCGTCCGCCTGGTCGAGACGGATCGAGAGGTACGCGTCGGGGACGACGCCGGCGACCGTGCGCCAAGCACGCGCGAGTTGCGACTCGCCGTCGTACTCGACCAGCGCCTTGTCGCGCTGCATGCGCCGGCTGCGGCCGCCGGCGAGCAGCAGCGCGGCGAGCGGCGGGGCAGTCCCCGGCGTCGGCTGCGCGCTCGTCACGGCGCCCCCGGCGCGTCGTAGTCGCTCTTGCCGCCGCGCTTCGCGATCAGCCGTGTCGCCTCGATCACGATGTCGTGCGAGAGCGCCTTGCACATGTCGTAGACGGTCAGCGCCGCGACCGACGCACCCGTCAGCGCCTCCATCTCGACGCCGGTGCGGTGGTGCACGCCGACCTCGCAGCGGATCACGACCGCGTCGCCGTCCGGCTCGATCGTGACGCGGCACTTCTCGAGGCCGAGCGGGTGGCAGAACGGGATCAGTTCGTGCGTGCGCTTGGCGGCCATCGTGCCGGCGACGATCGCCGTGTGGAACACCGGGCCTTTCGAGGTCGCGTAGCCGGCCTCGCGCAGCGCGGCAGCGACGTGGCGCGGCAGGCGCACGCGCGACTCGGCGAGCGCGGTGCGCGCGGTCACGGCCTTGGCGCCCACGTCCACCATCGCGGGGCGGTCGCCGGCATCGACGTGCGTGAAGCTCTGCATCGCGTGGGTCCGATAGGTGGCTGGCATCAGCCGCCGATGTAGTACATCTCGATCTTGCGCCGGCCGTCCTGCTTCGACTCGGCCCGCAGTTCGCTGTAGCGGTCGGCGCGACGCTCCCACGCATCGCGGACGAGCTGCAGCAGCGTGGCGTCGTCCGCGCCGGCCCGCAGCGGCGCGCGCAGGTCGAGGCCGCGCGTCGCGAACAGGCAGGTGTAGAGCACGCCCTCGGAGGACAGGCGCGCGCGCGAGCAGGCGCCGCAGAACGGCTGGCTGACGGAGCTGATGAAGCCGATCTCGCCGGCGCCGTCCGCGTACGCGTAGCGCTCCGCGACCTCGCCACGGTAGTTGCCGGCGCGCGGCGCGATCTCCCAGCGCGCGGCGATGCGCTCGCGCAGCTCGCGCGACGGAACGACGAGCGCGGGCTCCCAGTGGTTGCGGTTGCCGACGTCCATGTACTCGATCAGGCGCACGATCACCGGCGTGCCGCGGAAGCGGTCGAGCAGGTCGAGCACCGTGTGGTCGTTGACGCCGCGCTGCACCACGCAGTTCACCTTGACCGGCGCGAGACCTGCCGCGAGCGCGGCCTCGATGCCGGTCAGCACTTCGTCCGGCGAGCCGAAGCCGCCGGACATCCGCCGGAACACGTCCGGGTCGAGCGAGTCGAGGCTGACCGTGATCCGCGTCAGGCCCTGCGTCTTCAGCTCCTGCGCGTGCCGCGCGAGCAGCACGCCGTTCGTGGTGAGCGCGACGTCCTCGACCCCGGGCAGCGCCGCGAGGTCGCCGACCAGTTCCTCGAGCCCGGCGCGCAGCAGCGGCTCGCCGCCCGTGAGTCGGAGCTTGCGGACGCCGAGCCCGGTGAACAGCCGCGCGAGCCGCGTGATCTCGGCGAACGACAGGCGCTCCGCGGAGCCGAGGAACCGGTAGCCCTCGCCGAAGGTTTCCTTCGGCATGCAGTAGGGGCAGCGGAAGTTGCACCGGTCCATCACGGAGATGCGCAGGTCGTGAATCGGCCGGCCGAGCCGGTCGAGCGGCGCGCTCGGGTCGTGCAGCGCGACGACGCTCATGCCGCCCACGCGTAGAACGGGGCGCAGTCGCCGCGCGCCCAGTCGCGCTCGGGAGCGAGCTCGACGAAGCCGGCCGTGCCGACCAGCGCATGGAAGTCCCCGGAGCCGTTGGTCGGGCGCGGTTCGGCGTGCGTGGCGCCCTCCGCGGCGTGCACCAGCCGAACCGGCAGGAACGAGGTCAGGCCGTGCCGGAACCGTACCGGCGAGGCGAGCGGCAGGGCGGTCGGCGTCGGCGCGGCCGCGCCGCACAGCCGCGCGAGCGCGGGCAGCACGTAGCGCTGCAGGCAGACGAGCGTCGAGACCGGGTTGCCCGGCAGCGCGAACACCGGACGGCCGTCGCGCGACACGCCGAACCAGAGCGGCTTGCCGGGTCGCTGCGCGACCTTGTGGAAGACGCGCTCGACGCCGAGATCCGCGAGCACCGCGGGCACGTGGTCGTAGCGACCGGCCGAGACGCCGCCGGAGAGCACCAGCGCGTCGCGCCCGGCGAGATGGCGCGCGAGCGTCGCCCGGATCGCGGCCGGGTCGTCGGCGACGTGGTCGTCGATCACGTCGGCGTAGCCCGCGAGCCGCAGGCCCGCGGCGACGCCGTGCACGTTGGAGCGGCGCACCTGCCAGTCCGCGATCGGCAGCCCCGGTTCGACCAGTTCGTCGCCGGTGGACACCACCGCGAGCGACGGCGCGCGGGCGACGCGCACGCTCGTGCGGCCGGCGCTCGCGAGCACCGCCACCTCGGCGGCGCCGAGCCGGGTGCCCGCGCCCAGCACGCGCGTGCCCTGCGCGAGGTCGCTGGCCCGCCGGTGCACGTTCGCGCCGGCGGTGGCGACGAAGGCCGGATCGACCGTGGCGACGCCGTCGGCGATCGTCAGGCTCTCGACCGGCACCACGAGGTCGGCGCCGGGCGGGAGCACGGCGCCGGTCATCGCCTCGAGGCACGCGTCGGGCGCCGGCAGGGCGCGCGGCGGGTTGCCCGCGGCCTGCGTGCCCGCCACCCGGAACGCGCGCCGGCCGGCGCGCCACGCGGCCGCGCCGACCGCGATGCCGTCCATCGCGACGCGGTCGAACGGCGGTGCGTCGCGCTCGGCGTGGACGTCCTCGAGCAGCACCCGGCCCGCGGCGCGCGCGAGCGGGCAGTCCTCGGCGCCGAGGGGCGCGAGGCTCGCCGCGATCGCCGCCGCCGCTGCCGCCGGCGTCAGCATCCGCTACTTCTTGCCCTGCTTGGCGCGGAACGCACGCAGCTGCACGTTGAAGCGCTCGGCCACGGCTTCCATCTCGCCGACAGCGGCGTTGTGCCGCTGCGCCCGGATCGTCTCGAGCCGCTCCTGCTCCTTCTTCTGCTCCTCGGTCAGCGCGGCGGGATCGGCCGGCTTCGGCACCGAGCCCTCGAGGCACTTCAGGAAGGCTTCCATCTCGGCCACGTAGGCGCGCACCGCCTTCTGGCCCTCGACCATCTCCTCCATCGTGGCGGTGTTGCCGTCGGGCATGGACTCCGGGGCGCGCGGGTAGACGCAGTTCGCGGCGGCGGGCAGTGCGAGCAGGACGCCGGCCGAGAGGGCGGTGGCGGCCAGGAAACGACGGATCATGGGCAACCTCGTGCGCGGCGACCGGTGCCGCGGTCGGCCACATCTTAATGCGCCGCGCACCCGGTCGGCGATCCCGGTCCGGCGACGCGTGCAGGACGGACGATCCGCGAGGTCGGATTCGGAATTCGCGAGAAACTCCAGCCTACATTCCGCCGGCTGCACCCGCGTACGATGGCTGCGCCGTGATCGCGATCCTCGAAGCGCGCCGCGCCGGCCTGCTGGGCCGCGCCCACCTCGCGCCGAACCTCCTCGCGGGCCTCGTGGTCGGGGTCGTCGCGCTGCCGCTCGCCATGGCGTTCGCGATCGCTTCCGGCGCCCGGCCGGAGCAGGGGCTCTACACCGCGATCGTCGCCGGTCTGTGCACCACGCTGTTCGGCGGCACGCGGCTGCAGATCTCCGGGCCGACCGGCGCGTTCGTCGCGGTGCTCGCCGTGATCACCGCGCAGCACGGGGTGGCCGGCCTGCAGGTCGCGACGCTGATGGCCGGCCTGATCCTGCTCGCGCTGGGCGCGGCCCGGCTCGGGTCCGTCATCAAGTACATCCCGGACCCGGTGATCGTCGGCTTCACGTCCGGCATAGCGCTGATCATCTTCGTCGGGCAGTGGCAGTACTTCTTCGGGCTCGCGCCGGCGGCGCACGACGCCGCCTTCCACGAGCGGCTCGTCGCGCTGGCGGGGCAGCTGCCGCAGGCCCACCTCGCGACCGCCGCTCTCGGACTGCTGACGCTGGCGACGCTGGTCGTGGGCACGCGCTGGCTGCGGCGCGTGCCGGCGCCGCTGGTCGCGATGGCGCTCGCCACCGCGCTGCAGGCGGGCTTCGCGTTCGAGGGCGTCGCCACGATCGGCAGCGCGTTCGGCGGCATCCCGCGCGAACTGCCCCGGCTGCAGCTGCCGACCGTGGACTTCGGCACGCTGACGCAGCTGATCGGGCCGGCGTTCACGATCGCGCTGCTCGGCGCGATCGAGTCGCTGCTGTCGGCGACCGTCGCCGACGGCATGGCCGGCACGCGCCACGACTCGAACCAGGAGCTGGTGGGGCAGGGGATCGCGAACGTGCTCGCGCCGCTGTTCGGCGGCTTCGCGGCCACCGGCGCGATCGCGCGCACGGCGACGAACGTGCGCAACGGCGCCACCGGCCCGCTCGCCGGGCTCGTGCACTGCGGCTTCCTCGTGCTCGTGATCGTGACGCTCGCGCCGCTGGCTTCGCACGTGCCGCTCGCGGCGCTGGCCGCGATCCTGTTCTACGTGGCGTGGAACATGGCCGAGACGCACCGGTTCGCGCACCTCGTCCGCACCGCGCCGCGCCCGGACGTCGCGGTGCTGCTGATCACCTTCGCGCTCACGGTGCTGACCGACCTCGTGGTGGCCGTCAACGTCGGCGTCGTGCTCGCGAGCCTGCTGTTCATGCGGCGGATGGCGCAGGCGGTGCGCGTGGAGACCCACTCGCACCCGGAACTCGCGCCGACCGAGGCGCTGCCGCCGGGCACCGCGGTGCCGGCCGATACCGCGGTCTACACGATCGACGGCCCGTTCTTCTTCGGCGCGGCCGAGAAGCTCGAGAGCGCACTGCGCCGCAGCCAGAGCCGGGTGCGCACGGTGGTGATCCGCATGGGCCGCGTGCCGTTCATGGACACGACGGGCCTGAACGCGCTCGACGAGATCGTCGACGACTTCCGGCGCAACGGCGGCCGGGTGGTGCTGTGCGAACTGCGCGACAACGTGCGGCTCAAGCTCGAACGGGCCGGCATCCTCGCGAAGGTGGGCGCCGACGGCACGTGGGATTCGCTCGACGAGTATCTGCGCGCGCGCGCCGCTGCGTAGCCGGCCCGCGTGGCCCCGGACAGCACGCCCCGGCGGAGCGGTGCGCCGCCGCGCCCGCGCTCAACGGGCGACGAGGTGCTCGACCGGCACGCCGGCGCCGCGCTTCAGCGTCTCGAGCACGAGGCTCGAGCGAACGTCGCGCACGCCCGGCAACCGCATCAGCCGGTGCAGCGTGAAC
Organism: Steroidobacteraceae bacterium; assembly: GCA_027531255.1. GTDB lineage: Bacteria > Pseudomonadota > Gammaproteobacteria > Steroidobacterales > Steroidobacteraceae > JAPZRU01. The sequence continues at coordinate 158,713 of JAPZRU010000017.1, read as the reverse complement.
CGGCCGAGCGCCTCGATGTCCGGCACGAACACCTCCAGCAGGAAGTCCATCTCGCCGGTCATCGCGTAGGCGGCGGCGACCTCCGGCAGTTCCTCGAGGCCGCGCCGGAAGCGCTCGGCCGTCTCGTCCGTGTGCCGCTCCAGCTTCACCTGCACGAAGGCCTGCACCGAGTGGCCGACGCGGCGTGGATCGATGCGGGCCGTGTAGCCCTCGATCACGCCGGCATCCTCGAGTCGCTTCACGCGCCGGGCGCAGGGCGTGGCCGAAAGGCCGACCTGCTCGGCGAGATCGACGAGGCTCGTGCGGCCGTCGCGCTGCAGTGCGGCCAGGATGCGGCCGTCGGTTCGATCGAGCTGCACGGCACGAAGTCTCCGAATATTGGCCTGCACGGGGTGATTATCACTAATTAATGAGCTAATGATAGCGAATTTTAGCGGTTTTCGGCCGTGGGGCTCCCGTACGATCCACCTACCCGACGTTCGCCCGGTTCCGGAGGCTCCGTGCAGGCACCGCTCGCCCCGACCGCCAGACCCGTGCAACTGCGCGGCGACTACGAGCACGCGCGCGACGACTACACGGTCGAGCAGGACTGCGCCGCCTACACTCCGGAGGAGCACGCCGTCTGGCGGGACCTCTACCGCCGCCAGGTCGGCCTCGTCGAACGCTACGCCGCGCCGGAATTCCTGGCCGGTGTGCGGGCGCTCGGGGTCGCCGCAGACCGCATTCCTTCGCTGGCCGAGACCAGCTCCCGCCTCGGCGAACGAACCGGTTGGCGTCTCGTCGCGGTGCCGGGCCTGATCCCCGAGGCGCATTTCTTCGCGCACCTGGCGGCGCGCCGGTTTCCCGTCACGGTCTGGATCCGCACCCGCGAGGAACTGGACTACCTCGTCGAGCCGGACCTCTTCCACGACTTCTTCGGCCACGTACCGCTGCTGGCGAACCCGGTGTTCGCAGATTTCCTGCAGGCCTACGGGCGCCGGGGACCCGAGGCCGAGCGGCTCGGCGGCCTCAAGATGCTCGCGCGCCTGTACTGGTACATGGTCGAGTTCGGGTTGATCCGCACCCCGGCCGGCCTGCGGGCCTACGGTGCCGGCATGCTGTCGTCGGCGGGCGAGACCGTGTACTGCATCGAGGATCCGCGGCCGTCGCGGCTCGCGTTCGATCTCGAGCGCGTGATGCGCACCGATTACCTGATCGACGACTACCAGCGCACTTACTTCGTCGTCGACGGGTACGAGCAGCTGTTCGAGGCCGTGCTGACCACGGACTTCGCGCCGCTCTACGCGCGGTACGCCGCGAGCCCGGGGTTCGCGCCGGGGGCGGTCCTGCCGGGCGACCGCCTCGTGGACCCGGAGCCGCGCCGCTCCTGAGCGACGTCGGACCGCGCACGCGCCGTGCGCGGTCGGCTTGCGCGTTGCCTTATCCTAGGGCGATGGACACACCCGTCGTCGACGAGTTCGCCCCCGGCCTCGCGGTCGAGGTCGTCCCAGGCATCCGCCGGGTCGTTGCGCCCAATCCCGGCCGGATGACGGGACCCGGCACCAACACCTACCTCGTCGGCCGGCAGCGAGTGCTCGTCGTAGACGCGGGTCCCGCGCTGCCCGAGCATCGCGCCGCCATCGAACGCGCGATCGGCGACGCGCGCGTCGAGGGCGTGCTCGTGACCCACACGCACCGCGATCACTCGCCGGCGAGCGCCTACGTCGCGCGCCGCTACGGTGCGCGGCGCGTCGGCCGCCTGCCGCGCCATCCCGAGTTCCACGATCCCGGCTTCGTCTCCGACGAGGTGCCGGACGACGGCGCTCTGTACGACTCCGACGACGGGCCGCTCGTCGCGATCGGCACGCCGGGCCACGCCTCGAACCACGTCTGCTGGTACCACCGGCCGACGCGTGCACTGCTGACCGGTGACCATGTGCTCGGCACGGTGTCGCCCGTGATCCTGCCGCCCGACGGCAACATGACCGAGTACCTGGACTCGCTGTCGCGGCTCCTGCAACTGGACGTCTCCTGCATCCTGCCCGGTCATGGCGCCGTGCTGCGCAACCCGCCGCGCGTGCTGCAGGGGCTGATCGCGCACCGGCTGGCGCGCGAGGCGAAGGCGGTGGCCGCGCTCGGCCGCACGCCCGCAACGCTCGATCAGCTGCTCGGGCGCGTGTACGACGACGTCGATCCGGCGCTCCACGAGTACGCGCGCTACTCGCTGCTCGCCCACCTGGAGAAGCTGCACCGCGAGTCCCGGGCCCTGCGCGACGGCGAGCACTGGCGAGCAGCGTGAGCGGGGTCGGCGTCCGGCTCGAGCGCGTCGCGTTGACGCTCGGCGGCCGACGGGTGCTCGACGGTCTCGACCTCGAGCTCCGGCCCGGCGGCCGGTGGCTACTGTGCGGAGCGAACGGCGCCGGCAAGACGCAGCTGCTGAAGCTGCTCGCGGGCGAGCGCTGGCCGACGCCGACGGGCCGCGAGCGAATCGCCTGGTACGACGCAGCCGGCGACGAGCTCGCACTGCCGCAGCTGAAGCCCGCGCTCGCGCTCGTCGGCGGGGAGCGGCAGGACCGGTACTTCCGTCACGACTGGAACTTCACGGTGCAGCGCACCGTCGGCACCGGCTGCCGAGGTACCGACCGGCCGCTCGACCGCCTGCGACCGGCGGAGGCGGCGCGCGTGCGCGAGCTGCTCCGTCGCTTCGGGCTCTGGCCGCTGCGCCGTCGGCCGTTCCTGTCGCTGTCGTACGGCCAGCGGCGCCTCGCGCTCCTCGCGCGCGCACTGGCCGGCGAACCGCGGCTGCTGCTGCTCGACGAGCCGTTCAACGGTCTCGACGCCGCCGCGCGCGCGTTGCTGAAGCGCGAGCTGGCGCGCCTCGGCCGGTCGCGCACCACGCTCGTGGTCTCCGCGCATCGCGCGGAAGACGTGCCGGGCCGCTACGACTCGGCCGTAGTGCTCGAAGCCGGTCGCGTCGTGTACGCCGGCCCGCCGGCGGGCGCGCCGCGCGCCTGGCTCGACGAGTCCGCGCCGCCGCCGCCGGCACGACGCAAGGCCGTACGCGCGACCGGCGCGCCGCTGGTGCGCCTCGCGAACGTCACGCTGTGCCGCGACTACCGGCCGGTGATCGTCGGTCTCGACTGGACGATCGGGGCGGGGGAACACTGGGCGATCGTGGGGGCGAACGGCAGCGGCAAGAGCACGCTGCTCCGCTTCCTCCACGGCGACCTGCCGGCCGCCGCCGGTGCCCGGATCGAGCGGCGCGCGCATCCGCCCGGCACCCACGTCGAGGCGTGGCGGCGACGGCTCGGCTACGTGTCCCCCGAGTTCCAGTCGGAGTACCTCGACCCGGTGAGCGTCGAGGAACTGGTCGTCAGCGGACTGCGTGCGAGCGTGGGACTCGACGGCGAACCGACCCGCCGCGAGCGGCGGCGGGCCGCGGCGGCGCTGGAGCGTGTCGGGCTCGCGCACCGTCGGGCCGCGGAGTTCCGGTCGCTCTCGTACGGCCAGCGGCGCGTCGCGCTGATCGCGCGCGCGCTCGTCGCCGGCCCGGAGGCGCTGCTGCTGGACGAGCCCCTGACCGGCCTCGACGCACCGTCCCGGGCGCGCACGAAGGCGCTGCTGTCGGCACTGGCCGGCGAGGGCCTGCAGCTCGTGATGGCCGTGCACCACGCCGACGACCTCGTGCCCGAGGTACGGCGCGTGTTGCAGCTGGCGGACGGGCGCGCGAAGACGTCGACGCGGCCGGATCCGCTCCGGGACTACTTCTCGCCGTTGAGGTAGCGGTCGATCTCGCGGTGGTAGTGCCGCAGGCGCATCTCCTGCTCGCTCCAGATCGGGCCGCGGAAGCCCCGCGACCGGATGCCGTGCTGCACCGCCTCGACCAGGTCCACGTCCTGGTTCAGCACCTCGCCGAGGTCGGCGCGCTGCCCGGCGCCGTGGCTTTCCACCGGCGGACGCGTCGCGCCCGTCACGTCCGTGTCCTTCGGCAGGCCCATCCAGCCGGGGACCGAATAGTTCGGGTCCGGGACGTACCGGACCATGGTGATGTTGTCGTAATAGAAGCGCTCCGGGTCGGTCGGGTGCGGGACGAAGCGCATGATGAACACGCCCTCGGGGTGGAGCCCCATCTGCGTGTTCGGGAAGATGCCGGTCGCCCAGCTGTCGGTCAGCTGGCTGTCGGTGAACTTGTCGTAGTGCGTGAGGCCGAGGCGCTTCGCGCGCTCGCGCTTGGCCTGCTGCACCGCCTTGCGCACGTCCCGCGCCGTGCCCGTGAACTCGGCCGGGTCCATGCCGGCTTCCATCATCATGTACTGCAGGCCGGCATCGACCGTGTCCTGGTCATCGACGCGGTGGCTCTTCGTGCAGATCGGCACGATCATGCGCGAGAAACCGTTCGGGTAGAGGTCGTACTGCGAGTAGTCCTCCATCACGCCCTGCGTCTGCGGGTGGATGTGGGGCAGGTGGTAGGTCTCGTAGAACGCGTCAGCGCCGGTCTTCCAGTTCGCCAGCCACTCCGTGCGCATGTGGCGCACGACGTGCATCTTGTCGATCTCGTAGTTCTCGAGGTAACCGGGCGGCAGGCCGATCCAGTCCGAAAGCTTCGGCGCCTTGCCGTCCAGGTTCACGAAGATCAGGCCGCCGATCGTGTCGCAGCGCACTTCCGTGAGGCCCGGCCGGTGCGCGACCAGCTGCGGGTGGAAGCTCTGCTCGTCGGTGATGCAGTCGAGCTTGCCGTCGATGCAGAACTTCCAGGCGTGGAAAGGGCAGGTGAACTTCGCGACGCTGCCGTGCTCGTTCAGCGCGATCGGGTTGCCGCGGTGCGAGCAGACGTTGAAGAAGGCCTTGATCCCGCCGTCCTCCTGTCGCACGACGATGATGCTCTCGTGGCCGTGGTCGAACCGGAAGTAGTCGCCGGCCTCGGGGATGTCGGCCGTCACGCCGGCCAGCAGCCAGATGCGCGGCCAGAGATGCTTCCACTCCTTGTCCATGAACTCGCGCGAGTAGTAGCGCGCGGGGTCCACGACCTCGAGGCCGTTGTCGACCGGCGGACGCTTCGCATCCAGGCGGTCGGCGGGCGCGTCGGGGTTCAGGACGTACGGCTGCTTGTAGTCGAACATGGGCTGACCTCTGCGGCTCGGCGCCGGCTGCACATTTCCAGACAATATAGGCAACCGCTGGCCGCAAAGAAACAGTCAGGACTGACTTTTTCCGGTGCCGACCGTACGGATCGTAGACCTCGCAGGTGTTCGCGGCGCCGCCGGACGTCAGCTCGCTCGAGACGAGCGGCGGGTCGTCGTCGAGCAGGTCGTTGACGCCGAGCCGCAGCTCCAGGTTGTCACGCGCGTCCCAGGTGGCGGCGAGGTCGAAGTGGCTGTACGACCCGATGCTCGGGTTGAAGCGGTTCTGCACCGTGTTGCCGGCCGCGTCGGTTAACGAGGCCAGCAGCGGGTCGCCGCCGTTGTTGTCGAGGTCCACCGAGCCGAGGTGGCGCCACGTCAGCACCTTGGTCACGTCGAACGGCAGGCGCCAGGCCGCGCGCAGGCTGTGGCGCCAGCGCGGGTTGATCGTCTGGCAGACGGGGCCGAACAGCCCCGCGCAGCCGTAGGTGCCGAGGCCCGGCGCGGGCGGCGGCGAGCTGGGGAACCCGCCGCGGCCCGTGGGCGACGCCGGCGGTCAGGCGGCCGCGCTCGCGCGGGGCACGAACGGGCAGTAGGTTTCCTTCTCGACGAGGTTCAGCACGAAGCTCAGCTTCGCCATGCCGGAGATGATCGCCATCGCGGTGCCGAGTTCGAGGATGTCGGCCTCGCTGAAGTACCGGCGCAGCCGCTGGAACAGCGCGGGCGTCATCTCGCCGCCGGGATTCGTCAGTGCGACCTCGCCCGCGTAGGCGATCACCGCCTTCTCGGCGTCGGTGAACGGGCCGTTCTCGAAGTCGTCCATCGCGTCGACCTGCGCCTGCGCGATCCCGGCCGCGAGCGCGCCGGGCACGTTCTGCTGGTTGCAGGTGCGGCAGCCGTGCACGAGCGAGAGCTTCAGTCGTGCGAGCTGCTTGTAGCGGTTGTCGACCTGGCCGCCGAAGAAGACCGGCCCGTAGAACTTGTTCATCACGAAGTCGAGCATCTCGGGGTTCTGCGCGAACACCTCGACGAACGTCGGCTCGCCGGTGAGTCCGTTCAGCGTGTCCCACGCGAGGTGGAACTGCTCGGGCAGCTGGTCCCGCGGGATGCGTGTGAAGAGCGTGTCGGCCATCGTCGTGTCCCCCTCTGGTTCGCCTGGTCCGTGGACGTTCGTCCGCGGGCTCGCGGCGCGGCTCAGGCCGCGTGCAGCCCGAGGATCGAGATGCTGGCGACGTTCCGGTTCGGGATGCCGCCGAGATTGTGGGTGAGCCCGAGCGTCGGGCTCGACAGCTGGCGCGCGCCCGCGCGGCCGAGCAGCTGCGTATAGACCTCGTAGACCATGCGCAGGCCCGAGGCGCCGACCGGGTGCCCGAAGCACTTCAGGCCGCCGTCCACCTGGCACGGGATCGCGCCGTCGCGATCGTAGCGGCCGTCGCGCACGTCGAACGCGGCCCGGCCCGGTTCGGAGAGGCCGAGGTCCTCCATGAGCACCAGCTCGGTGATCGAGAAGCAGTCGTGCACCTCGATCAGCGACAGCTCGGCGCGTGGGTCCTGCACGCCCGCCTCGGCGTAGGCCTTCGCCGCGGCGATCCGCGTGGTCGGCGTGTGCGCGCCGTCCCAGCTCGCGTGGCCCATCTCGACGCCGTTCGAGGGCGCGAGCTGCAGCGCCTTGATCGTGACGAGGTCGCGCTTCCCGAGGCTGCGCGCGATCTCGGGCGTGGTGACGATCGCGCAGGCCGCGCCGTCGGAGACGCCGCAGCAGTCGTAGGTGCCGAGCGGGTAGGCGACCATCGGCGCGTTCAGCGCCTGCTCGACCGTGATGCGGTTGCGCAGGTGCGCCTTCGGGTTCAGCGCGGCGTTCTCGTGGCTCTTCCACGAGACGTGCGCCATCGCGCGCTTCAGCTCGTCCATCGGCAGGCCGTGCTTGGCCGCGTAGGCCGCGCCGAGCTGCGCGAACGCGCCCGGCGGCGTGAAGCCCGGCTGCCACAGATCCTCGAAAGTGCCCTTCGTGCGCTCGGGCAGGCCCGCGAAGCCGGTGTCCTTCAGCTTCTCGACGCCCATCGCGAGCGCGACGTCGCAGGCGCCCGCGGCCACCGCATAGGCCGCGCCGCGCAGCGCCTCGGTGCCGGTCGCGCAGAGGTTCTCGACGCGCGTGACCGGTACGTTCGGCAGCCGCAGCGCCATCGACAGCGGCAGGCCCGACTTCGAGGTGCTCTGCTCCTGGTAGAACACGCCGAGCCACGCCGCCTCGATGCGGTCGCGCTCGAGGCCCGCGTCGGCGAGCGCCTCCTTGAAGGCCTCGACCATCAGGTCGTCGGGTCCCGCGTCCCAGCGCTCCCCGAAGCGCGAGCAGCCCATGCCGAGGATCGCCACCTTGTCGCGGATGCCGTGGGCCAAGTTCAGGTCCTCGCGAGCGTCGCTTTCCAGAAGTAGCGCCGGAAGCCGCGGACGCGGTCGACGTCCTTCATGCGCCACGCGAAGCGCACCGGCGTGCCGACGCCGAGCTCGCCTGCCCCCACGTCCGTGAACTCGATGAACACGTTGCCACCGCCGTCCAGTTCGACGTTGCCGTAGACGTGCGGCGGGCTCGGACTGTACGCGAGCCAGTCCTCGGTGAAGGTCTTGACGCGTCCGCGCACTTCTGCGAGCCCGTGCGCCTCCTGGGTGTCGAAGGCTCGGCAGTCCGGGTTCACGCAGGCGCGCGAACGCGGGAACTGCACGGTGCCGCACGCGGTGCAGCGGCCGCCGACGAAGCCGGTCACGTCGAGCCGCTTGCGCCACGCCACGCTCTGCGCGGTGCGGCTGTCGCGCTCCGCGCGCATGCCGAAGTCCAGCGCGAGCAGCCCGGAGTGCGAAAGATAGCGCACGTACGCGCCGTCGGCCCGCCCGGCGGCGAGCGCGCCGGACACGCCGCGCGCGGGGCGCGCCGACTCGATCCCCGGGGCGGCCCGGAACACCAGCGCATCGACGCCCTGGCCGAAGCCGACGACGACGAGGACGTCCCCGGGCCGGGCGCGCTCCAGGGCCTGCGCCAGCATCAGCAGCGGATGAGCGGTGCCGGTGTCGCCGCAACCGTCGGCCAGCGGCTCCGCCGCGGCGGACTCGGGCATGCCGAGCGTCTGCGCGAGCTTGCGCCCGTGCGAGTGCGCCGCCGGGAACACGAACTGCGCGACGCCCGCCGGTTCGACGCCCGCGCGCGCGAGCGCCGCCTTCACGACCGGCGGGACGAGCTTCGCGTAGCCCTCGTCGCGGATCCAGCGCTCCTCGAGCGCGTAGTCGAAGTCGACGCCCGCCTCGCGGTAGTGATCGACGAAGTCCGCGGTGCGCGACTCGCCGCCGAGGTACTCGGCGGCGTCGGCCGGGCCGACCAGCAGCGCGCACGCGCCGTGGCCGTAGGCCTGCTCCTGGGGACTCGCGGGCTTTGCGGCTCGCGCGTCGGAGGCGACCACGAGCGCCAGGCCTTCGCCCTCGAGCGCGGCGCGCAGCGCGCTCGTGCCGGCGCGCAGCGAGCCCGCGGCGTCGGCGGTGCGGCACCGGTCGTCGAGCGTGAGCGCGCCGGCGACGAGGCCGGCGTTGCTGCGGTCCGCGAACGGCAGGGTGGTCGAAGCGAGCGTCACGGCGTCCACGCGCCGCGCCCGCGCGCCGAAGCAGTCGCGCGCGGCCTCGACCGCCATCGTCAGCGCGTCTTCGTCCCAGTTGCAGTAGCTGCGCGTGCCCCGCGTCCGGGACCTGCCCTGCGACATCCAGCCGAGCGCCTGCGCGATCGCCGTGCGCTCGAGCCGCGCGCGCGGTAGGTACGCGCCCCAGGTCGAGAGGCCGCGGCCGCTCACGCGCGGCCCCGGCGGAGGGCGGTCATGCGCGCCTCACGCTGCAACGTAGGCCCCGAGCAGCGGCTCGACGCGCAGGTGCGCCGGGATGCGCTCGACGCCGATCCGGCGGTCGAGCTCCTCGTGCCAGTGGTAGATGCGCCGCTCCTGGTAGTTCAGGTTCATGCCCTTGAAGCCCGGCGACTCGACGGACACCTGGATCTGCTCGGCGAACTGCGTGTCTTCGTAGAGGATCCGTTCGAAGTTCTCGATCCGCTTCTCCCACAGCGGGTGCAGCGGGCCGTCGCCCCAGTCCGGCGAGAACCACTGCACCTCGATCTCCATCTCGCGCTCGCCCTTCGGCCAGAACAGGATGAACGGGATGCCGCTGTCCGCGACCGGCGTGACGAGATTCGGGTAGAAGTGGAACGAGGGATTGTTCTTCGCGATCATCTCGTTCGTCGGCAGCTTCGGCATGCCCTTCGTGCCCGGGTCTTCCCAGTCGGGCCGCCGGTTCGGGGTCAGCATGTACGAGTGGCCGTGCGGCCACAGCGAGATAGTCGTGCCGCGGTGGTCCAGGAAGCGGTCCACCGTGTTCTGGTGGATCGACTTGAGGTGGTAGACCTCCAGGAACGCGTCGAGCAGCACCTTCACGTTGCACTTCACGTGGTAGGACTTCTTGTGCACGAAGCGCGTCTCGTGCGGCCGGATCTCCGCGAGGTACCCCGGGATCGGCTTCAGGTGCTCGAGCAGCGGCTCGGCCTGCGGGTCCTCGTTGACGAAGATCCAGTTGCCGAGCCGCTCGCAGCGCACCGCGTTCAGCGGATACGCGCTCATGTCGAGGTTGGGGAAGTCGCGCCTGTCGCGCAGGTTGACCAGCTTGCCGTCGAGGCCGTAGGTCCAGCCGTGGTACTTGCAGACGAAGCCGTCGACGTGGCCGCACTCGGTCTGCACGATGGGCGCGCCGCGGTGGCGACAGCTGTTGTAGAACGCGCGAATCACGCCGTCCTTGCCGTGTACGATCACGATGGGCGAACCGGTGCGCGTCCACAGCAGGAAATCGCCGGGGTTCCCGACCTCGTCGAGGTGGCATGCGTACAGCCAGGCCTTCTTCCAGAGGTGCTCGCGCTCCAGCGCGAGGAATGCCGGGTCGGTGTAGCGGCCGGCCGGGATCATCGGCAGCTGCGGGAAGCCGTCGGGCGGGGTGGTGCGCTCGAACTCGTAGCGCATCCCGGCCAGGTGGCGTTCGACGATCGAGCTGTCGAGCATGCGCAATCCTCCGGCTTGGACCCCGCCGATTATAGGGAGCCGGTCGCCGAGAAAGAAACAAGCCTGACTGTTTTTTTCGGAGTGCCGTCGCTATAGTCGAGGCGAAGGTCGGCCGTCGCGGCCGCTCCGGGCGGGGGACAACCGGTGGCCGAGCTGATCCTGCACCATTTCGATCTCTCGCCGTTCGCCGAGAAGGCGCGGCTGATGCTGGGCCTGAAGGGCCTCGCGTGGCGGTCCGTCGAGATCCCGCTCGTGATGCCGAAGCCGGACCTGACCGCGCTGACCGGCGGCTACCGCAAGACGCCCGTGCTGCAGGTCGGCGCCGACGTCTACTGCGACACGAAGCTGATCGCGGTCGAGCTGGAGCGGCGCTGCCCGACGCCCACGCTGTTCCCGGGCGGCCATCGCGGCCTCGCGCTCGCGCTGTCCGCGTGGAGCGACCGCGCGTTCTTCGACCCCGGCGCCGGACTCTCGATGGGACTCAACAAGCGCGGCCTGCCCGACGCGATCCTGAAGGACCGCAAGGCGTTCTTCAATTTCATGGATTTCGACGTGCTCGAGGCCGAGATCCCGCACCTGACGACGCAGCTGCGCGCGCAGGCAGATCTCGTCGAGCAGCAGCTCGCGGACGGCCGGGCGTTCCTGCTCGGCGACGCGCCGGGCCTCGCGGACGTGAACGCGTACTTCCCGGTGTGGATGGCCCGCGGCAACGTGCCGACGGCCGGCGAGATCTTCGCGCCGTACGCGCGGCTCGCGCACTGGGAGTCGCGGATGCGCGCGCTCGGCCACGGCACGCGCCGCGAGATGACGGCCGCCGAAGCGCACGCGATCGCCCGGGCGTCCGAGCCCGAACCCGGGCAGGGCGTCGATCCGGCGGACGCGCTCGGCCTCGCGGTCGGCGACGCGGTCGTCGTCACGCCCGACGACTACGGCAAGGTGCCGGTGCACGGCGAGCTCCTCACGCTCCAGCTCCACGAAGTCGCGGTGCGGCGCACCGACCCGAAGTGCGGCACGGTGGTCGTGCACTTCCCGCGGATCGGCTATCGCGTGGAGCGGGCGGCGTGAGCGCGCGTTCGCGCCGGAGCGCGGCGCCGCACGACCCGGAGCGGATTGCATGAGCGGCCTCGTGCTCCACGCCTACCCGTCGCCGAACGGCCTGAAGGCCACGATCATGCTCGCCGAGTGCGAGCTGCCGTTCCGCTACGAGTTCGTCGACATCACGCGCGGCGCGCAGTTCGACCCCGCGTTCCTGAGGATCAGCCCGAACAACAAGATCCCCGCGCTCGTCGACGAGGACGCCGCCGGCGGGCCGCTCGCGATGTTCGAGTCGGGCGCGATCCTGACCTACCTCGCCGAGAAGACCGGCCGCTTCCTGCCCCGCGAGCCGCACGCCCGCTACGCGGTGTTCCAGTGGCTGTTCTGGCAGGTCGGCGGGCTCGGGCCGATGGCGGGGCAGGCGCACCACTTCCGCGCGTTCGCTTCCGAGGTGGTGCCGTACGGCATCAAGCGCTACACCGACGAGGTCAACCGTCTGTACGGCGTGATGAACCGCGCGCTCGCGGAGCGCGAGTGGCTGGCGGGCGAGTACTCGATCGCCGACGTCGCCTGCTACCCGTGGATCGTGCCGCACGAGCGCCAGGGGCAGAAGCTCGAGGACTTCCCGCACGTGAAGCGCTGGTTCGAGGCGATGGGTGCGCGCCCGGGCGTGCAGCGCGGCCTCGAGTACGGCGCCGAGCGCAAGGCCGACGCGATCGGCCACACGTACCTCTACGGCCAGACGGCCGCGCAGGTCGAGGAACGCGAACGGCAGCAGAGGGGGGACGAACCGTGACCGACCTGATCCTGCATCACTACGACGCCTCGCCGTTCACGCAGCGCGCGCTGCGGATGCTGGGGCTCAAGAAGCTCGCGTGGCGCTCGGTGCAGATGCCGATGATGCCGCCGAAGGACGACCTGGCCGCGCTGACCGGCGGCTACCGCGGCACGCCGGTGCTCCAGGTGGGCGCGGCGATCTACGTGGACTCGCAGCTGATCGCGCGCGAGCTCGAGCGCCTGCACCCGGCGCCGACGCTGTTCCCCGGCGGTCCGGGCGGCCTGCAGCTCGCGCTCGTGAAGTGGAGCGATGCGTTCTTCCGCGCCGGGCTGAAGCTCGTGCTCGGCGCGCTGTCGTCGCAGTGGCCCGAGCCGTTCCGCAAGGACCGCGAGCACCTGTTCCCCGACATCGACTTCGGCACGGTGGGCGCCGAGGCGCCGCACTGGCGCGCGCAGTACCGTGCCCACGCCGCGCTGCTGGAGCAGCAACTGGCCGACGGCCGCGCCTACCTCGGCGGCACGGCGCCGGGCCTCGCCGACATCCACGCGCACCCGTTCGTCGCGATGCTGCGCGGCGCGCTGCCCGAGGTCGCGGCGAGCCTGCTCGACGACTTCGCGCACCTGCGTGCGTGGGAGGCGCGGGTCGCGGCGCTCGGCGAGGGCGTGCGCACCGAAGTCGACGCGCCCACGGCCCACGCGGTGGCCCGCGCGAGCCGCGCACCGGACACCGTGGACGTGGACCCTAACGACGCACAGGGACTGCGCGCCGGGATGACGGTGGAGGTCGAGCCCGACGACACCCTGCGCGGCGGCTCGCGCGGCGAACTCGTGATCGCGAAGCCCGACCGCGTCGCGATCCGTCGCACCGATCCGCGGGTCGGTACGGTCGTCGTGCACTTCCCGCGGCTCGGCTACCGCGTGACGCCGCTCGGCTGAGCGGCGGCCGGGCCGGTCCGACCGTGTCAGACGATCCCGCGGCTCCGCAGTCCCGCGATCTCCTCGGCGGAGTAGCCGAGCGAGGCGAGGATCGCGTCCGTGTGCTCGCCGAGCCGCGGCGGAGCCCTGCGGATGCCGCCTGGCGTGCGCGACAGCCGCACCGGCAGGTCCGCGACCGGCGCGGGGCGCGGCGCGCCCGGGTACTCGACGGGCTTGAGGAAGCCCATGTGTGCGACCTGCGGGTCGTCGAGCGCCTGCTGCGGCGTGTACACGGGTCCGGCGGGGATGCCCGCGGCCTCGAGTTCGGCGACCGCCTCGGCGGTGGTGCGCGCCGCGCACCACTCGCGCGCCCGCGCGAGGATCTCCTCCGAGTGATCGGCGCGGCCCTGGTCGGTCTGCCAGCGCGGGTCGGCGGTGAAGCGCGCCTCGTCGCCGACCAGCTTCGCCCAGCGCCGGAACAGGCCGTTGCCGACCACGTGCATGAGTACGTGGCCGTCCCGCGTCGGGACGACGTCGGAGGGCGCGGAGGTCTGCACGCGGTTCCCGGTGCCGACTCGGTTGATGCCGGTGACGCCCTGCTCGACGAGGTGCGAGTTGAACACCGCGAGCGCGGTGCCGAGCAGCGTCGCTTCCACCTTCTGGCCGCGGCCGCTCCTGCCGCGTTCGAGCAGCGCGGCGAGCACGCCGAAGGCCGAGAGGACCGCGGTGGAGAAGTCCACGTACGGCGCGGCGGCCTTGGCAGGACTGCCGGGCGTGCCGGTGATGTACATCGCGCCGGACATCGCCTGCCCGATGCCGTCGAAGCCGCCGCGCTTCGCGTAGGGGCCGCCGTCGCCGAACGCGGTCTGCGTCGCGACGATGACGTCCGGCTTCACCGCGACGAGCGAGTCGTAGTCGAGCCCCATGGCGGCGAGCGACTTCGCCGGCAGGTTCGCGACCACGACGTCGGCGGTCGCGACGAGGCGCTTCACGATCTCGCGGCCCTCGGGCGTGGTCGGCTCGAGCGTCAGCGACTTCTTGTTGCAGCCGGTCTGCAGCCACACGCCGCCTTCGCCCTGCGGCGTGACGGGCGCGATGTAGCGGTCCTCGCCGCCCTCGCGCTTCTCGACGCGGATCACCTCCGCGCCGAGGTACCCGAGCAGCGTCGCGCAGTAGGGGCCAGCCACGTAGCGGCCGAAGTCCAGCACGCGAATCCCGGACAGCACGTCGTTCGACACCGTTCGCTTCCTCCGTCTCGGCCGGCGCGCGATCATGTCACAGCACCGGAGACGGGGACATTCCCCGTGTCCCCAGTTCCACGAGAGGCATCATGGATTTCCAGCTGACCGACGAGCAGAAGGCGCTGCAGGAGACCGCGCGCAAGTACGCCCGAGAGCGCCTGCCGGCCATAGCGCAGAAGATCGAGGAGACGGGCGAGCCGCCGTCGCACGAACTGATCCACGAGTTCGCCGAGATGGGTTTCCTCGGCATCAACGTCGCCGAGAAGTACGGCGGGCTCGGGCTCGGCAACCTCGAGGCGCTGCTCGTGATCGAGGAGTTCGGCAAGATCTCCTCGGCGGTCGGCTTCCCGGTGTTCGAGTCCTGCGTCGGCCCGGTGAAGGCGATCGAGCGCTTCGCCAACGAGTCGCTGAAGCAGAGGGTCGTGCCGGCGGTCTGCCGCGGCGAGAAGGTGGTCGCCGTGTCGATGTCGGAGCCCGCCGCGGGCTCGGCGCTGACGGACCTGACCACGCGCGCGGTGATCGAGGGCGCCAAGGTCACGATCAACGGCACGAAGCGCTGGTGCTCGGGCGGCGGCCACGCGGACGGCTACGTCGTCTACTGCCGCATGTCCGACGACCCGGGCGCGAAGGGCATCGGCGCGGTCTACGTCGACAAGGACGCGCCGGGGATGACCTTCGGCAAGCCGGAGCACCTGATGGGCTTCCGCGGCGTGCCGTCGTCGGACATCTACTTCGACAACTGCGTGATCCCGGCCGAGAACGTGGTCGTGCCGGCCGGCGGCTTCAAGAAGCTGATGGAGGCCTTCGACCTCGAGCGCTGCGGCAACGCGACGATGGCGCTCGCGCAGGCCTCGGGCGCGCTCGAGGACCTGCTGCCGTACGTGCAGGAGCGCGAGCAGTTCGGCAAGCCGCTGGTCGACTTCCAGGCCGTGCAGCTGCGACTCGCCGAGATGCAGATGAAGGTGGACGCCGCGCGCCTGCTGATCCACCGCGCGGCGGCGAACTCCGCGGCCGGCCTGCCGAGCCTCCTCGAGTCGTCGATCGCGAAGTGCTTCGCGAACGAGATCGCGCGCGAGGTCTGCGGCAACGCGGTGCAGCTGATGGGCGGCTACGGCTACTCGCGCGAGTACCCGATGGAGCGCCGCCTGCGCGACGCGTGGGGTTGGGGCATCGCGGGCGGGGCGATCGACATCCAGAAGACCAACATCGCGAGCGCGATGGTGGGTCGCCGCTTCGACCAGCGTCGCTGAGCCGCGGCCGCCCGGCCGCGCGTCAGAGGCTCGCCTGCGCGGGCGCCGCGGCCGGGGTGTACACCGGCGGCGCGGCCCCGAGCCGCCTGCCCGCGAGCGCGCGGGTGCGGCCCGGGCCGACGCCGCCGACCGACCCGCTCAGCGCGTCGCCCTGCACCTTCACCGTGGCGCGCTGCCGGCGGCCGCGCTCGTCGTCGTACGCGAAGCGCAATTCGTCACCGCGCAGCTGCACGTCCTTCAGCGGACGCGACACGCCCTTGCGCACCTGGAGACTGCCGGTCACCTGCTGGAACTGCTGGTTCAGCGTCAGCGTACGCGGCTCGCCGCCGTTCTCGGCCACCTCCCAGCGGCCGCCGACCCGCGCGGGCACGATCCACAGGTAGGCGGTGCGGCCGTCGACGGTCTGTTCCTCGTCCGCCTGCCACTCGTCCATGTCGAAGGCGTGCGACACGACGCGCGTGCCCGGCCTCATCTCGAGCAGCGTCGGCCGCAGCCGGATGTTCAGCTCCGGCAGCAGGTACATCGTGACGACGGTGGCGCTGCGGAAGTCTTCCTTGAAGATGTCGCCCTGCACGATCCGGGCGCGCTCCGCGACGCCGGCCGCCTTCGCGAGGCACTGCGCCAGCTTCACCATGTCGGGGTTGTACTCGATGCCCTTCGCGCGCGCGCCGAACTGCCGCGCCGCGGCGATCGGGATCTTGCCGTCGCCCGCGCCGAGGTCGACCACGTAGTCGGCCGAGGTCGTGCGCGCCATCTCGAGCATCCGCGTCACGAGCTCGTCGGGCGTCGGCACCCAGATCACGTCCTTGCCGCTCTGGCCGACGCTGGGGGCGTAGAGCTTCTCGCAGGCGGCGCGGTCCTGGGCCCGTGCGGCCGGGACGGCGCCCAGACCGGCGGTCGCGAGCACGAGCGCGGCGAGCGCGAGCGGATTGCGGAGACCGGCGGTCGTCATGCGGCAGATCCTTCGGGTCTGCGACGGTCGGGCCGAGCATACTGGATGTGCACGACGCTATCCTTGCCGCATGGCGATGCAGGCACTGTTCCCGACGTACGTCTACACCGCGCGGCTGCAGTCGGCGGGCTGGCGTGCGTTCAACGCGCGGCTGCTGGCCGAGTGCCGCCAGCTGCGCGAGGACGACGCGGCCGGCCGCGCCTGGTCGGCCGGGCGCTACCCGGGCGGCTACACGTCTTACGGCTCCGTCGCGCGGATGCACACGGTGTCGCCGACGTTCGCGGCGCTGGAGCGCAAGCTGCGCCGGCACGTGCAGTCGTACGCAAGAGCGCTCGAGTACGATCTCGACGGCCGCGAACTCGCGATGACGGACTGCTGGGTCAACGTGATGCCGCGGCACGTGGTGCACGGCCTGCACCTGCATCCGCTGTCGACGATCAGCGGTACCTACTACGTGCGCGTGCCCGCCGGCGCGCCGGGCCTGAAGCTCGAGGATCCGCGGCTCGCGAACTTCATGGCCGCGCCGCCGCGGCGCACGGACGCGCGCCGCGAGAACCAGCCGTGGGTGGTCGTGCCGGCGGAGGCGGGGAAGCTCGTCCTGTTCGAGAGCTGGCTGCGGCACGAGGTCGCGCCGAACCCGGTCGCGGCCGAGCGCGTCAGCATCAGCTTCAACTACGGCTGGTTCTGAGCGCCCGCGGTCCGGGGCGCGGCGGGCCTCAACCGCGCAGGCGGACCTCGATCGCGCCGTCCCGCTCGCGCACCTCGTGCGTCTGCAGCGGCACCGTCGCGGGCGCGCCCAGCACCGCGCCGGTGCGGCAGTCGAACGACGCCCCGTGCAGCGGGCAGATCAGCCGCACGCCGCGCAGCCGGCCCTCGTCCATCTTCGCGTACGCGTGCGTGCAGACGTTGTCGAGCGCGTGCAGGCCTTCCTTCGTGCGGCAGACGACCACTTCGCGCTCGCCGAGCGTCGCGCCCTTCATCCGGCCCTCGGCCAGTTCGGCCGCCTCGCAGACCTTCTCCCAACCCGCTTCGCTCACGAACGCTCCGGACTCGCGCGGCCACCGCCGCGACCGCCGCGCAAGTGTACGGGAAACGCCTTCGGGATAGACGATCCCGACTGTTTATCGCGGTAGGCCGATGCTAGCATTTCGGCACGTTCCGACCACGGGTGGACCATGTCGCGAATCACGTTCGTGTCCCGGATGACGATCAAGCCCGGCAAGGAAGAGCTGTTCGTCCGCACGTGCCGGGAACTCGAGCGCGAGGTCGCCGCGAACGAGTCGCCCGAGAAGACGCTCTGGTTCGGCTTCTTCAAGCTGCGCGACGGCGAGCGTCGCTACTGCGTGATCGAGTCGTTCGTCGACGAGGCGGCGGAGCACGCCCACATGGCTTCGCCGTGGCTCGGCGGCCGCATCCAGACCTTCGTCGAGTGCGTCGACGGCACCTGGGAGCGGGAATACTTCGACCCGCTGCCGGCCTGAGCCGCGCCGTGCCGCAAGCGCCTCGCAACGTCTACGGCGAGCCGCTCGCGCCCTGCGGGTTCGACCCGCTCACCGGCTGGACGCGGAACGGCTGCTGCGAGACGGATGCGAACGACCGTGGCTCGCACACGGTCTGCGCGCGCGTCACGGCGGAATTCCTCGAGTTCAGTCGCTCGCGCGGCAACGACCTGGTCACGCCGCGGCCGGAGTTCGGCTTTCCGGGACTGAAGGCTGGCGACCGCTGGTGCCTCTGCGCCTCGCGCTGGGCCGAAGCGCATTCTGCGGGGGTCGCACCGCCCGTGGTGCTGCAGGCCTCGCACCTGCGCGCCCTGGACCTCGTGCCGCTCGAACACCTCAAGCGGCACGCGATCGATCTCGTCTGAAGCCGGCTCAGCCCAGCGCGAGCTCGGTGCGGAACACGATCCGCGCGGTGCCGGTCATCTTCACGGCAACCGGCTTGCCGTCCTTGACGGCCACCTCGATGCCGACTTCGCCCGGCCGGTGCATCGAGGTGCCCTGGTGGCCGACGAAACTGGCGCGACCGTGCTCGACCTCCAGCAGCCCCTGCGACACGAGGTAGGCGCCGAGCTTGCCGTGCGCGTTGCCGGACACCGGATCCTCGGGGATGCCGAGTGCCGGCGAGAACATCCGCGACTCCGTGGTGCCGGGCCCGTGCGCGTCGCGCACGAACACGAGGAAGCCCTCGGCGCCGAGGTGCGGCGTCAGTCGCTTCAGTCCCTCGAGATCCGGGTGCAGTTGCGCGAGCTGCTCGGCGGAGCGCAGGCCGATGAGCAGTCGGTTCGAGTTGCCGGTGGCGACCACGGGCGGGCACTTCGGATCCAGCGCGCCGCTGTCGAGGCCGAGGATGTCGAGCAGCTTGCCGCGGCTCGCGTCGTCGATCGGCGCGGAGAAGCGCGGCGCCGGCTGGGTAACGGCGATCCGGGGATCGTCGACGCCGCCCGCGATCTCGACGTCGAACACGCCGGCGCGCGACTTCTGGCGCACGTGGCCGGGCTCGGCGCGACCGACCGCCAGCAGCGCGGCGAACGTGGCGACGGTGGCGTGGCCGACGAAGCCCGCCTCGCGCACCGGCGTGAAGAACCGGACGTGGAGGTCGTGGTCGGGGCCGGAGGAGGGCAGCACGAACGCGGTGTCGGAGTTCGCGAGCTCGCGCGCGATCGCCTGCATCTCTTCGTCGGCGAGGACCTCCGCGCCGAGCACGACTCCCGCGGGGTTCCCCGTGAACACCTGCTTCGTGAACGCGTCGACCTGAAAGACCTGGACCGTGCGCTTCGCCATTTCGCTGCTCCGCCGAAACCGAGCGGGGAGTCTACCAGCCACCGGGACCCGGGTGCGGGGCGCGTCTCGCGGTCGGGCGGGCGCGGCTCGCGCATAATGCCGCCGCCGCGCCGGGCCGATCCGCGGTCCGGCATCCTGGGAGACCACGAGGCGTGACGGAACTGGCCGCCGACTTCGCCCGCGCGCTGGCCGCGACCACGCCGCTCGAGTGGCTGGGCGCCGCGCTCGGCCTCGCGTACCTCGTCCTCGCGATCCGCCAGCACCCGGCATGCTGGATCGCCGCCTTCGCCAGCACCGCGATCTACCTCTACGTGTTCGGCCGCGCCGGCCTCTACATGCAGGCGGCCCTGCAGGTCTACTTCCTCGCCATGGCGGTGTACGGCTGGTACGCGTGGCGCGGCACGCGCGCGCGACCGGAGCTGCGCGTGACGCGCGCCGCGTGGTCGCTGCAGGCCGGTGGCCTCGCGGCGGTGGCGCTGGCCACGGTCGCGAGCGCGACGTGGCTCGCGCAGGGCTCCGGCGCCGCGCAGCCGTGGCTCGATTCCGCGACCAGCTGGGGCAGCGTGTTCGCGACTTGGCTGGTCGCGCGCAAGAAGCTCGACAGCTGGGTGTGGTGGCTCGCGATCGACGCGCTCATCGTCGTGCTGTGCTGGCAGCAGCGGCTGTACCCGACGGCGCTGCTGTACGCGCTCTACCTCGTGCTGGTCGTGATCGGCTGGCGGGAGTGGCGACGGTCGATGGCGCGGGCGGCGGACGGCGTCGCAGGCGCGCGCGCATGAGCGCCTCGCCGGTGCCCCCTGCGGTCCGCGCGGCGCTCGAGGGATTCGCGGCGGGACGCGAAGCGCTCGGCACTGCGCTGCGCGTGCGGCCGCTGCCGGCAGGGCTGCGGAACCGCGCGTTCCGCGTGAACTGCGCCGCGCTCGACTGGGTGGTGCGGTTGGGCGGTGCGGACGATGCCGCGCTGGGCGTGGATCGCGATTCCGAGGCGCTGGCGTTCGCGGTTGCCGCGGCGCACGGACTCGCGCCGCGCCTCGTGCACTGCGCACCGGGTTCGGGCGTGCTGGTCACCGAGTTCGTCGCCGCGCCGACCTGGACTTTGCGCCGCGCGCGCTCTGCGGACGGTATCCGCGGCATCGGTGCGCGCCTCGCGCGGCTGCACGCGCTCGCTGCGCCCGCGGGGGTGAAGCGCTTCGCGGCCGTCGCGGTTCTCGCGACGCTGCGCGCGGCGCCGCCGCCGCCGACCGCCGTCGTGCCCCGGGACCGGCTCGAGCGGCACGCCGACGCGGCGCTGCGCGAACTCGGTGCCTTCGACGGCAGCGGCGGGGCACTGTGTCACCTCGACCTGCATCACCGCAACGTACTCGACCGCGGCGAACCGCTGTTCGTCGACTGGGAGTACGCGGCGTGCGCCGACCCGGCGCTCGACCTGGCGGCGTACGCCTGCTACCACGATTTCGACGCTCCGCGGCGCAGGGCTCTGCTGGAGGCCCATGGCGGTGGAGTTCCGGCCGAGCGGCTTGCGTACGCGTGCCGGCTGTTCGACGCCCTCCAGGCGTGGTGGTACGAGGCCACGGACGGCTGGGCTGCGCTGCGGCCCCCCCGTCGCGAACGCCTGCTGGCACGGCTCGAACCCTGACCGCGCGGACCGCTCGGAGCTGCCGGCGGCGAGGTCACGCATTGACGCGACGCAGCAATCGTCGGTCTTTACGGCGGCGCGCCCTTCGCCTATGGTCTGAAAAAAAGCCGTACTGACTGTTTTTTAGAACGGCTCCTGCAGGTGGCGCACGCGAGGGGGGACACGAGTGGCGGACCGGCGCATCGATCGGATCCGTGCGGGACTCGCGCAGGCGGGGCTCGACGCGGTCGTGCTGACGAACCAGTACGACGTGCTCTACGCCACCGGCTACGCGTCGGTGCTCGAGCGCTGGAACCTGCAGGAGCCGCTCGCCGCAGCCATCGTCGCGGCCGACCCGCGGATCCCTGTCGTGCTCGCGATCCCGGAAGCGAACGTCGCGCTGCTCGCCGTGATGAAGGCGAGCGGCAGGCCCGACCGGGCCGGCGAGATCCGGGTCTTCGAACTGCTGACCTTCTGCGAGATGGCGCGCCAGCCCGATCCCTGGGCGCGGCAGAGCTCGATCGCCGAGGCCTCGATCGCCCTGTACGGGGAGCGCGTCCGCGGCCGGTCCGAGCCGGACGTCGTCGCCTCGCTCGCCACCACGCTGGTCGAGCACGGGCTCCCCGGCGCGAAGCTCGGCTTCGACGACCTGCGCGTCGGGTTCCACCTGAAGCGCGATCCACGGCTCGCGGGTATCGGCGTCGAGGACGGCCTCGACCTGATGATCCGCGCCCGCAGCGTGAAGTCGCCCGAGGAGATCGAGGCTTTCCGGCGCGCCGGCATCAAGGGCGACCTCTGCATCGAGCACGCCGCCTCGCTGGTGCGGCCGGGCGTCACCTGGACCGACCTGCAGCGCGAGCTGGCCGCGTACATGGTGTCGATCGACGTGATGCCGCTCGACGAGGGCGTGCTGCTGTTCGGCGGCGCGTTCGACGGCGAGTTCGTGCCCGAGCTGTTCCGCACGCGCTACGACAAGCCGCTCGCGAAGGGACAGATCGTGATCCTCGAGACGCTCGGCCAGTACGAGCAGGTGTGGATAGACATCAACCGCACCGCCTACGTGGGCACGCCGCCGGCCGAGTACGTGGCGATGCACGACGCGATCCGCGACGGTTTCCTGAAGGCGGTCGAGAACCTGCGGCCGGGCCGCCACACCGCCGACTGCGCGCGCATCGCCTACGAGTACGTCCGCGGGGCCGGCGTGCCCGCGCCCGAGAAGCTGCTGACGCTCGCCCACGGCATCGGCCACACGCCGGTCGAGATGCCGGTCGGCTTCCCGTCGTACGGGCTGCGCGGCGCGCAGGGCTTCGTCATCGAGGAGGACATGGTGATCAGCCTCGACTGCCTGTACTTCGGCTCGAAGCTGGGCCCGTGCCACATGGAGAACGTGTACGTGATCGAGGCCGGCGGGCCGGTGCCCACCTACGCGGCACCGCTGACGATCCGCGGTCCCCGCAACGTCTGAGCGAGGAGGGAGAGATGTCCTACGATCCGGTGATGCTGCTCGAGGCCTATCGCCGCATGCGGGCGATCCGCGAGTTCGAGGAACGGATGCGCCGCGAGGTGCAGATGGGCACGGTGCCGGGCTTCGTGCACCTGTACTGCGGCCAGGAGGCGGTCGGCGTCGGTGCCTGCATGAACCTGCGCGACACCGACTACATCGGCAGCACGCACCGCGGGCACGGCCACTGCATCTCGAAGGGCTGCGACATCGGCGGCATGCTGCTCGAGATCTACTGCAAGCAGGGCGGGCTCTGCAACGGCAAGGGCGGCTCCATGCACATCGCCGACCTGCGCAAGGGCATGCTCGGCGCCAACGCGATCGTCGGCGGCGCGCCGCCGATCGCCGTGGGTGCGGCTCTCACGCACAGGACGCTCGGCACCGACGGCGTCGCGATGGCCTTCATCGGCGACGGCGCGTCGAACCAGGGCACGGTAGCGGAAGCGTTGAATTTCTCGGCGGTGCTGAAGCTGCCGATGATCTTCCTGTACGAGAACAACGGCTACGCCGAGTTCACCGGGGCCGGCTACCACCTCGGCGGCGCCGACATCGCCAAGCGCGCGGCCTCGTTCGGCATGCCGGCCGAGAAGGTCGACGGCGTGGACTTCTTCGCGGTCTACGACGCGGTCGGCCGCGCGGTCGCGCACGCGCGGGCCGGCAAGGGACCGTACGCGGTCGAGGCCTTTGCCTACCGCTGGTACGGGCACTTCGAGGGCGACATGCAGAAGTACCGCGACCCGAAGGAGGTCGACCGCCTGCGCGCCGCGCAGTGCCCGCTGGCGCGCTTCGAGAGCCGGGCGACGGCTGAGTTCGACATCGACGTGTCCGAGCTGCGCGAGATCGACGAGGAGATCCAGGAGCTGATCGAGGAGAAGGTGGCGGCCGCGAAGGCCGCGCCGAAGCCGCCGCGCGAGGCGCTCTACACCGACGTCTACGGGAGCTACTGAGATGGCCGTCAAGACCTACCGCGAAGCGATCACCGAGGCGCTGCAGATCGAGATGCGGCGCGACCCGCGCGTGATCATCCTCGGCGAGGACGTCGTCGGCGGCCTCGGCGGCACGAACGGCGAGGTGGAGGCGGCCGGCGGCACGTTCGGCGTGACCGCGGGCTTCGCCGCCGAGTTCGGGCGCCGGCGCGTGATCGACACGCCGATCACCGAGTCCGCGATCGTCGGCGCCGCCAACGGCGCGGCGCTGACGGGCCTGCGGCCGGTGGCCGAGGTCATGTTCATGGACTTCATCGGCGTCTGCCTCGACCAGATGCTGAACCAGATGGCGAAGTTCCGGTACATGTTCGGCGGCAAGTGCGACGTGCCGGTGGTGATCCGCACGCTGATGGGCGCGGGCTTCGGCGCGGGTCCCCAGCACTCGCAGAGCCTGCACGCGCTGCTGACCGCCATCCCCGGCCTCAAGGTCGCGCTGCCGTCCTCGCCGGCGGACGCGAAGGGCCTGCTCGCGACCGCGATCCGCGACAACGATCCGGTGATCTTCTGCGAGCACAAGGTGCTGTACGGCGAGTCCGGCGAGGTGCCGGACGGGGAGTACCTCGTGCCGTTCGGCGAGGCCAACGTCACGCGCCGCGGCAACCACGTCACGATCGTCGCGTTCTCGCGGATGGTGCTGCTCGCGAACGCGGTCGCCGACCGGCTGGCGAAGGAGGGCATCTCGGTCGAGGTGATCGACCCGCGCACCACCTCGCCGCTCGACCGCGACAGCATCCTCGAGAGCGTCGAGAAGACCGGCCGGCTCGTCGTCGTGGACGAGGGCGACCCGTACTGCGGCATGGCGAGCGAGATCGTCAGCCTCGCGGCCACGGAAGCGCTCGACGCGCTGAAGGCCGCCCCGGTCAAGGTCACCCCGCCGCACACGCCGGTGCCGGCGACGCCGCACCTGGAGCAGGAATGGCTGCCGTCGCCGGACAAGATCGAGAAGGCGGTGCGCGCGACGCTCGACTCGAAGCTCGCGCGCGCGGGCTGAGGCCGGGGCCGCCGCCGTGGGGCGTCCGCTCGCGCTCGTCACCGGCGCGTCGTCCGGGATCGGCCTCGACCTGGCCGGCGCGTTCGCGCGCGCCGGCCACGACGTCGCGCTGGTCGCGAACACGCCGCTCTCCCGGCAGCGCGAGCTCGCCGCGGAGATCGCGGCCTCGCTCGATCGGGCCGTGGCCGCCGGCCCGGCGCGCGACGGGCGCGCGGCCCCGCCTGCGCCCCGGATCGTCGGCTACGAGGCCGACGTCGCGGACGCGGCCTCGGTCGCGCGGCTCGCGGCCGCCGTGCACGCTGACCTCGGCACCGTCGACGTGCTGGTCAACAACGCCGGCATCTGGACGACGACCGTGCCCGGCGTCACGCCGCTCGCGGAGTTCGACCGGCTCGTCGACGTCAACCTGCGCGGCCCGTACTACGTCTGCCACCACTTCCTGCCGCCGATGCTGGCGCGTGGCCGCGGCAACCTGATCTTCGTCGGCTCGGTCAGCGGCCTCGCCGGCGATCCGCACTCGGCGGCGTACTCGGCGACCAAGGCCGGCGTCGCGATGCTCGCGCGGACCTTCGCGGCGACGCTCGGCCCGCAGGGCATCCGCGTGAACGCGATCGCGCCCGGTGCGGTCGCGACGCCGCTGACCGCGGGCCTGCGCACGCCCGAGGGGGAGGCCGCGATCGAGGCGATGATGAAGTCGCACCCGAGCCCGACGCGCCGCTTCTTCATGGAGCCGTCGGAGATTTCGGCGCTCGCGCTGTTCCTGGCCTCCGAGGCGAGTTCCGCGCTGCACGGCGCGGTGCTGGTCGCCGACCAGGGGCTGAGCGCGACGCTGCCACGCTGAAGGGGAGTGGGGATGAAGACCGCGAACTACGCCTGCTACATGCGCGTCCGCACGAAGCCGGACAAGCGCGACGAATTCCTGCGGCTGGTGACGAGGCTTCGCGCCGACGTGCTCGCGAACGAGCCGGACACGCTGGTCTACGAGATCCTGCAGGGCGGCGACGCGAACGAGTTCGTGTTCTTCGAGTGCTTCACGGACGAGGCCGCGCAGCAGCGGCACCAGCAGATGCCGTACCACGTCGCGATGTCGTCCGCCGGCTGGGCCTGCCTCGACGGCCAGCCGGTGATCGAGTTCCTGAAGCCCGCGCGCTGAGGTGGCCGTGACGAAGCGTTCGTCGACCCTGGGCCGCACACCCGCGACGGCCGCGGCCGCGTGCGTCGCGCTCGTGCTGCTCGCCGGCTGCGGCGCCGCCGGTTCCGGCGGCGCGCCCGGTGCGGCGCAATCCGCGCCGACCGGCGCGTCGGGCGGGGCGGCCGTCGCGGCCCCGGGCGGCGCCGACCCGACCGGCGCCGCGACCTGGACCCACTACGGCGCGGATGCCGGCGGTACGCGGTTCTCCCCGGCCGCGCAGATCACGCCGGCCAACGTCCGTCGCCTGCGGATCGCGTGGCGCTACTCGACCGGCGAACTGCAGCGCCGGGGCAAGGACCTGATCACGAACAGTTCGACGCAGGTGGTGCCGATCCTCGCCGAGGGCCACCTCGTGTTCTGCACGCCGTTCAACCGCGTGATCGCGCTCGACCCGGCCACCGGCCGCGAGCGCTGGGTGTACGACCCCGAGGTCGACACCTCGCACCCGCTGCCCTACCAGTACAACTGCCGCGGGCTCGCGCAGTGGCGCGACCCGCAGGCGGCGCCGGACGCGGCGTGCGCCACCCGGCTCTACATGGGCACGGCCGATTCGCGCGTGATCGCGCTGGACGCGCGCACCGGCCGGACGTGCGCGGACTTCGGCGAGAACGGCCAGGTGCGCGTCGTCCGCGACCGGCCGGACCGGTTTCCGGGCGAGTCGAAGATCGCCTCGGCGCCGGTGATCGCCGGCGGCGTGGTCGCGGTCGGCTCGTTCGTGATGGACAACCTGCGCACCGACGCGCCACCCGGCACCGTGTACGCCTACGACCTGCGGACCGGCGAGCAACGCTGGCGCTTCGATCCGATCCCGCAGGACCCCGCCGATCCCGCGTTCGCCACGTGGGGTAACGGCAGCGCGCTGCGCACCGGCGCCGCCAACGTCTGGTCGACGATGGTCGCCGACGAGGCGCGCGGGATCATCTACGCGCCCGTCGGCTCGGCGGCGCCCGATTTCTGGGGCGGCGAGCGGCCCGGCGACAACCTCTACTCGAGTTCGCTGGTGGCGCTCGACGCCGCCACCGGCCGACCGACGTGGCACTTCCAGAGCGTGCGCCACGACATCTGGGACTACGACGTCTCGTCGCCGCCGATGCTGGTCGACCTGGTGCGGGACGGTCGCCCGCTGCCGGCGGTCGTGCAGAACACCAAGCAGGGCTTCGTGTTCGTGTTCGACCGCACGAACGGCACGCCGCTGTTCCCGATCGAGGATCGCCCGGTGCCGCAGAACGCGCTGCCGGGCGAGTGGCTGGCGCCGACGCAGCCGTTCCCGGTGAAGCCCGAGCCGCTGGTGCCCACCACGCTGACCCCGGACGACGCGTGGGGCTTCACGTTCTGGGACCGCCGCGCCTGCCGGAAGAAGATCGAAGCGCTGCGCTCCGAGGGCATCTTCACGCCGCCGACCACGGCGCCCGGCACGATCCTCGTGCCCGGCACCGCCGGCGGCGCGAACTGGGGCGGCCCGGCCTACGACCCGGCGCGGCGGCTGATGATCGTCAACGTCAACCGCGTGCCGCAGGTGGTGATCCTGGTGCCGCGCGCGCAGATCCCGGGCATCGAGGGCATCAATCTCGAGGCCGGCAACGACGTCGCGGCGGCGACCGGCACGCCCTACGGCGTGCGCCGCGAGTGGCTGCTGTCGCCCTGGGGTGCGCCCTGCGTCGCGCCGCCGTGGGGCGAACTGGTCGCGGTCAGCCTCGACGACGGCAGCATCCGGTGGCGCGTGCCGCTCGGCTCGATCGAGAAGCAGCTGCCGATCCGCTTCGAGTGGAACCTCGGCACGCCGAACGTCGGCGGCCCGGTCGTCACGGCCGGCGGCCTCGTGTTCATCGGCGCGACGATGGACGGGTTCCTGCGGGCGTTCGACGTCGAGACCGGCGAGATGCTGTGGCGTCACGAGATGCCGGCCGGCACCCAGACCACGCCGATGACCTACGAGGCGGGCGGGCGGCAGTTCGTCGTGATGGCGACCGGCAACCACCTGTGGTTCGGCTCGCCGCCGGGCGACGAGGTGATCGCGTTCGCGCTCCCGGAATCCTGATTCGGCGTACGCGGCGGGGCGTCGGCGGGTCCGCCGATGCTCCTCGACGAGTCGGTCGGGCCGGCGCTGCGGCATCTACCTATGCGGACCCGGTTGTGGCCGGCGCAGGCTCGGTCGGTCCAGATCGTTGCGCCGGAAGGAGCCTGCGATGGCCGACTGCCTGAAGCACTCGAACCACGACCACGTCCACGGTGCCGCCTGCGGGCACGTCGCGGTCGAGCACGACGGCCACGTGGACTACCTCCACGACGGTCACCTGCACCACGTCCACGGCGACCACGTGGATGAGCACCGGCTCGCGGTCGGCGGCGCGAACCCGGCGGCGTGCACGCCGCAGCACGCGTGCGGCGCGCACACGGCGAGCCACGTGCACGGCCCGGGCTGCGGCCACGAGGCCGTGCCGCACGGGGACCACGTCGACTATCTCGTGAACGGCCACCTGCATTACCCGCACGCCGGGCACTGCGACGACCACGGGCCGGTGCGCGTGCGCTGAGCGTCGCCGGGGCTCAGCCGCGCAGGTAGTCCGGGTGCGCGGGCGTCGCTTCGCCGACCTGGTTCAGCACCGCCATCGGACCGTCGAGGGCGATCTCGCGCACGCTCGTGCCGGCCAGCAGCAGGTGCTTGCGCGCCGCGATGCCCCAGCGGCCCTCGCGCTTCTCCATCCGGTCCACGTACCAGCCGTAGAACATCCCGAGGTCCGCCGGCGGTACCGGCGACACGGGCACGCTGGCGACGCTCAGGTTGTAGCTGCGCACGTCGGCGCGGTCGCCCGCGAGGTGGATCTCCACCTGCGAGGTGAAGTGCCAGCGCCGGCCGTACGTGCGCTCGACCTGCATCAGCAGCGGCCGGAACTCGCGCCCGCTGCCGCGGAAGAAGCCGTAGTCGATCGCGGCGTCGTCGAAGAACACCGTGTCGAGCAGCGCGTCGTCGAGCCAGTCGAGCGCGCGCGCGTAGCGGTGCAGCACCTCGTGGATGGCGGCGAGGTCGCGGTGGCGGCCGACCTCGTGCTCGAGCGCCGCGACGCGGTCGGCGAGCAGGGCGAGTTCGCGGGCGGTGTCGTTCATGGTCGTCTCCGGGGCGAGCCGGCGGGCCGGGCCTAGCGCGGGTGCCGCAGGCCGTCGAAGGCGTGCTGCGGCCACAGGAAGTGCAGCTTCACCGCGGCGATCTTCCAGCGGCCGTCCACCTTGCGGTAGTCGTCCTCGTAGATGCCGAGGTAGAGCAGGGGGTTGTCGTGCCCGCCGCGCGAGGCGAAGCCCGTCTCGGGATGCTGGATCGGCAGCAGGTCGATCAGGTACCAGCGGCCGCGCGCGGTCTCCGGGCCGGTCAGGCGCACCCACGGGTTCGTCACCACGTGCATCGCGTCGAACGGGCGCCCCAGCGCCTGGATCACGGCCGCGTAGTTGTTCCGGATCGTCTCGCGCCCCGTCCAGGTGCCGTAGTGGCCGAACTCGCAGGTGGCATCGTCGGTGAACAGGTCGACGAGCGCGTCGAGGTCCTGCGCGTCGAGGTGCGCGGCGTAGCCGTGGCGGAGGTTGCGGATCTCCTCGAGGGCGAGCAGGTCGTCGACGGTCATCGGCGCTCCGTTGTCAGGGTCGGGCGATCGGCACCACGGCGACGTGCAGTTCGCGCAGGTTGCGACCGAAGAAGCTCGGCACGTATTCGGGCGCAGGCCGGCCCGGCGCGAGCGCGAAACGCTCGTAGCGCGCGAGCAGGCCGGCGAAGGCCGACACGATCTCCTGCCGCGCGAGCTGCGAGCCGATGCAGTGGTGCCGGCCGATGCCGAGCGCGAGGTGCTTGCCGGGCTGCGCACGCCGCAGGTCGATGCGCTCGGCGTCCGGGAACTGCGACTCGTCGCGGTTCGCGCTCCCGAAGCGGATCGACAGGATCTCGCCCTCGCGCAGCGGCACGCCGCCGAGCACGGTGTCGCGGGTGACGCGGCGGAACATGCCCTGCGCGGGCGACTCCAGCCGCAGGATCTCCTCCGCGAGGTTGCGGAGCAGCCCGGGCTCGCGCCGGAGCTCGGCGATCGGCGCCGGGTCCTCGATCAGGAGCTTCAGGCCCGAGGCGATCGCCGCGGTGGTGGTCTCGTTGCCCGAGGCGAGCAGGTCGATGGTCAGGATCGTCAGCTGCTCGCGCAGGTCGAAGCCGAGGGCGGGGTCGTCTGCGGCCCGCACCATCGCGGTCAGCAGGTCCTCGCGCGGCTCGCGACGGCGCGCCTCGAGCTCGCGCGCGAAGTAGTGCTGCATCTCGACGACGAGCCGCGCGCACTCGATCTCGCGGTCGCGCGACACCATCAGGCTGAACGGCTCGACGATCGCGTCCGACCACGCCTTGAAGCGCGCCAGGTCGTCGCGCCGCACGCCGATCAGCTCGGCGATCACGATCATCGGCAGCGGGTGCGCGAACTCGTGGACGAAGTCGAACTCGGTGCGATCGCCCAGGCCATCCAGCAGTTCGGCGACCGTGCGGTCGATCAGCGGCGCGATCTCGCGGACGCGCTGCACCGTGAACAGCGGCTCGAGGAACGCCCGCACGCGCGTGTGCCGCGGCGGATCGCTGGTCGAGCACGAGGCGAGCGGCAGCCAGCCCCGTTCGTACTCGGCGAGGACCTCGGGCAGCACGCCGCCGGACTTCAGCGCCATCGGGCTGACGCCGCTCGCGTAAAGGTCCGGCTGGCGGATCACCTCCCGGCACAGCTCGAACGAAGTCACGAGCCAGAAGCCCGTGTTCGGCATCCGGTACAGCGGGGCCTGCGCGCGCGCCAGCGCGTAGAAGGCGTAGGGACACTGCTGGACCGCCGGGTCCAGCAGGTCGTAGTCCGCGAGCGTGCGCCCGTTCACCGCCCGTCGACCGAGAACACCAGCAGCACGTTGCCCGGCATGCGCCCGCCGAACAGGTAGCCCGAGTTCACGGCCAGCCTGCCGTCGGCGACGATCGCGCCGGCGCTCTCGATCGAGCCGCCGCGCCCCGGGACGCCGTTGACGGTCGCGAACTCGCGAACCGTGTCGAAGGACCACAGGAGCTGGCCGTCGCTCTCGCGGTAGGCGCGGATCCAGCCGTCGAACGCCGGCTGGAACACGACGCCGGGGATCGCGGTCGGCGGCGGCGAGTAGCCGGGATCGCACGCCGGCCGCGTGTCCGGCCGGCACGCGTCCGGCGGCGCGGGCGCGAACCAGCGGATCGCGCCGCTGGTCGGTTCGAGCGCGAACAGCCCGGGCTTCGGTTCGCCCTGCTCGGTGCCGAGGAACGTGGTGTCCGCATTCGGCGCGTAGAGCGTCTGCGCGCTGGCCGCGAGCCCCCAGTGCACGCCGCCGGCGAAGCCGCCGCGGCCGTGGCGCACCTTCCAGAGCAGCTGGCCCGAGTCGGGATCGAGCGCGAACACGTCGGCCGACTTCTGCCCGACGAGCAGGACGTCGCGGCCGTCGGCCAGGCGGTGCAGCACCGGCGGCGCGCCGATGTCGAGGTCGGGGCCGTTCTCGACCGGGCAGTTCGGGCCGCCGCCGATGAAGCACGCCATGTTCCAGGCGTCGTTCGGCAGCGACTGGTACCACCACAGCATCTTCCCGGTGTCGAGGTCGTACGCGATCACCGCGTTGCTCTGCGCGGCAGCCGGCGAGGTGTAGGCCTCGCCGGTGCCGACGTACAGGCGCCGCCGCTGCGCATCGATCGTCGGCGAGTTCCAGACCGGCGCGCCGGCGGGATGCCGGCGCAGCGCGCCCGCGGAGTTCTTCTCGCCGGTCGCGCGCGGCGCCTCGGGAATCGTGTAGGAACGCCACGCGACGGCGCCGGTGCGCGCGTCGAGCGCGACGACCCCGCCGCGGAACGAGCAGCACTCGTACGCGGGATCGGCCGCGGCCGCCCACTCGCGCGACGACATCGGCACGTACAGTCGCCCGTCGTGGTAGCGCGGCGAGCCCGTGATCGTCAGGTGCGGGTGCTCGTCGACGTGCGTCTTCCAGAGCAGCCGCCCGGTGCGGGCGTCGAGCGCGTAGGCATTGCCGTCGAAGTCGCCGAACCACAGCCGTGGCTGCGCGCCGCGGTCGCCGGCGCGCCACGGCTCGAGCGTCGGGCTGACGCGCACTTCGGCGGCCGCGGTGAAGCTCCACCGCACGCAGCCGGTGGCGAAGTCGAGCGCGTAGACGGTGCCGTCCTGGCTGCCGACGTAGAGCGCGCCGCCGCCGACGGTCGGCTGCGAGCGCGCGCGCGTGGCACCGGGAAAGGCGAACGCCCACTTGAGCGCGAGCCGCGGCACGTCCGGGGCTGCGAGCCCCGCACTGCGCGCGTCGACGAAGCGAGTGCTCTGCGGGGTCAGCCCCCAGCCTGCAAGCGGCGGCGGGCGGTCGACGTCGAAGCGGGAGCGCGCCGCGTCGCAGCGGGGCATCTGTGCCGCAGTGACGGTCGGCAACGCGGCACCGCCGAGGAACTCGGCGAGCGCTCGACGCTCCGCCGGCGAGAGAGCTTCACCCTGCGCCTTCATCACGCCGCTCTCGAGCGAGGTGAGGATCGCCGCCGGGCCCATCATCTGGAACTTCACGGAGTGCGGCGCGCGCGGTACGCCGCCTTCGTGGCACGCCGCGCAGTGCTGGCGGTACAGATCCGCAGGCGACGGGGCGCTCGCGGCAGCCGCCGGTGTCGCAGGCGCAGCGGCTGCGACCGCCGCGCCCGTCGGCGCCGGTTGCGCCGCCCCGGCGTCGCGCGCGTGCGCCACGGCGAGGGCAGCAGTCCACGCGGCCGCGCAGGCCGCTAAACGGAACAGGCTCGTCATGCTTGAACCCCCTCGAAGCACGCGGCAACCCGCGGGCGCGCAGCGCTTTGTTGCACTGCACGCACGGCCGCCGGGCTGGTTTCGAGGATAACAAAAAAACAGTCATGTTTGACTTTTTGCGGCGCACGTCGCTAAGGTCGATGCACAACAACAACGATCGAACGGACCCGATTGTCGGGGCATGAGGGGGCGGCCGATGTCGAAGGCGAAAGTGGCCACGCGACTGGGCGACGACGGACCGGTGCTCGCCGACACGCGCGCCGCGAAGTGGCACGCGCTCGGCGACGGCATCGAGATCCAGGTGCTGCGCCTGTCGCGCGTCACCGGCGAATGGGCGCTCTACGTGCGGATGCAGCCGGGCTCGCGCATCGTGCTGCACCGCCACCTCAGCCCCGGCGAGTTCTTCGTCACGAAGGGCGAACTCAAGTACGACGTGGGGTCCGCGCCGGCCGGCACGTACGGCTACGAGGCCACGTTCGAGGTGCACGGCGAGGCCCGTGCCGACGAGCTCACGGAGTACCTGTTCCTCGGCCGCGGCGCGGTCGCCTATCCGGGCCCCGACGGTCGCATCGATTTCGTGCTCGACGCCGAGTTCCTGGAGCGCCTCGTCGCCGGCGAGTCGCTGCAGGCCGTCACGGTCAGGACCGGGACCGCCTAGCGCCGACGCACCGCATCCGCATCGCATCCGCGGCGCCCGCGCGCCGCAAGACTGTCAGCAGAGGGGGAATTTGAATGAATAGTAGAAACCTCGCGTCGACCCGCAGCCGGTTGCTCGCCGTCGCCGTGGCGACGGCGCTCTCGGGGACCGCGCTCGCGGCCGAAACGGGTGGCTCGCAGCCCGCGTCCGTGGGCGCGCTCGAGGAAGTGATCGTCACCGGCACGAAGCGCCAGGAAGCCTCCCAGGACGTGCCGATCGCGATCTCCGCGATCAGTGCCGCCGACCTCCAGCGCTCGCCGATCAACGACGTCCGCGCCCTCGCGAACCTCGCGCCCGGCCTCGTGCTGTCGAACCCCGCCGGCTTCAACGCCACCGGCGGCGGCATGCGCGGCACCGGCACCAACATCATCCTGGTCACGCAGGACGCGCCCGTCAGCTTCCTGATGGACGAGTTCGTGCTGAGCCACGTGACCTCGCAGTTCCTGACGCTGTTCGACACGCAGCAGATCGAGGTCTACCGCGGCCCGCAGGGCACGCTGTTCGGCAAGAACACGACCGGCGGCGTGATCGCGGTGACCTCGAAGCGACCGGAGCTCGGCGAGTACGGCGCGGAGACGCAGTTCTCCTACGGCCAGTACAGGAACGGCGCGGACAACGCGAGCGTCAAGGCCGCGATCAACGTGCCGCTCGGCGAGACGCTCGCGCTGCGCGTCGCCGCGATCTACGACACCGACCAGGGCTACTACACGAACGACAAGGCCACCGCGACCTATCCGCGCAACGTGCCGATCTGGGGCGCCTTCGGCATCCCCGCGGGCACGCTGCCGCCGGCCGGCATCGACCTCAACAACCGCGGCACCGGCGGCCGGCTCGGCGGCAAGGACGTGATCGCCTCGAAGGCGAAGCTGCTGTGGCAGCCGAACGACTCGTACTCCGCCTACCTGATCGGCGAGGTCGTGCGCGACCGTTCCGACAGCCCGCCGGGCGTCAACGAGAGCACGGCGACCGACCTGCTGACGGCGCTCGGCTTCCCGGGCATCCAGCTCGCCCGCCAGCGCGACGTGTTCAGCACGGCGATCACCGGCAACGCCGACATCAAGATGGACCAGGGCCACAAGGTCGACACCGAGGGCCTGTACCTGACGCAGACGCTGTCGCTCGCGGCCGGCGAGATCAAGTCGATCACCGGCTACCGCCAGGAGCAGCAGCGGCTGCCGAGCACCTACACGGGCGAGGCCTTCCTGACGCTGTTCGACTCGACGCGCAACACCGAGCGCTTCACGTTCCAGCAGGAACTGCGCTTCGCGTCGGACTTCGACGGGCCGTTCAACTTCGTGACCGGCGCGAACTACTTCCAAGACACGTTCAACTTCCGCGCGTTCTTCCAGGTCGGCCTCGTCGGCCTGATCCCGTCGATCAACTCGACGACGGGCACCGCGCTGCGCCCCGACGGGCGCGTGAACCTCGACACGAGCGTGTTCCAGGACTACCAGCTGCAGACCACCAAGCAGAACCGCAAGGAGTACGCGGTCTACTGGGACGGCAACTACGACCTCACGGACAAGTTCACGCTCACGGCCGGCGTGCGCTTCAGCAAGGACGAGAAGGACTTCGACCGGCTGGTCGACGGCGGCGGCCTCTGCAACTCGTTCACGCCCGCGCAGGATCGGCGCACCGTCAACGGCGTCTGCCGCGACGTGCGCTCGCAGAACATCTCGCGAGCCGGCATCCTGCCGAAGCAGTGGGACGGCCGCTCGGAGCCGCTGCCGCGCTCCAGCTTCGGCACGGACGTGCTGACGAGCGACTCGTGGAACGAGGTGACGTGGCGCGCCGTGCTCGACTACAAGCCGGTGGACGGCCAGCTCTGGTACCTGAGCTACGCGACGGGCTTCCTGTCGGGCGGCTTCTCCGAGACCTGCGCCACGGTGTCGCGCTGCGCGTACGACCCCGAGACCAACACCAACATCGAGCTCGGTTACAAGGCCGACCTGTTCGACAACCGGCTGCGCCTGAACGTCGCGGCGTACTACACCGAGTACGACAACCTGCAGCGCGCGGTCGTCGCCGTGTACCAGTCGGCGGACGGCTCGAGCCAGCAGGAGACCGTGACGGTCAACACCGGCACCTCCGAGGCGACCGGCGTCGACGTCGAGGCGACCTGGGTGCCGACCGACAACCTGCGCATCGGGCTCAGCGTCAACTGGCTCGACCACAGCTACGGCTCGGGCTCGGTGCTGCCGGACCTGCGCGGCACGAACCAGCCGGTCGACCTGACGCGCTTCGACGTGCCGTTCTCGCCGGAGCTCAAGGCCGGCGTGACGCTCGCCTACGACATGGCGCTGGCGGCGGGCTCGCGCCTGACGTGGCAGGCCGACGTGAACCATCAGGCGGAGGCCGAGACCGACGTGTTCAACGGCCTGAACACGCAGATGGAGGAGCGCACGCTGCTCGGTGCCTCGGTGACCTACCACGACCCGAACGACCGCTGGTCCGCGACCCTCTACGGCGCGAACCTGTCGGACGAGGTCTACCGCGTCGCGGCGCTGCCGGTGGCGGGGCTGTGGAACTTCACCAACTACGGGCCGCCGCGCTCGTTCGGCGTGACTCTGAACTTCAACTTCAAGTGAGGTCCGGCGCATAGGCGACACCGCGGGGGACCGGCACGGCGTGCCGGTCCCCCGTTTCGTTTCGAGGAGCGGAGCATGACGAAGTGGCTCGAGCGCGCGAGCGCGCTCGTCGGTGGGACGGCCGGCGTGCTGGTGCTCGCCGGGGGACTCGCGGCGCTGCCGGCCGGGCCGGCGACGGCCGCCGGGGCGGCGGGTGCGGCCGGCGGGTCGATCGGCGCCGCGGGCGCGCTCGATCCGCGCTTCCCGACCAGCGAGGCGGACGGCCGCAACTGGGTGGCGTTCGGCCGTACCCACGAGGGCACGCATTCGAGTCCGCTCGACCAGATCGACCGCGGCAACGTCGCGCGCCTCGGGCTCGCGTGGTCGCTCGACCTCGCGGACGTGCAGAACGGCGCGACGGTGCCGCTCGCGGTGGACGGGGTGATATACCTCACCGCCGGCCAGAGTCTCGTGCACGCGGTCGACGCTCGCAGCGGCCGGCTGCTGTGGCGGTACGACCCCGAGGTTTGGAAGGTCGCGGGCCGCAAGCTGCGCAAGACCTGGGGCCCGCGCGGGCTCGCGTACTGGGACGGCAAGCTCTACGTCGGCACGACGGACGGCCGGCTGATCGCGCTCGACGCGAAGACCGGCGAGCCGGTCTGGAGCACGCTCACGGTCGCGCCTACCGACGCGATGACGATCACCGGCGCGCCGCGCGTGTTCGGCGGGCTCGTGATCATCGGCAACGGCGGGTCCGAGTGGGGGCCCAGCCGCGGCTACGTCACCGCCTACGACGCGAAGACGGGCGCGCAGCGCTGGCGCTGGCACGTGATCCCCGGCAATCCCGCGGACGGCTTCGAGAACGCCGCGATGGAGATGGCGGCGAAGACGTGGACCGGCGACTGGTGGGCGCGGGGCGGCGGCGGGCAGGTGTGGAACGCGATCACCTACGACCCGGAACTCGACCGCGTCTACATCGGCACCGGCAACGGCGCGCCGTGGAACCAGCGGCTGCGCAGTCCCGACGGCGGCGACAACCTGTTCCTCTGCTCGATCGTCGCGCTCGACGCGAAGACCGGCGAGTACGTCTGGCACTACCAGACCGTGCCGGGCGAGACGTGGGACTACAACAGCGCGATGGACATCGCGCTCGCGCGCGTCGAGATCGACGGCAGGGAGCGCCGCGTGCTGCTGCACGCGCCGAAGAACGGCTTCTTCTACGTGATCGACCGCGACACCGGGAAGCTGCTGTCGGCGGAGAAGTTCGGCAAGGTCACCTGGGCTTCGCACGTCGACCTCGCTACCGGCCGGCCGGTCGAGGTGCCCGGCGCGCGCTACGAGTCGGGGCCGACGCTGGTCTGGCCGTCGACGATCGGCGCGCACAACTGGCACCCGATGTCGTGGAACCGCTGGACCGGGCTCGTCTACATCCCGACCCTCGAGATGCCGGGCCTGTTCGGCGACGCGAGCTTCGACCGCGCGACCTGGCGCCCGGTGCCGAACCAGCTGAACACCGGCATCGACGGCGGCACGTCCGACGCGCCCGAGAACGCTGGCACGAGCGCGCTGGTCGCGTGGGACCCGCTCGCGCAGCGCGAGCGCTGGCGCGCGCCGACGCCCGGCTTCTGGAACGGCGGCACGATGACGACCGCGGGCCGGCTCGTGTTCCAGGGGCAGGCCGACGGCGCGTTCAACGCCTACGACGCGGAGACCGGGAAGAAGCTCTGGAGCTTCGACGCGAAGATGGGCATCAGCGGCGCGCCGATCACCTACAGCGTGAACGGCCGCCAGCACGTCTCCGTCGTCGCCGGCTGGGGCGCCGCGGGTCCCGCGTACCTCGGCTCGCTGACGGCGCAGCACGGCTGGGTGGCGCGGCGTCACCCGCACCGCCTGCTGACCTTCGTGCTCGACGGCAAGGCGCAGCTGCCGCCCACGCCGCCGCCGGGACGCGAAGTGCCGATCGACGACCCCGCGTTCGTCGTCGACGCGGCCAAGGCCGAGGCGGGCGCGCAGCTGTACGCCGGTCGCTGCGTCGGCTGCCACGGACTCGCCGCCGTCGCTGCCGGCTACGCGCCGGACCTGCGCGCGTCCGCGGTGGCGCTGTCGGCCGAGGCGTTCGACTCGGTGGTGCGGCAGGGCTCGATGATGTCGCGGAACATGCCGCGCTTCGAGGAGCTGACGCCGGCCGACCTCGAGACGCTGCGGCACTACCTGCGCGCGCGGGCGCGCGAATCGCTGGCCGCGGCGAAGGCGCCCGCGGCGGCGCCGGCCGGTGCGGTCGGCCGGTGAGGCGGAGCAGCGGACGGGCGTGAGGCCGCGGCCGCCGGTGCGGCCACGAACATCGACGACGGAGGAGCGGGGATGAGTGCAGCAAGCGGAAAGCCGGTCGCGATCATCACCGGCGGTGCGGGTGGCATCGGTTCGGCGACGTGCCGGCAGCTCGGCCGCGCGGGCTATCGCGTGGTGATCACGGACGTCACCCGGGAGCGCGGCGAGGCGTTCGCGCAGGCGCTGCGCGGGGAGGGCCTCGAGGCCACCTACCGCGACCTCGACGTCGCCAGCGAGGCGGCGTGGAACGCGCTCCGCGAGCACGTGCTGGCCGAGCACGGCGCACCGCTGGTGCTCGTCAACAACGCCGGCATCGACGTCGTGAAGGACTCGTTCGCGACCACGCCGGACGAGTGGGACCGGATCTTCGCCGTCAACGTCAAGGGCATGTACCTGGGCTCGCGCGCGTTCGCGCGCGACCTGCACGCCGAAGCGGAGCGGCGCGGCCGTCACGCCTCGATCGTAAACATGTCCTCGATCTGTGGCCTGATCGGCGTCGCGTTCCAGACCGCGTACTGCGCCTCGAAGGGCGCGGTGCGGCTCTACACCAAGGCGCAGGCGCTCGAGTACTCGGCGCTCGGCCTCAAGGTCCGCGTCAACTCGATCCACCCCGGCACGGTGGACACCGCGTTCGCCGCGCAGTGCCTCAAGGAGCTAGGCGAGGTCGGTTTCGCGCCGTCGCCCGACGAGGCGCGCGCGGCGATCGCGCGGGCCCACCCGATCGGGCACATGGCGGACGCGGACGAGATCGCGGACGCGATCGTGTTCCTGGCCTCGGACCAGTCGCGCTTCATGACCGGCTCGGAGCTGGTCGTGGACGGCGGGTACACCGCGCAGTAGGGTCCGCCGAAGCTGTCGGCGGGTGCGACCCGACGCCGGCCGCGACGCACGCCCGCGCGAGCGCGAGCGGCTGGGACGGTCGCGACGACCGCGTGGCCGCGCGCGAGCGGGGCCGCGACGACGTGGCGGCCGACGAATCGGTACGCGCCGGTGACGAGTACGCGCACCCTGGACCTCCGCGGCCAGTATGGCCGCGGAGGTCGTCGTCAAGGCGCGGCGGAGGACCCGGGCGCGGCCGCCGGTGCGGTCGCAGAGCTCGT
Organism: Steroidobacteraceae bacterium; assembly: GCA_027531255.1. Lineage (GTDB taxonomy): Bacteria > Pseudomonadota > Gammaproteobacteria > Steroidobacterales > Steroidobacteraceae > JAPZRU01. Next base: position 119,806 of record JAPZRU010000017.1, on the reverse strand, counting down.
CGTGCCGACCGGGGTCGCCGCGCCGGCCGTGGCTGCCGTGCTCGCCGCCGGCGTGCCCACCGAGTACGCGAGCAGCACGTTGCCCGCCATGTGCTCGTAGATGCCGTAGCCGGAACTGGCGAGCAGCAGGCCGCGCCGCACCACCGGCCCGGCCCCGCCGCCGAACGAGCCGCCGCGGGCGCGCATGCCGTTCACGGCGGACACCTCACGCGTGGTGTCCGTCTCCCAGAGCACGCGACCGGTGTCCGCCGCGTACGCGCGCAGCCGCCCGTCCATGTGCCCGGCGAACACCACGCCCGGGATCGTGGTGATCGCCTGGCCGATGCCGGGCGAGCAGAACGGGCGCCCGCCGCAGACGTCGTTCGCCGGACTCTCCCACAGCAGGCGACCCGTGAGCGCGTCGAGCGCGTAGAGACCGGGACGTGCCGGCTGCTCGTAGACCCGCGCCGCCATGTCCTTGTCGGAGATCGGCACGAACAGCCGGTCCCCGCCGAGCGCCATGCCGAAGTGCACGCCGCCCTGGATGCCGCCGCGGCCCACCTTGCGCCGCCAAACCGGCTCGCCGCCGCGGTCGAGGTCGAGCGCGAACACCTCGCCCGATTTCTGGCCGGCCAGCAGCAGGCTGCGCTCGCCGAGCCGCGCGTGGATCGTGGCCGCGCCGAAGTCGTAGTCCGGGCCGTCCTCGACCGGGCAGTTCGGGTTGTCGGGCAGCATGCACGCGACGTTCCAGGCGTCGCCCGCGGTCTTCTGCCGCGCCCAGACCAGCGCGCCGTCGGCGAGCCGGAACGCGAGCAGCGCGTCGCTGGTCGGGCCGGCGGGCGACGAGTAGTTCTCGCCCGTGCCGGCGTACAGCAGCCCGCGTCGCGCGTCGACCACCGGCGTGTTCCAGATCGGCGCGCCGGACGGCGCGAGGATCGGCGTGCCGACGCGCGTGCGGCCGACTTCGCGCGGCGCCTCGGGAATCGTGTAGCTCTTCCACGCGGTCGCGCCGGTCGCGGCGTCCAGCGCGAGGATCGAGCCGCGGAACGAGCAGCAGGGATACTTCGGGTCGGCGGCGGTGCTGACCTCTAGCGAGGACACCGCGACGTAGAGGCGGCCGTCGTGCAGCGCCGGCGTCGCGGTGACGGTCGCATTCGGGTGATCGTCGGCCTTGACGCTCCAGACGAGCTCGCCGGTGCGCGCGTCGACCGCGTACACGCGCGCCATCAGGTCGCCGAAGTGCAGCAGCGGTCGCTCGCCGGGCGCCTCGCCGGCGGGCCACGTCGCCATCACGAGCCCCGTGCGGACCTCCGCGCTGGCGCGGAACTCCCAGCGCACGCAGCCGGTGGCCGCGTCGAGCGCGTACACGGTGCCGTTCTGGCTGCCGACGTAGACCGCACCGAGCGCGACCAGCGGCTGGGAGCGCACGCGCTGCGCCTGCGGGAACGCGAACGCCCAGCGCAGCTGCAGCCGCGGCACGTCGGCGGCGCCGAGCCCCGCGACGTCGGTCGGGATGAAGCGCGAGTTGTCGCCGTCCATGCCCCAGCCCGCCTTGGCGGGCGAGTCGCGCAGGTCGAACTCCGCGGCGGCGCCCGTGCAGCGCGCGAGCGGCGGGCGGTTGCGGGCCTCGGCGAGCGGCGTGCCCGTGAGGTATTCCGCCACCGCCTGGCGCTGCTCCGCGGACAGCGCCGCCGCCTGCGCCTGCATGACGCCGACCGTGAGCGCGTCGTGGATGGCGTCGGTGGCCATCAGCTGCAGGAACATCTTGTGCGGCGACTTGGGTACGCCGCCCTCGTGGCAGCTCGCGCAGTGCTGCGCGTACACGCGAGCGCCCGGGTGCGCGGCGGCCGGCTCGGCGGCGAAGGCCGCCGGTACGAACCACGCGATCGCCGCCGCGGCGATCGCGAGCAGCGCCCCGCGGCGCATCACAGCGCCTCCGGCGCGTCGAGCAGCGCGCGCAGCGTCGCGAGGAACTGCGCGCCGACCGCGCCGTCGACGACCCGGTGATCGCACGACAGCGTCAGCGTCGCCACCTTCGCGACCGTCGGCTGGCCGTTCTTCGTGATCACCCGGTCGGCGCCCGCGCCGACCGCGAGGATCGCCACCTGCGGCGGATTGACGATCGCGTCGAACCGGTCCACGCCGAACATGCCGAGGTTCGAGATCGTGAACGTTCCGCCGGTGATCTCCTCGCGGACCAGCTTGCCGGTGCGTGCGCGCTCGGCGAGGTCGGCGACCTCGGCGGCGACCTGCGCCGCCGTCTTCGTGTCCGCCGCGCGCACGACGGGCGTCGTCAGGCCGTTCTCGGTCGCGACCGCGACGCAGACGTCCGCGTGCGGGAACTCGTGCACCTCGTCGCCGTGCAGCTGCGCGTTCACGGTCGGGTGCTTCACGAGCGCGAGGGCGCAGGCGCGCACCAGCAGGTCGTTCACGGACACCTTCGTGCCGCCGGCCGCGTTGAGGCGCGCGCGGTGCGCGAGCAGGGCGGTCAGGTCGGCGTCGATCGCGAGCCGGTAGTGCGGGATGCCCTGCTTCGACTCGAGCAGGCGGCGCGCGATCGTCGCGCGCATCGAGGTCATCTTCCTGCGCGCGGGCTCGTTCGCCGGACCCGCCGCGCCGGTCGCGGCCGGGGCGCCGGTCGCCGCCGCACCCGGTGCTGCGCCCGTGCCGGCCGCACCGCCGAGGCCGTGCGCGGCCGCGTAGGCCTCGACGTCCTCCTTCGACACCCGGCCGTTGCGGCCGGTGCCCTTGACCTTCGTGACGTCCACGCCGAGCCGCTCGGCGACGCGCCGCGCGATCGGGCTGACGCGCGCCTCGCCGTCACTGCCTGAATCCGCCGGCGTCGGGGCCGGGCCGGTGCTCGCCGGCACCGAGGGCGCCGCGACCGCGGCCTCGGAGGTGCCCGCGTCCGGCTCGAAGCTCGTGTCCGCCGGCTGGAAGCCCGTGACGAACGCGTCGATCTCGGCGTCGGTGACGTCGGCTTCCGCGAACACGCCGATCAGCGCGCCGACCTTCTCGGTCGCGCCCTTGTCCGCGACGATCCGCCGCAGCGTGCCGGCGATCGGCGCCTCCACCGAGTTGACGATCTTCTCGGTCTCGACGTCGAGGAGGGGGTCGCCCTTGCCGAGCGTCGCGCCTGGCGCGGCGTGCCAGTCCGTGATCGTCCCTTCCTGCATTTCGATGCCCCACTTGGGCATCGTGATGGCGAAGATGCGGTGGCTCATGTGCTTGCTTCTCAGTCCTTCAATACCTGGCGGATGGCCGTCTCGATCTTCTGCGGCCCCGGCACGTACGCACGCTCGAGCTCGCGCGCGAACGGCACCGGCGCGTGCGGGGCGGTGACCTGCACGATCGGCGCCTTCAGCGCGTGGAAGCCCTTCGAGGCGACGATGCCGGCGATGTCGGAGGCCACGCTGCAGCGCGGCGGCGACTCGTCCACGACCACCAGCCGACCGGTGTTCTCGACGCTCTCGAGGATCGTCTCCTCGTCGAGCGGGGAGGTGGTGCGCGGGTCGATCAGGTCGCAGGTGATGCCTTCCTTCGCGAGCAGGTCGATCGCCTTCTCCGCGAACGGCACCATGCGCGCGAGCGCGACGACGGTGACGTGCTCGCCCTCGCGCACGAGCGCCGCCTCGCCGAACGGGATCGTGTAGTCGCCGTCCGGCACCTCGCCCTTGCGCGGGTACAGCGCCTTGTGCTCGAAGAACATCACCGGGTCGTCGTCGCGCAGCGCCTGCAGCATCAGGCCCTTCGCATCGTAGGCGTTCGACGGCACCACTACCTTGATGCCGGGCACCGCGGTGATGAACGGGTAGATGGTCTGCGAGTGCTGCGCGCCCATGTTCATGCCCGCGCCCATCGCGGCGCGGATAACGACCGGGCACGAGCTCTTGCCGCCGAACATGTACCGGAACTTCGCCGCCTGGTTGAAGATCTGGTCCATGCACACGCCGACGAAGTCGGCGAACATCAGCTCCGCGACCGGGCGCAGGCCGGCGAGCGCGGCGCCGGCGGCGGCGCCGACGATCGCGGACTCGGAGATCGGCGTGTCGATCACGCGCTCGTCGCCGTACAGGGGCCACAGCCCCTTCGTGACACCGAAGATGCCGCCGGAGGCCTCGCGGTTGCCTGACGTGCCGCCGGCGCCGCCGGAGACGTCCTCGCCGAGGACGATCACGCGCGGGTCGCGGGCCATCTCGAGGTGCAGCGCGGCGTTGATCGCGTCGCGCATCGTCATCTGGGCCATGGGAACTCTCGGACCTCGTGATTCGGGGCGGGAGCGGCGGGCGGCCGTCGCTCAGTAAGTCGCGTAGACGTCGGTGGTCACTTCGGACTCGGGCGCGGGTGGCGCGCTGCGCGCGCTCTTCACCGCGACGTCGATCTGCGCGAGCACCTGCTCGTCGATCGGGTCCAGGTCGGAGGCCTTCAGCCAGCCTTCGCCTTCGACGCGCGCGCGGAACTTCTTCAGGCAGTCCATCGTCTCGCGCAGGCGCTTGACCTCGTCCTTCGCGCGGTAGAGCTGCGGGTCGCCCTCGAAGTGGCCGTAGTAGCGCGTGATCACGGGCTCGAGCGTCGCGGGCCCGCCGCCCGCGCGCGCGTGCGCGCACAGGCGCCCGAAGGCCTCGTACACCGCGAAGAAATCCGAGCCGTCGCACTTCTCGGCGGGCATCCCGAAGCCGCGCGCGCGGCCCGCGATGTCCTTCGAGCCGACCGCGTAGTCCGCGCCGGTGTGCTCGCTGTAGCCGTTGTTCTCGAACACGAACAGCGCCGGCACCTTCAGCACCACGGCCATGTTCATCGCCTCGAACACGGTGCCCTGATTCGCGCTGCCGTCGCCGCCGAACGCCACCGACACGGTGCCGTCCTTGCGGTTGCGGCAGGCGATCGCCGCGCCGACCGCGAGCGGCGGACCGCCGCCGACGATCGCGTTCGCGCCGAGCATGCCCTTCGTCACGTCGGCGATGTGCATCGAGCCGCCCTTGCCCTTGCAAAGGCCGGCGGCGCGGCCGTAGATCTCGTACATCATGCCCTGCACGTCGCAGCCCTTGGCGAGGCAGTGCCCGTGGCCGCGGTGCGTGCTGACGATGTAGTCCCGGTCGGAGAGGTGCTCGCAGACGCCGACCGCGACCGCTTCCTGGCCCGCGTAGAGGTGCGTGAAGCCGGGGATCTCGCCGGTCTGGATCTCGACGTGCAGACGCTCCTCGAACTCGCGGATCGTCTTCATCGTGCGGTACGCGCGGAGCAACTGCTCGCGCGCGAGCGGTGCGTGCGGCGCGCTGGAGGCGGGCGCGGTAGCCAAGGCGGGGACTCCTGCGGTCGGGGTCCGGGTCCCGGTGACGGTCGCGCGCAGCGGCGGGCGGGACCCGAACGATCGTTTCACTCACTGTACGGGACCGGGGAAAAACAAGCAATCGTGCCGGAAACCGGCAGGTTTGATTTTTTTATGTCGGTCCCGGCACCGCCGGACCGAGCGTCGCGCGAGTCGCGACGAGCACCGCGTTCGTGCCGCCGAACGCGAACGAGTTCGAGGCCGCGGCGGCGAACGGCGCTACCTCGCGCGCCCGCCCGGCGACGTAGTCGAGGTCGCAGTCCGGGTCCGGCACGTCGAGGTGCATCGTCGGTGGCAGCACCCGGCGCCGCAGCGCCTCGACCGCGTCGTTCTGGGACGTGGCGGTGCCGATCCCGCTCGGCAACACGGCCGACATTCCGGGTGCGCGGCGCCGGGGTGGCGCCCGCGGGCCGCATCGGGAACACTGCGGTGGCGTCCATGACCGCCCGGTAGCCGATGACCCGACCGCTCTACCTCGCCCTCGGAGTGTTGTCGTTCGCTACCGGGTTCGTGGGGATCCTCCTGCCGCTGATCCCGACGGTGCCGCTGATGCTGCTGGCGGCGTTCTGCTTCGCGCGCTCGAACCCGGCCTGGGAGCGGCGGTTGCTCGAAGACCCGCGCTTCGGGCCGCACATCCGTGCGTGGCGGACGAGGGGTGCCATCCCCCGGCGCGGCAAGTGGCTCGCGACCGGCTTGATGGGGATCGGCACGCTCACCGCGCTCGCCTTCACGGACGGCCCGGTGCAGTGGCTGCCCGCGGCGATCGCGGTCCCGGTGCTCGCCTGGTGCTGGACGCGCCCGGACGCCTGACCAGCCGCACGCCGCCACCACTCCTCGCCGCCCCGCTCCGGCGCCGGTGCGATCGCGCGCTCAGCGCCCGGTGAACTTCGAGACGATCGCGAAGATCAGCGGTGCGCCCAGCAGCCAGATACAGAGGAGCGCGCCGGCCGTCGAGTTGTCCATGACCTGCATCCTGCGGTGGCGGGCGAACGCCGCCCGGGCTCCGCAGTGTCGGGAATCGACGCCTTCCGCAGCACCGGCGCAGCGGGCATTCGGACGCCCGGCGGCGCCGACGCGCACGTGGGCGCCCGCGAAGGCGGGGCTCGGAGGGCACTGACGCAGGGCCTGGCCGCCAGCATCGCCACGCGTCGTCATGGCTCCATGACGGCTGGTTCTTGGCGGCCGGGACGTCGCGTGGGTACGGTTGCCGCGGGTCTCGCAACGGCGACCGACATGGACACCGGCTGGCTCGACTGGGTGGCGCTCGTCACGTTCGCACTGGTGCTCGCGGTGAACCTCGGCGCCGCGCTGCGTCGGCGCGGTCGCTCAGAGTCGCGCGGCGATCTCGTGCGCACTCCGGATCGCCTCTTCCAGCGTACCGGGATGCCGGGCGTCGCCGACCGCGATCGCCCGGCAGCTGCCGAGCTCGAAAGCCCGTACGAGATCATCCGCCGGTAGCGCGGTCACCGCGCCGACCACGAGTTCGGCCGGCTCGTGCCAGGGTTGTCCGCCTTCCAGCCAGGCGAGCCGCGCACCGTGCGCGTCCACGCCCAGCACCTGCGCGCGCGCCTGCAGCGCGAACGTGCCGCACCGCAGCCGCTCCAGCGCGGGGCCGACCACCAGTGCGGCTTCGAGCCGCGGCCCGATCGTCCGCAGCGGCGTGACGAAGCAGACCGCGACGCCGTGCTCGAGCAGCCATTCCGCCGCGCCGATCGCCTCGTAGGTGCCGAGTTCGTCGAGCACCACGGCGCGTCGCGGCAGCCGCGCGGGCGGGGCACGCAGCAGGTCGCGCGCGCCGATCACCGGCACGGCGTCCGTCGCGCCGCGCTGGTCCGCGCCCGGCCGGTGCCGCTGCTCGAGCGGCGGTGCGGCGCGGCCGCCGACCGCGACGATCACGCGCGTGGCGCCGAGCTCCCGCGCGAACGCCGGCGTCGCGGGAGTGCCGGTGTGGACCTCGACGCCGAGCCGGTGCACCTCGCGCGCCAGCCAGTCCGCGATCTCGCCGATCGCCGCGTGGCGCGGCGCGCGGCGCGCGAGCTGCAGCGCGCCGCCCAGCTCGGGGCCGGCCTCGGCGAGGACTACGCGCACCCCGCGCTCCGCGAGAGTCCGCGCCGCCTCGAGGCCGGCCGGCCCGCCGCCGGCGACCAGTACCGGGCTGGCCGCGCGCGGACGGGCGTCGCGCCGTGCAGGCGCTGACCGAGCCTCGGTCGCACTCGTCTCGGCTCGCGACGGCGCCGCGGTTGCGAACTCCGTCTCGCGTCCCGCGAGTGGATTGACCGAACAGCCGAGCCGTCCGCGCGCGAGGCCGCCCACGCAGCCCTGGTTGCAGGCGATGCACGGGCGCACCTCGTGCGCGCGTCCGGCGAGCGTCTTCGCGATCAGGTCCGGGTCCGCGATGTGCGCGCGCGTCATGCCGACGAGATCCGCGATCCCGCTGCCGACCACCTCGCTCGCTTCGGCGACCGTGCGGATGCGGCCCGCCACCATCGTCGGCAGCCGCGTGGCTGCGGTGATCGGTCGAGCGTCGGCAAGCTCGTAGCCGGCCGGCTCGTGCATCGCGCCGATGATCTCGTCCGGCCGCCGGAGATCGCCGCGCGACACGCTGACGTAGTCCACGAGGTGCTCCGCCTCGAGCCAGCGCACCAGCGCCACCTGCGATGCGACGTCGAGGCCCCCCGGCGTGGGCTGTGGCCCGACGCGGATGCCGAGCACGAAGTCGGTGCCGACCGCCGCGCGGCACGCGCGCAGCACGCGCTCGACGAAGCGCCGCCGGCGCTCGTCGTCGCCGCCGTACTCGTCGTCGCGCCGGTTCGTGAGCGGAGAGAGGAACTGCTGCAGCAGGTGGCCGTGCGCGCAGTGCACCTCGAGGCCGTCCAGGCCTCCTTCGCGGGCGCGACGCGCGGCCTGCGCGAAGCCATCGACGACCGCGTCGATCTGCGTCGCGTCCATCGCGACCGCGCGCAGCCCCGACCACGGTGCGACGAGCGCCGACGCGGACCAGGGCCGCGCACCGCGTGCGTGGCCGTCCAGGCCGAGGTGGTTCAGCTGGCTGAACACGCGCATGCCGTGCGCGTGCAGCCGGGTCGCGAGCTCGCGGTAGCGCGGCACGATCGCATCGTCCCACGCGTTCAGCGTCATCGGGCAGGACGGGTGGACGCCGGTGGCCTCGAGCACCGTCAGCGCGACGCCGCCGCGAGCCCGCGACTCGTGGTACGCGATCAGCGCTTCATTCAGCTCGCCGCGACCGAGATTCGTGCCGTGCGCGGTGCGCACGATCCGGTTGCGCAGTTCGACGTTCCCGAGCCGGAATGGCGCGAGCGCGGCGGGAGTCACGGCCTCAGAGCGCGCCCTCGGGCTTCTGCCCGGGCCCGTACACGAAGTCGTCGATCACCTTGTGGAAGTGCCGGATCCGCAGCTCCTGCGAACCGATCCACAGGCCCTCGAACGCGCGCGAGTGCATGCCGGCCTGCACGCCCGGCAGGTTCTGCGCGTCCTGGTCGAGCACGAGGCCGATCGACTTGTCGCCGTACCTGAAGTGCTGGTGCTTCGGGCGCGGCGGCCGCTCGTGGCCGTCCGGCACGAGGTCGAGGGTCCAGACGTCGTAGTACATCTTGTCCGGATCGGTCGGGTGGGGGCGCTGGCGGAACAGCATCAGGTCGTCCGCGTGCACGTTCACCGACACGTTCGGGAAGATCAGGTAGTGGTAGTCGTCGGTGAGCTGGTCGTCGTTCAGCTTCGAGTAGTCCTTGCCCTGCGCCGGGCCGTGCTTCCGCTTCCACCGCTGCACGTCGCGGCGGATGTTCTCGATCGGCTCGTCGTAGTCCGCCGGGTCCATGCCGGCGGCCTTCATGATCACCTTGATCGGCTCGGGGATCGTCGGCGGTTTCTTGATGCGCGGGCTGAGCGTGCCGAACGGGATCAGGTAGCGGCTGTGGATGCCGAGGCAGTCGATCTGCACGTCGAGGTCGTGCAGGTAGTACATCAGCTGAGGGTGGATGCCCTGCACGTGGTACGTCTCGTTGAAGGCGTCCACGGAGGTCTTCCAGTTGCAGTCCCACTCGACGGTCACGTCGCGCGTGATCGCCATCTTGTGGAAGTTGTACGGGTCGAGGTGGCGGTTCACCGGCGCCAGGAACTCCTCGAGCGGCTGCGGCTCGGGGTTCAGCGTGTACCAGACGAAGCCGCCCCAGAGCCCGACCCTGATCTGCGGAATGCCGCGGCACTTCGGCGCGCCCTGCGGGAAGGTGTCGAGGTCCGGGATGCGCCTGAACGTGCCGTCGAGATCGTACTCCCAGTGGTGGTACTGGCACTTGAACGAGTTCGCGGTGGACACGCCGGTGGGCCGCAGCCGGTTCCCGCGGTGCATGCACACGTTGTAGAAGCCCTTCACCGAGCCGTCCTGCTGCCGCACCAGCAGCACGGACTCCGGGCCGATCTCGGTGCAGATGTAGTCGCCGGCCTCGGGGATGTCGCTCTCGAGCCCGCCGAGCAGCCACACTTTCGTCCAGATCTTCTCCCACTCGAGGCGCATGAACTCCTTCGAGTAGTAGCGCTCCTTCGGGATGATCGCGTGGCCGAGGTCCGGGTCCGGCTCCTTCGCGACCGGCGTGACCGGGCTCTCCTCCGGCTTGCAGCGGCGCAGCGGCCTGAACTTCGGCGCGCGCGAGACCTCGAGCAGGCGCGCCTCGAACGAGGGCTCGGCGCCCGCCTCGCCCGCGGGCAGGATCGGATCGGTGGGATTCGTCGCCATCGTCGTGTCCTCGGGCGCGGCGGTCGCGGCGCCGTCTCAGTCGATGCGCGCGGCCCAGCGCAGGCCGCGCCGCAGGATCTCGTGGAACGCCGGCTGCTTCCAGCTGCCGAGTTCGCGCGTGGGGTACTCGTCCATCAGCGGCAGCATGTCCCAGCGCCCGCGCGCGTGCCCGAGCGTGAAGTAGAGCACTTCGCCCGCGCCCACGCGCTTCAGGTACAGCACCGGCCGCGGCTCGTCCTGCGTCCAGTCGCGGTCGGTGAACAGCCGGGTCTCGCCGGCCCAGCGGGTGTGCAGCAGCGTCTCGATCGGCCCGTGCAGTTCGGAAAGATACAGTTCGTCGTCGGCGTCGAACGGCTCGATCCCGCGCACCAGCGGGTGCTCCGGTTGCGTGATCTCCACGCGATACGGCGCGATCGGCGGGTGGGCCAGGAACTGGGAGCCCACCGTCTCCATGAACGTGCGGTGTTCGCGCGGCGCCTCCCAGCGCTTGCCGTTGAGGCGCAGCACGGAGTTCGTGCCGTGCAGCGCCAGCCAGCGCCTCCCGCTCGCCACCCAGTCGCGCAGCCGCTGCGCACGGGCCTCGTCCGGCACCACGTCCACGGTGTAGGTGACGAGGAAGTCCGACTGCTCGATGCCGTCGAGGTCCGAGTAGTCCTCGGACACGCGCGTGCGCACGTGGTCGTGCTCGCCGAGCAGCTTCAGCAGTTCGAGGCGAGCGTAGTCGATGTCGTGGAACTTGCCGCCGCAGACGAACCAGGCGCGCGTGCGGCGCTTCGCGGGCGGCGCACCGGCCGCGGCCTCCGCGCCGCCGGACGCGCCGGCAGCGCCCGCGGCGGTGGGGGCGGAGGGTGAGGCGGCGGCCGGCGCGGCGGGGTCGGTCATCGGCCTAGAACCGCACGCCCTTCGTGAAGCCGTTGTCGGCCACGACGTTCGCGCCGGTCACGAGGCTCGCTGCGGGGCTCGCCAGGAACGCGACCACGCGCGCTACCTCCTCCGGCGTACCGAAGCGGCCGTTCGGCATCGCGCGCAGCGTCGCGTCGTAGAACTTCTGCTGCGTGTTCTTGATCATCTCCCACGCGCCGCCCTCGAAGTAGATCGGGCCGGGGCAGACGGTGTTCACGCGCACGTTGTGTCGGCCCACGAACTGCGACAGCTGCTTGCCGTAGGTGATCAGCGCCGCCTTCATCGCGTTGTAGGCCATCGGCGCCGCGAAGGTCTCGATCGCGTTGGTGGAGGAGATCATCACGATCGAGCCCGAGCCCGACTTCTTCAGGTGCTCCATCAGCGCCTCGCAGCCGCGCACGGTGTGCAGCACGTCGATCTCGAAGTTCTTCCACCAGTTCTTCTCGGAATCCATGCCGCCGCCGGCGCTGACGTTCGGCACGAAGATGTCGCAGCCGCCGAGTTCGGCCGCGGTCTTCTCGAGCCAGGCCTTGTAGGCCTCGCCGTCGCGCACGTTCACGGGGCCGCCGACCACGTTCACGCCCCTGGCCTGCAACGACTTGGCGGTCTCCTCGACTTCCTCCTCGCTGCGCGCGCAGAAGCCGACGTCGGCGCCCTCGGCGGCGAGCAGCTCGACGATGGCCCGGCCGATGCCCTTGGTGGCGCCGGTCACGATCGCTTTCTTGCCGCGAAGTCCGAGATCCATCGTCTGCTCCTTGGGGTCTTGGGCGCGGCCGGAGGACCGCGGTCACCCGATTATAGGAAGGTGTCACGGCGATAAACAGTCATGACTGTTTTTTTGCATCGATCCGGTTCAGACTCGCGATCCTCGGAGCCGCGGCCTGCCGAGCGTCGCGCGGGCCGAGCGCCCCGGGTTGCAACGCTGCGGCACCCCCCGCAAGATCGCGCGCTCGCTGCATCGGCATGCGGCGCCGCAGCACCCCTTTCGTTTCGTGCAGGAGTCCGGGATGGCAGAGCTCGTGATCGTGGACCGCGACGGCAAGGAACACCGCGTGGCGGGCAAGGTCGGCGTTTCGGTCATGGAGACCCTGCGCGAGCTCGACTACGGCGTCGCGGCGATCTGCGGCGGCATGTGCTCCTGCGCCACCTGCCACGTCTACGTGGACCCGGCGTTCGCGGACAAGCTGCCGGCGAAGCAGGGCGACGAGCAGGAACTGCTGCAGGAACTGTCGGGCTACAAGCCGACGAGCCGCCTGAGCTGCCAGGTGCAGTTCACCGAAGCTCTCGACGGCCTCAAGGTCGCGATCGCCCCGGACGAATAGTTCGATCGTCGGGAGTCGCCTGCCGGCGCTCCCGACCCGCGAAGCGCAGCGGAGCTGCGCTTCGCTCCTGAAGGGCTACTGCGATGGGCGGGTTCCTGCGGCGGAGGCCGCGGTGATCTGCGCGCTTCCGGCGCGCCGAAGAGGAGCCGAGGAGGAACATGGCGACGTCGTGCGCCTCGGCACGAGGGCGCCATGCCGAGTTGCCTTGAGAAAGGACGCACCCTGCGGAGCGCAGGCGCTCCTGCGCTCCCCGCCTCGCAGGCTCGACGCACCCCACCGTCGTGACGTTCGGCAGAGCCCGTCACGCGGCCCGCATCACTGACGGGCGGTACGCGTCACCCGCCCATGCCGCATGCAGAACGCCCTTCAGCGAGCGAACCCCGGGCCGCCCCGGGGTTCGCGTGCACGGAGCGCCGGCAGGCGACTCCGTGCAGCAGTCGCCATCCAGTAGCGGCGAAGCCGCTACTGGATGGTGACTGCGTTATCGACAAGAATCTCGGCGCCGTTGACGAACCGGCTCTCGTCGGAGGCGAGGAAGACCACGACGTTCGCGACATCCTCGGGCTTGCCGAGACCCCACGGCGTCTGCTGCCACACCTCCATCTGCAGACCGAGGTCCTTGGTCGAGTTCGCGACCATCGGCGTCTCGATCGCGCCCGGGTGCAGCGAGTTGCACCGGACGTTGTACTTGTTCTGCTGGCAGTGCACCGCGATCGCCTTGGTCATCGCGCGCACCGCGCCCTTCGCGGCGGAGTAGGCGAAGTAGACCGGGTAGCCGAGGTGCGACGCGGTCGACGACATGTTGATGATCGAGCCGCCGCCGCTGTCCTTCATCGCCGGGATCGCGTGCTTGCAGCCGAGGAACACTCCCTCGCTCATCACCGCGTTCTGGAAGCGGAACTCCTCGAGCGTGCACGTCTCGGGCGTGACGATGCGGACGACGCCCGCGTTGTTGACCAGCACGTGCAGGCCGCCGAAGCGCCGCTTCGCTTCGGCGATCACGTCGATCCACTGCTGCTCGTCGCGCACGTCGTGCTTCACGAAGTGCGCGCTGCCGGGATGGGCGGCGTTGATCTCCGCGGCGAGCGCGGTGCCGCCGGCCTCGTTGACGTCGGTGATCAGCACCTTCGCGCCTTCGCGCGCCAGCGCGATGCAGTCCGCGCGGCCGAGACCCGAAGCACCACCCGTGACGATGGCGACCTTGCCCGATACACGTCCCATGCGACCTCCGCCTTTGCGTCGTGGAGCGCCCGGCGCGCGCCGTGCAAGTGCACGACGGACCGGGCGAAAGTGGCGCGACGCTAGCAGTCAGCACTGCCGGTTTCAATCATCTTTGACTTTTTCTGGGCAGGGTTCCATCCTGCCGCGCAGAGCCGTACAGCCCCGGGTCCGGACCCTCGTCCGGACGTCAAGAAGGGCGCCGGGCGAAGGGATGCAGGCGAGCGAGATGAGCACCGAATCGGCCGACGTCGCGGCCACCCAGGAGCCGGCCGGCTGGCAGGCCCAGAAGAGCGCGGCCACGCGCAACCTGATCGTCGAGGCGGCGATCAAGTGCTTCGTGGAACTCGGCTACGCGCAGACCACGACCACGGCCATCGCGGAGAAGGCGGGGCTGTCGCGCGGCGCCATGCTCCATCACTTCCCGTCCAAGATCGACATCGTGCGCGCCGCGGTCGACTACCTGCACGGCAAGCGGCTCAAGGCCTTCCGCAAGGCGGTCCAGCGCCCCGCGGCGGCCGACGGCGACTTCGTGCGCCAGTCCGTCGAGGCCTACTGGGCGCACGTGCGCCACCCGATGTACGTCGCATTCTTCGAACTGTCGGTCGCGGCCCGCACGGATTCGGAACTGTCCGCGATCCTGCTGCCCGCGCAGGAGGCCTTCGAGCGCGAGTGGTACCGGACCGCGCGCGAGGTCTTCCCGCAGTGGCAGGGCCGCGGCGAGCAGTTCGACGTCGCGCTCGACCTCGTGCGCTACGTGATGGAAGGCATGGCCGTGAGTTTCCTCACGCACAAGGAAACCGAGCGCGACAAGCGCCTCCTGCGCTTCCTCGAGGCGAAGCTGCGCGAACTCTACGGCCAGCCGGCCGCCGCCGACTGAATCGCCGGCCGCGCTCGACTCGCGCGGCCGTTCCCGAACCCACTGCCCGGAGCACCGCACGGCCCATGAGCACGCCGACCGCACCCGCTTCCACCGTCACCGTCGCCGTCGAGAACGGCATCGCCCGCGTCACGCTCGCGCGTCCCGACGTCGCGAACACGATGAACCTGCAGTTCGGCCACGACCTGCTGGGCGCGGCCCTGAAGGTCGAATCGGATCCTGACGTGCGTGCCGTGATCCTGACCGGGGCCGGCAAGAACTTCTGCTTCGGCGGCGACCTGCGCGGGATGATGGGCAGCGGCGGCGACGTGGAAGGCTACCTGCGCGAGCTGACCACGCACCTGCACGCGGCGATCGTGCACTTCACGCGGATGGACGCTCCGGTGATCGCCGCGGTCAACGGCACGGCCGCGGGTGCCGGCCTCGGCCTGGTGCTGATGGCGGACCTCGCGATCGCGGCGGCGGGTGCCAAGTTCGCGCCGGCGTACACCGGCGTCGGCCTCACGCCGGACGGCAGCACCTCGTTCCTGCTGCCCCGCGCGGTCGGCTACAAGCGGGCGATGGAGATGTTCCTCACCAACCGCGTGCTCGGCGCCGACGAGGCGCTGGCCTGGGGACTCGTGAACCAGGTGGTGCCCGACGAGGAACTCGCGGCCGCGGCCCAGAGGCTCGCGGAGCGGCTCGCGGCGGGTCCGGTGCGCGCGTTCGGGCAGGTCAAGCGCCTGCTCGCCGACGCGGAGCCCGGCCTCGAGGCGCAGCTGGCGCGCGAGGGTCGCACGATCTCGCGGCAGGGTGCCTCGGCCGAAGGTGCCGAGGGCATCGCCGCATTCCTGGAGAAGCGCAAGGCCGCGTGGAAGTGAGGCCGGAGGCCGCCCGATGAGCGCGCTGCCCGAGATCCTCGCGATCGCACCGGAACTCGTCCGGCTCCGCCGCGACCTGCACCGGCATCCCGAACTCGCGTTCGAGGAGCGCCGTACCTCGGACGTGGTCGCCGCCGCGCTCGCGTCCTACGGCATCGCGGTCTCGCGCGGGCTCGCCGGCACCGGCGTGGTCGGTACGCTGCGGACCGGCACGTCCGCCCGGTCGATCGGCCTGCGCGCCGACATGGACGCACTGCCGCTCCAGGAACTGAACGGCTTCGCGTACGCCTCCGCGCACGCGGGCCTGATGCACGCGTGCGGCCACGACGGCCACACCGCGATGCTGCTGGCCGCCGCCAAGCACCTCGCCGCCACGCGGCGTTTCGACGGCACCGTCCACTTCGTCTTCCAGCCCGCGGAGGAGAGCGCGGGCGGCGGCCGCGTGATGGTCGAGCAGGGGCTCTTCGAGCAGTTCCCGGTGGACGCCGTCTACGGCATGCACAACATGCCCGGCATCCCGGCGGGGCAGTTCGCGATGCGCGTCGGTCCGATCATGGCCGGCGTGGATCGCTTCGACCTGCGAGTGATCGGGCGGGGCGGTCACGCCGCGTTCCCGCACCGCGCGGTGGATGCCGTGCTCGTCCAGGCGCAGATCGTCACCGCGCTGCAGTCGCTGGTCGCGCGCAACGTCGACCCGCTCGAGGCGGCGGTGGTCTCGATCACGCAGGTGCACGGCGGCCAGAACTACAACGTGCTGCCGGAAGTCGTCACGCTCGGCGGCTGCATCCGCTACCTGCGCGCGGACGTGCGCGAGACGCTGCGTGCCGGCATCGAACGCGTCGCGCGCGGCGTGGCCGAGGCCTGCGGTGCGCGGATCGAGTACGAGTACCACGAGGGCTACCCGGCCACGGTCAACACCGCGCGCGAGGTCGAAGCGGCGGCGCGCGCCGCACGCGCGGTCGCCGGCGACGCGAACGTCGATACGGCGGTCGCGCCGGTGATGGGCGCCGAGGATTTCGCCTACATGCTGCAGGCGCGTCCGGGCGCCTACATCTTCGTCGGCAACGGCGACGGCGAGATCGGCGGCTGCATGCTCCACAACCCGCGCTACGACTTCAACGACGAGGTGCTGCCGCTCGGCGCGAGCTACTGGGTGAAGCTCGTCGAGCAAGAACTCTCCTGAAAGAGGCGTCAGTCTCCTCTTTCCGACAGGTGGTCGCGGGTCGCGGGTCGCGGCGTCGCCGCGCTTCCGCCACGGGGCGACGCGCGCGCGGACGCTCCTTCGGTCAGCGCTTCTCCGCCTGCCGGCGCACCGCCTCCGCGGCCGCGGCGACCGCGGCGGGGTCGCCGAGGAAGCGGCGGCCGCGCGAGCGCAGCTGCGGGTCGAGGTCGTAGACGATCGGGACGCCCGTCGGGATGTTGAACTCGACGATGTCGGACTCCGACATGCCGTCGAGCATCTTCACGAGTGCGCGCAGGCTGTTGCCGTGCGCGACCACCAGCACGTCGCGGCCGACGCGGAGCTCCGGTGCGATCCGCTGCTCCCAGAACGGCAGCACGCGTGCGAGCGTGTCCTTGAGCGACTCGGCGGACGGGATCTCCGCCGGGGCCAGCCCGGCATAGCGGCGGTCGAAGCGCGGGTGGCGCTCGTCGTCGAGCGGCAGCGGCGGCGGCGGGATGTCGTAGCTGCGGCGCCAGATCTTCACCTGCTCGGCGCCGTGGCGCTCCACGGTCTGCGCCTTGTCGAGGCCCTGCAGCGCGCCGTAGTGGCGCTCGTTCAGGCGCCAGCTGCGCTCCACCGGGATCCACATCAGGTCCATCGTGTCGAGCACGATCCAGAGCGTGCGGATCGCGCGCTTCAGCACCGAGGTGAACGCGACGTCGAACGCGAAGCCTTCGGCCATCAGCAGCTTGCCGGCGTCCTCGGCCTCGCGACGGCCGAGTTCCGTCAAGTCGATGTCCTTCCAGCCGGTGAACAGGTTTTCGAGGTTCCAGGTGCTCTGGCCGTGCCGGACGAGAACCAGCCGGCCCGCTTTGTCGCCCACGTGTGTCGTCTCCCGTCGAGCCGCGCACCGCGCGGTAGAGCCGGGGGAGGCTAGCGGTTCGGCTCGTGACGGTCCAGCCCGGCGGTCGCGCGGACGCGGCGCGACCGCCGCGTTTCCCCGAGCCGTTCCAGGTTGGCGGCCAGTCCGTCGCGCGCCGCAGCCGGGTGGTGCAGGTGCCAGGCGAGCGCGCCGTACAGCAGGCCGCGCGGCCGGACCCCCGCGTGGACGAGGCGGGCGCAGAGTTCCTTGTCCTCGGCCCCCCAGCCGACCAGCCGCTCGTCGTAGCCGTTCACGCGCCGCAGGTCGCGAATCCAGAAGCCCTGGTTGCAGGCCTTCACCGCCAGCAGCCGGTGCGAGACGGGGGCGAGCGCCGCGGCGAGCCGGGGGCGCCGCACCGCCTGGCAGCGGTGGCGCAGATCGAGGTCGTTCGCGTACCCGGCCGGATCCGCGCCGGCCAGCACCGCGTCGCTCGCTGCCGGCGGCAGCGGCAGGCGGCAGCCCTGGACCCACGCGCCCGGCCGCGCGACTCGCAGGTGATCCGCGACGAACTCGCGGTCCAGCACCATGTCGCCGTCGACGAGGAGCGCGTAATCGGCCTCGAGTTCGCGCAGGCCGCGATTGCGTGCAGGGCCGGCACGGAAGCCGTCGTGGGGTTGCCAGGCGTGGCGCACCGGCGCGCGGGAGCGCGCGGCGAACGCGGCGACTACGGCCGCCGTCGCGGGCCCGGAGCCGTCGTCTGCGACCACGACGCAGTCGGGTGGCCGCGTCTGCGCCTCGACGGAGGCGAGCACGCGGGCGAGCGCGTCGGGACGCTCGTACGTGGTGACGAGGAGCCCGACGCGCACGGGCTGCCGCTCAGGCCTCCGCGAGCCGCCGCAGCGACTGCACCGCGACGGAGAGCGTCGGGTGGTCGACGCGCGCCAGCGCGTTCATGTCGGCGAAGGTGCGGCGCAGGTGCTCGACCGGCCCCGGCCGCGACGCCAGCCACGCTTCGGCGGCGCGCACGGCGTTGCCGCGCTTCGCGGTGCCGACCACGCGGTCGGCGAGCAGCCGGTGCAGTGCGTACACGCCGTCGCGCAGCGTGCCGCAGGCCACCGACTGCCAGTGGCCCTCGACGGGCAGTTCTTCGACCTGCTGCCGCAGCCAGTCGAGGTCGAGCGCGGCGCCGAGGTGCAGGTACGCGCGGGCGACCGTCTCGATCGGCGCACGCTGGCGGAAGGCGATGTCGACGACGTCGAGGCCGGACGGCAGCATCTCGAGCGTCGCGACGCGCGTCGCGATCCGGTCGGGCACGCCCGATTCGAGCAGCCGCTGTCGCTGCGACTGGATGCGCTCGCCGAGGCGCCCGGTCAGCAGCTTGGGCGCCGCGGCGGTGAGCTCGGCGAGCCCGGGCCGCAGCCAGCCGACCACGCGCTCGACGTCGAGGTCGCGGTCGCGATGCGCCAGCACCCAGTAGGTCGCGTGGCGCAGCACGCGCGTGCTGCGCGCGGTCATCTCGTACTGCACGGCCGCGGGCACGCGGTTGTCGAGCGCCTCCACGTCGCCCCACAGTTCGCGCATGCCGGTCGCCTCGCGCGCGATCGCGAACGCGCGCGCGATCGCGCCGATCCCGGCGCCGGTGTCTTCCTGGGCGCGCAGCGCGAACACCGGGCCCATGCGGTTCGCCAGGCTGTTCGTGGTGGCGGTCGCGATGATCTCGCGACGGAGCGGGTGCTCGCGCAGCAGGTCGCCGTACTTCGCGCGGATCGCGGCCGGGAAGTAGCGATCGAGCTCGTTCGAGAGATAGGCGTCCTCGGGCACGTCGGACTGGATGATCTGGTTGTAGAGCCAGATCTTCGAGTACGAGAGGACGATCGCGAGCTCCGGACGAGTCAGGCCGCGACCCTGCTGCAGGCGCTCCTGGATCTGCTCGTCCGACGGCAGGAACTCGAGCGCGCGGTCCAGGTCGGCGCCTCGTTCCAGCGCGCGGATCACGTGCGCGTGCTCGCCGAGCGCAGTGCGGGCGCGCGCCTCGATCAGGCTGATCGCCTGGCTCTGCAGGTAGTTGTTGCGCAGCACCAGCGCGCTGACGTCGTCCGTCATCCGCGCGAGCAGGCGGTCGCGCGCAGGCCGCCGCAGGCCCCGCCTGCGCGCCGCCAGCGCGAGGCCGATCTTGATGTTGACCTCGACGTCGGAGCAGTTCACGCCACCGGAGTTGTCGACGAAGTCGGTGTTGATGCGGCCGCCGTGCAGCGCGTACTCGATGCGTCCGCGCTGCGAGAAGCCGAGGTTGCCGCCTTCGCCGACCACCTTGCAGCGCAGTTCGCGCCCGTCGACCCGCACCGCGTCGTTGGCGCGGTCGCCGACCTGCGCGTGCGTCTCGTCGGTCGCCTTGACGTAGGTGCCGATGCCGCCGTTCCACAGCAGGTCCGCCGGCAGCTTCAGGATCGCGCGGACCACGTCGTTCGGCGGGAAGCTCTCGCCGTCGAGGCCGAGGAGCGCCTGCGCCTCCGCCGAGAGCTTCAGTGCCTTTTCGGCGCGCGACCAGACGCCGCCGCCCTTCGACAGTGCCTTGCGGTCGTAGTCGGCCCAGGTGGAGCGCGGCAGACGGAACAGGCGCTCGCGCTCGCGGAAGCCCTTCGCCGCGTCCGGATCCGGATCGATGAAAACGTGCTGGTGGTTGAACGCGGCGACGAGGCGCATGTGCTTCGAGCGCAGCAGGCCGTTGCCGAACACGTCGCCGCCCATGTCGCCTATGCCGGCGACCGTGAACTCCTGGGACTGCGTGTCGACGCCGAGCTCGCGGAAGTGCCGCTTCACGCACTCCCAGGCGCCGCGTGCGGTGATCGCCATCTTCTTGTGGTCGTAGCCGGCGCTGCCGCCGGAGGCGAACGCGTCGTCGAGCCAGAAGCCGTACTCGCGGGCGATGGCGTTCGCGACGTCCGAGAAGGTGGCGGTGCCCTTGTCCGCGGCGACCACCAGGTAGGTGTCGTCGGGGTCGCGCCGCACCGTGCGTTCCGGCGGCACGACCCTGCCGTCGACGATGTTGTCCGTGAGGTCGAGCAGGCCCCGGATGAAGTCCTGGTAGCAGGCGACGACTTCGCGCTGCACCTCGTCGCGGGCGGCCGGCAGCCGGCGGCAGACGAAGCCGCCCTTCGCGCCGACCGGCACGATCAGCGTGTTCTTGACGTTCTGCGCCTTCATCAGGCCGAGGATCTCGGTGCGGAAGTCCTCGTACCGGTCGGACCAGCGCAGGCCGCCGCGCGCCACCTTGCCCTTGCGAAGGTGCACGCCCTCGACGCGCGGCGAGTACACCCAGATCTCGTAGACCGGCCGCGGCTCGGGCAGACCGGGGATGCGCGCCGGGTCCAGCTTCAGCGAAAGATAGGGCTTGCTCGGCGACGTGCGGCCGAGCTGGAAGTAGTTGGTCCGCAGGGTCGCGTCGATCGCGGCCTTGAGTGCGCGGAGGATGCGGTCCTCGTCGAGCCGTGCGACCTGCGCCAGGTCGCCCTCGATCGCGCGCTTCAGGCGCGCGGCCTCGGCCTCGCGCCGCTTCGGCGCCAGCGCGGGATCGAACTGCGCGACGAACAGGCGTGCGAGGCGGCCGGCGGTCTTCGCGTTCGCCGCCAGCACCGACTGGATGTAGCCCTGGCTGAACGGGATGCCGGTCTGCAGGCACCAGCGCGCGTAGGCGCGGAGCACGGTCGCCTCGCGCCACGTCAGGTCGGCGGCCAGCACGAGCCGGTTGAAGCCGTCGTTCTCGGCCTGCCCGCGCCAGACCGCGGCGATCGCATCGCGCAGCCGCGGACCGTCGCTGTCGAGGTCGATCGCGACGCCCGTGGACTGCTCCAGCTCGAAGTCCTGGATCCACCCCGAATCCGCGCCGGCGAGTCCGTTCAGTTCGTACGGCCGCTCGCTGATCAGCCGCAGGCCCAGGTTCTCGAGCGTCGGCAGGACGTCCGAGATCGCCATCGGGCGGCCCGTGCGGTAGAGCTTGAGGTTGACGCGCGCCGCGGCCGCGCCGGACGGGCGGTACAAGCGCAGGTGCAGGCTGCCCGGCTCGCGGAGCAGCGACTCGAGTTCGCCGAGGTCGACCACCGCCTCGGTCGGCGCGGTGTCCTCGCGGTAGGCGGCCGGCAGCGCGTCGCGATGGCGCCCGAGCAGGCGCAGGGCCTCCGCCTCCCCGTGACGCTCGGTCAGCGCGGTGCGCAGGCCGTCGGTCCAGGTCAGCACGGCCGCGGCGATGCGCCTCTCCAGCATCGCCGGGTCCGGCACCGGCGCGTCGGGCGACGCGTGCACCACGAGGTGCACGCGGGCCAGCACGGACTCGGACAACTGCACCTGCGAATCGATCGCGGTCCCGGCGAAGGCCTCGCGGACGATCGACTCGATGCGGTGGCGCGTCTCGGTGTCGTAGCGGTCGCGCGGCACGAACAGCAGGCACGACCAGAACCGGTGGAACGCGTCGCGGCGCACGAACAGGCGCACCTGCTGGCGGTCGTAGACGTTGACGATGCCGCGCACGATCCGGATGACGTCCTGCGTCGAGGCCTGGAACAGCTCGTCGCGCGGGTAGGTCTCGAGCACGTGCAGCACGGCCTTGCCGTCGTGGCTCGACGGGTTCAGGCCGAAGTGCGCGATGACCTTCTGCACCTTGTGCCGCAGCACCGGGATGTCGCGCGGGCTGCGGCTGTAGGCGGTCGAGGTCCACAGCCCCAGGAAACGGTGCTCGCCGTCCACTTCGCCGCGGGCGTCGAAGGTCTTGATGCCGACGTAGTCGAGGTACGCCGCGCGGTGCACGGTCGAGAGGCTGTTCGCTTTCGTGATCACGAGCAGTTCGCGGTCGCGCACGTGCTCGCGCACGGCGCCCGTCAGCTCGGTCGGCTTCGCGGGCCTGCCCCGGTGGCCGTCGCGCAGGATGCCGAGGCCCGTGCCGGGCGTGGGCGACAGGCGGTCGGTGCCGCGGCCACGCTGCAGCTTCGCATGCCGATAGCCGAGGAAGGTGAAGTGATTGTTCTCCATCCACTCGAGCAGCGTGCGGCCCTCGAGCACGTCGGCCGAGGCGAGCGGCAGCGAGCGCGTGCCGAGCTCGGCCGCGAGTTCGCGCGCGCGCCGGCGCATCTCCTGCCAGTCGGCCACCGCCACGCCGACGTCGCCGAGCGTGACGCGCAGCCGCGCCTCGAGTTCCGCGAGCCGCGCCGGGTCGATCTCGCGGTCGATCTCGAACAGCTGCCAGGACTCGAGCCGCGTGCCCGCGGCGGGCTCCGCGCCGAGCCGCTTGAGCCGGCCGCGCCCGTCGCGCGCCACCGCGAGCACGGGGTGGACGATCAGGTGGATCGCATGGCCGGACTGGTTCAGCGCCATGCCGAGCGAGTCGACGAGGAACGGCATGTCGTCGCAGACGACCAGCACCACCGTGTGCACGGACGCGAAGCCGTCGCTCGCGAGGTCGGGGTTGAACACCCGGACCCAAGGGGCGCCGGACCGCCGGCGCGCGCCGCCCGCGAGGTGCGCGAGCGCCGCGCCCGCGAGGTCGGCGGGCGCGCGCACCTCGAGGTCCTCGTCGCCGACGCCGCGGAAGTAGTGGCGCAGGAACGCGCTGACGTCCTTCGGCGGCACGCCGGCGTCGCGCGTACGGCGCGCGCTCGCCGGTACGCACTGGACGATCTTCTCGATGAGCCGGAGTCGGCTCGCGGGGACCTTGCCGAGCATTCTGGAGTTCTCCGTGGGACGGTGCCCGGTCACCTGCTGGGCGCGAGGCGGTCGAGCCGGAGGGCCCGGGCTCGCCGTAGCAGCTCTTCGAGCAGTTCGTCGAGCTTCTCGCGCGTGCGCGGCGGCAGGCCGCGCAGCACGGCCTCTTCGTACGCGAGCGCGAAGGGCACGACCTCGCGGTAGACCGCGTGGCCGCGCGCCGTGAGCTGCAGCTGCGAGCGCCGGCGGTCGCACGCCTCCACGCTGCGCTCGACGCGCTTGGCGCGCAGCAGCGAAGCGACCGCGCGGCTGACGGCGACCTTGTCCATCGCCGTGCGCTCCGCGACCTTCGCGGCCGACAGCCCGGGTTCCAGCGCGAGCACGGCCATCACGCGCCACTCGGGAATGGAGAGATCGAAGCGCTCGGCGTAGGCGGTCGCGATCGCGCCGCTCATCGTGTTCGCGAGCACCGACAGCCGGTAGGGCAGGAACCGGCCGAGCTCCAGCGCCTGCGGCAGGTCGGGGCCGGCCGGTGGGCCCGGCTGCGGCGCACGCGTCGGGGGCGGCGCGGGGTCGGGGCGCGGGCGCGGGGGGCGAGGCGACATCGGAGGCGTGATTCCTGACGGGCCGTGCAGGGCGGGCGCGGGAGCGCTATGATGGTTGCAACTGTAACTAATCGGCCGTTCGGCGAAGCGCGCCGGGGCGGCCGGGACGGGAGTGTACAGATGAGTGTCGCTGACCACACTGCGGGCCCGCGGGCGGCCGCGCAACCGGCGCGGCAGCCGGTCGCTTTCGAGAACCCGATGGGCACGGACGGCTTCGAGTTCGTGGAGTACACGGCGCCGGACCCGGAGCTGCTGCGGCGCGTGTTCGACCGCCTGGGCTTCCCGGCCGTGGCGCGCCACCGCTCGAAGAACGTCACGCTGCACCGCCAGGGCGACGTGAACTTCATCATCAACGCGGAGCCGGAAGGCTTCGCGCAGCGCTTCGCGCGCGAGCACGGTCCGAGCGCGTGCGCGATGGCGTTCCGGGTCAGGGACGCGGCGTACGCCTACAGGCGCGCGCTCTCGCTGGGCGCGAAGCCGGGCCCGGCCACGGCCGGACCGATGGAACTGAACATTCCGTGCATCGAGGGCATCGGCGGGAGCCTCGTGTACCTGGTCGACCGCTACGGCGAGCGGACGATCTACGACGTGGACTTCGTCGCGGTGCCGGGCGCGGAGACGGACACCGGGGCGGGGCTGGTCGAGATCGACCACCTGACGCACAACGTCGCCCGCGGCAACATGAGCGTGTGGGCGGGCTTCTACGAGAAGCTGTTCAACTTCCGCGAGATCCGCTACTTCGACATCGAGGGCAAGAAGACGGGCCTGTTCTCGCGGGCGATGACGAGCCCGTGCGGCAAGATCCGGATCCCGATCAACGAGAGCCAGGACGACAGGAGCCAGATCGAGGAGTACCTGCGCGAGTACCGGGGCGAGGGGATCCAGCACATCGCGCTCAGCACGGCGGACATCTACCGGACGGTGGACGTGCTGCGGGCGCGCGGCGTGGACTTCCAGGACACGCCGGACACGTACTACGAGGGCGTGAACGCCCGTGTCACCGGCCACCGCGAATCGCTCGCCGAGCTGCAGAAGCGACGCATCCTGATCGACGGCTCCGCGGAGTCGGGCATCCTGCTGCAGATCTTCACGAAGAACGCGATCGGCCCCATCTTCTTCGAGATCATCCAGCGCAAGGGCAACGAAGGCTTCGGCGAAGGCAACTTCAAGGCGCTGTTCGAGTCGATCGAACTCGACCAGGAACGCCGGGGCGTCATCTGAAGCCGAGCGGCGGTGGGCAGGCGCGTCCGACGGACGGGCCCGCCACCCGCGCAATCTGGTCGTGGTGCGCGCCGGCGACGACTCGCTGCACGGGCAGTGGATCGCGGTGACCGACGCGACGCCGGTGCGGCACGCGCGTCCGTGCGGCGCCGCGAGGCAACCGGGCGACGTGCCTGGGCGGCGTCAGAGCACGCGCTGGCGCCGCGCGCCCGGACGGCCGGAGAAGCGCACCGTCGCATCCTGGATCTCGAGCTCGACCTGCGCGGGACGCCCGCCGTACACGGCGTTCTTCAGCCACGCGCATTCGTCCGGCAGCTGCTCCCTGGTCACGCGCCGGTACCAGCAGCGCTTCTCCGGGTTCCACCGGTAGCCGCGCGCCTTCAGCGTGTCCTTGGACTCGAACGGCGAGCCGGTCGCCCACAGTTCCAGTCCCGGCACCCTGGACTGCTCGAGCAGCACGAGCAGCGGCGTGCGCCTGCTCTTCGGCAGGGGCGTCCGCAGCACTTCGAGCAGCGCGCGGCAGTCCGACTCGCTGCGGTGGGCGTCGTAGAAGAAACCGCAGTGCAGCCCGAGGTACTCGAGCTTCGAGCCCGCGAGGCCCTCCTCGGACCACGGCACCTGCACGTGCGAGCAGGCCCACGGCTTCGCCGCGAAGGCAGGCAGTCGCGCTTCGAGGAACGGCCGGTCGAACGCGGCGTTGTGCGCGATCACGAGGGTCGCGCCCGACAGCAGTGCCTCGACGCGCGCGTCGTCGATCCGCTGGCCCTTCACCATCTCGTCGGTGATGCCGTGGATCGCCGTGGACTCCGGCGGGATGGGGCGGCCGGGATCCTCGAGCGACGAGTAGACCTCGAGTACGCGCGACGGCACGCCGGTCGCGGGACAGTATTCGAAGCGCAGCACCGACAGCTCGACGATGCGGTCCTGCCGCGGATCCGTGCCCGTGGTCTCGGTGTCGATGACGACGCCCACGGCCGGAGCCGCCGGCCGTGGGCCGAATTCGTCGCGCGGCACCAGCCGGCGCAGTACTCGGTAGTCCGGATGCTCCTCCAGCACGCGCGCGGCGGCGGCGGCGGGGTCGTCGGCGTACTCCATCGGCGGTGCGCGTCCCGGGTGTTGCGGTCGACGGGATGTTAGCGGAACGTCACGGCCGGTGCGGACGCGCCAGATACTCGTGGCTCTGCATCTCGGTCAGCCGGCTCGCGGTGCGGCGGAACTCGAACGCGAGCCGCTCGCCGCGATACAGCGCCTCGGGCTCGGCGGCGGCCGAGAGCACCAGCTTCACGCCGCGGTCGTAGAATTCGTCCACCAGCGCGATGAAGCGTCGCGCCGGGTCGTCGCGACCGGGGCCGAACACCGGGACGCCCGAGACGACTACCGTGTGAAAGGTGCGCGCCACCTCGATGTAGTCGGCCGCGCTGCGCGGTCCCTCGCACAGCGCCGCGAAGTCGAACCACACGGCGCCCGTGGCGCGGCGGCGGACCGGGATGCGGCGGTGCTCGATCTCGACGTCGCCGCCGGGCGTGCCGGCCTCGCCCGCGATCGCGTACAGCCGCTGCTCGAGCGCGGCGTCCGCGTCGGCCGAGGTGCTGTCCACGTACAGCGGTGCGCGCTCCAGTTGGCGGAGCCGGTAGTCCGTGCCCGCGTCGAGCTCCAGCACGTCGGTGTGGGTCTCGAGCAGCGCGATCGCGGGCAGGAAGCGGGCGCGCTGCAGGCCGTCGCGGTACAGCCCGGACGGCGGCACGTTGGACGTGAAGACCAGCGCGACGCCCCGGGACACCAGGCCTTCGAACAGGCCCGCGAGCAGCATCGCGTCCGCGATGTCGGACACGTGCAGTTCGTCGAGGCACAGCACGCGTGCGTCCTGCGCCAGATCCGCGCTGACGCGCGCGAGCGGGTCCTCGAGCTCCAGTTCGCGCAGGTCGCGCAACCGTGCGTGGACGTCCTGCATGAAGCGATGGAAGTGGCTGCGGCGCGCCGGCACGTCGAGCGCCGCGTGGAACAGGTCCATCACGAAGGTCTTGCCGCGCCCGACGCCGCCCCAGAGATAGACCCCGTGGATGCGCTCCGGCGGGGCGCCCGCGCCGAGGCGCGCCTTCGCGCGCGCGAGCCAGGTGGACTCGCGGCGCGCGGCCCGGCGAACCCTGAGCCGCAGGTCGTCGAGCGCCGCGATCGCCGCTTCCTGCGCCGCGTCGGATGCGTAGCCGTGTTCCGCCAGCGCGCGGCGGTAGCGGTCCCCGAGCGGCACTCAGGCCCTCAGCTCGGGGCGGTCGCGGAAGTGCTCGAGCGCCTCCGGATTGGCGAGCGCGTCGGTGTTCCTGACGGGGAGCCCGTGCACGACGTTGCGCACCGCGAGTTCGACCAGCTTGCCCGAGATCGTGCGCGGGATGTCCGGCACCGCCACGATCTTCGCCGGTACGTGCCGCGGCGTCGTGTTCGCACGGATCGTGTCGCGGATCCGCTTCTCGAGCGCCGCGTCGAGTGCCGCGCCCGGCCGCAGCCGCACGAACAGCACGACGCGGACGTCGCCTTCCCATTCCTGCCCGATCGCGAGCGATTCCAGCACCTCGTCCAGCTTCTCGACCTGCCGGTAGATCTCGGCCGTGCCGATCCGGACGCCGCCCGGGTTCAGCACCGCGTCGGAGCGGCCGAGGATCACGAGCCCGTCGTGCTCCGTCAGCACGGCGTAGTCGCCGTGGTGCCAGACGTTGGCGAAACGCTCGAAGTAGGCGGCGCGGTACTTCGCGCCGTCAGGGTCGTCCCAGAAGCCGAGCGGCATCGACGGGAACGCCTTCGTGCAGACCAGTTCGCCGCGTTCGCCGCGCACGGGCCGGCCCTGGTCGTCCCAGACGTCGGTCGCCATGCCGAGCCCGCGCGCCTGGATCTCGCCGCGTCGCACCGGCAGCCAGGGGCTGCCGAGGCAGAAGCAGGAGATGATGTCGGTGCCGCCGGAGATCGAGGCCAGGTGCAGGTCGCGCGTGCCGTCCGCGGCCGGCGCGGCGATCGCCTCGTACACGTAGTCGAACTGCTCGGCGGCGAGCGGCGACCCGGTGCACAGCACGGTGCGCAGCCGGGACAGGTCGTGCTGCGCGTTCGGGCGGTAGCCCGCCTTCTCGAGCGCGCCGAGGTACTTCGGGCTCGTGCCGAAGATCGTCACGCGCTCGCGCGCCGCCATCTCCCAGAGCACGCCGGGCCCCGGGTGGAATGGCGAGCCCTCGTAGAGCACGAGCGTCGCGCCGCTCGCGAGTCCGGACACCAGCCAGTTCCACATCATCCACCCGCAGGTGGTGAAGAAGAACAGGCGGTCGTCGGGGCGCAGGTCCACGTGCAGCAGGTGCTCCTTCCGATGCTGCAGCAGGGTGCCGCCGGCGCCGTGCACGATGCACTTCGGCACGCCGGTCGTGCCGGACGAGTACATCACGTACAGCGGCGAGTCGAACGGGCGGCGCACGAACTGGAGATCGCCGTCGCGCTCGAAGTCGCGCAGCCGCACCGCGTTCGGGAGGCCCGTCACGTCGGGCTCGGCCGTCACGTACGGCACGACGACGACGCGCTCGACGCAATCGAGCTTCTCCAGGACGCGCGTGATGGGACCGAGCGAATCCAGCGTCTTCCCGGCGTAGAAGTAGCCGTCGGCCGTGAACAGCACCTTCGGCCGCACCTGGCCGAAGCGGTCGAGCACGCCGGCGAGACCGAAGTCGGGCGAGCACGAGGTCCACGTGGCGCCGAGGCTCGTCGTCGCGAGCATGCCGATCACGGCCTCGGGCAGGTTCGGCAGGTAGCCGGCCACGACGTCGCCGGGCCCGACGCCGCTCGCGCGCAGGCCGGCCGCGACGCGGGCGACGCGGGCGTGCAGGTCGAGGTAGGTGAGTTCGCGGCGATCCCCGCGCTCGTTGACGAACACGAGCGCGGGATGGGTGTCGCGGCGCGCCAGCAGGTTCTCGGCGAAGTTCAGTTCGGTGCCCGGGAACCAGCGGGCGCCGGGCATCCGGTCGCCCTGCTCGAGCACGGGGCCGCCCGGCGGGCGGCTCGCGATCACGCCGGCGAACTCGAACACGGCGGACCAGAACGCCTCGCGGTCCGTCACGGACCATGCCCACAGCGCGCGGTAGTCGTCCGCAGGCGAGCCGGTGGCCGGCGGGGCCCCGCGGGTGCGGGCGAGTTCGGCGAAGCAGGCGAGGTGGGTCGCCGCGATGCGGGCGGGCGAGGGAGTCCAGAGAGGGGCGCTCATGGCGCGGCAGTTTACTGTGCCTCGCCCGGGTGCGGCACACGCGTGTCAAGGTCGATCCCGGCGACCTCGAAGCCGCGACGGAAGTCGCGCACGTGCTTCAGCATCCAGGTGCGCGCCGTCTCGGCGTCGCGGGCCTCCAGTGCCGCGAGGATGCGTCGCTGGGCGGAGGCGATGCGGGCGCGGGCCTGGGGCACGCGGTCGATCATCACGCGCAGCGCCGACTGCAGCAGCAGCAGCAGCGGTTCCTGCGCGAGGCGCAGCACGCGGTTTCCCCCGGCGGACGCCACGGCGCGGAAGAACGCGCCCACTTCGTCGACCGCGCGCGCGGTGTCGGCGCCCGAGGCCTCGAACGCGTCCACGGCCGCGCGCACGGCTTCGAGGCCGGGCGCCTGGCGCGCCCGGGCGGCGAGCTCGGCGAGCGGGGGCTCGACGATGGTCAGCGTCTCCCATACCTCGCGGATCGTCACGTCCTGCAGCGCGAGCGCGTGCCCGACGCGGCCGGCCACGTGTCCCGCGCCCGGCCGCGTGACGACCATCCGCTTCGTGCCGCGCCGGCGTTCCACCAGTCCCTCGCTCTCGAGTTCGCGGAGCGCCTCGCGGATCGTCGAACGGTTCACCGCGAACTGGCTCGCGAGCTCCGTTTCCGGCGGCAGCGGCTCGCCGTCCCTGAGGGCGCGCGCGTGGATCCGGGCCGCGATCGCGGCCGCGACCCGGCGGTAGCTCGGCTCGTACGCGAGCGGGGGAAACGGCGTGCTCATGCGGCGCCGCGTCAGACCCCGAACAGCTCGCGCCCGATCAGCATCCGGCGGATCTCCTGCGTGCCGGCGCCGATCTCGTAGAGCTTCGCGTCGCGCAGCAGGCGACCGGTCGGATAGTCGTTCACGTAGCCGTTGCCGCCGAGCGCCTGGATGGCTTCCAGCGCGCATTTCGTCGCCCGCTCCGAGGCGTGCAGCAGGCAGGCGGCCGCGTCGCGCCGCGAGGTGCGGCCGGCGTCGCAGGCCTTCGCGACCGCGTAGACGTAGGCGCGGCTCGAGCCGAGGTCCGTGTACATGTCGGCGAGCTTGCCCTGCATCAGCTCGAACGTGCCGATCGGCTGGCCGAACTGCCTGCGCTCGCGCACGTAGGGCAGCACGACGTCGAGTGCCGCGGCCATCAGCCCGAGCGGGCCGCCCGCGATCGTCACGCGCTCGTAGTCGAGCCCGCTCATCAGCACGCGCACGCCCGCGTTCTCGGCGCCGAGCAGGTTCTCGGCCGGCACCCGGCAGTCGTCGAACACGAGTTCGCCGGTGGACGAGCCGCGCATGCCGAGCTTGTCGAGCTTCTGGGCGACCGAGAAGCCGGGCGTGCCGCGCTCGACGACGAACGCCGAGATGCCCCTCGGCCCCGCGTCCGGGTCGGTCTTCGCGTAGACCACCAGCACGTCCGCGTCGGGGCCGTTCGTGATCCACATCTTGCGGCCGTTCAGCACGTAGTGGTCGCCGCGCCTCTCGGCGCGCAGCTTCATCGAGACCACGTCGGAGCCGGCGCCCGGCTCCGACATCGCGAGCGCGCCGACGTACTCGCCGGTGGAAAGGGCGGGCAGCCAGCGGTTGCGCTGAGCTTCGCTGCCGTTCAGCCGCAACTGGTTCATGCAGAGGTTGCTGTGCGCGATGTAGCTCAGGCCCACCGAGCCCGAGGCGCGGGAGATCTCCTCCATCGCGATCACGTGGGCGAGGTAGCCGAGCCCGGTGCCGCCGTACTGCTCGGGCACGGTCACGCCGAGCAGGCCCTGTTCGCCGAGCTGCGGCCAGAGTTCGCGCGGGAAGCGGTCGGTACGGTCGATCTCGGCCGCCAGCGGGGCGATCCGCTCCGTCGCGAAGCGGCGCACCTGGCGGCGCAGCTCGTCCATCTCGTCGTCGAGCGGGAAGTCGAGCGCGGTGTCGGCGTGCATGGGGGTCTTCCGGTGCCGGGGTGGGTTGATGATACGATTGTCCGACAATCGGGCCGCCGAGAACAAGGATGACGCGTCTCCACTCGCAACTCGATCCGCGGAGCGCCGAGTTCGCCGCGAACCGGGCGGCCATGGCCGCGCTGGTGCTCGACCTCAAGGCGAAGGTCGCCTCCGCCGCCGCCGGCGGTCCGGCGAGGGCGGTCGAGAAGCACCGCGCGCGCGGTCGCCTGCTGGCCCGGGAACGGGTCGACCTGCTGCTCGACCCGGGCGCGCCCTTCCTCGAACTCTCGGCTCTCGCGGCCCACGGCCTGTACGGCGACGAGGTGCCCGCGGCAGGCATCGTCACCGGCATCGGCCGGATCGCCGGCCGCGAGTGCGTCGTGGTCGCGAACGATCCGACCGTGAAGGGCGGCACCTATTACCCGTCGACCGTCAAGAAGCACCTGCGGGCGCAGGAGATCGCGCGCGAGAACCGGCTGCCGTGCGTGTACCTCGTCGAGAGCGGCGGCGCGTTCCTGCCCGCGCAGGACGACGTGTTCCCGGACCGCGAGCACTTCGGCCGGATCTTCTACAACCAGGCCAACCTGTCGGCCGCCGGCATCGCGCAGATCGCGGTCGTGCACGGCAGCTGCACCGCCGGCGGTGCCTACGTGCCGGCGATGTCGGACGAGAACGTGATCGTCCGCAACCAGGGACAGGTGTTCCTCGGCGGCCCGCCGCTCGTGAAGGCGGCCACCGGCGAGAGCATCGACGCCGAGTCCCTCGGCGGCGCGGACGTGCACTGCCGCGAGTCCGGCGTCTGCGACCACTACGCCGAGAACGACGCGCACGCGCTGGCGATCGCGCGCCGGATCGTCGGGCACCTGCGCCCGCCGCCCGACACGCGCCCGCCGGTCGCGCCGCGCGAGCCGCACTACGACCCGGCCGAGCTCTACGGCGTCGTGCCGGCCTCGCTCAAGAAGCCGTACGACGCGCGCGAGCTGATCGCGAGGCTCGTCGACGCCTCCGAGTTCGACGAGTTCAAGAAGCTGTTCGGCACCACGCTGGTGACCGGCTTCGCGCACGTTCACGGGTA
This sequence comes from Steroidobacteraceae bacterium, assembly GCA_027531255.1. GTDB lineage: Bacteria > Pseudomonadota > Gammaproteobacteria > Steroidobacterales > Steroidobacteraceae > JAPZRU01. The sequence goes on along the minus strand of JAPZRU010000017.1, from coordinate 87,788 downwards.
CCCGGTCGGCATCGTCGCGAACAACGGCATCCTGTTCTCCGAGAGCGCCCAGAAGGGCGCGCACTTCGTCGAGCTGTGCGCGCGCGAGGGCATTCCGCTCCTGTTCCTGCAGAACATCACGGGCTTCATGGTCGGCCGCCGCGCCGAGGCGGGCGGCATCGCGAAGGACGGCGCGAAGATGGTCACCGCGGTGGCCTGCGCGCAGGTGCCGAAGCTGACGGTGATCGTCGGCGGCAGCTACGGTGCCGGCAACTACGCGATGTGCGGCCGCGCGTACTCGCCGCGGCTGCTGTTCCAGTGGCCCAACGCGCGCACCTCGGTGATGGGCGGCGAGCAGGCCGCGACGGTGCTCGCGACCATCCGCCGCGAGCAGTTGCAGGCCGCCGGCCGCGAGTGGCCGGCGGACGAGGAGGCCGAGTTCATGGCGCCGATTCGCCGCCAGTACGAGGACCAGGGCCACCCGTACTACGCGAGCGCGCGCCTGTGGGACGACGGGGTGATCGACCCGCTCGACACGCGCCGCGTGCTCGGCCTCGCGCTCGCGATGGTGCGCAACGCCCCGGTGCCGGAGACACGCTTCGGCGTGTTCCGGATGTGAGCCGGGCGAGCGCGGAGGGCACGGCATGAGCGGATCGGCCGGAGGGAACTCCGACGCGCGGGGCGGGGCGACCGCCCCGGCGCTGTTCGAGGGCGAGGTCGCGCCCGGGGTCGTGCGGCTGGCGCTGAACCGGCCGTCCAGCCGGAACGCACTGGACGAGTCGCTGATCGCCGCGCTGCACGAAGCGGTGCGCCGCCACGCGGCCGAACCCGCGACCCGCGTGCTCCTGATCGCCGCCGAGGGCCCGGCGTTCTGCGCCGGTGCCGACCTGCGCAACATGCTCGAGCGCGGCCGTGCGGGCGGCGAGGCGAATCTCGCCGACGCTCGCGCGCTGGCCGAGATGCTGCTCGCGATCCGCGAGTGCCCGAAGCCCAGCGTCGCGCTCGTGCAGGGCGCCGCGTTCGGCGGCGGCGTCGGGCTCGCCACCGCATGCGACGTCGCGATCGGCAGCGACGCGGCGAGGTTCCGGCTGCCCGAAGTCCAGCTCGGCATCGTGCCGGCCGTGATCTCGCCGTACGTGGTCGAAGCGATCGGCCCGCGCGAGGCGCGGCGCTGGTTCCTGTCGGGCGAGCCGATCGACGCGGAGCGCGCCCGTGCGCTCGGCCTGCTGCACGAGGTGGTGCCGGCGATGGAGCTGGCGACGCGCGGCGTCGAACTCGCCCGCGCGATCGCCGCCGGCGCCCCCGGTGCGCTGGCGGCGTGCAAGGCGCTGCTGGCCGGACTCGCCCGCGAACCCGCGTCCGCCGGGACCGCCCACGCGACGGCCGCGCTGCTGGCGGAGCTCAGGGCCGGCACCGAGGGGCAGGAAGGATTCCTGGCCGCGCTCGAGAAGCGCGCGCCGGCCTGGAGGGAGTGATGTTCGACAGCCTGCTGATCGCCAACCGCGGCGAGATCGCAGCCCGCGTGATCCGCACCGCGCGCCGTCTCGGCCTGCGGACCATCGCCGTGTACTCCGACGCCGACGCGGGCGCCCGGCACGTCCGCCTGGCCGACGAGGCGGTGCGGCTCGGCCCCGCGGCGGCGCGCGAGAGCTACCTCGCGATCGACCGCGTGCTCGAGGCCGCTCGCAAGACGGGCGCGCAGGCGATCCACCCCGGTTACGGGTTCCTGTCCGAGAACGCCGAGTTCGCGGCCGCATGCTCGGCCGGAGGCCTCGCGTTCGTCGGTCCGCCCGCGAGCGCGATCGCCGCGATGGGCTCGAAGCGCGCGGCGAAGGAGGCGATGGCCGCGGCCGGCGTGCCGGTGCTGCCGGGCTACCACGGCGCCGCGCAGGACCTCGACACGCTCGAGGCCGAGGCGCGGCGCGTCGGCTTCCCGCTGATCGTTAAGCCGAGCGGCGGCGGCGGCGGCAAGGGCATGCGCATCGTGCAGGCCGCTGCCGAGTTGCCCGAGGCGCTCGCAGGCGCGCGACGCCTGGCCGAGAGCGCGTTCGCGGATCCGAGCCTGCTGATCGAGCGCTACCTGCCGGCGCCCCGTCACGTCGAGGTGCAGATCCTCTGCGACGCGCACGGCACCGCGCTGCACCTCGGCACCCGCGACTGTTCGGTGCAGCGCCGGCACCAGAAGCTGCTCGAGGAGGCTCCCGCGCCTGACCTCGAGCCCGAGGTCCGCGAGCGACTGCACGCCGCGGCGCTCACGGTCGCGCGCAGCGTGGGCTACGTCAACGCCGGCACCGTCGAGTTCCTGTACGCCGACGGCGAATTCTTCTTCATGGAAATGAACACCCGCCTGCAGGTCGAGCACTGCGTGACGGAGGAGGTGTACGGAGTCGATCTCGTCGAGTGGCAGTTGCGCATCGCTGCCGGCGACCGGCTGACGCTCGCGCAGCGCGACCTGCTGCCCCGGGGGCACGCGATCGAAGCGCGCGTGTGCGCCGAGGATCCGGCGCAGGGCTTCGCACCGAGCGCCGGGCGGCTCGCCCGGCTCGACTGGCCGGCGCACGACGCACGCGTGCGCGTGGACGCCGGGTTCGAGACCGCCGACCTCGTGCCGACCCACTACGATTCGCTGCTCGGCAAGGTGGTCGGGCGCGGCGCCGACCGGGAGGCTGCGCGCCGGGCACTCGTCGATGCCCTCGGCGCGGTGCGCGTCGTCGGCATCGCCACCAACGTCGACTGGCTGCGCCGCGCGGCCGCCTCACGCGCCTTCGCCGCCGGCGGCGTGACGACGCGCTTCGTCGCCGAGTACGGCGAGGCGCTCGTCGCACCCGAGCCCGCGAGCGACGAGGAACTGGCGCTCGCCGCGCTCGCCTGGGTCGAGTCGCACGCGCCGCCGGCCGCGCGCACCTCGCCGTGGAGTGCGCACGATGCGTTCCGCCTCGGCCTGCCCGCCGAGCAGCGACTGCGGCTCGCGGCCGACGGGCGCGAAGCCGAGGTCGCGATCGAGGCCGTGGCGGCGTCGGCGACGAACACCAGTGGCCTGCGGCGGTGGCGTGCGCGCGTCGGTGCCGCCGCGTGCTGCGAGATCGAGTGGGGCGCGGATGGCAAGGTGGACGTCGACGGTCGCCGCACGCGCCTCGAATGGCATCGCGACGGCACCGCGCTGCACCTGTGGCGCGGCGCGCGTCACTGGCGCGCCACGGTCGTCGATCCGCGCGAGGTCGACCCGAGCGCGAGCGCGCACGAGGGCGAACTCGTCGCCCGGTTGCCGGGCACGGTCGTCGCCGTCGAGGTGGCGGAGGGGCAGTCGGTCGCAGCCGGCGCGATCCTGCTGGTTCTCGAGGCGATGAAGATGGAGCACGCGGTCGTCGCGCCGCGCGCGGGCACGGTCCGCAGGCTGCACTACGCGAAGGGCGAGCGCGTGCCCGAAGGAGCGGTGCTGGTCGAACTGGGCGAGTGAGGCGCCGGACCCGCGTCACGGGTCCCGGCCTCGTGCCCGGCCTGCAGCGGACCGGGCCCGGGCGGCGTGCGCCGGTGCGTCTACCGCAGGTTCAGCGGCAGCTGCGTCGTCTCCTTGACCACGGTCATCGCGATCGAGGAACTCACGGACTGCACGCCTGCGATCTTCGACAGGTGGTCGAGGAAGAAGGCCTCGTAGCCCTTGATGTCGCGCGCGACGATCCGGAGCAGGAAGTCCCAATCGCCCATCAGCGTGTAGCACTCCAGCACCTCGGGGTGCTTCCGGATCGCCTGGTCGAAGCGCGCGAGGTTGTCGCGCCCGTGCGCCGAGAGCTTCACGTGCGCGAATACCGTGACGCCGAGCCCGACCTGTTCGCGGTCGAGCAGTGCGACTCGGCCGCGGATCACGCCGGTGTCCTCGAGTCGCCTGACCCGCCGCCAGCAGGTGGTGACCGCGAGGCCGACTCGCTCCGCCAGTTCAGCGGCGGACAGTGCGCCGTCGCGCTGCAGCGCATCAAGGATGCGGAGGTCGGTGCGGTCGAGTTCGGTACGAACGGATTGTTTCATCAGCAATCGTTCAGTGGAACAATCGTTCCGGATTCTGGGCGCGCGGCGCACCGTTTGCAATGCGCGCACCGTCGGCTCCGTCGCATAGTCGAGCGGCGCCGCTGTCCTGCCCGACGGAGTGACCCGATGGCCCCACGTCCCCGTTCGCGTCTGCACGTCCCCCATCCGCCCGCGCGTCCCGGCGATCCGGTCGACTTCAGCTACGTGCGCACCTCGCCCGCGGGCGAGATGCCTCGCCCGGAGGTCGCCGCGCCCGTCGCCACGCTCGCGCCGCTCGCGAACGAGCTGGTGCGGGTGCTCGGCGACGACCACCGCGCCGTGGGCGCGTGGGACCCGCACCTCGAGCCGGACGTGCTGCAGGTCGGCCTGCGCCACATGCTGCTGACGCGGCTGTTCGACGAGCGCATGCAGCGCACCCAGCGGCAGGGGAAGATCTCCTTCTACATGCGCTCGCTCGGCGAGGAAGCGGTGTCGGTCGCGCAGGCGATGGCGCTGCGCCCCGGCGACATGCTGTTCCCGTCCTACCGCAACCAGGGCATCTACATGGTGCGCGGCCGGCCGCTGGTCGACCTGATGTGCCAGTTGCTGTCCAACACGCGGGACATGTGCAAGGGCCGCCAGCTGCCGGTGATGTACCACTGGAAGGACGGCAACATCTTCTCGATTTCCGGCAACCTCGCCACCCAGTTCCCGCAGGCCGTCGGCTGGGCCATGGCGGCCGCGATCAAGGGCCAGGACGACGTCGCCTGCGCGTGGATCGGCGAGGGCTCGAGCGCCGAGGGCGACTTCCACAGCGCGATGATCTTCGCGGAGGTCTACAACGCGCCCGTGATCCTGAACGTCGTCAACAACCAGTGGGCGATCTCCACGTTCCAGGGCTTCGCGGGCGGCGAGCAGGCGACCTTCGCCGCGCGCGGCCCCGGCTACGGCATCCCGGGCATCCGCGTCGACGGCAACGACTTCCTCGCGGTGTACGCGGTCACGCAGTGGGCGGCGGAGCGGGCCCGCACGGGTAGCGGCCCGACGCTGATCGAGCACGTGACCTACCGCGCGGCGGCGCACTCGACCAGCGACGACCCGTCGCGCTACCGCCCGAAGGACGAGTACGAGCGCTGGCCGCTCGGCGATCCCGTCGAACGGCTGAAGAGCCACCTGGTCGCGCTCGGCGAGTGGAGCGAGGAGCGTCACGCCGCGCTCGCCAAGGAACTCGAGGAGCACGTGACGAAGAGCTGGAAGGAGGCGACGAAGTTCGGGACGCTGACCGAGGGCCCGAAGCTCGACCCCGACCTGATGTTCGAGGACGTCTACAAGGAGATGCCGCCGCACCTCGAGAAGCAGCGCGCGCAGTTGCGGGCGGAGCTGGCCGCGGCGGCGGCCGAGCGCGGTGCGGAGCGGGGCTGAGCCATGCCGAAGATGAACATGATCCAGGCGCTGAACTCGGCGATGGACATCATGCTCGGGCGCGACCCGAGCGTGGTGGTGATGGGCGAGGACGTCGGCTACTTCGGCGGCGTGTTCCGCACCACCGACGGCCTGCAGCGCAAGTACGGCGAACAGCGCGTGCTGGACACGCCGATCAGCGAGCAGGGGATCGTCGCCGCGGCGATCGGCATGGGCGTGAACGGGCTGCGACCGGTGGCCGAGATCCAGTTCGCCGATTACATCTACCCGGGCTACGACCAGATCGTCAGCGAGCTCGCGCGCATCCGCTACCGCTCGGCGTCCGAGTTCCACGCGCCCGTGACGATCCGCACGCCGTGCGGCGGCGGCATCCGCGGCGGGCAGACGCACTCGCAGAGCCCCGAAGCGATCTTCGCGCACGTCTCGGGCGTCAAGACCGTGATGCCGTCGAACCCGTACGACGCCAAGGGCATGCTGATCGCCGCGATCGAGGACGACGACCCGGTGATCTTCTTCGAGCCGAAGCGCGTCTACAACGGCCCGTTCGACGGCAACCCGGACCAGCCGGCGGTGCCGTGGAGCGCGCATCCGAAGGGCGAGGTGCCCGAGGGCTACTACACGGTGCCGCTCGGCAAGGCGGAAATCGTGCGCCCTGGCAGCGCCTGCACGATCGTCGCGTACGGCACGATGGTCTACGTCGCGGAGGCCGCGGCGCGCGCGCAGGGCGTCGACGCCGAGATCGTCGACCTGCGCACGATCGCGCCGCTCGACGTGGACACGCTGTTCACGTCGGTGAAGAAGACCGGTCGGTGCCTGATCGTCCACGAGGCGACGCGCTTCGGCGGCTTCGGCGGCGAGCTGTCGGCCACGATCCAGGAGGAGTGCTTCTGGAACCTCGAGGCGCCCATCGCGCGCGTCGCGGGCTGGGACACGCCGTATCCGCACGCGTTCGAGTGGGAGTACTTCCCCGGCCAGCGGCGGGTCGGCGCGGCGCTCAAGGCGCTGATGGAGGCCGCATGAGCCGCTACGTCTTCAAGATGCCGGACCTCGGCGAGGGCACCGTCAGCGCGGAAGTGCTGAAGTGGTACGTGCAGCCGGGCGACGTCGTGCAGGAAGACCAGGTCATCGCCGAGGTGATGACCGAGAAGGCGGCGATCGAGGTGCCGGCACCGGTGTCCGGCCGCGTCGTGTCGATTCACGGCCAGCCCGGGGACATGGTCGCGGTCGGCGCCGCACTGATCGTGTTCGAGACGGGCGCCGAGGCGCCGGCCGCGGCGGCGCAGCCGGCGGTCGCGGCCACCGCGCCGGCCAGCGCCGTGGGGAGCCCGCGTGCGGGCTCGCCCGGTGCGGCGACGCCGCCCGCGGCCGCCGGCGCTGGCGCACCGCGCGGCGGCCGCGTGATGGCCTCGCCGGCCACGCGCCGGCGCGCGAAGGAGGCGGGCATCGACCTCGGGTGCGTCGCCGGCAGCGGCCCCGGCGGTCGCATCACTCGAGCGGACCTCGAGGCCGCGGTGGCGCAGGGCGCCTCCGCCCCGGGCAGCGCGAGCGCGGAGCCGGCCGTGCCGTCGACGCCCCGCGCCGCGGGCGTTCGCCGCACGACCGTTACCGAGGTCAAGGTCATCGGCGTGCGCCGCGTGATCGCGCAGCGGATGACGGAGGCCAAGCGCAACATCCCGCACTTCGCCTACGTCGAGGAGTGCGACGTCACCGAGCTCGAGTCGCTGCGCGCGCACCTGAACTCGAAGCTCCCGAAGGGCACGCCGGCGCTCACGTACCTGCCGTTCGTCGGGCTCGCGCTCGCGCGCACGCTCGAGAGCTTCCCGCAGTGCAACGCCCTCTACGACGCCGAGCGCAACGTGCTGCTGCGCCACGCGGGCGTGCACCTCGGCATCGCGACCCAGACGCCGGACGGCCTGAAGGTGCCGGTGGTGCGGCACGCCGAGGCGATGACGCTGTACGAGTTCGCCGACGCGATCCGCGCGGTCACCGAGCGGGCGCGCACCAACAGGGCGACCCGCGAGGAGCTCGGGGGCTCGACGATCACGATCACGAGCCTCGGCAAGCTCGGCGGCATCGCCTCGACCCCGGTGATCAACGCGCCCGAGGTCGCGATCGTGGGGCTGAACAAGGCGGTAGAACGGCCGGTGGTCCACCACGGTGCGATCGCGGTGCGGCGGATCATGAACCTGTCGTCGTCGTTCGATCACCGGTTCGTGGACGGCTTCGACGCGGCCGCGATGATCCAGGCGCTGAAGGAGCGCCTCGAACACCCCGCGACGATCTTCATGTGAGTGGCGCGGCCGCGTACCCGGCCGTTTTGGCGGGGCGCGGGTCCGTGAGCGACAATGGCGGGCGGGGCACGCCCGACGGGAGCATTCGATGACGACGCAGGCACGACCGGCCTTCGGCACGGTCCTGACGGATCACATGGCGGTGGCGGAGTTCAGGGACGGGCAGTGGTCCCCGTTCGAGGTCCGGCCCGTCGGGCCGCTGCCGATGCACCCGGCCGCGCACGTACTCCACTACGGCAGCGAGTGCTTCGAGGGCTTCAAGGCGTACCGCCGGCCGGACGGGAGGATCGCGATCTTCCGGATGAGCCGGCACGTCGAGCGGATGCGCCAGAGCGCGCGCCAGCTCGTGCTGCCCGAGCCGGACCCGCAGCAGTTCGCGGACATGGTCCGCGCGGTGATCGATCGCGACCGCGCGCAGGTGCCGGAGGCGCCGGGCGCGCTGTACCTGCGGCCGATGCTGATCGGCACCACGCAGAACATCGGCGCGGCCGCCACGCCGTCGGGGGAGGCGCTGTTCATCGTGCTCGCGAGCCCGGTGTGGGACTACTTCGCCGGCGGCATGAAGCCGCTCAGGATCTTCGTCGAGGAGCGCACCACGCGAACGGCCTCGCACCTCGGCGTCGTCAAGACCGGCGGCAACTACGCCGCCGCGCTCGGGCCCACGCTCGCCGCCCGCAGGGAGTACGGCGTCGACCAGGTGCTGTTCTGCCCGGGTGGCGAAGTGCAGGAAACCGGCGCCGCGAACTTCCTGCTGATCCGCGAAGGGAAGATCCTGACGCGCAGCCTCGACTCCACGTTCCTGCACGGCGTGACGCGCGACTCGCTGCTGACGATGGCGCGCGACCTGGGCTTCCAGGTCGAGGAGCGCGTGTTCACCGTCGCCGAGATGCTGGCGTGGGTGAAGGACGGCGAGGCGGCGCTCTCGGGCACCGCCGCGGTGCTCGCAGGCGTCGGCACGCTCGTCACGCGCGACGGCGAGCACCGCGTCGCCGGCACCGGCGAGGTCGGCCCCGTCACGCGGCGGCTGCGTGCCGCGCTGGTCGGCATCCAGACCGGCGAGAACCCCGACACCCGCGGCTGGCTCGAGTACGTCTGAGCCGGGATGGCCGCGGCGATCGCTCACCCGCGCGCATCCCCAGCCGTTCCGACGCGACGGCGAGCGCGAGCCTCAGAGCGGGGGTGACTCCGGCAACCCGGCCAGGGGCGCATAGCGCGCCGTGAACTCGGCCGGCGCGCGCACGGGGCGGCCGGTCGAGAGCTGCAGGCACACGTACTCGATCTCGGCGCGCGCGAGCGTTGCGCCGTCCGCGGGCCGCTTCACCTGGAAGCGGCGCTTCGCGCGCAGGCGCCCGTCCGTCGGCAGTAGCCACGTCGCGACGTCGACGACTTCGCCGAGCAGCGCCGGCTTCGCGTACGTCACGGTCGACCGCACGACCGCCATCCCGCGGTCCAGTTCGAGGCAGCGCTCCAGCGGCAGCCCGAGCGCGGCCGAGTGCGCCCACGCGACGTGGTCCAACCACTCGACGTATACCGCGTTGTTGACGTGGCGGTACTCGTCGATCTCTTCCGCGACGACCGTGCGGCGCTCGACGAACGGCGCGGGCAGGTCCCAGGAGACGTCGTCGGGCGCGACCGCGACGACGTCGGTGTGCACGGGACGCCGCTTCACATGTTCGGGTAGTTGGGGCCCGAGCCGCCCTCCGGCGTCACCCAGTTGATGATGCCGTAGGGGTCCTTGATGTCGCAGGCCTTGCAGTGCACGCAGTTGGCCGCGTTGATCTGCAGGCGGCGGCCGCCGTTCTCGTCCGGCACCATCTCGTAGACGTTCGCCGGGCAGAAGTTCTGGCAGGGGTTGCCGAACTCCTGCGCGCAGCGCGTGACGCAGACGTTCGTGTCCGTCACCTTGAGGTGAACGGGCTGTGCCTCGTCGTGCTGCGTGCTCGCGTAGAACACCGCGGACAGGCGGTCGCGAGGCTTCAGTTCGCGCTCCGCGGCCCAGCCGCGATCGGGCGAGACGAACGCGTCGAGCGGCTTCAGCGCCGGGCCGTCCGCGCGATTGTGCAGCGTGTAGGGCAGCTTGCCGCCGGTGACGGTCTCGATCGCGCCGATGGTGATCCCGCCCCAGAGGCCCTTCTTGAAGCCCGGCTTGAAGTTGCGGACCTTCTTCAGTTCCTGGCCGCCGGGCGAGGCGCGCCACTTCGCATCGAAGCCCGCCGTGCCCGCGGTCTCCGCGATGTGCTCGGCCGCGAGCACGCCCGAGCGGATCGCCTGGTGCACGCCCTTGATCTTCGGCACGTTCACGAGGCCGGCCGCACAGCCGACGAGCAGCGCGCCCGGCATCTCCATCTTCGGCAGCGACTGCCAGCCGCCCGCGGCGATCGTACGCGCGCCGTAGGTGAGGAGTTCGCCGCCCTCGAGAAGCCGCCTGATCTCGGGGTGGTTCTTGAACTGCTGGAACGCTTCGAACGGCTTGAAGCGCGGGTCCTGGTAGTCGAGGCCGACCACGTAGCCGACGTACACGCGGTCCTGGTCCAGGTGGTACAGGAAGCTGCCGCCGTAGGTCTGGCCGTCCACGGGATAGCCGACCGTGTGCTGGATGAGGCCCGGCTCCACGCGCCCCGGCGGCAGCTGCCACAGCTCCTTGAAGCCGAGGCCGAAGGTCGATGGGTCGCAGTCCCGGTCGAGGCCGTACTTCGCGATCAGCGTCTTCGTCAGGCTGCCGCGCGCACCCTCGCCGAGCACGGTGATCTTCGCGCGCACCTCGGGACCGGGCGCGTAGTTCGGACCGGGCTCGCCGTTCTTCTCGATGCCCATGTCGCCGATCTGCACGCCGCAGACCGCGCCCGCGTCGTCGTAGAGCACCTTGGCCGCGGCGAAACCCGCGAACACGTCCACGCCGAGCTTCTCGGCCGCGGCCGCGAGCTTGGGCGTCAGCATGCCGAGCGAGACGATGAAGTTGCCGTGGTTCTCCATCTGCGGCGGCGTCGGGAGCCGGTACGAACCCGTGCGCGTCAGCAGCCGGAACTCGTCGCGCTTCGCCGGCACGCAGATCGCGGGCGGGTCGTTGCGCCACTCGGGCAGCAGCGCGTCGAGCGGGCCGGGTTCCAGCACGCAGCCGGACAGCGAGTGCGCGCCGACGGCCGCACCCTTCTCGAGGACGCAGACGCCGAGCTCGGGCTTGACCTGCTTGAGCCGGATCGCGCAGGCCAGCCCCGCGGGGCCGCCGCCGACGATCAGGACGTCGTACTCCATCTGGTCGCGTTCGATCTGGTCGCTCATGTCCGCCGGGTCTCTCGTTGCGGCAACCACGGATTTTCCGCGCGGAATCGTACACGAACCGACAGGTGGACGCCGGCCGGCCGCGGGTCTCCGGCGGCACGCGGGAGTGTGGTTCGACAGCGGGGAAGGGGGCCGGCGGCGCGGCCCGTGGGGGAGCGGGATGACCGGACCAGTGCTGCTGCAGGAGGCGGCGTTCCTCGCCGTCGCGATCGCCTACGTGTACTGGGCACAGTGCAGGCTGATCGTCCCCTGCGCGAAGTTCCCCGGCCCGCGGCCGGTCGGCCCGGTGTTCAAGGCCTGGCTCGTCGTGATCTGGGTGGTCGGGCTGCTGCTGCCGCTGCTCGCGCTGGTGGTCGACGCCACCTCGGCGGCCACTCGCCGACGCTGCTCGCGCTCTGGCCGATCAACATAGGCGTGCACTACACGAACATCCCGAACGCGCTGCGCCGGGACTACCGCGGGCCGGACGCGAGGTTCCCGTCGCTGCACTACCCGCTGGTGTTCACGATGGACGCGCAGGATCGCGACGCGAACGGCGCGGAGGCGCGCACCGCGCCGGCGTCGCGCTCGTCCTGACCGAGCGCGACGCGGCCGCGCCCGCGGTCACGGGCGCTGCGGCGCCGGCGTCAGGAACTGCGCGCCCTGGAGAGCCGGGAGACTGCGCAGCTCCGCGCCGATCTTCTGCGCGTCGCCGACCACGATCAGCGTCATCTGCGCGGGGTCGAGGTGGCGGCGCGTGACTTCGCTGACCTGCTCGGGCGTCACCGCGTAGACGTTCCGGACCCAGTTCGTCAGCCAGTCGTCCGGCAGGTCGTGGAAGTCCAGGAACTGCATCTGGCCGGCGAGGCCGGCGGCGCTGGAGGTCCCGATCACGAAGTTGCCGGCGCGCAGGTTCTGGATGCGGCGCAGCTCCTCCGCCGAGGGCGGCTCGCGGCGCAGGCGGTCGAGCTCGAAGTAGATCTCGCGGAGTGCAGCCGCGGTGTCCGGCGTGTTGACGTCCGTGGCGAGTACCCACGAGCCGCTGCGGAAGCGCAGCGACAGGCTGCTGTTCGCTCCGTACGTGTAGCCCTTCTCCTCGCGCAGGTTCTGGTTCAACCGCGAGATCAGGCTGCCGCCGAGCAGCGTGTTCGCGACCGTGAACTGCAGGTAGCCGGGTACGCCCGGCCAGATCGACGGCACGCCGAGCAGCAGCGTGGACTGCGCCGCGTCCGGGCGGTCGATCAGCACCACCTGGCGCGTGCGCGTGCCGGTCGGCACGTTCTCGGTGGGCGGGCGGCCGGCGGCCCAGTCCCCGAGCGCCGCTTCGAGCGCGCGGTCCACGGCGGCTAGGTCGTAGCGGCCCGCGACGTAGATGCGCGTGCGTGCCGCGCCGAAGTTGTCCGCCACGAAGCGGCGCACGTCCTCGATCGTGTGGCCCTGCACGTCGGCGTCCGTGGGCAGGCCGCGGCCGTAGGGGTGGTCGCCCCAGAGACGGCGGGCGAGGGCGTCGCGGGCGATCGCCTGCGGCTGAGCGCGCGCGACCGCGAGCTGCCGCAGCGCGTTGGCCTGCAGGCGCGGCAGCTCCGATTCCGGCAGCCGCGGGCGCCGCAGCACGTCGGCCAGCAGGGCGACCGCGTCGGGCGCGCGCTCGGCGAGCACGTCGAGCGCGGCGCTCGTCTGGTCCGCTCCCGCGCCGATCGCGAGCGCGCCGCCCATGTCGGCGGCGAACTGCGCGACCTCGGCGGCGCTGCGCGCGCCGGCGCCTTCCTTCAGCATCTCGACGGCGATGTCGGCGAGGCCGGTGCGGGCACCGTCGTCGATGTTGCCGGTGCGCACGACCACGAGGATGGTCGCCTTCGGCACCGTGCCGAACGGCACGTGCGTGACGGGAATGCCGTTGGCCAGGCGGATCTCGGACTTCGCGGGCAGGGCGAAGTCGCGCGGCGTCCCGACCGCCGGCGCCGGCTGGCGGATCAGCGGGCGCGGTGCCGGCGCCACGGCGGTGGTCGAGGCGGGAGCGCTGGTGGAAGAGGCCGGCGTCGCCGCGGTCGCGGGCGCGGCGGCGAGCACCGCGGTTCCCGCGCCGATCGCGAGCGCGGCGCAGGCCGCGAGCCGGCGCGGACGCTGCCGCAGCGCGACTCGTGCCAGCACGCTCACGGCGCACCTCCCGCAGCGGGCACGCCGACGGTGCGGCCGGGTTCGATGGTCAGCACCGTGCGGTTGGTCGGGCGCAGGTACTCGCGCGCGGTGCGCATCAGCAGTTCGGGCGTCACGGCGCGGAATCCCTCCTCGAGACGATTGATCCGCGCCGGGTCGTCGTCGAAGAGCGCGAACGAGGCGAGCAGGTCGACGAGCCCGAAGCGCGTCGGGTCGCCGGCGACGTCGTACAGCGCGGAGCGGATCTTCGTCAGTGCGCGCGCCAGTTCCTCCGGCGGCACGGGCTCCGACTGCAGGCGGGCGATCACGTCGTCGACCTCGCGCGTGATGGCGGCCTCCGGGGTCGCCGCGTCGTGCACGAGCGAGGCGGACCAGAGGATCGGCCCCTCGTAGTTGAACATGTTGCCCAGCAGGTTGATGCCGCCGGACACCGAGTCGGTGTAGCCCTTCTCGTTGACGAGTCGGCGCCACAGGCGGCTGTCCTCGCCCTGCAGCAGGATCTGGTCGAGCAGGCCGAACGCGTACCACTCCGGCGTGTTGCGCGCGGGCACGTGGTAGCCGTAGGCGAGCGCGGGCCGCGGCGCGAGCCGGTCGGAACGGGCGGCGCGCCGCTCGGCGGCCTGGCGCGGCTCCGAGACGTCGGGCTTCGCGGGCTCCGGGCGCGTCGGCAGCGGGCCGAACTGCCGTTGGATCCAGCCTCGCACCGTGGCCGGGTCGAAGTCGCCGGCCACGACCAGCACCGCGTTGCTCGGCACGTAGTAGGTCTCGTAGAACGCGTTCACGTCCTCGAGCGTGGCCGCGTCGATGTCGGCGAGCTCGCCGTAGAAGTTGTGCGCGTTGAACCAGTTCGTGTTCGCGTACTGCGGCAGGTCGAGCCACGGGAAGCCGCCGTACGGGCGGTTCAGCACGTTAACGCGCACCTCGTTCTTCACGACGTCCTTCTGGTTCTGCAGGCTGGACGGCGAGACCACGAGACCGCGCATCCGGTCCGCCTCCACCCACAGCACCGGCTCGATCACGTGGCTCGGCACGACCTGGAAGTAGTTCGTGAAGTCGAAGCGCGTCGAGCCGTTCGCGAGGCCGCCGTTGCCGCTGACGATGCGGTCGGCCTCCCCCTTCGCGAGGTTGGGCGTCTCCTGGAACATCAGGTGCTCGAACAGGTGCGCGAAGCCGGTGCGGCTCTTCGGCTCGAGCCGGAAGCCGATGTGGTAGTACACCGCGATCGTCGCGGTCGGCACCGAGGAATCGGGCGCCAGCACGACGCGCAGCCCGTTGTCGAGCCGGGAGTACTGGACCGGGAGCTGCAGGCCCGCCGGCGCGGCGGTCGATGCCACGGGAGCGGGCTCGGGCGCCGGGCCCGGCGCGGCCGCGCGCGGCGTCGCCGCGCAGCCGGCGAGGAAGGTCAGGGTCGCGAGCAGGGCGCCTGCGGCTACGGGACGTGGGCTCATCGGGACTCGCGCCGGTCAGGGTGGGGTTCCCGATTATCGCGCCGACGGGCGGTCCGCGCCGCCGCTACTTGGGCTGCATCCGGATCGCGCCGTCGAGGCGGATCGTCTCGCCGTTCAGCATCGGGTTCGCGTAGATCGCGGCGACCAGCTCCGCGAACTCCGCGGGGCGCCCGAGCCGCGACGGGAACGGCACCTGGGCGCCGAGCGAAGCGCGGAGCTCGTCGGTCATGCCGGCCGCCATCGGCGTCTCGAAGATGCCGGGCGCGATCGCCATCACGCGGATGCCGAAGCGCGCGAGCTCGCGCGCCATCGGCAGCACCATGCCGATCACGCCGGCCTTGGTGGCGCTGTAGGCGATCTGGCCGATCTGGCCCTCGTAGGCCGCGACGGAGGAGGTGTGCACGAGCAGCCCGCGCTCGCCGTCCGCGTTCGCCGGCTCGTGCTGCATCAGCGCCGCCGCCGCCTTGTCGACCAGCAGCGTGCCGACCAGGTTGATCTGCACCACCTTGGTGAAGAACGCGCCGCTCATCGGCCCGTCGCGGCCGAGCAGCCGGCCGGCGCCGATCACGCCGGCGCAGTTCACGACGAGCGTGAGGCCGCCGAGCGCGGCGTGCGCGGCGCTCACCGCCGCGTTCACGTTCGCCTCGTCGGTCACGTCGCAGCGGTGGAAGCTCGCGCGCTCGCCGAGGGGCGCGGCCTGCGCGCGCCCGGCGTCCTCCTGCACGTCGAGCAGCGCGACGCGGCCGCCGGCCGCGATCACGCGCTCCGCGACCGCGAGCCCGAGGCCCGACGCCCCGCCGGTGACGATCGCCTTCGCGGTCGAGAGTTCCATGCGCGCCTCAGATCCGCAGGCCGCCGTCGACGGCGATCGTGCGGCCGGTGAAGAAGTCGTTCTCGACGATGAAGATCGCGGTCTGCGCGATCTCGGTCGGCTCGCCGAGGCGCTTCAGCGGCACCGGCGCGGTGACCTTCGCGAGCGTCTCCGGCGTCATGCCGGCGAGGATGTCCGTGGCGACGTAGCCCGGCGCGATCGCACCGCTTCGGATGCCGAACTTCGCCAGTTCCTTCGCCCAGACGACCGCCATCGCCGCGACGCCGGCCTTGGTGGCCGTGTAGTTCGTCTGGCCGACGTTGCCGTCCTTCGAGATCGACGAGATGTTGATGATCACGCCGCCGTTGCCGAGCTTCACCATCCGCTCGGCCGCCTCGCGGCCGCAGAGGAACACGCCGGTCAGGTTCACGCCGATCACGGCGTTCCACGCGTCGAGGCCCATCTTGCCGACGACCTGGCCGTCCTTGACCTTGAGGAACAGCCCGTCCTTGACGATGCCGGCGTTGTTGACGAGCACGTCGAGCCGGCCGAAGTCGCGCACGATGCCGTCCATCGCCGCCGCCACCTGCTCCTCGTTCGTGACGTTGCAGACGTAGGTGCGCGCGGTCACGCCCTTCGCCTCGACCAGTCGCTGCGTCTCCTCGAGGTCCTGCGCGTTCATGTCGAGCAGCGCGAGGTGGCCGCCCTTGTCCGCGAAGGCCAGCGCCATCGCGCGGCCGATGCCGCGTCCGCCGCCCGTGATAGCAATCGTCTTGCCGTTGATCTGCATGGCTACTCTTCGTTGGCCCCGTCGCGCAGGGCGTGTGCATGTACCCGGTCGCGTGCGACCGGCCCGGCCCGCGAACGGGCACTGCGTCCTGCTTCGAACGCGCTCGCATCCCTGCGCACGGAGCTCGCCTTTGCACTGCCGCGAAGCGGCTGCGAAAACTCAAGCCGCGGCGGATGGTAGCGGGTACTGCGCTGCAAAAAAAGCAGGCGTGACGGTGTGCGTCGCGCGCGGCGCCGCGCGAGCTCGAAGTGGCGACGGGCGATTCGCGAACGCGAAGTCGCCCGTCGTTCGGCGAGCGTCGCGCCCGGCCGTGCTCAGCCGCGCGCGGTCGGCTTGCCGCGCCGCGGCGCCGCGCCGCGCCGCGCGGTTACGGTCGTACGTGCGGTCCGGGGCTTGCGCGCGGCACGCCGTGCCGCGGCCTCGAGCCGTTCCTCCGGCGTCGGTCCGTCCGGCACGTGCAGGCGCTCGACGAGCACGGGCTCGGCGACGCCCTCGCGGAACCAGGACACGACCATCGGGATGCGCGCCCTGTCGAACAGCGCGAGCTGCGGGCAGCGGCGGTGCGTCTCCTGCGCGAGCGCGAGCAGCTTCGCCACGCTCTCGCGCGTGTCGAGGTGCAGGTCGAAGTTGAGCTGCTCGTACTGCGGGCGCAGGTGCAGGTCGAAGAAGAAGCCGCGGATGTCGATCAGCGAGCGCAGCTTCGTGCGCAGGCCCGCGTAGCGGAACTTCTGGTCGCGCGCGACCACCGCGATCGTGATCGAGGTGCAGCCGGAAAGCGCGGCTAGCTGCGCGTGCACGGGCGTCCAGCCGCGCGAGCGGCCGCGCAGGTCCGGCGGGTCGCCGATGTCGAAGCCTTCGGGTTCGTCGAACATCAGCGTCGGCTGGCCCTCGAAGCAGGCCTCGACGCGCATGTGCTCGAACGAGCGGGTGGTGACGTCGGAGATGCCGACGTACTCGGGATACTTCGCGCCTTCCTTCATCGTCGTCTCCGCGCTGGTGGAGACGCGAGCATAAGCGAGCCGGGCCGGCGGGGGAGGCGCACCCCGCCGGCCGCAGGCGCTTCAGGCCAGCTCGATCGCGATCGCGGTGGCCTCGCCGCCGCCGATGCAGAGCGAAGCGACGCCGCGCTTGCCGCCGCTCGCCTGCAGCACGCCGATCAGCGTCGCGAGGATGCGGGCGCCGGTCGCGCCGACGGGGTGGCCCATCGCGCACGCGCCGCCATTCACGTTCACCTTCGCGGGATCGAGCTTGCAGTCGTGGATCGCCGCCATCGCGACCGCGGCGAAGGCCTCGTTGATCTCGAACGCGTCGACGTCGGCGGCCTGCCAGCCGGCCTTGGCGAGCACCTTCTCGATCGCGCCGACCGGCGCCGTGGTGAACCACTCCGGCGCCTGCGCGTGGCTCGCGTACGCGACGATGCGTGCGACCGGCTTCAGGCCCTTGGCGCGGGCAGCGCTCTCGCGCGCCAGCACGACCGCGGCCGCGCCGTCCGAGATCGACGAGGAACTCGCCGCGGTGACGGTGCCGTCCTTGCGGAAGGCGGGCTTGAGCGAGGGGATCTTCTGGACGTCGCAGGTGAACGGGGTCTCGTCCTGGTCGACCACCGTCTCGCCCTTGCGGCCCTTGACCGTGACCGGGACGACTTCCCTGGCGAACGCGCCGGACTGGATGGCGGCGATGCTGCGGCGGACCGATTCGGTGGCGTAGGCATCCTGCTGTGCGCGGGTGAAGCCGTACTTCTGCGCGGCGTTCTCGGCGAAGCAGCCCATCAGCTGGCCGTCCCACGGGCTCTGCAGGCCGTCGTAGAACATGTGGTCGAGGATCTCGCCGTGGCCCATGCGGAAGCCGCCGCGCGCCTTGAGCAGCAGATACGGCGCATTGGTCATCGACTCGAGCCCGCCGGCGACCGCGAAGTCGACGTCGCCGTTGCGCAGGCCGTCCGCCGCCATCATCACGGCCTTCATGCCGGAACCGCACATCTTGTTGATGGTGGTGGCGGGGGTGGCCGCCGGAATGCCGGCGCCGATCGCCGCCTGGCGCGCCGGCGCCTGGCCCTGGCCCGCCGGCAGCACGCAGCCCATCACCACTTCCTGGACGTCCGCGGGCGCGAGGCCCGACGCGTCGAGTGCGCCCTTGATGGCGACGGCGCCCAGCTGCGGCGCGGAAACGGGGGCGAGGACACCCTGGAAGGCGCCGATGGGTGTGCGCTTGGCGCTCAGGATCACGATCGATTCTTGGCTCACGGAACTATCCCCCGGGATCTGCGTGCGAGTGACGGACCGCCCGGGCCAGCGTGGCGCGACCCGGGGCGCGGCGAGTCTACGCCCGGCGATTTGTGCAGTGCAACGCAACTTGTCCGGACAGGTGCCCTGGGCTGCAACCGCGCCGAATCGGCGGTCGTGAAACGGTGCCCGCGACCAGAAACCTCAAGCCTGGTCAAGAGTTAGGATAGCGAGGCAGGGCAGAAAAAAACAGGCAGGCCTGATTGTTATGGTCGCTCCGCCGGGGGCGCTGCTAGACTTCCGGCGACCTCCGAAGGGGACCGCCCATGAGCACGACCGCCGAGCGCATCGAACTGCCGACCCCGGATGAGCAGCGCCGGTTGAGGTTCGTCAGCGCGGCCTCGCTCTTCGACGGCCACGACGCGGCCATCAACATCATCCGCCGCATCCTGCAGTCGCACGGTGCGGAAGTCGTGCATCTGGGGCACAACCGCTCGGTCGCCGAGATCGTTCGCGCGGCCATCCAGGAGGACGCGGACGGCATCGCGGTCAGCTCGTACCAGGGCGGCCACAACGAGTACTTCAAGTACATGGTGGACATGCTCCGCAGCCACGGCGCGGAGCACATCCGCGTCGTCGTCGGCGGCGGCGGCACGATCGCGCCCCACGAGATCGAGATGCTCGAGGCGCACGGCGTCGAGAAGATCTACACGCCGGACGACGGCCTGCGGCTCGGTCTGAACGGCATGATCGAGGACGTGTTCGCGCGCGTGCGCGGCTTCGCGAAGCCGGCATGGGAAGCCAGCGGCGCGGCGCTGACGCCGGCCGACCACCAGCGCATCGCGCAGGCGATCTCGGTGCTCGAGGACGGCGAGCCGGCGCTGGTCGAGCCGCTGCGCGCGGCGTCCCAGAAGACCCTGAACCGCCCCCCGGTGGTCGGCATCACCGGCACCGGCGGCGCGGGCAAGAGCTCGCTGACGGACGAGCTGCTCAACCGCTTCCTGCGCTTCTTCCCGGACCGGAAGGTCGCGGTGGTCGCGATGGACCCGACGCGCCGGCGCAGCGGCGGCGCGCTGCTCGGCGACCGCATCCGGATGAACTCGCTCGCGAACGAGCGGATCTTCATGCGCTCGCTGGCGACCCGCCGGCAGCACCTCGCCACGAGCGCGGTGCTGTCCGACACGATCCAGCTGCTGAAGTACGCGGGCTTCGACCTGATCGTCGTCGAGACCGCCGGCATCGGCCAGAGCGACACCGAGATCGTCGACCTCGTCGACGTCGCGCTCTACGTGATGACCAGCGAGTACGGCGCCGCGAGCCAGCTCGAGAAGATCGACATGCTCGACTTCGCGGACTTCGTCGTGCTGAACAAGTACGAGAAGCGCGGCGCCGAGGACGCGCTCCGCGACGTGCGCAAGCAGTGGAAGCGCAACCACCCGGACCGCTTCAGGCTCGCGGACGAGCAGGTGCCGGTGTTCCCGACGATCGCGAGCCAGTTCAACGATGCGGGCGTGAACCGGCTGTTCGCCGCGATCGCGACCCGTCTCGACGAGGGTTGGGGCCGCGTGAAGCCGTGGAAGGTCGAGGGCCTCGCGCCGCTCTCCCTGCCGAAGCGCGCGGCGATCATCCCCGGCGAGCGCGTGCGCTACCTCGCCGAGATCTCGGCCGAGGGCCGCAGGATCCGCGCCGAGATCGAGCGCGCCGCGCGCATGGCGAACCGCGCGCACGGCTGCTGGGAGGCGCTCGAGGCCGTCGGCGACCCGAAGCGGCCGGCCGCGCTCGAGCGCTACGCCGACGCCGACCTGCACGACGCCGACGCCTCGCTCGCGAAGCTCCGCCGCTCGTACAACGACGCGCTCGACGCCGTCGGCGTCGACGGTGTCAAGCTGCTGCGCGACTGGCCTGCGCGCGCGAAGAACGCGACCGACGCGCAGTACACCTACGTCGTCCGCGGCAAGGAACTGCGGGGCGAGAACTACACGACCTCGCTGTCGCACCAGTCGATCCCGAAGATCGCGGTGCCGAAGTACCGCGCGTGGGGCGACCTGCTCGCGTTCCTCGCGAACGAGAACCTGCCGGGCGCGTACCCGTTCACGGCCGGCGTCTACCCGTACCGCCGCGAGGAGGAGGACCCGATCCGGATGTTCGCGGGCGAAGGCATGCCGGAGCGCACCAACAAGCGCTTCCACTACCTCGCCGCGGGCAGCGCCGCGAAGCGGCTGTCGACCGCGTTCGACTCGACGACGCTGTACGGCGAGGATCCGGACGAGCGCCCGGACATCTACGGCCGCATCGGCAATTCGGGCGTGTCGATCGCGACGCTCGACGACATGAAGCGGCTGTACTCCGGCTTCGACCTGTGCGCGCCCCTGACCTCGGTGTCGATGACGATCAACGGCCCTGCGCCGATGATCCTCGCGATGTTCATGAACACCGCGATCGACCAGCGCGTCGAGCGGTACCTCCGCGAGAGCGGGAAGTGGGCGGACGCCGAGAGGAAGACCGCGCAGCTCTGGCAGGGCGGCGCGCGGCCGAGTTACCGCGGCGAACTGCCGGGGACCAACGATGGTTGCGGCCTCGGCATGCTGGGCGTCACGGGCAGCGACCTCGCCGACGCCGGCGTGATCGACCGCGCGACCTACGAGCGTATCCGCGACGAGGCGCTCGCCGCGGTGCGCGGCACCGTGCAGGCCGACATCCTGAAGGAAGACCAGGCGCAGAACACCTGCATCTTCTCGACCGAGTTCGCGCTGCGGATGATGGGCGACGTGCAGGCGTACTTCATCGATAAGGACGTCCGCAACTTCTACTCGGTGTCTATTTCGGGCTACCACATCGCCGAGGCGGGGGCGAACCCGATCAGCCAGCTCGCGTTCACGCTCGCGAACGGCTTCACGATCGTCGAGTACTACCTCTCGCGCGGGATGAAGGTCGACGACTTCGCGCCGAACCTGTCGTTCTTCTTCTCGAACGGCATGGACCCGGAGTACGCGGTGATCGGCCGCGTCGCGCGCCGGATCTGGGCGCGCGCGATGCGCGAGCGCTACGGCGCCGGCCCGCGCTCGCAGATGCTCAAGTACCACGTCCAGACCAGCGGCCGGTCGCTGCACGCGCGCGAGATCCAGTTCAACGACATCCGCACGACGCTGCAGGCGCTGTATGCGCTGTTCGACAACTGCAACTCGCTGCACACGAACGCCTACGACGAGGCGCTGACGACGCCGACCGAGGAGAGCGTGCGGCGCGCGGTCGCGATCCAGCTGATCATCAATCGCGAGCTCGGCCTCAACAAGGTGCAGAATCCGTGGCAGGGCTCGTTCGCGCTCGAGCAGTTGACCGACCTGGTCGAGGAGGCGGTCTACAGGGAGTTCGAGGCGATCTCCGAGCGCGGCGGCGTGCTCGGCGCGATGGAGACGATGTACCAGCGCGGCAAGATCCAGGAGGAGAGCCTCCACTACGAGCACCTGAAGCACGACGGCACGCTGCCGATCATCGGCGTCAACACGTTCCTGCCGGACAAGGCGAACGAGGACGAGATCAAGGGCGCCGAGCTGATCCGCTCGACCGACGAGGAGAAGGACCTGCAGGTCGCGGCGGTGCGCGCGTTCCAGCAGCGGAACGCGACGAAGGCCGAGGTCGCGCTGGCGCGCCTGCAGGAAGTCGCGGCGAGCGGCGGCAACGTGTTCGCCGAGCTGATGGAGACCGTGAAGGTCGCCTCGCTCGGCCAGATCTCGCGCGCGCTCTACGCGGTCGGCGGGCAGTACCGGCGCAACATGTGACGACTCGGTGGCGGCCTCGCGCCGCGGGCATCAGGGTGACTCCGGCGATGGACGTCACAGGCTGCCCGCGGCGGGCGCCGCGGTGTGCCGGTCGCTCCCGGTCGCGACCGTGGGCTGCCGCAGGACGCCCGCGGCGCGGCGGTCGCGTCAGGTCGCCTCGGTCAGGTCCGGTTCGCCGACGCGCGCGAGGATCGCCGTTCGCGCCTCGCGTCGCAGCCGGTCCGCGCGGTCGGGCTCATCGGGGGTTCCCGGGGCGAGCGCGGGCAGGAGTTCGACTTCGATCCGGCCCGGTTGCGGCAGGGCGGCCTCGGCCGGGAGGATCGCGCGCGTGCCGCGCAGCGCGATGGGCACCACCGGCAGGCCGGCGCGCGCCGCGGTGACGAACGCCCCCGCGTGGAACGGGCCGAGGCCCGGCGCGGGCGTGAACGTTCCTTCGGGGAAGAAACCGATCGCCTGGCCGTTGGCCGCGCGCTTCAGCACCCGCCGGGCGTCGGCGGCGCGCGACTCCCGCTTCGACCGGTCCACGAATTCCGAGCCGAGCCGCCGCAGCAGCAGGCTCGCCAGCGGCACGTGCACCATCTCCTTCTTGATCACGAACGCGAAGCGCGGCGGCAGCGCGGCCTGCATCACCACGCCGTCGAGATAGCTGGCGTGGTTGGCGACGACGACGCAGGGCCCGGGCGGCAGGTGCTCGAGGCCGCGCACCGCGAGCGGGATGCCGGCGAGCGCGAGGAAACCGCGGGCGCCGGCGCGCGCGATCGAGCGGCGGCGCTCGAGCCCCGGCGCGACCAGCACGAGCGCGAGGGTGCCGAGCGCCAGCGGCAGGAACGCCGCCCAGCACCAGATGCCGTACAGGATCTGCGCGAGGCGCTTCATCGGTGTGCGGCGCCCGCGGCGGAAGACGAGTTCACTGTGACTTGGTTCTCTTTATGTCAACCCGGCGGATCAATCGTGAGGTGAGTCACGCCGACCGGTCGGGCGCGTTCCCATACTCGGCCTGCAACGGTGCGGTCCAGGTGGCGGGCATTCTGCCCGAGCACCTCCGGACTGCCCAGCGAGCGGGCCGCGGCGGTCCGCGCCGCGCGAGACCAGGATTCCGATGCACGCGAAGGTGGCACGACCGACCCCGACCAGCACCCCGGAAGCGGACCCGGCCATCGGCCGGTTCCTCGACGCGGTGTGGATGGAGCGCGGGTTGTCGCAGAACACGCTGGCGGCCTATCGCGCCGACCTGACCGCGCTCGCGCGGTGGCTCGACGACCGGCACGTCGCCGTCACGCGCACGTCGCGCACGGACCTGCTCGGCTTCATCGCCTCGCGCGTCGAGGCGGGCGCGCGGCCGCGCTCGACGGCGCGGCAGCTCTCCAGCTTCCGGCGCTTCTTCCGCTACCTCGTGCGCGAGGGCCTGCTGCGCGAGGATCCGACCTCGCAGATCGCGATGCCGAAGATCGGCCGCAGCCTGCCGAAGTCGCTCACCGAGGACGAGGTCGAGGCGCTGCTCGCGGCGCCCGAGGTCACGGACCCGCTCGGCCACCGCGACCGCACGATGCTCGAGGTGCTCTACGCCACCGGGCTCCGGGTGTCGGAGCTCGTCGCGCTCGCGCACTCGCAGGTGAACCTGAACCAGGGCGTGATCCGGATCGTCGGCAAGGGCAACCGCGAGCGGCTGATCCCGCTCGGCGAGGAGTCCGTGCGGTGGCTGGCGGAGTTCGTCCGCGGCCCGCGCGCCGAGATCCTGCTCGAGCGCCAGACCGACTACCTGTTCCCGACGCGCCGCGGCGACCGCATGACGCGGCAGGCCTTCTGGCACATCATCAAGCGCTACGCGCGCAAGGCGGGCATCCAGAAGGAACTGTCGCCGCACACGCTGCGGCACGCGTTCGCGACGCACCTGCTGAACCACGGCGCGGACCTGCGCGTGGTGCAGATGCTGCTCGGCCACAGCGACCTGTCCACGACGCAGATCTACACGCACGTGGCCCGCGAGCGCATGAAGGAACTGCACGCGCAGCATCATCCGCGCGGCTGAGCCGCGCGCCTCCCGGCCCGCGTGTTCTTCCGCCGCGCGAGCGCCCGGCGTCCCGCGCCGCCGCGGCCCGCTCACGGTCGCCACGGCACCCCTCTGCTAGACTGACCCCGCACCGTGCCCCCGCGTCCCCGGGGCCGAGTACGGAGTCTGCCGATGACGATCCACAGGGCTTCGATCCGCCTGCTGCCGTTGCTGGCCGCGCTAGCGTTCGGCAGCGCCGCCTGCGCACAGTCCACCGCGCCCGGCGCGGGCCAGGGCGCGGGCCAGGGCGCGGCCCAGCCCGCCGCGACGGACGCCAAGGCCGCGTCGAAGGCGGCTCCGGCCGATCCGAGGGCCGCGATCGCGGGCAAGCTCGAGGTGCCGGTCGACGCGGTTAAGCCGGGCCCGATCGAGGGCATCTACGAAGTCGTGCACGGCGCCGAGGTGCTGTACGCGACCGCCGACGCCCGCTTCGTGTTCGACGGCGAACTCTACGACCTCGACCGCCGCGCCAACGTCTCCGAGGAGCGTCGCGCCGGCGCCCGCGTCGCCGCGCTGGCGGCGGTGCGGGAAGAGGACGCGATTTCCTTCGGCCCGAAGGACGCGAAGTACACGATCACCGTGTTCACGGACATCGACTGCGGCTTCTGCCGCAAGCTCCACCAGGAAGTCGAGCAGTACAACGGCCTCGGCATCCGCGTGCGCTACCTCGCGTACCCGCGCGGCGGCCCGGGCAGCGAGGCATGGGCGAAGGCGCAGTCGGTCTGGTGCGCGCCGAACCGCCAGGACGCGATGACGCGCGCGAAGAACGGCGAGGCGATGCCGACCCGCAACTGCAAGGACAGCGCGGTGCCGAAGGACTACGAACTCGGCGGCCGCCTGGGCGTCCAGGGCACACCGGGCATCTACACGGAGCGCGGCGACTACATCAAGGGCTACCTGCCCCCGGACCGCATGCTCGAGCGCCTGCAGGCGCTCGAGGCCGCGGCGCAGGGCGGCGCGCCGCAGCCGAACTGAGCGCGGTTACTTCTCGAGGAGGGCGAGCTTGCCCGGCTTGCCCTTCCACTGGTCCGCGTCGGCGGGCGCCGGCTTCTTCTCGGTGATCACCGGCCACTGCTTCGCCAGCTGGGCGTTCAGCTGCTTGAACTGCTCCTGGCCGGCCGGCACTTCCTCTTCCGAATAGATCGCTTCGGCCGGGCACTCGGGCTCGCACAGCGTGCAGTCGATGCACTCGTCGGGATCGATGACCAGGAAGTTCGGGCCCTCGTGGAAGCAGTCCACGGGGCAGACCTCCACGCAGTCCATGTACTTGCACTTGATGCAGTTCTCGGTCACGACGAAGGTCATGGATCGATCCCGGTTCGAAACGCTGTCGCGATAGTTTGGAGGCCGCGGGTGCGCGGTGGCAATCATTCTGCCACACCGCGCCGGGCGGCCGGCGCGGGGGGGCGCCGCGGCTCAACCCGTGGCGAAGCGACGCCAGAGTGGCCGGTCGAAGTCGGTGAAGTGGTGCCGCTCGACGCCGAGCGCCCGGTCCTCGAGGTAGCGGCGCAGCGCGAACTCGATGCTCGGGAAGGCGATGTCGCTCCACGGCACGTCCGCCGGCTCGACGAGCTGCGATTCGAGGCTCTCGGGCCCGACCCCGAACTCCGGGGCGGGCAGGTGCGCGCGGAACATCACGTGCACCTGGTGCGCGTGCACGACGTTGACGACTGCGAGCAGCGAGCCGATCTCGACGCGCGCCAGCGCTTCCTCCCAGCACTCGCGCGCGGCCGCGGCCTGCAGGGTCTCGCCGTTCTCCATGAAGCCGGCCGGGAAGGTCCAGAACCCGCGCCGCGGTTCGATCGCGCGCCTGCAGAGCAGCAGCCGGCCGTCGTGCTCGGGCACGCAGCCGACCACGATCTTCGGGTTGTGGTAATGGACCGTGCCGCAGCCCGGGCAGACGTGCCGGGGCAGGTGGTCGCCGTCGGGAACGCGGACCTCGACCGGCTGTCCGCATTCGCTGCAGAACTTCATGCCGCTACCGTGACCCCGGAGGCTGGAGGAGGGTGGTGC
Source organism: Steroidobacteraceae bacterium (assembly GCA_027531255.1). GTDB lineage: Bacteria > Pseudomonadota > Gammaproteobacteria > Steroidobacterales > Steroidobacteraceae > JAPZRU01. The sequence continues at coordinate 61,566 of JAPZRU010000017.1, read as the reverse complement.
CGGTGGTCGGAATCGAACCGACATGGCCTTGCGACCGCCGCATTTTGAGTGCGGTGCGTATACCAGTTTCGCCACACCGGCGCGGTCGCGAATCCTAGCACGGGCGATCCACGGCCCCGCTGCGACGCGTTGGCCCGCTGGCGCATCCTGATCACCGTGAAGCTCACGGACGTAGACCTGCCGGCCCCGCTGCTGACCCGCGCGCGCGAGGGCGACCCGCTCGCGCTCGAGGCCTTCTACCGGGCCTGTGCGCGGCCGGCCTGCACGCTGGCACGGCGGATCGTCGGGCCGGCCGCGGCCGACGACGTCGTGCAGGACGCGTTCCTCGACGCGTTCCGCGGTCTGCCGGCCTACGACGCGCGGGCGCCGCTCGGCGCGTGGTTCCGCGCGATCGTCCTGCGACGGTGCCTCATGCACCTGCGCTCGCCGTGGCGGCGGGCGCGGGAGCGGCTCGACGACTGGCTCGATACGCTCGAGGCGCGCGGGCCGGCCGGTGCGGCGGGCGAGGCCCTCGATCTCGGCCGCGCGCTGGACCGGCTGCCGGCGACGACGCGTGCGGTGGTCTGGCTCTACGACGTCGAGGGCTGCACGCACGAGGAGATCGCCGCGGCCTTCGGGCGCACGCCGAGCTTCTCGAAATCCCAGCTGGCCCGCGGTCGTGCGCGGCTGCGCGGCTGGCTCGACGCTGAAACCGACGGCGGCGCGACGACTGAAGAGGTGAAAGGCGCATGCGAACGCGCGACTCCGAACTGAGCAGGCCCGCTGCCGAGGCGACCTCGCCCGAGGACGCGCGACTCGCGCGCGCGCTCCGCAACCTGCCTGCCGTGGAGCCGCCGCCGGACGGCTGGGAGCGGCTCGAGCGCCGGCTCGCCGCGCCACGCACGCAGGTCGGGCCGGTCTGGCCGACGCTCGCGGTCGCGGCGAGCGCGCTCCTGCTCGCCGTCGGGCTGCTGCTCCGGGCGGGCGACGAACCGGGGTCGCGACCCGAAGCGCCGGCGACGGCATCCGCCGCGGCGTCGACGGCGGGCGCGGCCGGCCCGGGTTCCAGCATCGGCTCCGCCGAGGACTGGCGCCGCCGCTCGCTGGAACTCGAGCGCCTGCTCGCAGCCCTGCCGGAGCCGCGGGTCACCCGTGCCAGCACGGGCTTCACGGCCGCGCTGCTCGAAGACCGCATCGCGCTGATCGACGAGCGACTGAACGAGGGCGTGGCGGCCGCGCGCGGTACGGCCGACGTCGAAGCTCTCTTGCGGCAGCGCGCGCTGCTGCTCGATTCGCTGGCCAGCGTCCGCTACGCCGCGGCCGTCGACCCGGCGATCTGAACCGGACGGAGGAACGAACGATGAGCATCCCACTGCATGTCGTGGCCGCGACGGCCTGCCTGCTGTGCGCCGCGACCGCGACGAGCGCGCGGGCTGCTGCGTCCGACTCGCCCAGCCGCGCGGAGGCGGGTGCGCGCGAGCAGGTCGCTGCTGCGCAGGGCCAGGGCGAGGCGGCGAAGTCGGCGGCTTCGGACGCGGCGCGCGCGGCGCAGGAGGCCGAGCTCGAGCGCCAGCTCGCGGCGGCGCGCGAGCGCCTCGAGGCCGCGGCCCGCGAGGTCGCCACCCTCTCGACGCAGCTCGCCGGCGCGGACGTGTTGCGCTTCCGCGTCGGTCCGCCCGGAGCCCAGCGGCGCGCGCTGCTCGGCGTGCAGCTCGGCGAGTCGCGGCCGCAGGGCGGCGTGCGGGTCGCGGGCGTCAGTCCCGGCGGGCCGGCCGCCGCCGCGGGAATCCGCGAAGGCGACGTGATCGTCCGCGTCGAGGGGCAGTCCGCGCGCGATGCGGCCGGCGTCGCCCGGATCGTGCGGAGCCTCGAACCGGGCGCGAGCGCGAAGCTCGACCTCGAACGCGACGGCCGCCTGCGCAGCGTCGTGGTCGTCACGCGCGAGCTCGACCCCGGCGTGGTGTTGTTCGCCGGCCCCCAGGGCTTCGACGTCCCGGCGCCGGACTTCGGCGAACTGCCGCTTCGGCTCCCCTTCGAGCGCTTCCGGCCGTGGGCCGATCTCGAGCTCGCGACGCTCACGAAGGATCTCGGTCGTTACTTCGGCGCGGACCGCGGCGTGCTGGTGGTACGCGCGCCGGCCGACGCGTCGCTGCGACTGCGGGACGGCGACGTGGTCACCGCGATCGACGGGCGCGAGCCCCAGAGCGCCTCGCACGCGCTCCGGATCCTGCGCTCGTACCGGGAAGGCGAGAAGCTGACGCTCGCGGTGCTCCGGGACCGCAAGCCTCTGCGGCTCGAGGTCACGGTGCCGCGTGTCGCGCCGGGTGCGCCTCCGGTTCCGGCGGTGCCGCGAGCGCCCGGTGGTCCGGCCGCGCCGCCGGCCGCGGCCGGCCCGGCCTGAGTCGAGCGCCGGTCGCTGCCGCGGCGCCGCGCGCCGACGCGTCGACCGGCCGTGGGCCCGGGCCCTCCGGAGTCGGTGCGTTCCCCTGGCCGCGCGGCCCCGTATCGGCGCGGCTCCGTGGGGGGAGGGCGCGGAACCGCTCTGGTAACATCCGCGCCCCATGTCCGCCGACCCCGTGCCGACGCTGAAGCGCGGCGACTTCCACTACGACCTGCCGCCCGAACTGATCGCGCAGCAGCCCGCCGCCGAACGCACGGCGAGCCGGCTGCTGGCGCTCGACGGCGTGAGCGGCCGCGTGCGCGACCTGCAGTTTCCCGACGTCGTGGACCTGCTCGCGCCCGGCGACCTGCTGGTGCGCAACGACACGCGCGTGATGCCGGCGCGCATCCACGGCCGCAAGCCGACCGGCGGGCAGGTCGAGATCCTGGTCGAGCGGATCACCGGGGAGCGCCGTTTCGTCGCGCACCTGCGCGCGAGCAAGCCGACGCGGCCGGGCCAGACGATCGAGCTGCCGCTCGGCGCGGTCGCGACGATGGTGGCGCGCGACGCCGACCTGTTCGAGCTGGAGCTCGACCGCTCGGTGGGGCCGTACTTCGACGCGCACGGCGAGATGCCGCTGCCGCCCTATATCCGCCGCGAAGCGCAGCCCGCCGACCGCGAGCGCTACCAGACGGTCTATGCGCGCGAGCCCGGCGCGGTCGCCGCACCGACCGCGGGCCTGCACTTCGACGACGCGATCTTCGCGCGCCTCGCCGCCAAGGGCGTCGGCGTCGCGAACGTCACGCTGCACGTCGGCTCCGGCACTTTCCAGCCGGTGCGCGAGGACGAGGTGACGAAGCACCGGATGCACGCCGAGTGGCTGCGCGTGCCGGCCGACACCGTCGCAGCGATCGAGTCGACGCGCGCCCGGGGCGGCTGCGTGGTCGCGATCGGCACGACGGTCGTGCGCAGCCTCGAATCCGCGGCGCAGGGCGGCCGGCTGGTGCCGTTCGAGGGCGACACGCGGCTGTTCATCCACCCGGGCTTCCCGTTCCGGGTCGTCGACGCGCTGGTCACGAACTTCCACCTGCCCGAGTCGACGCTGCTGATGCTGGTGTCGGCGTTCGCGGGCCGCGAGTACGTGCTGGCCGCGTACGCGCACGCGGTGCGCGAACGCTACCGCTTCTTCAGCTACGGCGACGCGATGTTCCTGACGCCCGCGCCGGGCGCGCGCGTGAGCGCGTGAAGTACGAACTGCTCGCCACCGACGGCGCGGCGCGGCGCGGGCGGCTGACGTTCGCGCGCGGCACCGTCGAGACGCCGGCCTTCATGCCGGTCGGCACGTACGGCACCGTGAAGGCGATGACCGCCGAGGAGCTCGTCGAGCTCGGCGCCGAGATCGTGCTCGGCAACACCTTCCACCTGTGGCTGCGCCCGGGGCTCGAGATCGTCGAGGCCCACGCGGGCCTGCACCGCTTCATGCACTGGGAGAAGCCGATCCTGACCGACTCGGGCGGCTTCCAGGTCTTCAGCCTAGCGAAGATGCGCAAGCTCACGGAGGAGGGCGTCCGCTTCCGCTCGCCGGTCGACGGCGCGGAGGTGTTCCTCTCGCCAGAGCAGTCGATGGCGATCCAGCGCGTGCTGCGCTCCGACGTCGCGATGCAGTTCGACGAGTGCACGCCGTACCCGGCCACCGAGGCGGCAGCGCGCAAGTCGATGGAGCTGAGCCTGCGCTGGGCGAAGCGCTCGCGCGAGGCCTACTACGGCGCGAACGGCGAGGCGCCGGGCGTGCTGTTCGGCATCGTGCAGGGCGGCATGTACCGCGCCCTGCGCGAGGCCTCGTGGGCCGGCCTCGCGGAACTCGACCTGCCCGGCTATGCGGTCGGGGGGCTGGCGGTCGGCGAACCGGAGCCCGAGCGCCTGCGCGTGCTCGAGGAAACCGTGCCGCTCATGACGCCGACGAAACCGCGGTACCTGATGGGGGTCGGGCGCCCGCAGGACATCGTCGCGGCGGTGGCGCGCGGGATCGACATGTTCGACTGCGTGATGCCGACCCGCCACGCGCGGAATGGCCACCTGTTCACCCGGACGGGCGTGCTGAACATCCGGAACGCCCGGCACGCGACCGACACCGGCCCCGTGGATCCGGCCTGCGGCTGCTATGCCTGCCGGCATTATTCGCGGGCCTATCTCCGGCACCTCGACAGGACCGGCGAGATCCTCGGCAGCCGCCTGAACACGATTCACAATCTCCATTTCTACCAGGATCTTATGCGCGAGATCCGGGGGGCGGTCGCGGCCGGCCGCTTTGCCGCCTGGCGCGCCGGGTTCGAAGCCGCCCTTGCCCAAGGGGCCGAGTCGCCTGTGGCATAATCGGGGGCTTCATGGGTAGCCGACCTCCGGCCCCGAAACACGAAGGCAACTTCCATGGATTTCCTGATCTCGACCGCGTACGCCCAGGCCGCCGGAGCGCCGCAGCCGAACGTGTGGCTGCAGATGCTCCCGCTCGTGCTGATCTTCGTCGTCTTCTATTTCCTGCTGATCCGTCCGCAGACCAAGAAGGCTAAGGAGCACCGCGAGATGGTGTCCAAGCTGGCCACCGGCGACGAGGTCGTCACGGCCGGCGGCATGCTCGGCCGCATCACGGAGCTGTCGGAGCAGTTCGTGACGCTCGAAGTCGCGAACGGCGTGCAGATCAAGGTGCAGCGCTTCCAGGTCACGCAGCTGATGCCGAAGGGCACGCTGAAGGGCGCCTGAGCCCGTCGGCCGCGCGGCGGCGGGCTCGCGCCCGCCCCGCGGCCGTGCCGCCGTCCTGGCCCTTGCGCCGGAGAACGCCGACCGCATCGTCGACCGGAACGCCGCCGTCTCACCCAGGTCCCTCTCGCCCGCGGACGCCGCCGCGCCGCCGTCCCCACCGCACCGCCGGGATGTCTCTCCCGCAAGAAGCCGCCGCATGAACCGCTACCCCCTCTGGAAGTCGCTGCTGTTCGCGGTGACGATGCTGATCGCGCTGCTGCTCGCGCTGCCGAACGTGTTCGGCGAGGCGCCGGCGCTCCAGCTGTCGCGCAAGGACGGCGAGCTGTTCGAAGGCGCGGACGCGGTCCAGCCGTTCGCCGACCTGCTGACGCGCGAGAAGGTCACCTTCGACGACGCGCACACCGCCGACGGCCGTGTCGTGATCCGTTTCCCGGACGTGCCGACGCAGCTGCGCGCGCGCGACGTGCTCGAGGCCTCGGCGCCGGGTCGCTACGCGATCGCCACCACGTTCGCCTCGCGCGCGCCCGCCTGGGTACGCGCGATCGGCCTGAAGCCGATGAGCCTCGGCCTCGACCTGCGCGGCGGCATCTACATCATGTACGAGGTGGACGTCGACGGCGCGGTGCGCCAGACGCTCCAGCGCCTCGAGCGCGACTACCGCACGAAGCTCCGCGACGAGCGCATCCAGTACGTCTCCGTCGACTCCACGGCGACCTCGGTGACGGTGACGCTGCGCGACGCCGCGCAGCTCGAGGCGGCGCGCGCCGCGCTCCAGGAAGTGGATACCGAGGTCACCATCTCGGCGGTGCCGGGCGCGACCGATGTCGGGGTGCTGCGCACCACGCTGACGGACGAGCAGGTCGCGGCCCGCCAGGACTTCGCGATCCAGCAGAACATCACGGCGCTGTCGAACCGCGTGAACGCGCTCGGCGTGTCCGAGGCGAGCGTGCAGCGGCAGGGCGTGAACCGCATCGCCGTGCAGCTGCCCGGCGTGCAGGACGCGAGCGAGGTCATTCGCCTGCTCGGCAAGACCGCGACCCTCGAGTTCCGGCTGGTGGACACGACCGGCAACCCGGTCGAGGCCCAGCAGACCGGCCGCGCGCCGCTCGGCACGCGCCTCTACCGGGAGCGCAACGGTCAGCCGGTGCTGCTGAAGCGCGACGTGATCGCGACCGGCGACCAGCTCACCGACGCCACCTCGTCGCTGTCGGAGGGCGAGCCGGCGGTCAACGTCCGGCTCGACGCCCGCGGCGGCGAGGAGATGCTGCGCACCACGCGCGAGAACCTCGGCCGGCCGATGGCGGTGGTGTTCATCGAGCGCGAGCGCCAGCAGCGCGAGGTGAACGGCCAGAAGCAGGTCGTCGACGTCACCACCGAGGAGGTGATCTCGGTCGCGACGATCCGCGGCGTGTTCTCGAACCAGTTCCAGATCACGGGCCTGACGGTGCGCGAGGGCCAGGAGCTGGCGAAGCTGCTCCGCGCCGGCGCGCTCGCGGCGCCGGTCTACATCGTCGAGCAGCGGCTGATCGGCCCGAGCCTCGGCCAGGACAACATCGACCAGGGCGTCCAGGCGCTGCTCTGGGGCTGCGTCGCCCTGTTCGTCTGGATGATCGTCTACTACCGCTGGTTCGGCCTCGTCGCGAACGCCGTGCTCCTCTGCAACGTCGTGCTCATCGCGGCGATGCTGTCGCTGTTCGGCGCGGCGCTGACGCTGCCCGGCATCGCGGGCATCGTGCTCACCGTCGGCATGGCGGTGGACGCGAACATCCTGATCTACGAGCGCATGCGCGAGGAGCTGCGCATCGGCAACTCGCCGCAGGGCGCGATCAAGGCAGGCTTCGAGAAGGCGTTCTCGGCGATCCTCGACGCGAACATCACCACGTTCATCGCCGGCCTCGTGCTGTTCCTGTTCGGCACCGGCCCGATCAAGGGCTTCGCGATCACGCTCTGCATCGGCATCGGCACGACCATGTTCACGGCCGTCGTCGGCAGTCGCGCGATCATCACGCTCATCTGGGGCGGCCGCGCCCGGCTCGCCGCGCTTCCGGTCTGAGGGGCGATCGCCATGGAATTCTTCCGCAAGGTCCCGAACATCGGCTTCATGCGGCAGCGGAAGCTGCTGTACGCGTTCTCCGCGCTGTCGGTCGCCATCTCGCTGGGCGCGATCTTCTTCAAGGGCCTGAACCTCGGGCTCGACTTCACCGGCGGCGTGGTCGTCGAGGCCTCGTTCCCGGGGGCGGCCGACATCGAGCGCACGCGCGCCGCGCTGGTTTCGGGGGGCATCCCCGACGCGCAGGTCACGCAGTTCGGCACCTCCCGCGACGTGCTCGTACGCCTGCCGCCGCACGACGACGCGAACGAGGTCGGCCGGCGGGTCGAAGCGGTGCTTCAGACCGTGGACCCCGGGGTCGAGATCCGCCGCACCGAGATCGTCGGCGCCGCGATCGGCCGGGAACTGCTTACGAAGGGCCTGACCGCCATGGCGATCACCCTCGCGCTCATCCTCATCTACATCGCGCTGCGCTTCCGCTGGAAGTTCGGCGTCGGCGCGGTGCTGGCGACGATGCACGATCCGATCGTCGTACTCGGCTTGTTCGCGATCACCGGCCTGACGTTCGACCTCGCCGTACTGGCGGCGGTGCTGGCCGTCATCGGCTACTCGATCAACGACACCGTCGTCATCTTCGACCGCGTGCGAGAGCGCTTCCAGTCGATGCGCAAGTCGACGCCGACGGAGGTGTTCGACAAGTCGGTCAACGAGACGCTGTCGCGGACGGTGATCACCTCCGGTTCCACCCTGATCGTGGTGGTGTCGCTCTTCCTGTTCGGCGGCGAAGCCCTGAAGGGCTTCAGTCTCGCGCTGATCATCGGCATCCTGGTCGGCACCTACTCCACGGTCTACGTGGCGAGCGGCGTCGCCCTCGACCTCGGGGTGAACCACAAGGACCTCATCCCATCCGAACGCCGCCAGCCGGTCGACGACCTGCCGTAGGCGCCGGGACGGCGTTCGAGCAAGGGCCCTGCGAAAGGAGAGGCACGGATGCTCGAACTGCTGACCGACCCGCAGGCCTGGCTGTCGTTCGCCACGCTGGCGGTGCTCGAGATCGTCCTCGGGATCGACAACATCATCTTCCTGTCGATCCTGGTGTCGCGGCTGCCGGCGCACCAGCAGCACCGGGCGCGCATCATGGGCCTCGGGCTCGCGATGCTGACGCGCATCCTGCTGCTGTTCTCGATCACCTGGCTGATCGGGCTGACGGAGCCGCTGTTCCACGCCTTCGGCCAGGGCATCTCGGGCCGCGACCTGATCCTGTTCGCCGGCGGCCTGTTCCTGCTCTGGAAGAGCACGTCGGAGATCCACACGAGCCTCGAGGGTCCGACCGACGAGGAGCAGACCCAGAACGTCCGCGTGATGTCGGGCTTCGTGCCGGTCATCCTCCAGATCGCGGTCATCGACATCGTGTTCTCGCTCGACTCGGTGTTCACCGCGGTGGGGTTGGCGCAGCACGTCGAGATCATGGTCGCGGCGATCGTCGTCGCGGTGCTGACGATGATGTTCGTCGCCAAGGGCATCAACGAGTTCATCGAGCAGCACCCGACCATCAAGATGCTGGCGCTCTCGTTCCTGATCCTGGTCGGCGTCGCGCTGATCGCCGACAGCCTCGAGTTCCACATCCCGAAGGGCTATCTCTACTTCGCGATGGCATTCGCGTTCGGCGTCGAGGTGCTCAACATCCGCCAGCGCGCGCGCCGGCGGGTGGCGACGCCGCCGGTGGACCTGCGCGGCCCCGAATTCCAGCCGGAGCCGCGTAGACGCGATGACTGAAGCAACCGCCGCCGGCGAGGGAACCACCGGCGGCACCGGGCACGGAGGCCAGGGCCCAGTCGTGGACGCGTCGGCCGTCGGGACGGACTCGCCGCGTTCGGCGTCGCCCGTGCAGGGCGGCAACGGCCACGCCGGCGGGCACCACCCGGTTGGACCGCTGCCGAAGCTCGCGCTGGGTGCGCTCGGCATCGTGTTCGGCGACATCGGCACGAGCCCGCTCTACGCGCTGCGCGCCAGCATCAATGCCAGCGGCGACGCCGCTTCTGAGCCGGTCGTCGTGCTGGGCGTGCTGTCGCTGATCTTCTGGGCGATCCTGCTCGTCGTCACGGTCAAGTACGTCGCCGTCGTGCTCCGCACCGACAACCGGGGCGAGGGGGGCGTGTTGGCGCTGACCGCGCTGGTGGTCACCGAGGGCCGCGTGCAGCGCCCGCTGCTGGTCGCCGCGTTCGGCCTCATGGGCTGCGCACTGTTCTACGGCGACGGTGCGATCACGCCGGCGGTCACGGTGCTGTCGGCGATCGAGGGCCTGGAGATCGTCTCGCCGGCTTTCCAGTCGGCGGTCGTGCCGCTCGCCCTCGCGGTGCTGATCGTGCTGTTCGCGATCCAGAAGCGCGGCACCGGCGCGATCGGCGCGATGTTCGGACCGGTCATGCTCGTGTGGTTCGCCACGCTCGGCGCGCTGGGGGCGCTGTCGATCGCGCAGACGCCAGGCGTGCTGCTCGCGGTCAACCCGGCGTACGCGGTCGAGTTCTTCGCGACCCACCCGGGCGTCAGCCTCGTCGTGCTCGGCTCCGTGTTCCTGGCCGTCACCGGCGGCGAGGCGCTCTACGCGGACCTCGGTCATTTCGGCCGGCGGCCGATCCGCGCCGCGTGGTTCGCCGTGGTGTGGCCGGGCCTGCTGCTCAACTACTTCGGCCAGGGCGCGCTACTGCTGCGCGACCCGACCGCGATCGAGAACCCGTTCTACCTGCTCGCGCCGACGTGGTTCCTGGTGCCGCTGGTGCTGCTCGCGACCGCGGCCTCGATCATCGCCTCGCAGGCGGTCATCTCGGGCGTGTTCTCGATCACCCAGCAGGGGCAGCAGCTCGGCTTCCTGCCGCGGATGAAGATCGCGCAGACCTCCGATCAGGCCATCGGCCAGGTCTACGTGCCGTCGATCAACTGGATCCTGTTCACGACCTGCGTCGGGCTCGTGCTGGTGTTCCGGTCGTCGGACGCGCTCGCGAACGCCTACGGCATCGCGGTCGCCAGCACGATGGTGATCGAGACCTTCGTGCTCGTGATGCTGCTGCGGGGTCGCGTCACGGAGGGCGTCGCCAATCCGTGGTCGTTCCTGCTGCTGATCCCGCTGTTCCTGGTCGACCTCGCGTTCTTCGCGGCGAACGTGCTGAAGATCCCGAACGGCGGCTGGTTCCCGCTGGTGTTCGGCGGCGCCGTGTTCGTGACGATGCGCACCTGGATGCGCGGGCGTCTCGTCGTCAGCGAGCAGATGCGCCGGCAGGAGCGGCCGGTCGACGGCTTCCTGGACGAACTGGCCCGCAATCCGCCGGCGCGCGTACCGGGCACCGCGGTGTTCCTGTCCGGCAACCCGGAGAACATCCCGAGGACGCTGGCGCGGAACGTGCGCTACAACGGCGTCCTGCACGAGCACACCGTTCTGCTGTCGGTGATCACCGAGCGCATCCCCCGGGTCTCGCGCGGCAACAAGCTGCGGGTCGTCCGGCTCTCCGACTCGCTGTGGCGCGTCGAGGTGCGGATCGGCTTCATGGAGCGCGCGGACGTGCCCCGGCTGCTGCGGGAGGCCGAGCGCCTCGGGCTCGGCTTCCGCACGGACACCGCCACCTATTTCCTCGGCCGCGACGACATCGTGGTCGCGAGCCCGCGCGGCATGGCGCGCTGGCGCAAGCACCTGTTCCTGTTCATGGCGCGGAACTCGGAGTTCGCGGGCGCTCACTTCGGCATCCCGCACGACCGTATCATCGAGCTCGGCGGCCAGGTCCAGATCTGATCGCCCGTGGAGGGGCGTGTGCGCGGGCGCGGTCCGCGGCGCGCCGTCGTGGGGTCGAACCGTGGGGGAAGCGATGGCGGACACCGATACGCGGCTGGCGAACCGGATCCTGATCGGCCTCGGGCTCGGCGTGCTCGCCGGCACGCTGACGCTGCTGGCGGGCCAGCTCGCGCCGGGCGTGCTCGAGGGCGCGCGGGCGCTGGCGACGAATGTCCTGGACCCGCTCGGCCAGGTGTTCCTGCGGCTGCTGTTCTTCGTGGTGCTGCCGCTGGTGTTCGCCTCGCTCGCGGCCGGCGTGCTGCACCTCGGCGACCTGTCGAAGCTCGGGCCGCTGTCCGCGCGCACGTTCGCGCTGTTCTTCACGAACATGGCGATCGCCGTGCTGCTCGGCTTCGCGATGATGTACCTGGTGGACCCGGGCCAGTTCGTCGACGAGGCCACCCAGCGGCAGCTGGTGGCGGAGTACGGCGGCGCCGCGCAGGGCGTGCTCGAGCGGCAGGCCCAGCAGGCCGAAGTCACGCCGATGGCGGTCGTGGACATGTTCATGCCGCGCAACCTGTTCGGCGCGGTGACCGGCGAGCAGCGGAACGCGCTCGGCGAGGTGCTGCCGCTGATCCTGTTCGCGATCCTGGTCGGGGCGGCCGCGCTCCGGCTGTCCGCGCAGCGGCGGGCCGGCCTGCAGTCCGGCCTCGAGGCGACGACCGAGTTGATGACCGGCATCGTCGGCTTCGCGCTGAAGCTCGCGCCGTACGCGGTGCCTGCGATGGTCTTCAGCGTGATCGTCAAGGTCGGCTTCGACGTGCTGGTCGCGCTCGGCGTGTTCGTGCTCGGCTGCGTCGCCGTGATGCTGCTGCACCTGTTCGGCACGATGTCGGTGTGGCTGCGCTTCCTCGCGAAGCGCAGCCCGCTGGCGTTCTGGAAGGACGTGCGCGAGGTGCTGATCACCGCGTTCTCGACCTGCTCCTCCAGCGCCACGCTGCCGACGGCGCTGAAGGTGACGCGCGAGCGGCTGGGCGTGAGCCCGTCCACGACCGGTTTCGTGCTGCCGCTCGGCGCGACGATGAACATGAGCGGCACGGCGCTCTACGAGGGCGCCGTCGTGCTGTTCGTCGCCGAGATCTTCGGCGTGCAGCTCAGCGGCGGGGAACAGGTGGCGCTGCTGTTCCTGTCGGTGCTGGGCGCGGTCGCGGTCGCCGGCATCCCGGGCGGCTCGCTGCCGATCATCGCCGGCCTGCTGCTGACCTTCGGCATCCCGCCCGAGGGCATCGGCATCGTGCTCGGCATCGACCGCATCCTCGACATGACGCGGACCATGGTGAACGTCGGCGCGGACGTCGTGACCTGCGCGGTGATCGACCGGTTCGACCGGGACCGCGCCGGGGATCGCGCGGCCGCCTGAGCGCGCGTCGCGCCCGCGTCGTCGGCCCGGGCTGACGCGGGCCCCGGCGCGGCCCGCGTACCCCGCGGCGGTGCCGTGCGCGACGCCCGTGCACGGGCGTCGTGCGTGACCGCCGCGCCCGGTCGTGGCGCCCCGGCCGCTCGCTTGGCAGGGGCCGGACCCTCGCGTAAGGTACGACGCACTTTGCGCGCCTTGGGGGGCAACGCATGATTTTCTGGCGAGTCAAGCCGCTCGAGCAGATCCTCGCGAACGCCGAGAAGAAGAGTCTCAAGCGGCAGCTGGGGCCGTGGCAGCTGACGATGCTCGGCATCGGCGCCATCATCGGCACCGGCATCTTCGTGCTGACGTCCGTGGCCGCGAACTCCGCGGGCCCCGCGATGATGATCTCGTTCGTGATCGCGGCCGTGGTCTGCGGCCTCGCGGCTCTGGCCTATGCCGAGCTTGCCTCGATGGTGCCGGTGTCCGGCAGCGCCTACACCTACTCCTACGCCGTGATGGGCGAACTGGTCGCGTGGATCGTCGGCTGGGCGCTCGTGCTGGAGTATGCCGTCGCGGCCGGTGCGGTGGCGGTAGGGTGGTCGGGCTACATGCACGGCATCCTGCGCGAGATCGGGGTCGCCATTCCGGCGACGCTGATGGCCGGACCGTTCGACACGATCACGCTCGAGGACGGCACGACGGTGCAGGGCTCGTTCAACGTGCTCGCGTTCGCGATCTCGCTGCTGATCATGCTGCTCCTCGTGCTCGGCACCTCGAAGAGCGCCAAGTTCAACGCGTTCCTCGTGTTCATCAAGCTCGCCGCGCTCGGCGTGTTCATCGCGCTCGCGCTGCCGGCCATCGACGGCGCGAACTTCCAGCCGTTCATGCCGAACGGCTTCTTCGCGAACGAGCAGGAGATCGCGGGCAGCGTGCTCACGGTCGGCGTCACGGCCGCGGCCGCGACGATCTTCTTCGCCTACGTCGGCTTCGACGCGGTCTCGACCGCGGCCGAGGAGACGGTCAACCCGAACCGCAACATGCCGATCGGCATCATCGGCTCGCTCGGCATCTGCACGATCATCTACCTGCTGGTCGCGGCCGCCGCCACCGGCACGGTCGGCGCGCAGCCGGGCGGCGAGCTCGCGATGTCGAAGGAGCCGCTGGCCTTCGTGCTGCGCGAGATCGGCTACCCGTGGGTCGGCACGCTCGTCGCGGTAGCCGCCGGCCTCGCGCTGCCGTCGGTCATCCTGATGATGATGTACGGCCAGACGCGCATCTTCTTCGTGATGAGCCGCGACGGCCTGCTGCCGGAGCGCCTGTCGGTCGTGCACCCGCGCTTCCACACGCCGCACGTGATCACGATCATCACCGGCCTCGGCGTGTCGGTGTTCGCCGCGCTGTTCCCGGTGCGCATGCTCGCCGACATCTCGAACTCGGGCACGCTGTTCGCGTTCGCGATGGTCGCGCTCGCGGTGCTGATCCTGCGGCGCACGCAGCCCGACCGCCAGCGCCACTTCAGGGTGCCGGCCGCGTGGCTGATCTGCCCGCTCGCGATCTTCGGCTGCGTGTTCCTGTTCATGAACCTGTCCGGCCACACCGAGCTGCTGTTCCTCTACTGGACGCTGCTCGGCCTCGTCGTCTACTTCCTCTACGGCTACCGCAAGAGCCACCTGGCGCTGGCGCGGTGACGGGGCGCCCTGCCGCCTCCGTGGGGTCCGCGGCTTGCCGACGGGCTCGCGGGGGTGGGCGGGGCGACGACGCGGGGCGGTCGACGACGTTCACCGGCTCCCCGGGCGCGGCGCAGCGGAACCGGCTTCGCCCTTTCTGACGGCTTCCCGCGTACGGGCGAGGGGCCCGGACGACCCACCCCGGGTCCTTCCCCGCGGCGAGCGCTGGCGCGCCCATCCTCGCGTCAACCGCGCTTGGCGCGCAGTTCCTCGGGCACGTGTGGGCGCAGCAGTTCGACCAGCGCCTCGTACGTCTTCGGGCTCCCGGCGACGACGTGCGGGCCGAGCAGGTATTCCTCGCCGGTGAGCGTGCCGACGCGACCGCCGGCCTCGGTGATCAGCAGGGCGCCCGCGGCCGTGTCCCAGGGCTTGAGACCGAGCTCCCAGAACCCGTCGGTGCGGCCCGCGGCCACGTACGCGAGATCGAGCGCCGCGGAACCCGGCCGGCGCACGCCGGCGCTCGCCAGGGTCACGGCCTTCAGCATCGCCATGTAGGCATCGAGCCACTGCTGGTTCGAGCTGTATGGGAAGCCGGTGCCGATCAGCGCGCCCTCGAGGCCGCGGCTCTTCGACACGCGGATACGCCGCTCGTCGAGCTGCGCGCCGCCGCCGCGCGTCGCGGTGAACAGTTCCTGCTTCAGCGGGTCGTAGACGATCGCGAGCTCGACGCGGCCGCGCACCTGCACGGCGATCGAGACGCAGAACTGCGGGAAGCCGTGCAGGAAGTTCGTGGTGCCGTCGAGCGGGTCCACGATCCAGACGTACTCGTCGCCGCCCGGGCGTGCGTCCGTGACGCCGCTCTCCTCGCAGAGGAAGCCGTGCGCGGGATACGCGCGGCGGACCGTGGCGATGATCTCCTGCTCAGCTTGGCGGTCGACCTCGCTGACGAAGTCGTTGCGGCCCTTCGACGCGACGTCGATCGAGTCCAGGCGATTCAGCGCGCGAACCACGACGGTGCCCGCGCGCCGCGCGGCGCGAATGCCGATGTTCAGCAGGGGATGCATGGAAAAGAACCTTGAGCTGCGGGGACGGGCCGCGGGGCGGCGCCGTCCGTCGGAATCCGACGGCTAGAATACCAGAGCGCTCCCCGGCCTCCGGAATACCACCTTGTCCCTGCGCTTCGTCCTCGTCGCCACCCGGCACCCCGGCAACATCGGCGCCACCGCGCGCGCGATGAAGACGATGGGGTTGTCGGAGCTCGTGCTCGTCGCGCCGGAGACGTTTCCGCACGCGGACGCGACCGCGCGCGCCTCGGGCGCCGACGACGTGCTCGCGAAGGCACGCGTCGTGGCCACGCTCGCGGAGGCGGTCGCCGACTGCGGCCTCGTCTACGGCACGAGCGCGCACGTGCGAAGCCGGTACTACTGGCCGGGGCTCACGCCGCGCGAAGCCGCGCCGAGGCTGCAGGCCGCGGCGCGCGAGGGGCACGCGGCGGTGGTGTTCGGCACGGAGCGCATCGGCCTGACCAACGAGGAGCTCGAGGGCTGCCACGCGCTGATCCACATCCCGACCGATCCCGAGTTCGATTCGCTGAACCTCGCGCAGGCGGTGCAGGTGATCGCGTACGAGCTGCGGCTCGCGCTGGATCTCCCGCCGCTCCGGCCCGCACGCGACGTGCCGCTCGCCCCGGTGGCCGAGCTGGAGCAGCTCTGGGCGCACTTCGACGCGGTGCTGCGCGAGGTCGACTTCACGGACCGCAACGGCGGTCCGCACCTGCTGCGCCGCGTGAAGCGGATCCTGTCGCGCGCGGAGCTGGACCAGCACGAGGTCAACATCCTGCGCGGAATCCTCTCGGCCGTGCAGGCCAAGCGGCGGCGGGCGGGGAGCACGCCGTGAGCGGTACGCTGCACGACGCGCCACCGCGAGACGAGGCTACGCGCGACGCCGCGCAGCTCTACTTCGACCACGCGGCGACGACGCCGGTCGATCCCGAGGTGGCACGAGCGATGGCGGACTGCCTCGCGGCCGGCCTCGGCAACCCGGCGGCGACGCACCCGGCCGGCCGCGCGGCGCGCGAACGCCTGGAGGCGGCGCGCGCGGAGATCGCTCGGACGGTCGGCGCCGAAGAGCCGGCCGCGATCGTGTTCACGTCGGGCGCGACGGAGGCGGACAACCTCGCCATCCTCGGGATCGCGCGGGCGCACGCGGACCGCGCACGGCACGTGATCACGGCGCGCACCGAGCACCGCGCGGTGCTCGACGCGTGCGCCCGCGTCGAGCGGGAGGGTGGGCGCGTGACGTACCTGTCGACCGACCGGGCCGGGCGGATCGACGTCGCGCAGGTGCGGGACGCACTGCGGCCGGACACCGTCCTCGTGAGCCTCATGCTGGTGAACAACGAGACCGGGCTCGTGCACGACCTCGCGCCGGTGGGCGCGCTGTGCCGCGAGCGCGGCGTCGCGTTCCATGTCGACGCCGCGCAGGCGGTCGGGCGCGTGCCGCTCGACGTGCAGGCGCTCGGCGCCGACCTCGTCGCGTTGTCGGCGCACAAGTGCCACGGACCCGCCGGGGTCGGCGCACTCTACGTGCGACGGCGCCCGCGGCCCGCGCTCCTGCCGCTGCAGTTCGGGGGCGGCCAGGAAGGCGGCCTGCGGTCGGGCACGCCGCCGCTGCACCAGGCGGTCGGCATGGCCGAGGCCTACCGCCTGCTGCGCGAGCGCCATCCGGACGAGCCGTCCCGGCTCGCCGCGCTGCGCGACCGCCTGTGGACGGGGCTCGCGCCCCTCGGCGGCCTGCACCGCAACGGCGACCCGGAGCGCAGCGCGCCGCACATCCTGAGCGTCTCGGTGGAGGGCGTCGACGGCGAGGCGCTGGTCGCAGCCCTCGACGACCTCGCACTCGCGAGCGGGGCGGCGTGCAGTTCGGCGACCCGCGAACCGTCCTACGTGCTGCGGGCGCTAGGCCGCGACGATCCGCTCGCCCAGGCGACGCTGCGGCTGAGCCTCGGGCGTACGACCACCACCGCCCAGGTGGACCGCGCCGTGGAGCGGGTAGGGCAGGAGGTCCGGCGGCTACGGGCGCTCGCGCCGGGGCCGCTGGAACCGGCCGAGAGCGGCCGTGACTGGATCGAGGGCGAGGCTCGCGAACCGCTTACCGGGACCCACGTGCGGTGGCGGCTGCGCGTCGTCGGTGGGCGGATCGTCGAGGCGCGCTGGCGCGCCCGCGGCTGCCCGCATACGCTGGCGGCTTGCGAAATCGTCGCAACGCGCCTGCACGGCCTTGTGCCGGGCGATCTCCGCCTCGACACTCCGGGAATCGCTCAGGCGATCGGCGCGCCGCCGGACAAACTCGGCCGCCTTTTCGTGATTGAGGACGCATTGCAGGGCGCCGCCCTTCAAGTGCGGCCCTCCACTGCCTAGAATCCCGAGGCGTCCCCGACCAGAGGAGTGCCCGCACCGATGGCCGTCATCCTGTCCGCCGCCGCGGCGGAGCGCGTTCGGACCTTCCTCGCCAGCCGCGGGAGCGGCGTCGGCCTCCGCCTCGGCATCAAGAAGACGGGCTGCTCCGGCTACGCCTACGTCGTGAACTACGCCGACTCGATCGGCGCGGACGACGTGGTGTTCGAGGACCGGGGCGTGCGCGTGGTCGTGGATGCGACCAGCCTGCCGCTCGTGGACGGCACCGAGGTCGACTTCGTGAAGCAGGGCCTGAACGAGGCCTTCAAGTTCCGCAACCCGAAGGCCAAGAGCGAGTGCGGGTGCGGGGAGAGCTTCTCGGTCTAGCGCCGCCGGCCGGCCGGCGAAAATCCTTTGCGCAGCCGCCACTTCCGTGCGTCGCGCGTTGCGGCGGGCAGTGCTCCCCCTGTACCATCCGAGGGTTTGACGGCGGCCCTTCCCGGGCCGCCGGTCGTTTTTCGCTTCCCCCATCCAGTTCCCGAGGTTGCCATGGCGCTCGAGCGCACCCTTTCCATCGTCAAGCCCGACGGCGTGCAGAAGAACCTGATCGGCGAGGTCTACCGCCGCTTCGAGACGGCCGGTCTCCGGATCGTCGCCGCGCGGATGGTGCACCTCACCCAGGCGCAGGCCGAGGGCTTCTACGCGGTGCACCGCGAGCGGCCGTTCTTCAACGACCTGTGCAGGTACATGACCTCGGGCCCGGTGATCGTGCAGGTACTCGAGGGCGAGAGCGCCGTCCTGAAGCACCGCGACATCATGGGCGCCACCGACCCGAAGAAGGCCGCGCCGGGCACGATCCGCGCGGACCTCGCCGCCAGCATCGAGGAGAACGTGGTGCACGGCTCGGATTCGGCCGAGAACGCGGCGCGCGAGATCGCGTACTTCTTCGCCGAGACCGAGCTCTGCCCGCGCACGCGCTGAGCGGGTGAACGCCCGCCCGCCCGCCGCGTCCAAGACCCTGGCATGACCGAAGCCGCCGCCACCGCCAAGACCAACCTGCTCGGGCTCCCGCGGCCCGAGCTGGAGGCGTTCGTCGCCGGCCTGGGCGAGAAGCCCTTCCGCGCGCGGCAGCTGATGACGTGGATCTACAAGCGGCGGGTGGGCGACTTCGCGCAGATGACCGATCTCGCGAAGTCGTTCCGCGAGAAGCTCGCGCAGGTCGCCGAGGTGCGCGAGCCCGAGGTGATCACCGAGCAGGCCTCGAGCGACGGCACGCGCAAGTGGCTGCTGCGCGCGGCCGCGACGGACGGGCGGGAGCAGGCGATCGAGGCCGTGTTCATCCCCGAGCCCGGCCGCGGCACGCTCTGCATCTCGAGCCAGGTCGGCTGCGCGCTCGACTGCTCGTTCTGCTCGACGGCGCAGCAGGGCTTCAACCGCAACCTCGGCACGGCCGAGATCGTCGGGCAGGTCTGGCTCGCGAACCGGCTGCTGGCCGGCGACGCGCCGGGCGGCACGGATACGGCCAACCGGGCGGTCACGAACGTCGTGCTGATGGGCATGGGCGAGCCGCTCGCGAACTACCGCAACGTGCTGCCCGCGCTGGCGCTGTTCATGGACGACCTCGGCTTCGACCTGTCGCGCCGGCGCGTGACGCTGTCGACCTCCGGCCTCGTGCCGCAGCTCCGCAAGCTGGCCGAGGACACCAACTGCGCGCTGGCCGTCTCTCTGCACGCGCCGAACGACGCGCTCCGCGACCAGCTGGTGCCGATCAACCGCAAGCACCCGATCCGCGAGCTGCTGGACGCGTGCTGGCACTACCTCGATGCGCAGAACGGCCGCAGCATCACGTTCGAGTACGTGATGCTCGACGGCGTGAACGACCGCCCCGAGCACGCTCGCGAGCTCGCGGACCTGCTCGTCGGCCACGACGCCAAGGTCAACCTGATCCCGTTCAACCCGTTCCCGGGCACGAAGTACCGGCGCTCGCCCGCGCCCGTGATCGCGCAGTTCCGGGACTACCTGAACTCCCGCGGCGTGACGACCACGACGCGCCGCACGCGCGGCGACGACATCGACGCCGCGTGCGGGCAGCTCGCGGGTCGCGTCCACGACCGCACGACGATCCGGCTCGGCTCCAAGCTCCTCCCGCTCACGGTGCAGTCATGAAGCGTGCTCGGCTGCTGGCCGCGGTGCTCGCGGTGGCGGGATGCGTCGGGAAGGTCGCGCTGCTCGGCCTGGCGCTCGCCGGCTCCGGCGCGGCGGTGGCGCAGCAGCGCGCGCAGGGTGAGCCGGCCGCGGTTGCGGCGGCGCGCTACAACGCGCAGCTCGCGATCGCCTACCTGAAGACCGGCGACCTCGTCACGGCGCGCGAGAAGATCGAGCGCGCGCTCCAGCAGAATCCGCGCGACGCGAGCGTGCACACGACCGCCGGGCTCGTGTTCGAGCGGGTGGGCGAGGAACGGCTCGCGGACCGCCACTACGCCCGCGCGGTCGCGCTCGAGCCCCGCAACCCCGACAACCAGAACAACTACGCCGTGTTCCAGTGCCGGCGCGGCCAGTTCGCCAAGGGTCAGCGGCTGTTCGAGCAGGCGGCGCGCAACCCGGTGTACCGCACGCCCGAGGTCGCGTTCACCAACGCCGGCGTCTGTGCGCGCAGCGCGAAGGACCCCGCCAAGGCCGAAGCCCTCTTCCGGCAGGCGCTCGCGGTGCGCCCCACGTTC
The DNA here is from genome assembly GCA_027531255.1 of Steroidobacteraceae bacterium. GTDB lineage: Bacteria > Pseudomonadota > Gammaproteobacteria > Steroidobacterales > Steroidobacteraceae > JAPZRU01. The sequence goes on along the minus strand of JAPZRU010000017.1, from coordinate 41,456 downwards.
CCGGACGCGCTGCTGCAGATGGCGGACCTCGCGCTCGAGCGCGGCAACGGCCTGCAGGGTCGCGCCTTCATGCAGCGCTACTTCGCGAACGCGCCGGCCACGCCGGACTCGCTGTGGCTCGCGATCCGCATCGAGCGCGCGCTCGGCGACGCGCGTGCGGCCGAGGAGTACGCGGTCAAGCTGCAGGGCGAGTTCCCGACCTCGGAGCAGGCGCGCCAGCTGAACGGAGCCATGGCCGGCGCATGAGTGCGGAAGCCGACAGCCGCGGACTCGCGATCCCGCCGGGCGGCGGTGGTTCGTCGGAGCCGGCGCCCGGCGCCGAGCCCGGCGCCGAGCCCGGCGCCGAGCCAGCGCCGCCGACCGCCACCGGCCCCGGCGCGCGCCTCAGGGCGGCACGCGAGGCCCGGGGCCTCGGCATCCAGCAGGTCGTGGACAGCCTCCACATCGAGCCCCGGCTGGTCGAAGCGCTCGAGCAGGACCGCTACGACGCGTTCGACGCGCCGGTCTACGCACGCGGCTTCCTGAAGAAGTACGGCACGTTCCTCGGCCTGCCGGCCGACGAACTGCTGGCGGGCTACGAGGCGCTGCACCGCGGCCCCGTGCCGCCCTCGCTGGTGCCCGTGGCCTCGGCGGAGCGGAAGCCGACCGACTGGAGCCCGTGGCGCCGCTTCGGTCTCGGCGTGGTCGCCGTGGTGCTGGTGGGCGGCTCGTACTGGTGGTGGCTGACGCGCTCGCCCGTGGCGCCGCCGGTCACCGAGGTGTCGTCGCTGGCCGACGAGACGCCGGCTACCGGGGGTGCCGGGCCGGCGGCGGGCGACGGCGAACCGGTCGAAATCGCGGGTGGACCGCCCGGTGCGTCCCCCGGTGGCGACGCGACTGCGACGGCCCCGGTGGAAACTCCCCGGGAAGCAGGCCCCGCCGGAATCGCTCCCGCACCGGAGGCGAGCGCAACCGGAGCGGCCGCGGCCCAACCCGCGCCGGCCGTGGCCGGAGGTACCGCGCTGCAGGTCGCGTTCGTCGGCGAATGCTGGCTCGAGGTCTACGACGCCGGCGGCCGCCGTCTCGCCTACGACCTGCATCGCGCCGGCGAATCGCGCACGCTGCCCGGGCCGGGTCCGTGGCGCGTGTTCCTCGGCGCCGTGGATTCCGCGCGAGTCTCGATCGCCGGCCGGCCCGTGGTCGTGCCGCAGGCCGCGCGGAACGGAGCGACCGCGAGCTTCACGATCGACCCCGACGGCACGCTGCGTTGAGCCGCCACGACCGTACCCGCCGGAGCCACGAGCCTTGAGCGAGATCATCGAGCCGCTGCGCGGCATGAACGACGTGCTGGCGGCGGACGCGCGCTGGTGGCGCCGCCTCGAGACCGTCGCGCGCGAGCTCCTCGGGCAGTACGGCTACCAGGAGCTGCGGCTGCCGCTGCTCGAGCAGACCGGACTCTTCAAGCGCGCGATCGGCGACTTCACGGACATCGTCGAGAAGGAGATGTTCACGTTCGAGCGCGACGGCGACAGCCTGACGCTGCGGCCGGAGGCGACCGCGGGCATCGTGCGCGCGGCGATCTCGAACGGCATGCTGCACAACCAGCGGCACCGCGTGTTCCTGATCGGGCCGATGTTCCGCGGCGAGCGCCCGCAGAAGGGGCGCTACCGGCAGTTCCACCAGATCGACGTCGAGGCCTTCGGCTACGAGGGACCGGACGTCGACGCCGAGCTGATCCTGATGATCGCGCGCCTGTGGCGCCGGCTCGGCATCTCGCGCGTGCAGCTCGAGCTCAACTCGCTCGGCACGCCCGAGGCGCGGCGCGAGTACCGCGAGGCGCTGGTCGAGTACTTCCGCGTGCACGAGGACCGGCTGGACGCCGACAGCCGCCGCCGGCTCGGCGGCAACCCGATGCGGATCCTCGACAGCAAGAATCCCGCGATGCAGGACGTGATCGCCGGCGCGCCGCTGCTGACGCAGCATCTCGACGCCGGTTCGCGCGAGCACTTCGAGAGCCTCAAGCAGCGGCTGTCCGCGGCCGGCGTGCCGTTCGTCGTGAACCCGCGTCTGGTACGCGGGCTCGACTACTACAGCCGCACGGTGTTCGAGTGGACGACCGACGCGCTCGGCAGCCAGAACGCCATCTGCTCCGGCGGCCGGTACGACGGCCTGGTCGCGCAGCTGGGCGGCGAGCCGACGCCGGCGATCGGCTGGGCGGCGGGGATGGAGCGGGTCGTGCTGCTGATGCAGGAACTCGGCTGCGAGGCGCCGGTCGACGAGCCGCACGTCTACCTCGTGATGGCGGGCGACGCGGCCGCGCGGGCCGGTCTCGCGCTCGCCGAGCGACTTCGCGACGCGCTGCCGGGCCTGCGCCTCGAGGCGGACCTCGGCGGCGGCAGCTTCAAGGCCCAGTTCAAGCGCGCCGACCGGAGCGGCGCCCGCTTCGCGATCGTGCTGGGCGACGACGAGGCTGCGCGGGACGTCGCGCAGCTGAAGGAACTCCGGGGTACCGGGGCGCAGCAGGCCTGCGCGCAGGCGGAACTGCCGGCGAAGCTGGCGCAGGCGCTCGGGCTGGACGGCGGGCGCGGCTGAACGCAAGATCGCCGCGCCCCGCGGGCGCCGGCGGGTGGAGGTACAGGTGGACGATTATCTTTCCGAACGCGAGCAGATCGACCGCGTCCGCAAATGGGTCCGCGAGAACGCCCCGTGGGCGCTCGCCGGCATCCTGATCGGCGTGGCCGCGCTCGTCGGCTGGCAGCAGTGGCAGAACTGGCAGGAGCGCAAGTCGCTGTCCGCCAGCCAGAAGTACGAGCAGGCGATCGAGGCGCTGGCGAACGACGACCGCGAGGGCGCCACGAAGCTCGCCACCCAGCTGAAGGCCGACTACGCGAGCACCCCGTACGGCGACATGGCGGAGCTGGCGCTGGCGCGCTTCCACGTCGAGGAGGGCAAGTACGCGGAAGCGGCGAAGTACCTCGCGGACGTGATGGACACCTCCGAGGACGCGCAGCTGCAGCTGGTAGCGCGGCTGCGGCTCGCGCGCGTGCAGCGCGCCGACGGCAAGCTCGACGAGGCGCTCGCGACGCTGAACGGGGCCCAGCCGGGCGGCTACGCGCCGGCCTTCGCGGTGGTGCGCGGCGACGTGCTGCTCGAGAAGGGCGACCGCGCGGGCGCGCTCGCGGCCTACCGCGAGGCGATGGCGGCCAAGGACGACGGTCAGGTCGACCGCGAACTGCTGCAGCTCAAGATCAACGACGCCGGCGGCGGCGTCGAGGGCGGCGTCGCGGACGCGGCCGCCCCCGCCGGCGCGACGGCCGCGACCGCCGGCACGGCCTCGGCGGGAGGCGCGCCGTGAGCCTGCGGCGTCGCGCGCCGCTGGCCGCGCTGGCCGCGCTGCTGGTCTTCGCCGGCTGCTCGAACGACGAGGTCGTCGAGCCGCCGAAGGAACTGGTCGACTTCGACGCGAAGGTCGCCGTGCAGCGGGCCTGGAGCGCGAGCGTCGGCGGCGGGGACGACACGCTCCGTCTCGCGCTCGCGCCGTCGGTCGACGAGTCGCGCGTCTATGCGGCCGGCCGCGACGGCGACGTGTACGCGTTCGACGCGGCCAACGGCCGAACGTTGTGGCGCACGCGCACCGAACTCCCGCTGTCCGCGGGTCCCGCAGCCGGCAGCGGTCTCGTGGTCGCGGGTGCGAGCGACGGCCAGGTCGTGGCGCTCGACGCGGCGACCGGCGCGAAGCGGTGGCAGGTCCGGCTGTCCGGCGAGGTGCTCGCGGCCCCGGCGGTGTCGGGAACCGCGGTGATCGTGCGGACGGTGGACGGCTTCGTGCGCGGCCTCGCGCCGGCCGATGGCCGCGAGCTCTGGGCCGACGAGGAGCAGGTGCCCCGGCTGACGCTGCGCGGCACCGCGGCCCCGGTGATCGCCGGCGACACCGTGATCACCGGCTTCGACAACGGCAAGGTCGCGGCCTACGCGCTCGACAACGGCGACATCCTCTGGGAGACGGCGGTCAGCCCGCCCCGGGGTCGCACCGAGCTCGAGCGGCTCGTCGACATCGACGGCACGCTCGGCGTCTCGGGGCGCGACGTGTTCGCGGTCGGCTTCCAGGGCCGGGCGGCGATGCTCGCGCTCGACTCGGGGCAGATCTGGTGGGCGCGCGATCTCTCGAGCCACCGCGGGCTCGCGCTCGACGGCGAGACGCTGTACGCGACCGCTGCGGACTCCACCGTCCAGGCACTGCGTCGTCGCGACGGCACGCCGGTCTGGAGCAGCGACGTGCTCGCGCGTCGCAGCCTGACCGCGCCCGCGATCGACGGCGAGCGGCTCGTCGTGGCCGACTTCGAGGGCTACGTGCACTGGCTCGACCGCACCGACGGCACCGTGGTCGGCCGTGCGCGCGCCGGCGGCGGCCGCGTGACGAACGCGCCGGTGGTCGCCAACGGCCTCGTCTACGTGCAGTCGGACGACGGGCGCCTGACGGCCTTCCGGGCGGGGGAGCGGGGCTAGCGCCCCCGCGGCGCCCATGCTGCCCGTCGTCGCCTTGGTCGGCCGGCCGAACGTCGGCAAGTCCACGCTCTTCAACGTGCTGACGGGCACGCGGGACGCGCTGGTCGCGGACCTGCCCGGCCTCACGCGCGACCGCAAGTTCGGCTACGGCCGGCGCGGCGGCCGCTACATCGTCGTCGACACGGGCGGCCTCGTCGCCTCGCCCGAGGGCATCGAGGCCCTGATGGCTGCGCAGACCGAGCGTGCGGTCGCCGAGGCGGACCGCGTGGTCTTCGTGCTCGACGCGCAGTCCGGCGTGACGAGCGCCGACCGCTACGTCGCCGACCGCCTGCGCCGCTCCGGCAAGCCGGTGATCCTCGCCGCCAACAAGTCCGAGGGCCGCGATCCCGATCTCGCCGCCGCGGAGTTCCACGCGTTCGGCTTCGGCGAGCCCGTGACGATCGCGGCGGCGCACCAGCTCGGCATCGACGAACTGATGGAGCGCGTGCTCGCCGGGCTGGCGCAGCCGGCGGAGGCCGCCGTGGACGACGGCGATGCCGCCGGCGACGAGCCCGACCTCGCGGCACGCGAGGGCATCCGCGTCGCGGTGGTCGGGCGCCCGAACGTCGGCAAGTCCACGCTGATCAACCGGCTGCTCGGCGAGGAGCGGCTGATCGCGTACGACCAGCCGGGCACCACGCGCGACACCGTGCACGTGCCGTTCGAGCGCGACGGCCGGAAGTTCGTACTGATCGACACCGCCGGCGTGCGGCGCAAGTCGCGCGTCGAGGACACGATCGAGAAGTACAGCATCGTCAAGGCGCTGCAGGCCATCGACGAGGCGCACGTCGTGATCGGCGTGCTCGACGGCCACGAGACGATCGCCGAGCAGGACGCGAGCCTGCTGGGTCTCGTCGCCGAGCGGGGCCGCGCGCTGATACTCGCGATCAACAAGTGGGACGACATCCCGCCCGACCAGCGGGACCACATCCGCAACCAGCTCGTGCTGAAGCTGCCGTTCCTAGACTTCGCGCCCCAGCACTTCATCTCGGCGCTGCACGGCAGCGGCGTGGGCAAGCTGCTGGTGGCGGTGAAGCGCGCCTACCACGCCGCGATGCGCGAAATGCCGACGCCGGAGCTGACGCGCGTGCTCGAAGCCGCGCTGCAGGCGCACCAGCCGCCGCTGGTGCGCGGCCGCCGCATCAAGCTTCGCTACGCGCACCAGGGGGGGCGCAACCCGCCCGTCATCGTGATCCACGGCAACCAGGTGGAGCACGTGCCGGACGCGTTCCGGCGGTATCTCGTCAACACCTTCCGCGAGGCGTTCCGCCTCCACGGCACCCCGGTGCGGATCGAGTTCCGTTCCGACCCCAATCCCTTCGCCGGCCGCCGCAACGAGCTCACCCAGCGGCAGGTCAAGAAACGGCGCCGGCTGATGCGCCACGCGAAGCGCTGACGGGCGGCGGGGCGGTGGCCCCGCCCGCGGGCCGCACTGGTCCGGGCGCCGCGCCCGGCCACGGCTGCTCCCGCGCAACGGCGGAGCGCCGCGGCCGCCCTGCGGCGACTTAGAATCGTGGAGAGCCCGCGCCCCGACCCGGAGCCCCCCGTGCAACTGTTGCTGGTGGAAGACGACCTGGAAGCCGCGAACCTGCTGGCCGGCGGGTTGAGCGACGCCGGGCACACCGTGCATCACGTCGTCACCGGCGAGGACGGGCTGGCCCGCGTCGTCTCGACGCCCTACGACGCGCTGATCGTCGACCGCATGCTGCCCGGCATGGACGGCCTCACGCTGATCCAGGAGATCCGCGCCCGCGGCATCGGCGTGCCGGTGCTGATCCTCTCGGCGCTCGGGCAGGTGGACGATCGGATCACCGGACTGCGCGCCGGCGGCGACGACTACCTCGTGAAGCCCTACCACCTGAGCGAGCTCCAGGCCCGGCTCGAGGCGCTGGTGCGCCGTGCGGCCGAGGGCACGACGACGACGCGGCTGCAGGTCGCCGACCTCGAACTCGATCTGCTGAAGCGCGAGGTGCGGCGCGGCGACAAGCGCATCGACCTGACGCCGCGGGAGTTCCGCCTGCTCGAGTTCCTGATGCGTTACGCGGGGCAGGTCGTCACGCGCAAGATGCTGCTCGAGCACGTCTGGGGCTACCACTTCGACCCCCAGACTAACGTGATCGACGTGCACATGAGCCGCCTGCGCCAGGCGATCGGCGACGACCGTTCGGCGCCGCTGCTGCACACGGTCCGCGGCGCGGGCTACATGCTCGGCCCGGGCGCTGCCGAGCAGCACTAGAGCGATGCGCGCCGCCTCGGGCGAACGCGCCGGAGCCGGCCCGCTGCGCCGCGCGCTGCCGGCACCACGCACCACGGGTGGGCGCCTCGCGACCGTGCTCACGACCGCGGCGCTCGTCGTGCTGTTCCTCGGCCTGCTGGCCTACCTGCTGGCGGGACCCCTGGTCGCCTGGCAGTCGGAGCGCTCGATCGACGCACGGATGAACTCGTTCGTCGCGCTGCACGCGCGCGTCGATCCGCGCACCTTCGGCGGCGTCGTCGCGACGCGCAGCGTGGTCGACGCGGAGCAAGGCGTCGAGTACTCGCTGCGCGCGCCGAACGGGGTGACGGTCGTCGGCCGGCTGCTGGAGGAAGGCTGGGCCGCCGCGCCGGGCCAGGGCAGGATCGAGTTCACGCAGCCCGATCTCGTGCGGCCCGAGCGCGGCCCGAGGCGGATGGTGGGTCGCGTCGCGGCGCTGCCCGACGGTTCGCGCCTGCTGATCGCGCACGACCTCGACCGGCGGGCGCGTGCCGCACTCGCGGTCGGCGCCGCCGCGCTGCTCGGGATGGTCGGCGCGATGCTGTTCGCGGCGCTCGTCGCGTGGGCGGTCGCGCGGCGCACCGGCGAGCGGCTCGACGCGATCTCGCTGGCGATGACCCGGCTCCTCGCCGGCGATCTCTCGCATCGCCTGCCGACCGTCGGGCACGCCGGCATCGACCGACTCGCCGCGGAATTCAACGTCGCGCTCGACCGGATCGAGCGGCTGACCGCGACGATGCGCGCCGTGGCCGACAGCACGGCGCACGACCTGCGCACGCCGCTGAACCGCCTGAGGGCGGCGGTCGAGATCGCGCTGTCGCGCGAGGACGACCCCGCGGAGCTGCGGGCGGCGCTCGACACGGTGCTGGTCGAGGTCGACCGCGTGCAGAACACGCTCGAGGCGCTGCTCCGCATCGCGCTCGCCGAGTCCGGCACCGCGCCGATCGAGCCCGTGGACCTCACGGCCGTGGTCGCCGACGTCGAGGAACTCTACAAGCCGCTGGCCGAGGAGAAGGGACTCGGTTTCGCGACGCAGATCGAGCCCGGCCTGGAGCTGCCGGGCAACCGCCAGCTGCTCGCACAGGCGGCCGCGAATCTCATCGACAACGCGATCAAGTTCACTCCGGCGGGCGGTCGCGTGCGGCTGACCGCCGCGGCCCGGCCCGAAGGCATCGTGCTCGAGGTGCGCGACACGGGGCCCGGCATCGCGCCCGAGGACCGCGAGCGCGCGCTCGAGCGTTCGCGGCGGCTCGCCAACGCCGCGGGCAAGCCGGGCAGCGGGCTCGGCCTGTCGCTCGTCAACGCGGTCGCCCGCCTGCACGGCGGGCGCTTCGAACTGGCCGACAACGCGCCGGGCCTGGTCGCGAGGCTGGTGTTCGGCCGCGATCCCGAACGTGCCGCGGCGCTCGCCCGGTCGCCGGCGCCTACGGTTCGCGCGCCGTGACCGTCGCGACGATCGCACCCTTCGCGGTACGCGCTCGGATGGTGTCGCCCGGGGCGACCGCGTCCGCCGCGGTCACCACGCGCCCGTCACGCTCGACGATCGAGTAGCCGCGGTCGAGGGTCGCGAGCGGGCTCACCGCGTGCAGCGCACGCGCCGCGAGCGCGTGACGGCTGCGCGCCGCCTCGAGCCGCGCCTGCAGCGTCACCCGCAGCCGCGCCGCCAGCGCGGCGCGGCGCGCCTCGAGCGCGGCGAGGCGCGCCGCCGGGGATCGGCCACGCAGCTCGGCGTCGAGTCGCGCGAGCCGCGTCGCGGCGTCGGCGACGCGCCGTCGCAGGCCGCGGCGCAGGCGGGCCTCCAGTTCGTCCACGCGCTGCGCGCGCTCCGCGAGCCGGTTGCCGGGGTGCAGCTGCTCGAGACGGCGCGCCGCCCACCGCACCCGGGCGGCGCGTTCGGCCCGCGCGCGATCGAGCGCGCCCGCCAGTCTCCGCTCCAGCGCGACGAACGCCCGGCTCCACTCGGCCCGGTCCGGCACGACCAGTTCAGCGGCGCCCGACGGGGTCGGCGCGCGCACGTCCGCGACGAAGTCGGCGATCGTGAAGTCGACCTCGTGGCCGACGCCCGTGACGACCGGCACCGCGCAGGCGTGGATCGCGCGCGCGACCTCCTCGTCGTTGAACGACCAGAGGTCCTCGAGCGAGCCGCCGCCGCGCGCGACGATCAGCACGTCGACGAGCCCGCCCGCGGAGGCGCGACGGATCGCGGCCGCGATCTCGGCCGCGGCGCCCGCGCCCTGTACGGCGGTGGGGTAGATCAGCACGGGAACCGCCGGGAATCGTCGCTGCAGCACGTGCACGACGTCGCGCACCGCGGCGCCGCTCGGCGAGGTCACGACGCCGATGCATCGGGGCAGGCGCGGCAGCGCACGCTTGCGCTCGGCGTCGAAGAGGCCTTCCGCCGCCAGTCGCGCCTTCAGCTCTTCGAAGCGCCGGCGGAGTGCGCCTTCGCCGGCCTCTTCGAGGTGCTCCACGATCAGCTGGTAGTCGCCCCGCGCCTCGTAGAGGCTGACGCGGGCGCGCACGAGCACGTGCAGGCCGTCGCGCGGGCTCACCCGCACGCGGGCATTCGCGTTCCGGAACATCGCGCAGCGCACCTGCGCGCCGGCATCCTTCAGCGAGAAGTACCAGTGGCCGGACGACGGGCGCGCGAAGTTCGACAGCTCGCCCTCGATCCACAGCGCCGGCAGGCCGGACTCGAGCAGCAGCTTCGCCTCGCGGTTGAGGCGCGAGACGGTCCAGACCTCGCGGTCCGGCGGGCCGGGGAGAGTGGAGCGGGGGCGGGGCGTGGCCCGTCCGCCCGGCCACGCGTCCGCCCGCCAGCGGGGAGCGTCTTCCATCCCCGCATCTTACGGCCTCAGGGCGAGGGCTCGCGCCCGAAGAGCCCGAGGTAGAGAGCCGAGTAGACGTCGGTGGAGTCGATCGTGCCCTGCAGCAGGCGCGCGCCCGGGCCGGCGCCGCGAGCGACCAGGCCGCCCGACATGTCGCCGCTCGACGCCCAGTGGATCGCGAACGGCAGCCGGCGCCCGGCCCGGTCGGGCGCGGCGAGGAACGGCACGGACGCCGGGCCCATGGCGCCATCGATCGGTGCGCCGTTGTCGTCGCGGGCCGCGACGGGCCGGTCCACGCCCTGGTCGTCGCCGCCCACCTGCAGGCCTCCGCAGTCGGAATCCGAGGCGACGACGACGGTCACGTCGCCGCGTCGCCCGGCGAGCTCGGCCGCGAGTGCGATCGCGCGATCCGCGCCCACCGCGGCATCGATCACGCCGCGCGCGTGGTTGGCGCCGCCGAGGTTGTCGGTCGCCTCTTCCTCGGCCACGAGCAGGAAGCCGCTCGGCGCGTCCTCGAGCAGTCGCAGTGCGGCCGCGACCATCGCGTCGTACCGCGGCGCACCGGGCGCGAACGGCTGCGCGGTGGCATCGGCGCTCGCGAAGTCCTCGAAGTCCGCGAAGGTGTCCTCGCTGGCGAACAGCCCGAGCAGACGACGCGTGCCCGCCGGCACCTGCGCCAGCTCCTCCGCCGTGTACACGATGCGGTAGCCCTTCGCGCGCGCTTCTTCGACGAGGTTGCGATCGTCGGTGCGGCGCCCCGGCCCGTGCCGGCCCGCGATACCCGCGGGCAGGAACCATTGCTCGCCGCCGCCGAGCATCACGTCGGGTTCGGCCGCGATCATCTGCGCGGCGATCGAGGCGTGCTCGCGGCGCGAGGCCACGTCCGCGAGGTGCACCCCGGTGCCCGCATCGGTCACGCTCGCGGTATTCACGATGCCGATGCGCTTGCCGGCCGCCTTGGCCTCGACCATCAGCGGCACGGTCGCGCCCGAACGCGCGCGCGGAATGCGCTGGCCGTCGACGCGACCGAAGCTGTCCGACGCCGCGCGCACGCCCCAGGCGTGGCTCGTGCCACCGCCGTTTGAACTCGCCGTCACGCTATCGAGCAGCGGCCCGACGTAGACCGCGACGTGGGGCAGCCGATCCCAGGCGAGCCGGCCGTCCGGACCGACCGATGCCAGCCGCGCCGCGGTCCAGGTGTTGGCGCCCATCCCGTCCGGGTGCAGGAAGATCGCGCTGGCGGTCGCCGGCGCGGCGGTCGGCACCGCGGTGGCAGCCCGAGCGAGTGCCTGCGAGCGCGGCGCATCCGCGGCGCAACCGCCGAGCCCGAGCAGCGTGGCCGCGGCGCATGCCGCGGCTCGCCGCAAGCCGGTCCGCCGACTCACAGCTGGATCCGCACGCCGGCCGTGTAGCGGCGCCCGAAACGCTCCCACTCGATCGTGTAGGGCGAGCCGCCGGAGTAGCGGCGACCCGGGTTGTCGAGCAGGTTCGAAGCGTCGAAGTAGACCTCGAGACCGGCGTTCACCGCGTAGCGCACCGAGAAGTCCATCTCGTCGTCCGCCGCCCAGTAGGCGTCGCCGCCGTCGACTGCGGCGCCGATCGTGTCGAGCCACTTCGAGCGCTTCTGGTAGTTCAGGCGCACCGACCAGTCGTACTTCTCGTAGTACGCGCCGACGTTGTAGACGTAGTCGGACGTGCCGGGCAGCCGCACCTTCGAGCCGTCGGGCTTGGTCGCCTCGCTGACGTTGTAGGTGGCGTTCGCCGACAGCCCGAAGCCGCCCAGCCAGTCGGGCAGGCCCCACGCGGTCGTGAACGGCTCGAGCTGCTGCTGCACCGCGACCTCGGCGCCGTAGAGGTGGCCGTCGCCGCCGTTCGTGACCGTGCTGAACAGGTAGTTCGAACGGTCCACGCCGCCGGCGTCGAGCACGTCGAGGCCGAACACCCGCACGTCGTCGAACAGCACGTCCTCGGCCTTCTTGTAGAACGTGCCCGCCATCACGTAGCCCTGCGGCTGCACGTACCACTCGAAGTAGAGGTCCGCGCCGTAGGCGCGCTCGGGCTTCGCCTCCGGGTTGCCGCCGGACACGGTCTGGTTCGAGTCGCTGAACATGAAGTTCGGGCGCAGCTGGTCGTAGTCCGGGCGCGCCGCGCCGGAGCTGAACGACAGGCGGATCTTCTTGTCCTCGGTCACGTCCCAGTTCACGTGCAGGCTCGGGAACAGTAGCGTCTCGGAGTTCTCGATGTCGTTCAGGCGCGGGGTGCCCGCCACCGTCGAGAAGGCCTTGGCGCGATTCTCCACCTGCTCGACGCGCACGCCGCCGACCACGCTGCCCCAGCCGTACCGCGTGGTGGTCATTCCGTACGCCGCGTTGATCGTCTCGCGCACCTCGTAGAAGTTCGGCAGGATCGGCGTGAAGCTCGCGATCGACTTCGCCCGGGACGCCATGTCGCGCATCGCGCGGATGTCGAAGTAGCGGAACGTGTACCCGAGCGGGATCTCGCCCTCGAAGCGCGTGTCGAGCGAGACGGGCACGTAGGTGGTCGGGATGCCGGCCGCCGTGAACTGCGCCGCCTGGTTCAGCAGGATCTCCTTCTCGTCCGCTTCCTTGGTGCGCTGGTCGAACTGGAAGCCGAACGCGAGCGAGGTCTCGCCGCCGAACAGGTCGAGGTCGCGCTCGAGGTCGAGCTTGGCCGTGTAGGAATCGGTCGTGTCGACGGCGTCGAGCAGGCGTAGCGAGGTCAGCGGGCGGGCGAAATCGTCGATGTTCGTCACGCGGGCGCCCGCCGAGAACTGGCCGGCGGTCTGCAGCGTGCGGAACAGTTCGACGCGTGCCAGCTGCGGGTCACGCAGGTCGTAGCGCACCGTCGGCCGCAGCGTGCGCGTGGACGGGCTGTCGTAGCGGGCCTCGCCGGTGACGCTGCGGTCGTCCCTGGACTGCGTGTAGTTGAGCCGCCAGGCCGCGCGCCAGGCGCCGAACTCGTGGTCGCCGCCGAGCGTGTTCGTGAAGATCGACTGCTCGAACTCGCGCAGCGTCGCGCGCTGGTTGATGTCGATGCCGTAAACCGTGCCGAGGAACGGGGTGTTGCCGATGCAGACGTCGGCATAGCCGGAGTTCGCGGCGGACGTGGCCTGGGCGATCGTGCAGGGTGCGGGGCCGCGGGTATTGTCGCCCTGCCGGTCGTCGAGGTCGAAGATGAAGTTGTCGCGCTGCTCGTCGTCGGTGAAGGTCGTGAAGATCGACTGCAGAAAGTAGCGGCCGCCGTCGCCGTCGGGCCGCCAGTCGATCCGCGCCGAGCCCGAGTAGTTGCGGCGGGTCAGGCGATACAGCTTGTTCTCGGTCTCGCGCGCCCACACGCGATCCGCAAAGCCGGACTGGCGGTCCTGGGCGACCTGCTCCCAGTCCGTTTCGAAGTTGTCGGTCACCATGTCGCGCTGGTAGTACGAGCCCGACATCAGGAGCCCGATCTCGCCGGTGCCCACCTCGTAGCGGTTGGAGGCGACGAGCGAGCCCTCGTACTCCTGCCGGCTGCCGAGTTCCACGTGGCCGCCGCCGAGCTTGCCCGCGACGTGCAGGTCGTCGTAGTCGAACGCCGAGCGCGTTCGCAGGTCCACGTTGCCGGCGATCGTCTCGCCGGTCATGTCAGGCGTGACGGCCTTCTGCACGACGATCTGCGAAGCGATCGCCGAGGGCAGGGAGTCGTAGCGCGTGTCACGGCCCTCGGGGCTCACGATCGAGATGCCGTCGATCGAAAGGGTCGTCCAGCTGGCCGGCGCGCCCCGCAGGTTGATGTAGCGCGCCTGACCCTGGTCGCGGGCCACGCCGACGCCCGGCAGTCGGCCGGCCGCCTGGGCGATGTTCTGATCTGGGAGGCGGCCGACGGCGTCGGCGGCCGCGACGGCCACCAGGGACACCGAATCGCGCTGGATCTCGAGCGCCGCGGCCTCGGATTCGGCGATCGGTCGGGAGCCGACGACCACGACGTCCTCGAGGGTAGTGGCGCCGGGCGCCGTCTGGGCGAACGCGGCGGGGGCGGCGAGGGTCAGCGGGGCGCAGAGGGCGAGGCGGACGGCGGCGGCCAGGGCGGGGCGACCGGGAAGGGGCGGGGAGCGCATGGAGGATTCACCCAAGCGTAGCTTGCGAGGCGCGAGAGGCTGCGCCTGCCGCAAGACGGTTCTGCGACGGTTCGATGACGGCCGCGTGACGAGAGCCGGCGCCGGTGCCGCTGTCGGAGCGGCTGCCCGGTGGCGGGTTTACCGCCACGCCACGGGCCGGTAAACTTGCGCGCTTTACCCAAGGCTCCCCGGCGGAGCCGACAGCGCGTCGCATCGGCCCGCCGCAGCCTCACGCGGCAGAGGGCTGTCCATGCGAATCGACCAGGAAGCGCTGACCTTCGACGACGTCCTCTTGGTGCCGGCGTACTCCGAGGTGCTGCCGCGCGACGTCGACTTGTCGACGCGCCTGACCCGCAACATCCGGCTGAACCTGCCGACCGTGTCCGCCGCGATGGACACCGTCACCGAGGCGCGCCTCGCGATCACGATCGCGCAGGAGGGCGGCATCGGCATCGTCCACAAGAACATGAGCGCCGAGGCGCAGTCGCGCGAGGTGCTGCGCGTCAAGAAGTACGAGAGCGGCGTGATCTCGGACCCGATCACGGTCACGCCCGACAAGACGATCCGCGAGGTGATGGAACTCACGCGTGCCAAGGGCATCTCCGGCGTGCCGGTCGTGACCGTCGGCGGGGACGTCGTCGGCATCGTCACCAGCCGCGACCTGCGCTTCGAGCAGCGCTACGACCACCCGGTGTCCGCGGTGATGACGCCGAAGGAGCGCCTCGTCACGGTGCGCGAGAACGCGCCGAAGGAAGAGGTCCTGACGCTGTTGCACAAGCACCGCATCGAGAAGGTGCTGGTCGTCGACCCGGTCGGCAAGCTGCGCGGGATGATCACCGTCAAGGATTTCCAGAAGGCGACCGAGTTCCCGCGCGCCTGCAAGGACGTGAGCGGCCGGCTGCGCGTCGGCGCGGCCGTCGGCACGAGCCCGGACACGGTCGATCGCGTCGCGCAGCTGCGCGAGGCTGGCGTCGACGTGGTGGTGGTCGACACCTCGCACGGCCACTCGAAGGGCGTGCTCGACATGGTCGCGCGCCTCAAGAAGCAGTGGAGCGACCTCGACGTGATCGGCGGCAACATCGTCACGGCGCAGGCCGCGCGGGCGCTCGTCGACCACGGCGCCGACGGCGTGAAGGTCGGCATCGGCCCGGGCTCGATCTGCACGACCCGCATCGTCGCGGGCGTCGGCGTGCCGCAGATCTCCGCGGTCGCGAACGTGGCCGCCGCGCTCGAGGGCACCGGCGTGCCGCTGATCGCGGACGGCGGCATCCGCTTCTCCGGCGACATCGCCAAGGCGCTCGCGGCCGGCGCGCACTGCGTGATGATCGGCGGTCTGTTCGCCGGCACCGAGGAATCGCCCGGTCAGGTCGAGCTCTACCAGGGCGCCTCGTACAAGAGCTACCGCGGCATGGGCTCGCTCGGCGCGATGGCGCAGCGCCACGGCTCCGCCGACCGGTACTTCCAGGACACGGCGACCGAGCTCGAGAAGCTGGTGCCGGAAGGCATCGAGGGCCGCGTGCCCTACAAGGGCAGCATCGTCGCGATCCTCCACCAGCTCGCCGGCGGCCTGCGCGCCGCGATGGGCTACACGGGCAGCGCGAGCATCGAGGAACTGCGCACGAAGCCGCGCTTCGTGCGGATCACGAACGCGGGCGTGCGCGAGAGCCACGTGCACGACGTGGCGATCACGAAGGAAGCGCCGAACTACCGCGTCGGCTGAACCCGACCGCCGCCGCGACTGCCGGGCTGCCGCAGGACATCCACGCGCACCGGATCCTGATCCTCGACTTCGGCGCGCAGTACACGCAGCTGATCGCGCGCCGCGTGCGCGAGATCGGCGTGTACTGCGAGATCCACCCGTGGGACTGCGGCGACGCCTTCGTCGAGCGCTACGGCGCGAAGGGCGTGATCCTCTCCGGCGGCCCGGAGTCGGTCACCGCGGCGCACTCGCCGCGCGCCCCCGAGGCGGTCTGGAAGCTCGGCGTGCCGGTGCTCGGCATCTGCTACGGCATGCAGACGATGGCCGCGCAGCTCGGGGGCCGCGTCGAGTCGTCGGACCACCGCGAGTTCGGCTACGCGCAGGTGCACGCGCCCGCGGACTCGCGGCTGCTCGCGAACCTGGGTACCGGGCAGGGGCCGAACGACCCGGCCGCCGCCCTCGCCGCCGCACCGGCCGCACCGGCGCCGCGCCCGGCGGACGGCGAGTGCGTGCTCGACGTCTGGATGAGCCACGGCGACCGCGTCACGCGGCTGCCGCCGGGCTTCCGCGCGGTGGGTCGGAGCCTCGGCGCGCCGCTCGCCGCGATGGAAGACGACGCGCGCCGCTACTACGGCGTGCAGTTCCACCCGGAAGTCACGCACACCCGCCAGGGCTACGCGCTGCTCGAACGCTTCGTCCGCGAGATCTGCGGCTGCGACGCGCTCTGGGACGCCGGCCACATCATCGAGGACGCGATCGCCCGCGTGCGCGACCAGGTCGGCACCGATCGCGTGCTGCTCGGCCTCTCGGGCGGCGTGGACTCCTCGGTCGTCGCCGCGCTCCTGCACCGCGCGATCGGCGACCAGCTGACCTGCGTGTTCGTCGACCACGGCCTGCTGCGCCTGAACGAGGGCGACCAGGTGATGGCGACGTTCGCCGAGCACATGGGCGTGAAGGTGATCCGCGTGAACGCGGAGGAGCGCTTCCTGTCCGCGCTGGCGGGCGAGGCGGACCCCGAGAGGAAGCGCAAGATCATCGGCCGCCTGTTCGTCGAGGTGTTCGACGAGGAAGCGCAGAAGCTCGCCGGCATCCGCTGGCTCGCACAGGGCACGATCTATCCGGACGTGATCGAGTCGGCCGGCGCCAAGACCGGCAAGGCTCACGTCATCAAGAGCCACCACAACGTGGGCGGCCTGCCGGAGAAGATGAACCTGAAGCTGCTGGAGCCGCTGCGCGAGCTCTTCAAGGACGAGGTGCGTCGGATCGGCGTCGAGCTCGGCCTCCCGCGCGAGATGGTCTACCGGCATCCCTTCCCGGGGCCCGGCCTGGGCGTGCGGATCCTCGGGCCCGTGGTCAAGGAGTACGCGGACCTCCTGCGGCGCGCCGACGACATCTACATCGAGGAACTGCGCCGGCACGACCTGTACGACAGGACCAGCCAGGCCTTCGCGGTGTTCCTGCCGGTCCGCTCGGTGGCCGTGATGGGCGACGGCCGCAAGTACGACTGGGTGATCGCGCTCCGCGCGGTCGAGACGGTCGACTTCATGACCGCGCACTGGGCGCGCCTGCCGTACGAGTTCCTGGACCACGTCTCGCGCCGGATCGTGAACGAAGTGCCGGGCGTGTCGCGCGTGGTCTACGACATCTCCGGGAAGCCGCCGGCCACGATCGAGTGGGAGTGAGCGGCGCGCTCGCTGCGCTCGTCGGCCCGGTCGCCAGCCTTGGGGCTGTCACCGGCTCCGGGCGGCCGCACCTGCCTCGGGGTTCATGGCGTCGCGCGAGCCGGTCCGCGCCTGACCACCACTGCCAGCAGCACGAGGCTCGAGCCCAGGAACCCGATCGCGACCCATCCCGCGCCGGTGAGCGACACCGCGCCGATCAGCCACGCGGCGAAAGCGGGGCTGACTGCGAAGCCCAGCGTCTGCACTAGCATGCCGCCGACCGCGAGACCGCCGGCGGGATCGAGCCTGGCGAGCAGCCCCATCACGTTCGGGAAGCACGTGAACCAGGCGTAGATGAAGGCGGCGGTGGCGACCGTGAAGACCAACGCGCTGCCGCCGGTCTGCACCGAGAGCACGACGCCGGCCGCGGCCATGCCGATCACGGCCGCGCCGACCACCCGCCCGTTGCCGAAGCGCCGCGCCAGCGTCGGGGCCAGCGCCGCGCCCGCGAGGCCCGCCAGCAGGAATGCGCTGCCGATCACGCGGCTCACGGAACCGGCATCGAGACCCGCGGCGACGCCGAAGCGTCCGACCAGCGTCCACAGGGAAGCCAGCCCGATGTACAGCACCAGCACCAGCGCCAGCGCGTCGAGCCTCGCGGGGGATTTCTGGTGGGTTTCCCCGGTACGCGGCGCGTGCAGACCGTCCGGCAGCCAGCGCAGCAGCACGAGGCCTGCCATCGCGTACACCGCCAGCAGCCCGAGCAGGCCGCCGATGGCGAACCGCTCGAGCAGTGCGGGCGCGAGCTGCAGGTTAAGGGCGCCCGCGACCAGGATGACCGCGGTGTAGATCGCGAAGTCGCGGTCTGCGGTGGCGCGCTGCGCGAGCTGCCCGGCGAACGCGATCGTGCAGCCGGCGCCGAGCCCGGCGATCACGCGGCAGGTTGCGTGGGCCGCGAGTCCATCGGCGCCCGCGGCGAGTACGTTGCCGAGGACGAGCAATCCCAGCGCGAGCGCCGCGATTCGCCTGACCCGGAACCCTCGCAGCGGCCCGAGGAGCGCCGCGTTGCCGGCAAGCATCGCCGTCAGCTCCAGGCTGACGAGCAGGCCGGCGGTCTGCAGGCTGAAGCCGCCGTGATCGGCGAACGCACCGACCAGCATCGGCAGGATGCCGAGCGAATTGGCGCCCGAAACGCCCAGGAGGATCAGCGCGCACAGTTGCAGGTTCGCGCTGGCGGAACGGGTCGACGTCATCGGGCGCCCTCTGCTGCACGCCCGGGTGCACTCGCCCGGGAGAGAGGCGAGTGCGGCAGGCGGTGGGAAGAGCATAGCCAAAACCCGTCGGTACGTGCGCGAGCGCCGCCGGCGTGCCGCTAGAATCCGGGCGTTCCTTTCGCGTGCCGAGGTTGTCCGTGACCGCTTCCAGGATCGTTGCCGCTGCCGCCGCCGTGGCCGCCGCCCTCGCGTTGCCGCTGGCCGGAGCCGTCGCCGCCGACCGTCCCGACCAGGGCCGCGCGATCGGCGGCGCCGATGCGTACGCCGTACTGCCGCCCCGTGCCCGCATCGAGCCGGAGAATCGCATGCTGCAGGAGCGCCTCGAGACGCTCCTGCCGCGCCTGATGGCGGAAGCGGGCCTCGACATGTGGCTCGTGATCAACCGGGAGTACGCGGAAGACCCGGTCTACTTCACGCTGGTGCCGCAACCGAGTTTCGCGGCCCGCCGCACCACGATGCTGGTCTTCAACCGCCGGCCCGACGGCACGTTCGAGCGGCTCTCCGTGAATCGCTACCCGCTGGGCAAGCCCTACTCGACCGGCTGGGAGGGCGGCTCGCTCGACGCGCAGTGGCAGGCGCTCGGCGAGCTGATCCGCGAGCGGAACCCGGCTCGCATCGGCGTGAACGCCTCGCGGCACTGGCCGGTCGCCGACGGGCTGACGCACGCGCTGCGCGAGCGGCTGCTCGAGGTGCTGCCGCCGGGCTTCGAGAAGCGCTTCGTGCCCGCGGAGACGCTCGTGATCCGGTGGCTCGAAACCCGCACGCCGTCGGAACTCGCGATCTATCCCCACGTCGTCGCGCTGTCGCGCGGCGTGATCGCGGAAGGTTTCAGCTCGCGGGTCATCACGCCGGGCGTCACCACCACCGACGACGTCGCGTGGTACCTGCGCGAGCGTTTCGAGTCGCTGGGGCTCCCGATCTGGTTCATGCCCTACGTCAACCGGCAGGCGCCGGGCCTCGAGTGCGGGCCGAAGACGGACTTCTGCGGGATGTCCGGCGTGATCCAGCCGGGCGACGTGCTGCACACGGACGTCGGCGTCTGCTACCTGAAGCTCTGCACCGACGTCCAGGAGATGGCCTACGTCGCGCGCGTCGGCGAGTCGGACGCGCCGGCGGGCCTGCAGGCCGCGCTCGCCGTCGGCAATCGCTGGCAGGACCTGCTGACGGCCGAGTTCCGCGCCGGGCGCACCGGTAACGAGGTGCTCGCGCGCGCCCAGGCCGCATCGCAGCGGGCGGGAATCGCGAGCACGATCTACACGCACCCGCTGGGCTTCTTCGGGCACGCGCCGGGCCCGACGATCGGCATGTGGGACGACCAGGGGCCGACGCCCGTGCAGGGCGACTGGCCGCTGCATCCGTCGACCGTCTACGCGATCGAGGGCAACGTGAAGGTGCCCGTGGCCGAGTGGGGCGGCCAGCTCGTGCAGGTGAAGCTCGAGCAGGACGCGCTGTTCGACGGCGAGAAGGTGACCTACCTCGCCGGGCGCCAGACTCGCTGGCACGTGGTGCGGTGACGCCGTTCCGAGCGCCGCGCCGTCGGCGCGGGAGCGTGCGCACATCGACATACGCAACGTGCCCGAACAGGCGGGCAAGACGCGCCGCGCCGCTCGGTACGTCGCGCGAGCAGGTCTGTATTAACGTGCGTCGCACCTCGGTGCGAGTGCGCTCGCTCGTGCAGACATTCAGGAGTCCGACGTGAACGACGACAGGCGAGCAGCGCGGTCCGGTGCGCGTCCTCCCCGTATCCGCTCGGGCGAACTGCCCCGCGTGCTCGTCACCGGCGGCGCCGGTTTCGTCGGCGTGAACGTCGCGAAGCGGCTGCTCGACGACGCTGTCTGCGTGCGGGTGCTGGACTCCCTGGCGCGGCCCGGCAGCGAGCACAACATCCACTGGCTCGGGGCGCACTACGCCGGCCAGTTCGATTTCGTGCGCGGAGACCTGCGCGATCCCGAAGTGGTGCGCGAAGCGATCGCCGGCGTGGAGCACGTCGTGCACCTCGGGGCGCAGGTCAGCGCGACGGCGAGCCTGTCCGACCCGCTCGACGACTTCGACACCAACGTGCGCGGGACTCTGAACGTACTGGAAGCCGTGCGTCTCGCGCCGCGGCCGCCGTCGCTCGTCCACGCCTCGACGAGCGAGGTCTACGGCCCGCTGCTGGATCTCGAGGTGCGTGCGGCGGCGCGTCGCTACGAACCGGTGAACGCGCGCGTGCGCGCGCGCGGGATCCCCGAGACGCGACCGCTGGACGGCCACGGCCCGCTGGGCTGCTCGAAGGTCGCGGCCGAGCAGTACGTGCGGGACTATGCGCGCAGCTACGGCCTGCGTACGACCGTGCTGCGGATCGGCTGCACCTACGGGCCGCACGAGTGTGGCGACGTCGACCACGGCGGGGTCGCCCCGCTGGTGCGGAGCGTGCTGGCCGGTCGGCCGGTGGCGATCCGCGGCGACGGGCTGCAGGTCCGCGACTTCCTGTACGTCGACGACCTCGTCGAGGCTCTCGAGCAGGCGCGCCGCCACGCGGACGTGCTGCGCGGCCGCGCGTTCAACGTCGGCGGCGGCGTCGATAACGCGCTCGGCGTGCTCGATCTGCTGGACCACGTGGCGCGGCTCACGGGGCGATGCCCCGAACCCGTGTTCGGCCGCGCCCGTGCGGGGGGAAGGCGCTACTACGTCACGGACTTCGCCGCCTTCGGCGCGGCGACGGGCTGGCAGCCGCGTACCCGCGTGGCCGACGGCCTCGAGCGCCTGCACGAATGGCTCGAGTCCGAAGAGCCCGGCCTCGGCTGGCGCGATCCGCGCATCGCGGGACTCCCGGGCCACGCCCGCGCACAGTAGCCGTCGCGGCCGTCGGGCGGTCTACCGCGGACCCGCGCCCGGCGCTCGACCGAATGCAGCACGGAGACCGGACGATGCCCGCACTGCCTACGGTTGCGATCTTCGGGCCGGGTGCCGACCCGGCCGCCTCGAGCGGCGCCGCTGTCTACTGCCGCGGCGTGGCGCGTGCGCTCGCAGATCTCGGCTGCCGCGTGACCTTCCACGAGCCCGACTTCGGCGAGCACGGCGTCGGCCGGTATCCAGCGGACTGCGGTGGGGTCGCGGTATCGCGGTACGCCGCGACCGCGGACGGCGCGAGCGGCGCACTCGAGGCCGCTCGCGCCGCCGACGTCCTCGTGAAGACGAGTGGCGCCGGGACGCTCGACGCGTGGGTCGAGTCGGAACTGCCCGGGCTCGCTGCCGGGCACCGGCGCGTGGTGTTCTGGGACCTTCACCCGCGGGCGACCCTGGAGCGACTGCGCGGCGATCGGCCAGAGACGATGCGCCGGCCGTTCGCCCGCTACGACGTCGTGCTGACCCGCGGCGGCGGGTCACGGCTGATCGCGGAGTACGAGCGCCTCGGGGGGCGGCGATGCGTGCCGATCCACGAGGCGCTCGATCCCGACGCTCACCGTCCGGTCGCGCGGGACGTGCGCTTCGTGGGCGATCTCGGCTACCTGGGCGAGCGGTCGCCGGATCGCGACGCGGGCGTGCACGAGTTCTTCCTCGGGCCGGCCCGCTGCCTGTCCGAGCTGAAGCTGGTGCTCGGTGGCACCGGGTGGGGCGCGAGCCCGGACCTCGCGCCGAACGTGCGCTGCGTCGGGGACGTCCACGCAGGCGACCTCGATGCGTTCCACTGCTCGACGCGCGCCGTGCTGAACCTCGACCACCACGCCGCGTCCTCCGGCGACTCGTCGCCCTCGGCGCGCCTGTTCGAGGCAGCCGGCGTGGGCGCCTGCCTGGTCTGCGGCGCGTGGGAGGGCATCGAGGAATTCCTCGAGCCCGGCCACGAGGTCCTGTCCGTCGCCTCCGGCGTGGAGCTCGTGGAGGTCGTGGCGCGATTGTCGGGCGAGGCGGCGCGGCTCGTCGGCGAGGCCGCGCGGCGACGCGTACTCGCCGAACACACCTACGAACAGCGGGCGCGCGAACTGTACGGGCTGCTCGAGTCACGGCCCACCGTGCGGCCGGTCCGCCGGCAACGGGTGTGCAGGCCGCCGTCTGCCGCCTAAACTCCGTTCCGTCCGCCCGTGCCTCGCGAGCGAGTTCGTGTCGACCGACCTCACCTACATGCAGCGCGCGCTCGAGCTCGCGCGACGCGCGGAAGCGCAGGGCGAGGTGCCCGTCGGCGCGCTGGTGGTCCACGAGGGCAGCGTCGTCGGCGAAGGCTGGAACCAGCCGATCGGTCGCTGCGACCCGACCGCCCATGCCGAGATGCTGGCGCTCCGCACGGCGGGCGAGCGGCTGCGCAGCTATCGGCTCGGTGGCGCGACGCTCTACGTCACGCTGGAGCCGTGCCCGATGTGCATGACGGCGATCGTGCACGCGCGCGTCGCGCGCGTCGTCTTCGGCGCGTGGGATCCGCGGCAGGGAGCCGCCGGCAGCGCCTTCGACCTCGCGCACGCACGCGCGCTCAATCATTCGGTGGATGCGTTCGGCGGCGTGCTCGCCGACGAGTGCGGCGCATTGCTGAAGGGCTTCTTCGCAGCCCGTCGCGCGGGTGGGCAGCGCGGAAGCTGAGGGCCCGGTCCGGGGGAGGGCGGCGGCGACCTGCCGCCGCCGCGCGCTGCCTGCCGCCGCGCGTCAGGAGGCCGGTCGGGCGGACGCCGGCTGCGCCGCGAGCTGGGTGGCCGGCGCCACCGACGGCGCCATCCACTCCAGGATGTCGAGATAGTTCCGCACGTTGTCGACGAACTTCACCGCCTCCCAGCCGCGCGCGTAGCCGCGCTTCACCTGCGAGTAGAAGCGTTCCTGGCCGAGCAGCGGCAGGTGCTCGCGCACGTCCTGCCAGGAGTCCGGGTCCTTGCCGTGCATCTGCGTGAGGATGCGTCCGTCCTCGAGGCTGCCATAGCCCAGGTTGTAGGCGGCGAGCGCGAACCACGTGCGGTCCGGCTCGGGAATCCGCTCGGGCACCGTGCGATGCATCGTGCGGAAGTAGCGCGCACCGCCGAAGATGCTCTCGCGCGGGTTCTCGCGGTCGCTCACGCCCATGCGCGCGGCGGTGTCGGCGGTCAGCATCATCACGCCGCGCACGCCGGTAGGTGACACGGCCGCCGGATCCCACTTCGATTCCTGGTAGCCGATCGCGGCGAGCACGCGCCAGTCCTCGCCGAGTTCGGCCGCGGCCTCCTCGAAATGGCGCCGCAGGCGCGGGAGGCGCTCCTGCACGTGCCGGATGAAGTTGCGGGCGCCTACGTAGTCGAGCCGCTCGGTGTCGCCGTAGTAGCGGTCCATGATTGCAGCGAGCTCGGGACGCAGGGACTCGAAGTGCGCGGCCACCCGCGCGGCGAAGGGCTCGTCGTCGCGCGGCAGCACCCAGCCGAGCTGCTGTTCGCCCGGCAGGTCGAAGCCGACCCTCAGCTCGGGATGGAAGTTGCGGCCCAGCGCGAACTCGTGCGCATCGGCGACGGTCGCGGCGATCCGCCCGGCCGAGACGTCGTCGAGCAGGTCGAGCGTGTCCGCGTCGCCGCGCTCGACGATGCGCAGCCCCGGCACGGCTCGCGCAGCCTCGGCCAGCGCGGCCGCATGAGCGCTGCCGGCCGCGACCTGGACCTCGACCCCGGCGAGATCGGCGAGCCGCGCCGGGCGAGGGCGGTCACGGCGGTACACGACGTGCAGGCGCACGGTCTCGTAGGGGACGGAGAAGGCGACACGGCCCTGCCAGGCCGGGGCCATCGCCAGTCCCGGTGCGCCGACGTGGGCGCGCCCTTCGGCCACCGCGTCGAGGATCGCGTCGGGCGAGGCAACCGGCCGGAACACGGCCCGCACGCCGAGCGCGCGCGCGAAGCGCGAGGCGAGCTCGTACTCGGGCCCCTCGGGCCCGTTCACACCCAAGTAGTAGGAGGTCGGCCCGGACCGGGTCGCGACGCGCAGTTCGCCGAGCTCGCGCACCTGGTCGAGCACGGGCGGGCGCTGCGAGCAGGTCCCGAGCAGCGCGGCCGCGACCACGGCGAGCCCCACCCGGATGCGCGCTGCCGCGGGCCCGCCTGACCCCGCAGGGCGGTGCGCCCCGAGGGCGCCATCGAGTCGAACCATTGGTGTAGAATACCGGTTCCCGGTCCCCAGGGCCGGGTCCTCCCGGAGAGGTACCGAAGCGGTCACAACGGCACCGACTCGAAATCGGTTGGGGGCATTGCGCTCCACGTGGGTTCGAATCCCACCCTCTCCGCCATACCCCCCCAACGAAAACGGGCCCCGACAGGGGCCCGTTTTCGTTGGGGGATACGGCGGACAGGGCGTGAGGACGCACCCACCGGGTTCGACGAACCCGGGCGCGCCAGCGCCGCCGGCGCGTCCGCTAACGCTTCCCGAACTGCGGCATGGATACCGCCCCGGCGAATTCTGCGGTGCCCCTCGCTTCCGCCTTCAGTTCCTCGCTGGCCTGCCCGTACGCCTGCGCGAACTTTTCCGCGAACGCGATCGGCAGCCCGGACGGCGTGGGCTGCGCCAGCACGCGGTAGAGGCCCCGGTACAGTTCCCAGTACCTCGCGCGATTCCCGGCGCTGCCCGCGGCGCCGCGGTTCAGGCTCGCCTCGAACCGCGCCTCCAGCTTGTCGGGCTGCAGCCGGTCGAGGTACTCGGCGACCGCGTCCTGCAGCGCGGACACCGTCGCGATCTCGTGCCGCTGCAGGTCGGCGAAGCCGCTCCGCACCGCGTCCACCGGCGCCAGGTAGCGCGCCGACCGCGCGGCGAGCAGCCGCGCCATCAGTTCGTCCACGCTGCCGGCGCTGCGGAACGGGTTCTGGTCAACCGGCGTGATGCCGGTGTCGGCGACCTGGAAGCGGTCCTTCTGCTCCGCGCGGTGCTGCAGGCTGGTCATCAGCCCGAGCACCAGTTCGCGCAGCAGTTGGCCGGCGACCGTCATCACGAGCACCTGGTCATCCTGCGGCAGCGCGTTCGGATCGAGTCCCGCGCCGCGGCAGAACGCCTGCAGCGCCGGTCCGCCGTCGGCTCGCGGGCCGCCACGGGCGCCCGCGAGGCTCGAGGCGCGCGCCGCGGCCGGCGGCGCGACCGCCGGGCCCGCGGCCACGGGTTCTGGAGCAGGGCGAGGCCTCGGCATTTCGACGGCCTGCCCATAGGCATCCGAGATGCGTAGCGGCGGCGGATCCGGCATGAGCGGTCGTGGCGGCTCGGGTGTCGGAGTGCTGCTCGCCGGGCCGTCGGGCGGGGGCTGGTCGGGTCCGGCAGCGAGCAGGCGCGCGAGATCGAGTTCGGCTCCGATGTCACCGTGCGTCGCGATGGCCAGGTCGGGTACGATCGCCGCATCGTCGTACGCCGCCATGGCCGCGACTTCCGGCGGGAAGTCGTTGTCGGGCGTCGCGCTGACGAGGAAGTCGTACTCGCCCATCCGGATCCGGTCGCCGTCGCTCAGCGCGAAGGCGCGATCGCGGCCGAGCGGCGCGGCGGCGCCGTTGACGAACGTGCCGTTGGAACTGCGGTCGATCAGGAACCAGTGGCCGCCGCGGTACTCGATGGACGCGTGGTGGCCGGACACGAAGCGCTCCGGGTCGGGCAGCACCCAGTCGTTGTCGGCGGCGCGGCCGATGCGGCCGCCGTGCACGCCGAACACGCGGCTCGAGGCGGGCCCGAGTCGCTCGGCCTTCGTGCCCAGCACGCGCAGTCGTAGTGCCATCCGGCCCTCGTTGTAATATGGCAAACCTAGCGCGCCGGCAGGTCGGAGAGATGGCAGCCAGTCACATTTTCAAGGTCGTCTTCGTGCTCCAGGGCAAGGTCTGGGAGGTCTACGCGAAGAAGGTCGGCCACGGCGGGCTGTTCGGTTTCGTGGAGGTCGAGGACCTCGTGTTCGGCGAACGCTCGTCGGTCGTCGTCGACCCCACCGAGGAGCGCATCAAGGCCGAGTTCGCGGGCGTCAAGCGCACCTACCTGCCGCTGCACGCGGTGCTGCGCATCGACGAGGTCAAGAAGCAGGGCACGGCCAGGATCTCGGCCTACGAGGGCGGCAACATCGCCCAGTTCCCGATGCCCGTGCCGACCCCGGGTCCCGAGCCCCGGAAATAGCCCGTTGCGGTAGACTTGCGCGCCCGGTTTCGCCGGTCGCCGCGAGTCCTCGATGCTCGTCCTGCCCGGGCCCTCGGCCCACTCCCGTTTCCGCCTCCAGAAGCTGCTGGCGGCCCTCCAGGCTCTCGACCCCGCCGTCCGGGCCGTCCACGCGCGGTTCCAGCACTTCGTCGACGTCGCCCGCCCACTCGCGCCCGCCGAGTCGGCCGTGCTTGCGAAGCTCCTCGAGTACGGCACCGAGCCGGGCCGCGAGGCGCCGGGCCAGGCCGTGGTCGTCATCCCGCGTCCCGGCACGATCTCGCCGTGGGCGAGCAAGGCCACCGACATCGCCCACGTCTGCGGGCTGGCCGCCGTGCACCGCATCGAGCGCGGCACCCTCTACTCGATCGAGGCGGAGCGCGCGCTGACGCCTGCCGAACTCCGCCACCTCGCGACCGCGTTGCACGACCGCATGACGGAAGCGGTGTGCCTCGACCTCGCGGAGGCCGGGGCGCTGTTCGCTACCCACGCGCCGCGAGCGCTCGCGACCGTCACGCTGGGCGGCGATGCGCGACGCGCGTTGCAGGACGCGGACGCGCGGCTCGGGCTCGCGCTGTCGCCCGACGAGATCGAGTACCTCGCGGACGCCTACCGCACGTCGGGGCGCGACCCGACCGACGTCGAGCTGATGATGTTCGCGCAGGCGAACTCCGAGCACTGCCGCCACAAGATCTTCAACGCGAGCTGGACGATCGACGGCGAGGCGCAGCCGAAGTCGCTGTTCGCGATGATCCGGAACACGCACGCCGCGAGCCCGGGCGGCGTGCTGTCCGCGTACAAGGACAACGCCGCGGTGATCGCCGGGCCCGTCGTGCGCCGCTGGTTCCCGCGCGCCGGCACGAACGACTACGTGTGGGCCGAGGAACCGGCCGACATCCTGATGAAGGTCGAGACGCACAACCACCCCACGGCGATCTCGCCGTTCCCCGGCGCGTCCACCGGGTCCGGCGGCGAGATCCGCGACGAGGGCGCGACGGGCCGTGGCGCCAAGCCGAAGGCGGGCCTCACCGGGTTCACGGTCTCGAACCTGAGGATCCCGGGCTTCGTGCAGCCGTGGGAGGCGCCCGAGGCGCGCTCGCCGCGTATCGCTTCGCCGCTCGCGATCATGCTCGACGGCCCGCTCGGCGCGTGCGCGTTCAACAACGAGTTCGGCCGGCCCGGCATCCTCGGCTACTTCCGCACCTACGAGCAGCGCGTCGCCGGCGACGCGCCCGGCGTCACGCGCGGCTATCACAAGCCGATCATGATCGCCGGGGGCCTCGGCACCGTGCGCCGCGAGCAGGTGCACAAGGGCGAGGTGCCGGTCGGCTCGAAGCTCGTCGTGCTGGGCGGGCCCGCGATGCTGATCGGCCTCGGCGGCGGAAGCGCGTCGTCGGTCGGCAGCGGCGCCTCGAACGCCGATCTCGACTTCGCTTCCGTGCAGCGCGGCAATCCCGAGATCCAGCGCCGTGCGCAGGAGGTCATCGACCGCTGCTGGGCGATGGGGAACGACAACCCGATCCAGCTGATCCACGACGTCGGCGCCGGCGGCCTGTCGAACGCGATCCCCGAGGCGGTCGCGCACTCGGACCGCGGGGGGCGCGTGAACCTGCGCGCCGTGCCGAACGACGAGCCGGGCATGTCGCCGCTCGAGATCTGGTGCAACGAGTCGCAGGAGCGCTACGTCCTCTGCATCGATCCCGCGCGGCTCGACGCGTTCAGGGCGCTGTGCGAGCGCGAGCGCTGCCCGTACGCGGTGCTGGGCGAACTCACCGACGACGGGCGCCTCGTCGTCGACGATCCGCAGTTCGCGAACCGCCCGGTCGATCTGCCGATCGACGTGCTGCTCGGCAAGCCGCCGAAGATGCACCGCATGGCGCAGCGCGTGGCGCGCCCCCGCGAGCCCCTCGCGGTGGACGCCATCGACGTGCGCGACGCGGCGTTCCGCCTGCTGCGCCTGCCGACGATCGCGGACAAGACCTTCCTGATCACGATCGGCGACCGCACGGTCGGCGGCCTCGTGAGCCGCGATTCGCTCGTCGGCCCGTGGCAGGTCGCCGTGTCCGACTGCGCGGTCACGCTGGCCAGTTACGCGACCGACGCGGGCGAGGCGATGGCGATGGGTGAGCGCACGCCGGTCGCACTGCTCGACGGCCCGGCCTCCGGGCGGCTCGCGGTCGGCGAAGCGATCACGAACATCGCGGCCGCCGACGTCGAGACGCTCGGCGACGTGAAGCTGTCCGCGAACTGGATGGCGGCCTGCGGCGATCCCGCCGAGGACGCGACGCTGTTCGACACCGTGAAAGCGGTCGGCGAGGAACTGTGCCCCGCGCTCGGGATCGCGATCCCGGTCGGAAAGGATTCCCTGTCGATGCGCTCGGGCTGGACCGCGCCCGAGGGTCCGCGCTCCGTCTGGGCGCCCGTCTCGCTGATCGTCTCCGCATTCGCGCCGGTGACGGACGCGCGGCGCACGCTGACGCCGCAGCTGCGGCTGGACCGCGGCCCGTCCACGCTGCTGCTCGTCGACCTCGGCGGCGGCCGCAATCGCCTCGGCGGCTCGTGCCTCGCGCAGGTCTACGGGGCCCTCGGCGACGTGCCCGCGGATCTCGACGACCCGCAGTGTCTCCGCGGCTTCTT
The DNA here is from genome assembly GCA_027531255.1 of Steroidobacteraceae bacterium. Taxonomy (GTDB): domain Bacteria; phylum Pseudomonadota; class Gammaproteobacteria; order Steroidobacterales; family Steroidobacteraceae; genus JAPZRU01. Next base: position 12,398 of record JAPZRU010000017.1, on the reverse strand, counting down.
CGCGGCGATCCGCGAGTGCGCGCGCGCAGGGTGGCTGCTCGCCTACCACGACCGCTCGGACGGCGGCCTGTTCGTCACGCTCGCCGAGATGGCGTTTGCCGGACGGTGCGGCCTCGACGTGGACCTCGGCCCGAACGTGTCGCCGGTGCCGATGCTCTACGCGGAGGAACTGGGCGCGGTGCTCCAGGTGCGCGATGCGGACCTCGCGTCGGTGATCGGCGTCTTCACGCGGCACGGTCTCGCGGGCCACCTCCGCGCGCTCGGTCGCCCCACGGCGGAGCAGCGCGTGCACATCGCGCTCGAAGGCCGCGCGCTGCTCGACGAACGCACCGTCACGCTGCGCAAGGCGTGGTCCGAGACCAGCTTCCGGATGCGCGAACTGCGCGACGACCCCGAGTGTGCACGCGAGGAGCACGGGGCGCTCGACGACGAAGCCGATCCCGGCCTGCACGCCGTGCTCACCTACGACCCGGCGCAGGACGTCGCCGCCCCGTACGTCGCGAAGGGCAGCCGCCCGCGCGTCGCGGTGCTGCGCGAGCAGGGCGTCAACAGCCACGTCGAGATGGCGGCGGTACTGCACCGGGCCGGCTTCGAGCCGGCCGACGTGCACATGACCGACCTGCTGTCGTGCCGCACGACGCTCGAGGGCTTCCGCGCGCTGGTGGCGTGCGGCGGCTTCTCCTACGGCGACGTGCTCGGCGCGGGCGAGGGCTGGGCGAAGTCGATCCTCTTCAACGCCCGCGCGCGCGAGGCCTTCGAGGCCTGGTTCGTACGACCCGATACGCTGACGCTCGGCGTCTGCAACGGCTGCCAGATGCTCGCGGCGCTGCACGAGATCATTCCCGGCACGGCGCACTGGCCGCGGTTCGTGACGAACCGCTCGGAACGCTTCGAAGCCCGCCTGTCGATGGTCGAGGTGCTCGATTCGCCGTCGCCGTTCTTCGCGGGCATGGCCGGTTCGCGGCTGCCGATCGTCGTCTCGCACGGCGAGGGCCGCGCGCTGTTCCGCGCGGCCACGGACCTCGACGCGCTGACGGCCGCGCGCGGCGTGTCGCTCCGCTGGATCGACAACCACGGGCGCGTCGCCACGCGCTATCCCGCCAATCCGAACGGCTCGCCCGCCGGCATCGCCGCCGTCGCGAGCGCGGACGGCCGCGTGACCGCGACGATGCCGCACCCGGAGCGAGTCTACCGGGCGCTGCAGAACTCCTGGCGTCCGGACGACTGGCGCGAGGACGGCGGCTGGATGCGCATGTTCCGCAACGCCCGCGCGTGGGTCGGCTGAGCCGCACCGATCTTCCCGACCACGCACGATCCGCTGCTGCACGGCCGGAGCGGCCGGGCGCGTGCGGAACGCGGTCGGCGGGATGAAGGACTCGCCGCGCGGCGAGCGCCGCTGAGAGCAATCGCGACCCGTCAGGCGCCGCCGCGGCCCTTCGGCGGGACGCCGCCGCCGGTCGCGAACTGGGCGGCCGCGAGCGGCGTCACCTTGCCGTCCGCGTCGTCCGCGAAGTAGCGGCGCACGGTCATCGCCTGCTGCAGGCGGCCCCTGCGCACGTAGGCCTGGTACAGCAGGTCCTTGATCGCTTCGAGCAGCACGCCGGCCGAGTACGCGTCGAGCGCGGGCATGTTCGGCCGCGGCTCGCCGTCGGAGCCGAACAGCACCTTCCGGATCAGGTTGAAGGTTTCCTGGTCCAGTTCGGCCATCTCGCGCACGTCGTTCAGCTGGTCGAACATGCGCAGCTTGCCGTTGTCGCCGAGGTCTACGAACACCGCCTGCGCGGTGCGCCGGCACATCGACGCGAACGCGTTGAAGCAGCCGGCGCCGAAGCAGTCGAGCGCCTCGCGGAACAGCGCCTCGGCGTCCTCGGGCAGGTAGGTGAAGTTGAACTTCTCCTTCGCGCGCTCGAGTTCCTGGAAGCCGCTCGCGAGCTCGACGCGGTTCGCCGCGTAGATCTTCACGGCGTACTTCAGGAACACCGGCCCGTTGCAGGCATCGCAGCGATACACGAGCCCGACGTGGCTCGGCTTGAAGCGCACGAGCTGTGCGTAGTCGGGCACCGAGACCGGCGTCAGGTGCGAGAGCACCTGGCAGTGCGGGCACGCCAGCGCGAAGTTGTGCGCCTGGTCGTGGTGCAGCTGGCCGTGGGCGTCGATGTGGATGGGCATGGCACGTCCTTCGCGTCCGCGCGGCGCAGTGTATCGCAACGCTCGCGTCCGGCCGGACCGCGGGTGGGCGTGCCCCGGGGCTCGCATTGAACTTAATGCGCGCCGGCCGGGTGCCTGCGCGAAGATAGGGCGATGCGCGACGAGTGTCCTGCACCGACGGCCGACTGGGAGCGCCGCGAACCGCCGGGCGAACTGCTGCCGCTCGTCATCCGGCTCGACGGACTCGAGCGGTCCGACGGGCCGGATGACGCGGCCCTCGCGGCAGCGCTCGCGGCGCTCGGTGCCACCGTGCTCCGGCCGCGCGGCGAGGCGGCGGCCGGGATGGCATGGCCGGAGCCCCTCGCGGCCGCGGTCGAAGCCGCGCGGCATCGGCACGGGCGTGCCTACGTCCTGGGAGTGACCCGCGGCAGCGCCTCATGGCGCCTGGCCGGCGGTCTTCCCGACACGCCGGCCGACTCGGCGGATCCGTGGAGCCTTGCCCTGCTGGCCGCCGCCGCGCGCGCCGCCGGCGCGGATCCGCGCGTCGAGCCGGCACCGACCGGCGGCAGTGTCGACGACGACCTGCAGGGGTTCGACCTGCAGCGGCCCTCGGGTGGTGCGGCGGACGCCGTGCTGCTCGCGCTCGTCGGCGCGCTGTCGGACGGTCTGCGCATCGCGCAGCTGAAGTGCTAGCCCGACCGGCGTACCGGCAGTCGCGAGGACGCGCGCGCGACCGCCCCCGCGCTCAGCCCCCGAGCCGCTTGTAGCGGATGCGGTGCGGCTGGTCCGCGTCCTCGCCCTTGCGCTTCTTCAGGTCCGCGACGTAGTCCTGGTAGTTGCCCTCGAACCAGACCACCTCGGAGTTGCCTTCGAACGCGAGGATGTGGGTGGCGATGCGGTCGAGGAACCAGCGGTCGTGCGAGATCACGACGGCGCAGCCCGGGAACGCGAGCAGCGCCTCCTCGAGCGCGCGCAGCGTCTCGACGTCGAGGTCGTTGGTCGGCTCGTCGAGCATCAGCACGTTGCCGCCGCTCTTCAGCACCTTCGCGAGGTGCACGCGGTTGCGCTCGCCGCCCGAAAGATCGCCGATCAGCTGCTGCTGCTGCGTGCCGCTGAAGTTGAAGCGGCCGACGTAGGCGCGCGAGGGCGTCTCGTAGTTGCCGACCTTGATGATGTCGAGTCCGTTCGAGATCTCCTGCCAGACGGTCTTCCTGTCGTCGAGGCTCTGCCGCGACTGGTCGACGTAAGCGAGCTTCACGGTCGGCCCGACGCGGATCTCGCCGGCGTCCGGCTGCTCCTGGCCGCTCATGATCTTGAACAGCGTGGTCTTGCCGGCGCCGTTCGGACCGATGATGCCGACGATGCCGCCTCTGGGCAGGCTGAACGACAGGTTGTCGAACAGCAGTTTTTCGCCGAAGGCCTTGCGGATGCCCTTCGCCTCGATCACGAGCTCGCCGAGGCGCTCGCCGGGCGGGATGTAGATCTCGTTCGTCTCGTTGCGCTTCTGGAACTCCTGCGACTGCAGTTCCTCGAAGCGCTGCAGGCGCGCCTTCGACTTCGCCTGCCGCGCCTTCGGGTTCTGGCGCACCCACTCGAGTTCCTGCTGCAGCATCTTGCGCAGGCCCTCCTGCTGGCGCTCCTCGATCGCGAGGCGCTTCTCCTTCTGCTCCAGCCAGGACGAGTAGTTGCCCTGCCAGGGGATGCCGTGGCCGCGGTCGAGCTCGAGGATCCAGCCGGCGACGTTGTCGAGGAAGTAGCGGTCGTGCGTGACCGCGATCACCGTGCTCGGGTACTCCTCGAGGAACTTCTCGAGCCACGCCACCGACTCGGCGTCCAGGTGGTTGGTCGGCTCGTCGAGCAGCAGCATGTCCGGCTTCTGCAGCAGCAGGCGGCACAGCGCGACGCGGCGCTTCTCGCCGCCGGACAGGTTCTTGATCTTCGCGTCCCACTCGGGGAGACGCAGCGCGTCGGCGGCGACGTCGAGCGTGCGGTCGAGGTTGTGACCGTCGGTCGCGGCGAGGAAGGCTTCCAGCTTCGCCTGCTCGGCGGCGAGCTTGTCGAAGTCCGCGTTTTCCTCGGAGTAGGCGGCGTAGACCTGCTCGAGACGCGTCAGCGCGTCCTTGATCTCCTCGACGCCTTCCTCGACGCACTCGCGCACCGTCTTCTCGGGATCGAGTTCCGGCTCCTGCTTCAGGAAGCCGATGTTGATGCCCGGCTGCGGCCGCGCTTCGCCGTCGATCTCCTTGTCGAGGCCGGCCATGATCTTCAGCAGCGAGCTCTTGCCGGAACCGTTGAGGCCCAGCACGCCGATCTTGGCGCCGGGGAAGAACGAGAGCGAGATGTCGCGGAGGATGACCCGCTTCGGGGGCACTACCTTCGAAACCCGATTCATCGTGTAGATGAACTGCGCCATGGCGTGTGGATCGTCCGGTCGGCTGGAGACGGGCCGCGATTATCGGGTACCGGCGCGCGCCCGGCCAACCGGATTCGGCCGGCGGGGCCGGGGGCGGGCGCGGCGGTGCGGTGCCGGCCCGCGACTCGACCGGCCTCGGCGGGCCGCTGCGGGCTGCAGTCGGCTCCGACGCCCGGGCGTCGCGGTGGGTTAAGCGCCGGGGCGAACGGTGCTAGGCTCTGCCGATGCGCCGGCGCGTCCCCAACACCGTCCTCGTCGCGGGCGAGAAGATCGCGCGGTACGGGTTCGGCGAGGGCCATCCGTTCGGCCCGGATCGCCACGACGTCTTCATGCGGGAATTGCGCGCGGAAGAACTCGAGAACTCGCTGCTGCGGGCCGAGGTCCGGACCGCCAGCCGGGAAGAGATCGAGGCCTTCCACACGCCGGCCTACGTGAGCCTCGTCGAGGACCGCTCGCTGCACGGGCAGGGCTTCCTGGACGCCGGCGACACGCCCGCGTTCCGCGGCGTCTACGAGGCGGCGGCCAACGTGGTCGGGGCGTCGCTGGTGGCCACGCAGGCGATCATGGAAGGCCGTGCGAAGCGCGGTTTCGTGCCGATCGCCGGGCTCCACCATGCGTCCCGCAGCCACGCGGCCGGCTTCTGCGTCTTCAACGATGCCGGCGTCGTCGCCGAGATGCTGCGGCGTCGCTGGGGCCTGAAGCGCATCGCCTACGTGGACATCGACGCGCATCACGGCGACGGCGTGTTCTACGCCTTCGAGGACGACCCGGACCTGATCTTCGCGGACATCCACGAGGACGGCCGCTATCTCTATCCCGGCACCGGCGCGGCCGAGGAACGGGGGCGGGGTGCCGCGCACGGCACGAAGCTCAACATCCCGCTGCTGCCGGATTCCGGCGACGAGGCCTTCTGGCCCGCGTGGGAGCGGGTCGAGGCCTTCCTCGAGGCGAAGAAGCCCGAGTTCATCATCCTGCAGTGCGGCGCCGACAGCCTCGAAGGCGACCCGATCACGCACCTGCGCTTCAGCGAGGAAGCACACGCCTACGCCGCCGCCCGGCTCGCGCACCTCGCCGACCGGATCTGCGACGGCCGGGTTCTCGGCCTCGGCGGCGGCGGCTACAACCGCCGCAATCTCGCCCGCGCGTGGTCGCGGGTCGTGCGGAGCTTCGTGGAGACCTGACGCGGCTTGCGCCGTGCCAGCGACCCTCGGAACCCGTGCCGGTCGATCGCTCGGCGGTGCGGCGGGCACGGGGGTTGCGGCTAGTCCCCCTCCCACCCCCGGCCCGGGCGCGCAGCCGTGTCAGAGCGGAGACGGACGGCCCCGGGGTAGAATGACGGGCTCCCGCCGCCCCGCCCGAGGCCGCCTCAATGTTCGACCCCCGCATGACCATCGCCGGATTCGACCCGGAGCTCGCCGCTTCCATCGAGGCGGAGCGCCAGCGCCAGGAAGACCACATCGAGCTGATCGCGTCCGAGAACTACGCGAGCCCGCGCGTACTCGAGGCGCAGGGCTCCGTGCTCACGAACAAGTACGCCGAGGGCTACCCGGGCAAGCGCTACTACGGCGGCTGCGAGCACGTGGACGTCGCCGAGCAGCTGGCGATCGACCGCGTCAAGCAGCTCTTCGGTGCGCAGTACGCGAACGTGCAGCCGCACTCGGGCTCGCAGGCGAACGCGGCGGTGTTCCTGGCGCTGATGAACGCCGGTGACACGCTGCTCGGCATGAGCCTCGACCACGGCGGGCACCTCACGCACGGCGCGAAGGTCAACTTCTCCGGCAAGGTCTTCAAGGCGGTCCAGTACGGCATCCGCCCGGACACCGGCGAAATCGACTACGCGCAGGTCGAGGCGCTCGCGAAGGAGCACCGGCCGAAGGTCGTCGTCGCCGGCTTCTCCGCGTACTCGCGCGTGATCGACTGGTCGAGGTTCCGCGCGATCGCGGACTCGGTCGGTGCCTACTTCATGGTGGACATGGCGCACGTCGCCGGCCTGTGCGCGACGGGGCACTACCCGAACCCCGTGCCCCACGCGCACGTCGTGACCAGCACCACGCACAAGACGCTGCGCGGCCCGCGCGGCGGCATCATCCTGTCGAACGCCGGCGAGGAACTGACCAGGAAGTTCAACTCGCTCGTGTTCCCGGGCACGCAGGGCGGCCCGCTGATGCACGTGATCGCCGCGAAGGCGGTCGCGTTCCTCGAGGCGCTGCAGCCGGAGTTCAGGACCTACCAGGCGCAGGTCGTGGCGAACGCGCGCGCCATGGCGCAGGGCCTGCAGGCCCGCGGCTACGACATCGTCTCGGGCGGCACCGACAACCACCTGTTCCTCGTCAGCCTCGTGTCGCGCAACGTCACGGGCAAGGACGCGGACGCCGCGCTCGGCAGGGCCCACATCACCGTCAACAAGAACGCGGTGCCGAACGATCCGCGCCCGCCGATGATCACGAGCGGCCTGCGCCTCGGCACGCCCGCGATCACGACGCGCGGCTTCCGGGAGCCGGAGGTCCGGGAACTCGCGAACCTGATCGCGGACGTGCTCGACAACCTGTCGTCGCGGGCGCACCTCGGGTCGCCGGACGGCAAGGGCGGCGTGACCGCGGAAGACGCGGTGCTCGACCGGGTGCGTACGCAGGTGAGCGCGCTCTGCGCACGCTTCCCGGTCTACGGCGGGGCCTGAGTCCCGCGGGCCGTCGAGCGCGCGCCGGGGAAGCCCCGTGTACTGCCCCTTCTGCGGCCACGTCGAGACCAAGGTGACGGACTCTCGCCTCGCCGCGGAAGGCCGGCAGATCCGCCGCCGGCGCGAGTGCCTGTCCTGCGGCGAGCGCTTCACGACCTTCGAGACGGCGGAACTGCTGATGCCGCAGGTCGTGAAGAGTGACCGAACGCGCCAGCCTTTCGACGAGGCGAAGCTCCGCGCCAGCATGCGCAAGGCGCTGCAGAAGCGGCCGGTCGGCGAGGACGCACTCGACGAGTCGGTCGGTCGCATCGGGCACAAGCTGCGCGGGCTCGGCGAGCGCGAGGTCCCATCGCGCACCATCGGCGAACTCGTGATGGAGGAGTTGCGCCACCTAGACGAGGTCGCGTACGTGCGCTTCGCATCCGTGTATCGCAGCTTCCAGGACGTGGACGCATTCCGCGACGAGATCGACAGCCTGCGGCGCCGGCGGCGTCGTGACGACCCGACGGGCCAGCTGTCGTTCCTCGAGTACGCCGACGACAAGGCCGCCGGCCGCACGGGCAAGAAGTGAGCACGACGCCGGTCGTCCCGCACTCCGGTGCCCGCGGCGCCACCGCACCGGACGGCTTCACCGCCGACGAGCGCCGCCACATGGCGCGCGCGCTCGAGCTCGCCGCGCTCGGTCTGTATTCGACCGACCCGAATCCCCGCGTCGGTTGCGTGCTGGTCCGCGACGGCGAGGTGGTCGGCGAGGGCTGGCACGCGAAGGCGGGCGAGCCGCACGCCGAGGTCCACGCGCTGCACGCGGCCGGCGAGCGCGCCCGCGGCGCGACGGCGTTCGTGACGCTCGAGCCCTGCGCGCACCACGGCCGTACGCCGCCGTGCGCGGACGCGCTGGTCGCCGCCGGCGTCGCGCGCGTGGTCTACGCGGTCGGCGACCCGTTCCCCGCGGTGAACGGCGCGGGTGCGGCCAGGCTCGCCGCGGCCGGCGTCGCGGTCGCCCACGGCTGCCTGCGTGCCGAGGCGGAGGCGCTGAACCGCGGCTTCTTCCGCCGTCTGCGCACCGGCCGGCCGTTCGTCACGCTGAAGCTCGCCGCGAGTCTCGACGGCCGCACGGCGCTCGCGAACGGCGAGAGCCGTTGGATCACCGGCGACGCCGCGCGGGCCGACGTGCAGCGCCTGCGGGCGCGCAGCAGCGCCGTCCTGAGCGGGGCGGGCACCGTCAACCGCGACGGCGCGCGCCTCACCGTGCGCGACGACTCCCTCGACCTGCGCGGTCGGCGGCCGCTGCGCGTCGTCCTCGATCCGCGCCGCCAGGTGCCGCCGGAGGCGCCGCTGTTCCGCGAGCCCGGGCCGGTGCTCGTGCTGGTGCGCGCCGCCTCCCCGTCCGGGTCGCCGTCGAGCGCGGCCCCGGTCGTGCGCGCGGCTGCGCCGCCCGGCGCAGCCGCGGAACCGCCGGCCGGCGTGGAAGTGCTGGAACTGCCGGCGGGCGAGGGCGGTCACGGCCTCGACCTCGCCGCGGTGCTCGCGGAACTCGCGCGCCGCCACGTCAACGAGTTGCTGGTGGAAGCGGGCCCGCGCCTCGCCGGCGCGTGGCTCCGGTCGGGGCTCGTCGACGAACTCGTTCTCTACCTCGCCCCGCACCTGCTCGGGCCGGACGCGAAGCCGCTGGCGGAACTGCCGCCGCTCGAGTCGCTGGCCGCGCGGCGGCGGTTCGCGTGGCGCGAGGCGACCCGCGTCGGCGAGGACCTGAAGCTCGTGCTCGCGCCCGACTCGCGCGGCACGCTCGACGCATCGGAGAGCTGAGGATGTTCACCGGGATCGTGCAGGCGATGGGAATGGTCGTGGCGCTGACGCCGCGCGGCGGCGACGTCGAGATCGTCGTCGACACCGGGGACCTCGGGCTCGCGGACGCCGTGGTCGGCGACAGCATCGCGGTCGCGGGCGCCTGCCTCACCGCGACGCGGCTCGACGGTTCGCGCTTCGCCGCGGACGTCTCGAACGAGACGCTGTCGAAGACCACGCTCGGCCGGCTGCGGCCCGGCAGTCGCGTGAACCTCGAGAAGGCGCTCCGGGCGGGCCAGGCGCTCGGCGGCCACTACGTGACGGGGCACGTGGACGGTGTGGGGCGGGTGGTCGAGTCGCGCGAGGATGGCCGCTCGTGGCGCGTCGTGTTCGAGGTGCCGGAGCCGCTCGCCCGCTACGTCGCGCCGAAGGGCTCGATCACCGTCGAGGGCGTCAGCCTGACCGTGAACGAGGTCGAGGGCGCGCGCTTCGGCGTGAACCTGATCCCGCACACCCGCGAGGTGACGACCCTGGGCGAGCTGGTCGAGGGCAGCCCGGTCAACCTCGAAGTGGACATCATCGCGCGGTATGTCGAACGGCTGCTCGCGGCGTCCCGGTAGCTCGCTCCGGTCGCGCGTCAGCCGTCGTCCACCGCCGCGAGATTGTCGTCCGAGTTGCGGTCGATCCGCTTGTTGTAGGGATCGACGCCTACCCACGCCGGCTCGCGGTCCACCGTGAACGTGACGGCCTGGCGGCCAGTGCGGATCGGCCGCCGCTCCATCGCGAGCACGGCCTTCGAGTCGAAGTCTCGCTCGCCCGGTCGCACCGCGAACACGCCGACGTCGAACGGCTCGTCGAGCGGCGCCTCGGTCTCGCGGCCGGTGCCGTCCGCGTAGAACTTGCGCGCCTCGATCGCGAACGTGACGTCCCAGCGCCCGTCCGCGCGCTTCGTCACCGTGGCGTCGGTGGCCTTCGCGTCGACGAGCGTGATCCGCTCGAACAGGTCCGCGATCAGCGCGTCGTGCGCCGGGCCCGCCTCCGCGCGCAGCAGCGCGAGGAAATCGCGGGTGTTCGGGTACGGCGCCGCCTGGAACGCGTAGCGCCGGATCAGTGCGCGGAGCGCGCGGTCCACCGCGTCCTCGCCGAGCACCTCCTTCGCCCAGTACATCGCCAGCGTGCCTTTCTGGTAGTGGATGTAGGCCTGGTTCTCGACCCGCGCGAGCGGCAGTTCCTCGACGGCCTCGCTGCCGCGGCTCCGCAGGTAGCGGTCGAGCTCGTACTTCAGGAACTTCCGCACGTGGTCGCGCCCGTACAGTCGCTCCATCACGAGCAGCGCCGAGTACTGCGCGAACGACTCGATCAGCATCGTCGCGCCCTGCTGGCCCGAGGCCATCACCTGGTGCGCCCACCACTGGTGCGCGATCTCGTGCGCGGTCACGTAGGTGACCATGTCGATCTTGTCGGGGTCGGCGGCCCGGACCACGAAACCGATGCTCTCGGAGTAGGGGATCGTGTTGGCGAACGCCTGCGCGAAGTCCTCGTAGCCCGGGAACTCGATGATGCGGGCTTGCCGGAACTGGTACGGCGAGAAGCGCTCCGAGAACAGTTCCAGCGATATCTTCATCGCGTCCAGCATCCGGCGCACGTTCGCCTCGTGGCCCGGGTGGTGGTACACGACGAGGTCGGTGCCGCGCCAGGTGTCGCGCGCGACGGCGTAGCGCGCGCTCTGGATCGAGTAGAAGTGGTTGACGGGCGTGTCGGTCCTGAACCGCACGGTGCGGCGGCCGTCGCGGACGGTGTCCGAGACCACGTAGCCGGGCGCGACCGGCGTCTGGTCGGCGTCGGTCGTCACGGTGACGTCGAGCGAGACCCAGTCGCCGTCGGCGGCGAGCATCCGCCGCGCGCGGGCCGAGTCGTCCTCGAGCTTCGGCGGGCGCAGGTCAGGCGGCAGGCCGTGCTTGCGGCGCTCGGCGCGGTCCGTGAGCAGCACGTCGCGCGACATCCCGATCGACACGCCGAGTTCGTCGTTGTTGACGAACGTGCCGTTCTCGACGATCCGCGTCAGCGGCCGGTCGTTCGGGAAGCCGCGCTCCTCGAGCGTGGTCTCGAAGCCGAGCGCGCGGCGCTCGCCGGGCTGCAGCGACCGCGCCAGGCGGTAGATGGCGTAGCGGTGCTCCGGCCACTGGCGCGCGAGCGTCGCGTCGTCCAGCTGCACGCGGTCGAGACGGGTCGGCGGGTTCCACCGCAGGTGGATCTCGCCGATCGGCGCGTCGGTGCGGTTCTCGATCGTGTACCGGCCGCGCGTGACCGCGCGCGCCTCGCGCGGGTGCAGCTGCACGTCCACGACGACGTCGACGATCTTCGGCTGCGGCAGACGCTCGAACGGCAGCAGCTCCCGCTCCATCCGGGCCAGTCGCTCCTCGGCCTCGGGCGCGGTCTCGTAGGCGTTCAGGACGTTCGTGTTGTAGTAGATCCACGCGCCCGAGCCGAGGGCCGTGCCGAGCGCGACCACCAGCACGCCGAGGGCCGCGCCGCGCAGGCGCCAGCGGGCAGCCGCCAGCCGCGGGCGCAGCTCGGTCGTCGCGCCGCGCCGCCACAGCGCGTACGCCGCCACGACCAGCGCGGTCGCGACCGCGCTCCAGTACAGCTGGAACCACGCGCGCCCGACCCAGAACCGGCCGAGCCCGTTCATGTCGGACAGCGGGACGGACGGCGTCGCCCCGTAGTTGTAGAGGTTGTGTTCGAAGCCGGCGGTGGCGAGCGCCACCTTCGCGACCACGTACAGGAGCATGACGCCCCAGCCCAGGAACTTCTGCGGCACCAGCACCTGCACGAGTACCGACAGCACCGCGAGGTGCACGGCGGTGATCGTCACCGGCAGCACGAACCAGAGGAACCAGCGGCCGAGCTCGAGGTCCGTGTGGCCCTTCGCGAGCTGGACGAGCACGCCCGCGAGCACGCCGACGAGCGCGACCGCGCCCAGCACGACGACGATGGCCACGATCTTCGGGATGAGGTGCGCCCAGTCGGGCGCGGCCGTGGCGTCGACGATCTCGTGGACCCGGCGGTCGCGGTCGCGCCAGACCAGCTCGCCGGCGTAGTAGATCGCGACGATGATCGGGATCAGCGCGAAGCTGCCGAACAGCGCCTCGACGAGCAGGCGCGTGACCGGGTACGAGCCGGTGCCGTACCACTCGCCCGTGAACCACATCGCCGCGCCGCCGTTCAGGAGGCCGATGCCGAGCAGCACGAAGAACGCGGGACTGCGCAGCACGAAGGCCGCGTCCTGCCGCGCCAGCGCCTGGAGCTGGCGCAGGCGCGTGGCGCGGTCGGCGCGCGGCGCCGGCAGCGCGCCCCGGCGGACCGGCGCCGGCG
>JAPZRU010000003.1 GCA_027531255.1 Steroidobacteraceae bacterium | reverse complement strand
GATGACGGGGATCCTGCTGGCGAACCGCGTGCTGTGGCTCGCCCTCGGCGTCGCCTGCTTCGCGCTCGCCGCCGCCCTGTTCCGCTTCGAGACGGGGCCGCGCGGCCGCGCACGGCAGGACGGCGACGGCCGTCGCGGCGTCGCGGCGGCCGTCGCCGTCCTGCCGTGCGCGGCCGCGCGGCCCCGTCTCGAAGCGGAACAGGGCGGCGGCGAGCGCGAAGCAGGCGACGCCGAGGGCGAGCCACAGCACGCGGTTCGCCAGCAGGATCCCCGTCATCGGCGGCAGCACCGTGTTGCGCTCGGCCGCCGTGTAGTACTTCGTCGCGAGCTGCAGCGTCGCGAGCCCGAACGGGTCCAGGAGTCCCACGACGGTGTCGTGCCGCGGGTCGCTGAGCAGGCCGAGCATGACGAAGTACGCGACCAGCAGGCCCACCGCGGTCACGTAGGTCCACATCATCGAGCGCGTCGCGGTCGCGATCGAGAAGAACAGCGACGACAGGATCAGCAGCGTGGGCAGTGCGAACAGGAACACCGCGTACAGGTAGTCGAGCGGACGGAATGGCCCGACCTTGTCCGGGTCCAGCCACGGCATCAGGCTGCCGAACCACACCGCGAGCGGCATCGTCGCGAACACGAGCAGTGCGGCCGCGACCGCACCCGAGAATCGTCCCAGCAGGTAGTCCCCCCGCGCGAGGCGCGTCGAGCGCAGGATCGGCGCGAAGCCGGTCTCCTCGTCGCGCAGGATCACGTTCGCGACCATCGCGACCACCACGAAGGTCGCGAACAGGCTCATCGTCACGAGCGTCTGCAGGATCGCGTACGGCGAGTTGACGTTGACGTTGCCGCGGCTGCCGATCTGGATCGTGTCGACGACGACCGAGCCGTAGGTGAGCAGGAAGAACAGCGCGCAGCCCACCCAGAACACCGGGCTCTTCAGCTGGTAGCGGAACTCGAACGCGGCGACGTGGCGCAGCATCGGCTCAGCCCCGGGCCGCTGCGACGCGTCCCGGCGCGCCGCCGGCGGCCGCCGGTGCGCCGCTCGCACGGCGGTGCGCGGCGAGCGTCGAGAAGTACACGTCCTCGAGGCCGGCCGCGACGGGCTCGAAGCCCGCCGGCGCGGCATCCGCCAGTATGTGGATCAGCGTCTGGCCGCCGCGCAGCCGCGTCGAGATGACCTCGTGCTCGCCGCGGTAGCGGTCCACCTCGGCGCGCGGTACGACGCGACGCCAGATGCGGCCCTGCAGCGCCGCCAGCAGTTCGCGCGGCTCGCCCTGCCCGACGATGCGGCCGCCGGCAATGATCGCCATGCGCTGGCAGAGGTCGGCCACGTCGTCGACGATGTGCGTCGACAGGATCACGACCACGTTCTCGCCGATCTCGGCCAGCAGGTTGTTGAAGCGGTTGCGTTCCTCGGGATCGAGGCCGGCGGTCGGCTCGTCCACGATGATGAGCTGCGGGTCGCCGATCAGCGCCTGGGCGATGCCGAAGCGCTGGCGCATGCCGCCGGAGAAGCCGGCGATCGCCTTCCTGCGCACCGCCCAGAGGTTGACCTGGTGCAGCAGCGCCTCGACGGTCTCCCTGCGTTCGCCGCGCGACGCGATGCCCTTCAGTACCGCGAGGTGGTCGAGCATGTCGTAGGCGGACACGCGCGGGTAAACGCCGAAGTCCTGCGGCAGGTAGCCGAGCACCGCCCGCAGCCGGGCGGGCTCGCGGAGCACGTCGATCGCGTCCGCGCCCTCGCCGAACCGCAGGCTCCCGTCGGTCGGGATCTGCAGGGTCGCGACGCAGCGCATCAGCGTGGACTTGCCGGCGCCGTTCGGCCCCAGCAGGCCGAACATCCCGCGCTGGATCGAGAGGGTCACGTCGTCCAGCGCGCGCGTGCCGTTCGGGTAGACGTGCGTGAGTCCGGAGAGCGTCAGCATGTGCGTGGCACCTCGGCACCTCGGCACCTCGGGCGGTGCTGCCGGTGCAGGACTGTGCCATCGATCGCGGCGACGCGCAGCGGGATGCGGCCGAGCGACCCGGGCATGCGACGAACGGCAGGCCTCGGCGGACCCGTCGCGCCGGCGCTCCCCCGGCGCTGCGCCGACGGCGGCGCCGGGTCGCGCGCGCCGGGGGCGCTACTGCCCCTGGCCCAGCGCGTACCCCGGCTCGCCGTCGAACGTGCAGAGGTTCTCCGTCTTGATGAAGTCGAGACGGTCGTCCTCGAGGTTGTGCAGCAGCGCGACGATGTCCGCGTGCGAGATGGGCCGCGGCTGGCCCTCGGCATCGACGCCGACGAACCGGCAGCGCCAGTGGTCGGTGCAGAAGGTTTCCGGGAAGCCGCCCGGCCACACCTTCACGCCGCGGTTCGTGATCATCTGCAGCTGGAAGCCGGCCGGCTTCGGCTGGTGAGTCAGCGTCTGGAGCCGCCCGGCGAGGTAGTCCGCGGACACCTCGGGCGCGTGCACGAACACGTCGACGCCGACGATCTCCTTCTTCGCCGGCGGCCGGCGCCGGTAGGTCGGCTTCGGCGCCGCGGCCGGCGTCTCCGCGTACTGCACGGGCGTCAGCTTCGCCGGCGCCTGTCCGAGCCGCTCGATCACCGCGGAGGCGAAGTCGAAGCTGCCGAACGCGCGGCCGAGCCGGCCCTGCTGCAGTTCGGCGGTGTAGATGCCGTCCTCGATCGTCTTGAGCCACGCGTTGTGCAGTCGCGCGGCCACCTGCGGCTGCCGCACGTGCACGAGCATCATCACGGCCGCGAGCATCAGCCCGCTCGGGTTCGCGATGCCACGGCCGGCGATGTCCGGCGCGCTGCCGTGGATCGCCTCGAACATCGCGACGTGCTCGCCGATGTTCGCGCTCGGCGCGAGGCCGACCGAGCCGGTGATCTCGGCCGCGACGTCGGAGAGGATGTCGCCGTAGAGGTTGGGCGTGACGACCACGTCGAAGCGGTCCGGCCGCGTCGCCATGCGCGCGGTGCCGATGTCGATGATGTAGTGGTCGGTCTCGATCTCGGCATACTCCGCGCGCACCTCGTCGAACACCTTCCTGAAGAGACCGTCGGTCATCTTCATGATGTTGTCCTTCGTCATGCACGTCACGCGCCTGCGGCCGTTCGCGCGGGCGTACTCGAACGCGTAACGCACGATCTTCTCGGAGCCCGGCCGCGTGATCAGCTTCAGGCACTGGAAGACCTCGTCGGTCTGCCGGTGTTCGATGCCCGCGTAGAGGTCCTCCTCGTTCTCGCGGATGATCACGAGGTCCATTATCGGATGGGGAGTCGGCACGAACGGCGCGTAGCTGACGCAGGGGCGCACGTTGGCGTACAGCCCGAGCGTCTTGCGGATCGTCACGTTCAGGCTCTTGTAGCCGCCGCCGCTCGGGGTCGTGATCGGCGCCTTCAGGAACACCTTCGTGCGGCGCAGGCTGTCCCAGGCCTCGGACGCGATGCCGGAGGAGTGCCCGGCCTTGTAGACCTTCTCGCCGACCTCGATCACCTCCGGCTCGATCTGCGCGCCGGCGGCTTCCAGCATCCGGAGCGTGGCGGTCATGATCTCGGGGCCGATGCCGTCGCCGTAGGCGATCGTGACGGGGGTCTTCATGCGGGCAAATCCTGGTGGCGCCGGCGAGCCGCCCGGGGGCGAGGGCGGCGGCGGTCGATATAGAATAAGAATACACGAATTGATAATCGTATTCTACGGGGCGCCGACGTCGGCGCCGCGACCCCGGAGGCGTACTGGCGTACGGTGGCCGGCGTCGCCGCGTCTCGGCGGGGCTCCGCCGCGCCGACGCTCTCGATCGAGGCGCCCGCCGCAGGCATGCTGTCCTCCCGATCCGTCTACGAGCTGGAGTCGCCCGTCATGGCGTCGCTCTCACCCGAGGAGGCCGCGGCGCTGCGCGCCGACTACGAGGCCTCGGACGTCGACCGCATCCACGCGGCGCGTCGCCCCTCATGACGGCCTATCCCGACCGTCCAGGCAGTCGCGTCGTCTACTCGACGGGCGTCGGTCGCGTCTGCCCGGCTTGCCGTCGCCCGGCCGAGCGCTGCGAGTGCCGTGGCAGCAAGGCGTCTGCGCCGCCGCGCGATGGCATCGTGCGCGTCGGGCGCCAGACGCAGGGACGCGCGGGGAAGGGCGTGACCGTCGTCACCGGCGTGCCGCTCGGCGCCACCGAGCTCGAGCAGCTCGCGAAGGCGCTGAAGCAGCGCTGCGGTTCCGGCGGCACGGTGCGCGACGGCACGATCGAGATCCAGGGCGAACACCGCGACACGCTGGTCGCCGAGCTGACGAAGCGTGGCTACACCGTCAAGCGCTCGGGAGGCTGAGCCGTGGCGCGCGTCCTCGTGATCCACGGCGGCCACGCCGGGGGGCGCACCGCGAAGCTCGTGGAGGCCGTGCGCCGCGGCGTGCTCGCCGGCGACGAGGCGGCGGAACTGCGCGTGCTGCCGGCGCTCGCGGCCGGCCTCGACGACCTGCTGTGGTGCCAGGGGCTCCTGATCGGCACGCCGGAGCACTTCGGCTACATGAGCGGCGCCGTGAAGGACTTCTTCGACCGCACCTTCTACCCGGCGCAGGGCCGTACCGAAGGGCTCCCGTACGGGCTGTTCGTCAGCGCCGGCAACGATGGCACCGGCACGATCCTCGCGGTGGAGCGCATCGTCACCGGGTACCGCTGGACCGCGATCGCGCCGCCGGTGCGCGTCGTCGGCGAGCCGACGACGGAGCATCTGGCCTCGTGCGAGGAACTGGGCGCGACGCTGGCCGCGGGACTCTCCGCCGGCCTCTTCTAGCGCACCTTCCGGAACTGCATCAGCCGGTTGTTCGCCGGCATCGCGTGATCGACGACCATCGCGAGTTGCTGCGCGCCGGCGAGGCGCAGGATCGCCTCGAAGTCGCGCACGCCGCTCGCGGGGTCGCGCGCGCGCAGTTCCGCGTCGAAGGCCGCGTTGCTCTCGCTCGTGTGCCGGTCGCCGTAGCGGAAGGGGCCGTAGATGCACAGCGTGCCGCCGCTCGGGAGCGTCTCGCCGACGCGCGCGAAGAAGCCCTCGACGCCCGGCCAGTCGACGATGTGCAGCGTGTTGGCGGTGAAGACTCCGTCGCAGCCGGCCACGTCCCAGCGCGGCGCGTGCACGTCGAGCTCGAGCGGTGGCAGCACGTTGCCGGGCGCTTCGAGACCGAGCCGTGCCCGGAGCGCGTCGAGATTCCCCGCGACGTCGGACGGCTGCCAGGTCAGGTGCGGCAGGCCCGCGGCGAAGTACACCGCGTGCTGGCCCGTGCCGCTGCCGATCTCGAGCACGTGACGCGCGGGTGCGAACGCGGTTCGCAGTTGGGACAGGATCGGACCCCTGTTGCGTTCGCAGGCGGGCGAGAAGGGCAGCATTTCCGTTTCGCGTGGGGCCACGTCGCCATCCGGTCCGGAGCGGGAGATCGATGCTGCCCGCGACCGTGCGGCAGGGGAAGGGGTCGTCGGTTTCGCAGCGGCGGGCGAGCGACCGCGCTCGCGTCCTTGACGCTCACCCCGGGCTGGCTCAGCAGGCGCCGCGCCTCCGCGATCCGCAGCGCGGTGACGTGGTCCACGAACGTGCGGCCGGCGGTCCGGTGGAACTCGCGGCTGAACTCGCTCGTCGAGAGGTTGCAGAGGCGCGCGAGCTCGGGTTCGCGCAGCCGCTCGCGGAAGTGGAGGTCGATGTAGGAGAGCGCGGGTGCGACGGCCGGCGGCGCGTCCGCGACGCGGTGCATCGGCGTCGAGCGGGAAACCGCGCTGCGCAACCTCGCGGACCACACGGGGCTCGACGACACCCGTGGGCTCGTCAGCCTGCCGGTGCAGACGCTGCGGTTCGGTACCGGGATCGCGGACGCACTGCGCATCTACGCCGAGGAGTTCCGGGATCGCCGCATGCAGCGCGCCGAGGAGCTGGCGGCGAAGATCGGCACCAAGCTGATCTTCCCGCTGGTGCTCTGCCTCTTCCCGGGTTTGTTCATCGTCGCGATCGGCCCGGCCGTGATCCGCATCGTGGAGGCGCTGTCGAATGGACGCCTTTAGCCGCAGGAGCCTCGGAGCAGTCGTCGCGACCGCGTTCGTCTGCGTCGCGGCGGGTTGTGCGCATTCGCCGCCGTCGCCGGACGTTGCCGGCGGCGCGGTGCCCGAGCTGTACGCCGGGCGCCCGGTCGCCTGCCGCTCGCCCGCAGCGCGCACGAACTCGGCCTCGCGCGCCGGCCCGGCGACGCGGCTCTGCAGGAGCGGCTCGGCCTCGTGTGCGTGCAGCTCGGCGACGACGCCCGCGCGCGATCACTTCGAGCGGGCCGCCCAGGAGTCCCCGCGTTGGTTCGCACGGGCGCACGCGAATCTGCGGGTCGCGGAAGCGCGGCTCGCCGAGGAGCGTGCGCGCGGCGGCACGCGCTGACGTCCCGCGACACGCCGCCTGCCGCGACGACGGGCGCTGGTCCGGGAACCGTTCCCGGCCGCGGGGCCGGGGACCTGCGCCGGCGCTCCCGGTGCGCCGGGCTGCTATTATTGGCGGCCCTCCACCCGGCGCCCCCGCCCGTCCATGGCCGACCTGAACAGCATCGACGAAATCCTCGCCGACCTGGCCCAAGGCCGGATGGTCGTGATCATGGACGACGAGGACCGCGAGAACGAGGGCGACCTCGTGATGGCGGCCTCGTGCGTGCGGCCGGAGGACATCAACTTCATGGCGCGCTACGGGCGCGGCCTGATCTGCCTGACGCTGACGCGCGACCGCTGCCGGCAGCTGCGGCTGCCGCTGATGGTGAGCGACACCGACGCGAACCACACCACGAACTTCACGATCTCGATCGAGGCGGCGGAGGGCGTGACCACCGGGATCTCGGCGCACGACCGGGCGGCCACCGTGCGCGCCGCGGTGAAGCCGGACGCACGTCCGGAGGATCTGCGCCAGCCCGGCCACATCTTCCCGCTGATGGCCCAGCCCGGCGGCGTGCTGACGCGTGCCGGTCACACCGAGGCGGGCTGCGACCTCGCGCGGCTCGCCGGCTTCGAGCCGGCGGCGGTCATCGTCGAGATCCTGAACGAGGACGGCACGATGGCGCGCCGCAAGGATCTCGAGCGGTTCGCCAAGTGGCACGGCCTGAAGATCGGCACGATCGCCGACCTGATCCGCTATCGGCTCCACAACGAACGTTCGGTCGAGCGCATCTTCGACCGGATGGTGGACACGGAATTCGGCCGTTTCCGGATGCTCGGCTTCGAGGACCACGTGCACCGCAACGTGCACCTCGCGCTCGTGCGCGGCGAGCTCGGCGGCGCGGAGCCGCCGCTCGTGCGCGTGCACCTGAAGGAAACCCTGCGCGACGTCGTCGGCATCCGCGCGCCCGAACTCGGCTGGCCGCTGCGCGACGCCATGCGCCGCATCGCCGACGAGGGTCGCGGCGTCGTCATCATCCTGCACGGGCAGGAAGGCCCGCGGGAACTGGTCGAGGCCGCGCAGGCGCTGGGCGACGAGCGGCCGCGCCCGACGGCCGCACAGGCTGCCCCGGTGCTGCGCACCTACGGCATCGGTGCGCAGATCCTGCAGGACCTCGGCGTGACGCGGATGCGCGTGCTGTCGGCGCCGAAGCAGATGCTCGGCCTCTCGGGCTTCGGCCTCGAGGTCGTCGAATACGTGGACGAGGCGCCCGGCCAGGCGACCTCGCGTGCCCGCCCGGCCGCCTCCGGCGCGGCCTGAAGGAAGACCCGTGCCGAAGGAACTCCGTACGCTCGAAGGCGACCTGCTCGCGCGCGACCTGCGCTTCGCGATCGTCGCCACCCGGTTCAACGAGCTGGTCGTCGACCGCCTGGTCGACGGCGTCGTGGATGCGCTGCTCCGCCACGGGGCCTCCGAGAAGAACCTCGAGCTCGTGCGCGTGCCGGGGGCCTACGAGATGCCGCTCGCGGTCCGCAAGCTCGCGCAGAGCCGCCGCTACGACGCGATCGTCGCGCTCGGCGCGGTGGTGCGCGGCCAGACGGCCCACTTCGACTTCGTGGCGGGCGAGTGCTCGTCCGGCGTCGCGCGCGTCGCGCTCGAGACCGGCGTGCCGGTCGGCTTCGGCGTGCTGACGACCGAGACGATGGAGCAGGCGCTCGATCGCGCCGGCGGCAAGGCCGGCAACAAGGGCGCCGAGGCCGCGCTCGCCGCGCTCGAGATGGCGAACCTGCTGAAGCGGCTGGACGGCTGATGGCGCGCGAGAGCGAGGCACGTGCACTGGCGCGGGGGCGGCGCGCGGCGCGGCGCATCCTGGTGCAGGCGCTCTACCAGCTGCAGGTCGGCGGCCATCCCTGGCAGGACGTCCACCAGCAGTTCCAGGCCGACCCCGAGTCCGAGGGCGCCGATCGCGCGTGGTTCCGCGAGCTGCTGATGAACGTCGCGGAGAACCGCGACGGGCTCGACGCGACGCTGACGCGGTGGTCCGACATCCCGCCGGCGCAGCTCGATCCGCTGGAGCACGGCATCCTCTGGCTCGGCCTGTACGAGCTGACCCATCGGCTCGACGTTCCGTATCGTGTCGTCATCAGCGAGTATGTCGAGCTCGCGAAGCGCTTCGGCGCGACCGACGGCCACAAGTTCGTGAACGGCGTGCTCGACCGTGCGGCCCGCGAGCTGCGGGCGGTCGAGTACGGCGACCCGGCCTGAGGCGGGCGGCCGCGCCTCGGCGCCGCGGTCGAGTCTCCTGCAGCGGCACTCCGAGCCGATGTCCGAGTTCGCACTGATAGACCGCTTCTTCGCGAGCCTCGGCGCACGCCGCGAGGACGTCGTGCTCGGCGTCGGCGACGACGCGGCGCTGCTCGTCGTGCCTCCCGCCCACGAGCTGGTCGCGGCGGTGGACACGATCGTGGCCGGCCGTCACTTCCCGGAGGATGCATCCGGTGCCGACGTCGGCTGGCGTTCGCTGGCCGTGAACCTCTCCGACCTCGCGGCCATGGGCGCGCGTCCGGCGTGGGCGACGCTCGCGCTCACGCTGCCGGCGCTCGACGAGGACTGGCTCGAGGACTTCGCGCACGGCTTCGGCGCGCTCGCGACCGCGAACGGGGTGTCGCTGGTCGGCGGCGACACCACGCGAGGCCCGCTGACCGTCAGCGTGCAGGTACTCGGCCACGCGCCGGCCGGCCGCGCGCTGCGCCGCAGCGGCGCCCGCGTCGGCGATCTCGTGTACGTGACCGGCTGGCCCGGCGACGCCGCGGCCGGGCTCGCGGTGCTGCAGGGGCGACTCGTCGCCGCCGGCGCCAACCGCGCGGTGCTCACCGAGCGCTTCCGGCGCCCCGAGCCGCGCGTCGCGTTCGGGCAGCGCCTCGTCGGCATCGCGAGCGCGTGCATCGACGTCTCCGACGGACTCGCGCAGGACCTCGGTCGGCTCGCGGCTGCGAGCGCGGTAGCGGCAGTGATCCGTGCGCGCGAGCTGCCGCTGTCCCGTGCGCTGCACGCGGCTGCGGGCGAGGCGCGGGCGCGCGAGTTCGCGCTCGCCGGCGGCGACGACTACGAGCTGCTGTTCACCGTGCCGCCGGCCGCGCGCACCGCGCTCGCGGGATTGCTCGCCGGCGGCGCGCCGGCGTGCCACTGCATCGGCGAGATCGTGGCGGGTCGGGGCGTCCGGGTCGTGGACGAGCGCGGCGACCACCCCGCGCCGGCGGGTTTCGACCACTTCCGCTGAGCGCGGGCCCCTAGCGCATCGCGGACATTCGCATCCCGGAACTGCGTCACGGAGTGCGCCGCACGCGGCTCCGGCCGGGCGACCGCGGCACCGCCCCCGCCCGAGCTCGCCGACCCCGCGGTCGGCCATGGATCCGTCTGCGGCCAAATCGAACCGGCGTCACAGCCCGGGGCGGCTTCCCGACTTAATCTGCCTCCGCCCGGTGCAGACCGGCGTACCGCCGTACGGAGCCGTCCCATTCGCAACCTGACGAACCCGTCGAACCCGTCGCCAGGGCCGCGTGGCGTCCCGGGCCCCACCGCGACGCGCCCGGCGCGCACGGTGCCGGAGCGCGTCGGCAAGTACGAGATCATCAAGGAGGTCGGCCGGGGCAGCACCGGCTCCGTCTACCTCTCGCACGACCCCTATTACGGCCGCGACGTCGCGATCAAGGTCTACGACCTCGAGGCCGACGACGACCCCGAGAAGGCGCGCGTCGCGCGCAAGATGTTCCTGTCGGAAGCCCACATGGTGGGCATGCTGCATCACCCGAACATCCTGCCGATCTACGACGCCGGCGAGGAGCACGGCCACTACTACGTGGTCACCGAGTTCGTGCACGGCGCGCGCACGCTCGCCGCCTACTGCAGGCCCGACAACCTGCTGCGCGTCGACGACGTCGTCGAACTGGTCTACAAGGCTGCGAAGGCGCTCTCTTACGCGCACTCGCGGGGCGTGATCCACCGCGACGTGAAGCCCTCGAACGTGATGCTCACGGTCGACTCGGACGTGCGCATCATCGACTTCGGCATCGCGATCGTCGCGGACTCCGAGATCTCGCGGATCGAGGGCATCGCGGGCTCGCCCTCGTACATGAGCCCCGAGCAGGTCCAGTCGCTCGAGATCACCAACCGGTCGGACATCTACGCGCTGGGCGCGGTGATGTACGAACTGCTGACCGGCTACCGGCCGTTCCGCGCGGGCAACCTGTCAAAGCTGCTGCACCAGATCGTCTACGCGACGCCTCCGCCGATCCACACGCTCCGCAAGGACATTCCCGAGGAACTCGAGAACGTCGTCGCGACGGCGATGCACAAGGACCCGGAGCGGCGCTACCGCACGGGCCAGGACTTCGCGGCGGAGCTCACGCGCGTCCACCAGCGTCTGCGGACCGAGAGCAACAGGATCGATCGCCAGGAGCAGTTCGCGATGCTCCGGCGTCTCAAGTTCTTCCACGAGTTCTCGCACGGCGAGATCTGGGAAGTGCTCCGCGCGAGCCAGTGGCAGAACTATGCGGCCGGCGAGGACATCGTGCGCGAGGGCGAGACCGACGACCGTTTCTACGTGATCGTCTCCGGCGCGGTGCGCGTCGAGCAGCACGGGCGCGAGATCGGGCTGCTCGACGCCGGCGAGTGCTTCGGCGAGACGAGCTACGTGCGCGGCGCGAAGCGCATGGCGACCATCAGGGCCCACGAGGCCGTCACGCTGATGAAGGTCAGCTCGACGCTGCTGGAGCAGGTATCCGCCTCGTGCCAGCTGCGCTTCAACAAGGTCTTCCTGCGCAGCCTGATCGGCCGGCTGCAGGGCAACGAGTAGAAGAGGGGGCAGCCCCCATTTTCCACCGGGGGGCCGAGACCATCCCGCGGAACGAGGGGGCTGGCCCGTTCCGCTCAGGCGTCCTTGTCGCGCTCGATCAGCGCGTACGCCGAGTGGTTGTGGATCGACTCGAAGTTCTCGCTTTCGACCACGTAGGCGCGGATCCGCTCGTCCTCGTTCAGCCGGCCCGCGACGTCACGGACCATGTCCTCGACGAACTTCGGGTTGTCGTAGGCGCGCTCGGTCACGTACTTCTCGTCCGGCCGCTTCAGGATGCCGTAGACCTCGCAGGAGGCCTCCTGCTCCGCGACGTCGATCAGTTCCTCGATCCAGACGTGGCCGTCGATCTTCGCGGTGATCGTCACGTGCGAGCGCTGGTTGTGCGCGCCGTAGTCCGAGATCTTCTTCGAGCACGGGCACAGGCTCGTGACCGGCACGACCACCTTGATCCACGTCTCGACGGCGCCTTTCTTGATCTCGCCGATCAGGGTGGCGCGATAGTCGAGCAGGCTCTGCACTCCGGAGACCGGCGCCTTCTTCATGACGAAGTAGGGGAAGGTCATCTCGATGTGGCCGATCTCGGCGTCGAGACGCTCCACCATCTCCCTCAGCATCACGCGGAAGGACTCGACCGAAAGCTCGCGCTCCTGCATGTGCAGGATCTCGACGAACCGCGACATGTGCGTGCCCTTGAAGTTGTGGGGCAGGTACACGTACATGTTGAAGTTCGCGACCGTGTGCTGCTCGCCGCCGGAGCGGTCCTTCACGCGCACGGGGTGGAAGATGTCCTTGACGCCCACCTTGTCGATTGCGATCTGGCGGGTGTCGGCCCGGCTCTGGACGTCCTCGATGGGGAGGGTGACGGGATTCTTCGGCGGGGCGATGACGGTGCTCATGGGTTCCTCGGTGCGCGGGGCACCCGTGTTGTTGCGGGTCGTTCGACCGCCTGCGGGGGTGGCGAGGCCGCCGGCCGCGTCACTCCGACGCGGCAGGCCGCAGCCGCCGCGGCTGCCACCAGCGCTCGATCGACGCGGCGATCGACTTCGGGTCCAGCCCGGCCGCGGCCAGGTTGTCCGACCGCGCGCCGTGCTCGACGTACCCGTCCGGCAGGCCGAGCTGCAGCACCGGCCGCACGTATCCGCGGGCCAGCAGCAGCTCGACCACGGCACTACCGGCGCCGCCGGCGACCACGTTCTCCTCGATCGTGACCAGCCATTCGTGCCGCTGCGCCATTCGGATGACGAGTTCCTCGTCCAGAGGCTTCACGAACCGCATGTTGACGAGGGTTGCGTCCACCCGTTCGGCGAACTCGGCCGTGGCGGGCACCATGGGGCCGAAGGCCAGGATCGCAAGCCCGGACCGGCCTTCCCGGCGGACTTCGGCCTTGCCCACCGGCAGCGCGCTCATCGCGCTCTCGACCGGCACTCCCGGGCCCTGCCCGCGCGGGTAGCGCACGCAGGCCGGCGCGTCGAGCGTCACCGCCGTGTAGAGCATCTGGCGGCACTCGTTCTCGTCCGCCGGCGCCATGATCACGAGGTTCGGAATGCAGCGCAGGAACGAGACGTCGAACGCACCCTGGTGGGTGGCGCCGTCGCCGCCGACGAGCCCTGCACGGTCGATCGCGAACGCCACCGGCAGGTTCTGCAGCGCGACGTCGTGGATCAGCTGGTCGTAGCCCCGCTGCAGGAACGAGGAGTAGATCGCGACCACCGGCCGCATGCCCTCGCAGGCGAGGCCGGCGGCGAGCGTCACCGCGTGCTGCTCGGCGATCGCGACGTCGAAGTAGCGGTCCGGGAAGCGCTTCGAGAACTCGACGAGCCCCGAGCCCTCGCGCATCGCCGGCGTGATGCCGACGATCCGCGGATCGCGCTCGGCCATGTCGCAGAGCCACTGGCCGAACACCTGGGAGTAGGTGGGACCGCTGGCCTTCTCCTTGAAGATCACGCCCTTCGCGGGATCGAAGGGACCCGGGCCGTGCCACTTGATCGGGTCCGCCTCGGCCGGGGCATAGCCCTTGCCCTTGCGCGTGACCACGTGCAGGAACTGCGGGCCCTTCAGGCCGCGCAGGTTCCGGAGCGTCTTCACCAGTGCGCCGAGGTCGTGGCCGTCGATCGGGCCGATGTAGTTGAAGCCCATCTCCTCGAACATCGTGCCGGGCAGCACCATGCCCTTGACGTGTTCCTCGGAGCGCCGCGCCAGCTCCCACGCGGTCGGCATCCGGCGCAGCACCTTCTTGCTGCCCTCGCGGATCGTCGAGTAGAGCCGCCCCGAGAGCACGCGCGCGAAGTAGTTCGACAGCGCGCCGACGTTCTCGGAAATCGACATGTCGTTGTCGTTCAGCACGACGAGCAGGTCGACGTCGAGCGAGCCGGCGTGGTTCAGCGCCTCGAAGGCGAGTCCCGCGCTCATCGCGCCGTCGCCGATCACGGCCACCGTGCGGCGCGGATGCGAGGTGTGCTTCAGGCGATCCGCGATCGCCATGCCGAGCGCCGCGGAGATCGACGTGCTCGAGTGACCGACGCCGAAGGTGTCGTACTCGCTCTCGGCGCGGCTCGGGAACGGCGCGAGGCCGGCCTTCTGCTTGATGGTGTGCAGGCGGTCCCGCCGGCCGGTCAGCACCTTGTGCGGGTAGGCCTGGTGACCGACGTCCCAGACGAGACGGTCGTGCGGCGTGTCGTAGACGTAGTGCAGTGCGAGCGTGAGCTCGACGGTGCCGAGACCGGCTGCGAAGTGGCCGCCCATCTGGCTGACGGTGTCGATCAGGAACGCGCGCAGTTCCTGCGCCAGCGCCGGGAGCTGGGCTTCCGGCAGCTCGCGCAGCTGTTCCGGGCGCTCGATGCCCGAGAGGCGGGGATAGGGGCCGGCCGGCGTCATCCGGGCAGTTTACAGCGTCAGTGCGAGCGGCCGACGATGAAGTTGGCGAGCCAGGCCAGCGTGTCGGCGCGGGCGCCGAAGGGCGCGAGTTCGCGCAGCGCGTCCGTGCGGAGCTGGCGTGCCCGTTCGCGGGCCGCCTCCAGGCCCATGACGGCGGGGTAGGTCGGCTTGTTGTGCGCCTGGTCCGCGCCGGTGGCCTTGCCGAGCAGCGCGGGATCTCCTTCGACGTCCAGGATGTCGTCGACGATCTGGAACGCGAGGCCCAGCGCGGCGCCGAACCGGGCGAGCCGGTCGCGGTCGCCGGCCGCCAGCCCCGGCTGGGCCGCCGCGCCGAGCAGCACGCTCGCCTGCAGCAGCGCGCCCGTCTTGCGCCGGTGCATGTCCTCCAGTTCGGCGAGGCTCAGCGTGCGACCGACCGCGCCGAGGTCGATCGCCTGGCCGCCGGCCATGCCCTGCGTGCCGCTGGCCTCGGCCAGCAGCGTGATCATCGCCACGCGTTGCGCCGGCGGCGTGTCCGCGTGGGCGAGGCTCTGGAATGCGAGCACCTGCAGCGCGTCGCCGGCCAGGATCGCGGTCGCCTCGTCGAACTGCCGGTGGCAGGTCGGGCGGCCGCGGCGCAGGTCGTCGTCGTCCATCGCGGGCAGGTCGTCGTGCACCAGCGAGTAGACGTGGATCATCTCGACCGCCGCGGCCGGCGCATCGAGTACCTCGAGCGGCACGCCGAGCAGCTCGCCGGTCGCGTAGACGAGCGCGGGGCGCACGCGCTTGCCGCCCTGCAGCGCGCTGTAGCGCATCGCCGCGTGCAGGCGTTCGGGCCTCTGGTCCGCCCGCGGGAGGCGGGCGTCCAGCGCCGCCTCGACCCGCGCCTGGTACGCCGCGAGGCGTTCCGCGTGCGGGTCCGGGGGCACGATCTCGGCGCTCACGCTTCGTCGTCCTCGTCGTCGAGATCGTCGAACGGTTCGCGCGTCTCGCCGCCGTCGGCCCGCTTGAGCAGCACTTCCACCTTCTGCTCGGCCTCGCGCAGTGCCGCCTGGCAGGTGCGCGTCAGCGCCACGCCGCGCTCGAAGGCCTGCAGCGATTCCTCGAGCGGCAGGTCCCCACGCTCGAGTCGTTCGACCAGCGACTCGAGCTCGGCCATGGCCGCCTCGAAGTCGGGTACGTCGGTGGGTACGGCGGACCTCTGGGACATCGCAATTCTTCCGGGATCGGCACGGCCAGCCCGCGCCATCCGGCTACGGTAGCGGCGGCGCGCGAGCAGCGTCAACGCGGCCCGATTCCCGACCTCGCTGCCTGCAGCGCCACCCGGCCGGGAACCCCGCGCACGATCTTCCGGCGCGCCTCGCTCCGGGGCGGCGCGCACCGCGCACTTGGCAACGTGCCGCCAACGCCCCCGATTACCCGGCTTTCAGGATTGCGCGCGGAAGCGACGCGCCCGCTACCATGCGCGCCTTCGCGAATCCCACACAAGGCTGCCGCGGGGACGTCGTACTGTTAATATATACAGTATGACGACCCCGGCTCGACGCATGAACACGTCCAATCGGTCCTCCACCTACAGCGCTTCAGACATCGAGGTCCTGTCGGGCCTCGATCCCGTGCGCCGGCGCCCCGGCATGTACACGGACACCACGCGCCCCAACCACCTCGCGCACGAGGTCGTCGACAACTCGGTCGACGAGGCGCTCGCCGGCCACTGCCGCCAGATCGACGTCACCGTCTACAAGGACGGCTCGCTCGAAGTCGTCGACGACGGCCGCGGCATGCCCGTCGACATCCACCCGAAGGAGAAGATGCCGGGCGTCGAGCTCATCCTCACGCGCCTGCATGCGGGCGGCAAGTTCTCGGACAAGACCTACCAGCAGTCCGGCGGCCTGCACGGCGTCGGCGTCTCGGTCGTCAACGCGCTGTCGGAGCGGCTCGAGTGCCGCGTCCGCCGCGACGGCAACGAGTACCTCATCACGTTCCGCGACGGGACGCTCGACCAGAAGCTGAAGGTCGTCGGCAAGGTCGGCGCGCGCAACACCGGCACCTCGGTCCGCTTCTGGGTCGACTCGAAGTACTTCGACTCCGACAAGTTCTCGGTGCCCAAGCTGAAGCACGTGCTGCGCGCCAAGGCCGTGCTGTGCCCCGGGCTGAAGGTCACGCTGTTCAACGAGGCGACGAACGAGCGCGACGAGTGGTTCTACACCGGGGGACTGGCGAGCTACCTCGTCGAGGAGCTGGGCCCCACGGCCGAGAAGCTGCCCGAGGAGCCGTTCGCGGCGTCCCTCAAGGGCGGTACCGAGGTCGCCGAGTGGGCCTTCTGCTGGGTGTCGGAGGGCGCGGAGCTGGTGGGGGAGAGCTACGTCAACCTGATCCCCACCGCCGAGGGCGGCACGCACGTCAACGGCCTGCGCTCCGGCATCACCGACGCGGTGCGCGAGTTCTGCGAGTTCCGCAACCTCGTGCCGCGAGGCGTCAAGCTCGCCCCCGAAGACGTCTGGGAGCGCCTCGCCTACGTGCTCTCCGTGAAGATGCACGAGCCGCAGTTCGCCGGGCAGACCAAGGAGCGCCTCGCCTCGCGCGAGAGCGCGGCCTTCGTCTCGGGGCTCGTCAAGGACTCCTTCGCGGTCTGGCTGAACCAGCACCCGGACGCCGGCGAGAAGATCGCGAACTTCGCGATCGCCAACGCGCAGGCGCGCCTCAAGGCCTCGCAGAAGGTGGTGCGCAAGCGCGTGGTCGCGGGCCCCGCGCTCCCGGGCAAGCTCGCGGACTGCACCTCGCAGGAACCGGAGCGCGCCGAGCTGTTCCTGGTCGAGGGCGACTCGGCGGGCGGTTCCGCCAAGCAGGCGCGGGACCGCGAGTTCCAGGCCGTGATGCCGCTGCGCGGCAAGATCCTGAACACCTGGGAAGTGGACGCCGGCGGCGTGCTGTCCTCGCAGGAGGTGCACGACATCGCGGTCGCCATCGGCGTCGATCCCGGCAGCGCGGATCTCAGGAACCTCCGCTACCACAAGATCTGCATCCTCGCGGACGCGGACTCCGACGGCGCGCACATCGCCACGCTGCTCTGCGCCCTGTTCCTGCGCCACTTCCGGCCGCTGGTGCTGGAGGGCCACGTCTACGTCGCGATGCCGCCGCTGTACCGCATCGACATCGGCAAGGACGTCTACTACGCGCTCGACGACGCGGAGCGGAAGGGCATCCTCGATCGCGTCGCGGCCGAGGGCAAGCGCGGCAAGGTCGCCGTCACCCGCTTCAAGGGCCTGGGCGAGATGAACCCGCTGCAGCTCCGCGAGACCACGATGGCGCCCGAGACCCGCCGGCTCGTGCAGCTCACCGTCGAGGCCGTCGACGACACCGACCAGCTGATGGACATGCTGCTCGCGAAGAAGCGGGCCGCGGACCGCCGCGAGTGGCTCGAGACCAAGGGCAACCTGGCTGAAGTGATCCCGTGAAGACCGCCGAACTGAACTTCGAGGGCGTCGAGAAGCGCCCGCTCCGCGCGTTCACCGAGAAGGCGTACCTCGACTACTCGATGTACGTCATCCTCGACCGCGCGCTCCCGCAGCTCGCGGACGGCCTGAAGCCCGTGCAGCGCCGCATCGTGTACGCGATGAGCGAGCTCGGACTCGCGGCGGGCGCCAAGCACAAGAAGAGCGCCCGCACCGTCGGCGACGTGATCGGCAAGTTCCATCCGCACGGGGACGGCGCGTGCTACGAGGCGATGGTCCTGATGGCGCAGGACTTCTCGTACCGCTATCCGCTGGTGGACGGCCAGGGCAACTGGGGCTCGCCCGACGACCCGAAGTCGTTCGCCGCGATGCGCTACACCGAGTCGCGCCTGCGCCCGTACGCCGAGGTGCTGCTGTCCGAGCTCGGCCAGGGCACCGTGGACTGGGTGCCGAACTTCGACGGCACGCTCGAAGAACCCGCGGTGCTGCCGGCCAGGCTGCCGAACGTGCTGCTGAACGGCGCGATGGGCATCGCGGTCGGCATGTCCACCGACATCCCGCCGCACAACCTGCGCGAGATCGCGAACGCGGTCGTGCGCCTGATCGACGAGCCCGAGGTCACGAGCCGCGAGCTCGGCAAGCTGGTGCCGGGCCCGGATTTCCCGACCGGCGCCGAGATCATCACGCCGAAGTCCGAGCTGCGCCAGATCTACGAGACCGGCAACGGTACGTTCCGCGCGCGCGCCGTCTACGAGGAGGAGGACGGCGACGTCGTGATCACCGCGCTGCCGTACCAGGTGTCGGGTGCGAAGGTGCTGGAGCAGATCGCCGCGCAGATGCGCGCGAAGAAGCTGCCGATGGTCGAGGACCTCCGCGACGAATCCGATCACGAGAACCCGACGCGCCTAGTGATCGTGCCGAAGGGCAGGAAGACCGACGTCGAGCAGCTGATGGCGCACCTGTTCGCGACCACGGACCTCGAGCGCACCTACCGCGTGAACCTGAACGTGATCGGCCTCGACGGCCGGCCGAAGGTGTTCGGGCTCAAGGAACTGCTGTCGGAATGGCTGTCGTTCCGGCTGGCCACCGTCACGAAGCGGCTGCAGTACCGCCTCGGCAAGGTGGACGCGCGGCTCCACATCCTCGCGGGCCTGCTGATCGCATACCTGAACCTCGACGAGGTGATCCGCATCGTCCGCACCGAGGACGAGCCGAAGCCGGTGCTGATTAAGCGCTTCCAGCTCTCGAACGAGCAGGCGGAGGCGATCCTCGAGACCAAGCTCCGCCACCTTGCGCGCCTCGAGGAGATGAAGATCCGGGGTGAGCAGGCCGAGCTCGCCAGGGAGAAGGACGAGATCGAGCGGACCCTCGCGAGCCCCGCGCGCCTGAAGAAGCTGGTGCGGGAGGAGATCCTGGGCGATGCCGAGAAGTACGGCGACAAGCGCCGCACGAAGATCGTCGAGCGCGAGGCCGCGAAGGCCATCGACGAGACGGAGCTCGTG
This sequence comes from Steroidobacteraceae bacterium, assembly GCA_027531255.1. Taxonomy (GTDB): domain Bacteria; phylum Pseudomonadota; class Gammaproteobacteria; order Steroidobacterales; family Steroidobacteraceae; genus JAPZRU01. The sequence continues at coordinate 47,803 of JAPZRU010000003.1, read as the reverse complement.
GTCGCGGAGCCCGTCACCGTCGTGCTCTCGACCGCCGGCTGGGTGCGGCAGGCGAAGGGCCACGAGATCGACCCGCGCGCGCTGTCGTACAAGACCGGCGACTCGTACCAGGAGCACGCGCTGGGGAAGAGTACGCAGCAGGCGATCTTCCTCGACTCGACGGGCCGCACCTACTCGCTGCTGGCGCACACGCTGCCGAGCGCGCGCGGCCAGGGCGAGCCGCTGTCCGGGCGCGTGGATCCGCCGGACGGGGCTACCTTCGCGAGCGTGATCATGGGCGAACCGGGCGAGCGCTACGTCGTCGCGTCGGATGCAGGCTACGGCTTCATCGTCAAGCTGGAGGAACTCTACGCCCGCAACCGCGGCGGCAAGGCGGTCCTGTCGGTGCCGGAGCACGCGAAGGCACTGCCCGCCGCGCGCGTGGTCGAGGACCCTAAGGCGCTGATCGCGGTCGCGGCGGCGACGATCGAGAAGGACGGCTCGCCGGTCGACGGGCGCCTGCTGTGCTTCCCGGTGTCGGAGCTCCCGGAGCTCGCGAAGGGCCGCGGCAACAAGCTGTTCAACGTGCCGTCCGACAAGGCCGAGGTGCGCAAGGAGCTCATGATGGGTCTCGCCGTCGTCGGCCCCGGCGGCAAGCTGCGCGTGATCTGCGGCGACCGCGCGATGACGCTGTCCTGGGACGAGATCAAGGAGTACCGCGGCGAGCGAGCACAGCGCGGCGCGATGCTGCCGAAGAACTACCGTCGCGTGACGCGCCTCGACGTCGAATGACGTTGGTCGACTTGCGCTACGGCAGCACCGTGCCGTTCGTCGACGAGGTGCGATCCTCGATCGTCTCCCGCGCGCGACCACGCGGCTGGACGCGCAGGTCTGCATCGAGATCGAGCCTTCGCGGAAGTCGGTGCGCGCGAGCCACGCGTTCACGAGTACCGGCCGGCCTTCGCCGGCGGTCGCGCGCGCGCGTGCAAGCGTGTTCGGCGAGCCCGTAACCGGCGGCCCCGTCGCCCCACAGCAGCCACACCTCGGCGTCGGGTCGTGCGACCGCTGCGGCGAGCGCGAAGCCTGCGCCTACGCCGAGCATGCAGAACGCGCCGGGATCCAGCCACGACAGCGGCCGGCGCGGGTGCGGCACGCCGCCGTAGTGAGCGAGCCGCGGTCGCGCATCCCTCGCGACCCTCCGTGTGCGCCGTCCGGGAAGCGGCGTCAGGCTGCGCCGTCCGGTAACGGTCGCCATCGTCGCCGGTACGTAGCCGACCGGACGCGCGATGCGTGCCGCCACGCGAGGCGGCTGGACCACGGCGGGTGGCCCGTTCGGTGCGGTGCAGTCGAGCGTCAACCTCTGCGAGCCGAGAACCGGGGACCCGCATCATCGACCGAAAACGGAAACGGAAACGGAAACGGAAACGGGAACGGTACCCGCTTCAGCCCAGGACCACTTCCTCGGGCTTGTGGACGAAATAGCCCTGGATGAACTCGATGCCGAGCTGCCAGAGCACCGCCATCGTGTTCGCGTCCTCGACGCGCTCGGCGATCGTCACCGCGCCGACGGTCTTCGCGACCTCGACGAGGTCCTTCACCTTCTGCTGCAGCATCGCGTTGGTCGCGAGGCCCTGCATCAGCGTGCCGTCGACCTTGACGAACTCCGGCCGCAGGTGGTCCACCACCCGCTGCGGCTCCGCGCCGGCGCCGAAGTGCTCGACCGCGAAGCGGAAGCCGTAGCGTCGCACTGCCTCGCGCAGTTCCTTCGTCTGGAGCAGGTACTGCATCGCGACGTTCTCGGCGACCTGGAAGCACAGGCGGGCCGGCTCGATCTTGCTCGCCTTGAGCTGGTTCGCGAGCCAGATCGGCAGCGACTTGTCGTTGACCGTGTCGCGCGACAGGCGCACGAAGACGCCCGCGGGCTTGCGCGCCGCGCAGAAGCTCATCGACGCGCCGATCACCCAGCGATCGACGTTCTTCATGAGGTCGTTGCGCTCGGCAGCCGGGATGAACGCGCTCGGCAGCACTTCCTTGCCCTGCTCGTCGAGCATGCGGACGAGCACGTCGAGCATGCCCTTGTCCTCGCCGAGCAGGCTCGCGATCGGCTGCTGAACCAGGCGGAAGCGGTTCTCCATCAGCGCGGCCTTGATGTGCCGCACCCAGATCTTGTCGTACGCGACCATCCGCGAATCGCTCTCGGTGCGGTCCACCGAGTAGATCTGCGCGCCGCCGTTCTCGCGACCCTTGCGGTTGGCCTCGTAGGCATCGGCGACCGGGCCTGCCGGGTCCGTGGTCGAGGCGGGCACCAGCCCGAGGCCGACGGTAGCGGTGACGGTGACGCTCTTGTCGTCGACCCTGAAGACGTGTGCGCCGATCTTCCTGACGACGTTCTCCGCCCACGCCTCGACGTCGCGCGGCGTGCCGCGCTCGAGCAGGAACATGAAGCCGCTGCCGGAGAAGCGGCCGCACAGCTCGTTCGGCTGCGCCTGTTCCCGAACCAGGGCGCCGAACTGGGCGACGAAGTCTTCGAACGCCAGCGCGCCCGTCATGCCGATCAGCTGCTCGACCCGGTCGGGACGCACGTAGGCGAGGAAGCGGACGCCGCCCTTGACGGGCTGCTGCAGCCGCTCGCGCAGCCGCTCGACGAAACAGCGGCGGTGCAGGAAGCCGGTCGACGGCTCGGTCTCGACCGCGCGGGCGAGCCGCTGCTGCAGGGCCGCCTCGTCGTGCCGACGGGCCGGCACAGTGATGCGGACGGCCGGTTCCCCGTCGTATTCGCCCTTGCCGATCTGCAGCTCCAGCGGCAGCGACGAGCCGTCCGCGAGCAGCGCGGTGACCCGCAGGGGTTGGTCGGCCCACTTGCCCTGGAGGCAGGCGACGAGCGCGCCCTTCAGGGCCGCGTGCGATTCCGGATCGTAGAACTCCATCACCGGCAGGCCCAGCGCGGCGTCGGGCTCCGAAAGCCCGTACAGCTCGAGCCACGCCGGGTTCGCGTCGACGACGATGCCTTCCTGGACCACGGCGATCGCGTCGGCGGATCCCTCCATGAACTGGCGCAGCGCCTGCTGCGACTCGCGTGCAGAGGAAATGGTCGCGTTCAGCGTGCGCTCTAGACGGAATGCGCGGAGCTCGCGGCCCACCACCAGCTGCAGCCGCTCGCGGTTCGCAAGCGACACCACGTCCTGCGCGCCGAACCGCAGCGCTTCCAGCTGCACGGCCTCGTCGATGGCGGCACGTACCAGCAGCACCGGCACCGGGGGCTGCTGGCGGCCGCGGAGTGCGGCCAGCGTCTCGAGTTCGACGAGGTTCTCGTCGGCGAACACGAGGAGCATCTCGGGGTTTATCTGGATCAGCGCGTCCGGGAGATCGCGGGCGTCCGGGAGCCACGTGCAGTGCACCGCGTGCCCGGCCCTGCGCAGCGTGGCGTTGATCGCCTCGACGTGGTCCTGCTGCTGGGTGAGCACCAGCATTGGCACGGCCGCGCTTCCGGGCGACGTTGCGATCACGGATGGCTCCTGGTCGATGGGTCGGCGCGGCACGGGCCGGAGCGCAACGATGGTATCACCCCGTTCGCGCCGTCCCGACGGACGAAATCGACACTTTCGACGGTGCCCCTGGCACCTCGCGGACCAGGCGCGGCACCAGGTAACCCGGTAGCTCCCGGATCAGCGCCTCGTGCAGACGGCGGGCCTCGTCGTCCGGCACGTCGAAGTGCGCACTGCCGCGTACCGGGTCGAGCCCGTGCAGGTAGTACGGCAGCACGCCGGCGGCATGCAGTGCGACCGACAGCGCGGCGAGCGTCGCGGCGTCGTCGTTCACGCCCCGCAGCAGCACCGACTGGTTCAGGAGGTGCGCGCGCGTGGCGCGCAGGCGCGCCAGGGCCTCGATCGTGGGGCCGTCGAGTTCCTGCGCGTGGTTGACGTGCAGCACGATCGTGGTCGGCCACCGCAGCGAGGCAAGCCAGGACACCAGCGCTTCGTCCACGCGCGACGGCAGCACGATCGGCTGGCGCGTGTGGATCCGCAGTCGCTCCACGTGCGGCATCGTGGCGAGCTGCGTGGTCAGTTCAGCGAGCTTGTGCGTCGCGAGCGACAGCGGGTCGCCGCCACTCAGCAGCACTTCGCGGGCGTCCGTGTCCGCGCGCAGGGCGGCGACCGCCGCGGCCCAGTGCCCGGTGCTCGCGAGCTGCTCGCCGTACGGGAACTCGCGGCGGAAGCAGTAGCGGCAGTGCACGGCGCACGCGCCGGTCGTGACGAGCAGCGCCCTGCCGCGGTACTTCCGCAGCACTCCGGGGTGCGCCGCGACCGCGAGGTCGCCGACGGGATCGGCGACGAACGATGGCGGTTGCGGCGCGAACTCCTCGGCAAGCGGCAGCACCTGTCGGAGCAGCGGATCGTTCGCATCGCCGCGACGCATCCGGGCCACGTACGGACGCGGCACGCGCAGCGGAAAGAGCGTCGCCGCGCGACGGGCGGCCGCGAGCCACGGCTCGCGGTCCAGGCCGACGAGGTCGAGCAGTTCGCCCGGGTCGGTGACGGCCTCGGCCAGTTCGCGCTGCCAGGCCCTCGGCTCCGGGGACGTCGGGTCCGGCTGGTGGGGTTCACGGCTTGCCGCTATCATTCGGCGTTTTTCCAATGTCCCGTCATCCAGCCGCCTATTGTGCGGGACCGGCACCGGAGCAGAAAGCCCAATGGCCAGCTACAGCACGAACGAGTTCAAGTCGGGTCTCAAGATCCTGATCGACGGCGATCCGTACGCGATCGTCGAGAACGAGATGGTCAAGCCCGGCAAGGGCCAGGCCTTCAACCGCGTGAAGGTCCGCAACCTCAAGACCGGCCGCGTGGTCGAGCGCACGTGGAAGTCCGGTGACTCCGTCGAGGCGGCCGACGTCGTCGACGTCGACATGCAGTTCCTCTACACGGAGGGCGACTTCTACACCTTCATGATGCCGGACACCTTCGAGCAGTACACCGCGGGCAAGGCGGCGATGGGCGAGGCGGCCCAGTGGCTCAAGGACGGCACGGAGTGCATCGTCACGCTCTGGAACGGCGAGCCGCTCAGCGTCACGCCGCCGGCGCACGTGGAACTGAAGATCGTCGAGACCGATCCGGGCGTGCGCGGCGACACCGTGACGGGCGGGCAGAAGCCGGCGAAGCTCGAGACCGGGGCGGTGGTGCGCGTGCCACTGTTCCTCAACGAGGGCGAGGTGATCCGCGTCGATACCCGGTCGGGCGAGTACATATCTCGCGCGAAGTAGTTGCGCGCGAAGTGATCTCGCGGGCTGCGCCCGCTCGATGATCGCGCGCGCGGCGGTCGCCTGCCGGCGCCGCCGCCCCCGAACCGCGGGACGGCCCGCGGTTCGGGGCTGAAGGGCCCTTCGTTCCTGCTATCGCCGCCGAAGGCGGCACCGGTTCCGTCGGGCCGCCGCGGGGGAGGCTGGCTTCGAAGACTCGCCAGCGGAGATTGGAGGCTGGCTTCGAGGACTCGGCAGCGGAGAGGGGAGGCTGGCTTCGAGGACTCGCCAGCGGAGAGGGTGCTCCGCGGTGTGTATGGGCCGGCGGGTCAGCTCCAATCCTTGGGCCAGTTGCAGCCGATTACCAGTCGCGCGGCGAAGGCTTCCAGGCCCGCCGTGTCGTCGGCGTCGAATCTCGCCAGCTTCGGGCTGTCGAGATCGAGTACGCCCAGCAGGCGTTCGCCCGCCAGCAGCGGGACCACGATCTCGGAGTTGGAGGCGGCGTCGCAGGCGATGTGGCCCGGGAACGCGTGGACGTCCGGCACCAGGACCGTTGCGCGGCGCGCGGCGGCGGTGCCGCAGACGCCCCGGCCGAGGGCGATGCGCACGCAGGCGGGCTTGCCCTGGAAGGGGCCTACGATCAGCTGGGCGTCGCGCCACAGGTAGAAGCCGGCCCAGTTGAGGTCCGGCAGCGTGGCGTAGAGGAGGGCGGAGGCGTTCGCGAGGTTCGCGATCGCGTCGCGCTCGTCGTGCAGCAGGCCGTCGAGGGCGGCGCGCAGGTCGGCGTAGAGGCAGGCCTTCGTCGTGGCGGTGCTGGCGCGCAGTTCGAAGCTCATCGGCGGGCGCTCCTTCAGGCCTCGTCGACGGGGAACGCGATCACGTCGCGGATGTCGCGCGTGTGGAGGGCGAGCATCGCCACCCGATCGAACCCGAGCGCGACGCCGGCGCAGTCCGGCAGCCCGTGCGCGAGCGCGGCGAGCAGGCGCTCGTCGACCGGTGCCGCCGGCAGGCCCCGCGCGGTGCGCGCGGCGAGGTCGTGCTCGAAACGCCGGCGCTGCTCGCTCGCGTCCACCAGTTCGTGGAAGCCGTTGCAGAGTTCGAGCCCGTCGACGTAGGCCTCGAAGCGGGCGGCGACCGGCGGATTCGCGGTGCCGGGCTTCAGGCGCGCGAGCGCGGCCTGCGTCGCCGGGTAGTCGTGCACGAAAGTCACCCGGTCGCGGCCGAGCGCGGGCCCGACGACGGCGCCCATCAGCAGGTCGAGGCACGCGTCGCGGTCGTCCGCGAGCGCCGCCGGCACGGGTCCCAGTCGACGCTCCGCCGCGGCGCGCAGTTGCGCGACCGGCGTCGCGTAGGGGTCGAGGTCGAGTTCACGTTCGAACGCGCCGCGATAGGTCACGAACTCGGGTCGGTCCGACAGCCGCTCGCCGATCAGCACGTGCAGCAGATCGCCGACTTCGTGCATCAGGCGTACGTCGTCGAAGCCGTGTCGGTACCACTCCACCATCGTGAACTCGGGGTTGTGGCGCGATCCGACCTCGCCGTCGCGGAAGACCTTGCAGACCTGGTAGAGGTCCGGCGCACCCGCGGCGAGCAGGCGCTTCATCGCGTATTCCGGCGAAGTCTGCAGGTAGTAGGGGGCCGGCCGCCCGGCGATCCGCGTCTCCAGCGACGCCAGGTGCACGTCGGTGACGGTCGCGCGCGCCAGTACCGGCGTCTCGACCTCGAGCACCCCGCGGGCGGCGAAGAACGCGCGCACCCGTGCGAGCAGTTCAGCGCGCCGCGCAAGCGCCGCGATCCCTGCCGTCGGGCGCCAGCCCTGCGCGGTCATCGGCGAGCGTCGCGAAGCGCGGTCACGCGCGGGGCACGCCCGACGCGCCTGCTCCGGACGTGGCATCGGCGAGCAGTCGGCCGATCGCGGTGCCCATGCGGACCGTCGCACCGGGAACGAACGCCGGCTCCCACGCGCACGCGCCGCGCGGCAGCAGCAGGATCACGGTCGAACCCATGTTGAAGCGGCCGAGCTCGGCGCCGCGCTCGAAAACCCGCGGCTGGGCCGGCACCTCCAGCAGGTGCGGGCGGCGCGGGCGCGCCGGCGTCAGGTCGCCGTAGCCGACGAGGCCGATGCTGCCGACGTTCAGCGCGCCGACGAAGATCACCGCGAGCGGGCCCGCCTGCGTGTCGAACACGCAGACCGCGCGCTCGTTGCGGGCGAACAGGTTCGGCACGAGCCGGGCGGTCACCGCGTTGACGCTGTAGAGCTTGCCAGGGATGTAGCGTACCGCGCGCAGGCGACCGGTCAGCGGCATGTGCACGCGGTGGTAGTTGTACGGCGCGAGGTAGATCGTCGCGAACTCGCCGCCGACGAACTCCGCGGCCAGCGCGGCGTCGCCGACCAGCGCCTCGAGCGTGTACCAGTGGCTCTTGGCCTCGAGCCTCGCCTGCAGCAGCCCCTGCGCCTCGATGGTGCCGCGCTGGCTGACGGTGCCGTCGCACGGGCTCGCGAGCGCGTGCTCGCCGGTGCAGAGCGGGCGCGCGCCGGGTTTCAGCGCGCGCGTGAAGAACTCGTTGAAGGTCGCGTACGAGTCGGGGTCCGCGTTCGCCGCCTCGGCGATGTCCACCGTGTAGAGCTCGAGGAACCCGCGGATCAGCGCGCGCTTGAGCCAGGGCGTGCGCACGCGCGCGATGCGGTTCACGAGCCCCGTGATCGCGTGCTGGGGCAGCGCGTGCTGGAGGGCGACGAACGCCCGGTCGCCGAGCGAGAGTGCCATCAGCCTCTCCGTCCGCCGACGATCGTCCGGTAGTCCGCGGCGATCACGCCCGTATCGTGCGGCGTCGGGAACACCGCGGCCAGTTTCCCGTCGGGGTTCACGAGGAACAGCGCGGCCGTGTGGTCCACGGTGTAGGTGCCGTCCGTCTCGGGGCCGACGTGGACCGCGACCCCCATGCCCTTCGTCAGCGCGGCGATCGACTCGGGCGTGCCCGTCACGCCGAGGAACCGCGGATCGAAGTAAGGCACGTACTGCGCGAGGCGCTCGGGCGTGTCGCGCTTCGGGTCCACGCTGACCATCACGACCGACGGTGCCTCCTCGGCGTCGAGGTCGGCCAGCGCCTTCGTCACGGCCGACAGCTGCGCCAGCGTCGCCGGGCAGACGTCGGGGCAGTTCGTGAAGCCGAAGAACAGCAGCGACCAGTGGCCCTGCAGGCGCTCGAGGCCGAACGCGCTGCCGTCGTGGGCGACCAGCTGGAACGGCGGGAGCGGCCGTGCCTCGCGGAACACGGCGGCGGACTGCGTCGCGGGCGGCACCGCCTCTCGCGCCATCCAGTACCGGGCGGCGATCGCGCCGGCCAGCGTCGCTCCGAGCGCGACGATCAGGATCAGCAGGGTGCGGACGAAGGGGCGGGTGTCGGGGGCGGTCTCGTTCATCGCGCGATTATCCCACAGCGTGCGGTGCTCTCCGGCCGGGACTAGACTCGCCGCCCATGGCAAAGGTTTCACGCCCCGCCGCGCCGATCTACGGCGAGGACTGCATCCGGTGGGCCGCCGCGCGGCTGGCACGGGCCCCGCTGGTCTACGGTCACGGCACCGACAACCCTTTCGACGAGGCCGCCGCGCTGGTGTTCGGGGCGGCCGGCTGGCCGCACTCGGCCGCGCCGGACGCCTACCGCTGGGCCTTGCCCGTGGCCGCGCGCCGGCGGCTCGAACGCTTCGTCGAGCGCCGCGTGCGCGAGCGCGTTCCATCCGCCTACCTGACGGGCCGCACCTGGTTCGCCGGCCACGAGATCCGCGTCGACGAGCGGGTGCTGGTACCGCGCTCGCCGATCGCGGAACTGATCGAGCACCGGTTCCGGCCGTTCGTCGCTCCCGATACGGTCAAGCGCGTGCTGGACGTCGGCACGGGTTCCGGCTGCATCGCGATCGCGTGCGCGCACGCGTTCCCCCGGGCGCGCGTGGACGCCGCCGACGTCTCCGCCGACGCGCTCGAGGTGGCCCGCGACAACATCCGGCTGCACCGGCTCGAACGGCGCGTGCGCGCGGTGCTGTCGAACGTCTACGGAGGACTCGGCGCCACGCGGTACGACCTGATCGTCAGCAACCCGCCGTACGTACCGAGCGCGGACGTGGATGCTCTGCCCGAGGAGTATGCCCGCGAGCCGCGCCTCGGCCTCGACGCCGGACACGACGGTCTAGACACGGTTCGCCGGATCCTCGCCGGTGCGGCCGACCGGCTCACGCCCGCCGGCGTGCTCGTGGTCGAGGTCGGCGATAGCGACGAGCGCGTGCAGGCCGCATGGCCCGCGGTGCCGTTCCTGTGGCTCGAGTTCGAGCGGGGCGGGGGCGGCGTGTTCCTGCTGTCCCGCGATACGCTCGTCGAGCACCGGCGGGCCCTCGCGCCCCCGGCAGCCGCGGGCGGCACTCGCCCGCGCGCGCGTCGCGTGCGGTAGGCTTCGCGGCGCCCGCGTCCCACCCCGAGTTTCCCGTGTCCGGCAACACCTTCGGCAAGCTGTTCACCGTCACCACGTTCGGCGAGAGCCACGGGCCCGCGCTGGGAGCGGTCGTGGACGGCTGCCCGCCGGGCCTCGCGCTGACGGAAGAGGACCTGCAGCAGGACGTCGAGCGTCGCCGCTCCGGCACTTCGCACCACACGAGCCAGCGGAAGGAACCCGACCGCGTGCAGATCCTGTCGGGCGTGTTCGAGGGGCGCACCACCGGTGCGCCGATCGGCCTGCTGGTCCACAATACCGACCAGCGCTCGCGCGACTACGACCGGATCAAGGACCGCTTCCGGCCCGGCCACGCCGACTACACCTACCAGCAGAAGTACGGCTTCCGCGACTACCGCGGCGGCGGCCGATCGTCCGCGCGCGAGACCGTGATGCGCGTGGCCGCCGGTGCGATCGCGCGCAAGTACCTGCGCGAGCGCCTCGGCATCCGCATTCACGGCTGGCTCGCGCAGCTCGGGCCGCTGGTGCTCGAGCCGGTCGCGCCGGACACGGCCTACGACAACCCGTTCTTCTGCCCCGACCCCGCGCGCGTGCCCGAACTCGAGGACTTCATGTGGAAGATCCGCGAGGCCGGCGATTCGATCGGCGCGCGCGTCACCGTGGTCGCGAAGGGCGTACCGCCCGGGCTCGGCGAGCCCGTGTTCGACCGCCTCGACGCCGATCTCGCGCACGCGATGATGGGCATCAACGCGGTGAAGGGCGTCGAGGTCGGCGACGGCTTCGCCGCCGTCGCGCAGCGCGGCAGCGAGCACCGTGACGAGCTCACGCCGGAAGGCTTCGCCGCGAACCACGCCGGCGGCGTGCTCGGCGGCATCTCGACCGGGCAGGACCTCGTCGTCTCGATCGCGCTGAAGCCGACCTCCAGCATCCAGGTGCCGGGCCGCACGATCGACGTGCACGGCAACCCGGTGGACGTCGTCACCACCGGCCGGCACGACCCGTGCGTCGGCCTGCGCGCGACCCCGATCGCCGAGGCGATGCTCGCGCTCGTGCTGATGGACCACTGGCTGCGCCACCGCGCGCAGAACGCGGACGTCGTCTCGACCACGCCCGTGATCACCTCGCGCCCGCCGGCGTGAGGCGCGGCGAGTTCGCGCTCGGCGCCGGGTACTTCGCGTACTTCGGCGCGGTCGGCGTCTTCCAGCCCTACTGGCCGTCGCACCTGCAGGCGCTCGGCTATTCGGCGAGCGCGATCGGCGTGCTGATGGCGGTGTTCAGCGCGGTGCGCGTCGTGGGCCCGATGGGCAGCGCGTGGCTCGCGGACCACCTGCCGGATCGCCGGCCGCTGCTGCTGGCCTCGGCGATCCTGTCCGTCGTCACGGTCGTGCTGCTCGCGCAGGCCGAGGCCTGGTGGGCCGCGGCGGCGGGCCTCGCTGCGTTCAGCCTGTTCTTCAACGGCATCATGCCGGTGTACGACGCGCACACGCTCGACCACCTCGGCGCCGACGCGCATCGCTACGGCTGGCTGCGCCTGTGGGGCTCGATCGGCTTCGTCGTGACGAGCTGGGCCGCGGGACTCGCGATCGCGAAGGGGGGCGATGCGAGCATCGCCTGGGCGTTGCTGGTGTGCGTGATCGCGACCGCGGCTGCGATGCCGTGGCTGCCGCGCGTCCAGCGCCGCGCCAGGGCGGCCACCGCGCCGGGCACGTTCGTACTCGCCCTGAAGCGCCCGGCGGTGCTGGCCTTCCTCGCGGTCTGCTTCCTGCAGCTCGCGAGCTTCGGTGCGTACTACAGCTTCTACACGCTGTACCTGCAGGAGCACGGCTACGGCCCGGCCGCGATCGGCTTCTACTGGGCGTGGGGCGTGGTCGCCGAGATCGCGGTGTTCGTGCTCGGGCCGCGGCTCGTGAAGCGGTTCGACCTGCCGACGCTCCTCTACGTCGCGCTCGCCGGCACCGCGGTGCGCTGGGTGCTGGTGGCCGCGTTCCCCGCGCAGCCGGTCGTGATGTTCCTCGCACAGACGCTGCACCTTGCGGGCTTCGGGCTGTTCCACGCGGTCACGGTGCTGCTGGCGCCGCGGCTGCTGCCGCCGGGGTCCGAGGCGCGCGCGCAGGCACTCGTCAGCAGCCTCGGCTGGGGTGCAGGCGGCATTGCGGGGAGCCTGCTGGCGGGTTGGCTGTGGGACGCGGCCGGGCCGCGCGCGGTGTACGCGGCGAGCTTCGTTGTCGTAACGTGCGCGCTCGCCGTGGCGGCCGTCGGCCTGCGCGGCGAGCCCGGTGTCCGCGGCACCGCCTGAGCCCGCTCCCCGATCTACGCTCCCATACGGAATGCACCGATGAGCCGCAAACTGAAGGTCGCGGTGGCCGGCGCCACCGGCCTCGTCGGCGAGGCCCTGCTCGAGTGCCTCGCGAACTCGCAGCTGCCGCTGGGCGAGGTGGTCGCGCTCGCGAGCGACCGCTCGATCGGCCGCGAGGTCGCGTACGGCGACGACTCGCTGCCGGTGAACGACCTCGCGGCCCACGACTTCGCGGGCTTCGACCTCGCCCTGTTCGCGGCCGGCGCCGAGGTCGCGCATGCCCACGTGCCCCGCGCGCTCGACGCCGGTTGCGCGGTCGTGGACCTCTCCACCGCGTTCCGCGACGAGTCCGGGGTGCCGCTGGTCGTGCCGGCCGTGAACGCGGACGTACTCGCGCAGCTCGGCCCCCGCCGCCTGGTGGCGAGCCCGGGTGGGGCCACGGTCGCTCTGGTGTCGGCGCTTGCGCCGCTCCACGCCCTCGCCGGCGTCGAACGAGTCAACCTCGTCGTGCTGGAGTCCGCGTCCGGCGCCGGGCGGGGCGCGGTCGAGGAACTGGCGCGGCAGTGCGCGATGTTGCTGAACGGCCGGCCGCTCGCGGAAGGGAAGGGCGCGCCCGCGCAGGTGGCCTTCGACTGCGTCCCGCGGGTTGGCGACTGGCTGGCGGGCGGCCAGACCACCGAGGAAGCGCAGATCGCCGCCGACACCGCCCGGATCCTCGGCGACCCCTCGATCAAGGTGAACTCGACGGTGGTCCGGGTGCCGGTGTTCTTCGGCGACGGGTTGGTGGTGCACCTCGAGACCCGCGAGCCGCTGGGGCTCGAGCGGGCCCGCGAGGCCCTCGCGGCGGTGCCGGGGCTCCGCCTCGAACAGGAGGCGCCGAGCCTCGCCCAGGCGGCGGCCGATCGCGACGCCGTGCTGGCGGGGCGCTTGCGGGCCGACCCCACGCATCCCCGGGGCATCGATTTCTGGCTCGCCGCCGATAACGTCCGCAGAGGGTCCGCTGCCAATACTGTGGAGATCGTCGAAGTTTTGGTGCGCGACATCTTCTAGGCTATATTTCGTTAAATTAGATCAGCGGCTTTTGAATCAGCGACTTGTGACGCGCTCGACGCTGCCGCTGGAGCTTCCGGGGCAATACACCGCGCGCCGTCGGCCGGCGTGCCGGTTCTGGAGGGCGGTCGAGGCCGGCCCTCCGCGGGCCGCCATGGAGTCCAGATGACCAACCAATCCCGCCTGCTGCTCGGGCTGCTGATGGCGACGCCCGGACTGGCGCACGCCCTCGGTCTCGGGGACATCCGGCTCGGCTCCGCGCTCAACCAGCCGCTCGCCGCGGAAATCGAACTCGTCGGCGCCACGCAGGAAGAACTAGCGCAGGTGCGCGCCGGCGTCGCATCTCCCGAGGCCTTCGCCCGCTACGGTCTCGATCGTCCCCAGTTCCTCTCGGGGCTCAGCTTCCGCGTCGCCAGGGACGCCGCCGGGCGCAACGTGCTGGAACTGCGCTCCGCGCAGCCGATCACCGAACCGTTCGTCACGCTGCTCGTCGAGGTCACCTGGCCGCGCGGCCGGCTGATCCGCGAGTACACCGTGCTGCTCGATCCGCCGGTGTTCGAGGTACGTCCCTCGGTGGCACCGCCGATCGCCGCGCCGCGCACGGGTGAGCCCGCCACGAGCGCGGCGGGCGCGGTCACGCGGCCCGCGCCTTCGGTACCGGTACCGGCACCGGCGGCGGCACCGCGCGAGCCATCCGTGCCGCGTGCGCCGGCGCCGGCGCCGGCCGCCGGCGTAGCGACGCTGGCCCCGGGCGAATACCGGGTCGCGCCGGGCGACACCCTCATGTCGATCGCCCGCCGGCTCGGCGCCACCACGCGCGGCGAGATCGACCGCGCGATGATCGCGATCTACCAGGCCAATCCCGGCGCGTTCGCCGGCAACATCAACCGGCTGAACCGCGGCGCGGTGCTGACGCTCCCCGGTCCCGACGCGATCGCGAGCCTGTCCACCGCCGAGGCCACCCGCGAGGTGCGCCGGCAGATGTCCGAGTGGCGCGGCGTGGTGCCGGCCGACGGCGGCTCCGCCGAGGCAGCCCGCCTGCGGCTCGTTCCGCCGAGCGAGCCCGTCGCCGGCACCGACTCGCCTGCGCCTGCGCCTGCGCCTGCGCCGGCCCCGGCCGAGGCGCGCCCAGGTGCGGCCGGCGGAGCTGCGGTGCAGGCGGCTGAGCAGCAGCGCCGGCTCGAGCTGCGGAACCAGGACCTCGCTCGCCTGCAGCAGCAGCAGGCGCGGGGCACCCCGGCCACGGCGCCGGCTCCGGCGGCCGCGCCCGACGCGCAGGCGCCGACCACCGAGGCGCCGGCCGCCGAAGCGCCCGCCGCTGCGCCGCCCGCCTTGGCCGCACCGCCGGCGCCGAGGCCGGCCACGCCGCCGGCGCCGAGGCCGGCCGCGCAGCCGGCGCCGGCGCCGGCCGAGCCCGGGCTGCTCGAGCGACTCACGGAGAATCTGCTCTACGTCGTGCTCGCCGGCGCCGCGCTGCTGCTGGCCGGCCTGCTGGGCTTCAGGTTGCTGCAGCGCCGCCGCGAGGCCGAGGTCGACGAGGCGCTGCGCACGCTCGACCGCGACGCCGCGGCGGCGACGCACGCGTTCTCGAACACGTCTCGGATCGTCCGCGAGACGCCCTCGGCCCGCGACACGTTCGTGGTCGAGGAGTCGGACGACGACTCCGGCGAGTTCGTGGCCCCGACGCCGCCCCCCGCGTGGGCCGCGGCCGCGCGTCCGCCCGAGCCGAAGAGCGTCGACGACACGCGGAGTTCGGAGTCGCCGGTCGGCCTCGACCAGGCCGATCCGCTCGCCGAGGCCGATTTCCACATGGCCTACGGACTCTACGACCAGGCCGCGGACATCGTGAAGCTCGCGATCGACCGCGAACCGGATCGGCGCGACCTGCAGCTCAAGCTGCTCGAGGTCTACTTCGTCTGGGGCAACCGCGACGCGTTCCTCGACGTCGCGCGCGAGCTCGGTCGCACGCGCGACGCGGCGCCGGCGGGCGAGTGGGACAAGGTCGCGATCATGGGCCGCCAGATCGCGCCCGAGGATCCGCTGTTCGCGGGCACGGTGGGCCGCGGCGCGGCCGACGTGGACCTCGACCTCGAGGCAGGCGGCTCGCCCGGCGTCGATCTCGAACTGCTCGGCGACGACGACGCGCCGGTGGCGCGCGGCGGCGCGCGCGGCAGCGACGTGGACCTCGACCTCGGCCAGGCGCTCAGCGGCACCGACAGCCTCGCCGACACCGGTGAGTCGCCCGCACTCGATGCGGACTCGCTCGACTTCGCGTTCGACGAGGACCGCATCGGCACGACCACCCGCGAGATCGCGCCGCGCCGCGATTCGCCGACGGTCGAGCAGCCCGTGCTGGGCGGCTTCGGCGATTCGCCGACGGTCGAGTCGCCCGAGCTCGGCGCGCGCGACGGCAACACGATCCGCCAGAAGCTCGACTCCGCGCTGCTGCGGCGCACCGAGACCGGTGGCGACGCCACCCAGGAACTGTCGCTCGACGACCTCGGCTTCGACGTGGAAAGCCTCGACGCCACCTCGACGTCGCTCGAGTCGCCGGACGCCCGCGATCCGGCGGCGGACGCGCCGACGATGGTCGCGAGTCTCGACGACCGCTCGCGCGAGATGCTGCGCGAGGCCGAGGAGCGCGCCACGCGCACGATCCCGGACCTCGAGAAGACGAAGCTGGCGCCGCCGCGGTTCGACCGCGACGAGCTGACGCAGCTCGCGCCGAGCCCCGGCCTGGACGGCGCGACCGAGCGCCTCTTGCTCGATCCGGCCGAGACCGGCAGCGCCCGCGTGCTCGGCTCGGACTCCGACCTCGATCTCGACCTCGACGAACTCGCCAAGGCGCTCGAGAACGACACCATCGAGCAGCCGCGCCGCGACGACGCGGCCTTCGCCGACGTGTTCTCGAACGTCGGGCGCAAGGGCACGAACGGCACGGTTGCACCGGCCGCGGCGGGCACGGCCGGTCTCGACCTCGATCTCGACGTGGGCGAGGCGGGCTCCTCCGATCGCTACCCGACGCTCACCGAGCGGATGAACGTCGACGACCTCGCGCTGCCCGAACTCGAGCCGGTGACGCTCTCGGAAGTCGGCACGAAGCTCGACCTCGCGCGCGCCTACATGGACATGGGCGACCCGGACGGCGCGCGCAGCATCCTCCAGGAAGTGCTGAGCGAGGGCAGTGCCTCGCAGAAGCAGGAAGCGCAGCGCCTGATCGAGGCGCTGCCGGGCTGAGCCGGTGCGCGCGCCTCGGCACGTCGCGGGCTGCTGAGCGAGACGCCCGGTGCGACTCGCGATCGGCGTCGAGTACGCGGGCACGGCCTACTCGGGCTGGCAGCGGCAGGACTCCGCGCCTTCGGTGCAGGGCGAACTCGAGCGCGCGCTCGGTGCCGTCGCGGCTCACCCCGTCGAGATCAGCTGCGCGGGCCGCACGGACGGCGGCGTGCACGCGCTCGGACAGGTAGCCCACTTCGAGACCGCCGCCGTGCGGCCGATGCGTGGCTGGGCGCTCGGTGCGAACACCCACCTGCCGCCCGACGTGGCCGTGCTGTGGGCCACCGAGGTCGCGGACGACTTCCACGCGCGCTTCTCCGCGCTCGCACGCACGTACCGCTACGTGATCCTCAACCGCACGACGCGTCCCGCCGTGTGGCGCGACCGCTGCTGCTGGTGGCACCCGCCGCTGGACGCCGAGCGGATGAACGAGGCCGCGCAGG
Source organism: Steroidobacteraceae bacterium (assembly GCA_027531255.1). Taxonomy (GTDB): domain Bacteria; phylum Pseudomonadota; class Gammaproteobacteria; order Steroidobacterales; family Steroidobacteraceae; genus JAPZRU01. The sequence continues at coordinate 31,083 of JAPZRU010000003.1, read as the reverse complement.
CCTTCGTCGGCAAGCATGACTTCTCCGCGTTCCGCGCGGCCGAGTGCCAGTCGCGGGCGCCGGTGCGGCGACTGGATCGCATCGCGGTGAATCGCGACGGCGACCGTGTGGTCCTCGAGGTCACCGCCAACGCGTTCCTGCACCACATGGTCCGCAATCTCGTCGGCACGCTGCTCGAGGTGGGCGAGGGCACGCGGCCGGTGGACTGGCCCGCCGCGGTGCTCGCCGGCCGCGACCGGCGCGCCGCCGGTCCCACGGCGCCGGCGGCGGGTCTCTACTTCCTGCGGGTCGACTACCCGGCGCGCTTCGGGTTGCCCGGCCTGGCGGCCGTGGCCCCCGTCGGGGCCGACGCCGCGTTTCCGCTATGATCGCGCAAGCTCCCGGTTCCGCAGGCCCGCCATGACCTGGTTCGAGAAGATCATCCCGTCCCGGATCAAGACCGAGCGTCGCACGCGCTCGGTGCCCGAGGGCCTGTGGATCAAGTGCGAGGCCTGCGACGCGGTACTCTACCGCGCCGAACTCGAGCGCAACCTGCACGTCTGCCCGAAGTGCAGCCACCACATGCGCATCGACGCGCGCGAGCGGCTGAAGCGGTTCCTCGACCCGGGCTCCGCGAGCGAGCTCGCGACCCGCGTCGAGCCCGAGGATCCGCTCAGGTTCCGCGACAGCAAGAAGTACCGCGATCGCATCGTGGCCGCGCAGAAGGCCACCGACGAGAAGGACGCGCTGATCGTCATGGCCGGCACGCTGCACGGCCTCGAGATCGTCGCCTGCGCGTTCGAGTTCCGCTTCATGGGCGGCTCGATGGGCTCGGTCGTCGGCGAGAAGTTCGTGCGCGCGGTGGAGCACTGCCTGCGCCACCGCATGCCGCTCGTCTGCTTCGCCGCGAGCGGCGGCGCGCGCATGCAGGAAGGCCTGTACTCGCTGCTGCAGATGGCGAAGACGAGTTCCGCGCTCGGGCGCCTCGCCAGAGAGCGCCTGCCGTTCGTGTCGGTGCTGACCGACCCGACGACCGGCGGCGTGTCCGCGAGCCTCGCTATGCTCGGCGACGTGAACGTCGGCGAGCCGCGCGCGCTCATCGGCTTCGCCGGCCCGCGCGTGATCCAGCAGACCGTGCGCGAGACCCTGCCCGAGGGCTTCCAGCGCAGCGAGTTCCTGCTCGAGCACGGCGCACTCGACATGATCGTGGACCGCCGCGACCAGCGCGACCGCATCGGCGCGCTGCTGCGCCTGCTGATGCGGCAGCCGCCCGCCGCGGCCTGAGCCGCGCGGCGCGTCGCGGGAAGGGCAGGCGCGTGCGGCGCTCGCTCGCCGAGTGGCTCGACTGGCAGCAGCGGGTCCACCCGCGCACGATGGACTTCACGCTCGACCGCGTGCGCGTGGTGCTCGACCGCCTCGGCCTGCTGCAGCCTCGCGCGCACGTGATCACCGTCGGCGGCACGAACGGCAAGGGTTCCGTCACCGCGCTGCTCGACGCCGTGCTGCGCGCCGGCGGCGCGCGGGTCGGCCACTACACGTCGCCGCACCTCGTCCGCTACGAGGAGCGCATCCGCATCGACGCCCGCGAGATCGAGGCGGCGCAGCTGTGCGATCTGTTCGAGCGCGTGGAAGCGGCCCGCGGCGACGTGACGCTCACGTTCTTCGAGTACGCGACGGTCACGGCACTGCTCGCCTTCGCGGACGCGAAGCTCGACGTGCTCGTGCTCGAGGTCGGGCTCGGTGGCCGGCTCGACGCGGTGAACGCGATCGACCCGGACGTGGCGGTCGTCGTCTCGATCGGCCTCGACCACGTCGAGCACCTCGGGCCCACGCCGGAGCACATCGGCCGCGAGAAGGCCGGCATCTTCCGGGCCGGCCGGCCCGCGATCTACGGCAGCCGCGAAATGCCGTGCTCGATCGCCGAGTGCGCGGGCGCGCTGGGCGCGCGCCTCGAACGCTTCGGTCAGGAGTTCGAAGCGATCGTGCCCGACGCCGGCGGGGCGTGGACGTGGCGTCGCGGCGCGCAGGCCCTGGAGGGGCTGCCGGCGCCTGCGCTGCCGGGGCGCGTGCAGTACGACAACGCCGCGACCGCACTCGCGGCGCTCGCGGCTGGCGGGCGGCTGCCGCCGCGCGCGGCGCTCGAACGCGGGCTGCGCGAAGTGACGCTCGCGGGGCGCTTCCAGGTCCTGCGCGCCGGGAACGGCGTCGAGTGGATCCTCGACGTGGCCCACAACGAGGACAGCGCGAAGGTGCTGGCGGCGAACCTCGCCGCGCGGCCGTGCGCCGGTCGCACCTGGTTCGTGGCCGGCATGCTGCGCGACAAGGACGCCGCCGCGGTCGGCCGGGCGCTCACCGGCGGCGCGCTGGCGGCCTCGGCGTGGTGCCTCGTGACGCTCGGCGGCGAGCGCGGTCTCGAAGCGACGGAACTCGCGCGGCGCTTCGGGCTCGCGGCGGCCGTGCCGAGCGCCGGGTCCGCGCCGGTCGCGACTGTGACCGACGTGGAGTCCGGGTGCCGATGGGCCGCGGACAGGGCGCATCCCGGCGACCGCGTCGTCGTGTTCGGCTCGTTCCACACCGTCGGGCCCGCGCTCGAATGGATACGTGTACACTCGCCGCCGCTGCGGTGACGGCCACCCGATGGAAACTCCCACCAAGGAACGCCTCGTCGGGGCGATCGTGCTGGTCGCGATCGTGGTGGTGGTGGTGCCCGAACTCCTGACGGGACCCCGCGCGCCCACCGACGCCGGCACCGGCAACGGCACGCGCAGCCTCGAAGCCCCCGCGCCGACCGGCGTCCGTACCGTCACGATCGATCTGTCGAGCGAGCAGCGACGCGTCACCGCCGGGCCCGTCGCAGCCGCCCCTGCGACGGCCAATCCCGTCGCCGTCGTGCCCGCGACCCCGACGTCGGCCGCGGCGACCCCCGCACCCGTCGTCGAGCCGTCTGCGGCGGCGCCCGGACCCGGCACGGACGCTGCGGTTCCAGTCACCCCGACGCCGCTTCAGGCCGGCCCGGACACGCGAGCCGCAGCCGGCGCGCCCGCGGTGCCGGCGTCGGCGCAGGGTTGGGTCGTCCAGCTCGGGAGCTTCGCCAGCCGCGCGAATGCGGAGCGCCTGGCGGCGGAACTCCGCGGCCGCGGCTACTCGGGCTTCGTGTCGGAGTATCGCGGCGCGGGCCGGGTGCTGTTCCGCGTGCGCGTGGGTCCCGAGCAGGATCGCGCGCGGGCGGAGGCCATCGCGCAGCGGCTCGCGCGCGACGGCACGCCCGGCACCGTCGCGCCGCATCCGTGACGCGCCGGTCATCCCGGCGGTCGCGCGGGATCGGCTAGAATTGCGTTTCGTCGCGGCGCCCGGGCCGCGGCTTCACGAGCAGGTGCGATGCAGGGCGCGGACTACATCATCTTCACGGTGATCGGTGTCTCGGTGATGCTGGGCATCGTGCGCGGCTTCGTGCGCGAGGCGGTGGCGCTCGCGGCCTGGCTGATCGGCATCTTCGTGGCCTGGCGCTATTCCGACTTCCTGCACCCGTACCTCGGCGGCCTGCTCGAGACGCCCGACCAGAAGGCGTGGGCCGCCCGCTCGATAGTGATGCTGCTGGTGCTCCTGGCAGGTGCCCTGGTCGGCGCCATCCTGGCGTGGGTCACCCACACCGCGGCGGGGCTCTCGATCATGGACCGCGTGCTCGGCTTCCTGTTCGGGCTGACGCGCGGCGCCGTGCTGGTGGGTCTCGGCGCGATCGTCGGTCAGACGCTCCAGCTCGACGGCGAACGCTGGTGGCAGCGCTCGCAGTTCATGCCGTATGCCGAATACGTCGCCGAGTGGCTGCAGGGCTACGCGGGCGAGTCGCGGGAACTGGCGCGACGCGCGCTGGGAGCGCACGCTGTCGATTCCCGGCTCTCCGTGCCGGAGCGAGGCTGAGCCATGTGCGGGATCGTCGGCATCGTCGGCCACACGCCCGTCAATCAGCGCATCTACGACGCGCTGACGGTCCTGCAGCACCGCGGCCAGGACGCGGCCGGCATCATGACGGTGCGCGACGGCGAGATGTTCCTCCACAAGGACTCCGGCCTCGTCAAGGACGTGTTCGACGAGCGGCACATGCTGCAGCTGCAGGGCAACGTCGGCATCGGCCACGTGCGCTATCCCACGGCCGGTTGCGATTCGGCCTCGGAGTCCCAGCCGTTCTACGTGAACGCGCCGTACGGCCTCGGGCTCGGGCACAACGGCAACCTGACCAACACGGCCGAGCTGGCCGAGGCGCTCTGGCGCGACGAGCGCCGCCATCTCAACACCAGCTCGGATTCCGAGGCGCTGCTGAACATCTTCGCGAGCGAGCTGCAGCGGCTCAACGCCGCTCACCTCGAACCCGCGGACCTGTTCCGCGCGCTCGCCAACGTCTATCGCCGCGTGCGCGGCGGCTACGCCGTCGTCGCGCTCGTGGTCGGCCACGGCATCGTCGGCTTCCGGGACCCGAACGGCATCCGCCCGCTCGTGCTCGGCAAGCGCGTCACGCCCCGCGGCACGGAGTGGATGCTCGCCTCCGAGTCGGTGGCGCTCGACCTCGTCGGCTTCGAGCTGGTGCGCGACGTCGCGCCCGGCGAGGTGGTCTACGTCGAGGACGACGGCACCCTGCATGCGCAGCAGGTCGTTCCGCCGGCGTCGCACTCGCCCTGCGTGTTCGAGTACGTCTATTTCGCGCGCCCGGACTCGATCATCGACAACATCTCCGTGCACAAGGCGCGCATGCGCATGGGCGAGAAGCTCGCGGAGAAGATCCTGCGTCTGCAGCCCGCGCACGACATCGACGTCGTCATCCCGATTCCCGACACCAGCCGCACGAGCGCGATGCAGCTCGCGCAGAAGCTCGGCGTCGAGTATCGCGAGGGCTTCGTCAAGAACCGCTACATCGGCCGCACGTTCATCATGCCCGGGCAGGAGCAGCGACAGAAGTCGGTGCGCTCGAAGCTGAACGCCATTCCGCTCGAGTTCCGCGGCCGCAACGTGCTGCTCGTGGACGACTCCATCGTGCGCGGCACCACCTCCGCGCAGATCATCGATCTCGCGCGCGAGGCCGGTGCCGCCAAGGTCTACTTCGCGTCCGCCGCCCCGCCGGTCCGCTACCCCAACGTATACGGCATCGACATGCCCGCCGCCTCCGAGCTCGTGGCCGCGGGCCGCACCGAGGCGGAGGTCGCGCGGCTCATCGGCGCGGACTGGCTGGTGTACCAGGACCTCGAGGACCTCGTCGCCGCCGTGCGCCACGACAAGGCGCGGATCGAGTCCTTCGACACCTCGTGCTTTTCCGGCGAGTACGTCACCGGCGACGTCACCCGCGACTACCTCGCGCGGCTGGAGGCCGAGCGTTGCGACGACGCCAAGGCCAGCCGGCGCGCGACGATGCCCGAGCCCGAGCGTGGCCCGCCGCGCGCCAGGGTGCGCGTCGTCTAGCGGCCGCGCGCGTGCACGCCGACTCGCGGCGAACCCTGCTGCTCGACCTCTACGCCGCCGCGTGTGACGCGGTCGACGGCCGTCGTCGCGTGCGCGCGCAACTCTCGGGCGAGCGCCGCGACGTCGAGACGCGCGTGCTCGCGATCGGCAAGGCCGCGTGCACGATGGTGCTCGGCACGCTCGATGCGCGGGGCGCCAGCGTGGTCGAAGCGCTCGTGATCGCCCCCGCAGAGGCCTATGAGGCCGAACTCGCGCGGCACCCGGCCGTGCGCTTCCTGCCCGGCGAGCACCCCGTACCGGGCGAAGCGAGTCTCGCGTCGGGCGAGGCCGCGCTGGCGTTCGCCGCAGGCGTACCGGCGGGCACGCAGGTTCTCGTGCTCGTCTCGGGGGGCGCATCGAGTCTCGTCGAGGCGCTCGCGCCGGGCCTCACCCTCGACGACCTCCGCGCGGTGAACCGCTGGGGAATGTCGTCCGGCGTGGACATCGTGCAGCTGAATGCGGTGCGTTCGCGCCTTTCGCGGCTCAAGGGCGGCCGACTGGCCGCCGCGCTCGCGCACGCCGATGCGCGTGCGCTGCTGATCTCCGACGTGCCCGGCGACGATCCGCGCGTGATCGGCTCCGGTCTCGTCGCCGCGCCGCCGCCGCTGCCGCCCGTCCGCACGTCCCGCGGCCGACCGCTCGCACCCGCCGCGTCCGGGCTGCCGCCCGAGATCGACGCGATCGTCGCGCGGGCGGGCGCGCTGCCCGAGGGCGCGGCGCTGCCGTGCACGATCGTGGGCACGCTCGACGACGCGATGCTCGCGGTCGAGAGAACGGCGACGGCGCGCGGCTACACCGCGCGGCGGCTGGCGGGGCGGATTTCCGGCGACGTCGAGCGCGCCGCCAGCGTCTTCGCCCACGAACTCGTGCTCAGCGTCGAGGACGTGGTGGTCGCGGGCGGCGAGACGACCGTGCGCCTGCCCGAGAAGCCGGGGCGCGGCGGGCGGAACCAGCATCTCGCGCTCGCGGCGGCGCGCCTGCTGGTCGGTCACCCGGATCTCGTGGTGCTCGCGGCCGGCACGGACGGCGTGGACGGCGTCACGCTCGATGCCGGGGCGATCGTCGACGCCGAGACGATCGCGCGCGGCATCGAAGCGGGCCTCGTGCCCGAGGACGCTCTCGCGCGCGCCGACAGCGGCACGTTCCTCGAGGCGTCTGGAGACCTGCTCCACGTCGGTCCGACCGGTACGAACGTCGGCGACGTGCTGATCGGCCTGCGCAAGGTGCCGGATCCGCCGCCGCCGCGCGGCTCGGACCCGCTCGATACGCCGGACGAGGCCACGGAGCCTGCCGCGGAGAGCGCGGCCGGCCGCGACGGGAGCGACGCGCCTTGACGCCGCTCCGCTGCCTCGTGATCGGCGACGACCCGGTCTACCGCCGCCTGCTGCGGCAGCACGTGATCACCGCCCTCGACGGCGCGGAAGTCGCCGAGCACGACTCGCAGCGCGACGGCCGCCTCGCGCGGGAGTTCACCGCCGCCGGCTTCGACGTCGTGCTGCTGGATCACCGGCCGGCCGGCGAGGACGCGCTGGAGTGGCTCGCGGACTTCGGCAATCGCCCGATGTTCCCGCCGACGATCTGCTTGCTGGCCGAGCCGTACGCCGAGGCGGAGTCCCGGGTGCTGGAGCGCGGCGCGTTCGGCGTGCTCGCGCGGCGCAAGGTGGATGCGCCGCGGCTCGCCAGGTTGCTGGACGACGCCAGTCGTCGGCGCCGCGCCGCGCTGCAGGAGTTCCGGCTGACCCCGGCCGCGGAGAAGCTGTATCGGTTCGGCCAGGTCGTGATCAAGGGCGAGCGCTGCATCCGCGCGCTGGCCTCGAGCGCGATCTCGAACGTCTACCTCGCCGAGAGCGAGCGCGAAGGGCGGCTGGTGTGCCTCAAGGTGCTGCACCAGGTGCCGGACCTCACCGACAAGGCCTCGCCGTTCGAGCGCTTCATCCAGGAGTACCAGATCATCGCGGGCATCCGGCACCCGAACGTCGTGCAGATCTACGACCTCGGCGTCGCCGACGACCACGCCTACATCGCGATGGAGTACTTCCCGGCGGGCGATCTGCGCTCCCGCATCCGCCGCGGGCTGCGGCCGCAGGAAGCGCTCGGCATCCTCCGGCAGGTGGCCGAGGCGCTCGGGGCGATCCACGCGGTCGGCGTGCTCCACCGCGACCTCAAGCCGGGCAACGTGATGCTGCGGCCGGACGGCACCATCGCGCTGATCGACTTCGGGCTCGCCAAGCAGCTCGAACTCGAGGCCGAGATCACCGCCACCGGCGAGATCTTCGGCACGCCGTACTACATGAGCCCGGAGCAGGGGCACGGCCGCGAGGTCGACGCGTCGAGCGACCTCTACAGCCTCGGCGTGATCTTCTGGGAGATGCTGACGGGCACGAAGCCGTTCCTCGCGCCGACGCCGATGGCCGTGATCTACAAGCACAGCCACGCCCCGATCCCGAAGCTGCCGGCCGAGCTGGCTGCGTGGCAGCCGCTGCTGGCACGGCTGCTCGCCAAGGAGCCGGGCGACCGCTACCGGTCGGCGCGGGAACTGGTGGCCGCGATCGACGCGCTACCGCCCCTCGCGGAGTCCGCGGCGTGAGCAGCACGAGCAGCGGCAGCAGCCTGGGCGGCGCGGTGGCCGTGGCCTCGACCGCGTCGCCCGTGCTCGCGGTGCCGACGCCCGTGGCCTGGTTCGACGCGGCGCCGCGGCATCGCGACGTGCTGCTCGTCGACCACGCGAACTGCGAGAAGAAGGCCGCGTCGACGGCGCTCGCGCTGATGTTCAGCTACGCGGACGATGCGCCGCTCGGCCTCGCACTGTCGCGGCTCGCGCGCGAGGAACTGCGCCACTACGAGCAGGTCGTGCGGTTGATGCGCGAACTCGGGGTCGCCTACGGCCGCCTGGCTCCGTCGCGCTACGCGGCGGGCCTGCGGCGCGTGATCCGCGGCACCGAGCCCGCGCGCAAGCTCGACCTGATGCTCTGCGGTGCGCTGATCGAGGCGCGCTCCTGCGAGCGCTTCCACGGGCTCGCGCCGCGACTCGAGCCGCGGATCGCGGAGTTCTACCGCGGCCTCGAAGCCGCCGAGTCGCGGCACCAGGGCCTCTACCTGGACCTCGCGCGACGGCACGCACGGGAACACGGCCTCGACGCGGACTCGCGGCTCGTCGAGCTGGCCGCGGTCGAGGCCGACCTCGTCACGGCGCCGGACCGGGAGTTCCGTTTCCACTCGGGCCCGCCCTGAACAGGGGTGAGTCCCCTGTTTCGCGGGGGCTGGCGAGTGGACTGACCCCCTCTACCCCCGCGGCAGCGCCTGCAGTTCGAACCCGCGCTCGTCCCATCGCAGCACGCTGCCCTGCGCGTACCAGTCGCCGGTCACGATCCGCGTGCGGCGGCGGCCGTCCACCTCGTGCTCGTAGGAGCCGGGCCGATGCGTATGCCCGTGGACGATCACGTCCACGCCGGCGGTGCGGAACGCATTCGACACGGCGTCGGCGTTGACGTCCATCAGCATCTGCGCCTGCGTGGAGGTGTGCGCCCGGCTGCCCGCACGGGCCTCCTGCGCAAGGGCCTGGCGCTGCCGCACGCTCAGCGCGAGGAACTGCGACTGCCACGCCGGCTCTCGCACCATCGCGCGCAGCCGCTGGTACGGCCGGTCGTCGGCGCACAGCGCGTCGCCGTGCGTCATGAGCACGCGGCGCCCGTAGCGGGTGACGACCGTGGGGTCGGCGAGCAGATCGCCGCCCGTCTCGCGGCAGAACCGCTCGCCCAGCAGGAAGTCGCGGTTGCCGTGCATGAAGTACAGCGCGACGCCCGCGTCCGCCGCGGCCCGCAGCCCCGCGATCGTCTCGCGATGGTGGGGCTCCGGATCGTCGTCGCCGATCCACGCCTCGAAGAGGTCGCCGAGAACGTAGAGCGCCTCGACCTCGCGCAGCGCACGCAGGAACCCCCCGAACTGCGCCGAGATGCCGGGATTCGCCGGATCCAGGTGCAGGTCCGAGACGACCAGCGCGGCCATCGCTCAGCCGGCCGGCTTCGCGGGAGGCGACGCCGAAGAGGCCGGCGCGCCGGCGGGCGCGGCGGCCGGGGTGGCCGCCTCGCCGACGACGCTGGCGCGTCGGATCACGACCGGCTCGAGCGGCGCATCGCTCGTCCACGGGCCCATCGCGCCGGTCGGCACGTGGCCGATCCGATCGACCACCTCCATGCCCTCGACCACGCGCGCGAACACCGCGTAACCCCAGCGCAGCGGGGAGGGGTCGAGGTCCTCGTTGTCGGCGAGGTTCACGTAGAACTGCGCGTTGCCCGAGTGCGGCGGTTCGGCGCGCGCCAGGCCGACGGTGCCGCGACGGTTGGACAGCCCGTTGCCCGACTCGTTGGGGATCGACGCGCGCGGCACCTTGCCCTGCAGCTTCGCGTCCCAGCCGCCGCCCTGGGCGACGAAGTTGTTGATGACCCGGTGGAACACCGTGCCGTCGTAGTAGCCGGCGCGGACGTACTCGAGGAAGTTCGCGCTCGTCAGCGGCGCGCGTTCGGTCTCCAGCTGGACCACGAAGGCGCCGAGCGAGGTCTCGAGGCGCACTCGCGTGCCCGCGGGTGCAGGCGGGGGCGTGGCCTGTGCCAGGGCGGTGCCCGTCGGCGCCGTCGTGGCGGTCGCGAGCGCGAAACACAGGCCGAGGAGCGCGAAGACTCCCGACGACGATGACCGCCGGCCGACACGTCGGATGCGAACGAGGGGCATGCGGAACTCCGAAGCGAGGGGGTGCTGCGATTATACTGGCTAGCAATGTCCGCGCCCGTGGTCACCCGTTTCGCGCCGAGTCCCACCGGGCTGCTGCACCTCGGCAACGCCCGCACGGCACTGTTCAACTGGCTGTACGCCCGGCGCCACGGCGGCCGCTTCCTGCTGCGCATCGAGGACACCGACGCCGCGCGTTCGACCGACGCGAGCTGCAGCGCGCTGCTGGAGGACCTGCAGTGGCTCGGGTTCGACTGGGACGCCGGCCCGGGCCGCGACGACGAGCGCGGCCCCTATTTCCAGTCGGCGCGCGCCTCGATCTACCGGGACGCGTACGCGAGGCTCGAGGCGGCCGGGCACGCCTATCCGTGCTGGTGCAGCGCCGAAGAGCTCGAACTCCAGCGCCGGCTGCAGCTCGCGGCGGGCCGGCCGCCGCGCTATGCGGGCACGTGCGCGCGGCTCGGCCCCGACGAGCGGGCGCGCCGCGCCGAGGCCGGCGAGCCCGCGACGCTGCGTTTCCAAGTGACCGCGGATCGCGCGGTCGAGTTCGACGATCTGGTGCGCGGCCCTCAGCAGTTCGCGGCCGCCGACCTCGGCGACTTCGTGATCCGCCGCGCGGACGGCAGCGCGAGCTTCCTGTTCTGCAACGCCGTGGACGACGCGGCGATGGGCGTCACGCACGTGTTCCGCGGGGAGGACCACGTTGCGAACACGCCGCGTCAGCTCCTGGTGCTCGCCGCGCTCGGCCTGCCGGCGCCGCGCTACGGCCACCTGCCGCTGCTCGTCGGTGCCGACGGCGCGCCGCTCTCGAAGCGGCACGGCAGCGCGAGCGTCGCGGACGTCCGCGCCGAGGGCTTCCTGCCGGAGGCCGTACTGAACCTGCTCGGCCGGCTGGGTCACACGTACGCGGCCGAAGGCTGGCTCGACGCAGGTGCGCGCATCGCCGGCTTCGACGCGGACAGCCTCGGCCGCGCGCCCGCGCACTTCGACCCGGGCCAGCTGCGGCACTGGCAGAAGGAAGCCGTGCACCGCGCATCGGCCGACGCGCTCGTGCCCTGGGTGCGCCACCGCGTGCCGGCCGGCGAGGAAGCGCGCTTTCTCGCCGCGGTCCGCGCCAACCTGGTGCTGCCCACCGATGCCGCCGAGTGGGCGCACGTCGTGTACGGCGAGCTGCCCTGCGCGGGCGGGGAAGCGCGCGAGGCGATTGCCCGCGGCGGTCCGGAATTCTTCGACGTCGCGCTGGCCGCCCACGCAGAGGTCGCGGACTACGCCGCGCTCGTGAGCGCCCTCAAGGCCCGCACCGGCCGCAAGGGCCGCGAGCTCTTCCAGCCGCTGCGCGCGGCACTCACCCACCGGCTCGACGGCCCGGAACTGGCCGCGCTGCTCGACTTGATGCCGCGCGCCACCGTGCGCGCGCGCCTCGAGTCCGCGCGCCGCATCGCCGCCTGAAGGAACCGCCACCCGATGCTCTCGATCCACAACTCGCTCACCGGCCGCAAGGAGCCCTTCCGTGCGCTCGAGCCCGGCCACGTCCGCATGTACGTCTGCGGCGTCACGGTGTACGACTACATCCACGTCGGCCACGCGCGCTGCTACGTCGCGTTCGACGTCGTGCGCCGCTACCTGCAGCATCTCGGCTACGCGGTCACGCTGGCTCGCAACATCACGGACATCGACGACAAGATCATCGACCGCGCCGCGAAGAACGGCGAGAGCTGCGACGCGCTGACGGAACGCTTCATCCGCGCGATGCACGAGGACTTCGCGGCGCTCGGCATCGCGCCCGTCGACCACGAGCCGCGCGCCACCGAGTACGTGCCGCAGATCGTCGCGATGATCGAGCGGCTGATCGCGAACGGCTACGCCTACGTCGCCGACGACGGCGACGTGCTCTACGCGGTTGCGAAGTTCGAGGGTTACGGCCGGCTGTCGGGCAAGAAGCTGGCCGACCTGCGCGCCGGCGCGCGCGTCGAGGTGAACGAGGGTAAGCGCGATCCGCTCGATTTCGTGCTGTGGAAGACGGCCAAGCCGGGCGAGCCCGCGTGGGACTCGCCGTGGGGGAAGGGCAGGCCGGGCTGGCACATCGAGTGCTCGGCGATGTCGGTCGCGCTGCTCGGCGAGCACTTCGACATCCACGGCGGCGGCATGGACCTCAAGTTCCCGCACCACGAGAACGAGATCGCGCAGACCTGCGCGGCCTGCGGCTCGGCGTTCGTGAACGTCTGGATGCACAACGGCTTCGTCAACGTGAACGCCGAGAAGATGTCGAAGTCGCTAGGCAACTTCTTCACGGTGCGCGAGGTGCTGCCGCGGCTGCGGCCCGAGGTGATGCGCGTGTTCGTGCTGGCGAGCCACTACCGTGGCCCGATCAACTACGCCGACGACAACCTGCGCCAGGCGGACGCGGTGCTGGAGCGTCTCTACATCGCGCTCCGCGGCGTCGAGCCCGGCTCGGCGCCGGCGGACTCGCCGCATCTCGCGGCGTTCCGCGCGGCGATGGACGACGACTTCAACACGCCGGAGGCGCTGGCGGTGCTGCTCGCCGTCGCGCGCGAACTGAACGTTGCGAAGGGCGAGGGCGACGCGGCCAGGGCCGCCGCTCTGGCCGCGGAACTGAAGCGCCTCGGCGGCGTGCTCGGCATCCTGCATGCCGATCCGGAGCAGTGGCTGAAGACCCCTGCGTCGCTCGGGCCCGCTGCGGCCGGCGGCGAGGCGGCCGGTGCCGATGGCGGCGCGCGTCCGACCGAAGCCGAGATCGAGCGCCTGATCGCGGACCGTACCGCGGCGCGCAAGGCGAAGAACTGGGCGGAGTCCGACCGCATCCGCGACGAGCTCGTCGCGCGCGGCGTCGTGCTGGAGGACGGGCCGAAGGGCACGAGCTGGCGCTGGCGCTGACGGAGCTCGCCCGTCGCGGGGGTACTCCGCGCGGGCGGAGCGTCAGCGCACCAGCGGAATCCGTGCGAGCGCGCTCTCGAGCGTGTTCTTCATCAGCGCCGCGATCGTCATCGGCCCGACGCCGCCCGGCACCGGCGTGATCCAGCCGGCGCGCGCCTTCGCTTCCTCGTAGCGCACGTCGCCCACGAGCCGGCCGTCGTCGAGCCGGTTCATGCCGACGTCGATCACGGCCGCGCCCTCGCGGATCCAGGCCCCCGGGATCAGCCCCGGCTTGCCGGCCGCGACCACGAGGATCTCCGCGGCCGAGACGTGCGACTCGAGGTCGCGCGTGAAGCGGTGGCACACCGTCACCGTCGCGCCCATCAGCAGCAGTTCGAGCGCCATCGGTCGCCCGACGATGTTCGACGCGCCGACGATCACCGCGTGCTTGCCCCGCGGCGAGAGGCCGATCGCGTCCAGCATCTTCACGATGCCATACGGCGTGCAGGGGCGGATCAGCGGGATGCGGAGCGCGAGGCGGCCGACGTTGTACGGGTGGAAGCCGTCGACGTCCTTGGCGGGATCGATGCGCTCCAGGATCGCGCTCGGGCGGATGTGCTCCGGCAGCGGCAGCTGCACCAGGATGCCGTCGATCCCCGGATCCGCGTTCAGCCGGTCGATCAGGCTGACGAGCTCGATCTCGGTGGTGGACTGGGGGAGGTCGTGCGCGACCGAGACGATGCCGGTGGCCTCGCACGCGAGCCGCTTGTTGCGCACGTAGATCGCCGAGGCGGGATTGTCGCCCACCATCACGACCGCGAGCCCGGGGCGACGTGCACCGCGCGCCACGAGCACCTCGACGGCGGCGCGGACCTCGTCCTTCAGCGCCTGCGCGATCGCCTTGCCGTCGATGATGCGTGCGGTCATGAAGTGCGCCCCCAGGATCCCGCGTGCCGCGGTGCCGTGTCGAAAAGACGCAGCGAGGCAGGAAAGCCGCATATTCTGGCACGGACGGCAGGCTGCGGCGCGCACTGCGTTTGACGCCCCGGGTGTCGCTCCGTAAGATTGTGTGTCCCTTGCGGTCCGGGGCATAGCGCAGTCTGGTAGCGCATCTGCTTTGGGAGCAGAGGGTCGGGGGTTCGAATCCCTCTGCCCCGACCACCTCCCTCGGCTTCGACGTGCGTCAAGGCTCGGCGGCGAACCCCGGCGCCGGCTCGGTGCCGGTACTCTGTGGTTAGAGCGCCCGTAGCTCAACCGGATAGAGCACCGGCCTTCTAAGCCGGTGGTTGCAGGTTCGAGTCCTGCCGGGCGCGCCATCGAGTCGTCGGTTCCGTCCCGGCGTCCCGCGGTTCACCCGGGCGAAGCTCGGCGGCAGGTCGGTCGACCGGGGGACGGGTGCGATGACGACGATGGTGGACGTAGCTCAGTTGGTAGAGCCCCGGATTGTGATTCCGGCCGTCGTGGGTTCGAGTCCCATCGTCCACCCCAACATTACGGGGATTCGCCTGTTCGGCGAGATCCCCGATGGTTCGACGGGGATTTGCCTGTTCGGCGAGATCCCCGGGCAGTGGAGGTCGCGCCAGACGACCGGAAGATCTCTGGGCCATTAGCTCAATTGGTAGAGCAGCTGACTCTTAATCAGTTGGTTGTAGGTTCGAGTCCTACATGGCCCACCAACTTCCCGCCGCTGCGCCGCGCCGGCCAACCGTGAAGCGCGTCACACGCGTTTCCCTCGGACCTGATTCGGCTTTTTCCTCGGCTACTCCGCCGCTCGTCCGCTGCCGCCGGCCGCTCGTCGGCGCCGATTGCCTGCACTGAGCGCCGCGCCTACGGTCCCGCGCCATGCACACGGGCATGGCAGTCCGACAGCGCGGCGTCACGCTCATCGAGCTGATGTTCGCGATCGCCGTGCTCGCGATCCTGCTCGGGATCGGGGCGCCGAGCTTCGTCGACATGGTGCGGGCCAACCGCACCACGACGCTGACCAACGAGCTCGTGGTCGCGATGGCCACGGCGCGCAGCGAGGCCGTGAAGCGGGGTGGGCCGGTGACGGTCTGCGCCTCCACGGGCGACGGCGCCTGCGGCGGCACCGACTACGGGCGCGGCACGCTGATCTTCACGGACGAGACCGGCGTCGCCGGTCAGCTGGACGGCACCGACCAGCTGATCCAGGTCGTCGACGGCGCGCCTGCCGACTACGTGGCGGCGGGCTCCACCGCCTTCATCCGGTTCTTCCCGAACGGCCGTACCGAGCCGGCCGGCGACAAGGTGCTCGACATCGAGCGCACCGGCTGCTCGGGCGACAGGGCCCGGGTTCTCACCGTCACCGCCGTCGGGCGGGTCACCACGGGGGTCGGCGCATGCTGATGCTCCGCACGCGGCGTTCTCGCGCCCACGCGCGCGGCGCCACCCTGATCGAGGTCCTGGTCGCGCTGTTCGTGCTCTCGGTGGGTCTCCTCGGCGTGGCCGCGATGCAGCAGGTGGGCCTGCGCAGCAGCCACACCGCACACGTGCGCTCCCAGGCCACGGCGCTCGCCTACGACATCGCGGACCGCATGCGCGCCAACCGCGCCGCCGCGCTGGCGGGCACCTACGACACGCAGTATGACGATGCGCTGGACCCCGGCGACGACTGCCTCGGCACCACGGCGGCCGACCGGGCCGCCTGCGACCTCACCCAGTGGAAGGCGGCGCTGCGGCTCGCGCTGCCGGGCGGCGAGGGCCAGGTCGAGCTCCAGCCGCCGGGACCCGCCGGCACGCGCATCGTCCGCATCTGGCTGCGCTGGGACGACGAGCGCGGCGGCGTGCCGTCGATCGAGTTCCGCACGGACACGCAGCTGTGAGCCGTGCGATCCGGGTCCGCGGTTTGCCGCAGCGCTTGGCGCGTTCGCGTCGGCTCTTCCCGGCCGCGCGCGTGCGGGGCTTCAGCCTCGTCGAGCTGATGGTCGCGATGACGATCAGCCTCGTGCTGTTCGCCGGCGCGCTCGCGATCTACTTCACCTCGCGCGCCACCTACACCGACAACGATCGGATCGCCCGACTGCAGGAAACCGGCCGCATCGCCCTCGACCTGCTGGTGCGCGACGCGCGCGGTGCCGGCTGGGTCGGCTGCGTTCGCAACACGCTGTTCGCCAACGATCTCGCCACGCCCAACGACATGCGCTGGGACTTCTCGCGTGCAATCCAGGGCTACGACGGCAACGGTGCGAGCATCGACGCCGCCGCGGGCACGACCGGGCGCCCGGGATACAGCGCCGCGCCGCTCACGGTGAACCCCGGCAGCATCACGCCGGATCCCGCGAGCGACGTGCTGGTGCTGCGCGGGCCCGCGCGCGAAGGCGCGCCGTGGGAGCTGGCGGACACGATGGCCGACTTCAACTCGCCGCTCGAGATCGAGCCCGCGCCGGCCGGCATGGCGCCGGGCATGACGCCGGGGCTCGACAACAGCGTGATGCTGGCGACGGACTGCCGCTTCACCAGCGTGTTCCGGATGACGAATGCAGGGGGCGTCGGGACGACGACGATCCAGCACGCCGGCGGCGTGGGCACGCCGGCGAACGGAAGCGCCGCGCTCAGTTTCGCGTTCCAGCCGCGCGGCGTCGTCATGCCCCTGCGCTCCGTCGTCTACTGGGTCGCGCCCACGCCAGGCTCGCCCGACGCGACCGCGCGCTCGCTCTTCCGCCGCATCAACGACCTGCCTGCGGAAGAACTGCTGCCCGGCGTGCAGAGCATGCAGCTGCTGTTCGGCGAGGACACGCCGCGGGACGGCCGCGTGGACGCGTACCGCAACGCCCGTGCCGTCACGGACTGGAACAACGTCGTGGCGGTGCAGGTGTCCCTGCTGGTCCGCACGCCGGACGAGGCGGGCACGTTCACCGACACGCAGACCTACACGCTGCTCGACGCCCCGGGGCTCGGGCCCTTCGGCGACCGCCACCAGCGGATGGTGTTCAGCTCAACGATCTCGCTGCGGAACCTGATCCTGTGACCGCCGCCACGCACGCCCGTCGTTCGATCCCGCCAACCCACCGCCAGCGCGGTGCGATCCTGATCGTCTCGCTGCTGATGCTGCTCGTGCTGACGCTGCTCGCGCTCGCGACGATGCGGGCGGCGACGTTCGAGGAGCGGATGGCCGGCAACGCGCGCGACGTGAACCTTTCGTTCCAGTCGGCCGAGGCCGCGCTCCGCGCCGCCGAGGACGCGATCCTGGCGCTCGACGCCGAGCCCCTCCGCTGCCTCGTGCTGGACGCGACCTGCGACCTGCAGACCGCCGTCGCCGAGCGCGGGGTCGTGCCGGCGGACGTGCGGACGCTGCCGTGGAACACGGTCGCCGTACCGTACGGCACCGGGCGCGGCGGCGACGGCGGCGACGGCGCCGGTACCGTCGACAACGTCGCCGGGCAGCCCCGCGTCGTCGTCGAGCACTACGAGACGCTCGACGGTCCGCTGATGGACGCGGACGACGAGGTGCGTCTCGTCTACCGCGTCATCGCGCGCGGCGTCGGTGGCACGGATACGGCGCAGACGATCCTCGAGAGCACGTTGACCCGGTACCCGTACTGATTCCGGCTCTGAGCGGTCTGCACGACCACCAGGGGAGAGTAGAGCCCATGAAGAGCTTCATCCACGCACTGCGCCGCGCGAGCCTGCTCGCCTGCGTCGGCGGCTATGTGACCGTCGCGGGCATCGGTGCCGCGCAGGCCACGCCGATGAACCTGATCGACACGCCGCTCTACCTGAACCAGAGCGTCGCGCCGATGAACATGCTGGTCATGGGCCGCGACCACAAGCTGTTCTACGAGGCGTACAACGACGCCTCTGATCTCAACAACGACGGCGTGCTGGACGTCGGCTACAAGCCGGACGAGATCAACTACTACGGCAACTTCGACTCGTTCGTCTGCTACGACTACGACGCGGCGAACGAGGTGTTCCGCGCCGCCAGCCTGACCACCAACAAGAAGTGCACCGGCCGCTGGAGCGGCGACTTCCTGAACTACCTCACCACCTCGCGCATCGATGCGCTGCGCAAGGTGTTCTACGGCGGTTCGCGACACTCCGACCCGGACGACGAGGGCGAGATCACGATCCTGCGGCGCGCGAACATTCCGCAGGACGCTCACAGCTGGGGCAAGGAGTACGAGAGCCCGGCGGTCGACGGCTACTCGCTCACGGACTACACGCCGCTGGCGTTGCCGACCGCGGGCAGCCGCCACTGGTTCGGCAACGTCACGCTGCTCAGCGACGCCGACCAGAAGCCGCGGCTGCGGGTGCGGCTCAACCAGACGCAGCGCATCTGGGAGTGGGCCTCCACCGAGCGTCCGGTGCTGCGCAACCTCTCGGGCGTCACCGACTACATCGTGCGCAACGAGGCCTGCGTCGAGGATCGCATCAGCGCCGCCGAGGTCGACAACTGCCGCCGGTATCCGGACGGCACCTGGAAGCCGATCGGCCTGCTGCAGCGCTACGGCGAGAACGACACGATGCTGTTCGGCCTGCTGACCGGCAACTACTCGCTGAACACGCAGGGCGGCTCGCTCCGCAGGAACATGGGGTCGATCCGCGACGAGATCAATGCCGATACCGGTCAGTTCGAGTCCACCGTCGGCATCATCCTCACCATCGACCGCATGCGGATCGTCGACTTCGGCGGCAGCCACGCCTACTCGTGCGGCTGGATCACGACGCGGCCGATCAACGCGGGCGAGTGCCGGATGTGGGGCAACCCGGTCGGCGAGATGCTCTACGAGGCGGTGCGCTACTTCGCCGGGCGTGCCGCGCCGACCAGCACGTTCAGCGCCGCCGGCTATCCGGGCAGCGAGAACGTCGTGACCGGGTTCAACCTGCCGCTGCCGGCCTGGCAGAACCCGTACACGACTTCGAACCGCTGCGCGAAGCCGTTCATGACGGTCGTCAGTGACATCAACCCGTCGTACGACGCCGACGCCGTGCCGGGCATGCCGTGGAACACGATCGGCTCCGGCGACCTGACCAGCCAGAGCGGCGGCGGCTCGCTGAACGCGGGCAGCATGCTCGACATCATCTCGAACAACGAGCCGGATGTGCCGGGCATGCGCTTCATCGGCGAGTCGCTCAGCAACCCGCCGCCGGAGGCCACCTACGACGGCGCGCCGACGCCGAAGCTGGTCGACTCGCTCAAGAACCTGCGCGGCCTCTCGCCCGAGGAGCCGACCAAGCAGGGCAGCTTCAGTTCCGCCGGCGTCGCGTTCTGGGCCAACACGAACGACGTCAACCCGATCGCCGGCAGCCAGCGGCCGCAGACCTTCGCGGTCGCGCTCGCCTCGCCGCTGCCCCGCATCGAGATCCCGTTCGACAACGGCAAGAGCATCACGCTGGTGCCGTTCGCGAAGTCGGTCGGCGGTTCCGGCATCAGCGAGGCCCGCACCGCCTTCCAGCCGACCAACCAGATCGTGGACTTCTACTACGACCGGCTGCAGTCGGACCCGCCGAACAGCTACTTCTTCCGCGTCAACTACGAGGACGTCGAGCAGGGCGCGGACCACGACATGGACGCGATCGTCGAGTACGACATCGACCGACTCGACGACGATCGGATCCGCGTGCGCCTGCGTTCGACCTACGCGGCGGGCGGCATCATCCAGCACATGGGCTACATCGTCTCGGGCACCGACGGCGCGGACGGCATCTACCTGACCGTGCGCGACGTCGACACCTCTGCCGGCGCCGATCGGCAGTACTTCCTCGACGTGCCGCCGGGCCAGTACCGCGACATCACGAACCCGACGGCGGTGAACTGGAACGACGGCGTCGCGCTCCCGCTCGAGTCCACGCAGGAGTTCCGGGTCGGCGCCTCGCCGGGCGCGGAACTGCTGCGCGACCCGCTCTACTACGCCGCGAAGTGGGGCGGCTTCGTCGACGGCGACGGCGACAAACGGCCGTTCGTCGAGTCCGAGTGGAACCAGGACGGCGACGCGCAGGGCGTGCCCGACAACTACTTCGTGGTCACGAACGCGGCGCGGCTGTCGGAGCAGCTGTCGAATGCCTTCGACACGATCGTCGCGCGCTCGACCTCGGCCTCGTCGGTGGCGCTGAACTCGGGCTCGCTGTCCAGCGACACGCGCGTCTTCCAGGCGAAGTTCAACAGCGGCGACTGGACCGGCCAGCTGCTGTCCTTCAAGATCAACACGGACGGTACGGTGCCGGAATCGCCCGAGTGGGGCGCCGCCGAGGAGATTCCCGAGCCGGCCTCGCGCACGATCATCACGGTGAACGACTCGCGGCAGGGCATCCCGTTCCGCTGGGACGATCTCGACGCGACGTTCAAGTCACGCCTGCAGCCGCTGAGCGACGCACTCGGCGACGAGCGCCTCGAGTACCTGCGCGGCGACAATAGCCGCGAGGTCGCGCGCAGCGGCGGCATCTTCCGCAACCGGCGTACGCCGCTCGGCGACATCATCTCGTCGTCGCCGCAGTTCGTCGGCGCGCCGCGCGGCACCTACCGCGACAGCATCGAGTCCGCGCGCTACTCCGAGTTCAAGGCCGACAACGCCGATCGCACGGCGGTGATCTACGCCGGTGCGAACGACGGCATGCTGCACGGCTTCCGCGCGACCGACGGCGCGGAGCTGCTGGCCTTCGTGCCGCGGTCGGTCAGCGGCAACCTGCACCTGCTCACCAGCCCGAGCTACGTGCACAAGTTCTACGTCGACGGCACGCCGACCATCACGGATGCGTTCGTGGACGGGAGCTGGCGGACGATCCTGGTCGGCGGCCTGAACCAGGGCGGCCAGGGCGTCTACGCGCTCGACGTGACCGACCCGAGCGCGTTCGCCGAGTCGAACGCGGACGACGTCTTCCTGTGGGAGTTCGATGACCGCGCGACCGACGACCGCGGCGACCCCGACCTCGGGCTAACCTTCTCGCGCCCGGTGATCGTGAAGCTGAACAGCGGGCGCTGGGCCGCGATCTTCGGGAACGGCTACAACAACACGGCCGCCGACGGCTCGGTCAGCACCACGGGCAACGCGGTGCTGTACATCGTCGATCTCGAGACCGGCAAGCTGATCCGCAAGATCGACACGGGCGTCGGCTTCGCGCAGGACCCGACCGGCCTTGGCCGCACCAACGGTCTCGCCTCGCCGGCGGTGGTCGACACCAACGGCGACGCCAAGGCGGACGTCGTCTACGCGGGCGACCTGTTCGGCAACCTCTGGAAGTTCGACCTGCGGTTCGGGGTCGAGTCGAACTGGGGCATCCCGTACACGGATAGCGGCGTTCCCGCGCCGCTGTTCCGCGCGCGCAACGCGGACGGGGACCCGCAGCCGATCACTTCGCGTCCGAACGTCTCGTTCGGCCCGCGCGGCCAGGGCCTCCTGGTGCTGTTCGGCACGGGCAAGTACCTCGAGCCCACCGACAAGGAGATCGCGAACCTGCGGACACAGACCTTCTACGGCCTGCACGACCGCAACTCGATGAGCGCCAGCGATCGGATCCTCACGCGCGATGACCTCGTCGAGCAGCAGATCCTGCGGGAGGCCAGCGACCAGGAGTTCACCGCCGGCACCGTCACCAGCGACTACTCGGTGCGCGTCACGACCGCGAACACCGTCGACTACACGGTGCAGCGCGGCTGGTTCATGGACCTCCAGGTCGTCGACGAGCCGTTCCAGGGCGAGATGCAGGTGTCGGAATCCGTGCTGCGTGCCGGCCGCGTGGTGTTCACCACGCTGATCCCGAGCCCAGACCCGTGCGAGTTCGGCGGCACCGGCTGGCTGATGTCGCTCGATGCCGAGAGCGGCGGCCGCGCGCCGAACCCGCAGTTCGACCTGAACTTCGACGGTCAGTACGACGACGCCGACCGCAGTCTCGGCGACGTGGTCAGCGGCCTGAAGTCGGAGGTCGGCATCGTGCAGCGGCCGGGCGTGCTGGCCGACAACCAGAGCGGCGACTTCAAGCTGTACGTGTCGGGCACCAGCGGCGAGAACCCGGGCGGCGTCGGCAACGAGAAGATGACGACCGGGGAGTCGAGGCCCGAGGAACTGCAGGGGCGCGCGTTCGCGACCGGCCGGCAGTCGTGGCGACAGGTGCGCTGACGTGGCGTACAACGGAGCGGTCATGCAATTCGGCACCCACGGGAAGCGCGAGCGCGGCGTCACGCTGATCGAACTGATGGTGGCGCTGGTCGTCGTCTCGATCCTCGCGAGCGTCGCGGTCGGCTCGTACCGACAGTACACGCTCCGGGCCGGCCGCGCGGAGGCGATGACCGCGCTCCTGCAGGCGCAGAACAACCTCGAGCGCTGCTTCACGCGGTTCAACCGCTACGACCCGACGCTGCCGGAGGACGATGCGTGCGTGACGCTGGCCGACAACCTTGAAGGCGACGGCATCGAGACGGAGGGCGGGCGCTACGTGATCACCGCGGCGCTCGACGCGACGACGTATCGCCTGCAAGCCGATCCGCGCGCGGGCGGCGGCATGACCGACGACGCCAGATGCACTCAGCTCGCGATCGACCAAGCCGGGCAGCGCGACAGCGAGGGGTCTGCGCCGCTCGACGAGTGCTGGCGCTGAGCCACGGCCGCGCGGCGCCTCGGCCGCGCCTGCGGTATCTTTCGCGGCATGCCGCTCGAGCCCATTCACCACACCCGGTATCGCCCGGAGCACCTGCGTCCGCCGCCGCCGGATCCCGTCGCGGTCGCGGTCAAGGCGGCGCGCATCGGCGCCGTGCTGGCCGCGCTCGTCGCCATGCTGATCCTGAGCTTCCGCGAGGCGCTCGTCGCCGCGCTGCCGTTCGACCCGCAGGTGCTGGTCCTCGTGGCCTTCCTCGCCCCCTCGCTGGTGGCCTGGGTGCGCGCGCGTCGCGAGCGGGCGGAGTCGGAAGCGGACGACCGCGCCGCGACCGCCGGGCGCCCGGTCCGGCGCTTCCCACCGGACGACCCGCAGGCCTGACCCCGGGCCGCCGTCATCGCCCCGGACCCTCCGGTCCGCTGCGGGACCACCCTCGAGCCGCTATAATCCCGCGTTCCCCCCCGGGCGACGCGCCGGCGCGCGCCTCCCACGCGAAAGTGGCGGAACTGGTAGACGCGCTGGATTTAGGTTCCAGTGGGGCAACCCGTGAGGGTTCGAGTCCCTCCTTTCGCACCAGTCGAACCCAGACTTCGAGGATCGTAAGTCCATGATGGTGTTGGTACAGAACACGGGCTCGCTCGAGCGCCGCGTCGAGGTTTCCGTGCCCGCGGCCGAGGTCGAGCAGGCCTACGAGGCGCGCCTCAAGTCGTTCAGCCGCACCGCGCGGCTCAAGGGCTTCCGCCCCGGCAAGGCGCCGCTCAACGTCGTCCGCCGCCAGTTCGGCCCGCAGATCCAGGAAGAGGTCACGAGCGACGTCGTGCGCCAGAGCCTCGCCCGGGCGCTCGAGCAGCAGCGGCTCAACCCGGTCGGCGGCACCCGCATCGAGCCGCTGTCGATGACGATGGGCCAGGACCTCCGCTACGCCGCGGTGTTCGAGGTCTACCCCGAGGTCGAGATCAAGGGCCTCGAGTCCATCTTCGTCGTGAAGCCGGTCGCCGAGGTCACGGCGGCGGACGTCGAGGCGATGATCGAGAACCTGCGCGGCCAGCGCCCGAACTACGTCGAGGCCACGCGCCCGGCGCAGGACGGCGACCGCGTCACCGTGGACTTCGAGGGGAAGCTCGACGGCATCGCGTTCGAGGGCGGCACCGCGCAGGCCGTGCCGGTGCTCCTCGGCGGCGGCCGCATGCTGAAGGATTTCGAGGCCGGCCTGCAGGGCGTCTCCAGGGGCGACACCCGCACCTTCCCGGTGAAGTTCCCGGACGACTACGGCAAGGCCGAACTCGCGGGCAGGACCGCCGAGTTCACCGTCACCGTGAAGGACGTCCAGCAGAAGGAACTGCCGCCGGTCGACGAGGAGTTCTGCCGCGCGTTCGGCGTCGCCGACGGTGGCGTCGTGCAGCTGCAGAAGGAAGTCGAGGAGAACATGAAGCGCGAGCTGGAGAACACGATCCGCTCGCGGCTGAAGACCCAGCTGATGGACAAGCTGCTCGAGGCGAACCCGGTCGAAGTGCCGACGGCAGCGCTCGAGTCGCAGGTGCGCGAGCTGCAGGTGGATTGGCTGCGCCGCATGGGCGCGGATCCGAAGCAGCTGAAGGAAGCGCCGCCGCGCGAGCCGTTCGAGGCCACCGCGCGCCGGCGCGTCGCGCTCGGCATCCTGATCGGCGAGATCATCCGCCGCGAGGGCGTCCGCGTGGACGCCGCGCGCCTCGAGGAGCGCATCGAGTCCGCGGCCGCCGGATACCCGGACCCCGAGGACGCCGCGCGCCAGATCCGCGACAACCGCGAGCTCCTGTCGCAGCTCGAGGCGGTGGTACTCGAGGACCAGGTCGTCGACTGGCTGACGGCCAAGGTGAAGGTCACCGAGCAGCCGACCAGCTTCAAGGACCTGATGAACTTCGGCGGCTGAACCCGCCGGGGGCGCCGGCGCGAATCCCCCTTGGGATGCGCGCCGCGGCCCCCACGTAGGTTCCACGCCGCAGGCCGCCCCACCCGACGCCGTAAGCAACGCGTCCCGAGGACACCGAGATGATCGAAAAAGCCCTGAACCTGGTGCCGATGGTCGTCGAGCAGACCGCCCGCGGCGAGCGCGCCTACGACATCTTCTCGCGCCTCCTGAAGGAGCGACTGATCTTCGTCGTGGGTCCGATCGAGGACCACATGGCTAACCTGATCGTGGCCCAGCTGCTGTTCCTGGAGTCCGAGAACCCGGACAAGGACATCGCGCTCTACATCAATTCGCCGGGCGGCGTGGTGACCTCGGGCCTCGCGATCTACGACACGATGCAGTTCATCAAGCCGGACGTGACGACCATCTGCATCGGGCAGGCGGCCAGCATGGGCGCGGTGCTGCTCGCGGGCGGTGCGGCCGGCAAGCGCTACTGCCTGCCGCACTCGCGCGTGATGATCCACCAGCCCCTCGGCGGCTTCCAGGGCCAGGCGACCGACATCGAGATCCACACCCGCGAGATCCTCGAGATGCGGGAACGCCTGAACCGCATCCTGTCGAAGCACACGAACCAGCCGATGGACAAGATCAAGATCGACACCGACCGCGACAACTTCATGTCGGCGGAGCAGGCCAAGTCCTACGGCATCATCGACCACGTGCTCGCGTCCCGCGTCGAGCTGCCCGGCGCTCATCATACGGGCGCCTCGGCCGACAGGAAGGCGTGACGAAGCCCACGGCCCGGGCACGAGGCCGGTGCGCAGCGGGAACGACGTGCCGCGGCATCGCGCGCGGCACTCGCGGCCCGGCAGGGACGGGGTCCGCAGGGCGGTCGGAACGAGTTCCGGGACGGAGGAGTGCGTTTTTGCGCCCCCTCCGAGCGCGTGTTATATACCCTGAGTCCGCCCGGCTACCCCGGGCCGGCACGACGAGCAGCCGAGGACCCTAATGAGCGACGATCCCAGGGGCAAGCACGACGACGGCAAGCTGCTGTACTGCTCCTTCTGCGGCAAGAGCCAGCACGAGGTGCGGAAGCTGATCGCCGGTCCGTCGGTGTTCGTCTGCGACGAGTGCGTCGAGCTCTGCAACGACATCATCCGTGAGGAACTCGAGGAGAAGGCGGAACGCACCCGCGAGAAGCTCCCGAAGCCCCACGAGATCAAGAAGGTCCTGGACGAATACGTCATCGGCCAGGAGCGCGCCAAGAAGGTGCTCTCGGTCGCGGTCTACAACCACTACAAGCGGTTGCAGACGCGCACCGGCGAACGTCGCACGCACGCCGCGCGCGATGAAGTCGAGCTCGCGAAGAGCAACATCCTGCTGATCGGCCCCACCGGCTCCGGCAAGACGCTGCTGGCGGAAACGCTCGCGCGCCTGCTGAACGTGCCGTTCACGATCGCGGACGCGACCACCCTCACCGAGGCCGGCTACGTCGGCGAGGACGTCGAGAACATCATCCAGAAGCTCCTGCAGAAGTGCGACTACGACGTCGAGAAGGCGCAGACGGGCATCGTCTACATCGACGAGATCGACAAGATCTCGCGCAAGAGCGACAACCCGTCGATCACGCGTGACGTCTCGGGCGAGGGCGTGCAGCAGGCGCTGCTGAAGCTGATCGAGGGCACGGTCGCCTCGGTGCCGCCGCAGGGCGGCCGCAAGCACCCGCAGCAGGAGTTCCTGCAGGTGGACACGGGCAACATCCTGTTCATCTGCGGCGGCGCGTTCGCGGGCCTCGAGAAGATCATCCAGAACCGCACCACGAAGGGCGGCATCGGCTTCACCAGCGAGGTCAAGGGTCCGGCCGAGCGCAAGCACGGCAACGACGTCTACCACGAGGTCG
This sequence comes from Steroidobacteraceae bacterium, assembly GCA_027531255.1. Classification (GTDB taxonomy): domain Bacteria; phylum Pseudomonadota; class Gammaproteobacteria; order Steroidobacterales; family Steroidobacteraceae; genus JAPZRU01. Next base: position 4,681 of record JAPZRU010000003.1, on the reverse strand, counting down.
AGCCGGAAGACCTCATCAAGTTCGGCCTGATCCCGGAGTTCGTCGGCCGCCTGCCGGTGGTCGCGACGCTCGAGGAGCTGGACGAGAACGCGCTGATCTCGATCCTGATGGAGCCGCGCAACGCGCTGTCGAAGCAGTACCGCAAGCTGTTCGACATGGAGGGCGTCGAGCTCGAGTTCACGGAGTCGGCCCTGCGCGCCGTCGCCCGCAAGGCGATGCAGCGCAAGACCGGTGCCCGCGGGCTGCGCACGATCCTCGAGAACGTGCTGCTCGACACCATGTACGACCTGCCTAGCCTGCGCAACGTCGGCAAGGTGGTCATCGACGAGGCCGTCATCGGCGGCGAGTCGCGCCCCTACATCGTCTACCGCAGCGACGAGGCCAAGCCCGAGGAACGCCGCGCCGCCTCGTAACGGGGACGCTGGTTTTCCCGGAAAGGGCCATCTCCTGAAAGCGGGTCGGGCCCCAGTTTCCGCGGGGTCGATCGGAAAGGGCGGATCGGGCGACCGGTTCGCCCTTTTCGTTGATGGCGACGGTGCTGTACGTCGTTATACTAACGGCACGTGAATTTCAGTATAACCACCCGGTGGCAAGCCTCTACACGGACCTGACGCTTACGGCGCAGACCGCCTACGCCCAGCTGCTGGACGCGGCTCTGGCCGCGGAACACCTGCGCTCCGTCGCGGACCTGAAGGGCTCGTTCGCCGCCAAGACTGTGCGCGGGCGCGTGTACTGGTACTACCAGTACACGGAACCTTCAGGGAAGCTGCGCCAGGTCTACGTGGGCCCCGACGGCGAGCCCGTCCAGCGCCTGATGCAGCGCAAGGCCGAGCCCGGCACCGCCGACTCGCTGCAGCCGCTGGCGCGATCCGCGCTCGCGCTCGGCTGCGCCGGGGCATTGCCGCGCCACTACCGCGTGATACGCCGCCTCGCCGACTACGGCTTCTTCGCGGCCGGCGGCGTGCTGGTCGGCACGCACGCCTTCCTCAGCTTCGCGAACCAGCTCGGCGTGCGTTGGCACGATGCGGCGAGGACGCAGGACGTGGATTTCGCGCACGCCGGCAAGTCCGTCTCGATCCTGCTGCCGAGCACCGTCGAGGTCCGCACCGCCGATGCGATCGCCTCGCTCGAGATGGGCTTTCTCCCGATCGGCGCGCTCGGCACCGACAAGGGCGCCGGATTCCTGATCCCACGCGAACCCGGGTTCCGGCTCGACTTTCTCACCACGCTTCACCATGGCGGCAATGCGCCTTTCGAGCACCCGCGTCTGCACGTCACGCTCCAGCCGCTGCGCTTCATGGAGTTCGCGCTGGAAGGCGTCGGGCAGGCGGTGCTGTTCGCGGAGGAGGGCGCGGTCGTCGTCAACCTCCCCGATCCGGCGCGCTATGCGATACACAAGCTGATCATCGCGGGGGAGCGTCGCAGCTCCTCGGGCATCAAGGCCCGGAAGGACGTCGCGCAGGCTGCGCACCTGCTGGCCTACCTCTGGCCTCTCCAGCGCTCGCGCGCCGAGGCCGCGGCCGAGGACGCCCACTCCCGCGGCAAAGCCTGGTCCAGCCGCCTCGCGCGCGGCGCTGTCACGCTCGCCGCCGCCTACCCCGACGTGGCGCGCCAGCCCGCCCTGATGGCTGCGCTTTCCCCACGCGATTCAGGGTCTTCCTTAAGCTGACTTAACTCCTTCACGCGCACCGCAGGCGGTGCGCCCGAGCGCACTTGCGCTATCCTCGATTCCGCCGGCGACGCACCCCCCTCGCAAACCGGCTCGACGGTCGACGCAGCCGGGTCGACCGAGACGCCGAGCCCGGTTCGGCGCCACGAACATCGCCCCCGTTTCCGCCCAAGGACGCCCCGTGAACGAAACGACCCGCGACCCCGACACCGACGCCCCGCAGCCGATCCCCGTGCTGCCGCTGCGCGACGTGGTCGTCTACCCGCACATGGTCATCCCGCTGTTCGTCGGCCGCGAGAAGAGCATCCTTGCGCTGGACCAGGCGATGCGCAGCGACAAGCAGATCCTCCTGGTCGCGCAGAAGCAGGCCGACGTCGACGACCCGAAGGCGGACGATCTCTACCGCATCGGCACCGTCGCGACGATCCTCCAGCTGCTGAAGCTCCCGGACGGCACCGTCAAGGTGCTGGTCGAGGGCGCCGGCCGCGCGCGCGTCGAGCGCCTCGTGGCCGCGGACTTCTTCGCCGCCTTCCTCGCGCCGCTCGCCGACGTCGAGAACTACGAGGAGCGCGAGATCGACGTGCTGACGCGCTCGGTCATCAGCCAGTTCGAGCAGTACGTGAAGATGAACAAGAAGGTGCCGCCCGAGGTGCTGACCTCGCTGGCCGGCATCGAGCAGCCCGGCCGGCTCGCGGACACCGTCGCCGCGCACATGGCGCTGAAGCTCGGCGAGAAGCAGAAGGTCCTGGAGATCCAGGACGTGCGCAAGCGCCTCGAGCACATCCTCGCCCTCGTCGAGGGCGAGATGGAGGTGCTGCAGATCGAGAAGCGCATCCGCGGGCGCGTCAAGCAGCAGATGGAGAAGAGCCAGCGCGAGTACTACCTGAACGAGCAGATGAAGGCGATCCAGAAGGAGCTCGGGGAGCTCGAGGACGCGCCGAACGAGCTCGCGGAGATCGAGAAGCGCATCAGGAAGGCCGGCATGCCGAAGGAGGTCCGCGAGAAGGCCACCGCGGAGCTCAACAAGCTGAAGCTGATGTCGCCGATGAGCGCGGAAGCGACCGTCGTGCGCAACTACATCGACTGGGTCACGAAGACGCCGTGGAAGAAGCGCACCAAGGTGCGCCTCGACATCGCGGACGCGCAGAAGGTGCTGGACGAGGACCACTTCGGCCTCGAGAAGGTGAAGGAGCGCATCGTCGAGTACCTCGCGGTGCAGGCGCGCGTGCAGAACCTGCGCGGCCCGATCCTCTGCCTGGTCGGCCCGCCGGGCGTCGGCAAGACCTCGCTCGGCCAGTCGATCGCGAAGGCGACCAACCGCAAGTTCGTGCGCATGAGCCTCGGCGGCGTGCGCGACGAGGCCGAGATCCGCGGCCACCGCCGCACCTACATCGGCTCGATGCCCGGCAAGATCATCCAGAACATGGTCCGCACCGGCGTGCGCAATCCGCTGTTCCTGCTCGACGAGATCGACAAGATGTCGATGGACTTCCGCGGCGACCCGAGCTCGGCGCTGCTCGAGGTGCTCGACCCGGAGCAGAACGCGACCTTCGCGGACCACTACCTCGAGGTCGACTACGACCTCTCCGAGGTGATGTTCGTCTGCACCGCGAACACGCTGAACATCCCGGCGCCGCTGCTCGACCGCATGGAAGTCATCCGTCTCGCCGGCTACACGGAAGACGAGAAGATGAACATCGCGCGCCGCTACCTCGTGCCGAAGCAGGCCAAGCTGAACGGCCTGCAGGAGGACGAGCTGGTGGTGAGGGACGAGGCGCTCACCGACATCGTGCGGCACTACACGCGCGAGGCGGGCGTGCGCAACCTCGAGCGCGAGGTCTCGAAGTTCTGCCGCAAGGCGGTCAAGCAGCTGCTGCTCGACCCGGCCGCGAAGCCGGTGACGGTCGAGCCGGGCAACCTCGACAAGTTCCTCGGCGTGAAGCGCTTCCGCTTCGGCAAGGCGGAGGAGGCGAACCGCATCGGCCAGGTCACGGGCCTCGCGTGGACGGAGGTCGGCGGCGAACTGCTGACGATCGAGTCCGCGGTGGTGCCGGGCAAGGGCAAGCTGCAGTACACCGGCCAGCTCGGCGAGGTGATGCAGGAGTCGATCCAGGCCGCGATGACGGTCGTGCGCAGCCGGCAGGAACTGTTCGGGCTCGACGCCGAGTTCTACCAGAAGAACGACGTGCACGTGCACGTGCCCGAGGGCGCGACGCCGAAGGACGGTCCGAGCGCGGGCATCGGCATGTGCACGGCGCTGGTCTCGGCGCTGACCAAGATCCCGGTTCGCGCCGACGTCGCGATGACCGGCGAGATCACGCTGCGCGGCGAAGTGCTGCCGATCGGCGGCCTGAAGGAGAAGCTGCTCGCGGCGCACCGCGGCGGCATCGCGGTCGCGCTGATCCCGGCGGAGAACGAGAAGGACCTCGCCGAGATCCCCGACAACATCAAGGACAAGCTCGAGATCCGCGCGGTGAAGTGGATCGACGAGGTGCTCGAGGTCGCGCTGGAGCGCAGCCCGCTGCCCGCGAGCGCGGCGCGCGACGCCGACGGCGCACCGGCGACGGGCAAGCCGGTGCAGACCGCCACGGCGGACAAGAAGGGCGGCAAGGGCAAGGCCAAGCCGAAGCCGCTGCCCGCGCATTGATGTGGACCTGCCACGTTCCGCGGAAAAAGGGGTCGGCCCCCTTTTTCCGCAGGATGGAAAAAGGGGGCCGACCGCTTTCCCGGTGCTTGGCTAGGCGCGGGGCGTCCGGTATATTTCCGCGCCTTCCCGGGGCGGCCGCGTGACACGGCCGTCCGGCGAAGCACCCGCAAGGGCGGTTCGCCTCGGGGGTGCTTAGCTCAGCGGTAGAGCGTCGCCCTTACAAGGCGAGGGTCGGGGGTTCGATCCCCTCAGCACCCACCATTACCGCGATTCGCCTGCTCGGCGACATCGCGGGGGTTAGGCCGACCGCGATTCGCCTGCTCGGCGACATCGCGGGGGTTAGGCCGACCGCGATTCGCCTGCTC